>JAMPEQ010000010.1 GCA_023665085.1 Bacteroides sp.
TATCTGAGCATTTTATGTCTTTTTATCAATTATTCTTCCAGATCGTATGCTATAAAATTTTAAAACACCTGTAATAATACAGGTGTTTTTATTTGGCGGAGTGGGTGGGATTTGAACCCACGGGTGACTGAATCACACGACAGATTTCGAGTCTGTGCCGTTATGACCTCTTCGGTACCACTCCATATTAAGTATAGAATGATTTTATACTTTTTACTTTATTTTGTCAACAGTATTGAAACTAGATTTGTATTATGATAGAATATTTTAATACAAATTATGGAGAAATACTATTATGATTGCAATTATTGATTACGGTGCAGGTAATCTTTCAAGCGTAAAAAAAGCTTTGGATTATCTGGGTGCTGAATGCGAAATTACGCAGGATAAAAACAAAATACTGTCTGCATCACATGTTATTTTGCCCGGTGTTGGTTCATTCGGTGATGCAATGGAGTCTATGCATAGCCGAGGACTTGTTGAGGTAGTTAAAGAGGCTGCCGCAAGCGGAAAACCATTCTTGGGTATCTGTCTTGGATTACAGCTTCTTTTTGAAAGCAGTGAGGAAAGCCCGAATGTAAAAGGTCTCGGTCTGCTTAAAGGAAGCATTGTTGAAATTCCTAAAAAAGACGGATTAAAAGTTCCTCACATGGGGTGGAATTCTATTTCAATTAAGAAGAATGACGGTATTTTTAATAATATTACTGATGAAAGCTACTTTTATTTTGTTCACTCATATTATCTCAAAAATGCTGAGGATAAGAATGTCGCTGCAACAACTGAATACGGAGTAAATATTCAGTGTGCAGTTCAGAACGGCAATCTCTGTGCAACACAATTTCATCCTGAAAAAAGCAGTTCTGCGGGACTTCAAATACTCAAAAACTTTTTGGCAATGGAGGGTTGATTTATGTATGCAAAAAGAATTATACCCTGCCTCGATGTAAAAAACGGCAGAGTAGTTAAGGGTGTGTCATTCGTTGATTTACGTGATGCCGGTGATCCGGTAGAGTGTGCTGCTGCATACGACAAGCAGGGTGCAGACGAGCTTGTACTTCTTGACATTACAGCTACGCATGAGGGCAGAAGCACTATGATAGACATTGTAAGAAGAGTTGCTGAAACCGTTTTCATTCCTTTCACTGTTGGCGGTGGTATTAAAACAGTTGATGATTTTAAAGAGCTTCTTCGTGCAGGTGCAGATAAAATTTCTGTCAATTCTGCTGCAGTAAGAAATCCTGATTTGATAAACGAAGCTGCATATAAATTTGGCTCACAATGCGTTGTTTGCGCTATTGATGCAAAGCGTGACGGCAAAGGAAGTTGGGAGGTTTATCTCAACGGAGGAAGAATTCCTACAGGAATTGATGCTGTTGAATGGGCTGTTGAGGCAGAAAAAAGAGGAGCAGGAGAAATTCTGCTCACCTCAATGGATCAGGATGGTCAAAAAACAGGATATGATATTGAGCTTACCCGAACTGTCAGCGAAAAAGTCGGAATTCCTGTTATTGCATCAGGTGGTGCGGGAAAGGCAGAGCATTTTTATGATGCTTTCACAGAAGGAAAGGCTGATGCTGTACTTGCCGCAAGCTTGTTTCATTTTAACGAGCTGCCTGTGCCTGAATTAAAAGACTACCTGCACAATAACAATATACCTGTAAGAAAATAATAGTATACAATACAAAATACTTCTGCTGATAAAAGTTTTGGTGCAGTGATATGGATAATTTGATTTTTAAGCAAACAGAAAAATACTCATTCCGTGATCCAACGGCATATATTTTTAACGGTGAAATATATCTTTTCTTTTCGCTTGTAATAAATGAAAATAACAATCAATATTTTTGTACCGCTGTAAGTAAGAGCAAGAATTTTAAAAATTGGACAAAGCCTGAAGTATTAACTGAAAAGGACATATCAAAAAATTATTCTTCACCGGGTAATGTGGTTGAATATAATGGCATGTATTACCTTTGTCTTCAAACATATCCAAGACCTAACGGCGAAAAATACGGCAATGAGAGCTCACGAATTTTTACTATACACACATCTGATTTTAAAAACTGGAGTAAACCTGAGCTGATTAAGGTTAAGGGTGATATTCCTGAAAATGAAATGGGCAGAATGATTGATCCGTACATACTTAAGGATAATGATAAGTTCATTTGTTTTTTCAAGCAGAACGGAGTATCATTCAGCGAATCTTCAAATATGAAAAACTGGAAATTTAAAGGATATACCGAATGCGGTGAAAATGTTTGCGTAATCAAAGAGAATGATGAATATATTATTTTCAACTCACTTGAAAATGGCATAAACCTTCTATCCACAAAAAATTTCAAAGAATTTAATTCAATGGGAACAACGTACTTAAATCAAAGCAAAAAGCCTTGGGCTAAGGACAGAATAACAGCAGGATTTGTGATTGATATAAGTAAAATGAACATAGGATATAATTATGCAATGTTTTATCATGGAGATATGGAGGATCATTATATTTTCGGTGCATCTTTGGCTGTAACCTTTAGTAATGATTTAAAAATTTGGAACTAATAAAGCTGAAACCTCAGCTTTATTAGTTCCTTTTTTAGATATATGATTAATATTTTTCCAAAATATTTTTTATACTGTCAATAAATTCAATTGCTGTATCATATTGATATATTCTGCTGTTTATGTTATCAATGTCAAAATTTTCGACATCGTTTTTGAATTCATTGTATTTGACCTTCCATTGACGCTCAACTTCATCAGCACCCTGTCTGAATGCATCTCTTGTTTCATTCCAATATTTATCAATATTGTCAAGTATTTTCTTTAAAATACCCTTTTTATTATACTCTTTGACAATGCGGTTTCCGATAACCTTTTTCCATGTGCCTCCAAAAGCAAGTAAGCTGCCAATGGTTGCAAGAACAGCAATTGTTATGCCGATTGTAAGCGGACCGCCTATGGCAGAAACTGCTGATATAACGGTTGCCGTACCTCCAAGATGAATACCTATTGCCGACAGAACACTTACTGCTTTTGCCACAAGAATATATCCGCCGAGATTTCCACAGGTGCTTGCCCAGGCGGCAAGTGCACCATATGCAGCAATGCCTGTTAAACCTGAAATAAAAGCATTTGCAGTATTAAATGATGTTACAAGTGATAAGCTTTTGCTGTCAATGTTAATGACGAAGTGGTCTATGTTTGATTTGAATTCCTTAGTTAATTTACTGCAGATTTCTGTAATACCATTTTCTAATTCGGAATTAATCAGAAGGCTAAGTTTTTCAAAATCCTTCTTATTCTTCTTGAAACCGTTTTCCTCTATAATACTATTAATATGCTCTTTATTGATAATACTGTTATAAAATTTAGTAATATCATCTTCAGATTTTTTCTTGAAATCAGAAATAGCATCCTCAACCTGACGAACATTCTTGTTGAACTTAACATTTCTTTCCTTTTCCTCTTCTTTAAGAGTCTCTAAATACTTTTTGTTTTCCTCATGATTGTTAATCAAATTTTGCATTTTCTTTTTTTCAATTACTAAATCACTACTGTGTTTATTAACAAATTCATTCAGCTTGTTTGATATAATCTTGTTTTGAAGCTCTGAAATTTCTTCTATATAATTTGAAAAATCATCAAAAAATCTTTTCATAATACCGGCTGAATTAATTTCAGTCGCATAAAATCTGTTTTTCAGAGTATCAGCTGTATATTTGTAGCCTGTAATTTTTTCTCTGTTTTTGATGCTTATGTGATTTCCTAAATAATCCCATAAATTATTTGCAGCTCTTTCATGAATTAAGCTGATATTGTCAGAGCCTCCTAAAATACTTGCCTGAGAGGATAGAATAAATATGTTTCCGAATGGCTTTATGGTGTTTTCTTCTTTATTTTCGATTATGGGTAAATGTTTTATCATGCTTCCGAGTATTGATATATCTTCGCCGTAAATAAAGCTGTTTGCCGGACTGATATAAACATAAGAATCGGCAGTTTCAATAGCTTCAGCACTCAGCATAGTATCTCTTGAATCAAAAATATCTGTTATTTCAGTATCGTTGCCATTTGATTTAGGACGATAGCCGGGAAGGTCAATAAGGTCAACGTTAAGAAGAACGTTACTGTCAATGTAAACAACGATAGCATCAATTTCCAGTGCATCGCTTTCGTCATTATGTGCTCCGTATTTTTCCAATAATTCATATGAGCCTTTATCATAGATATAATTATTATATTTTTCATCATTTATTTTATTTATATCAAATTTAGTTTTATTATTAATCTTATAAACCAGCACATTTATATTTTCGTCAGTGCCTTCATTTTTATCTCTTATATGCTTAAGAATTATAACTGTTGATGTTTTAGGAGTCCATCCTTTTGGTAAAACATCATGCCCGATTATTTTGTTGATAAGTGTGCTTTTACCGGAATCAGGCTTGCCTATGAATGCAATTCTCAGCTTTCTGCAGATGTTATCGCATAATTTGCCAAAGTTACTTACAGTATCTATATCGATAATAGTGTTATCTGAATAGTGTTCACCTTTTGAAATTTGATTGTACTTGTAAATGACATTTGACATTTCTTTCTTCATAATATTAATTTTTGAGCAGTTATCCTTAACATTGCGAAAAATATATGCAGGAGCATCGTTCATTTCTGATATCAGCTCATCTGCAGATATTCCAAAGTGTATAGAATAATTGAGTATATCATTTGCATCAAGTGCAGTTTGACCGTTTTCTAATCTGCTGATTGTTTCTTTTGAATATTTTTTGCTTTTTTGAATTTCATTTAAAGCGTTGGCCAGTTCCTCAGATGATAAATTGGCTTGTGTTCTTAAATTGGTTAACTTTTTCATAGTTAATACCTCCCATAAAATAGTTTTTATAATTTTTTAGAAGTATAAGACTGCTTTAAATAAAAAAAGGAGCATATTACATGAATGATGAGAAAATTATGCAACAGCCTTATGTAATTCATGCCTGGAGTGTATCATATAAATTACATAATGTCAATACTTTTTTTGCAAATGTTTTAGGCAATTTTGGCATAAGGTTCAAAAACAACGAATTTGCGGGGATTTTGATATAAATAAAAAAGTTCCTTAAAACAAAGAAATCTTGTCTTAAGGAACTTAAATAATGTAAACTTTTTTTGATATTAACCTATAATACTTTTTTTGGTAAAGCGGGAGTAGATGTTGTATACAATTAAGAAAAGTGAGTAAGTGATAAGAGCGGCACCTGCTACATCTGTGAGATAATGTGCACCTGTAATTAATCTGGTGATTGCCATTGCAGCTGTAAATGCAAAACTTGCAATGAGTGCAATCGGCGCAAATTTTTTAAGCTTATCAAATGCAAGAAATAAAGGATATGTAAGAAAAGTTATCACAGCTTCAGTAGTATGTCCGCTTGGGAATGAATCTGCTCTGTTGTACATACCCATATCATCACCGATTTTATACCACTGTGTAAATGCTGAAAAATCAGTATTTTGTGCCATAGCACTTGTAAGCGGTGAGTATTTACCTTCTGATAAGCCTTCTTCATTCAAAAAACCATTTGAATATGCAACCATTTCTCTGAAACGAACACGGTTTGTAATAGTTTTGCACTCTTCAACTATTTTTATAAGTACACCAAACAAAACTCCTGCAAGAGCAAGAGCTTCAAGCTTTCTAAGCTTTTCTTTGTCAATATTTCTGAAAAGGAAAATAGCAATTGCAGCCACTACTGTGCAGATAATAAAATATGCCGCCTGCGACCAGTTATCCATGTTCATATTTCTAAGAATATTTTTTATAACATTCTCGATAAGCTTTTTCCATCCCACAACAGATAATACAAAAAATCCGACTGTTGTAATTGTTTTTACAACAAAGTTGAAAAATTTATAAACTTTGCTGTCTGTATTTGTGACAGTTTTTACCTTCGGAATAAGCTTTCCGATAACTGCAAGACTTTCATTAAGATCTCTTCTGCAAAGAAAAATTATTGTAAAGGCGGGTCCCCAAAATCCCCAGTAGACTGCCAGACCAAAGTTTTCAAAAAATTTTGCAATGCTGTTTTCCGGATTAAAAAGTGCAATATCAATTTTAACATCATTTAATGTGCCGGCAATCATTGCTGCTAAGGAAATTATGTAAATAATTGCAGAAACTATCAGCAGTAATTTATTAGACTTTGTTTTACTCATAATTCAATCTCCGTTCATATTTTTATAAAAATTATAATATCATACATTATCATATTTTTCAATGATGATTGAACAAAACAATATTGTAATATCATATAATATGTAATAAAATAGATAAAAAGAAAAGAAGTGATTAGATGAAAAAAATATTAGTTATTGCTCTTGGCGGTACAATCGGAAGTGTTAAGACAGATTGTATTGAGCTGGATAAAAATAATTTAAAAATACTTGATTACTGTAAAAGAGCTGATGTGGAATTTGAAGGAGTATCACCATTTTCGGTACTGTCTGAAAACATGAGCATATTACTGTGGAAAAAGCTTATAGAATTTTTGAATAATGTAAAATTTGAATGTTATACAGGAGCAATTATTCTTCACGGAAGTGACACCCTTGCATACACATCGGCAGTAATCGGCAATGCATTTTGTGATAAGAACATTGTTTTTGTGGCTTCTGACAAGCCTGTTGAAGACAGCGAAAGCAATGGCATTGATAATTTTAACAGAGCGGTTGAGCATTTGATTTCAGGCACAAAGGGTGTATATGTTTCATATAATAAAATAATTCCTGCCGTTGCTGTTACATCAGCAGGAGTTGATGATGAATTTGACTGCATACCCGCAGCGTGTGATTATGCGAACAGCAGAAAGATATATGACAGAAATATACTTATAATTAATTCATATGTGGGAATAAATATTGATAATTACAATTTTGACAATGCTGATGCAGTTCTGATAAATATGTTTCACAGTGCAACAGTTCCTAAGTGTTTTGCAGAGTTATCTGAAAGATTGAATATTCCGATATACTTTGTTACCCACAAACCAAGTGCGGATTACGAAACTGCAAAGGGAATAAAAAACATTATATATAACTCTACTGTTGAAAATGCATATGCCAAATTGCTTCTTAGCAGCAGATTTCCACTGTGCGCAGATTAATTCCACTGAGAGCAGATATATTTCTTCTGCAATATATGATAGAATATATTCGGAGGGGTAGTATGAAAAGTTTTCTTAGAACACTTTTACAAATTGTAATTATAAATGTATTATCTGCTGTATCAGCTTATGCCGTATATATTTTTTTACTGGCGGCGGGAGTTATACACTATTATGAGCTGGCAGAGCCTATGGAGAATATCAGCTGTGACATAACACTGGCAGTATCGTTTATAGGATTTTTAATAATATACTCTGCGGCGGTGGTCAGATTTAAAAAAAGTTAAAGACGGCTTGACAAACAAATAAAACAATGATATTATATCTTTACAATTTAATTACTAAACCGATGAAGCGGAGATAAAAACGAGATACGAACTCACAGAGAGTCCTTGTTGCTGGGAATAGGACAGTAAGCGGCTTGTTAAATGGACCGCAGAGGGCATAGTGAAAAGCGAAAAAGCCTAGTATTCTATGACGCGATGGCCTGCGTTAGTGGTCGGAGATATGATAGTATCTTGCAGAGCGTATGGATTGACCATAAATCAAGGTGGCACCACGGAATTAATTTCGTCCTTGACAGTATTATACAATACTGTCAGGGACTTTTTGTTTTTGCAAGGCACAATCAACTTTTTTAGGAGATGAGCTTATGAAAATTAAACCAACACTTGACGAAGTAAAAAAGCTTTATATGGATTATAAGGCAGTTCCTCTCAGCACAGAAATGCCTATGAACATCAGCGCTATAGAGGTACTGAAGAAGCTGAAAAAATTCAGCACTCACTGCTACATGCTGGAATCAGTTGAGGATACAAATGAAACAGGCAGATACACATTTTTGGGCTTTGATCCAAAAGCAGAAATAAGCTGTAAGGATTATCAACTTACAATAATTGATGAATATTCGTCACGGCATATTGAAGATAATCCGAGAGAGTATATTAAAGAACTGCTGGAGGAGCATAAAAGTCCGCGTCTTGATTATCTTCCAACCTTTACAGGCGGACTCGTTGGGTATTTTGGCTATGATTATATCAAATACAGCGAGCCGTCATTGAACTTGGATGCTGATGATGACGGAAGCTTCAAGGATGTTGACCTGATGCTTTTTGACAGGGTTATTGCTTTCGACAACAAAGAAAATAAAATTATCCTTATTGCGAATCTGCTTACAAAAGATGTTGAAAAAAGCTATCAGATTGCATCAAAGCAAATTGAAATAATGAAAGAACTTATTGAAAACGGCGAGCAGGAAATTCCTGAAAAGCCTGTACTGAAAACAGATTTTAAAGCACTGTTTAACGGCGAACAATATGGAAAAATGGTTGAAAGAGCAAAGCACTATATTCACGAGGGTGATATTTTTCAGGTTGTTTTATCTAACAGACTTGAAGCTGAGATGAGTGGATCTCTTCTCTGCACCTACGAAATTTTAAGAAAGCTTAACCCGTCACCATATATGTTTTATTTTTCAAGTGACGATATTGAAATAGCAGGTGCATCACCAGAAACTCTTGTTAAGCTTGATAACAAAACGCTTTACACATATCCCCTTGCGGGCACACGTCCAAGAGGGAAAACAAAAGAAGAGGATAAGACGCTTGAGGAGGGCTTGCTTAAGGATGAAAAAGAACTCAGCGAGCACAATATGCTGGTGGATCTCGGCAGAAATGACCTTGGCAAGATAAGCAAGTTCGGCACTGTTAGGGTTGATAAATATCATCAGATTTTGAGATTTTCTCATGTAATGCATATAGGCTCTACAGTCAAAAGTGAAATAAGAGAAGATAAAACTGCCCTTGATGCTGTTGATGCAGTTCTGCCTGCCGGCACACTGTCAGGTGCTCCGAAAATCAGAGCTATGGAAATTATAAATGAGCTTGAAAATAACAAGCGCGGAATATACGGCGGTGCAATAGGATATATTGACCTTACAGGCAATCTTGATACATGCATTGCAATAAGAATAGCTTTTAAGAAAAATGGCCGAGTGTATGTTCGTTCAGGTGCGGGAATAGTTGCAGATTCTGTTCCTGAAAAGGAATATCAGGAGTGTATCAACAAGGCAAAGGCTGTTATAACTGCACTGAATATGAGCGGGGAGGATAAAAATGATATTACTTATTGATAACTATGATTCTTTTTCATACAACCTCTATCAGATGATAGGTGAAATTAATCCTGATATAAAGGTTATAAGAAATGATGAATTGACAGTAGATGAAATAAAAGAACTTGCTCCCGAGTATATCATACTTTCACCGGGACCTAAAACTCCCGAAGAAGCAGGAGTGTGTATTGATGTGGCAAAGAAGCTTGGAGAAACATCAAAAATACTTGGAGTATGCTTAGGTCATCAGTCAATATGCACGGCATTTGGTGCAACAGTCAGCTATGCAAAGACTCTTATGCATGGCAAGCAAAGCGTTTGTGATATAGACAGCAGTTCTCCGATTTTTTCGGGACTGGGCAATAAGATTACTGTAGCAAGATACCATTCCTTATCTGCTGTAGAAAAAACAATGCCTGACTGTCTTAAAATTATTGCAAAATCAGATGATGGTGAAATAATGGCAGTACAGCATGAAACGCTTAGCATATATGGTCTGCAGTTTCATCCTGAGTCAATAATGACACCGGACGGCAAGAAAATACTTGAAAACTTTTTAGCTATATAATTTGGAAAGCAGGAGAATAGATTATGATTAAAGAGGCATTAGTAAAGGTTATATCAAAAAAAGATTTGTCATTTGAAGAAGCCAGAGAGGCTGTTGAGGAAATAATGAGCGGTGAGGTATCACCCGTTGTAATATCGTCATTTTTGACAGCACTGTCAATGAAGGGTGAAACTGATGAGGAAATTGCAGGTGCAGCCGAGGGTATGCGTTCAAAAGCCCTTTCTTTTGACAATGACTGTACTGTGCTTGATATTGTCGGTACAGGCGGAGATAAATCAAATTCGTTTAATATATCAACAACAGCTGCCTTTGTAGCAGCTGCAAACGGTATAAAAATTGCAAAGCACGGCAACCGTGCGGCATCATCAAAATGCGGAACTGCTGACTGCCTTGAAGCAGTAGGCGTAAAAATTGACTGTGATACTGAGCTTATGAAAAAAAGTATCGAAGAAAATAATATATCATTTCTTTTCGCACAAAAGTATCACAGCGCTATGAGATTTGTAGGACCTGTCAGAAAAGAACTTGGCATAAGAACAATATTCAATGTGCTTGGTCCTCTTACAAATCCGGCTCATGCAAATCAAATGGTGCTTGGTGTGTTCAGCCGTGAGTTTGTTCCTAAAATTGCTAAGGCGCTTACAAAGCTGGGTGTTACAGATGCCCTTGTTGTTTACGGTCTTGACTGCCTTGATGAAATAAGTGCATGCAGTGAAACTGCTGTTGCAGAGGTGCGTGACGGAGTAATAACAGAATATACCATAAAGCCTGAGGATTTCGGATATGAAAGGGTTGATAAAAGCGGGCTTTTAGGCGGTACACCCGAGGAGAATTCTCAGATAGTAAAAAATGTTTTGTCAGGAAACGGAACAAAGGCACAGAACACTGCTGTTATAATGAATGCAGGTGCATGTATGTATGTTGCCGACAGGAGCATAACCTTTGCCGAAGCAGTTAAAAAGGCAGAAGAAACTCTCATGTCAGGCAGGGGATACGATATACTGCAAAAATTCATTAAAACGACGAACGAGGGATAATTATGTCAACAATACTGAACACTATTGCAGATTATACCAAAAAAAGATATAATAAGATAATTAACGAAAAGTCACTGGAGCAGGTTAAGAAAGAGGCACTTTTAACGGCAAAGGGCAGCTTTGAATTTGAAAAGGCTTTGAAAAAGGAGTCACTGTCTTTTATCTGTGAGGTAAAAAAGGCTTCGCCGTCAAAAAGCATTATAGCAGAGGATTTTCCTTATCTTGAAATTGCCAAGGAATATGAAAAGGCAGGTGCAAGCTGTATAAGCTGTCTTACAGAGCCGAAATGGTTTTTAGGCAGTGACAGATATCTTAAAGAAATTTCTGACGCTGTGTCAATTCCTGTTTTGCGCAAGGATTTCACTGTATGCGAATATCAAATATATGAGGCAAAGATTTTAGGTGCAGATGCAGTATTGCTTATTTGCGCACTGCTTGATACCGACACAATAAAGCAGTATATAAAAATTGCTGACAGTCTTGGAATATCCTGTCTGGTTGAGGCTCATGATGAGAATGAAGTGCATTCGGCAATTAATGCAGGTGCAAGAATTATCGGTGTGAATAACAGAAATCTTAAGGATTTTTCAGTTGATGTAAATAATTCCACAAGGTATAGAAGTATGATACCCGAAGACATTGTTTTTGTATCCGAAAGCGGTATATCTTCTCATGAGGATATAGAAGTTCTGCTGAATAATAAAACCGACGCTGTATTAATCGGCGAAACTCTTATGAGAGCAGCTGACAAATCAGCAAAACTTAAGGAGCTTTTATATGGCAAGGATTAAAATATGCGGTCTCAGAAGAAGTATTGATGTTGAGTATGTAAATGACCTGAATCCTGATTATATCGGTTTTATACTTTCGGCAGGCTTTAAAAGAAGCATAACTGCCGATGAAGCAAAAAAGCTTAAAAAAAAGCTGTCCCCTGATATAAAAGCAGTCGGCGTTTTTGTGAATGAAGATGAGAATTATATCAACAGCATAGTTGAAGATAAGATTATTGACATTGCACAGCTTCATGGAAATGAATCACCCCAGCTTTGCAGGAATATCAATGCTCCTGTGATAAAATATTTCAATCCTGACAGCTTTGACAGAATTAATGAATACAATGATTCAGCTGATTATTTTCTTTTCGACTCAGGTACGGGAACGGGCAGAAGTTTCGACTGGTCAAAACTTCCGAAAACAGATAAACCGTTTTTCCTGGCAGGCGGAATCAATGAAAGCAATATATATGACGCAATAGAAAAGATAAATCCGTTTTGTATAGATTTGTCATCGGCAGTTGAAACAAATGGGTTTAAGGATTATAAAAAAATACAAAAGATTATGGAGATTATAGTGTGAAAATCACACGATTTCTATTATCCGTTTTATTAGTTGAATTTTTATTATACTATACGCTTTGTCTGGCTACATCAAAGCGTATAGGTGATTTTAATAAATATTTGTAGTCGGAAAGGTTATGGAAATTAAATGAGCAAAGGAAGATACGGCATTCATGGCGGTCAGTATATACCTGAAACCCTGATGAATGAAATAATAAAACTTGAAGATGCTTACGAGCATTATAAAAATGATAAGGAATTTAATGATGAGCTTAATACTCTTCTGAATGAATATGCAGGCAGACCATCACTTCTTTATTATGCTGAAAAAATGACAAAGGATCTTGGCGGTGCAAAAATATATTTTAAGCGTGAAGATTTAAATCATACAGGCAGTCATAAAATCAACAATGTTCTTGGTCAGTGTTTGCTGGCAAAGAAAATGGGCAAAACACGTGTAATTGCTGAAACAGGTGCAGGCCAGCATGGTGTTGCAACTGCAACGGCTGCCGCACTTATGGATATGGAATGTGAAATCTTTATGGGTAAGGAGGATACTGACAGACAGGCACTTAACGTATATCGTATGGAGCTTCTGGGTGCAAAGGTACATCCTGTTACAACAGGTACAATGACACTTAAGGACGCTGTAAACGAAGCTATGAGAGAATGGGTATCAAGAGTTGACGACACCTTCTATGTCCTCGGCTCTGTTATGGGACCTCACCCTTATCCCATGATTGTAAGAGATTTTCAGTCTGTAATATCAAAGGAAGCCAGAGAGCAGATACTTGAGCTTGAAGGCAAGCTTCCCACAGCAGTTATGGCTTGCGTGGGCGGCGGTTCAAACGCTATGGGTATGTTTTATAATTTCATCAAAGATGAGGATGTAAGACTTATAGGCTGTGAGGCAGCAGGCAAGGGTATTCATACAGGCGAGACTGCAGCCACAATTTCAACAGGAACTTTAGGTGTGTTCCATGGAATGAAATCATATTTCTGTCAGAATGAATATGGACAAATTGCGCCTGTATATTCTATCAGTGCAGGTCTTGACTATCCCGGCGTAGGTCCTGAGCATGCAAATCTTCATGATACAGGCAGAGCAGAATATGTGCCGGTAACAGATGATGAGGCAGTTAATGCATTTGAATATATTGCAAAGACAGAGGGTATTATCTGTGCAATAGAGTCTGCTCATGCAGTAGCTCATCTTATGAAAATTGCACCTGAAATGAGCAGTGATGATGTTATAATCTGCTGCCTTTCAGGCAGGGGCGACAAGGATGTTGCCGCAATAGCAAGATATAGGGGGATTGAAATAAATGAGTAATATATCAAAGGCATTTGAAAACGGCAAAGCATTTATCGGCTTTATAACTGCCGGTGATCCTGACTTGCAAACCAGTGAAAAAATAATGATTAATATGGCAAAGGCAGGATGCGATTTGATTGAAATCGGAATTCCTTTCAGTGATCCTATAGCTGAAGGTCCTGTTATACAGGAGGCTAATCTTCGTTCTCTGGCACAGGGCACAACTACTGACAAGGTATTTGAGCTTACAAAAAAAGTATCATCACAAATAGACACTCCTCTTGTGTATATGACATATCTTAATGTTCTTTTCAAATACGGCTATGATAAGTTTTTGCAAAAAGCTAAGGAGTCAGGCATAAGCGGTGTAATTATTCCTGACCTTCCGTTTGAAGAAAAGCAGGAGCTTCAGTCAGTTGCAGAAAATTATGATATTGATGTTATCTCTCTTATTGCACCGACCAGTAATGACAGAATTAAAATGATTGCAGGCGATGCCAAAGGCTTTATTTATACTGTTTCATCAATGGGCGTGACAGGCACAAGAAGTGAAATTAAAACAAATCTTGAGTCGATCATAAAAACCGTTAAGGAAACTACAGATGTTCCGGCTGCTATAGGATTTGGTATAAATACACCTGAGCAGGCAGAAAAGTATTCACATATTGCAGACGGTATAATTGTAGGTTCAGCTATAGTAAAGCTGATTGCAGAATACAAAGAAAATTCTCCGCAGGCTGTATATGATTATGTAAAATCAATGAAGGATGCAATGAAATAGTTTATTAAACCGCCGTGTTTTCATATACGGCGGTTTAATTTTGCTTCTTTCGGCTTGTAACACATATAACCAAATGATATAATATCAGTATGATTTGTGAATTGAGGTGTAAAATGAATATTCTTGTTCTTGATGATGAAGCTGAAATTGCTAATCTTGTTGAACTGTTTTTGAAAAACGAGGGATATACAATTTTTAAATTTTATAATTCAAAGGATGCAATTCAGTGTATAGAAAGCAATCATATTGATTTGGCAATGCTTGATGTTATGCTTCCTGATACAGATGGCTTTACCATACTTAGAAAAATACGAGAAAAAGGACTTACCTTTCCTGTTATTATGCTGACCGCCAAGGTTGAGGATTATGACAAAATTATGGGACTTTCTCTTGGTGCAGATGATTATATTACAAAGCCGTTTAATCCTCTTGAAATGGTATCAAGGGTGAAAGCGCAGATAAGACGCAGTACATATTATAATAACAACGGACGAGCACAGGAAAATATATTTGACAGCGCAGGACTTGTAGTAAACAATGACACCCACCAATGCACTCTTTATGAAAAGCCGATTGCACTTACACCTATAGAGTTTAAAATATTGTGGCTTCTTTGTGAAAATGCTGATAAGGTAGTATCAACAGAAGAGATTTTTGAAAAGGTGTGGGGTGAAAAATATCTTGACTGCAATAATACTGTTATGGTGCATATCAGAAGAATAAGAGAAAAGATGAATGAGCCCTCCAGAAATCCTAAGTTTATAAAAACAGTATGGGGAGTTGGATATAAAATTGAAAAGAAATAGAAGAAAAATCAAAACAAGAATTTTGACGAGATATTTTCTTATACTGTTTGGATTTACTGCTATATTTGTGTTTATGTTTTTGATTTTTGCAGATCCGTTTTATGAGCTTTTAAGCAGTATAAAAGAAAGTTTTTTTATTGATATGATGATGGATCCATCTGCAGCTATACTGGTGTATTTTTGTGCAGCATTGATATTGTATCTGATATTTTCCGTAACGTTTACATTTATTTTTTTATCACGTACAGCAGGCTTTCTTGATAAAAGCTATGATGCTTTTTCAGGAATACTTGAGGATGATTATGAAACACCTAATTTGCCTCGTGTTATAAAGCCGATACATACCAAAACGCAAAATAATATAAAAAATGCCCTGCACTACAGAGAATATCTTGCACAGGAGGCTGAACAGCGTAAAAATGACCTTGTGGTTTATCTTGCACATGATTTGAAAACACCGCTTACATCAATAATCGGTTATCTTACACTTTTACAGGAATCGCCGGAGCTTCCTGTTGAATACAAAGCCAAATATACTGATATTACAATTGAAAAAGCATATCGTCTTGAGCAGCTTATTAATGAGTTTTTTGATATAACGAGATTTAATCTTCAGTCTGTTGTGCTTGAAAATAATCATATTGATTTAACAATGATGCTTAATCAAATAGCAGATGAGTTTTATCCTGTGCTGAAAGAGAAAGGTCTTAGCTGCAATGTTTTAATCGACAGAAAAATTAATATAATCGGTGATGCAGATAAGCTTTCACGTGTTTTTGATAATCTTATGCGGAATGCGACGAATTACAGCTATCCAAATACTCAAATAATCATATCGGCATATATAGCAGATAATAAAGTTATTGTTACATTCAAAAACCGCGGTGACAAAATACCTAAAGAAAAGCTTGATATGATTTTTGAAAAATTCTTCAGGGCAGACAGCTCACGAACAAGTTCTACAGGCGGTGCAGGTCTCGGTCTGGCAATTGCCAAGCAGATTATTGAACTTCATGGCGGAAAAATTTCTGCCCAAAGCGATAGTGATTTTACAAGTTTTAATATTGAACTGAATTTGTAAGAAAATCTTAAGAAAGCTGACCATAATAATTAAAACACTCAATTGTTTTCTGTGGTATTATTGAAATATCAAAGGAGATAAATTGATATGAAAAATGTTAAAAATAAAGATGTTCGTAAAAACAGATTTCTTTCACCGGCAATAGTTATTGTACTTATCATTTGCGCCGTGGTTTCATTTGCGGTTATAAAATCAAATTCTGCAAAACCGCAGGATAATCTTATTAATACGGAAAAAAGTATTGGATATGATGAAGCCAAAAGCATGGTTAAAAAATATGCTGAAAAAAACGGTTTAAGTATTGATGATTATCCTGAAAGTCTTATTGAACTGCTCGGCAGAAACAGTGCTGCAAAGGATTTTGTTCTGTCTTATCCCAAAGAAAAGGATAAAAATCATAAGATTAATATGAGTGAGTATAAAAACAGTAAAAAAGTTCCTCTTTTTATGCAGTGGGATAAGCGCTGGGGTTATATCACTTATGGTGATGATGTTGCAGGACTTACAGGTTGCGGACCGACATGTCTTTCTATGGTGGCAGTGTATCTTTTGCAGGATACAAAGTATTCGCCGGACTATATGCTCGAGTGGTCAAAAAATCACGGCTACTGCGTTAAAGGCAGTGGTTCTTCATGGACGTTGATAAGCGAAGGCGGAAAAAAGCTTGGCCTGGATGTTACAGAAATTCCGCTTGTTAAAGAACGCGTTATAAAAAATTTAGAAGTCGGAAATCCTATTATCTGCGTAATGGGACCGGGAGACTTTACAACAAAAGGTCATTTTATTGTTATGACTGGATATAGTGACGGCAAAATAAAAATTAATGATCCAAACAGTTATACGAATTCTGAAAAAGAATGGGATTATGATGATATATATGATCAGATTAATAATCTGTGGGTAATAAGAAATTAACAGAAAAAGGCTCCTGTATGTACTTAAGACAGGAGCCCTTTGCTGTTTTCATCTTTGTTGACAATAAGTTTGGTTATTGTATAATAAAATAGAAATAAATCTGTGTATAACAGCTTAGATGAGAAATTTGCTATAAAGGTAAATCTTATTTTTGATCAACTTAGCCTAAGATATAGCAGTTTACTTTTAATCTTTTTTTAATTTTTTTATGATAAAACAGAATAAAGAGAGGTGTAAGAATGAGGATATTAATTGCTGAAGATGAAACAGACCTTAACAATATTATTAAACAAAAAATGATTGAAGAGGGCTTTTGTGCCGACAGCTGTTATGACGGCGAGGATGCTCTTTATTATATGCAAAATGCAAAGTATGATGCTGTTATTATGGATGTGATGATGCCTAAAATGGATGGCTTTACTGCAGTTGAAAAGTACAGAATCAGCGGTGGAAGTGCGCCGATACTTTTTTTGACTGCTAAAGATTCTATAAGTGACAAGGTCTATGGCTTGGATTTAGGGGCAAATGATTATCTAACTAAGCCATTTTCTTTTGATGAGCTTACAGCGCGAATAAGAGCATTAACCAGAATAAACAGCGGTAATGTAAATAATGTTTACACTCTTGCTGATTTAAGTCTCGATTCATCTTCAAAGATTGTTAAACGCGGTGATAGGGTAATTAATCTTTCTGCAAAAGAATTTTCGCTGCTTGAATATTTAATCAGAAATAAGGAAAAGGTTTTATCCAGAGAACAGATTGAAAATAATATTTACAATTTTGATTATGAGGGTGGAACAAATGTTGTTGATGTCTACATAAGATATCTCCGCAAAAAGATAGACGAAGATTTTGATGTTAAGCTTATTCATACTGTTCGCGGTATCGGATATGTTTTGGGTATAAGGTAGGTATTTATATTAAATGAAAAATCTTACTATAAGAGCAAAAATTACTTTATGGTTTTCTGTTTTGGTAATTTTATTGACAACAATTATGTTTTCATTGATGTTCGTTATAAGCAATTCAGTGCTTGATGATGATGTTAAGGAAACTCTTGCTGATGTTGTTGCTGACAATGCAAACGAAATCGAATTCATAGATGATATTAATTCACAGGAGATGGAGGTTGGAGATCAGTATTTGCAGTATAAAGATGCTTATATTGAAATTGATGATGATTATCTTAATGAAAGCAGCGGTGTTTACTGTGCTCTTTATGATGCAGACGGCAATTTGATTTATGGTGAAAATACAATTAATGCAAAGGTTAGCACTGATAAAGGAATAAAAAAATATACTTATAATAATGAACATTATTATGTGATGTGCAAGGCCTTATCCGGTGAAAAGCTTGACGGCTTAACACTGGTCGGAATAATTAATGAAAATGCAAATGAAACAACATTATCACGAATAGTAAATCTGATGCTGTTTGTTTTACCGGTGCTTGCTGTTTTGGGAATAGTCGGATGTTATTTGATTTCCGGTCATCTTTTAAAACCAATAAGAAAAATTACATGTTCTGCTGAAAGTATAAGCGGCGGAAATGATTTGTCAAAGCGTATCGAGCCTGAACAAGTGCATGATGAACTATATGTTTTGAGTGAAGCGTTTAACAATATGTTTAATCGTCTTGAAAAATCTTTTGAGGAAGAAAAGCAGTTTACTTCTGATATAGCCCATGAGCTTCGTACACCTGTATCAACAATACTTGCACAAAGTGAGCTTACCTTGAGTAAACAGCGCACAGAGGAAGAATATATAAAATCACTGAATGTTATTAAGCGTCAAAGTCTGCGAATGAAAAATATAGTTGAAGAAATGCTTCAATTTTCACGGCTTGAAAAGCTTAAAGAAGTTCCGAATGCAAAGGAATTTAATTTATCCTCTTTGATTGAAAATATAAAAGAGGAACAGATGACAAGAAATGTGCGTTCAATAAAAATACAAAGTGATATTGAAAGCAATATAATATTGAACGGAAACAGTGATATGATTTGTCAGCTTGTTAATAACCTGATTTCAAATGCTTTCAAATACGGCAGGGACGAAGGTAATATTTTATTGTCATTAAAGCAAAATGATAACGAAATACTTTTATCCGTTCAGGATGATGGAATAGGTATTGAAAAATCTATGCAGGATAAAATATTTAATCGTTTTTATCAGGCTGATAATGCAAGAACTGTTAAAGATTCCGGTTGCAGTATCGGCTTGGGTTTATCAATTGCTTTACATATTGCAAAGCTTCACGGTGGTTATATAACGGTTGAAAGTGAAATAAATAAAGGCAGTATATTTACATTTGTTATTCCGAAAAATATTTAATGTTGCTTTAATTTTTTGATGATACAATGATGGCGTAATAAAGAAAAGGAAGGTATCTATTATGAAAAATAAAAAGAAATTGGCTGTAATTATATCAACTGTTATTCTTGCTGCAGTAATTATTGCAACAGGTACATTGGCATATGCATATGATGTTGCAAAAAAGAATTCTATAGGAATTGACAAGGCTTTAAATATTGCAATGATTGATGCAGGTGCGCGAGAAGAAAACACAACTATAACAAAGGCTAAAATGGAATTTGAAAGAAGTATATTTGTTTATGATATAGAATTTGTTGTAAACAATGTTGACGAATACGATTATACCATAAAGGCATCTGACGGAACTATTTTAGATAGTGACCATGAGCTTGATAAAAAAGGTAAAGAGAATATAACTTTACCATCAAATGCTACAGAAATTCTTAGCAGCACAACTGTTCAAACAACACAGGCTCAGGCTACACAGCAGAAAGAAACAACACAAAATACTACAGCAAAATCAGAGAAGAGAACAAAAAAAGCTACAGGTAATTTAGGCGAAAATATATCCCTTGAAGAAGCAAAAAGCATTGCACTGGATAATGCCGGTGTTTCAAAGAAAAATGCAGTCTTTATTTCTGCACATAAAGATTATGATGACGGGATAGCTTATTATGAAATTGAATTTAAAACCTCATCATATAAATATGAATATGAAATCGACTTCGATGGAAATATTATATCTTTTGATAAGGATTCAATTAAGCCAAAGCAAAATAAAACGTCTGCCAAGGTGTCAGCAAGTGCAAAATATATCGGTGTTGACAGTGCAAAAAAAATAGCTCTTGATAACAGCGGACTTTCTTCAGGTGATGTTATATTTACAAAGGCTAAGCTTGAAAGAGATGATGGAATTTACATTTATGAAATCGAATTTGAAACATCAACGACTGAATACGAATATGAAATAAATGCGATAACTGGAAATATTATTGATAAATCATCAGAACCGATAGATGATTAGTAAATATATGTCAGCAAATAAAACAGACAGCACAGAAAATACTGTGCCGTCTGTTTGTGTATAATCTTATTTTGTATAAAAAGTATTTTGAATATTTTTTGCTCCTTTTATAGTTGATTTTGCAGCTTTGGACATGCTGTTTAAGATTGCTTTTGCTTCTTCGCGGTCTGATTGCAAATTACTGAATTCCTGAGGATTAATAATTTGCATTACATTTATAAAGTTGTAATCATAAGTTTTCTTTTTTATATGTAAAATGTCTACTATATAAAGAATACCAAATCCTCCTATTGTTATCATTTTCATTAAACCAACAAGTATATCTCCAAGGTAAAATCTGTCAGCACCATACATTCCGAACAAGAGTGCCAAAATTACAGATAAATTTGTTTTTTCAGTTTTGTTTCACACAATATTTCAAATTGTGCATCCGAAAAGTTTTCCAATTGGGCATAAATTATTGGTTGGCTTTCCTCATTAAAATGTTTTTTGTTTTCACAAAACCACAATTCATATTCTGCTTTCATATTCTTCCTCAATACCAACTTTGTCTTTGATTAATGCTTTGAAGCTGATGGTTAATATCACTTTGAATGATGTTTGATGCATCAAGCCTTCCCTCAATTCTTTGCGTGCTGTTTAATATTTGATATGCAATCTGATTACTGCTTTTCATTAAATCTATAAGAAATCCTTGGTTAGCAATAACGACGTCAAGCTTTCTGTTGTTTTCCTGCTGAAGTCTTTTTATTTCGCTTAACTCGGTTACAATTTCTTTGTGTTCAAGAAGTAACTCATATTTATCATAAAGACCGCCATTGCCTTTTATGCAAATGCACCTTCCGGAGCATAGCCAGTCATACATTGCCGTAACAGCACAGTAATTTCGATATTTATAATAAAGAATATTTTTTGAATAATGCTTTTCACACTTTTGCTTTGCCTCATTAAGATATCCGCTGACAGTAGTCAAAATCTGTGAATATTGTTCTATATATCGAATATTAAGATTTTTTTGGTATTCAGACTCTTGAAATTGTTTATCGTGATTAACCTTTTCAATTTTAAAGGATTTATTTGCTGTCTTTTTTCGGCTTTTTATAACCAGAAGAGCAACCAAAGCGATAAGTGCAATTGGTAAAATGGCGTGTAATAAATAAAAAAACAGCATCATTATTCCTGTTGCCATTTCACCTTCAGATATTCCGTAGATAAGCATCAAAAGTCCTCCGCCGAGCATTGGTAGTAAAAGCAGCACACACACTATTGTAATTATTATTTTTGTTTTTTTAGATAATTTTGATTTGCCATTTACATAAGCCTTTGAACTTTGTCCATAAATATATTCATTTTGTTTGCCAAGTGCACTGTCACAATAAAACTGTTTACATTGCAGTGAATATATGCGTCTGCTTATTCCGTTGTAAATTTCCTGATAGGTATACGCATTATCTTCAAGCATACAGGCTATACGCAGATGCTCTTTTAATTGTTCAATATTTTCTTGCTCTGCCATATCTTAATCCTCCTTGCTATCTAATGTTTACATTATATAATGTAACAGTCTACATGTCAAGTCTTGAAATTGCAGTATTATCTAATCAAAACATTAGATAGTGGTGAACATAATGATAAAACTTAATGTGCTTAATCTGCTTAAAAAACACGAAAAAAGCAAATACTGGCTTTATATGCAGCTTGGTATGAGCTATCAAAATTTTAACAAAATGGTTAATAACGAAACCAAATCAATTCGATATGAAAATATTGAAACGATGTGTCGATTATTTAACTGTACTCCCAATGATTTATTTGAAATTACCGATGAATGATGTTGACAGCTTTAAATTCGTATGTTATTGTTTGCTTTAAGGAGCTGAGATAGTGATGAATCAAGCAGGGCTTTATTTTCACATTCCTTTTTGCAGGTCAAAATGTCCGTACTGTGATTTTTTCAGTGTAAAATATGATAGTGCTTCGGCAGAAAGATATGTAAGCAGGCTGTGCAAAGAAATAAGGCAATATAATGGTGCTTTTGACACTGTTTATTTTGGCGGCGGTACACCAAGCATGTTAGAGCCTGAGCTTATCGGAAAAATAATAAAAGCTGCGAGAAATCAGTTTGAAATAGCATCTGACGCAGAAATTACTGTTGAATGTAACCCCTCGAAAAATCTTGAAAGAGATTTTGAACTCTATAAAAGCTTCGGAGTAAATCGTATAAGTATAGGAATGCAGAGTGCGAGAAATGAAGAACGCTTTGCTCTTGGCAGATTGGCGGGGCAGTCAGAGGTTGCAAAAGCGGTAACTGATGCAAGAAATGCAGGAATATATAATATAAGTCTCGATTTAATGCTTGGTACACCTAAGCAGAGTCTTTCTTCTCTTGATTATTCTTTTGAATTTATTGAAAAAATGAATGTGCCTCATATCAGTGCATATATGCTGAAAATCGAAGAGGGAACTCGTTTTTTTGAAATAAAGGACAGGCTTTTACTGCCTGATGATGATATAGTTGGTGAAATGTATCTGAAAACTGTCAGTACTTTGCAGTCTATGGGTTTTAATCAATATGAAATCAGTAATTTTTCAAAAATCGGATTTGAAAGCCGTCATAATTTAAAATACTGGAATTTAGCAGATTACTTAGGAATAGGTACTTCTGCCCATTCTTTCTGGCAAGGAAGAAGATTTTATTATGATAATGCTTTTAATATTGTTGAAGACGGTGACGGCGGAGATGCAGAAGAGCAGATTATGCTTGGTTTAAGGCTCACAAAGGGGATAAAAAAATCGCTTGTAAAAAAAGATTTGACGCCATATATTAATGCAGGTTATATGGTTGAAAAGGACGAAAATATTGCTTTTACATCCAAAGGCTTCTTGGTCTCAAATACCATAATTGCAGATATTATTTAACAACAATTTGAATATTATGCTGTTTAGCGTAAAAAATATTAGAGCAGTACAGGCTATTGTACTGCTCATTAATTTTGAAAGGATTGTTATATATGTCTGATATGTTTAATATTACACCGCAGATGAATGAATATTTTAATTCGTTGCCAAAGGCTGTGCAGGAGTCCTTGATACAAAGCGGAGCAAATGCAAATTCTCTTGAAGAATTAAAAGCTATTGTGGAAGGTTTTTCAGGCAATGAGTAATGAAAAGGATAAGCAGACTATTAACAGTCTGAATAATTATGATGTTGATGCCTCTGTCAGAAAGCATAGTAAAAGCTATAAGGATAAATACCGGCTTGATCCAACTCTTGTAAACAAATATTCAAGCTGGACAACTAATCCTACAGTTCAGCCTGATGATAAAACTGAAATGGGTGTTCCGATTCCCAGTCAGCTTAATACTGAATTTTCAAAGGAATATGAGGAAGAAAATCAGCTTTAGATAACCAAACTTGTTTGTTGACTCTCGTTTGGCTAGGCAATGAATAGAAATCCGAACCTGCCAAAAATGCTGAATTAAAGCGAATTGTTGAAGTTTTCGCTGTTGCTTTGCGTCAGCAAAGATGCCATCTTAAAAATCAAAATTCATCTTTACTTCAAGCATTTTTGGTCTGCGAGTTTAAATTACTACTCCTTGTCTAAACGCAATCACCTCTATGCAGAGTTATCCTGCACAGAGGTGATTGCGTTCATTATTTGATTTTTAATGCAAGATTAAGAACATTTTTTGCACTTCTTTCCAGCTCTGCTCTGGTAATACCTGCGTCAGTATCAATATTTTTCAGCAGTGTGCCGTCAGATTTGTATTTCTTTACAGTTCTGTTCATATCACCGGGCATATAAACATCAACCTGTGCTCTTACTCGGTATGCATTGTCACTAATTTCAGGAAATTCGGGGCTTGACGATTTTTTCATCCACCAGTCCGTCATAACATTTCCGGTATAACCCCATTCCTTACGGAGAACAGTTGTTACAAGGTCATAGTTGTAATGACTCCATACACCGTTAATTTTATTATAGCTCGTCATAATGTTAAGCGGTTTTGACTCTTTAACACAGATTTCAAATCCTTTAAGATAAATTTCTCTCAAAGCTCTCTGAGATACACGAGAGTCATTAGTTGTTCTTCTTGTTTCCTGATTGTTGCAGGCAAAATGCTTTGGGCATGCAGAAAGTCCTGATTTTTGAATGCCTGTTACATAAGCACCTGCCATTTTGCCTGAAAGATATGGATCTTCTGAAAAATATTCAAAGTTTCTTCCGCATAAAACATTACGGTGAATGTTCATTCCGGGAGCAAGCAGTACATCTGTTTTGTGTGATTTCATTTCATTGCCGACAACTGTCATAAGTTCATTGACAATTTCTGTATTCCATGTGCATGCAAGTGCAGTTCCGCAGGGCAGAAGAGACGTAAATGCTTTAATTCTTATACCTGCAGGTCCGTCAGTTGTTATGATAGGAGGAACACCTTTATCTCTTAAGGACTGAATAACACCTCCGAAAGCACCGGCATTTCCCGAAACGCCAAGACTGCTGTCCATTCCGCCCTCTCCTCGCGTAAGAGCCTCAAGCTCTTCGTTTGTCAGCTGTGCAATGAAATCATCAAGTGTAATTTCGCCGCATTTGACAGCGTTCAGTTTTTTGCCTTTGTAGCCTTTGAAGCCTATTTCTTTCGGAAGATTTTTAAGTATTCTGTTTCTTAAATTAGCTTCACCGATTTTAATCGATTGCTTTATAGGTAAAAATTTATCATCGACCACTCTGCCTATAATTCTGTTAAATGGATTTTTAACAGGGCAAATTTCTTCAAGCTGTTGATAAAGCTTTTTGTCAGTATTGAATTCAAATATTTTTTCTAAATTTCTTGAACTGTTTCCGATATAAAATTCATATTTTCCGCCAAGAAGTACATAAGCATTTTTGTATCCCGAAGCACCTGTATCGTCAAACGAGCACATATCATATTCACTGATAAAAAGAACTATTTCCTGACTTTCATTTGGCGCAAGGCATTTTGTTTTTTCAAAAGCTGCGAGAACGATTGTCGGATTTGATAATTCATTTTTAGGCTTTGCCAGATAAAGCTGTACGGTTTCTTTACCGTCTGTCTTTCCTGTATTTGTAACTTTGACCTTTATTTCAGCACCATTATTTGTTTTTTCAGTGCTGATTGCTTCAATTTTAAAATCAGTGTAGCTTAATCCGAAGCCGAAGGGATATAATACAGTATCTTTGCTGAAGCTTTCAAAGTATCTGTAGCCTGTGAAAATATCTTCGCTGTAGTTGTTGAAATCTTTTCCGCCGAAATCTTTTGCAGATGGGTAGTCCTCATATTCTTTTGCAATTGTATCAGCAAGCTTGCCGCTGGGATTTGCTTTACCTGTAAGGATATTAGCAAGAGCATTACAGCTTTCCATTCCGCACTGCCATGCATATATTACCGCGTTTATTTTATCACCGTATTTTTCTGTCCATGACATATCTATTATGTTACCGCAATCCATAACAACGATTGTTTCAGCAAAGCATTCTGTTACAAGGTCAAGCATATTAACCTCGTTGTCAGTAAGATAATAGCTTCCTTTTTCAAGACGGTTTTCCCTGTCCTCACCTGCGGCTCTGCCTATAATTACAAGGGCAGTGGTGTTTTTGCTGCTCGCATTTAGTACAGTGCTTTTCTCAAGCGGCATTTCAGGATGGCTCATCGGCCAGTGTCCCCAGAATCCGTGGTTTGCAGGATTTTCGCAGCACCACTGCTGATAAACTGAATAAAGTTCTTCGTCTATTTTTATGCCATTGCTTTTTAGACTGTCGATAATATTTGAATAATATGGTGCGTGGATATCACCGCCGCTGCCGTAGCCTACATAAAAATAATCTATTTGGCATCTTCCAAAAACGGCAAGACTGCTGTTCTTTTTCAGCGGCAGTGCACCATTGTTTTTCAGCAGAACATGAGCTTCTTCAGATGCTTTCAGACATGCCTCTGGCATTTTAGGAAATATATTTTTTTCACCGTTTGCCGAATTCTCTGTCTGAGCAACATCACTTCCTGTAACCAGAGCTTCAACCTTTTGAATAAAATTATCAACCTTATGCTTAATATTCATAGTGAGTTCATCCTTTCTTAAAACAGAATGATTTTTATACCTTGTAAATTAAAGTATAACATATGGCTTACATAACTGTCTACCTAAATTTACCATACAATATTTTGGTAAATCTTTATGTATATTATTGATTATGACGCTACATGATGTTATAATTAAATTGAAAAAATGTGTGAGGATACAGATATGTCTAGGGAAGAAAATATACATAACGATAATCTGATTATCGGAAGAAATGCTGTTATAGAACTGCTTAAAAGCGGCAGAGAAATAGAAAATGTCATGATTGCAAAGGGTGAGCACGAAGGCTCGATTAACCGTATTATTGCAATGTGCAGAGATGCAGGAATAGTTATTAAAAATGTTGACAGAAAAAAACTTGAATTCATGTGCGGCGGAGCTAATCACCAGGGTGTAGCGGCAAATGTTCCTGCCCACAGTTATTCTTCTGTTGATGAGATTCTTGAATTTGCCCAGAGCAAAGACGAAGCACCATTTATTATAATTTGTGATGAGATTGAAGACAGTCACAATTTAGGAGCAATTATAAGAAGTGCCGAGGCTTGCGGTGCTCATGGAATTATAATTCCAAAGCGCAGAAATGTCGGTCTGAACTATATTGTAGCAAAAACCTCCTGCGGTGCTCTTGAGTATATGCGTGTTGCAAGAGTTAGCAATATTGCATCAACTATTGATATGCTTAAGAAGAAAAATATTTGGGTATATTGTGCTGATATGGACGGACAGCCATGGTGCAAAACCGATTTTTCGGGTGGATGTGCTTTGGTTATCGGAAATGAAGGCAGCGGAGTAGGCAGACTGGTTAAAGAAAAATGTGATGTTACGGTTGCCCTTCCTATGTGCGGTAAGGTTAATTCTTTAAATGCCTCCGTAGCTGCAGGAATAATTATGTATGAAGTAACAAGACAGAGATTAGGTTTGTGAGTGAATACTTATGAGTGAAAGTTTATCTATTGAAGAAATATTAAGGCAGGCTGAAAGCGTGCGTAAAAAGGCAGAAAAAACTGCCCGCAGCACTCATTCATATGATGTGTCTTATGATGATTCCGGTGAAATTGAGCAGGATAATAAAGATGGTGCAGCAAATGGCTCAACAAGAGTTATTCCTAAAGTAAATACTGCTGACCAAAAAACAAAAACAGTAAAACTGGAAGAAAAAACAGGTGTTGTTCCTGATATAAAAAACGTGAAAAAAAGTTATTTTAACACAGGGGCAAATGATGAAGAGGCAATATACTCACGCAAGCCTCCTGAAATGGTGGAACGTCCTGCAACAATAAAAAGTAAATCTTCATTCAACAGAACATCTGATTTGGAAGATATGCCCACCATAGTTTCAGTTGATGAGCTTGAAAACACTAAACTTAATTTCAGCTCAAATTCTGCTGCAAGAAATTCATCAAGCTATGAGAGTGACGAAAGTGACCAGATAGTGCTTGAGGGATTTGAAGATACTTTTGACAAGGTTGAAAAAATTGATGAACGTGTTGCAGAAGAACAGCTGGCAAAAAAAAGATCTGAAAAGATAAATAAATTCAGATTGTTCAGCCCGGATGATGTTGAAAATGATGAGTCAGGCAGTAAAGCAGTAAAAAATGACTATAAAAATAATAGCGAAAAGACACTTTTTCTTGAAAAATTGTTTGCTGCAAAATCTTCTGTTACATTTGTCATTGCAGTAACTCTTGCCTTATCAATACCTCTGGGATTGCTTACTGCATTCAAGGACAGTGTGCATATGCCGCAATTTCTGCTTGATGATGCAGCTTATTTTACAACGCTTGTAATTATTTTTGCCATTGTAATTTTAGCTAATATCAAAACAATTGTACACGGCTTTAATTTAAAAAACGGAATTAACAGTGATCTGCCAATATCTGTTGCATCTGTTATTACCTTTGCACATACCTTAATGATGGCAATCAATACAGATTTGTATATTGATTCGGGCAGTGCTTTTTCGTTTGTCATTGCTTTTGCCTTGCTTATGAGCAATATGGGTAAAAGAGCAATGCTTGCAAGGATTATAGACAATTTTGAATTTCTGACTGATCATGAGAGTGATCTGCATACAGTAGAAACGATTGCCAATAGTATTGATGCGGCTATAATCAGCCGTGGTGTGCTTACTGGTGAGGCGAACCTTAAGACAAGTATAAAAACCGATTTTTCTACTAAATTTCTTGATATTGCATGCAGTGACGAGCCTGCTGACAACATCGCTAAAATTACCGGTATGACAGCGTTAGGTCTAAATATTGTTGCTTTTGCAGTGTTCAGCATTATTTCTAAAAACTGGCATTTCGGCTTCAATGCGGCAGTATGCGGTTTGTGTATATCACTTCCGTGCATTTCGCTGTACTGCACTAATAAGGTTCTTTTAGGAATGTCTGACAGGCTGAAAGCAAACGGAGCTATGATAAACGGATTTGAAGGTGCGAGAACAGCAAACAATACAAATGCGATTGTAATTGAAGCTCAGGATTTGTTTGGCAGAACAAGCTGTTCAATACACGGAAAAAAGTGCTTTAATAAGGCAAGACAGGATGAGGTTGTTTTGTATACAGCCGCTGTTATTACGCAAACCAAAAGTCCTCTGTCGTATATTTTTGATCAGTACATAGTCGGAAAGGACACAATTGTGCCTGAGGTTGACGGCATAATTTATGAGGACAAGCTCGGAACATCCGCATGGCTTTACAGAAAAAAGATACTGGTAGGTACAAGAGAGCTGATGCTTCATCATGGTGTTCAGGTGCTTACTGAAGAATATGAAAAGCGTTATACTAAAAAAGGCAGAAAGGTATTATATCTTGCTGTTGCGGGAAGACTTATGGCAATGTTTGTTGTGTCTTACAGTGCTGATCCTAATCTGAAAAGAGCTTTGCGCAGACTTGAAAAAAGCGGAATGACCGTTCTTGTTAAAAGCTCAGATCCGTATATTACCGATGAAAGCATTGCTGAGATGTTTAATCTGCCGGAAGGCTTTGTTCGTGTAATCAGTTCTTCAAATGCAAGAACCTTTGAAAAATATTCGGATCAGTGTGTTGAGACATCTCCTGCATACATTGTGCATGACGGTTCTGCCCTTGGATTTGTTTCTGCGATGGATGCGGCTGAGAATCTGGAAGAGACACGAAAGCTTTTGAGCGTTCTTATCAGCTTCGGCAGTATAATCGGCTTGGGAGTAACTCTTCTTTTGGGCTTTATGGGCGGACTTACGCAGCTTAATGCAATTAACATTACCATTTTTCAGTTTCTTTGGTGTATATTAGTAAGAATTGTGTCAATAATAAAAAGGTCAATATAGATATAGGAGTGACCTTATTTGAACAATCTTCAAGGAACTAAAACTCAGGCAAATCTTATGGCCGCTTACGCGGGCGAAAGTCAGGCACGAAACAAATATACCTATTATGCGGCGAAGGCAGAAAAAGACGGCTTTGTTCAGATTGCGGATATTTTTCGGGAGACTGCAGACAATGAAAAGGAACATGCGGAAATCTGGTTTAAATATCTGAACGGTGAAGAACTTGCCGATACTCAAACTAATCTGCAGGATGCAGCAGATGGTGAAAATTATGAATGGACAGATATGTATGCAACCTTTGCCAAGGAGGCAAGAGAAGAGGGTTTTGATCATATTGCCTTTCTGTTTGAGCAGGTAGCAAAAATTGAAAGAGAGCATGAAAAACGTTTCAGAAAGCTGCTGGATAATGTTAAAAACGGTTTAGTTTTCAGCAGAGATGAGGATAAGATTTGGATTTGCTCAAACTGCGGAAATGTTATTATAGGCAAGGAAGCACCTAATGCCTGTCCTGTATGCAAAAAGCCAAAGGCATATTTTAAAATAAAAAACGAAAATTATTAAGAAACAGCAGTTGATAAGCGGTATGGTGTTAAGCTTATCAGCTGCTGTTCTGTTATATGAATTTGTGATATTAGACAAAAGATTGCCGAAAAGTTTGGTAATTATCATTATTGCAAAGTCGTATAAAAATATTATATCATAAATATAATAGTGTATTTATATTTAGATATGGAGAATAGTACTTATTTGTACAGCGAATTAGTTATGAAAAAGAGAATGAGTAAAAGAATTATAAGCAGTTTTTTGGCGGTTTTGATAGCTTTCGGAGGAATCATTCCTGCAATGTCTGCTTTTGCTGCAAATGGTGTAGAGGGTTATTACGATATTGAGCTTGCATATAAGGATACCGATACTTTGATACCTACATATATAGATGATACCTCTGCAGATCCGGCTCCTTATGTTGAGTATATGACAGAGGGAGATGAGCTTAGTCTTACATATAAGCTTATTGATACAGCTATGCCTGACAATAGCTATATTAAGTGGTACAGCGAAACACCAACGCTTGTTGATGTTGACCAGAACGGTCTTGTAAAGGCATTTGACTCCTCTAAGGGTGCGGTTATCAGAACATGGATTGACAATGAAGTAAAAACCGTTCCTCTTGTGGGTTCTATCCTGGCAACTATTCTTGAAAAAGCTCTTTTCAATGATACGGTTAATGTTGACACAATGGATACTGATGCTATTGTTGCCATTGTTGAAGTAGCCTTTGGCTCAGACTCTCTTCTTGATAAATGGATTGAGTCCTACAGAGGTGAGCTTATTGATTCGCTGAGATATTATCTTGATCATATTAATTCTAATATTCATGTTCAGCTTTGTGCCGGTGACGGTACTGTTCTTGATGATGACTATGTTCAGATTGTTGTTCAGCGCAGTAATGAATGGTATGCAAATTTTTTGCCGAACGGAACACATATTACCAATAAATCTCAGATAAATACTACTGTTGCTGTGGGTTCAACAGTTCAGCTCTATGCAGTAACAACTCCTGTAAGACTTGAGTACGGTGTAGTTTATTCTGTGAAAAGCTCATCAATTTTTGACAAGGGCAAGGTTGTTGCTACAGTAGACGACAGTGGTCTTGTTACATTTAAAAATACGGGTAAGGTTACTATTATGGTATCTCCAGATACCGAACAGGTAATTCAGAATATACTTGCATTAATCAATAAATTTTATGAGATTAACGGCGAAATGATTGACAGTGATAAGGTTGCAGAAATCCTTATAAAGTATGTCGGTCTTGATATTAACAGAAATGTATTGGCTGCTATTCTTGATGCCTGCTTTGCAATAGCTGATATCGCAGGCGGTGCTGCTGATCCTGTCAAGCTGACTGCTACAGCTGCCAAGCTTATCGGTAATTTGGTTATGCAGTTTAAATATAATGATACAATTACCTTTAACGTTGTTGAAGCTCAGCCACTGACAGATTTCAAAATTGACGGACCTAATGAGAAGGTTAGAAAAATTACAGGAGAGGAGACAATAATTCATCCTGTTCAGGAGGGTGCTCAGATACAGCTGGAAATTATTGACATTGTTCCTGAAATTGGTGACACAAGTGATATCACATGGCGTTCTTCCGATCCCTCTATTGCCAGTATTGATTCAAAAACAGGTGTTGTAACAGGCAGGGATGCCGGTGCTTCACTTGGTGCAATTTCAATGCAGACATGCACGATTTATGCTGTTTCCGCAGCAAATAATATTGAACGATCGTATGAAATAACCGTACGTGGTAAGGCAGGCAACTACATTTCTGATGCAGATATCGTTGGTGACATGTATCTTGAAATGGGTGAAGAAACAGATTTTGTCTATACTGTTTATCCAAAACGTGTTGCTTCAAGTAACTATCTGTATGCATCATGGGGACTGGTTACAGGTGAAGATGAAGAGGGTAACACCACATATGCTTGGGCTGATGCAGAAAATCCGGCTGTAACGGAATTTGCCTCTATTGACGCTAAAGGACATTATACAGTTCTTGGCGGAGGTGAATGCGAGATTGCTCTTCAGCTGAAAACGGGATATTACCTTTCAAACGGAAAATTCTTTGAGATTTCAAGCCTTATAAAAACAGCAGTCATAACTAATGGTATTCCTGTTGAAAGAATAGTTATTACTCCTACCTCTGCTACATCTAACGGAAGTCTTAGCGAGCCTAAGTTAATCAATGTAGAAGGCAATGAGTATACATATACTACTGTTTATAAATCTGTTGCTGAGGGCTATCTTGGTAACGGTGCGGTTGTATCAGCACAGATTTATCCTGAAAATGCATCAAATCAGAATTTGAAATGGGTAGTTGATAATGGCTATTATGAAAGTTCTGTAAGTGATGATACTCATACTGCTACAGTAAAACAGAAAGCTGCTCACGAAGTTGCAGATACGTTTAATATTTATGCTGTATCAGAAGACGGTACAATAAAATCAAATGTAGTTACTGTTACAGTTACAAGAAATCGTGCGATTGATAATAAAATCGTTGGTGATAATAATAATGAAATTGAAAATATTGATATCATCAGAGGTAGAAATGCTGATGCAAAGCATAAAATAAGTTTTGACGGCAGCTGGACATCAACTGCTTATGCATGCTATAAGTGCAATTGGTATTCGACTGACGAGTCGGTATTTACTGTTGAAACTCTTAACAACGATAACAGGGACGCAAGAATTACGGGTGTTGATGTTGGTACAGCTACACTTGTATGCGTATCTGCTGACGGCGGTATCGAAGATACATGCCAGGTTACTGTTTATCCCGATAAGGATTATCTGAGAAATATAGTAAACCTTTGCGACAATACAGTTATTATAAGAACAAAGGAAAATGCTTCTTTGTATAAAACATATATGAATAAGCTGGATCTTGCCTACTATGTTCTTTACGACGAGCCAATGGCATCTCAGACAGTTTGTGATACATATGCAGACGAGCTCCTTACTGCTTTTTACAGACTGGGCGGTTTTGTAGGTATATCTGGTATTAATATTCTTGATAAAGACGGCAATGCTGTAAATAACAAATTTATCAGAGTTAATGTAGACAAGATAGGACTTTCTTCAGACTATACAAAGTACAGCTATGATTTTGATTATTCAATATTACCTAAAACTGCTATGTACAGTAATGTTAAATGGACTTCGTCAGACGCTAATGTAATCGTTGACAGAAACGGTAAATGCAAGCCTAAGAGCAATGATGCTTGTTCGGCAAAGATAACATGCACTGTATATGATTATATGGGTGATGAGTGTTCGGCAAGCGTATATATTTCATTTGCAAGAACAGAGGCAACCGGAGTTACTCTTGATAAAGAAAGTATTGCCGGCGGCAAAATCGGTGAAACTCAGCAGTTAAAAGCTACTGTTTCTCCAACAGGCACTGTAGGTGCAGGTGTCGGTTCTGCAAGCTGTAAGGATGTATTCTGGACCTCAAGTGATTCTAATATTGCAAAAGTTTCAAATGGTGAAATTCTTGAAGACGGAACAAAGCTTGAGCCGGGAACGGTAACCTTTGTTGAGGGCGGCGACTGTATTATCACAGCAACAACATATGACGGCGGTTATACTGCTCAGTGTGCCGTAAATGTTGTTACAAACTATACTGCACTTACACTCCTTTATAATCAGTATAATGATCTTGAACTTAATTCAGACAACTATTATCCTGACAGCTGGGAATTTTATACGAAAGCCATGAGTAAGGCAAAATCAATGCTTGAAAGCAATGATTCTTCGCAGAAAGAGGTTAATAATATGTACGCAGAGCTTGAAACTGCGTATAAGAGCCTCAGAAAATATAATTATCTTACCAGAATTGAGCTTTATCTTGACGGTGAAGCAACAAAAGACTTTTATCAGTATAATTTAGGCTTGCTGACCGAAGGCTTCAGCTATAAGAATGCGGAGCTGGATCTCAACGTAAGGCTTTATCCTAACAATGCTTCTTACAATACAGTTGAGTGGGTATCATCAAATCCTGAAAAAATTTCAGTATCAAGTGACGGTAAATGTAAGCCTACGGCTAATGAGTCTTGTTATGGTATGATTTCATGTACAGTAACAGACCATTTCGGAAATGCATTTACTGATTCAGTTTGGGTATCTTTTGCTTATACCCCTGTTACTGAGCTTAAGCTTAGCGAATATAATATTGCAGGCGAAATAGGTGCATCCTATCCGTTAAAATGTACAGTTTATCCTACAGGCAGTTCATTAACTCACGTTGGTGCTGCAAGTATTCAGGATTATTACTGGGAGAGTGATGACGAAAGTGTTGCGACAGTTGATGAAAACGGACTTGTTACCTTTGTAAGCACAGGTGCCACAATTATAAGAGCTGTTTCTTATGACGGCGGTATCAGTGCCGAATGCTTAGCGTCTACTAATGGTGACAGAACAGCACTTATAAAAGCTCTTAATGAATATAAAGATGTTGAACTGACAGATTATGTTGCAGAATATTCTGCCCTGTTTAAAGCGGCTTATGAGAATGCTGAAAGGGCATTGACTGATTACAGCTATACTCAGCAGGATATTGATGATGCTGCTAATAGACTTATTGAAGCATATAATAATATGCTTCAGCATCCATACGTAAAGGTGCAGTTAATAAATCTGAATTATGCTTCATTCAAGGATCCTACATTAGCGATTAAGCCAACACAGATGTCATCAGGTACTATTGGTGACAATGATGCAGTATCTGTTCATCTTACATCTTCTTATGCAGACTATTGTTCCAACAATTATATTACGATAACACCTTCTGTATATCCTGCTGATGCAATGTACAAGAGCATTGAGTGGAATGTTGACAGCTCAGAAGGTATTAAGAAGCTCTCTGTCGATAATGGTGCAGTTACCGTTACACCCAGTGAACGAAAGACAGGCGGATGGGCAATTCTTACAGTAAAATTGGTTGATGACTATAACAGAGAGTTTACAAGAACTATCTATGTTACTTTAAGTAAAAATGTCTGCACAGGTATTGATATTACTGAAAGCAGCAGAACTGTTTATGCAGATGCAGATGTAAGCGCTATTCCTTATACACTTTCCGGCTCTCCTGAATTTAAGAATGTTATATGGAGCAGCAGCAATACTGATGTTGTTACAGTTGATGAAAACGGAAATATAAAGCCGGTTGAAAAAGGATCTGCTGTAATTACAGCAAAAACTATTGACGGCGGTTACAGCGATACTATCGAAATAAACGTTCAGACTAATTTCAGTAATCTCGCTTCAAAATATGACTACTGCTATGAGGTTATTCAGGAATCACAGATCGGATATACCTATACTGAGGCATCTCTTAACAATCTTATCGAGACAGCTGCAGATGCAAAGCTTATGCTTGACGAAAAGCTTGCTTCGCAGACACAGGTTAATGAGATGATAGAACGACTTGAGGAGGCTTATAATTCACTTATATTCTATATCCCTGTTGAAAGTGTAGATATTACATTTGAAGAAGCGGATAATGTTACAAGCGCCAATAAAGGCTTTATTACATATTCAGGTCTGACGATTAACAGAAAGAGCATTAATCTTAAGCCTGTATTCAATGATGAAAATGCAGAATATGCAGAGCTTAAGTGGAGTTCTTCGAATCCTGATATTACAGTTGATGAAAATACCGGTGTAGTTACAAATACAAGTGCAAGTGCAGGTTTCACAAGAATAACCTGCACGGTAACAAATGTGTTTAACAAAACTTGCTCTGCTGATGTTTATGTAGCGTTCTCACGCTATGCTGCATCAGGAATAAGCTTTAATGATGAAATGGTATTCGGTGCTCCTGCAAATACTGTTGCTTTAGCCCCGAAAATCGAAAATTCCGCAAATATAACATCAGGCACAATGATTGTTAAAGACTGCATTTATACAAGTGATAATCCTGACATTGCATCAGTTGACCAAAATGGTGTGGTTACATTTCTCACACAGGGCGTGACAACTATTACAGCCGTATCTATTGACGGTGGATTTACTGCCGCAATTCAGGCTTATACTACATGGGATACCACAGCTCTTAAAGCGGCAATGGAAGACGCTGAAAAGCTTGTGTATACTGATTATGCATATGATTATGGTATGGCGTTTAAATCTGCATATGAAAATGCTCAGGTGGTTTATGCAAATGTTTATGCCGAGCAGAATGAAATCGACAATGCCTGCTCCGCACTGACTGAGGCTATAACCCAGCTTAATGGACATGAATTTGTAAAGCCTGTTATTAGTCTTGTTCAGAATGAAACAGAGCTTAGTATAAATCCTTTAGTTCAGGTGGATACTGCTTCACAGTCTACAGAAATTAATCTAGTATTAAATGATGGTGCAATGGTCAGCGCATCTGATATTATCATTAATGAAGAAAACGGCGTATCAGCTGCAGTAAACGGCAGCACAATTTCAGTTACCAAAACTGCCGAAAAGGGAAATCTGGTTGTTACTGTTGAAGTGATTGATGATTACGGCAGAAAATATACAAAGTCATACAGCATGAGTATTATTGATACGGTTGTTCTTGTAACGGATATTACACTTACTGTTGACGGAGCGGAGGCAGGAGCATCATATGTAAAATCCTGCGGCGGCTCTTACACCAAGTATCAGTCATTCACAATCGGATATATTCCAAATCCTGAAAATGCTAATGCAATAACATCAGTTACATATAAATCTTCTGCTGATAATTATATTAAAATTGATGAAAATGGTGTAGTAACGCTTTCAGCATTGGCAATAGCTCGTTCTTCATATACTTCGTTAATTACATGTACCGTTGAAAATTCAGACGGCACTAAGGTTTCAAAAACAATTAATGTTACAATCACAAGAGCGTAGGAGGGTGAAATAAATGAATAAAAATATAAAAAAATTAATTTCACTTCTCACTGCTCTGGTTGTTGTAATCGGAACAATGGCAATGGGGTTTTCTGCATTTGGCGATGATGGTATTGCTATTGATGAGGTTAATTTTCCTGATTATAATTTCAGAAAAATAATACTGGAAAGATTTGATGAGCCTGATGCAGAAACAGGTAAGGGCGACAAAGTTCTCAGCCTCAGCGAAAGAGATGACACTTTGATTTCAATATCCGGTATAATAGATGAATATTATGCCGATGAAGATATGGAAATAAAAACTCTTAAGGGAATTGAGTTTTTTACTAACCTTACAAATTTGTACTGCGGAAGGATAGGCCTCGAGGAGTTAGATGTTACACAGCTTTCAAAGCTGACTACAATCAGCTGCGGCGGAAATTATCTTACTACACTTGATTTAAGCAAAAATTTCAATTTGATTACTGTTCAGTGTTCTGATAATGATTTAGAAGAGTTGATTCTTCCTGAAAACAGTAAAATAAATATGCTTCACTGCTATGCAAACAATCTAACATCAATTGATACTAAAAGGCTCAGCAATATTACCGCTTTCAGATGTGACCAGAATAAGCTTACTGAGCTTGATTTGACAGGCCTCACAAAACTTACACAGTTAAAATGCTTAAGAAATCATCTGCGAGTTCTCGATTTGAGCCATACAGCGATATCAAATGCTGTAAGAGATGATTACAGTCCGCAGAACATTACTGTTGAGGCAGAGCAGTTTCTTGGTGAAATCCGTGTTCCTTTTGCAAACAGCGGTTTAACGTCAAGTAATTATATGGGCTGCTCTCTTGATGAATATGAAGACTGCTATTTCGATTTTGATTATTTTATAGTATCAGATGTGTCTCAAATCAGTGATGGTATTGATTATGAATGTTATCCTAATAAAGAGGATGCAGCAGATATGCTCGTGCATATTGATGTTGAACGTAATTTTTATCAGGTGGATTTCTATGATGATGAGACATGTTCAAATCATATAGGAAGAAGCTTTGCAGATGCGGGCGAAGAGGTTGATACACCAGCAATAACAAACAATCCACAGTGCAAAATATTTGATAAATGGAGCAGTGATCTTACAAATGTTAATGAGGACATGAGCGTTTATGCTGTATGGAAGGATAACCACAATTATAAAGCCGTATCTTTAGGCAGTGACGGTGATACGGTTTCAGTTAATTGCAGTGATTGCGGCAGCAGCTACACTGTAAGCTTTATTTCAGTTGTAAATTCAAAAACAGGCGATATCAAATTTGATGCGAATGTTGATGTAACAGGTGACGGATACATTAATGCAAAGGATTATGCGGTTCTGAATAAACTCAGATAATTTTGAGTAAAATTGATGACGGTTTGATGTATGGAATTTCATATATCGGACCGTCTTTTTTTATACAATTTTATGTAAGCTGTCTAATAAATTCCATTGATTGTAATTATTTCTTGCATTACAGGTAAAAATAATATATAATTATATAGAAATTTCAGCAAATAAAAAATTTTTAATATAGAGAGGTAATAGCAATGGACGCATTAAACAAAAAAACTATTGAAGATATTGACGTAAAAGGCAAAAAAGTTCTTGCACGTTGTGACTTTAATGTTCCGCTTAAGGATGGCGAAATCACAAACGACAAAAGAATTGTAGCTGCCCTTCCTACTATTAAATATCTTATGGAAAATGGCGCAAAGGTTATTCTTTGTTCTCATCTTGGCAGACCAAAGGGTGAATACAAGCCTGAATTTTCTCTTGCTCCTGTAGCAAAGAAGCTTTCAGAGTATCTTGGTGTTGAGGTTAAGCTTGCAGAAGATCCTGAGGTTGTCGGTGAAAATGCTAAGACAATGGCTGCTGAGCTTAAAGACGGCGAGGTTATGCTTCTTGAAAATGTAAGGTACAGATCAGAAGAAACAAAGAACGAGGAGAACTTCTCAAAAGAGCTTGCTTCTCTTGCAGATATATTTGTAAATGATGCTTTTGGTACAGCTCACAGAGCTCACTGCTCAACAACAGGTGTTGCAGCATTTCTTCCGGCAGTATGCGGTTATCTTATCCAGAAAGAAATCAAGTTTATGGGTGGTGCTCTTGCTGAGCCTAAGAGACCTCTTGTTGCAATTCTCGGCGGTGCAAAGGTATCAGATAAAATCGGTGTAATCTCAAATCTTATAGAAAAGTGCGATACTATCATTATCGGCGGTGGTATGGCTTATACATTTATGAAATATCTTGGTCACAACATTGGTGACTCTCTTCTTGAGGCTGACTGGGTTGAAAAAGCAGGCGAAATGATGAAATCTGCTGAGGAAAAGGGTGTTAAGTTCCTTATTCCTGTTGATAACAAGGTTGGTAAAGAGTATGACGAAAATACAGAGTCACAGGTTGTAAACAGTGATGAAATTCCTGACGGCTGGATGGGACTTGATATCGGTCCTAAGTCACAGAAGATGTTTGCAGATGCTGTTAAGGATGCAGGCACAGTAATCTGGAATGGTCCTATGGGTGTTTCAGAGTGGGATAACTTTGCAGCAGGCACAATCTGCGTTGCAAAGGCTGTTGCCGAAAGCGGTGCTATCTCAGTTATCGGTGGCGGTGATTCAGTTGCAGCTGTTACAAAGCTTGGATTTGCTGATAAGATGAGCCATATTTCAACAGGCGGCGGTGCTTCTCTTGAATTCCTTGAGGGTAAGGACTTACCTGGTATCTGTGCTCTTGCAGACAAAGACTAATTTAGTATTAATAATTATTTTAATAAAAGAGGTATATAGATATGAACAAAGCTCTTAGAAAAGCAGTTATCGCAGGTAACTGGAAAATGAACAATACTCCTGCAGAAACAACTGCACTCATCAATGAAATGAAGCCACTTGTTGCTGATGCTGATTGTGATGTAATAATCTGTGCTCCTTTCGTTGATCTTCAGGCTGCTCTTGATGCTGCAGAGGGATCAAATATTATGATTGGTGCAGAAAACTGTCACTGGGCTGCAAGCGGTGCTTTTACTGCTGAGGTTTCAGCTCCTATGCTTAAGGCAATGGGTGTTCCTTATGTTATTATCGGTCACAGCGAAAGAAGACAGTATTTCGGTGAAACCGATGTTACTGTAAATAAAAGAGTTCGTGCAGCTCTTGACAACGGCTTAAAGGTAATCCTTTGCGTTGGCGAGGTTCTTGACGAAAGAGAGCAGGGCGTAACCTTTGAGGTTGTTGGTATGCAGACAAAGATTGCTCTTCAGGGTGTAACTGCTGAGGAACTCAAAAATGTAATTATTGCTTATGAGCCTGTATGGGCTATCGGCACAGGTAAAACTGCAACTGCTGATCAGGCAGACGAAGTAAACGGTTATATTCGTCAGGTTATCGCTGAGCTTTATGATCAGGCTGCTGCTGATGCTTTTGTTGTTCAGTACGGTGGTTCTATGAATGCTAAGAATGCCGATGAGCTTCTTGCAAAAGAGAATGTTGACGGTGGTCTTATCGGCGGTGCTTCATTGAAGGCTGAGGATTTCTCAATCATCGTAAAAGCTGCAAGCAAATAAAAACAGTTAGATAAAAATTTATTTGGGTGGGTTAATTCCCACCCATTTAACTATGGAAACTACGGAGGATTTTATAATTATGAAAAAGCCTGTTGTGCTTTGTATTATGGATGGTTTCGGCAAAAATGACAGTGATTACGGCAACGCTGTTGCGGCTGCAAACAAAGTTAATTTAGACAAAATAATGGCTTCAAATCCTTACACTTATATTGGTGCTTCCGGACTTGATGTTGGTTTGCCTGACGGACAGATGGGTAACTCAGAGGTTGGGCATACAAATATCGGTGCAGGAAGAATTGTATATCAGGAGCTTACAAGAATTACAAAGTCTATTGAAGACGGTGACTTTTTTGATAACGAAGCTATGAGAACAGCTGTTCAGAATGCTATTGATAACAAAACATCACTTCATCTTATGGGACTTATGAGTGATGGCGGTGTTCATTCTCACAATTCTCATATCTGGGCAATTGTTGAGCTTGCTAAAAAAATGGGACTTGAAAAGGTATATCTGCATTGCATTATGGACGGACGTGATGTTCCCCCCACAAGCGGTAAGGATTTTGTTGCTGATGCAATCAGCAAGCTTAATGAAATCGGTGTCGGCAAGATTGCTACAGTAGTCGGCAGATATTACGCAATGGACAGAGATAATAACTGGGACAGAGTTAAGAAAGCTTATGATGCACTTGTGTTTGGAAAGGGCATTCAGACTGATGATCCGGTAAAGGCTATTGAAGAGTCATATGAAAAGGTTGATGCAGATGGTAAAAATGTTACTGATGAATTCATTGAGCCTACAGTATGCCTTGAAAATGAGGGCAGAGTAAGTGAGAATGACAGTGTTGTTTTCTTCAACTTCCGTCCTGACAGAGCAAGAGAAATTACAAGAACTTTTGTTGACGATGATTTCAGTGGTTTTGAAAGAGACCGTATTCCTGTAACATATGTATGTATGACACAGTATGATGCAACAATGCCTAACGTATTAGTTGCTTTTAAGCCGCAGAGCCTTGCTAATACTCTTGGTGAGTATCTTGCAAATAACAATATGACTCAGCTTCGTATTGCAGAAACAGAGAAGTATGCTCATGTAACATTCTTCTTCAACGGCGGTGTTGAGGCTGTAAATGAGGGTGAGGACAGAATTCTTATTCCTTCACCCAAGGTTGCTACTTATGATATGAAACCTGAGATGAGTGCGTATGAGGTTTCAGAAAAGCTTGATGAAGCTGTTCTTTCAGGTAAATATGATGTTGTTATTGTAAACTTTGCTAACTGCGATATGGTTGGTCATACAGGTATCTTTGATGCAGCAGTAAGTGCTGTTGAGGCGGTTGATAAGTGTGTCGGCTCACTCTATGATGCAGTTATAAAAATGGGTGGTTGCCTGTTCATTACAGCAGACCATGGTAATGCTGATATAATGATGGAACAGGACGGCTCGCCGTTTACTGCTCATACAACAAATCCTGTACCATTTGTTGCAGCAAACTGCGGTGACAATGTGGAACTCAGAGAGGGCGGAAAGCTTTGTGACATTGCTCCGACAATGCTAAAAATGCTTGGTCTCCCTCAGCCTGAAGAAATGACAGGTGTATCATTGATAAAGTAAATTAAAGGACCGATTATTCGGTCCTTGTTTTTTAGAGGAATATTTAATGGATAATACAAAAAAGTTCAGCGGAAGAGCAGAGAATTATACTAAAGGCAGACCGGGATATCCACAGGCTTTGATTGACAGCTTGTACAATAGTTATGGCTTTTCAGCTGATTGTACGATTGCTGATATAGGTGCAGGTACAGGAAAATTTTCAAGGCCTTTTTTGGAGATGGGCAGTATAGTTTATCTTGTCGAGCCTAACGATGATATGCGCATTACCGCTGAAAAAGAGCTTTCCATATATAAAAATGCTATTTTCATCAACGGCAGTGCCGATATGACAGGTCTTGACGATTGTTCAGTGAATTTTGTTACGGCGGCGCAAGCGTTTCACTGGTTTGATGCTGATAAATTCAAAAATGAATGCAAACGAATATTAAAGCCTGACGGAAAAGTTATTCTTGTATGGAACACCCGTGATATGAGCAGCGATTTTAATATTGAGAGTTATGAGGTTTACAGGAAATACTGCCCTGAATTTAAAGGCTATCATGGTGGAATGAAGGATGATGATCAGCGTATTTTTGAATTTTTTAATAATTCTTATGAGAAATCTGTATTTGAAAATCCCGTTGCATTTACCAAAGATAGATTTATAACAAGAAGTTTGTCAGCCTCATATTCACTTAAAAGCGGAGACAATAACTTTGATAACTATATTAGAGATTTGGAAACAGTGTTTGACAAGTTCAGTAAAAATGATGTTGTCATAATGAAAAATAATACGACTGCTTATATTGGAACAGTTTAATGATTAAATGGAGAAATACTATGAAAAATTATGATGTGATTTTATTTGACCTTGACGGAACATTGACAGACTCGTCACCCGGAATTATAAACTCAATTTTATACGCCTTGAAAAAGTATAATATCAGTGTTAAAAGCACAGATGAGCTTAGAAAATTTCTTGGTCCTCCTCTTCATGATTCCTTTAGAGAATTTTATGGATTTGATGATGAAAAGGCTATAGAGGCTATCTCATTTTATCGTGAGTATTTCAGCACTAAAGGACTTTTGGAAAATACTGTTTATGACGGAATACCGAAGCTTTTGCAAAATTTGAAGAACAGCGGTAAACGACTTCTTCTTGCAACCTCAAAACCACAGGAATTTACTGATAGAATTATGAATAATTTTGATCTTACAAAATATTTTGAATTTATTGCAGGCTCAAATATGGATGGTACAAGGTCAAAAAAGGCTGAGGTAATCGAATATGCGCTTAATTGCTGTGATATTACAGATAAGTCAAATGTTGTAATGATTGGTGACAGAAAGCATGATATTATCGGTGCTGAAACAGCAGGCATTGACTCCATCGGTGTTGAATATGGTTATGGTGACTATGATGAGCTCTGTTCAGCGGGAGCAACATATATTGCAAAAACTGTTGAGGATTTGGAAAACTTACTAAATAATCAGTGAGGCAAATAGTATAAATTAGTATATTTTTTGGAGAATAATTATGAGAATTTATAATAAGTTAGTTCGTGATAATATTCCTGATATAATTAAATCAACAGGTGAAACTGCACATATAAGAATGCTGAATGACGACGAATATATACCAGAACTTGAGAAAAAATTGCAGGAAGAGGTTAATGAATATCTTGAAAGCAGAGATATAACTGAGCTTGCAGATGTTTTAGAGGTTATTGAGGCACTTGCAAAGGTGCACGGCAGAAGTCTTGATGATATTTTGAAGATAAAAAAAGCTAAATGCGTAAAAAATGGTGCGTTCAATGATAAAATATTTCTAATTGAGGTTGAGTAATAGTTTGATTTTATGATAATGTCGATGACAATTGCTGAAATTTGCGGTGATTATATCTGTTCGACAGTTAAAATATTAACTATAAGAAAAAAGTATATTGACATTCTTTTTGTATAAAGTGTAAAATTTACAAATTTTTCTTGATTATCTATGTAAAACAGTATAAAATAATAGCGTATAAAAGCAATTTTATAAATAATTTTTTGTGGAGGTATTTTCCAATGGTAAAAGTTGCTATTAATGGTTTCGGCCGTATCGGTCGTCTTGCTTTCCGTCAGATGTTTGGCGCAGAAGGCTACGAAGTTGTTGCTATCAACGATCTTACAAGCCCTAAGATGCTTGCTCATCTTTTAAAGTATGATTCATCACAGGGTAAGTATGCTCTTGCTGATACAGTATCAGCTACAGATGATTCTATCATCGTTGATGGTAAAGAAATTAAGATTTATGCTAAGGCTGACGCTACAGAGCTTCCTTGGGGTGAGCTTGGTGTTGACGTTGTTCTTGAGTGCACAGGCTTCTACTGCTCAAAAGAGAAGGCTTCAGCTCACGTTAAGGCCGGTGCTCGCAAGGTTGTTATTTCTGCTCCTGCAGGCAATGATCTTCCAACAATCGTTTACAATGTAAACCACGAAGAGCTTACAGCTGAGGATAAAGTTATTTCTGCTGCATCTTGCACAACTAACTGTCTTGCTCCTATGGCTAAGGCTCTCAATGATTTCGCTGAAATTCAGAGCGGTATCATGTGCACAATCCATGCTTACACAGGTGATCAGATGACTCTTGACGGTCCTCAGAGAAAGGGTGACCTTCGTCGTTCAAGAGCTGCTGCTGTAAATATCGTTCCTAACTCAACAGGTGCTGCAAAGGCTATCGGTCTTGTTATTCCTGAGCTTAACGGCAAGCTTATTGGTTCTGCACAGAGAGTTCCTACTCCAACAGGTTCAACAACAATTCTTACTGCTGTTGTTAAGGGCAAGGATGTTACTGTTGATGGCATCAACGCTGCAATGAAGGCTGCTGCTACAGAGTCATTCGGTTACAACACAGATGAAATCGTATCTTCAGATATCGTTGGTATGAGATATGGTTCTCTCTTCGATGCTACTCAGACAATGGTTCTTCCAATTGCTGAGGATCTCTATGAGGTTCAGGTTGTTTCTTGGTATGATAATGAGAACAGCTACACTTCACAGATGGTTCGTACAATCAAGTACTTCTCAGAGCTTGGTTAATAGATACCGAACAAAGAAATTATATACACAAAGAAAGGCTTGGATTTCTCCAAGCCTTTTGTTTATTTATTTGCATAATTTATATAGATAATCTATATATTTGTCATTGCTCTTTTTCAGCTTTATAATATGAAAAACAATAAGTGCCACAGGTATAAGCAATATCAGACATATTGCCTTTTTGCTGAGAATTATTAAAACTAAAAATAATATGGTAATAAGTAATGGAAAAAATGTAAATGCCGCAATCTGTTCTCTTTTATAATCCTTAACAGCTTTATCAATAGTTTCCTTTGTATAAATCGGTGATGTGCTTAAAGGCAATTTATTGTGGCTTAATGCAAACATCATATGACCTCTCTGCCAGCTTTCGATAACTATGCTGTTATCGCATTCAAGTTCTAAATATGCTTTTGTAGGCAGATAAATATGATTTTTTATGCCTTCAATCTCTATTGCCTCCATTAGCACTAATGGAATTGAAATGATGAAAGCCAACACAAAACTGAGTGCATTATTATCATTTCTGTCATCCTCATATACTTCAATTAATGCAGTATCTTTGTCAATTTCAATGCTTTTCGATTTATTGATGTCAATGAATATCTGCTGATTATCAATTGATATTTTTAACGGAGAGTCAGAATTATTTTGAAAGTTAATGTTTTTCATACATCTTCGTCCCTTTCAGACTGTTTGATTATAAAACAGAAAATCTGAATTCTGTTGTTGTTTTAAATTCTTCGTTTGGCTGGATATATTTAAAAGGGAAGTTGGGATGATTAAGTGCATCAGGATAAAACTGTGTTTCAAGAGCAACACCCCTGCGGAACTTTACAATGCTGTTACCCTTTCCAAGAGTGTAGTCCTTTTCGAGCCATCCGCCGCAATAAAGCTGAATACCCGGCAAATCAGTCCAGACCTCCATTTTTCTTCCGCTTTCTTCGTCAGCCAGAATAGCAGCCTGAGCCATTTTTCCGATTTCTTTATTGTATAAGCAATAATTATTGTCATATCCTATTCCGTCAATAACTGCTCTGAAAGGTTCATCAATTTTATCACCGATTTTGTGAATTTCAGCAAAGTCAAGCATAGTGCCTTTAAGCTCGCTGAGCTCTCCTGTAGGAAGCTGGCTTTCGTCAGTTTCGGTAAATTTATCTGCATTTATTTGCAGAAGATGATCTTCAATAGTTTTGTCGGGATTGCAGGAAAGATTAAAGTAAGCATGGTTAGTTGGATTAGCAACAGTCTTTTTGTCGGATTTTACTGTGTATTCAAGTCTGAGTGTATTATCATCAGTTAATGTGTATTTAACAGACATTTTGAAATTTCCGGGAAAACCATCCTCCATATCAGGTGAGAAAAAGCTGAAGGTTATACTATTGTCTGTTGTTTCCTCTGCCTGCCAGAGATTAAAGCTGAAACGGCCGCCTCCGTGCAGTGTCCATGTACCCTGATTCTGAGGTGTATGGTATTCTGTGCCGTCAATAGAGAATTTTGCATCTCTGATTCGGTTTGCATATCTGCCTACAAGCAGCCCCTGATATCCAAGGTCGGCATTAACATATGGTGCAGGCTCATCAAATCCCAATACAACATCGCCAAGTTTACCGTTTTTGTCAGGCATATTGAGAGCTTGTATTCCTCCGCCCAGAGTCATAAGAGAAACGGATGCTCCGCATGTGTTTGTTATTGTGTAAAGTTCAACTTCTTTGTTATCAATTTTACCGAATGTTTTTTTCTCAATACTCATATTTAATTTCCCTTCGATTTTAGTATGAAAGTGTTTGTTAATTTAAGTATATGATAAAATAAAAATAAATTCAATAGTCGTGAGAATATTGAATTTATTTTTTATATTCAGTTTATAGTTATGTTACCCATATCTGTATGGAGGTTCAGTTCAATATTGGATGAACTGTCACTGCCGTTTATTTTATTATTTCCAAGTTCACTTTCTGCATCAATTCTTACAGGGTTTGTTTTTGTTATATCAATGTTTCCTAAATCTGTTTTTGCTGAGGAATTATCTGTGATATTTGCATTGGTAATCTCAATATTTCCGCAGTCGGTTGAGAGCTTGAATTTACCATTGATTTCGTTTATAACAATGTGTCCGTAATCTGTTTCAAAGTCAAAGAAGCCATTTATAGCCGATTTTGAAATAATATCTCCGTAATCCGTTTCGATTTTGATGTTATGTGCTGTATTTTTTGGAATATATAAAGTTATAGTTCCTTTAAAGCTCTTAAGTCCGCCGAAATAGATAGATACCTCTTCTTTTCTGTTTATATTTAGTGTATTTCCTGTTATATTCACCTCAATAGGAAGAAGTTCGGCACTTTCACCGACAACTCTTACCTTATTTGAATCGCTTTCAATGATTTCTATATTTCCGTAATCAGAGTCAATAGATATATTTGCATTAGGACCAAGTTCAAAGCTTTCGTCATATGTTGTTATTTCTCCTATTGAAATATTGTTATCATTGTTTTTTGCAATAATAATTCCGCCTTTTGTCATGATTGAAATCATAATTCCTATCAGCAAAATACATATTATTGATAAAAGTGAAATTACTGCAATTGTTGATTTTCTGTTATTTTTCATTTTTTTCTGCCCCTTTCAGCGAAAATATCAGTTTAATTATCTCACAGATTAATCCGTATACCACCCATATAATCCACGTGATGCCCCAGTTTTTACTTGAAAAGCTGACTGCCAGATATATTACAAGAACTATCAAAGAAAGAATATGTGTTATATCTTTTAACAATTTTTCATCTTTAGTTTTTGGTGCGTCTTTTTTATCTTTAGATCTGTTTTTTGACACAGATGCAAAAACTATAATCATTGTGGCAATTGCTATGATAACGAAAAATATTGTCAGTATAAGCTGGTAAGATGCATTTTCTGAAAAGAAAAATGGAACAGGACTTAAAATATAAAGAAAGATTGATATTGATAAAAGAAGTGCATATCTTTTTTTCTGCTTTAGTTTAAGTTCTGTTAAATTCTTTTCGTGTACCTGTTCTTGATAATTATATTGATTTTCATAATAATAATTGTCAGCTTGTGTTTTTTGAGTTTCGTGATTTGCTCTTTCTTCAAATGTGCTGTTATAATAATCATTATTCTTACAATCGTCTGTTTTTTCGCCTGTAAGTAATTCATCTGTTGTAATTTCATACAGCCTGCAAAGCGGTACGATTTTATCAAAATCAGGAGTAGTCTGATTTGTTTCCCATTTTGATATAGTCTGTCGGCTGACACCTAATGATTCTGCAACCTTTTCCTGTGACAGACCTTTTGATTTTCTTAGACTGTACAGTCTTTCACCCAGATTCATTTTATCACCTCAAACAAATTTTACTACATTTTCTTGTATTTTACCAGCAATTTTGCTTGGAAATTTGTCAACCAAACTTAACATTCTTAATTAAAGATGAATTTTTAGTGAAAAAATTGACTTTGCAGATATAAAGTATATAATTAGAATGAAAAATTGTAATTTTAGATTTTTAAATGTTAGGGGCGAAAAAGCTTGGATATAATTAATTCTATTGCCATGAGTGTATCCAGATATGCTGTTTTGGTAGTTGCGGTAATAATTGTTTTTACCTGTGTTATTTCTCTTTTCAAAAACCGGCCGAGACTGCATAAAATGGCACAGCTTGTAGATCAGAGTGACGGCTCTATTATTGATATTGACCGATGGGAAATTTCAATCGGAAAAAGCAAGTCGAATGATATAGTGTTAATGATGCCCGGAGTATCACGATTTCATGCGGTTATATCAAAAAGACGCAAGGAATGGACAATTACAGATACCTTTTCAAAAACAGGCATTATCATAAATGGAGAAAAGATAGACGGTAAAGCCGTTATAGAGGACGGAGATGTAATAGAAATCGGCTCTGTTTCACTTAAATTTGTGTGTGCTGATGCAATATCGCAGCAGGTGAGAAGTGAAATAAGAACTGCTGCAACAGAGTTTAAACAGCCAAGCAAAAATGTGGCTTATGCTGTTTTGGTTGATGTAAAAACTCACAAGCCTATTTATCTTCGCAAAAAAGATGTTCTTATAGGCAGAGGAGAAAATGCCGATATAAGAATTGCTCTTGATACTGTCAGCAGTGAGCATGCCAGAATTCATCTTACCTCGCGCGGCTGGGCTTTGTCAGACCTTAACAGCCATAACGGAACAAAGCTTAACGGACGTTTTATATCACAGCCTCAGTTGATTTTTGATGAGGATACCATTACATTCGGTGAGAGAGTATTTATATTTTATGAAAGATAGGAGTTGAAAACAGTGGCAAATAAAGCAAAAAAGATGCCTAATATAAAGCCGATAAACAATTTTGCATTACTGACAATGCTGTCTGTTTTTCAGCTTTTTACAGGATATTTTGCAGCAATGGCAGGAGAGGAGTTTTCTTTTAAAGTTATGATTTCCTGTGCTGCTTTTATAGCGGTTGAATGGATTTATGTAGCAGTTTTTTATTTTGCAATGCACAGAAGAAATTTTGAGCTGGAGTTTATTGCTTTTTTTCTTACAGGTGTGGGGCTTGCGGTAATAGGCTCTGTTGTGCCGAATTCATGCTTTAAACAGCTTATAATAGCAATAGTGGGAATTATAGGATATACAATTCTTGTGTTTGTTCTCGGTAATATTGAGCTTTGCATGAAGCTGAGACTGCCTGTTGCAATAATTGCCGTGGTTATTTTGCTTATTAATCTTATATTAGGCAAAACAATTTATGGTGCAAAAAACTGGATAGAAATTTTCGGTATAACTGTTCAGCCGTCTGAATTTGTAAAAGTGGCGTTTATATTTGTTGGTGCAGCCACACTTGAAAAAATACAAACATCCAAAAATATTATAAGATTTATAGTATTCTCTGTTTTGTGTGTGGGAACACTTATATTGATAAGGGATTTTGGTACGGCATTAATATTCTTTATTACATTTTTAATTATCGCCTTTATGAATTCAGGTGATTTTAAAACTATTGGTCTTGCTGTGTCGGCAGCAGGTCTTGGAAGTGCCATTGTAATAAAGTACAAATCATATGTAACAAAGCGATTTGCTTTCTATCGTCATATATGGGAAGATCCGTACGGCTCAGGCTATCAGCAGACTCATGTGCTTACAGGCATGGCGTCAGGAGGATTTCTTGGACTTGGCATAGGCAAAGGTAATATAAGACATTATTTTACCGATTATCTTACAACTACTACTGATGATATTTTTGGTATTATTTGTGAGGAGTGGGGTTTTCTTTTCGGAATAATGCTTGTGCTTTCTTTCGTGGCAATTGCAGTATCTGCACTTGTAAATTCCATTGCATCACGATCAACCTTTTATTCAATTTCTGCCGTTGCTGGTGCGGGACTGTTCCTATTCCAGACAGCACTTAATATTTTTGGTATAACAGATGTTCTTCCGCTTACAGGTGTAACACTTCCTTTTGTAAGTCAGGGCGGAAGCTCGCTGATTGCCTGCTGGGCAATTCTTGCGTTTATCAAAGCGTCTGATATTCGTACCTATAATTATCTGGGAGGTGCGAAGAAAAGATGAAAATGATTACAAGAAGAGGACTTTTTCTCCTCATATTAATTATTGCATTTCTTTTTGGCTTAGGATTTCTTACCTACAGCTTTGTAAATGACGGAAGCAAATGGGTTATGCAGCCATATAACAGTAATATTTATCACAACGGCGATCTTATTGCCGCAGGTAAAATTACTGACAGTAATGGAAATGTTCTTGCTGAAACTGTTGACGGAAAAAGATTATATAATGACTCAAAAACTACAAGAAAGGCAACTCTTCACACCGTGGGAGATACTAAAGGCTTTATTTCTACAGGTGTCCAAAGTGTATATAAATCAAGGTTAATCGGCTATAATGCACTTAGCGGTATTTACAGCGTTACACAAAACGGAAGCGGAAATGATATGGAACTGACTATTGATTCGGATGTCTGTAATACTGCATATAAAGCATTGGCTGATTACAAGGCAGGCTGTGTGGGTGTTGTTAATTATAAAACAGGTGATATAGTTTGCATGGTGTCAACACCAAGCTATGATCCTTCAAATAAGCCAAGTGATATTGATACTAATGATTCATATGCAGGTGCTTATCTAAACAGATTGCTTTCGGGACTGTATACTCCCGGCTCTACCTTTAAGCTTATTGTATCTGCCTGTGCTATCGAAAATATTCCCGATATCTACGAACGTGAGTTCAAATGTGAGGGTGAATATGATCCCGGCGGAAAGCCGATTGTTTGCAACGGCTATCACGGAACAATCAGCTTTAAGCAGGCTCTTGCAAAATCATGCAACTCAGTTTTTGCTCAGATTGCCATAGAGCTTGGTGCAGAAAAGCTGGCAGATACGGCCAAAACTCTTGGTTTAACTTCGGCAGTATCAGTAAGCGGTGATATCAAATCATCTACAGGAAGATTTTTTCTGGAAAAGAGTGATGCTGATGATTATATAGGCTGGACAGGAATAGGTCAGGGCGATACGCTGGTTTCACCTGTTGCAATGCTGCGTTTTGTAAGTGCTGTTGCAAATGACGGAAAGGCAGTTTCATTTAACCTTGTTGATTCATTTATGAATAAAGCCGGCAAGGCACTTGATATTAATTTTGCCTCTAAAGAGGTGCAGCTGCTTGACAGCACTACTGCCTCAAAGCTGAAGGCAATGATGAGATATAATGTTGAAGAGCAGTATGGTGATTATAATTATGAAGGACTTAAGCTGTGTGCAAAATCGGGAACAGCTGAAATCGATTCATATAATGACCATAACACTGCATGGTTTGTGGGATTTATGGACGATGAAAAGCATCCGTATGCTTTTGTTGTACTTGTAGAGCATGGTAATTCAGGCTCACAGACTGCAGGACCGATAGCCAACAAAGTGCTTCAGGCACTTGCAGACAAATAAAAGCAAAGACTTATTTTGTTAAACTATTGTTCATCTGAAAAATAAAAGAGTGAATTTATGAATTTTGATTTAATTAACGAAGAAAAGGCAGAGCAGGCTTTGCTTATATCTGTTGATACAGGGGAGTTTGATGCAGATATATCAATAAAGGAGCTTGAGGAACTTGCAAAAACCGCAGGAGCAGAGATAGCAGGAATAATGATTCAAAAGCGTCCTGTTATTGAGGGTGCAACCTATGTTGGCAAGGGAAGGCTCAGTGAAATATCTGAATTTTGCAATAATAATGATATCGATATTATTATTGCAGACGGTGAACTTTCTCCTGTTCAGGTGAGAAATATTGAAAATGCAACTGATACCAGAGTGGTTGACAGAACAACACTGATTCTTGATATATTTGCCGGCAGGGCACAGTCAAAAGAGGGTAAGCTCCAAGTTGAGCTTGCTCAGCTGAAATATTCTCTTCCAAGGCTTACCGGCAAGGGTACAAGTCTTTCTCGTCTGGGAGGCGGAATAGGAACAAGAGGTCCCGGTGAAACAAAGCTGGAAACTGACAAGCGCCATATCAGAAGAAAAATTCAGTATATAAAAGAAGAGCTTGATGCTGTTGAAAAGCGCAGAAATATGCAGCATAGGCGCCGTAAAAAGAATGGGGTTATGGTTGCTGCTATTGTTGGATATACAAATGCGGGTAAATCAACTTTGATGAACAGGCTTACAGATGCAGGTGTTCTGCAGGAGGATAAGCTGTTTGCCACTCTTGATCCTACTGCCAGAAAGCTGGTTTTGCCTGACGGACAGCAGATTATGATTGTTGATACAGTAGGTTTTATCAGCAGGCTTCCTCATCAGCTTGTTGATGCTTTCCGTTCAACACTTGAAGAGGCAACGTATGCAGATGTTATTTTAAATGTTTGTGATGCATCAGACGATGAATGCCATAATCATATCAGAATTACAAATGAAATACTGAATTCTCTTTTCAGCGAGGTCGGAATTCCCGTTCCTATGATTAACGTGTTTAATAAATGTGACAAAATCAATCCTGATAATGATCCTGCCCTGTATTCTGCTGATACAAGTGTATATGTTAATCCTTGCGTAAGAATAAGTGCAAAAACAGGTGAAGGAATTGATGATTTGCTTATTGCAGTTCAAAGAGTTCTTCCGCAGACCAGAAAGCGTGTGAAGCTTCTTCTTCCTTTTGATAAAGGATCTGCAGCTGCAAAAATCAGAACCGAGGGCGTTGTACACAGTGAGGAATATATCCCTGAGGGACTTTTGATTGATGCTACAGCAGAAATTTCTTATTTAGATACAATTAAAGATTATATTATTGAGTAAACAAGCATAGAATTACTTAGGTGATTTTATGAAAATGCTTACGTTAAAACTTAAACCTAAAACTATTTTTGGTATTATATTGGCAGTTACCGGACTGATTATAATTATCCTGAGCTTCGCTTCAAATCATTTTGAAAAAAGCGAAAGTGTCAGTGCTGTTGTCAGTGCATCTACCGATGAGGAGCGCCGTGCGTATCTCGAAAGCTTTGGTTGGGAAACCGCCAAGGATTTTGAGTCAAAGGAGCTCACTATTCCAAGTGATTGGAATGATGTTTATAACAGCTATAATGAAATTCAAAAAAATCAAGGCTTTGATCTTGCCGAATACAAAGGCAAAAAGGTTGAGCTTTATACATACTATATTACTAATTATGAAAAGCATGAAGAGGGCGTTGTGGCAGATATGCTGGTTTGTGATGGTGTGCTTATCGGCGGAGATGTGTGCAACACTGCAGCTGACAGCGGCTTTATTGTAGGATTTAACGGAGAATAATGGAAAGACTGGATAAAATTATTTCTACATCATTGAATATTTCAAGAAACGATGCAAAGGCCCTTATAAAAAAGGGCTTTGTTTCTGTTGACGGCAAGATGGTGAAAAGTCCTAATGATAAGGCAGATGAGAAAAACAGCTGTATTATCTGTCAGGGCAAAAGCATAAAATATTCTAAGTTTGTCTATATAATGATGAACAAGCCGAAGGGTGTAATTTCTGCTGCTGAGGACGGTAAAGAGAAGACAGTGATTGATATTTTACCTGAAGAGATGAAAAGGAAAAATCTTTTCCCTGCAGGCAGACTGGATAAAGATACTACGGGATTTATGCTCATTACAGACGACGGTGAGTTTGCCCACAGAATACTTAGTCCTAAAAATCATATATCAAAAACCTATGCTGTCACATTGGACAAGCCTTTTGATGATAATGTTGTTAAAGCTTTTGAAAATGGTATAGAGCTGAAAAATGATATCTGTATGCCGGCTGAAATTATTTCTGCAAGCGAAGATAACAAAAAAGCCGTAGTTACTATAAAGCAGGGTATGTATCATCAGATTAAACGTATGTTTGGAAAATTCGGATTAAATGTTGTTGAGCTTGAACGCATAAAAATGGGCGGACTTGAGCTTGATAAAGTTCTCGGCAGAGGTGATTGCAGATATCTTACCGATGCAGAATTAAAAATTATTGAGGGTGTATAATAACTATAAATATGTTCAATTGACTATTTTTTAACAATATATTGTGGGTTTATGCAATAGCTACAAAAAAATTAAAAAAAATTGTGAAAATAGTTGCAATATCGTTAAAAGCCTTGTATAATATTAACAAGTAAATGGTCTTGTTTTTGTGCATTTTTTTGTAGCTAAACAAAATAAGGTTTGGCGAAGAGCACAAATATTATAGAGAGGTGAAAAATATGCCGAACAGATTATTTCAGGGTATAATTAATCAAATGCGTGATGCAATAGACCGTACTATCGGAGTTGTCGATGAAACCGGAACTGTTATTGCATGCAGTGACCTTGGCATTATAGGAGAAATACGTAAGGGAGTTATTTCAGCAGGTGTTTTCGGTGCTTCGCAGACTTGTGTTGATAACGCTACTTACACAACATTTGATGTGTTAATCAGGCCCGAGTATGCTGTCTTTGTTGATGGTACAGATGAGCTCAGCCGTCGCTACAGCCAGATTATTGCGGTTTCGCTTGACCAGATTAAGCGTAACAATGATGAAAAATTTGACCGTTCAAATTTTGTGAAAAATGTCATTCTTGATAATATTCTTCCGGGTGATATTTATATAAAATCCCGTGAGCTTCACTTTAATAATGATGCTACAAGAGTAGTTTTTCTTATCAGAACAGTGCAGGAAACTGAAATTTCCGTATTTGATATTATTCAGAACTTTTTCCCTGATAAAACAAAGGATTTCGTTATAAGCATTAATGAAAATGATATTGCTCTTGTAAAAGAGGTAAGACCTAATGTTGACGGCAAAGATCTTGAAAAGCTTGCAAGATCAATCAATGATACACTGCTTTCAGAGTTTTATTTCAGTGCAGTTATCGGTATAGGAACTTGTGTTACAGGTGTTAAGGAGCTTGCACACAGCTTTAAAGAGGCACAGGTTGCTTTAGAGGTAGGCAAGGTGTTTGATACCGAAAAGACAATTATCAGCTATGAAAATCTTGGTATTGCCAGACTTATTTATCAGCTTCCCACAACTCTTTGCGATATGTTTTTAAAAGAGGTTTTCAAAAAAGGTTCTATAGATTCTCTTGATCAGGAGACTCTGTTTACTATTCAGAAATTTTTTGAAAACAATCTTAATGTTTCAGAAACCTCAAGAAAGCTGTTTGTGCACAGAAATACACTGGTTTACAGACTTGAAAAAATCAAAAAGCTTACAGGTCTTGATCTCAGAGAATTCGATGATGCAATTGTATTCAAAGTAGCACTTATGGTTAATAAGTATCTTGCATCCAGTCCTGTTAAGTATTAATCTTGATATTTTAAAGCACACTTCATTAGAAGTGTGCTTTTTTTCTGAAGTGTTCTTTTTGCAACCAAATTCAGTACTGAATCGTTTATATGGTGAAAGGGGAAAATGAAATGAATAATGATGATGAAATAAAATTTAATCGTGTCTATGAAAAATATTCAGTCATGCTTTACAGAGTTTCTTTTCTCTACACAGGCAGCAGGGACGACAGTGAAGATATATTACAGGATGTATTTATTAAATATTTGTATAAGAGCCCCCCATTTAAAGATGAAGTCCATGAAAAAGCCTGGCTGATAAGGACAACAAAAAATTTATGTTTGGATTTTAAGAAGTCGAAAAAGAATAACAGCATTTCTCTTGATGCAGCAGCTTTGCAAAGCATTGATTTCGGAATAGATGACAGTTATTTGGATGTAAGACAAAAACTTTTGCAGCTTGATGATAAATATAAGATAGTAATATATCTTTACTACTATGAAGATTATTCTGTATCTATGATTGCAAGTAGTTTGAAGATTACTTCGTCAAATGTAAAATCAAGATTGAAACGAGCTAGAGATATTTTAAAAATAGAGCTGGAGGATTGATTTTTGTATGAGAAAAGAAGATATAAAAAATTGTATTGATAATATTGAACCTGATTTGTACATGCAGACAAGAATTAAAGCAGGAATGCCTGACGGCAAAAAGAAAATCAATATGCTTAAGCCTATTGTAAGCTGCTGTATGGCTTTTTTATTGATTACAGGCGGTGTTTTCGGAATAAGTTATAAAAGCAATAATGAAAATAATATTTTAACGGAAAATAAATCTTCTTCAATATCATCTGTGAAAAGTGAAAAAAAAGCAAGCTATGAGGGTGGTGTTATAATCGCCTATGCCTATGACAATGAACAGTCTTATACTAAAGCGATGTACAAAACACTTAATACCTCAGTGCCTGCTATGTACAAAATAGGAGTTATTGATTTAAAGGGAAAAACTGAGGAGGAAAGTGAACAGCTCATAAAAGAGGACAGAGAAAAAAACAGATTGATTGAAGGTGAAATAAACGGCGAGCCGGTGTATTTTATGACAACAAACCGTCAAAAATTGTTTCCGAATATTTGTATTAATCAGTATTCATGCGGTGTGTTTGATTTAAATATCAAAAATTATCAGCAGGTAAAGGAAATACGTGTTTACAACGAAAGTGAATATGGAGAAATTAAAATCATGTCAATGGATCTCAACTTTAATGATGACGGGACACGAAAAAATGATGGTATAGATTATACAAAAGGTATATATATTTCTAATTACGAATTGCCATATGCATCACTTTCGGGAGAAAGATATATTAAGGATATAAATCTCACTAAAAAGCTTAATACAAGAATTTTTGGTATAAGCTGGACTATGTCAGGATCGTTGTACGACGTGCTTAATAATAATCCTAACATGGATTTATCTGAAATAACTGATGTAATGACGATTGTTGTTGAGTTTAAAGACGGCAGTCAGGCGAAGAGTATGGTTGATATATCCTTTGATAAAGAAGGCTTTATGTATGCTGAAAACACAAGCTTTGATTATGTAAATTCTGGAAAATAGCAGTTGCAATTTGCTTTAAATATGTGCGGTATTAAGTTATCGTACATATTTTTTTATATTTAATATCGTTTTTTAGGCTGAAGTTTACAAAACTGTTACAGAAAACTCTTGATTATATATATAAGTTGATGTATTATTATATATGGTTACATATATGCATTTATATGTGTTTGCTTATCAAGCAACAGTGAACTATTATGATTAAGAGGTAAAAATTGTGATTGAATTTAGAAATGTATCAAAGGTTTACGACAGTAATGGTACAAAAGCCCTCTCAAATGTGAACATAAAAATTGAAGATGGTGAATTTGTATTTGTTGTCGGTTCATCCGGTGCAGGTAAGAGTACCTTTCTTAAGCTGATAATGCATGAAGAAAAGCCCAGTGAGGGCGAAGTTATTTTTAATGAATATTCATCGGCAACGCTCAAAAAAAGACAAGTACCATATTACAGACGCGGAATGGGTATAGTATTTCAGGATTTCAGATTGATTCCTAAAATGTCTGTATACGATAATGTTGCGTTTGCAATGCGTGTTATCGGTGCTAAGGAAAAGGAAATCAGAAAGAGAGTTCCTTATATTCTTCAGCTTGTCGGTTTGTCACAAAAGGCAAGAGCACTGCCTAATGAGCTTTCAGGCGGTGAACAGCAGAGAGTATCACTTGCAAGAGCACTTGTAAATAATCCTAAGGTTATTATTGCGGACGAGCCTACCGGTAATGTTGATCCTGAAATGAGCCACGAAATTGTGGGACTTTTAACAAAAATCAACAATGCAGGCACAACTGTAATTATGGTTACTCACGAGCATGATCTTGTTCGTTCTTTCCAGCGTCGTGTAATTGTAATCAAAAACGGCGAAGTTGTTTCCGATACACCTGATCCTACTCATGCTCAGTTTGAAAGCTCAACTCCGAAAGAAGATACGGATATGTTCTTCTTTGAAGAGGATGTTGCAATCAGCAGTGTTAGTATGGATGCAGATAAAAGCGGACAGAATGATGATATTTTTGATAATTTAGAAGATGTAGTAAAACTTGATGATGTTACAGGAGGTGAGGAATAATGACAGGTGCTAGTTTTAAATACCTCACCAAAGAGGGCTTTCGCAATGTGTGGACAAACAGAATGATGTCGCTTGCATCTATATGTGTTCTTATGAGCTGTCTTGTACTTATCGGCTCTGCTGCAATGATTTTCTTCAATATTGATTCTCTTCTTGGTAAAATTGAGCAGGAAAATGTTGTTATGGTTTATATTGATGATGAAGCAACCGAGCAGCAGGTTGACGAAATGGAAGCATTGATTAACAAAGTAGGCAATATTGCAAAGGTTGAGTTTGTTCCTAAAGAGGATGCATGGGCTGAACAGCTTGAAACTATGGAAAAAGCACAGGCAGAATTCTTTACACAAATCAGTGCGGATATTCCTCTTCCTGATGCTTATAAGGTTACTGTAGATAATCTTGACCAGTTTGATAAAACTGTTAAAGGCTTAAATAAGCTTGATCATGTTGATACAATCAGAGAGAATAAAGATTTGGCTCAGAAGCTTGTAGCAATAAGACAGGGTATTTCTGTTATTGCAATTGTTATTGTTGCAGTATTGTTTGCTATTTCTTTGTTCATTATTTCAAATACAATCAAACTTACTGTTTACAGCAGACGACTGGAAATCAGCATCATGAAATCAGTTGGTGCAACAAATAATTTTGTAAGATTTCCTTTTGTTATTGAAGGTATGATTCTCGGCGTGCTTTCAGGTGTGATTTCACTTGGTCTTGTTTGGGGATTATATGAATTTGCTATAAGACAATTCAGCGGTCTGCTGAGCTCTCTCAGCCTTGAACCTATTATGTTTGCAGATTATGCACTGGCAATGCTGGGTATTTTTGTTGCTATTGGTGTTGTCTGCGGTGTAGGCGGTTCAGTGTTTACTATGAGAAAGTATCTCAATAAGGAAGGCAGTGAAATAAGCGGTGTTTAAGGTTAAGTACAGACTGGTGTCAATTCTTATGAGTTTGGTGCTGGCAGTTACTTCTATGGGCTTCGGAATTTCAGCACAGGCAAAATCTACTTCTGAGCTTAGAAGTGAAAAGCAAAAAATTCAGGAAGAAATTGACAACGCACAGAGTAAAATTAATTCACTTTCAAAAGAAAAAAAAGAAACTGAAGAATACTTGTCAGTTCTCAGGTCAAAAATAGAATTGTTGCAGGATAAGATTACTTCTTTGAAAAACAGCAAGGCAGCTCTTCAGGCAGAAATAGATTCTATTGAAGTAAAAATTGCTAAAACAGAGCAGGAAATTGAAACAGCACAGAAGGAAATTGATAAAAAGCAGGCTGAATTTGACAAGAATTATGAAATTTATTGTCAAAGATTAAGAGCTATGTATGTATCAGGCTCAGTGTCGAATCTTGAGGTTTTGCTTACATGTCCTGATATGAGCTCAATGCTTACAAGATCACAGATGATTAAATCTGTGTCAGAGCAGGATAGCAAACAGCTTGATGATCTTATGACAAAAATGGAAGAAATTGAAGCTCAAAAACAAGATTTAGAGGTTAAGAATAACGAGCTTAATGATGACAAGGATGCTCTTGAAGAACACAAGCAGGAGCTTCAGGAAAGCATTGACGAGATTGATGCATCGAAAAGTGAGCTTGATGCAGAGGCGGCAGAGTGTAATGCGCTTATGCAAAAGCTTTCTTCTCAAACCTCTGAATATATGGAAATGATCGAAACAAATGAAGAGCAGATAAGAGAGATTGAGGATGAAATCCGCAGAGCTGCTGCTGCGGCATCTCACGGATCAGGCTCTCTTCCAGGTTCTTCAGGCTCAGGTTCCGGTCAGCTTGGATACCCTACGGATTCCAGATCGGTATCAGCAGGATTTCCATACTATTCCGGCGGCGGCTGGCATGGTGGAATTGATTTCCCTGTTCCTGTAGGTTCAAATGTTTACGCGGCTGCTGATGGAACTGTTATTCTTGTTAAATATCTCAACTATAGCTACGGATACCATGTTATGATAGATCATGGTGACGGTTTATCAACACTTTATGCACATAACAGCCAGATAAACGTAAGCGTCGGCGAGCATGTGTCAAGAGGTCAGGTTATTGCACAGAGCGGAAGCACCGGCAATTCAACAGGTCCTCACTGTCACTTTGAGGTTCGTGTAAACGGCTCTCAGGTTAATCCGAATAATTATCTTTAATACATAAGTTTAGGAGTGAAGGTCAATGAAACAGAAACAAAATTTGATTATAAGGCTGTTTTCTGTTCTCATGGCCTTTTGCTTTGTTATATGCAGTGTTTTTTGCAGCTCTCCATTTTATATTTCTGCGGCAGAGGTGCGGTATGATGATGAATATGAATCAATGTCAAATGCACAGAAGCAGACATATTTAACCCAGCATCTTAAAGAGGTTAAAGAAAAGCTTTCTACCCTGAGCAAGCAGTCTAAAGAAACTGAAGAATATATTGATACTCTTGACGAAAAAATAAAATTTCTTCAGATGGAATTGACACTTGCCCGCGAGGAAATGGATAGTGTAAAAAAACGCATAACCACTCTTGAAAGACAATATAAGTCTAATGAAGAGGAAATAAAGCAGCTTAAATCGGATATAACCAATATATCGGAAAAGTCAAAGGTGCTTCAGCAGAAGTTTGATGATACCTATGAGCTTTACGGCGAAAGAGCGAAGGCACTTTATATCAGCGGTGATTTAAGTACTATATCGATGCTTCTTACAAGTGATGATATTTCTACTCTTTTTACAAGAATGGAAATGATTAAAAGAATTGCCAAGCGGGACAAAGAGCTTCTTGAAAGTCTGCAAAGCGAGGGAGACGAGCTTATTTCTGCTAAAAAGCTTCTTGAGGACAAGGAGCAAAAGCTGAATGAAAATCAGGAAAGTCTGTCAATTACCAAGGCCGATCTCAATCAGAATATGATTGCCCTTGAGCAAAAACAGGTTGATTATACCGCCAAAGAAAAGGCTTATAAGGATGAAAAAAAAGAGTCTGACAGACTTTTGGATGATTTGCATTCAAAAACACAGACTTATAGTGAATATCGCAATCAGGATCAAAAAGAACTTGATCAGATTAATAAGGAAATAGAAAAGGCTGCAGAAGAATTTATAAAACGTATGGAGGAACAGAACAGAACTACTACCACCACTACGACAACAACCACTACAACTGCAACTGAAAATTCTAATGATAATGAATCAGGCTCATCGTCAAGCAGACATACAACAACTACTAAAAAAAATACAACAAAGAAGCCTACCACAAAATCAAACAAGCTTTCTTTAGGATATCCTGTTCCGAGCCAGACAAAAATAACTACTGCTTACGGCAGTGCAGGTTATGCAGGTCATACAGGAGTCGATTTTGCTTGTGATTCAGGCTCAAAGGTAGTAGCCGCTGAAGACGGCGAAGTAATTATTTCAATGGACAAAAAGTGCAACGGTTGTTCCAACTCTTATCACGGCGGCGGTTACTGCAGTTACGGCAGATATATTGTAATTGCACATACTAAGAAAAATTCAGCAGGTAATTATGTATATACACTTTATGCACATAATTCATCACGGCTTGTATCCGTAGGTGATAAGGTTACAAAAGGCCAGTTGATCGCTTACAGCGGAAGCACGGGAAATTCATCAGGACCGCATTGCCACTTTGAAGTAAGAACTCCTACGGCATCGTATGATGACTGTGTAAACCCAACAGCATATTTAAAAAAATAACCCCATTATTCAGTGAAAGGGACAGGTGATAAAATTGAATAAGAAAATACTTTCCCTTATATTAGTGTTAGTATTACTGCTTACTTCATATATCACAGTATTTGCAGATACAACTGAGGCAGACTTGTCAGCAGTGTCAGCAGAGCAATCAACTGATGCTGCGGCAGAAGCTCCCTCTGATAAAGAAACAGAAACAACTACAAAGAAAGAGCCTACAGAAAAGGAAAAACGTGAGGCTCAAAAAAAGCTTAGAGAACAGCAAGAACAGCTTGAAGCTAATCTGGCAGAAGCTCAGAAAAAACTTAATGAGCTTGAAAAAAACTCTAAACTTACAGAAGAATACATTGATACACTGGATCAGAAAATAGGTTACATAAATGAACAGCTTACTATTCTTGAAAACCAGAATGCATCTATTCAGAAAGATATAAACAAGCTTAAGCCTTCAATAAAGAGAAATCAGAAAAATCTCGACTCTCTTTCAAAAGAGGTTGAAAAAACCAAGAAAGAGCTTGATGATCTTGAGACAAAATTCCAGTCAATATATGAAGCTTATTGTTACAGACTTCGTGTTATGTATGTGAGCGGAAATTATAACATTCTAACAGCACTGTTAAGCTGTAAGGATATATCAGGCTTTCTGACACGCTATGAAATGATAAAATCTGTATCAAAAAGCGATACAGAGCTTCTTAAAGAGGTTAATGAAAAAACAGCGGAAATCATAACAAAGCAAGACGGATATAACGAACAGCTTTCGAAATATAAGGAGGCTAAGGAAAAGCTTGATGAGCAGAAGGCAAGCCTTGTATCAAAGCAAAAGACTATAGAAAAAAACAGTCAGGAAATTGCAAGTAAAAAAGCCTCTCTTGCTACTGACAGGGCTGAAAGTGACAGCCTGCTTGCAGAACTTACAGCACAGAATGAGCAGTATACAGAGTTCAGAAATGAAGATGAAGAGCTGATTAAGGCAGTCGAGAGCGAAATTCAAAGTCTTATTACAGGTCTTAAAGCTCCTGATGAGGTAACAACTGCAGTTTCAGGCGATAAAGATAAGAATAATCATAAGTCCACTACAAAGCATAAGTCAGATGTTTATTCAAACAGTGATGCAGTGCTTAATATGACTTATCCCGTTCCTGAACATTATGGAATTTCAGCAGGATTTCCAAATTATAGTTCAGGTAAATATCACGGCGGAATTGATTTTCCGTGTCCTACAGGTTCTTCGGTTGTAGCTGCACAGGATGGTATTGTTATTACTGTTAAAAGACTTGATTACAGCTACGGATACTATGTTATGATTTATCATGGCACAGATTCAAAGGGAAGATCAGTAGTTACTCTTTATGCTCACAATTCTTCTATTTTGGTATCAAACGGACAGTCTGTGAAACGCGGACAGAGAATTGCAAAAAGTGGTTCAACAGGTAATTCAACAGGACCGCATTGCCATTTTGAAATTAGATTTGACGGAGTAAGGGCAAACCCAACCCATTATTTAAGCCGATGAATAAGATTAATTATCAAAAAAAACTTGATGACATAATTGAAAAAAACGGGAGAGAGGACTTTTTGCCCTCTCTCTTACTGCATAGCTGTTGTGCACCATGCTCAAGCTATACTATAGAATATTTATCAAAGTATTTTAAAATAACAATTTTATATTATAATCCTAATATATTTCCTCAGCAGGAATATGAAAAACGCAAGGCTGAGCAGATAAGACTTATTTCCTCAATGCCTTTCGTTAATGAAGTAGACTTTATGGACTGTGATTATGACAGCCGTGAATTTTTTGATATGGCAAAGGGGTACGAACACTGCCGAGAAGGCGGTGAACGCTGCTTCAGGTGTTATGAGCTGAGACTTGACAAAACCGCATTTCTGGCAAAGCAGAATAACTTTGATTATTTTTGCACTACTCTTTCTATCAGCCCATTAAAGAATGCTCAGAAAATCAATGAAATCGGATACAGTCTTGAAGAAAAATATAAAGTTTTGTGGCTTCCGTCAGATTTCAAAAAGCGTGAAGGATATAAGCGCTCTATAGAGCTTTCAAGGGAATATAATTTGTACAGGCAAAATTTTTGCGGATGTGTGTACTCAAAAAATAGTGAAACAGAAAAGAGGGAAGAGAATGAATAATCCATTGGCAGACAGAATAAGGCCGACTACACTTGACGAGGTGGTAGGTCAGAAGCATTTGCTTTCAAAGGGGAAGGCACTTTATAATCTTATAAACAGCGGAGATATACCGAATCTTATTTTTTACGGTCCCAGCGGAGTAGGAAAAACTACAGTTGCTTCCATCATTGCTTCTTCCACAAACCGTTCACTTCGCAGGCTGAACGGCACAACCGCCTCAACGCAGGATATAAAAAATATTGTTGCCGAGATAGATACATTTACAGCTCCTAATGGAATTCTTTTGTATCTTGATGAGATTCAGTATTTTAATAAAAGACAGCAGCAGACCTTGCTTGAATATATAGAAAACGGAAAAATAACGCTTATTGCATCAACTACGGAAAATCCCTATTTCTATATTTATCCTGCGATTTTATCACGTTCAACTGTTTTTGAATTCAAGGCGATAGACGGCAAAGATGTTATCCCTGCGATTGAGCGAGGATTTGATATTTTATCAAAAGAGAACGCAATAGAGCTTGAAATTGACGAACATGTAAGCAATCGAATAGCTGTTGGCTGCGGCGGTGATGTCCGCAAGGCTTTAAACAGTGTTGAAAACTGCTTTTATGCATCACCGACAGTTGACGGAAAAAAACATATAACACTGGAAATTGCAAATGAGCTTACTCAAAAAAGTGCCGTCAGATATGACAGGGAGGGTGACGAGCATTATGATATTATTTCTGCATATCAAAAAAGCATGCGAGGCTCTGATCCTGATGCAGCTTTGCACTATCTTGCAAGATTACTTGAAGCAGGCGATTTGCCCTCGGCATGCAGAAGACTTGTTGTGTGTGCCTGTGAGGATGTAGGACTTGCCTATCCGCAGATTATTCCTATAGTGAAATCTGCAGTTGATATTGCTATGATGGTAGGTCTGCCTGAAGCAAGAATTCCTCTGGCGGATGCTGTTATTCTTGTTGCCACTGCCCCAAAAAGCAACTCGGGTGAAATGGCAATCGACGCTGCTATCAGTGATGTAAGAAAAGGCAATTACGGTCAGATTCCGCGTCAGCTTCAGAATAAGCATTTTGACGGAGAAGACGCTGAGGTTAAAGGTCAGTTTTATCTTTATCCGCATGATTACAGTAATCACTGGATATATCAGCAGTATCTTCCTGATGAAATAAAGAATAAACATTATTATCACTATGGACCTAATAAAAATGAACAGGCATTTAAAGCGTACTGGGACAAGGTGAAAAGCAAAAAATAAAGCGGTGGAGCGGAGAGAAATGACTAAAAAAGAGAGAGCATTAAAAGCTATAGAAATATTAAAGGAGATTTATCCTGAGGCAATTTGTTCGTTGAATGCTTCAAATCCTTTTGAGCTTCTGGTGGCAGTTCGCCTTTCAGCACAGTGTACGGATGCAAGGGTAAATCTTGTTACACCTGCTCTTTTTGAAAAATACAAAACACTTGATGATTACTGCAATGCAGATGTTAAGGATATAGAAGAACTTATACATAGCTGCGGATTTTATAAAAGCAAGGCAGAGTCAATTAAGGATATGGCTTTAGGTGTGCGTGATCGTTTCGGCGGTATAGTACCCGATAATATTGATGATTTGATTACTTTAAACGGAGTTGGCAGAAAGACTGCAAATCTGATTGTTGGTGATGTTTACGGCAAGGAAAGCATTGTTGTAGATACTCATATGATAAGAATTTCTAATCGTATTGGTTTGGTTGCTGAAAAAGATCCGAAAAAAATTGAATTTGCATTGAAAAAAATTATTCCTGCCGATGAGGGCAGTGATTTTTGCCACAGAATCGTGCTTTTCGGCAGAGATGTGTGCTCTGCCAGAAAGCCTCTTTGTGATGACTGTCCTATGTCAGAATGCTGTAAAAAGGTTGGAATAAAGAAATGAATTCAAATATAGTTCTTATAGGTATGCCCGGAAGCGGTAAATCCACATGCGGTGTTGTTGCTGCAAAAATGCTTTTGAAAAATTTTTATGATACTGATTTGCTGATTCAGAATATTGAGGGTATAAGCCTGCAGAATATTATTGATGCAAAGGGTATTGAATATTTTGAAAAGGCTGAAGAAAATGCAATTTTGTCTCTTGAACTGCGGGGAACAGTCATTGCAACAGGAGGCTCTGTTGTCTATTCAGACAGAGCTATGGAGCATCTGAAAAAATTAGGTAAGATAATTTATCTGCATTTGGATTATGACAATATGATGAATAGAATTAATAATCTCTCGAGCAGGGGAATTGCTGTCAAGCAAGGCAAGACTCTGCTTGATATGTATAAAGAAAGACTGCCGTTATATCAAAAATGGGCAGATATAATTATAGACTGCAATAATAATACGGTGGAGGAAACTGCCTCGGCAATTAAAGAAGCTTCATTATGAAAGAAACTGTTGTAAAAAGAAAATATAACAATTTAATATGGTGGTTTTTGCTTTTTTCTTCATTTGCACTGGGACTTTTTAATGAACTGGCCTCTGTTGCGGCAGGTATTGCTGTTGCAGTACTTTTTTTCATAAATGTATCAGTAAAAAAAGAAATCAGAATTAATTTAAGCATTGAAGCAATAGCTTTTGCTGTTATTCCGACAGCATATATTGTTACAGCCATTTGGGGTGTTGATAAATTCAACAGTCTTCTTGGTTTTGCAAAGTTTTTCCCTGTCCTGTTATTTCTGCTGCTGATTATGCAACTCGAAAAGGAACATAAAGAAAAGCTTTTGTCGTTTGTTTCTGTGTCAGGAGCAGTGATGACAGTATCATCCTTTGTGCTGATGCAGTTTGATCAGTTGAAAGATTACTTTTCTGTTGACGGCAGAATAAGCGGTTTTTTTCAGTATTCAAATACTTTTGCTCTGTTTTTGATAATAGGAATTATTATCAATGCGTTTGAAGAAAAATTTAGTACAAAAAATATTATTGTGACGGCTATTTTAGTTATAGGTGTGTTTTTAACAGGCAGCAGAACATCATTTGTATTATTAATTCTTGTTGTTTTGGCTGTTATGCTTCTGTCAAAAAACAATAAATACAAAATTGCTGTTGCTGTAATTTTTGCTGTAGGTGTTCTGGCAGGTGTGACATACTATATGATAAGCGGTCACTATGGAGCTGTCGGCAGATTTTTAACAACTTCTTTGAATTCCGGGACACTGCAGGGAAGACTTCTTTATTTTAAAGATGCTATAAGGATTATTGCTAAGCATCCTTTTGGTCTGGGATATATGGGCTATTATTTCCTTCAGGGAAGTTTTCAAACAGGTGTATATTCAAATCAGTTTGTTCATAATGAATTGTTGCAGTTAATGCTTGATATTGGCTGGATTCCTGCACTCTTTGTCGCAGGCGGAATAATCAAAAGTCTTTTCAGCAAAAATGTTTCTTTGAAATGCAAACTGGTTATTGCCGTAATCTCAATTCATTCTATGCTTGATTTTGATCTGCAGTTTATCATTATTATGTTTATTCTTATGATGTGCCTTGATTTTGACGGCAGGGAAGTAAAAATCAAGCTTAACAAAGCCTTTTCAGTCTCGTACTTTGCAGTAACAGGTGTATTAATTGCAGTTTCTTTGTATCTCAGCTTGTCATCATTCTGTTATGTAATTTCAAAGAGTGAAACAGCTGTATCAATATGTCAGTCAAATACAATGGCACAAATTGAGATGCTTGAAAGAACAGAAGATATTAATGAAAAAAATGAAATTGCAGATGAAATTATTTCAAACAATAAGTATGTCAGCAATGCTTACAGTGCAAAGGCATTGTACTTTTATGCAAACGGCGATATAGAAAATATGATTAAAAACAAGAGCATTGCAATTGAAAACAATAAATATTTTATTGATGAATATATTGATTACTGTACAATTCTTATTGAGATTATAAATTTGTATAATGATGCAGGTGATTATGATAGTGCATCATACTGTTGTGAACAGCTTATCAAGCTTAATTACACCTTGCAGAAGGTGAAAGAAAACACAGACAGCATTGCGTATAAATTGCAGGATAAGCCTGTTCTTGAACTTCCTTCTGAATATCAGAAGATAATAGACAGTATTTCAGAAACTTATTGACTAAATTTTAATTAAGATTTATAATAACAGAAAAATATTAGGAGGCAAAAAAATGAAGAGAGTTTTCTCAAAAAGTATGTCTTTGTTTTTAGCAATGATTATGCTTGTAAGCTGCATTTCATGTGTAAGCTTTGAATCATTTGCTGCAACATCAAAGACTAAAAAAATTGATGGTATTTCATATACCTATGTTATTGAAAAAGGCAAGGCAAAAATCACATGTATTGACGCTGCATCAAAAAAGTCAGTTAAATTGCCGACAAAATTAGGCGGTAAGACAGTTACTGAAGTTGACAAATATGCTGCAGAGTGGACAAAAAAAGTAACAAGTCTTACAATTTCAAGCACTATTACCAAGCTTAATGGTGCTGCATTTGAAGGTTTTTACAATCTTAAGACTATTAATATCGGTAAGTCATTAAAGACAATTGATAAGGATGCTTTCCCTTGTTCTACTATAACTAAATTTACTGTTCCTAAAGCAAACAAGTATTTTTCAGCTAAAAACGGATCATTATATAATAAAAAGCAGACGAAGCTTGTTAAGTTTACAGTAGGCAAGAAAACAAAGAAGGTTTCATTAGGCAAAAAAGTAACATTGATCGGTGACGGTGCATTTGCTAATGATAAGTATCTTGAAACCATAAGCATGCCTAAGGTAAAGACAATAGGTGCAGGTGCTTTTGCTAACTGTGAAAAGTTTAAAACAAGTGCTATTCCTGCTTCTGCAGCAAAAATCGGAGATTGGGCATACCGTAATACTGCCGTTAATAAAGTAACCGTTCCAAAGACTGTAACAGGCATGGGCTATGGCTGTTATTCAATGTGCTCAAAGCTTACATCTGCAGATATGTCTAAGACTAAGCTTAAGACTATCAGCAAAGAGACCTTTGATTACAGTACAAAGCTTTCAACAATTAAACTTCCAAATACTGTAACCAAAATCGGAAATTATGCATTTTCAGGCACAGCAATCAAGTCTATAAAGCTTAGCAACAAGATTACTTCAATCGGTGCAGGTGCATTCTCATGGTGTCAAAAGCTTAAAAGCGTTACCCTGCCATCAAAGATAAAAACAGTTCCAAGTTATATTTTTTCAGGATGTTCTGCTCTTAAGAGTATTACAATTCCAAGCACAGTGACAAAAATCAGTGCTGATGCTTTTGGAGCATCCGGTCTTACATCTATAAAGATTCCTAACAGTGTAACATCAATAGGCAGATGGGCTTTCGGTGGTTGCGAAAGTCTTACAAGTGTTACATTGCCGTCAAAGCTTAAATCTATTCCTTCAGGACTTTTTGAATACTGTACTAAACTTAAAAGTGTTACTATTCCATCAACTGTTACAAAAATAAATGATTATGCATTTTATGAAGCAGGTATTACCTCGATAAAAATACCAAACAGCGTAACATCAATTGGCGAAAGAGCATTTGCTTACTGCAGAGCTTTAAAATCAGTGACAATACCTGATTCAGTAACATCAATAGGAGAAGCTTGTTTTATTAACAACTCATCTTTATCCAGTGTTAAGCTTTCTGAAAAGTTAACTGCAATAAAAAATGATTGTTTTGCAGAAACAAATCTTACTTCAATAGTAATTCCTGCCGGTGTTAAGTCAATCGAAGAATATGCTATAACCGGTCCGTTTTTGAAATCAGTAACAATTAAGGGTGCCAATACCTATATTGCTGATTCCGCTTTCGGATACAATACTGTTACGATTACAGCACCAAAAAATTCAACTGCTGAAAAATTTGCGCTTAGCTGGGAATTTGAATTTAAAACATTATAAAATAATAGATACCGATATAGCTTCATTGCCGTATCGGTATTTATTTAAAATAATACTTGAACACTAATATAAAAAGTGTTACAATAGTAAAAATATAAATAGAGCATAATGCTTTTGAATTTAATAAATTGGAGGGATTTTTTAATGTACGAATACGGTGCTAAATTTGTTAAAGAGGGATTGACCTTTGATGATGTACTTCTCATTCCGGCTGAAAGTGATGTTACACCTGATAAAGTTCAGCTTCAGACTAAGCTGACAAAGGACATTACTCTTAATATACCTGTAATGACAGCAGCAATGGATACTGTAACGGAATCCCGCATGGCTATAGCAATTGCCAGAGAAGGCGGTATTGGTGTTATTCATAAAAATATGACTATTGAAGAGCAGGCTACTGAGGTTGACAAGGTTAAGAGATCTGAGAATGGTGTTATTACCAATCCGTTTTTCCTTTCACCAAATCATCTTGCTTCTGACGCTGAAGAACTTATGAATAAATATCATATCAGCGGTGTTCCGGTATGTGAGGCAGACGGTACACTTGTTGGTATTCTTACAAACAGAGATATGCGCTTTATGTCTGATTACAGCGTTAAGATTTCCTCTGTTATGACACCTAAATCACAGCTTGTAACGGCTAAAGAGGGTACAACTCTTGAGGATGCAAAAAGAATTCTTATGGGATCAAAGGTTGAAAAGCTTCCTCTTATTGATGCTAATGGTAAGCTTACAGGTCTTGTTACTATAAAAGATATAGAAAAGAGCGTAAAATATCCTAACACAGCAAGAGACAGAGAGGGGAGACTTCTTTGTGCAGCGGCTCTCGGTGTAACTGACGATGTTCTTGACAGAGCTAAGGCTCTTGTAGATGCAGGCGTAGATGCATTTGTTCTTGACTCTGCACATGGACACAGCCTTAATATTATGAAGTCTGTAGAAAAGGTTAAAAATGAATTTCCGCAGGTTTCTCTTATTGCAGGTAATGTTGCAACAGCGGATGCAACAGAGGCGCTCATTAAAGCCGGTGCTGATGCTGTTAAGGTTGGTATCGGTCCCGGTTCTATCTGTACAACTCGTGTGGTTGCAGGTATCGGTGTTCCTCAGATTACTGCAATATATGATTCTGCAGAAAGAGCAGATAAATTCGGTGTTCCTGTAATTGCCGACGGTGGTATTAAGTACAGCGGTGAAATTGTAAAGGCTATAGCAGCAGGCGGATCAGTTGTAATGGTTGGTTCACTTGTGGCTGGCTGTGAAGAATCTCCCGGAGATACAGAAATTTATCAGGGACGTCAGTTCAAGGTTTATCGTGGTATGGGATCATTAGGTGCCATGAATAAGGGCAGCGCTGACAGATATTTCCAGAAGGGCACTAAGAAATTTGTTCCTGAAGGGGTTGAGGGACGTGTTCCTTATAAGGGAGCTTTAGGCGATACCATTTATCAGATGATGGGAGGACTTCGCTCAGGTATGGGTTATTGTGGCTGCCATACAATTGAGGAACTTCGTACAAATGCTAAATTTATTAAGATTACAGGTGCAGGCTTGATTGAAAGCCATCCGCATGATGTATCTATTACTAAGGAAGCACCAAACTATTCGGGCAGTGCTCATCAGGATTAATTTAATTAAAGGGGAGTTTCAGAAAGGTTTTCTTTGACTCCCCGTTTTTATTCTTACTAACAAGGTTGTGCAGAAATGACTGACAAAGTTTCTAAATGGGTAAAATTCAAAAGGTTTTTAAAACGAAATATGACGCCTACCTGGGCAAAGCATATTTCTTACCAAATATTTGCTTTTCTTGTTTCTGTTGCAATGATTATCGGCGTAGCAGACTATGCTCTGACCAAAACTTATGACGAAATGGAGCTGACTTTTGTGGAAGGTTTTACTATAACTGCACATACAGGTGCTTATGATACAGCTATGAATTCAGTAGAGTTTGTAGAAACTGCTGTTTCTAAGAGCATTGAAGTGATAGAACTTGATATTCGCCAAAGACCAAATGGTACTGTTGTAATGAGCCATGATCTTGTTGTTACAAATAATGATGGTGTAGATTTGAAAGAAGCTTTTGAATTGCTTAAAGACACTAATATAAGAATTAATCTTGATATTAAGGAAACAAAGGCTTTAAACAATCTTTATAAGCTTTTAAAAGAATATAATCTTGCAGAGCAGTCTTTTTTGACGGGGATTGAAGTTATTAATGTTAAGGCAGTTAAAGAATCGGATTGTGCCGAAATGGATTATTATCTTAACTATATGCCGTCACGTACTAAGGTTTTCTTTGACGAATACCGTCAAAAGCTTATTGAGCTTTTAGATGAAACAGGCGCAGTAGGAATTAACTGCAATTATAAATTTGCTTCTTCTCAGTTATCTTCATTGCTGCACAAAAAGGGGTATAAGCTTTCTATATGGACAGTTGATACAAAAAGAAAGGCAAAAAAGGTGCTTGTCTGCAAACCTGACAACATCACAACACGCAATCCTGATCTTATTCAGGAAGTAATAAATAACTGGGGAAAATAATTTAAAAAAAGATAAAAAAAGGCTTGACTATTCATCGAACATATGATATATTATTAGAGCGTTAAGAAACGCTGGTGTAGCTCAGTTGGTAGAGCAGCTGATTTGTAATCAGCAGGTCAGGGGTTCGAGTCCGTTCACCAGCTCCAAACAGGTGATAGTTTTTACTGTCACCTTATATTATGGAAGAGTTCCCGAGTGGCCAAAGGGAGCAGACTGTAAATCTGCCGTCTACGACTTCGGTGGTTCGAATCCACCCTCTTCCACCAATAAGAGACCTAAACGATTAATTCGCTTAGGTCTCTTATTATGCCTGGATTTATCGCGAATAGGATATTTTTTGTATGCTATATGCCACAAAATATTGATACACACATAGCTCTTCAACACCCTAACATGATAATTTAATTGTTATTATGAAAAGAATAGATTTATGCAATAAAAATTATAAATACATTTACTTTTATATATTTTATACCAAATTTCTTTCCAAATTAAAATATAATATTATTAAATTATCTATTGACCCATTGGGTATTTTATGCTATAATGTATTCACAATAGTAAAGGAATGCTAAATTATGAAATTTGATATGATTTTTCAGTCATCAAGTGAGCATATGGATGAATTAGACAGCAAATCTGTTGATTTAGTAGTTACATCGCCGCCTTATAATATAAATATTCAATATGGAAACAAGACCAAAAAGGGAAAAACTATAGAAAGCAAGTCTGTAAAGTATAATGACAATCTTGAAGAAAGTGAGTACAGAAAACTATTAGAGACTGTTTTTAATGAATGTAAACGAGTTTTAAAGGACGATGGTTCAATTTGGGTGAACATTAAAAATCGAACAATCAACGGCGATATTTTACCTCCATTTTGGATTATGGATTATTTTAAAGATATGCATCTAAAAAATCTCATTGTTTGGAATTTTGACTGGGGAGGTTCTACTAATAAAAGATTTGCACCGAGATATGAATTTATATTTTGGTTTGTTAAAGATAACAAAAATTATAAGTTTAATTTAGATGATGTGAAAATTCCGGCATTAAATTACAGACCGGATAGATATAAAAGTCAATTAAAAAACCCATCAGATGTTTGGAGAATTTCTATGGTTTCCGGTAATTTTGAAGAAAGAACCGGACATCCTGCGCAATATCCGGAACAATTGGTTGAACGTATTATTCTTTCAGGTAGTAACAAAGGAGACCTAATACTCGATCCTTTTATGGGAAGCGGTACTACTGCTGTGGTTGCTAAAAAGCTTGGTAGACATTATGTTGGATACGAAATTGTTGAAGAATATTGCAATATGGCAGCTGATAGATTAAATAAATTAGAGGAGAAGAAGAATGAGCATTGATTATAGAATTGGTGATTGTCGAAAATTATTTAAATCAATACCGGATTCTTCAATAAAATTAGTAGTTACATCGCCTCCATATAATATTGGAAAAACATATGGTAAATACAATGACAAAATCCCATTAGATGAATGGAAAAAATTAATTGATGATGTAACTCGGGAAGTAGTTAGAGTTTTGACACCAGACGGTAGCTTTTTTCTGAATTTATCACCTGTGCCTCTAGGTGAGTCTAAGGAAATAATACCACTTCCATATTTAGGTTATGAAATTTTAAAAAAGAATGGACTTTATTTAAGAAACATAATAACTTGGACATTTAACAATATGCAAAATTGTACAAATAGATTGTCAGGTAGATATGAAAATATTCTTTGGGGCGTAAAAGACATTAACAATTATATTTTTAATCTTGACGACATAAGAATTCCCTATATTACTAAAAATGATAAAAGATTAGAAGGCGGGATAGGAAGGAATCCTACTGATGTTTGGTATTATGATAGAGTTAATAATATGACAAAAAAGAAATATAATCTAACACATCCAACTATATATCCGTTGCCTATGATTATAAGAATACTAAAGATGTCAAGTAATAAATGTGATACCATATTAGATCCTTTTGCCGGAAGTGGAACATCTCTTGTTGCTGCAAAAATTCTTGGCAGAAATGCGATTGGTTTTGAACTTGATCAAAAGTACAAAAAAGAGTTTTTAGTTAGGATTGAAACTGAAGGAAATATTTCTGAAGATACTTTTGATGAATTGTTTGAAGAGGATGAAAAGATTAAACGATTCAAAAAGGCAGAAGCAAAAATTCTTGGCACATCCTGACAAATTATAGTGTAAATATTAAAAATTATATACGCATAAAATATTTTGAGATATAATTATAATACCAATGATAGGGGATGTTTGTATGTTATATGATGAATTATTAAAATTTTCGCAAGAAAGACTGCTTGAATTTTTCAAAAATACAAAGATTTTTGAAAATCAATTTGTATTTAATGATTTTAGTAAGATTTGTTATGAAAAGATGTATGTTAATAATTCATATAGTGATTTATTGAGCATAAAATCATTCAAAGAAGAGTATCCTGAACTTAGAGATTTGTGTAAAAAATGTGCTGCTTTTTACATACCGGCAAGGAATAAAAGTATACCAAAATATGATGTTATTTTAGGGAAACAACACGAAGAAATATTGATGGATTTTTTATCAAAAAAACTATCAGCTAAGATTGTCCGCGGAGATTTGCAAAATCGTAAATATCCTGATTGTAAGTTATTAAATAATAGTGAAAACGCCTTAGCGTATTTTGAAGTAAAGTTTCACGGAGCACCATTTATTTATGCACTTAATAAAATTGGTCGTTATTGCTATGAAGGTAGTGCTACATTAGATTATAAAAAAATAGAAAAACAGATTGAAATTATTCACGATGAGATTGACTGTCCTGTATTTTATTTGCATTGGATTGAATATCCCTGCCTTAAAGGTGTGTTTTTTGAGACAGTAGATCAAGTTGAAAAATATATTGCAACACAGCATGAAGAATTTAACCGAGCAGAACGCGAAGGTGATTTACAAAAAACAGAAAAATCCAGGTATACGAAGAAAATGTATTCTCCTTTATTGGAAATGGGCAGTTTTGAAGAATTTATTGAAGTTATAGAAAGATTGATGTAGTATGTGTACTAATAATTCTAAAACACAAATAAATCATATAATTAACAAATTAAAAAAAGAACATTTTAATATAGTTAAATGGGAACCTAATAATTTGTATTATCCTGAGTATATGTTTTTGGGAACGGATAGAGGTATATTAGCTTATATTGATTTTTTTACACATATTGAATTGCCATATCTATTCTGTGACTTTGATAATATTTTAGAAAAAACACGTTTGGCCGTATCGGATTTAGACAGACCAATTTTCTATATCCATTTGGTAAATAATTCTTCTTTTTTTTGTTTTGAAACTGATGAACAGGTTAAGGATAGAATTTTTACCAATGACAATTATTTTTTTAAAGAATTTGGTGTTAAATATTATAATATCGATATAGACCAAACCGGTTCATATGATGAATTAATATATATTTTAAAGAAAATTAAAAAGGGCGAAAAAGTATGAGTAGTTATATCGTTCACGGAAAACATCTTTCTATCCCATCGTTCTTTCAAGTCTATAATTATGGCGGAGGAAATGGAGATAAAGACAGAGAAATTGTATATGCTGATTTATCAAAAGATACTCCTAAATTAATAAACTATTATTATATTTGTAATGAATATCCTCATTTGTTTCAAAGTAAATATTTTGACGATGCGTTAAATTATGACAATATTGGTGATTTGTTTAATGATATTAGACAAAAGTTAATTAAAGATAAATGTGAGGTATATAAAGGTTATCATATTGGCAATTATGATTTTAAAAATGATATATTTCTTTTGGATTCAGGTGCCTTTAATATAATAAAAAAAGTGGCACAAACTGTTGGATATGATGTTGCTGCCTTTAAACAGGAAATTGTATCTCATATGATAAGATATTATGATTTTGCGAATTCATTAAAGGTTGATATTGTAGTCGGATTTGATCTCGGCGGTAAATATACAAAAAAAGACCAAGAAACAAATAATAAAGAACTGAGTAAGTTTTTGGCTAACATCGATGTAGAAGAATTAAACAATTATTTGCTTGAAGAAACAATAAAATATTTATCTAAAAAGGCTGATTACTTTCCTTTGGTATTGGCGACTGTACATGGAAGAAATGAAGAAGAATTTGAAATTAATACAAAATATATACTGAATTTAGAACATCTGTATAAATACTCTTTCTGGGGTTTTGCATTGGGTGGAATCGCAAGTACTAAAGGATTGGAGCAAAGTTGGTATGATACAATTAATTTTTCTTATATCAAAAAGTCCAGAGTGAAAAGTGCTATAGCACCAGGTAAAGCAAGTCGAGTTGTTAGAAATCTTGTTGGCAAAAGACCGATTCATGCTTTAGGTTGTGGAGGATATCCTAATATTGTGATAAATTATTACTGTGGTGCAACTTCTTTTGATGCGGCATCACCGGTTCGAAGAGTTGGCGATGGTAATGAAGAATCGACGCATTATATTTATTCTAATTATATACCAAAGTCAGCTAAGTTTAGTAAATATTTAATTGGCGGCATAAAAATGAATGGTAAAATGTTGCCGGGTAATTGTGAATATGTCGAATTAAATAAGGTTGATGATAATTATCCTCTTTGTGGTTGTTATGCGTGTCAAACGATATCATCTGTTAGGAATATTAAAGAGTTATATGCTATGAAATCCAATGATAATGAAGCCAATTATTATAGTAGGCAGATTATGGGATTGCATGCCGTTAATCAACACACTAAACTTTGCCAGATTATTTGTGATATAAATAATATTGATGAATTTTGTGATAAATATAATAATGCATTAAATTCAGATATAAAAAAATTATATCATCAATTATAGATAACTGCTTTTTACAGCTTTTTCTATATAAATTTCCTTAAACATTTAAAAATCGTCTTTAATTTACTATCAATTTAAAGGCGATTTTACTTTTTTCTATTGGGTTTTTTATGTCCTAAAATCTAACTTAAGCGGTTATAAGTGTTTTGCAGCAATTATACGGCGGATAATTTTGAAATAGTATGATTTAATTATCAATAATAAACGGACAATAATGTTGATAGAAAAAAGCAGTGGTTTCATATTGAATAAGTCTGTAAAGATGAAGGTATTATCAATTTATATAACAAAAAATCCTTGAAACCAAGTAATATCAACGGTTTCAAGGATTTTTATATTGGTACGCCGGAAGGGATTCGAACCCCCGACCTTCTGGTTCGTAGCCAGACACTCTATCCAACTGAGCTACCGGCGCGTAACACCTTATTAAATTGTAAATATGCGCTTTATGCAAAAATGGCTGTTTGGTTCGTAGCCAGACACTCTATCCAACTGAGCTACCAGCGCATATCAGCACGAAAATCATTTTCAATTTTGTGCTTGATTAATATACCACATTAGTTAATAAAATGCAATAGTTTTTTTAATTATTTTTAGGAGGATTTAATTTTATATACTCTTCTAATATATCAGCAGCTGTTTTCGCTATTTCTGCACATGGACGCTTTTTGTAATATTCTTCAGTTCTCGGTGCGGGAGTCGGATTATCAGCTCCTGTTATAGTTAAACCCAACAGTTCGCGGCAGACAATAGAGCCATTCTTTTCTTTAAATCTATTTGCGACATCCTGAACTTTTTTATAAATGGCGGCTTTATCTTCATCATAAAGAGCAGATATAACAAATGTCATACCGGATACAGTTCCGCAAACCTCTCTCATTCTGCCCATTCCGCCTCCAAAGCCGATAGTAAGTCTGGCAACTAAATCCTTATCAAGCTTCATTTCGTCGGCAAAAGACACAGCAACTGCCTGAGAACAAGTTAATCCTTCTTTGAATAATTTGTAAGCTTGTTCGCCTTTTGTCACTAATCAAGACCTCCATCAAGATCTTCTATATCTTCAGCAGTAGTTGTTTCAACAAATACTGCTGATATACTTATATCCTTTGCAGCGGTAAAAGAATAAGCCATAGAACTGCTTATTTTTTTGCCGTTCGAATACCAGCCTTCAAATTCATAGTTATTGTCAGGATTGGCAACTATTGTGACATTTTCTCCCTCTTCGTATGTTCCTGAGCCTTCTACAGTTCCTCCACCCTGACTGATTAATTTTATGGAATATGTTTTTAGCTCAGTAGTTGTTTCTCTCTTTTTAGTTGTAGTGGTGGTAGTCTGCTCTGTTGTGGTTTCTTTTGTGGTTGACTCGGTTGTTTCCTCTTTTGTAGTGTTTATGCCGTAATAACTGCTTGTTTCCGACGCTGTGCTTACAGTTGATTGAGTGTTTGAGGCGGTTGTATCAGTATTTCCTGAATTTCCATGGGCAATAAGCACTACTGATATGATTATTGCAATAAGAACAACAGCAAGTATAGCGATTACAATTATGCTTTTCTTTTCTTCAAGCTTGTTTTTATCACCTTTGTTATATGTGTCATTACTTGACTGTATTGCAGGTCTGTATTCGTCATCAATAGGCTGTACAGCACCAAAGGTTTGTGTAGCAGAGTTATTTTGTGTTTCAATATTATTTTCATCATACAATGGTGATCCGCAGTTTTCGCATATATATCGGTTTTCATCATTTTCAGTTCCGCAGTTTTTACATCTCATATGAATTCACATTGCCTTTCCGTGTAAGTATTAAATCACATCCTTGATGCATCCGCATGAGGAGTGATGCAGTATGTATTGCTTTAGCTGTACAATAATGCTGATATTTTAATTTGATTAATAATAATTATATCACTATATGTTGAAAATCTCAATAAAAATTGTACTTTTATAAAATAAAATTGTATAATTTTCAAAATTCTATTGACTTTTTTATCATTTTCATATAAATTTTATATGTAACGTTTTTATCAAACAAAGTACAATGTACAAATTTGAAAGGGGAACCCTAAAAATGAACAAGTATGTTAAGAAGGGATTAAGCGTAGTTCTTGCGGCAGGACTTATTGCAAGTTCATTTGCAGGCTGTGCAAAAATTAATTATGTAACCGAAGGTGCTGCTCAGGCTATTCATGAGATTAAGGACGGCAGCTGGCAGAATCAGGACGAAGATGCTGCAGGTGCTAACAGTGATGCTGATGTAAGCGTTCTTGAAAAGAGCTTTGAGGCTAATACTTACGGCGGTGTTGAGTTTAAGGATCTTAATGATGTAGCTGCTTATTATAAAGAAGCTTATGATTATACTAAGACTCTTACAGCTCAGTATATTGATGCTGACGGCAATGAGCAAACTTTCTATAAGCTCCTTGGTGATGAGGACATGGTTCTTGGCGGAGTTATGATTGACGGTAAAGAAAACAGCGTTATCAACAGCATTGTTCCGGGTATCGCAGGCAGCTTATTCAGCAAGAACACATATGGTCTTGTACCATGTAATAACAGAAATCCTGAAATGGATAATAACTTAGAGGATGACACACGTAAGGCTGATCATGATTTCAGAACATCAGATGTAACAGGTGATGACATTCTTGATGCTAATATTACTGACAATGGTGACGGCACAATTACAATGGTTATTCAGCCAAAGGCTGCTCAGATGAGTACTCGTGGTGATGACTCTCAGGGTAAATTCTTTGAGGTGCTCGGTGATATCGGCGGTGTAGTTGGTCAGATTGATCAGATAACATTTACACAGGGCACACCTGAAGAAAATGTTATCGTTGAATACAAAGGAAGTACAGCAACTGTTAAGATTGATACTAAGACAAAGGAAATCCTTGAGGCAGATTATAATATGATTGCAAATGTAGCTGTAACTCATGCTTCTATAGCTGTTATTAAGGATAAGAGTGCTTCTCTTACAATTACTTATACAAACCACTATCCAGCATCAGATGAATATCTTATGACTGAAAAGCAGCTTAAGAGAAAGTAATTAATTTAATATAGTAGTAAATTTTAAAAACGGCAGCTTTTGAAATACACATCAAAAGTTGCCGTTTTTTATATATTGGAGTTTGTATATAATTTTATTAAGATAATTAAAGACAAAATGTAAATTATGATAATAATTTATTGATAATATGATTAACATGCTGTATAATTAAAATACTAAACTAAAATATAGGAGAATTACTATGAGCGAAAAAATACCAAATATGGATTATGATGCTGATGAAGTAATTAACGATTTCAAAGAAAAAATCAAGTGGCCTAAAAAGGATGAGGTTGATGTAATTATTGCACCACCCAAGGTTTCACTTCGCGTTTTTCTTTCTGTTGTTATTACAATTTTAGGCGGTGGAATAGCATATTACATGATGCTTCCTGCTTTAAACATTCATGACAGTCAGCTTTATTTATTCCTAATTTTACTTGTGGCAATATTTGTTGCTTCCTTTGCTGTATTATGTAAAGCAAACAAAATGATAGAACGTCGTGAGTATGTTAAGAAAAAATCATTAGTTCCGATTATTATCGTTGCTGTTATTGCTGCAGTTATGGCAATAGGTTATGTTACAGGTGTAACATTATTCCGTGCAGGTTCATACAGCAATCTTATGACTGTTGAAGAAGCTGATTTTGAAACCGATTTTGCTGATATAAGCTATGATGAAGTGCCAAGGCTTGATGCATCTACTGCACACACTCTTGCCGATCAGCAGTTAGGCTCTCTTTCTGAATACAAGAGCCAGTATGTTGTATCTAATTATTCTACTCAGATTAATGTTAAAAACTCTCCGGTGAGAGTTGCATATCTTGAGTATGCAGATATTTTTAAATGGATAAATAATACAAAAGACGGCTTGCCTGCATATATGTATATTGATCTCGTAAGTCAGAAGGTTAAAGCAATTAATTGTGTTGACCAGTTCGGATCGGGAATTAAATATTCTCCGTCAGAATTATTTAATGAAAAGCTTGTTCGTCATCTTCGTTTTCAGTATCCGACATATTTGATGGATACATCTAATTTTGAAATAAATGACGAGGGATATCCATATTGGATTACTGCTGTGATTGATAAGACAATTGGTCTTTTTGGCGGTACTGATGTTAAGGGTGCAATTATTACAGATGCTCTTACAGGCGAAAGCACTTATTATGATATTGATAAGGTTAAGACTGATAAATCTCTTTCATGGATAGATGTTGTTTACAGTGAAAGTCTGATACTTGAGCAGTATAACTATCACGGAAAGCTTCAGAATGGCTTCTGGAACTCAATTATTTTCCAGAACGATGTTAATGTTACATCTCCAAACAGCGGTAATATAGCCATGGATGATGATGTGTGGGTATATACAGGTGTAACTTCTGCTGAGGTTGATACCTCTAACTTTGGCTTCATTCTTTGTAATCAGAGAACTAAGGAAACGAGATATTATCAGAATGCCGGTGCAATGGAGAATTCTGCTCAGCAGTCTGCAACAGACGCAGTGCAGAACTATGGTTACAATGCAACTTTCCCGATTCTGCTTGGTATTGACGGAACTCCTACCTATTTTATGTCCCTTGTTGCTAACGGAAACACTGTAAAGGGTTATGCTTTTGTAAACCTTGAGGATAAGACTGTAGTAGGTACAGGACTTCTTGATGATGCAAAGAGTGATGCTAAGGCTCTTAACAGCGCACTTGAAAACTATATTGAAGCTCTTCAGGCTAAGGGTGATAATGTAAACAAGGATGACGTAATTGTGGATGCTGATAAAATCACAAGCTCTGATGATACTTCTTCAGTACAAACGGATAATAATGCTGTAAAGAGCGAAACTATTACCGGTTCTGTTGATAATATTAAAACATCTGTAAATGACGGAAACACTGTTTACTATCTGCAGATTGACGGCAAGTATTATTATATCAAGGTGACCGACTGTATGGAGGTGCTTCTTATCAATAAAGGAGATACTGTTACAGTTGAATTTGAAAAATCAAGTGATACATTTATACCGGCAAAATCTGTAAAAGTTAAATAATAAATAATGAAAAAATGCACAGCAAT
>JAMPEQ010000011.1 GCA_023665085.1 Bacteroides sp.
ATAATTTGAAAATATATCTGTAAAACTGTCAAAGTATTAAGTAATAAGTTGAAAATACAAGAGGCTTTTAAGCAGTTTTTATGATTATAAAAAAGTATGTCCTACACAGTAGCGAGCATCGGATTTTGACATACAAAATCCAAAAAGTCAGGGAAAAGGTCTCGCCTGTCGGCTAGGTCGGTGCTTCTAAGCTTTGCTTAGAGGTGTCCACTGGACACCCGCACCCCTGAAACCCTTTAATGAATGGAGATGATTAAATGAAGAATGAAAGAGTGAGAATAAACGTTCGGCTTAGTGAGGAAGAATACGAACAGTTTTCAAGTTATGCAAAGCAGTGTGGACTGTCAGAATCGCAGTTAGTATCAATGCTGATTATGGGTAAGTATCCACAGCCATTACCTGATAAAAATTTCTGGCTAATGCTTGAGCAGTTATACAGTATTCGCGATAGTTTGAAACAGCTTTCAAGGTTTGATAATTCCTTGCTCAAAAAATGTGATGAAATTGAACGGCTGATTCTTGACTTGCAAAGAGCAGTTACTGTTCCGAAGGAGGTTGAACTATTTGGCAACAACAAGCCTGTGGCACATAAAAGGAAAGCTTCGTGATTTGATTGACTATGTAGGAAATCCAAATAAGACTGAATTAAATTCGGGTATGCAGGATTTTGTTAATGTGTTCTGTTATGACACCAACCCACGTAAAACAAACAATAAAGAATTTGTAACAGCGATAAATTGCTTGAAAGAAATTGCCTTGCAGCAAATGATTATGACAAAGCAACAGTTTGGTAAGGAGGACAAATATATTGCTTGGCACGGTTATCAAAGCTTTAAGCCTGATGAGGTTACACCTGAGCTTTGTCACGAGATAGGAGTCGAACTTGCACAACGGATGTGGGGAGATAGGTTTCAAGTTATCGTATCAACTCATCTTGACAAAGACCATCTGCATAATCATTTTTGTTTTAACTCAGTTTCATTCCTTGACGGAAAGAAATATAACTATTCAAAATCTGAAATGCAAAGACTGCGTGACACTTCAGATTCAATTTGTAAAGAGTATGGTCTGTCTGTTATTGAAACACAAAACAAAGTACCAAACAGAGCTTTGTACTTTGCAGAAAAGAATAACGAGCCTACAAAATATAATCTAATGCGAACAGCTATTGATGAGGCAATAAAAATTAGTCCAACACCAAAAGAGTTTGTAAGGATTATGAAAAAGAAAGGCTACATTGTATCTATTAATCCTGAACGCAAATATGTAACGATTTGTTCGGTTAATGACAGCAGAAATACAAGATTAAAAACGCTTGGTGCAAATTATGATTGGAACAATATCGTTGAACAAATATATGCACAAGACAACTTTGAACTTTTTCCAGCATACAAGGAATTTAATCGAGAAAGTAAAACAAAATATATTAAACCTGATAAGTATATTTTTAAAGGTTCTTTTGCAAGTGTAAAGAAAGTCATAGGCTTAAAGGCATTGTATTTGTATTATTGTTATCGGTTAGGTTATCTGCCGAAAAAGAATAAGCACAAGCCTTTATCACCCGAAATGAAACAGGCTTGGAGAAAAATAGATAAACTATCAAATCAAGTCCGTTTGATTTCAAAATATAATCTCAATGATACAAACGATGTTCTACAATTTATCAACGATAATAATGAACAAATTGTATTGATTACAAATCAGCGAAATCAAATATACAACAAATTCCGAAGATGTAAAGATGCTGATAAAATATCAAGCCTTAAATCCGAGAGAGATTATTGTTCAGCAAAACTAAAAAAATTAAGAACTGAAATCAAAACTGCTAATGCAATTCTAACTGATACTGACGAAATGAAATTAAACATAAAAGCAGAAATGAACATACAGCATCAAAGATTTGCATTCAGCAAAATGAAATTACAGAGGAGGAATTTACAATGGGAAAGATAATTAAACTTGAATTAGATAAAAAAGAGTATAAATTTCTGACAGATTTATTAAATAGGCAAATAGAAAAATTATGTCAAATGACATCTGCCGAAAGGATTAATTGGTATAACAATGCTCTGTATCGTGAGCCTATTAACTTTACAAAGCAGATTGATAATACTGTATATTCTGTATCTACGCATTTCAATGTCAATAACAATGAGAGCATTAGTGAAAAGATAGTCCGTATTTTAGAACAGAACAGTAAATAATTTTAAAATTACACTTTAAAGTGTTGAAGTATAATAAAGAATATGTTATTATGTAGTTAACCTACAATCAAACATATTCGGCTGTAGAAAGGAGACAAATTGAAAAAACAAACAGACCGAATAACTGCACTGTATTGCCGTCTATCTCGTGATGATGAACAAGACGGATTATCAGGCAGTATTAAAAACCAACAATCCATATTAGAGAAATATGCAAAGGAAAATGGCTTTCACAATACAAAGGTATTCATTGATGACGGGTGGAGTGGTACAAACTTTGCAAGACCTGCATTTATGGAAATTATGGAGCTTGCAGAGCAAGGCAGAATTGAAAATCTGATTGTCAAAGACCATTCAAGACTTGGAAGAAATAGGCTTGTAGTCGGTCAGTTACTTGAAGAAGATTTTGACAGATTGGGTGTAAGATATATTGCCATAATGGATAACATAGATACTGCAAAAGGTATCAGTGATTTAGTACCTATGCAAGACTTGTTCAATGAATGGCACGCAAAGAATACAAGTCAGAAAGTACGAAATGTATTCAGAAGCAAAGGAATGTCAGGAGCGCCTTTAACAACCGTTTTACCATATGGATATACGAAAAATCCCGATAATCCAAATAAATGGGAAATTGATGAACCTGCAGCAGAGATTGTTAAAAGAATATACAGGCTTTGTATTCAGGGATATGGACCAAGTCAAATAGCAAATATTCTTCGTGAGGACAAAGTAATGACTCCATCCGAATATCTGACAAGCAAAGGTGTGAAATGCCGAAAACCTCCCGAAAAGCCTTTTAATTGGTGTTCCTCTATTGTAGCAAGAATATTGGAAAGACAGGAATATATCGGTGATACTGTCAATTTCAGAACAACCAAGAAATCGTATAAAAACAAAAAACTTGTGAAAAATCCTGAAAGTGAATGGAAGATATTTAAGAATACTCATCCTGCAATAATCAGCGAAGAAGATTTCAATCTTGTTCAGGAATTGAGAAAGCATAAACGAAGACCGAATCGCAACGGAATTGTCAGTATGTTTTCGGGACTTGTATATTGTGCAGACTGTGGCTCAAAGTTATATTACAATTCATACAATAAACACAAGGCTCAATCACCCAGTTTCAGTTGTTCATCATTTGTAAAGGATACTGACCTTTGTACAATGCATTATATCAGAGAAAAGGTAATCTATGATCTTGTCATTGAAGATATGAAAAGAGTGTTTTTCTTTGTAACTGCTTATGAGAAAGAATTTGTGCAGATGCAATTAGATAATTTCAACGCTGAAAAAAGAAAACAGTTATCTTTAAGAAAACGAGAGCTTGAGAAATCAAAAAAGCGTATCAAGGAAATTGATACACTGATTCAAAAGTTATATGAAGATAACGCTTTAGGAAAGTTATCAGATGAGCGTTATGCTACAATGTCTATTTCTCTTGAAACAGAACAGAAGGAATTGAAGGAAAATGTTCCAAATATTGAGAAAGAGCTCAATACAGAAACAGACAAAATTGATAACATTCAAACCTTTATCGGCAAAGTTAAAAAGATTACACAGCCAACAGAACTGACACCCGAACTTGTTCACGAGTTTATTGAAAAGATTGTTGTATCAGCACCAACAAAGATAAACGGCAAACGCTATCAGCAAGTTGATATTTACTACAATGGTATTGGTGTAATCAAAGAGCCTTTCGCTGAAGAATGGGACTTTCAATTCCAAAACAAATATCTGAAACAAAAAGAAAAAACAGCATAGGAAACTATGCTGTAATAGGACAAACTGCACCTTGAGGTATACCCTCTTTATTGAGTATACCCCAAGGTTGATGCCTTACGGACTGTATTTTTTTCAAGAAATAATGCTGTATTATGATATCTCAGTTAAAAATCTATGGCGATATTTAAATATTAATTATCAATTTAGTAATGGTAATTTTATTATGCCAAATCAATTGGCTGCATTTTCCCATGGCCATGGATCTTTAAGCCAGTCGTCACTGTTTATTCCGTTAAGTGTTAAAGGACCGAAATTTTTTTCATATTCATCTGTGGCTGCTGATAATTTTTTTTCATAATTATCAAACATCTGCTGTGCCTCACTGTCTCCAGGATGTGTGTCAAGAAATAATCTCAGCTCCTGCATTGCAAATCCAAGAGCGCTTACTCTTAATAAAAGCTTATCTTTATTCATGATTTTTTTACCATCCTTCCTAAAAATGGCTTGTTAAGCTCAGGGAAAATAGTGCCTTCTTTTAGTCCTTGTGCGTCATCATATGTTATAAGCTCCGTCTGCAGTGGTATATATGCCATTGTTACCTGAGGATCGCTTGGCAGAGCAGATCGTCTTTCTTTCTTCAAAAAGCTTGGTTTAAATAAATCTGTATAGCTTTCCATAAACATTCTCCTTTCGTTTTACTACTTTATCTTATGCCGACTTTTTATATTTGACAAAAAACCTCAGAAATAAAATTACATATAATGGAATAAGACGTAAAAAATAAGGCAATGATAATAACGAAAGAAAAGACGGAATAAATTTACGAAGGTGATTTAATTGTTAATAAAACGCGGCGAAATATATTACGCTGATTTAAGTCCGGTAATAGGTTCGGAGCAGGGTGGAGTTCGGCCTGTTTTAATTGTTCAAAATGATGTTGGAAATAAGTTTTCACCAACTGTTATTGCTGCAGCTATAACATCTCAGCGAGATAAAAACAGTTTACCGACACATATTGAGGTTGATGCACAAAACTGCGGTCTTGCAAAAGACAGTGTTGTGTTGCTGGAGCAGGTAAGGACAATTGATAAAAGGCGATTAAAGGAAAAAATGGGAAGTCTTGATACCAGCGATATGGGTAAGGTAAATCAGGCTCTCAGCGTAAGCTTCGGATTATGATAATTTATATTATACAAAAGATAAACAACTTTTGTTGTTTATCTTTTTTCTTTTATTTGCTATGTTGCATTATTATATTAGTATGGTATAATGTTTTTGCAAAACTTAGCCAAACGAGAGTTGTACAAAATATAGTTGTACAAAATAAGGTTTGGCTGACTATATAATAAATAGGAGAATATTTATGAAAAGAATAGCAGAATTTCAAAAAGTATCCTTTGAGCAGTTTAAAAAGGACTGGATGAAAAATTTTCCTGATACACAGGATGTAAAGGCTGTTTATGACAGCATTAAACTGCCTAAAAGAGCTACTGCAGGATCAGCAGGATATGATTTTTTTATTCCTGCAGATGTTACATTCGAGCAGGGCAAATCAACTCTTGTTCCTACAGGTATACGATCAAAAATTGATGAGGGTTGGGTGCTTTCTATTTATCCTCGTTCAAGTCTGGGCTTTAAGCATCGCTGTCAGCTTGATAATACTGTAGGCATAATTGATTCGGATTATTATAATTCTGATAACGAAGGTCATATAATGATAAAAATCAGCTGTGATGCTCATGATGACGGACATAAGGCTGAAGTTGAGGCGGGTAATGGCTTTGCTCAAGGTATTTTTACACAATTCGGCATCACTGTTGATGACGATGCAGACGGTGTAAGAAATGGTGGATTTGGTTCTACTACTGAAAAATAATGAAGCAAAGTGTAATTAAAAAAATAAAAAATCCTTATGCAGTATGTCTGCTGGCAGTATTTTGCTGTGCCTTATGGGGAAGTGCTTTTCCTGTAATAAAAATAGGATACAAGCTTCTTGATATTTCTTCCGGTGATTACAGTTCACAAATTTTGTTTGCAGGTATACGCTTTACCTTCGCAGGAATTTTTACAATTATTATCGGCAGTATTATTGCCAAAAAGCTTATTACAATAAAACCTAAAGGGTATTATAAGGTGTGTGCACTGTCGCTTTTTCAGACTGTACTGCAGTATCTGTTTTTTTATATAGGACTTGCTAAAACTACAGGAACTAAAAGCTCAATACTTGACAGCACCAGTGTATTCTTTTCAGTGCTTATTGCAAGTCTTTTATTAAAGCAGGAAAGGCTGACCGCAAAGAAAATTGCAGGGTGTATTGTAGGCTTTGCGGGCGTTGTTATAATCAATCTCACAAACGGTTTTGCAGACAGCTCTATAAGTTTTATCGGTGAAGGATTTATTATTATTTCTGCACTTTCTTATGCAGTTTCATCTGTTATGATAAAGCGGTTTTCGGCTGACGAAAATCCCGTGGCACTAAGCGGTTATCAGTTTATCCTTGGTGGGATTATTATGATTGTTTTCGGATTTGCGCTGGGAGGCAGACTGAGTATCACTTCATATAAGGCTGTGCTTCTTCTTGCTTATCTTGCACTGCTTTCTGCAATTGCTTATACAGTTTGGGGAATACTGCTTAAATATAACGATGTTTCAAAGGTCACTGTATTCGGATTTATGACACCTGTTTTCGGATGTCTTCTTTCAGCTGTCCTGCTGAAAGAAAGTCTAGCCGGTTCAGTTATGAAAACAGTAATATCCTTGCTGTTGGTATGCTTCGGAATATTTCTTGTTAATTCTAATTTAAATATATCGAGGAAAAATTATGAAAGTTAAAATGACTCTCGCCAAGGAATTTAAAATCGGCGAAATAGATAAAAGAATTTACGGCTCATTTATAGAACATCTCGGCAGAGCGGTTTATGGCGGTATTTATGAGCCTGATCATAAAACTGCAGATGGGGATGGTTTTAGACAGGATGTTATTGAGCTTGTAAAAAAGCTTAATGTTCCTGTTGTCCGTTATCCAGGCGGTAATTTTGTGTCGGGATACAATTGGGAAGATGGTGTAGGCCCTGTTGAAAGCAGGCCTAAGCGTCTTGATCTCGCATGGGGAACTACTGAGCCTAACTATTTTGGTACTAATGAATTTATGAAATGGTGCAAAAAAGCTGATACAGAATGTATGATGGCTGTAAATCTCGGCACAAGAGGTGCTGAGGAAGCAAGAAATCTTGTTGAATATACCAATCACAAAGGTGGTTCTGCATGGTCTGATTTAAGAAAATCCCATGGTTATGATGAGCCGTGGAATGTTAAACTCTGGTGTCTCGGTAACGAGATGGATGGTGCTTGGCAGATGGGTGCTAAAACCGCTTCTGAATACGGCAGAATTGCCCTTGAAGCATCAAAGATGATGAAATGGACTGACAATTCTATTGAAACAGTTTTATGCGGTTCTTCCAGCAGAAACTCAAAAACCTTTGGTGAATGGGAAGCAACCTCTTTGGATATTGCTTATGACAGTGTTGATTATGTATCTCTGCATCAATATTATGGAAATCATGACGGGGATACACAGTCATTTCTTGCCAGAACGCTTGAACTTGAGGAATTTATTTATACGGTAATATGCGTATGTGATTATATAAAAGCGAAGAAACGTTCAAATAAAACAATCAATCTTTCTTTTGACGAATGGAATGTATGGTATCATTCAAATAACGCACCATATGAAAGATGGTCAGTTGCTCCGCCACGACTTGAGGATATTTATAATTTTGAGGATGCACTTCTTGTCGGCTCAATGATGATTACCCTTCTTCGTCATTGTGACAGAATTAAAATTGCCTGCCTTGCACAGCTTGTTAATGTAATTGCTCCTATTTTTACAGAAACAGGAGGAGGGGTATTTAAGCAGACTATTTTCTACCCCTTTGAGCATTTAAGTAATTTCGGCAGGGGTGTGGCACTCAATCCAATAATATCCTGTCCGAAATACGACTGCAAGGATTTTACCGATGTTCCTTATATTGAAAGCATAACTACTTTTGATGAAGAAAAAGAGGAAATGACAATTTTTGTTGTTAATAAATCTCTTGATGACGGAGCAGTTCTTGAAGTTAATCTTATGGATTTTGAGGGCTATAAGCCATTTGAATTTATATCTATGGACGGCTATGACAAAAATGATGAAAACAGCATCAAAAATCCGTTTGTAAAGCCACACAACAACGAATTGCCTGTTATTGACAAAAACATGCTTACAGTTTCACTGAAGCCATTCAGCTGGAATGTAATAAGGCTGAAGAAAAATTAGCATACAAAATATATAAAAAAGAGATTAACTGTGTGATACAGTTAATCTCTTTTGGCTATTGTGTTATTTTACCTTAACCTTTATTGTTTTACTCCAGGAATAATATGTTTTCTTGGAGTTAACAGTTTTATATGCTCTTACCTTAACGTAGTAGTATTTATTTGATTGTGCGGTATTAAGAGTTTTTGAAGTAGTACCTCTTCCTTTTACATTAACTGTAAGCCAGTTCTTAGAAAAGTCTGAGGTGGTAGACCACATAATCTGATAACCGCTGCAGCTTACAGGGAGCTTAGTCCATTTTACAGTGATTTTTTTCTTTGATTTTGACACTGCACTTTTTAAAGCTGTGGTGTTATTCTTCGTTTTTATGGTTATAGGATCAGTGTAATAGGTTGTATATCTTTTACCATTGTAGTCTCTGAAACCGCGTATCTTAAATTTATAATTTGTATTCTTCTTTAGATTTTTTATTTTCAGAGAGGTGGAAGATGCCTTTACCTCTTTATAAAGCTCATAAGCTTTTTTACTTGAATTATATTTATAAATACCGTATCCTGTGGCTTTGGTTATTTTGGACCAGCTCAGAGTTACGGTATTATCTGTGCTTGCAGCCTTAAATCCTTTGACCTTTCCTCTGGTATTTTTTGTAATCACATTAGAAAAATTTCCGTATTTTTGGCTATCAGCATTTGTTTTATATGCCCTTACTCTGAATTTATATAAGCATAAACCGCCGAGACCTGTTACTCTTATGCTGTTTGATTTTGTAGTAGTATATGTTTGCCACTGACTGCTTTTGTATACCTGAATCTGATATCCGTCAGCATCTGATATTTTATCCCATGCTATTGTCACAGACACTGAATCATTAGCAGTTGCTTTCAGATTTTTTACCGCATCCACATTTATTTCAGGAACAGTGTCATTTGGCATATTTGTAAATACAGGAATAATGAATTTTTTAGTGATTCCAAGTATATTTGCTTTTTTGTATGCATTATAAGTGGTCTGTGCCTCAGAAACTGCAGCAGAAACATTTGCCATATATTCGTGAGAATAAAGCTCACTGCTTTTTGGGTTAACATTAAATTTTTGAAGATAACCGCTGTATTGCTCACCATAATTGTGAGCAATATATTTTGCTCCGTTATATATAGATTTATAAGGATTTGTCCAAGGTCTGCCCCATCCTGTAGAGGTATCACCTATATATGTTGTTCTGACTGCACTTATAGGAACATATCCGCTTTTGCCTTCTGTATATCCTTTTCCTTCGGTGTAAAGTCTTACATTATAATAACTGCCATAAGTACCGCGCCAAGTCATGTACTGACCTGTTTTTATAGATGTTTTTTCTCCTCCGGCTTTGCCTGTTGATGAGTTATAGGTTGAATATAGTGTGGAGTTTTTATTTAGTTTTAAATAACCTGCAGCCCACGCAAGACCATCCATTGCACCTGTATTTGCACCGATATTATAGTAATTGTAAATTCCCTGAAAGGGACTTACAGTGCCTTTTACAGCTGTATTTGTTGCAGATATACTGCCGTTTTCCTGTCTGATTTTAGATGCAAGGTAATAGGCACTCATACCGCTGTCGTTTGCAGCCTTCATAATAGCGTCTGAATATTTCAGTGTATTATTGTATGTATGATCCTTTCCGTTTGAGAGCTTGTAGCTTATTAAAGAATTATGCATCCATGTTCCGTCAAGTATTGCTTCAACACCTGCGAGAGTTTGTGTGCCGTCATATGACGTTGACTCAAACTGGAAAATACTTTTTTCATCAAGCCAGTTTCTTGGATCCATATAATATGCTACTGCTTTTTCTGATGCTGATATCCAGTTGCTCGCTTCACGAATAACATATTGTCCGTTTCTAAAGCAGCTGGAACAGTTGCAGTACATTGACTCATCATAATATGAAGACTTTTCAATCAATTGCTTTGCATGGCTTGAACGTTCGCCCTTGACAGCGTTTGACCATTTGATGTTGGTTTTTAAAGGCTCGAAAATCCAGTTGGGATATTTTTTGTGAAGATTTACAAGATCATCAATGTAGCTTTCCGGAAATCCTTTATTTCTGAGGGTTGCTGCATAATCTGCAGCTTCAGCTTTGATAGGATTTATGGCGGAAAAAACAGGTACAGTCGTTATAAACATGACTGCTGCCATAAAAATTGATAATAGCTTTCTCATTGCTGACTCCTTAAAAACAAATTATTTTTTTTTGAAATTATATCATTTTGTAACTTTTTTGTCAATTTTACGCGAAATGTAGATTATGTAATATGTGAAAAATCTTGACAATTTATTGCAAGTTTATTATACTTTTTATGTCAAATAGTGTATAAAGAGGTAAGAAGAAGTGGAAAGAAAAGTATCCAAGGCAAAAAGAGAAATGGTGGCATATGCCTTAAAAAGCCTCAGAGAAAAAGCAAATTTAAAACAAGAAGAAGTTGCAATGGCTATCGGAAGAACAAGAAGTTCTTACGGTTTTTATGAATCGGCTAAAGTTATGCCAAACATTGAAATACTTGAAAAAATCTGTAGATTATACAGAGTTCCGATGAGCACATTTAATTTTGATACTGATACTATCAAAGCCACTGTACCTGAATATGAGCTCGAAGATGATAAAAAAAGTGATATGAAATTTGAAGATTTGTCTGAGCTTGAAAAAAAGATTTTTCTTAAACTCAGAACAATGAGGAGAGAAGATAAGGTAAGCTTGTTTAACGATCTTAATAAAAATGTTTCTGATGATTAAATAAAATATTAAAGACGCTTCCGTTAAAACATGGAAGCGTCTTTTTTTGCATAATATGTATTTATTTCAATTTCTTTTTATTTGCAAAGTATTCTTTAGTCTCTTTGCCTACAACACCGCTGAGGGCAAAAAGAGCAATAAGGTTTGGAAATGCCATTAGGCCGTTGAATATATCTGCAATTCCCCAAACTGCCGAAACAGTCATATAAGGACCGATAAGTACAGCAAAAATATAAATAACTCTGTAAGCCTTTACTACCTTTTGATTGCCTGTGAGATATTCGATACATCTTTCAGAATAATAATTCCAGCCGAGAATTGTTGTGAATGCGAAAAATGCAAGGCATACCATAAGGATAAATGCTGAGATGTTTTCGTTCCACGGCAAGCCTTTCTGCCACGCTATGCTTGTAATATTTACACCCTCAACAGCACCCTCAACATATGCGTGATCAGCATTTGTAAGCACGATTGAAAGACCTGTTAATGTGCAGATAACAATTGTGTCAATGAAAGTACCTGTCATTGTTACAAGTCCCTGACGAACAGTATCCTTTGTTTTGGCTGCTGCCGCTGCAATAGGTGCTGATCCGAGGCCTGCTTCGTTTGAGAAAATACCTCTGCCGATACCTTTTTGCATTGCGAGCTTAAGAGTAATACCGACACCTGCACCTGTTACTGCTTTCAGCGAAAATGCCATTTTACAGATATCGGCAATTGCAGCCGGAACTTCCTTAATGTGTGATATTACGATTATAAGAACAAAAAGAATATATGTAACTGCCATAAACGGAACAATAATTCCAGATACTTTGGCAATTCGTTTTATTCCGCCGATAATAACAAGCGCTGCAAATACTGTTACGATTAAACCGCCGATTACAGTTGAATAGGTATAATTGTTTTCGCCTATTGAAAATGCAATATGTTTTAATTCAGGATCAAAAAATCCATTGACAGCACTTGTAATACCATTAATCTGTGTGATAGTGCCTATGCCCATTAAACCTGCACAAATTCCGAATATTGCAAAAAGCTTTGCAAGCCATTTCCATTTTGAACCCATTCCTTTTTCAATATAACAGAATGGACCGCCAAGATAATGTCCGTCAGCTTTTTTATCACGGTATTTTATTGCAAGAAATCCCTCAGCGTATTTTGTTGCCATTCCAAAAAAAGCAGCGATAAGCATCCATAAAAGAGCACCTCTTCCGCCGAGACATATTGCAGTTGCAACACCAACGATATTTCCTGTGCCGATTGTTGCCGACAGTGCTGTGCAGAGTGCACCGAAGGAAGTAACATCACCCTCACCATCGTCTTCGTTTTTTACTGTGTATTTAAGAGCTTTGCCCAAATGAAAGATCTGAACAAAGCCTGTGCGGACAGTAAGCCAGATTCCTGTAGCCAGAATAAGTATGATCAGAAACCATCCCCATACCCATCCGTCAGCTTTATCAATAATGTCATTAAAAGACATCGAAAGTAATAAACTCTTCATATTCCTCTCCAACGCTATATAGAAAATTTATTAATATACTCTAATTATAAAACTATTTTATATTGTAAAGTCTTTTTGCATTTTCATTTGTGATATCAAGCAGCTTTTGGGTATCCATATCAAGCAGCTGAGCAATTTTCTCAGCTGTGTATTGAATATATGCTGAATTATTGCGTTTTCCTCTCATTGGAACAGGTGCAAGATAAGGACAATCTGTTTCCAGCACAAGCCTGTCAATAGGTATTTCCTTAGCTACCTCAAGGCTTTTTCTGGCATTGTTAAATGTAACAACACCGTTAAGTCCGATATACATGCCGAGCTTTATAATTTCCTTTGCCATTTCTTTTGAGCCTGAGAAACAGTGAACAACACCCTTAGGCTTTGTGGCTTTGAGAATATCGAGTGTATCCTGATGTGCCTCACGGTCATGAACGATTACAGGCAAATCAATTTCTTTTGCAAGCTGTATCTGTGCTTCAAAAAAATCCTTTTGCACTTTTTTTGTACTGCTCATCCAATGATAGTCGAGACCGATTTCACCAATAGCAACGCACTTTTCATTTTCTGCAAACTTTTTTATAATATCTAAATCCTCAAAAGAAGCATCTTCAAGATTTTCCGGATGAAAGCCCGATGCAAAATATAAGAAATCATATTTTTGGGCCAAGTCGAAATTAAATTGTGTTGAGGCTATGTCACATCCGCAGCTTACTACATAAGAAATACCCTGACTTTGCAGTGAATTAAACAGTTCCTCTCGGTCAGGGTTGAATTTCTCATCATCATAGTGCGAATGTGTATCAAATATATTATGATACATATTTTTACCTTTTATCTTATCTTATTTTTGTACCTGCAGGCATTCCGTCAACGAACAATACCTTAACATCATTCTCACTTACATCACCTGCCAGCAGCATGCCATTGCTCATTTCACCGCAAAGCTTAGCAGGCTTAAGATTTGCGACTATAACAACACTCTTGCCGATTAAGTCTTCCGGTTTATACCATGGGGCAATACCTGAAACAATCTGTCTTTTTTCATTACTGCCGTCGTCAACCTGTATTTTTAACAGCTTCTTTGCCCTTTTTACAGGCTCACATTCAACTATCTTTGCAACTCTGAGCTCTACCTTTGCAAAGTCATCAAACTGAATTTCAGCAAGTCCCTCAATATGAGGCTTTGCTTTTTCTTCAGCCTTGGCAGCAGCCTCTTGCTTTGCGGCAATATCTGCAAGCATTTTTTCAGCATCAATTCTTGCAAACAGTGCTTCTGCCTTGCCAACCTTTGTTCCTGCTTTTGTACCGTTAAAGTCTTTAAGAGACTCATAATTTTTTTCATCACAGTTCATCTGTTCAAAAATCTTTTCAGCAGTTTCGGGCATGAAAGGGGAGAGAAGTACAGCAATATATCTGATTGCTTCAAGCAGGTTATACAAAACAGTGCCGAGTCTTGCTTTTTTGCTTTCTTCCTTAGCGAGTGCCCATGGCATAGTCTCATCAATATATTTATTTGAACGTTTTGCGAGATTTAATACTGCTTCAATAGCGTCGGCAACTCTGTAAGTTTCAAAGCATTTTTCAACCTTCTTTACAGTATCAAGAGCAAATTGTTTTAATTCATCGTCAACAGTCTCTGTTTCACAAGCTTCGCATATAACACCGTCAAAATATTTATTCTGCATTGCAATAGTTCTGTTTACAAGGTTTCCAAAGGTATTGGCAAGGTCAGAATTATATCTTTCTATTATTGTTTCATATGTGATTGAACCGTCAGATGTATAAGGCATTTCTGAAAGAAGATAATATCTTACAGCATCAACACCAAGTAATTCAACAAGGTCGTCAGCATAGATAACATTTCCTCTTGATTTGCTCATTTTATCTTCACCAAATAAAAGCCATGGGTGACCGAATACCTGTTTTGGCAGCGGCTCACCAAGAGCCATAAGCATAATAGGCCAGTAAATTGTATGAAATCTTACAATGTCCTTACCAATAATATGCACATCGGCAGGCCAATATTTTTTGTATTGCTCAGATGAGCCGTCAGGATCATATCCGATAGCTGTAATATAGTTTGAAAGAGCATCAATCCATACGTACACAACATGCTTGTCATCAAAATCTACAGGAACACCCCATTTGAAAGATGTACGGCTGACACATAAATCCTGAAGTCCCGGTTTAATGAAATTGTTTAACATTTCTTTCTTTCTTGATTCAGGATATATGAAATTCTCGTTGTTTTCAATGAATTCTTCAAGTTGTTTCTGATATTTTGAAAGTCTTAAGAAATATGCTTCTTCCTTAGCGGGCTTAACCTCTCTGCCGCAGTCAGGGCATTTTCCGTCAACGAGCTGGCTTTCAGTCCAAAAAGATTCACAAGGAGTGCAGTACATGCCTTCATACTGTCCTTTGTAAATATCATCCTGCTCATACAGCTTTTTGAAAATCTTTTGCACTACCTTTTCATGATAGTCATCAGTAGTTCTGATAAATTTGTCATAGCTTGTTCCGAGTAAATCGCAAATTGATTTGATTTCGCCTGCAACATTGTCAACATACTGTTTTGGTGTTATACCTGCTGCATTTGCATATTCCTCAATTTTCTGACCATGTTCGTCAGTGCCTGTAAGCATGAATACATCATATCCCTGCAGCCTTTTATATCTTGCTATTGCATCTGTCAATACGATTTCATAGCTGTTGCCTATATGGGGTTTGCGTGATGTATATGCTATTGCTGTTGTAATATAAAATTTTTTCTTGTCAGCCATTTTTATGACCTCCTATGATTAAAGTAATGATGCTGCACCCTTGTCAAGCATAAGTGTAACATCAGTGTGAAACTGAAGTACGGATGCAGGGCAATGAGGTGTTACGTTTCCGGCGATAAGCTGTTTTATTGCCTTAGCCTTATTTTCACCAAGTGCAATGATAAGTATTCTTTTTGCCTGCATTATAGAGCCGATTCCCATTGTAACAGCCTGAGTAGGAACATCTTCAATAGATTCAAAAAATCTGCTGTTGTCCTTTATAGTGCTTTCCTTAAGCTGAACTACATGACTCCAACGCTGAAAGCTGTCTGATGGCTCATTGAAAGCTATGTGTCCGTTTGAGCCTATACCTAAAAGCTGAATATCTATTCCTCCGCTTTTCTTGATTCGCTCTTCATATTCACGGCATTCGCTCTCTAAATCTTCTGCATTACCATTAAGAAAATTAATGTTTTCTTTAGGTATGTTTATATGATCAAATAAATTGTCATGCATGAAACGGTGGTAGGAATTAACATCATTTACATCAAGCTTGCAGTATTCGTCAAGATTAAATGTAGTAACCTTGCTGAAATCAACAGCACCGTTTTCATAAAGCTTAATCATATGTCCATAAGGCTTAAGAGGTGTAGAGCCTGTTGCAAGACCTAATACTGAGTCAGGCTTTGCAAGCACCTGTCCGCACATATAGTTTCCGGCTGCAATTCCGATTTGTTCTTCGTTATCATATACAAGTATATTCATATTGCACCTCCATAAATTTTAAATAAATTATCTATAATATTATAAACTAATTATTTTTGCTGTCAATCCTTTTCTTTGTATAAGCATTTATAATCAGCCATATCAGCAAAAAAGTAGCAGTGCCCACAGCAGCACCGAGTGTATCAATTGCCCAGTCTGCAGGCTGGCATGAGCGTCCTTCAACAAAAAGCTGGTGTATCTCGTCAGTCACTGCATAAGCTGATGTAAGTGCAATAGCAGGAAGGGGAGATAATTTGTTTTTTGAGAAATATAAGGATATATTCATCAGTAGTGCAAGTCCTGTGTATTCAAGGCAGTGAGCCGATTTTCTGACAATAAAATCTGTAAATACTCCGTCACCAAAATGAGTAATAAGCCATTCAAGAATAACACCGCTTTGTTCTGATGATTCTGCAGATGTTCTCGATGAAAGCCAGAATATTACTGCCATACATATTACAGTAAGACTCCAGCTTACAGCTGTATATAATTTTGTTTTATTCTTCTCTTGTTGCATTTACAAAGCAAACCCTTCCGCTTCCTGGATGAAAATCAACACCGCTCACACCTTCTGCCTGAGCGTAGTATGACGATTCAAACATAACAGGATAAATTGAATAATCCTCAAGCAAAGCTTTTTCACATGCTTTTATTCTTTTTACAGCATTGCCTGAATTTGCAGACTGTGCTTTTTTCAAAGCAGCTTCTGCTGATGGTATTTCGCCTGCTATATTCCCATTTATAGTATTACTTAAGAAATTTACAGCACTGTGACTTGATGATTCAAACTGGTATAAAGCCAAATCATATTCTCCATTGCTGATGGCTGAGGAAAACTCCTTCTGATTAAGCAGTTTTATTTCAAGTGAAAAAGTTATGCTGTTTTTTCTTTGGTTATAGTCGTATCCTGTTACCTGCCCGATACTGCTTTGTATACCTTGGGCATACAGTTTGACTATGTCCTCCATATCTTCAGTTGCAATTACAGTAAAACTTGCAGAGGTGTATCCCGTTTCACTTAGACCTTTTTTCCACATTTCAGAAGCCTTTTCGGAATTGGGTACTTGTACGGTTGTTCCTAGCGCTTTATCGGCAGAAGTACCATAGATGCTGCAGCTCGGTGGTATTAGGTTTGTTGCTTTTGTTAAGTATTCATGACTGCTCAGATCGATATCCGATATACTGAGGCAAACTGCCTGACGCAGAGCTTTGTTTGATAAAATCTGCCTGTTTTTGTTAAGAAGAAATGCCCATGTTTTGTTAGAATAGGGGACTGCAGTTATACCGCTGCTGCCAAGTTTTTCATAGTCACTTCCGCTAATATATGCACTGTCATAATAGCCGCTCTTAAGATTTTTTGGAATGTCACTTTCTTCAGTGATAAATTTGAGCGTAATATCACTGACTTTTGATGGATATTCCCCAATATATTGTTCATTGTTCTTTAAAATGTATGATGCTTCAAGAATTGAACTTACATAAAACTGACCATTAAATATTGTGTAATCAAGACCAAGTCCGTATCGTCCTTTTGTTGCTTCAAAGTAATCCCTGTTACATGGCATTGCCACAGCAGTTGATAACGTGGTCATGAAGCTATCATCAGGATTTGAGAGCCTGATTTCAAGTGTATAATTATCAATAGCTTTTATACCAAGTTTGTTTGCATTAAGTTTTCCGCTATGTATTTTTACTGCATTCACTATTGAAGAAACAGATGAAAACAGGGGGCAGTCGGTAATCGGCATTACAGCTCTTTGCAGTGCAAAAACAAAGTCATCAGCAGTTATATCAGGGTTAAAATCCTTACCCATAAGCTCCTGTGCCTTTGTAAGAGTTTCTTCGTCTTTTCCAAGCACACGCCATTTTGCACCTTTTCTTAACTGGAAGGTGTATACAAGTCCATCGTCGCTGATGCTCCAACTTTCTGCAACGCCGGCCTGAACCTTTCCATCATCATTTACCCTGACAAGTCCTTCAAAGCAATTTTCAATAACAAGAAATTCGTCAGCTGTAGAAGCAATCTGAGGATCAAAGCTGACAATATCGCAATTAAAAGGATATATAAAGTCAATGGCCTTTTCTTCCTTTGAGCAGCTGGAAAATAAGGTGCTTAAAAGAGATACACATAATATAATAGATATAATTTTTATAATTCTTTTCATTATTATTTCACCGCTTAGCATTATAGCAAATATTTTATGCTAAATCAATTAAATACAGAATTTTATTAGAATTTTATTAAATTAGTAACAAAACGTAGAACACAAGGAAGCGTGGTATAAAAATTTTAGTGTTCTAGCTGTCGAAATTTGATTCAAAAATGGAAAAACATTTAAATTTTTAAAAATATTTATAAAAAATACTTGACTTTATTATTATAAAGTAATATTATATCTGCATTATAATGGATTATTAGTGTTTAAGGCTAACTATGCCATATTTTACCGATACTGCAATTTGCTGTATGATATCGGTAATTTATGCTGAAATCTGTTGAAAAAACTATGGATTGGAGTGACTCTCAATATGGTAAATGTGAAGGATACCCAGTTAGGTACTACTACACGAAAGAACTTTGCCAAAATCGAAGAGGTTATGCAGATGCCTAATCTTATTGAGGTGCAGAAAAGTTCTTACCAATGGTTCCTCGATGAAGGTCTTAAGGAAGTATTCAGAGATATTGGTTCTATTTCTGATTACACAGGAAATCTTGTGCTTGATTTCATTGACTATTCTATGGATGATGAACCAAAATACACAATTGCACAATGTAAGGCACGTGACGTAACATACGCAAAGCCTTTGAAGGTCAGAGCAAGACTTCAAAATAAAGAAACAGGTGAGGTTAAGGAAAACACTATCTTTATGGGTGACTTTCCTTGGATGACTGACGCCGGTACATTCGTAATTAACGGTGCAGAAAGATGTATTGTTTCTCAGCTCGTTCGTTCTCCGGGTGTTTATTACAATATGGAGCATGACAAGACCGGTAAGGAATTATTTAAGAATACTGTAATTCCTAACCGAGGTGCTTGGCTGGAGTATGAGACTGATATTAACGATCTTTTCTATGTAAGAATTGATAAAAACAGAAAAATCTTTATCACAACCTTCCTCAGAGCTTTAGGTCTCGGAAAGGATTCTGAAATTGTTGATTTCTTTGGTGAGGATGAAAGAATTCTTGCAACAATTGATAAAGATACTACAAAGAATACAGAAGAGGCTCTTCTTGAGGTTTACAAGAGACTTCGTCCGGGCGAACCTCCTACAGTTGAAACTGCTCAGGAGCATATAAAAAATCTTTTCTTTGATGCTCATCGCTATGATCTTTCAAGAGTCGGCAGATACAAGTATAATAAAAAGCTTGGCATCAGTGACAGACTTGCAGGTCAGGTGCTTACTCAGCCTATTATTTCACCACAGGGTGAATTCCTTGCAGATGCAGGTGAAAAGATTTCTGCAGAAAGAGCTGCTGAAATTGAAAATACAGGTGTCATGGAAGCGTTTGTTGATGTTGACGGCAAGGAAATAAAAATCGTTTCTAACGGTATGGTTGATATTAACTGCTATGTTGATTTTGACTGCAAGCCATATGGTATTAACGAAAAGGTTTCTTACAGAGCACTTGCTGAAATTCTTGAAAAATGCGGCGATGATCAGGATGCTCTTGTTGAAGAAATAAAGCTCCATGTTGATGATCTTATTCCAAAGCACATAGTTGTTGATGATATATTTGCTACTGTATCATATCTTCTTAACCTTGCTAACGGTGTTGGTTCTCTCGATGATATCGACCACCTCGGCAACAGAAGAATCCGTGCAGTAGGCGAGCTCCTCCAAAATCAGTTCAGAATTGGTTTTACAAGAATGGAGAGGGTTATCCGTGAGCGTATGACTTTACAGGCTCAGGACGCAGAGGAGGCAATTACTCCGCAGGCTCTTATTAACATTAGACCTGTAGTAGCTGCTATAAAAGAATTCTTTGGTTCTTCACCTCTTTCTCAGTTTATGGACCAGAATAATCCGCTTGCAGAGCTTACACATAAAAGAAGATTGTCTGCTCTTGGTCCCGGTGGTCTTTCAAGAGACCGTGCAGGATTCGAGGTACGAGATGTTCACTATACACACTATGGACGTATGTGTCCTATCGAAACTCCTGAAGGTCCTAACATCGGCTTGATTTCATATCTTGCTTGCTACAGCCGACTGAATGAATACGGCTTTATTGAAGCACCATATCGTAAGGTTGATAAAAATACAGGACGTGTAACAGACGAAGTTGTATATATGACTGCTGATGTTGAGGATAACTATGTTGTTGCACAGGCTAATGAGCCTCTTGATGAAAACGGCAGATTTGAAAACAATAGAGTAACCTGCAGATACCGTGATGAATTTATGACTCTTCCTCCCGAAAAGGTTGACTACATGGATGTATCACCTAAGATGGTTGTATCTGTTGCTACTGCAATGATTCCTTTCCTTGAAAACGATGACGCTAACCGTGCTCTTATGGGTGCTAATATGCAGCGTCAGGCAGTTCCTCTTCTTAAGACTGTTGCTCCGGTTGTCGGTACAGGTATGGAATACAAGGCTGCATACGACTCAGGAGTTGTTGTTATTGCTAAACGCGGCGGTATTGTAACAGCAGTTGATGCTAAAAATATTGAAATTACTACAAAGGACAATGAGGTTGACAAGTACGAGCTCGTTAAGTTCTCAGGCTCTAACCAGGGAACATGTATAAATCAGCGTCCTATAGTTTCACTTCATCAGGAAATTAAGGATGGTCAGGTAATTGCCGATGGTCCTGCAACCTGCAATGGTGAAATTTCTCTTGGTAAGAATGCACTTATAGGCTTCATGACATGGGAAGGCTATAACTACGAGGATGCTGTTCTTATCAATGAAAAGATTGTAAGAGATGATGTTTATACATCAATTCATATTGAAGAATACGAAAGTGAAGCTCGTGATACCAAGCTTGGTCCTGAGGAAATCACAAGAGATATTCCTAATATCGGTGATGATGTGCTTAAGGATCTTGATGAAGACGGTATTATTCGTGTCGGTGCAGAGGTACATTCAGGTGATATTCTTGTAGGTAAGGTTACACCAAAGGGTGAAACAGAGCTTACAGCAGAGGAAAGACTTCTTCGTGCTATTTTCGGTGAAAAGGCAAGGGAAGTAAGAGATACTTCAATGCGTGTTCCTCATGGTGCTTATGGTATTGTTGTAGATGTTAAAGTATTTACAAGAGCTAACAGTGATGAGCTTTCTCCTGGTGTAAATAAGGTAGTAAGAGTTTACATTGCTCAGAAGCGTAAGATTCAGGTTGGCGATAAGATGGCCGGCCGCCATGGTAACAAGGGTGTTGTTTCAAGAATTCTTCCTCAGGAGGATATGCCATTCCTTCCTGACGGCAGACCGCTTGATATTGTTCTTAATCCTCTTGGTGTACCTTCACGTATGAACATCGGTCAGGTGCTTGAAGTTCATCTTGGCTATGCAGCTATGGCACTTGGATGGAAAATGATGACACCTGTATTCGATGGTGCTCATGAGCAGGATATCAGAGATTGTCTCGAGCTTGCTAATATCGGATATTATGTTGATGAAAACGGTAACAAGGTATTTGACGGTAAGACAGAGCTTATTGACGGACGTACAGGTGAGAAATTCGATAATAGAATTACAGTTGGTTATATGTACTTCCTTAAGCTCCACCACCTTGTTGATGATAAGATTCATGCTCGTTCAACAGGACCTTACAGTCTTGTAACTCAGCAGCCGCTCGGTGGTAAAGCTCAGTTCGGCGGTCAGCGTTTTGGTGAGATGGAAGTTTGGGCTCTTGAAGCATACGGTGCTGCTTACACACTTCAGGAAATCATTACAATCAAGTCAGATGACGTTGTTGGACGTGTTCGTACCTATGAATCAATCGTAAAAGGCGAAAATATTCCGACTGCAGGTACTCCTGAGTCATTCAAGGTACTCTTTAAAGAGCTTCAGGCTCTTGGTCTTGACACCAAGGTACTTGATAAAGACGGCAATGAGGTTGAGCTTAAGCAGGATCTTGACGATGGAACAGGCATTCAGCCTATAGATGAACAAGCATTCACTACAGTAAATGATTTTGAAGGTCAGGAAGGCTACGGAGTTGAGAATATTGACGATGCAGCAGAGGAAGCAGGTCCAACAGATATGTTTGAAGATTTGTTTGCTGATGAAAGCGATTATGCAGACGAAGATTAATCTGAATATGACTTCCAATATAAATTAGTATGAAAAGGAGCGCTTCCATATGGATAATTATGAAAATGAATTCAGTTCAATAAAAATCGGGCTTGCCTCACCTGAGCAGATTCGCGAATGGTCTTACGGCGAGGTAACGAAGCCTGAAACAATCAACTACAGAACACTTAAACCGGAGCGTGACGGTCTCTTCTGCGAAAGAATTTTTGGTCCTATGAAGGACTGGGAGTGTCACTGCGGTAAATATAAAAGAGTTCGCTATAAGGGCAAGGTTTGCGAAAAGTGCGGCGTTGAAATTACAAAGGCGAAAGTTCGCCGTGAGAGAATGGGACATATTGAGCTTGCTGCTCCCGTTTCACATATCTGGTATTTCAAGGGTATTCCAAGCAGACTTGGTTTAGTTCTTGATATAAGTCCGAGATATCTTGAAAAGGTGCTTTATTTTGCACTTTATATCGTAACAGATCCAGGTGATACACCTCTTGAGAAAATGCAGATTCTCAACGAGAAAGAATATCAGGAAATGCGTGAAAGATACGAAGATGATTTTAAGGCAGGTATGGGTGCGGAAGCTATTAAAGAGCTTTTGCAGGGTATCGATGTCGGTCAGCTTCGTGCTGAGCTTGCCGAAGAGCTTGAAAGTGCAACAGGTCAGAAAAGAGTAAGAATTCTTAAGAGACTTGATGTTGTAGATGCGTTCTATAACAGCGGAAACAAGCTCGAATGGATGATTATGGATGTTATTCCTGTAATTCCTCCTGATATCAGACCAATGGTACAGCTTGACGGCGGCAGATTTGCTACATCAGATCTTAATGATCTTTACAGACGTGTAATTAACCGTAATAACAGACTTAAGAGATTGCTTGAGCTTGGTGCACCTGAAATCATTGTAAGAAATGAGAAGAGAATGCTTCAGGAATCAGTAGATGCTCTTATTGATAATGGCAGACGCGGCAGACCTGTTACCGGTCCTAACAACAGACCTCTCAAGTCTCTTTCAGATATGCTTAAGGGTAAGCAGGGACGTTTCCGTCAAAACCTTCTTGGTAAGCGTGTTGACTATTCAGGACGTTCAGTTATCGTTGTAGGTCCTGAGCTTAAAATGCATCAGTGCGGTCTCCCTAAAGAAATGGCAATTGAGCTGTTCAAGCCTTTTGTTATGAAGAGACTTGTTGAAACAGGTGTAGCTTCAAATATTAAGCAGGCAAGAAAGATGGTTGAAAAGGCACAAGATCCTAAGGTTTGGGATTGCCTTGAAGTTGTAATCAAAGATCATCCTGTTATGCTTAACCGTGCCCCCACTCTTCACAGACTTGGTATTCAGGCATTTGAGCCTGTGCTGGTAGAGGGTAGAGCAATCAAGCTTCATCCGCTGTCATGTTCTGCGTTCAACGCTGACTTCGATGGTGACCAGATGGCTGTTCATGTACCTCTTTCTGCTGAAGCACAGGCAGAAGCAAGAATGCTCATGCTTGCTGCAAATAACCTTCTCAAACCATCTGATGGTAAGCCTGTTGCTGTTCCTACACAGGATATGGTTATCGGTTCATACTATCTTACTATGATTAAAGAAGGTGAGCCGGGATGTCCTAAATTCTTTGCAGATGAGGCAAGAACAAAGGAATTAAGTCTTGACGAGGCTATTGCTGTTGCTAAAGACAACGGCATTGGCAATGAAAGAAAGGATATTATTCCGAAGCTTCTCTGCAATGCTTCAGATGAAGAGCTTGCTGAAAAAAGCGGAATTTATCGTTCATTTAAAATTTACAGAGATAAGGATGAGGCTATGATGGCTTATCAGGAGGGTTCTCTTGGTATCCATTCACCAGCTAAAATCCGTGTAACTAAGGAGTTTGACGGCGAAACAAAGAGTGCTGTTATTGTTACAACAATCGGCAGAATTATTTTTAATAATCCTGTTCCTCAGGATCTTGGTTTCGTTGACAGAACAAATCCTGATACTGCATTTGATCTTGAAGTATCATTTGTTGTTGATAAGAAAAAGCTTGGTCAGATAGCAGAAAAATGTATCAATGTTCACGGCATTTCAATTGCATCTGTATTGCTTGATAATCTTAAGGCTCAGGGATATAAGTATTCAACAGTATCAGGTACAACTGTTGCTGTATGTGACGCTTTAATTCCTGAAAAGAAGAAAGAATTTCTTGCTGAAACAGAAAAGAAAGTTGACGAAATCACATATCACTATAACTACGGTGAAATCTCCAACGAAGAGCGTAGTGAGGCCGTAATCAAGGCATGGAGTGAATGTACTGATAAGGTATCAAATGAACTTACAGGTAACTTTGATGGTGCACATAACCCAATTCACATGATGGTAGACTCCGGTGCTCGTGGTAGTACTTCACAGCTTCGTCAGCTTGCCGGCATGAGAGGTCTTATCGCAAATACAGCAGGTAAGACAATCGAAGTACCTATTCGTGCTAATTACCGTGAAGGCCTTAATATTCTTGAATACTTCATTTCTTCTCGTGGTGCTCGTAAAGGTCTTGCTGATACAGCGCTTCGTACTGCTGACTCAGGTTACCTTACACGTCGTCTTGTTGACGTATCACAGGATGTTATTATTCGTGATGATGACTGTGGCTGTCATGACGGTATAGTTGTAACCAAGATAATGGATGAAGAGCGTACCTTAGAATCTCTTGCTGAAAGACTTATCGGCAGATATGCACTTGAGCCTGTTATTGATCCTAATACAGGTGAGGTTCTTGTTGAAACTGATAAGCTTATGACAGTAGAAGATGCTAACCGTATTGAAGCTGCAGGTATTACTTCAGTTAAAATTCGTTCTCTCATTACTTGTAAGTCAAAACATGGTGTTTGCCGTAAGTGTTATGGTTCAAATCTTGCATTCAATGAGCCTGTTCAGGTTGGTGAGGCCGTTGGTATCATTGCTGCACAGTCTATCGGTGAGCCGGGTACTCAGCTTACAATGAGAACATTCCATACCGGTGGTGTTGCCGGAGGTAACGATATTACACAAGGTCTTCCAAGAGTTGAAGAGCTCTTTGAAGCAAGAAAGCCGAAACAGCTTGCTATCCTCTCTGAAATTGAGGGTGACATCATGATTGAAGAAATCAAAAAGAGTGAGCATGTTGTTGTATTTAATAAGGAAACAGGCGAAGAAAGAAAGTATCTTATTCCTTATGGCTTGAGAAAGTGCGATAATATTGTTGACGGTGCACATATCATGAAGGGTGATCCTATTACTCTTGGTGCCAAGAATCCTCATGATGTTCTTGCAATTCTTGGTGAAGAGGCAGTTTATAATTACCTTATCAAAGAAGTTCAGTTTGCATATCGTACTCAGGGTGTTGATATCAACGATAAGCACATTGAGGTTATTGTTCGTCAGATGCTTAAGAAATGTACTGTCGATGATGCCGGTGATACTGATCTTGTTGCAGGCACGATGGTTGATGTATTTGCTGTTGATGAAGCAAACAGACTTATTGATGCAAGAATCAAGGCTGGTGAAACCGAGCTTAAGAAGGCAACTTACATTCCTATTCTTATGGGTATTACAAAGGCTTCTCTTGCAACGGATTCATTCCTTTCAGCTGCTTCCTTCCAGGAAACAACAAGAGTTCTTACTGATGCAGCAATCAAAGGTAAGAGTGATCCGCTTATCGGTCTTAAGGAAAATGTTATTATCGGTAAGCTTGTTCCTGCCGGTACAGGTATGGATGTATTCAGAGATGTTGATGTTGTTCCAAGCTATTTTTCAGCTGAGGGAAGCGAAGAAATAATTAATCTTGAACAATTGCAGGAACTATTGACAAATAATATGAATTAGTTTATAATGTTGATTTGGTAAATGCCGAGTTTGGTGATTTTATCCAAATAAAGCACTTAATATTTGTTAAAATACACAGTTTTGCGGGCAGACTTTGCTCTGTCCGCAGATATGTGTTTAATTGATACAATAATTATTTTTTATTGTATGAATTATGCACATAATTATATATGTGTAAATAAATTTGAAAGGAGATAAACTATTGCCTACCTTTAACCAACTCGTAAGAACAGGTCGTAAGACCGTAGAGAAAAAGGCTAAAGCACCTGCTCTTCTTAAGGGACTTAACACAAAGAAGAATGTTATGACAGATAACAGCTCACCACAGAAGCGCGGCGTTTGTACAGCAGTAAAGACAGCAACACCTAAAAAGCCTAACTCAGCTCTTCGTAAGATTGCCAGAGTTCGTCTTACAAACGGTATTGAAGTTTCTGCATACATTCCGGGCGTTGGTCATAACCTTCAGGAGCACTCTGTAGTTATGATTCGTGGCGGCAGAGTTAAGGACTTACCTGGTGTACGTTACCACATCATCCGTGGTACTCTTGATACTCAGGGTGTAAACGGAAGAATGCAAAGCCGTTCAAAGTATGGTGCAAAGAGACCAAAGGCTGCTAAGAAGTAAGCCATTTTCTTTTGGACAAACAATAGTTTATATACCTATATATAAATGCGTATATGATCTTTTGTTGACTCCACGGAAAAACCGAGTACCTATGAACTCATAAATATTAATGAAGGAGGGAAGCGAGATGCCAAGAAGAGGTCAAATCGCTAAGCGTGATGTTTTACCTGATCCTATGTACAACTCAAAGCTTGTAACTAGACTCATTAATAACATTATGCTTGATGGAAAAAAGGGTGTCGCTCAGAAAATCGTTTACGGAGCATTTGACATCGTTAAAGAAAAGACAGGCACTGAACCACTTGAAGCTTTTGAAGCTGCAATGGAAAATGTAATGCCTGTACTTGAGGTAAAGGCTCGTCGTATCGGTGGTGCTACTTATCAGGTACCGCTCGAGGTTCGTCCTGAAAGAAGACAGACACTTGGTCTTCGTTGGATTACTCTCTACGCTCGTCAGCGTTCAGAGAGAACCATGAAGGAGCGCCTTGCTGCAGAGATTATGGACGCTGTTAATAAGACCGGCGGTGCAGTTAAAAAGTGCGACGATACACATAAGATGGCAGAAGCAAACAAAGCATTTGCTCATTTCAGATATTAATAGGAGGATATTATGCCAAGAAAAGTATCTCTTGAAATGACAAGAAATATTGGTATTATGGCTCATATTGATGCAGGTAAAACAACTACCACAGAGCGTATTCTGTATTATACAGGTATCAATCATAAGATTGGTGAGACTCATGATGGTGCTGCAACAATGGACTGGATGGAGCAGGAGCAGGAGCGTGGTATCACAATCACATCTGCTGCAACAACTTGCTTTTGGAAAGACCATAGAATCAATATTATTGATACACCCGGTCACGTTGACTTCACAGTAGAGGTTCAGCGTTCACTTCGTGTACTTGACGGTTCAGTTACAGTTCTTTGTGCAAAGGGCGGTGTTGAGCCACAGTCAGAAACTGTTTGGAGACAGGCTGACGAATATAAAGTACCTAGAATGATCTATGTAAACAAGATGGATATTATGGGTGCTGATTTCTACAGAGCACTTGATATGGTAAAAGACCGTTTCAAATGTAATGCTCTTCCAATCCAGCTTCCAATCGGAAGTGAGGATACTTTTGAGGGTATCATTGACCTTGTTGAAAATCATGCTATTATTTATATTGATCCTGCAAAGGAAAAGGGTATGAAGTTTGAGGTTAGAGAAATCCCTGATGATATGAAAGAATTAGCAGCAAAATACAGAACAGAGCTTATCGAGCATGTTGCAGAACAGGACGAAGAGCTTATGGAGAAGTATTTTGAAGAAGGCGAAGACGCTATTTCTGTTGATGAGATTAAAAACGTTATCCGTAAGTCTACTATTGCCAATGATATGGTTCCTGTATGCTGCGGTACTTCTTATCGTAACATGGGTGTTCAGCCGCTTCTTGATGCTATTGTTGACTATATGCCTGCACCAACAGACGTAGAGTCAATTAAGGGTGTAAATCCTGACACTGAAGAGGAGGAATATCGTCATTCTTCTGATGATGAGCCATTTGCAGCTCTTGCATTTAAGATTGCAACTGACCCATTCGTTGGTAAGATTTGTTTCTTCCGTGTATATTCAGGATCAATTGAAGCAGGTACACCTTGCTACAATTCAGTTAAAGATAACAAAGAAAGAATGGGTAGAATTCTTCAGATGCATGCTAACCACAGAGAAGATATTCCGGTATGTTATGCTGGTGATATCGCTGCGGCAGTTGGTCTTAAGAATACAACTACAGGTGATACTCTTTGCGACGAGGCTCACCCAATCATTCTTGAATCAATGAATTTCCCGGAGCCTGTTATTCGTGTTGCTATTGAGCCTAAAACAAAAGCAGGTCAGGAAAAGATGGGTATTGGTCTTTCAAAGCTTGCAGAAGAAGATCCAACTTTCAAAGCATATACCGATGAAGAGACAGGTCAGACAATTATTGCCGGTATGGGTGAGCTTCACCTTGAAATTATTGTTGACAGACTTCTTCGTGAATACAAGGTAGAGGCTAATGTTGGTGCTCCTCAGGTTGCTTATAAAGAAACAATCCAGGGCAACGGCCAGTCAGATCTTAAGTATAAGAGACAGTCAGGTGGTTCAGGTCAGTACGGTCACGTTAAGATTCGTATTATGCCTAACCTTGATGAAAACGGAATCGGTAAAGGTTACGAATTCGTTAATCAGATTGTCGGCGGTGCTATTCCTAAGGAATACATTCCAGCGGTTGATAACGGTATTCAGGGTGCTATGAAGAGCGGTATCCTTGCTGGTTACAACGTTGTTGACGTTAGAGTTGAGCTTTACGATGGTTCTTATCATGAAGTTGACTCATCTGAAATGGCATTTAAGATTGCAGGTTCTATGGCATTTAAAGATGCTGCAAAGGGTGCAAACCCAATCATCCTTGAGCCTATGATGAAGGTAACAGTTATTGTTCCTGAAGAGTATATGGGTGATGTTATCGGTGACCTTAACTCTCGCCGCGGACAGATTCAGGGTATGGAAGACAGAGCAGGTGCTAAGCAGGTTAATGCAAGAGTTCCTCTCTCAGAGATGTTCGGTTACGTAAATGATCTTCGTTCTAAGACTCAGGGACGTGGCCAGTACACAATGGAACCAGATGGCTATGAGCCTGTTCCAAAGTCAATTAGCGAAAGCATTATCAGCGAAAGAGCTAAGAAAGACTAATAACAAAGCATTAATTTTATAAAAACTCTTGATATTTTATTAGCTATTTGGTAAAATATCAGTGACAATTTTACTATTGTAAATTTTAAGGAGGAAATTCCAATGGCAAAAGAACATTTTAATCGTACCAAGCCACATGTAAATATTGGTACAATCGGTCACGTTGACCATGGTAAGACAACTCTTACTGCTGCTATCACAAAGTATCTCGCTAACAAGGGCTATGCAAAGTTTGAAGACTATGCTGATATCGATAAGGCTCCTGAAGAGAGAGAGCGTGGTATCACAATCAACACAGCTCACGTAGAGTATGAGACTGACAACCGTCACTATGCTCACGTTGACTGCCCAGGCCATGCTGACTATATTAAGAACATGATTACCGGTGCTGCTCAGATGGACGGTGCTATCCTTGTAATCGCTTCAACAGATGGTCCTATGGCTCAGACTAAGGAGCACCTTCTCCTTGCTCGTCAGGTTGGCGTTCCAGCAATCATCGTATTCATGAACAAGACTGACCAGGTAGACGACGAAGAGCTTCTTGAGCTCGTAGAAATGGAAATCCGTGAGACACTCGCTGATTACGAATTTGATGACGAATGCCCAATCATTAAGGGTTCAGCTCTTAAGGCTCTTGAGGCTGCATCAAATGATGATCCTGCTTGTGCTTGCATTGGTGAGCTTATGGATGCAGTTGATGAGTATATCCCAACTCCAGACCGTAAGGCAGACCTTCCTTTCCTTATGCCTGTTGAGGACGTATTCACAATCACTGGTCGTGGTACAGTTGCTACAGGTAGAGTAGAGCGTGGTCAGTTAAAGACAAATGATACAGTAGAGATGGTTGGTCTCCACGAGGAAACAAGCTCAACAGTATGTACTGGTATTGAGATGTTCCGTAAGATTCTTGACTATGCTGAGGCTGGTGACAACATTGGTTGTCTTCTCCGTGGTGTTCAGAGATCTGATATCGAAAGAGGTCAGGTTCTTGCAGCTCCTGGTTCAATCAATCCACACACAAAGTTCTCAGGTCAGGTTTATGTTCTTTCTAAGGACGAAGGTGGCCGTCATACTCCTTTCTTCAACAACTATCGTCCACAGTTCTATTTCAGAACAACTGACGTAACAGGTGTTATTACTCTTCCAGAAGGCACAGAGATGTGTATGCCTGGCGATAACGTAGTAATGAACGTTGAGCTTATTACTCCAATCGCTATTGAAGAAGGTCTTCGTTTCGCTATCCGTGAGGGTGGTAGAACAGTAGGTTCAGGCGTTGTTACAGCTATCAACGAGTAATCTATAATACTTCAAAATTGAGCAGGTCTTTGGGCCTGCTCTTTCTTTTTTCTAGTTTCTGATATAAAATAGTGTTTAATTGAGTGATTTTAAATGTTAAGTTAAAGCAAAAATTAAAGATTTTATTATTAGTTGGTGATTGATTGTGAATAATATTAAATGGTTATTTTTTGATTTAGGTGCTACGCTTATTAATGAGGATGATGCACATAAGCAACGAATTATTAATACGGTTAATCTAAATTCCGGTATAACCTATGATGATTTGTATAATGAAATGATAAAAGCTTCAAGGTCATTTATGCAGCCATATCCTACAGCGGTAAAAGCACTTGCCTTAAGCAACATTTCCAAATATCCTAAAGAGTTAGAAAGGCTTTATGAAGATACTTATGATATTTTAAAATACTTGCATAAAAAGTATAAAATAGGTATTATTGCTAATCAGCTTAAAGGCAGTGAAGAAAGAATTAAAAACTGGGAAATAGATTGCTTTATCGATGCAGTATTTGCCTCAGCTGAATTGAGAATTGCAAAGCCTGATGTAAGAATATTTAAGTATGCATTGAGTGAGACAGATGCTTCACCTCAGGAAAGCGTAATGATAGGTGATAGAATTGATAATGATATTTTGCCTGCAAAAAGTTTAGGTATGAAAACTGTATGGATTAAGCAAGGCTTCGGTAAATATCAGGAAATTATAAGTGATAGCTGCAATCCTGATTTTGTAATCAGTAATCTTAATGAACTGAAAACTATTTTATAGAAGAAAAGCACTCTTAACTTTTATGGCTAAGAGTGCTTTTTGATATCTAATCAAGAGTCAGGCTAAACGCCAGACTCTTATTCGGTTATATGTATTTACCATTTATTATAAACCTTTTCGCAGAATGCATACATATCTTTAATTTCGAGCTTAGTTCCGTCATCAAGAGTAACATTGCCGTTAAACAAACCATGAACCTGATGTGTTTTCATACCAAAGATATTAAGCGGCATAAGATTTGAATAATTATCATAAAACGGTGTCATTATAAGATCAAGACGGCCATCCTTGTCTTTAAAATGCCATGGTTTCATCCAATTTGAGTTTTTTTCAGGATCATCAACCAGATACACTTCACCGATTTTATGGCATTTTCCGTCATAAAACAATGCTGTTTCAGTAGCATCTTCTGTGTTTCCAAATCCCCATGTTAATTCAAATCCGAAAATTTTATTGTCTATAAATGTACTGCCGTTTGCCCAGTACCACATATTTGAGTAGGGCCACACACCTCTGCCCCAGTCAAGTACGGTAAAAGTGTTGTCCTTTGAAAAACTTATGTTTTTTTCACCAATTGAAACCGAGCCTTCAGTGTTTAGACAATTTATTTTGTTGGTATAAAAGAAATGTCCTTGTTCTTTAAAAGGTGTTGCAATAGTAATACTTTCGTGATTTTCCATTTTCATAAATGAAAATTCTGCTTTGATTTTTTTACCTTTGCTTTTTCTTTCAAAGATTAGCTTACCGCCGTTTTCTTTTATATCATATATAAGTTTTGTACTTCCTTTTTGATATTTAAAATAATTTGCTTTATCACCATTGATATTCATTCTGTTTTTGTTTGGTGTAAAAAGTTCAACTGCCATGCAGTCAAATTTTTCGCCAGTTTTTAAGTCTACATATCCAAAGGTTGCACAGGATGCCAGAGAAATGTTAAAGAAATTGATTTGTACCATTTTGTTTCCGTCGCAAATCTGATAAAAATCCCATTCTTTAAGGCGCATGATTGATGCAGAAATATAATCTCTGTTATATTCATAAAGATTGCGTCTGCACCATCCCGGATTATTTAATGAGCCATCGGGATTCAATAATGGTTGTCTTTCGGTTATTTCGTTTTGACGGTTCATAGTCAAAGCCTCCTTTTAATTTGATTGTACTTTATTATTGGGGCTTTGTAAAGAATTTATTTAGTCTGTTATTTTTTTATCTTTTGTGATATAATTTATATAAATTATTTTATGGTGAAAAATATGGCAGAGGAATTAGAAAACTTAACAGGTAGAATTGAAGATATAACCTTTCAAAACGAGTCAACGGGATTTGCAGTGGCTGAGGTTGATGCAGGTGATGAATATGTAACTGTTGTCGGAACACTAGGCACTATAATGATTGGTGAAGAGGTGGTTTTTCAAGGAGAATGGACTATCCACCAAACTTTCGGCAGGCAGTTTAAGGCAGTTCGCCTGCAGCGCACTCTTCCTGCAGATACATCCGGTATGCTTCGCTTTTTGTCGGCAGGAATAATAAAGGGTGTCAGAGAGGCAACAGCCACAAAAATTGTTGAAACCTTTGGTGCTGATACGTTTAATGTTATTGAGAATGAGCCTGAAAGATTAGCTGAAATTAAGGGCATAAATAAGGCAAAGGCAAAAAAGATAAGTCAGGATTTCAAATTGCAGTTTGCGGCAAGAGATGTTATGAACGGACTGGCTGAAATAGGACTGAGTCAGCAGGAAGCCTTTGATGCCTACAATCTGTACAAAGCCAATGCACTCGATATAATTAAAGAAAATCCTTATGCCTTTGTATCTCAAAGCAATGGCTTTACTTTTGAACGTGCCGATGAAATTGCTTTTAATCTTAGTGAGGAGCCGTTATTTGACTATCGCAGTCAGGCAGGTATTGTTTATGTGGTAAGGCATAATCTTAATAATGGTCATACCTGTTTGCCGAGAAAAAGTATGATTAAGCCTGCCTTGTCATTGCTGGATTGCAGTGAGGATGATGTTGAAATTGCAATTGACAATGCTATTGAGGCACATCAGCTTGTGCAGGAGGATATTGACGGAAAAGAATTTTTATTTTTACCTGAAATTTACAGGGCTGAGTCAACTATAGCAGAAAGACTGCAGATAATGCTTCATTTTCCGCCTAATGAAAGTCCGATATCTCAAAGCGAAATATATACATTTGAGCAAAGTAATGATATAAAATTTGATGATAAACAGCGTGAAGCAATAGAGATTGCAGTTAATAAAGGTATTCTTATATTAACAGGCGGACCAGGAACAGGTAAAACTACTACAGTTAAGGGTATTATAACTCTCATGAAAAACAGAGGTCTTGATGTTGCACTTGCAGCACCAACAGGAAGAGCTGCTAAGCGTATGACAGAATTGACCGGATATGAGGCAAAAACTATTCACCGGCTTCTTGAGGTTGAATATAAAGAGAATTCTAATGAGCCCAGTTTTTGCCATAATCTAAGAAATCCATTGGAATGCGATGCAGTAATTGTTGATGAGCTTTCTATGGTGGATGTCACTATTTTTTCTGCTCTGCTTGATGCACTGCCTCTTAAGTGCAGGCTGATAATGGTCGGTGATAAGGATCAGCTTCCGCCTGTAGGAGCAGGAAATGTACTTGCAGACTTAATTAAAAGCAATTTGATTAGCGTTGTAAGTCTTGACAGGATTTTCCGTCAGGCAATGGAAAGTAAAATCGTATCAAATGCTCACAGAGTTGTAAATGGTATAATGCCTGAATTTGATAACAGTAATCCGGATTCTGATTTCTTTTTGCTGAACGAGGATTCAAGATATAATGCACCAAGAAAGATCGTAAATCTTGTTACTAAGCGTCTGCCTGCAGGCTATGGATATGATCCTGTGAATGATATTCAGGTGCTTTGTCCCAGCAGAAAGGGTGATGTTGGTACCGAAACACTTAATGCAATGCTTCAGGAAAAGCTCAATCCGCCGTCACGTGATAAAACGGAGTTGAAAAATCGTGGATATATTCTTCGTGAGGGTGACAAGGTTATGCAGATAAAGAATAATTATGATGTGCCTTGGTTTAAGAATGATGAAAACGGAACAGGAGTCTTTAACGGTGATATCGGCATGCTTACTCATATTGACAGAGCAAATGATATTATAAATGTAAAATATGATGACAGGGAAGCTATGTACAGTATTGAAAATGCCAAAGAGCTTGAGCTTGCTTATGCTATGACAGTACATAAAAGTCAGGGCAGTGAGTTTAATGTAGTTGTTCTTCCGACCATAAGCACACCGCCAAAGCTGGCATACAGAAATTTGTTTTATACTGCGTTGACAAGAGCAAAAAATCTTCTTGTAATTGTTGGAAACACAGGCTCAGTAAAGGCTATGGTTGATAATGATAAAAAAAGCAGACGCTACAGTGCGTTACTTCACTTTCTTAATAAAGACACAGATAATCCATTTGCATGATTTGCTGTGAATAAAATTTTAATTATTTTGTATTTTCTTGACAATAAGATACTTTTAAAGTAACATACTTTTATAGAATTTAAAGGATGTTTTTATGTTTGGTTATGATTTAGGTATTGATTTCGGTACAAGCTCCGTTATCATATCGGTTGTCGGTAAGGGCGTTGTGCTGGAAGAGCCTGCCTTTGTGGCATATGATGAAGAAAAAGAAAAAATAATATACGCGGGTAAAAGAGCTTACTATCTTCAGGGAAGAGAGCCTCAGGGAATTAAGGTTATTCAGCCTATTGTAAACGGTGCAGTAGGTAACTATTCCCTAGCATGCCAAATGATAAGAAGCTTTATGAACAAGGTGCTTAAGAAAAGTATTTTTAAGCCAAGAGTTGTGGCTGCGATGCCGTCAGTAAGTACTGATGTTGAAAAACGTACTTTGATTTCTGCAATTATTTCAGCAGGGGCAAGGTCAGTTTGCCTTATAGAAGAACCTATTTGCGCTGCCTTTGGATCGGGAGTTGATCCGCTTAATCCTGCCGGTGTATTTGTTATTAATATAGGTGCAGGAACAACTGATATGGCAATAGTCAGTCAGGGCTCTATGAATAGATTTGAAACAATTAAAACAGCGGGTGACAGCTTTGACGAGGCTATTATAAGATATGTGAGAGATAATTATGACCTTTATATCGGATTGAGAACTGCTGAAGAAATAAAAAAGAATATCGGATGTGCAGTTGAGCGTGAAAATGATATTACCATGGAAATAAAGGGCAGAAATTCTGTTTCAGGATTACCAAAAACAATTGAGGTTACAGGTAATGAAATTTGTGCATGCCTGCAGGATGAGCTTAATAAAATCATAAGCACAGCTAAATCTATTATTGAGCATACATCACCTCAGCTTGTAAGCGATGTTACTAACGGTAATTTGCTTCTTTCAGGCGGTTCTGCTCAGCTATACGGTATGGATACTATGCTTAGTGAAGCTCTGCGTATAGATGTAAATGTTGTTCCGCATCCTGTTACATGTGTTTCAAAAGGATGCGAGGTCGCACTCAAAAAAATGAGCATGCTTGATCAGTACGGCTATTCATTTAAGACTAAGGAAGAGGTTCGTACACGATGATACAGCTTTATTACGGTGACGGAAAGGGCAAGACCACTTCTGCAATAGGTGCAGGAATGAGAGCTTTTGGTGCAGGATTAAAGGTTTCCATTGTGCAGTTTTTGAAGGATAATAAATCTTCTGAGCTTTTTGTACTTCCTTTTAATGTTTTTTCATCACCAAGTAAACTGCCATTTAATCCTGATAAGGAAGAATATCAAAAGTGGGTAGACAGTGCAGTACGTTTTTTGTCTGAATGCGACAGTGATGTAATAATTCTTGATGAGCTTTTGGATGTGCTTGACCGCTTTATTGATGAAGATGATATTATCCGAATAATCAACAATAAGCCAGATACTGAATTTATAATTACAGGTCATAGAAAAAGTAAGAGGCTTTTTGAAATTGCTGATTATATCAGCCATATTACTAAAGAAAAGCATCCCTTTGATGTCGGAGTGAAGGCACGAAGGGGAATTGAATATTAGGCTGATTAAAATAGTTTAATTGGCTGTGCAGGAGGATAGCTATGGATAGATTTTCAAAATATAACCCCAAAGCTGTCCTCCTATTTTTTATAAGTGAAATTACAGCAACTCTTCTTATTTTTAATCCGATATACCTTTGTATCAGCTTTTTATCTGCATTTGTATACAAGCTGATTATTGACGGAAAAAAAGCAGTGCTATATTTAATTAAATTTATTATTCCATTAGTTGTTTTGATTTCAGTATTCAATATGCTGTTCGTTCATACAGGTGTAACAGAAATTTTTACATTGTTTGATATGAGTTTCACCCTTGAAAGTTTGTTTTACGGATTTTGTCAGGGAATAATGTTTGCTGCAGTGATTATCTGGATGTCAAATTATAGCAAGGCTGTTACCTCAGAGGGATTGCTGGCAGTATTTGGAAGGAAAGCTCCAAATATTTCTCTTGTTTTTTCAATGATACTTACATTTATTCCTAGGCTGAAACGAAATTTGGATGAAATAAATGATGCATCAGCTTTGCTTGATAATGGTGAAGGCAAAATTAAAAAAGGTATTTCAAATTTGTCAGCACTTATAAGCATGACCTTGGAGGAAAGTATTGAAACTGCAGATTCCATGAAAGCCAGAGGTTTTAATAATAATAGAACACCATACTCAAAGTATCCTTTTTCATTTAAAGATTTTGTTTTGATTGCCATTGAATTGATTTTTCTCGGTGCTTTGATATTTTTTAAGGCATCAGGAAAGACTATCTTTATTTTTGAACCGCGGATTTATGTGGAAGGTGTCAATATCGTTTCGGTAATTATATTTTCATCTCTTTCATTTATTCCTGTTATGATTGATTTAGGGGAGGAGTTAAGATGGCTGTACTTAAAACAGAAAATTTAAGCTTTACATATCCTGATTCAGACAGAATGGCTCTTGACAGTATCAGTGTTGAAATTAACAGCGGTGAAATGATACTGATTATGGGTAAAACAGGCAGCGGAAAATCAACTCTTCTTCGCATGTTGAAAAAGGAGCTTACTCCTGCAGGTAAAACTGAGGGGAACATAACAATAAATGCAAAATCAGTTGCCTTTGTTCAGCAAAATCCCGATACTTCATTTGTTGCAGAAAAGGTTAGGGGAGAGCTTGCTTTTGCACTTGAAAATAAGTGTATGCCGAACAACGAAATTGCTTTAAGAATAGGTGAAATTGCCTCTTATTTCAATATTATTGATTTGCTTGATAAAGAGGTTTCAAAGCTGTCAGGCGGTGAAAAAGCAGTTGTGCAGATAGCTGCATCAATGATTACGGATGCGGATGTGATTATTCTTGATGAGCCTTTTTCACAGCTTGATCCAAAGGCTTGCCGTCAGATTATTGATGTTGTAAAACGTATAAATGAAGAGCTTGGTATAACTGTGCTTCTTTCAAGTCATGAATGTGATGGTATTGTTGATATTTGTGACAGAATTATTGTGCTTGAAAGTGGAAAGATTATTGCTGATGATTCACCCGATATTATTTCTAAGAATGATAATCTAATCAATTTTTTCCCTTGCTATACAGCTCTTTTTGAAGAAAGACCACTTTCAATTAAATCAGCCGTTTCATTTGCAGGTGTTTTGAAAGAGAAGAGTATTCAATATCCTGCAGAGTCAAAAATCGTACTTGAGGCAAAAAAAATAACCTTTTCATATGCAAGACGTGAAAAGGACGTATTATGCAGCCTTTCATATAAAGCGTATAAAGGAAAAATTCATGCGATTGCAGGTGCAAACGGCAGCGGAAAAACCACACTGCTTAAAGCCCTTGCAGGAATAAAAAAATGCTATGCCGGCAAAATCAAAAGAGAAGGAAAGCCTGCATATCTTCCGCAGAATGTTAAGTATCTTTTCACAAAAGATACCGTTGGGGAAGAAATTAATATTGATACTGCAAAAAAATTTGATCTTGAAAGCTGTATTAATCAACATCCTTATGATTTAAGCGGAGGGCAGATGCAGAAGCTTGCTTTGGCAATTTTAAGTCAGCAGAATTTTGATATCCTGCTTCTTGATGAGCCGTCAAAATGCCTCGACAGCAGTAACAAGGAGATGCTGAAGTTATATATGAAGTCGCTTGCAGATAATGGTAAAACTATAATTTTTGTTTCACATGATATGGATTTTATCAGTGAAACTGCAGATTATGTATCATTTCTGGCAGATGGAATAATTACTTTAACAGGTGACAGAAGAACAGTTTTGTCATCACTTAATTTTTATACAAGCTCGATAAGACGGATTACACGTAAATATCTTAAAAGCTGTACATCTGCGGAGGACTTGCTATGAAAAAGCTTTTGTCAATAATTCCGGCCGTTATATGCTTTGCCGGTATTTCAGTCTGGCAGTTTTTCAGTGATAATCCAAATCACTATTTGATGGCTGCTTCGGTTATAATTGTATCATTGATTCCGTTTTTTATTTCCTTTGAAAAGAGTAAACCATCTGCAAAAGAGATTTCGCTTATTGCCTCTTTGATAGCAATTGCCGTTGTCAGCCGTGCTGCATTTTATCTTATTCCACAGGTTAAGCCGATTGGTGCAGTTGTTGCCGTCAGCGGTGTGTGCCTTGGCGGTAAAAGAGGTTATTTTGTAGGTGCAATGTCTGCATTTGTGTCAGATTTTATATTCGGACAGGGAATATGGACACCTTTTCAAATGGTAGCTCTGGGAACGGTAGGTTTAATTTCTGGTTTGGTGTTCAGTAAAATAAGGGCAAAAAGGCTTAGTCTTTCTATAATCGGATTTGTTCTTACGTTTATTATTTATGGATTGATTGTTGACAGCTGTTCGGTGATTATGCTAAGTTCTGATTTTTCTCTCAAATCAGCTTTGGCTGTTTACGCAGCGGGTATACCATTTGGTCTTGTTTTTGGGATTACAACATTTGTTTTTCTGTTTTTATTCGGTGAAGCATTTGTAAAAAAAATAAATAGAATTATTGTTAAATACGGTATTATAAAGGAGTAGCTATGGATAATCCAATTATAAATAAACTTGTTAAATTTGCATTTATAAGCACTGTTATCGGTGCCTGCACAATCGGAATTTGCCCGGCCTTTGCAATTATGGGAATTACTGTCGGACTGGTGTTAAAAATAAAAGGTGTAGAGCTTAGCAAAGAAAATGCACTTAAAATTAAATATACATATATTCTTGGTGGATTAAGCTTAGTCTTTTTTGTAATAGATATTATATTGCTGAGCTTGTTTGTAAGATAATTAAATATTATTTAGTATCTAAGCGGAGATTTATTCTCCGCTTGTTTTTTTTTTTTTTTTTTTTTTTTTTTTTTTTTTTGTATAAAAATAAAAAATATATGAAAAATAATAAAAAATTATTGACAAACGATAATTATTGAATATAATTAAGGTAAATATTAGGAGGAATGATTATGAAAAATATTATGAATAATACTTCTGCTTCTGTAAAAATTACTCATTTTGCTGTAAGACTTTGCTATGTTTTACTTACAGCTGCAGCAATAGGATTGCCTATTATTTTATTCAAGGGATTTTATAATTTTGAAATTTTGGGTGAAATCAAAGATTTTATTCTGATACCATTTTATTTTGTTGTTCCGGCAGGATATGTCGCATTATTCTGTCTTGACAGGCTTCTAATTAATATACGAAAAGGTATCGTATTTGATAAAAAGAATGTTAAAATACTCAGAACTATAAGTATTGCATGCCTCTATGCAGGATTGGTGGGTATTGTATCATTTATTGCTGTTATGATTTTGGATTTTATGTTTGAAACTCTGTTAATTCTTGCAATGGGCGAAATATTTATGGCACTTGTTGTCAGAGTTGTTCAAAATGTTTTTGAAAAAGCAATAGACATAAAAGAAGAAAACGATTTAACTATATAGGAGGGTATTATGGCAATTATTGTAAATCTTGATGTAATGCTTGCGAAGAGAAAAATGTCCTCCGGAGATTTGGCTAAGAAGGTCGGTATTACACCGGCTAATTTATCTATACTTAAAACAGGCAAGGCAAAGGCAATCCGCTTTTCAACCTTAGAGGCAATATGCAGAGAGCTTGACTGCCAGCCCGGTGATATTCTTGAATATACGGAGGAGTCTTAATATGGATAGTAATGTATATTTTAATCCCGATGAGCTGAATAAAAATAATTCTGTCAGTGTTATAACTAATGCACAAATGAAACCTGTTCTTAAGCTCGGTAAAAGGGATTTAGTTTTCAGTTTTATTTTTTTCGCAGTTTCTGCTGTAATTGTTGATTTTATATTACTGCATGGACTTAATCTTGGCTTTTCATTAGCCTATGTGCTGCTTTTTATTATTTCAAGCATCTATCTTTATGATAAAAATAATAATACGTCTGCTTTTTCATATATATGCGGTGTTTTGTCGCTGGCAGGCTCAATTACATTTACGCTTTATCATGACTATTTTGTAAATGCGGTAATGCTGGTTTCTGTTATACTTCTTTTTACAATTTATGTATGCGGTCTCAGCGGTACATTCTCGCATAACGAAGGAAGTTATAAAATCGTAATAGATATGCTGTCCGGGATTTTTAATAAGCCGTTTTCAAATGCAGGTGATATTTTCAGCGGCCTTAATCAAAGCGTAAAAAAAGGCAGTAATTTTAAAAATGCTTTGATTGGTGCAGCCGTCGCAATTCCCGTACTTCTTGTAATTATACCTGTGCTGGTTAGCAGTGATGCCGCTTTTGAAAGTCTTGTGTCACTCGCCATGAAAAATATTGGTATATATATTGTTGAATTTATTTTGGCTGCTGCCGTAGCCTGTTATCTGGTATTATATTTTGTTTCAAAAAAATCTGTAACAGGTGTATCACAAGGCAGAAAAAAGACCTTTAGCGGTGTAGTTCCGTCTGTTGCAGGTGTCAGCTTTCTCAGTGTCATTTCAGTAGTTTATCTCGTCTATCTTTTTTCACAGCTGGCCTATTTCTTTTCTGCATTTTCAGGAATTTTGCCAAATGGTTATGAATTGACTGCCAGCGGTTTTGCAAGAAGAGGATTTTTTGAGATGTTCGCAATATGCATTATAAATATTGTGATTATTACAGGTATTACAATTCTTACCAAAAAAAGTGAAAGAAAATCAAAATCACTGATGATTGTATCTGCGTTTATTATGCTCTTTACCGTTTTGCTTCTTGTAACAGCTATTGCCAAGATGAAAATGAATATTGATATTTTCGGTTTGTCAAAAAACAGAATAATGGTTTCTGTTTTTATGGTAATGATGTTTGTCGCAATTGTGTTTTATGTAATTCACATTTTTGCTCCGAAGTTCAATTATATGCAGAGTGTTGTAATAATTTGCAGTGCGATTTTTATTGCACTTGGTTTTGTAAATATTGATGCACGAATTGCTGACTATAATATTAAAGCTTATAATGACGGCAAAATAAAAAATCTTGATGTTGAATATATTGCAGATTTAAGTGATTCTGCAGTGCCGTATCTAATGGAGCTTTCTGAAAGTGAAAATGAAACAATCAAAAATTCTTCAAGATTTTGGATTTACAAAAATATGAAATATACTTTTCTTGACGAATTTATATCAGTTGAAGATTTTAACAAAGTAAAGCTTAAAGCTACAACTGATTTCAGAGAGTATAATTTATCACGAAATAAGGCAGAAAAGCTGTATATAGAATTTTTTAAAAGTCTTTCTAAAGAAGAAAAAGAAGATCTCTTTGCCCTCACAGGAGCTGATTCGTATGAAGAATCTGTTGCCGAACCGATTGCATATGAGCTTGACAATGCCTCAACGTCTCTTATGATGGATTTATATAGCGGAGTGCTTAATGAGGATACCAAATTTGAATCACACAGCGGTTTTAATGGTGACGGTGAGACGTATTATGAAATCAAGCTTGACCGAGAGTTTTTTGAAAAATATAAAACAACATTTGAGACCGAATGGCATAAGCTGCCATATACTGATAAAATAATCAGACTTACAGAAAATCAGATTGAATTGCCAAAGACAAATAACGGGTATTATTATTTCTGCAACCGCACACCTGAATATAATGATGACGGTGAATATGTCAGTATTGATGATAAAAATATAAATCCCAATATATTTAATGTATTGAATTATACCTTAGCAGTATATGATACTGATTATAATAGAATGTATTTTTATGAGCTTGATACTTAATACAGCTTAGATATAAAACAAGAGCAGTCTATGACTGCTCTTGTTTTATATTAAAATATTTAATTTTTCTTTCCTGTATTTATGATGAATTCATTAGTGCAGTGCGGGCAGGTTACTTTAATTTTACCCTTGTGTCTGGGCAGTCTTAAGGTCTTTTTACACTGCTTGCATTTCACAAATTTATGCGTTTTTCTTTGAGCAAATTTATCTTTTGTCAAAGCGAAGCTCTTTTTTATTTTGCCGATGAATTTCAGATAATCACTATTTTCTTTGGCGCGTACAGAAATATTCTTTGAGAGAACTCTGTAAATTGAAAAGATAAATAATATCAGTGATGCAGTGTACAGAGAGTAATAAGCTATTCTTGAAAATCTGCCGACTATAGCAGCCAGTACCATTAATACAAGATACATAATCATAAGAGCTTTGAAAAGATGATCAGCTCCGTATCTGCCTGTCATAAATTTTTGTATTTTATAACCCAGCTTCGTAAAAAAGTTTTTCATTATATCATGTCCTTTTTTCAAAATTATGATTCTTCATCAGGTGCATTGCTGTCACCGAAAATACTGTCAAGACTGTTTTCTTGATTATATTGCTCTGAATAGCTGTCAGTAGGCGGAGTATAGTTATACCTGCGTGTTTGCCGCCATCCGCCTATAGAAAATATAAGTCTGAATATAATTCTTATCACTATAATGATAAATATTATTCGCATTATTCTGCCAAGGCATCCGTGCCTTACTGTGTATACTTTTCTGTTTTGATCAGCCTTGTTTCCGTTTCTGTAAGTGCTGTCATAATTGTTAAAATCATTGAAATCAAAGAAAGAACTGAATGGATTATATCCAATAGGATTGACTCCGTTGATAATGTTTTGATATGCCTGCTGATATGTTGAATTGTCAGGCTCTTTCGCATAAGCAGTTCGGATATGGTCTTCAGCAGTTTCTCTGTTACCGAGACTCATATTTGCAAGTGCCGACAGGTAGTACCACATAGCGTTTCTGTCTTGAATATTATTTAAAAGATTTATTGCCTGCTGATATTGACCGCTTTGAATAAACTGAGCCACTGAGTTGTAGTAATTTGGTGCAGATGAAGATGTATTTTGATGTGCTTCACGATAACCGTACTGGCTGTGTGCATTTGTGCCGTTTTTTATCTGGTCATATGCAGCATTAATTTCAGCCATTTTTCTTTCAGCTTCCGCATTGTTAGGATTCAAATCGGGATGATATTTTTTTGCAAGCTTTTTGTATGCCCTTGAACATTCTTCTTCGCTTGCACCATCGGGAACACCGAGGACTTTATAAGGGTTAGTAATCATTTTATTTCCTTTTTATAGATTTTATTGTATTATAGCATACATTTTTTAAATATATATTAACAAATAAAGTATAGTTATGAAAGTTTTTTAGTATAATAATTTCAATTTTAGCAAATATTTTCCGTATTTTTCAAATTAAGTTGAATTTTTGTGATTAATCTGTTACTATAATTGAGTAAATTAATTTGTTGGAGGAATATATATGAATCCTATTCTTTTATCTTTGGGCGACACTATTGATAAAGTGTTTTACAATTTTGATTTGTGGGTTTTCCACTTTTTCGGATCTATGCAAAACGGCTTTTTCAATGTTGTTGCAAAGTTTTTTACAAGCTTTGGTGATGAGGCGTTTGTAATACCATTTGTTGTTCTGGGCATTGTTCTTTGCTTTTTTAAAAAAACAAGAAAATACGGCTTGTCAATTGTTTTTGCAATTGTAATCGGAACTCTTATTACAAATGTTGTTGCAAAACCTATCTTTCTTCGTATACGTCCTTATAACACATTACAGGGCAATGCTGATTATATGTCATGGTATCAGTTTGCAGGCTCACTTTCAGAAAGTGATTATTCCTTCCCGTCAGGTCACACTACAGGTGCTACAGAGATTGCAATGGCTCTCATGCTCTGTTTTAAGAGTGACAAGAAAAAGTTTGCATGGGTGTTCCCGTTAGTTGCAATATGCACTGCCGGCAGCCGAGTTTATCTTATGGTGCACTATTCAACAGATGTTATCGGTGGATTTATTGTTGGTACAGTTGCAGGTATATGCGGATACTTACTTATGAAGCTTGCTGTGGTTATTTTGAAGAAAATCAAGCTTGACGACAAGATTGACGCAGGAAAGATATTTACAAAACTCACTGAAAAGACAAAAGGTAAGGCTGCTCCTGTTGCTATCACTGTCGCAGTTGTTGCAATTTTCCTTACAGCATTCATCCCTGGTCTTACAGAGGGCGGAGCACAGGTCTGTGCATACGATGGCGAATATAACTGCCTTAATGCTGCAAGAGTTGATGATGAAAAATATCCTGCTATTGACGGCAAAGAATTTTGTAAAATCCACTGGAAACAGCTTATGGGTGAAGCAGAGTAGTTTTGACAAAAGATAGTCGGAAAAATATAGTTTGATATATTTGATTTTTATAAAGAGACAGATTATAAATCTGTCTCTTTTCATAATAATAAAAGTGAAGTTGTGCAAAATATATAAAATAACTAAAATATGTTCTTGTAATATTATACAAAATTTGGTATAATGCTTTTTAGTAAATATATTTTATTTAGATAGGGGAATTTTTATGGGTGAAAGAGCAGTTCGTACCTATGATAAAAAAGAGCTGAGAGGCTATCTCGTAGGTATGTTTGGTCAGAATATGATTTATAACATAATTGCTACAGGTCTTGTGTCAACGTATTTGCAGTTTTATTTGAAAATACCGGTTGCGGCTATAGGCGTTATTGTTGCTATTTCAAGAGTCTGGGATGCTGTTAACGATCCTATGATGGGTACAATTGTTGACAGAACTAGAACTAAGTGGGGTAAATGCAGACCTTATCTTATTATTTTCCCTGCAATTATCGGTGCAATAACTATACTTTGCTTTGTTAATGGTATATACACTGAAGCAACAACATCCCTGCAGAGAGGTCTTATTATCGGATGGGCTGCAGTTGCTTATATTATCTGGGGTATGTGCTTTACTGTATGTGATATTCCTCTTTGGGGCATTACTTCACTTATGACAGAGAAGGAAAGTGACAGAAGCAAGATACTTGGTCTTGCACGTATTGCTGCAGGTATCGGCGGTATCGGTGTTCTTGTAGTTCAGATCGGTCAGGTTTTAGGCGGCATATTTACTAACGGACTTGATCCTGTAAAGGATGTTAAGGCATATAACGCAGGCAATCAAAAAGGTTTTATTCTTGCTGTTGTTGTTCTTACGGTTATCAGCACAGTGCTGTTTGAGTTTGCCGGAATATCAACAAGAGAAAAGGTTCAGGTTAATGAAAAGAAATATACCTTTAAAGAGAATTTCAAAATTATGTGGAAGTGTAAGCCTTTCAGGCAAATTCTTATTTCAGGTATTCTTCGTTCGCCTATTCAGCTCCTTATGCTGATTGCAATGCCATTTGTAACTTACTATTTCGCTGACGGTGATATTACTAATATTTGGAGCAAGGGAATTAATTTTGGTATGCTCATTAATATAGGTATTATTGCTATAGGCATATTTGCCGGTCAGTTTGTGGCTATGGGAATTACTCCTGCCCTTTCAAGAAAATTTGAAAATAAAACACTTTATAATTTCTTTTCAATTGCAGGTGCAGTACCATTTGCATTACTGTTCGTAGTTTATAAAATAGCAGGCGGTGATGTAACACCTATTGGCTGGATTATACTTACAGGTCTTATGCTTATGCTTGCCAGTGCCGGTATGGGCGGTATTAACGTTATGCAGTCTGTTATGATTGCTGATTGTGTTGACTACGAAGAATACCACAACGGTATCAGACCTGATGGTGTATTCTTCTCAGGCCAGTCTTTCATTACAAAGCTTTCAGGCGGTATTGCTGCTATTATTCAGTCAGTTGCATATGGCTATGTTAATTTTTCCGATACTGCTATTGAGAAAATGCAGGCATCCCTTGCAACAGGTCAGCAGAGCTTTATTGATTATAATGGCGGTAAGTTTGCGGCAGTAATGTTCTTCCTTATTTCTATTCCTCCTGCAATAGGTATGCTTTTGTCAGCATTGCCTACACTTAAATATTCATTGTCAGATAAGGAACATAAGAGAATTCTTGATGAGCTTGTTGCTAAGCGTGCAGGTGAATAATAAAAAATTTATATATTTGTCAGCCGATTGATTAATTTCAGTCGGCTGATTTTTTTGTGTAAAACTATTGACAAAATATGTTACCTTGTTATACAATGTATATGCATTGATATGCAAGGTATATGTTTTAGGAGGAAAGTTTATGCGTTACAGTAAAGAATTGCTTAAGGGCAGTACACCAATTTTAGTTATGAGCGTGTTAAAAGGTCAGGATTTATATGGATATAAGATTATAAGAGAACTTGAAATACGTTCCGAAAATGTTTTTGAAATGAGTGAGGGAACACTTTATCCTATTCTTCATGCCTTAGAAAAGGAAAAATTCCTTGTAAGCTATTGGGAAGAGGTTGACGGCAGACGCAGAAAGTATTATCACCTTACTGACAAGGGTGCAAAACAGTTTGAAGAAAAAAAAGAAGAATTTATTTCATATTCAAAAAGTGTTACAAAGGTTTTGAGCTTCGCGTAGGTGTGATATGAATACTAATGAATACATAAAAGCTGTTCTTGGTCATATAAAGAATAAATCATATCTTGCGGTAATTGAGCAGGAATTAAAAAATCATATTGATGACAGAACAGATTATTACAAAGAAATCGGATATGATGAAGAAGTATCGTTGCAAAAGGCTATGGAGCATATCGGTAGCCCTGATGATGTAGGCGAGCAGATGAACAGACTTCATAACAGCAAAAGGCTTAATACAGCAATTACTGTATTAGGCATAATTGCTGCATTTGTCATTGGTTTGTACGGATATGTTTCTTATGATTGGTTTGGAGGATACAGCTCCACAGTATTTACATTAAGACATTATTTTATAATTTCTCTTGCCTTTCTTGCTCTTTTAATGTGCTATTCAGCAATGTTTTGCATTTCTGTCAAGACAAGAATAAGTAAAAGAGTCGGAGGAATAGCCGACTCAGCTATTTTTATTCCATTGTTCTTATTTATATATTCGCAAAATTATTTATCTGATTTAAATTTAGCTGTGTTAAAAGGATTAACTATCAGCGATATGATAATTGATGTTAATGCTGCGAAACAGCTTGTAATCTTATTTTTTTATTATGTTGTTGCAGTATTTTTGTTAACTTCTGCAGTATCGTTTTGTATGTTTGCAGAATTTAGGTCTTTCGAAATGGGCAAAGCCAACATGCAAATCATTTATAATGGTGAAAAATACAAATATTTTTTATATATTGCAAATATAATTGCCGTTATATTTATTGCTTTTATTGCTGTTGGTTATTTTAGTTCAATTAGATAGGTATTATTATGGATTTGATAATAGATTTTTTTAAATATGCTCCTCATGGAGTGCTGGCATTTAATATTATAGCTTTCATTTTGTGCAGAATATTTTTTGCTTATGCAGCTTATAAAATGGCAAAGGCTAAAAATCTTGCTGTTTATCGTTATTATGTTATATGTGTAATCATTTTTGGCGCTTTAGGCTTACTGGTGTTTTCACTTATTACAGGATGCGTAAAAGGCAGGTCTGATTGGAAAAATAAAATTATTATTATATTTTCTGCTGTCTTGATGGCAGTTAATATTTTTGTGCTGGCTGTCTGTACTTATCCCGAAGCTGCACATAATAAAAAAATTGATTATTATGGTTTTAATTCTTCCATAGGCATTTTTGAAAAAGAAAATGGTGAAAAAATCCGTTATAATAATAAGGGTGAGGCTTTTACACTTGGCAATATGGATGGCTTTTCTTTTTATTCTGAGTCTGATAATAAATACAGCTTTGCAGTGATTTATGATAACAGTAACAGAGCATATGACTATGTTGTAGACGAAAAAGGCTTCATTAAAGAGTGCAAGCCAGACGAATTAACATCTGTTTATCTTGGTGATGATTTGTATGCATGGTTTGATGATAAAGAATTATATTATGCTCCTGAAAACTGTTACTATGATTCTAACGGAAAGCTGTTATTGAACAATAATATGTTAAAAAAGCTAACTTACGAATTGCTTGTTGAATTCTACTGCAATCAGGAGTACAATCTTGAATTTGCACATAAAAACGATAAAGGCGAATATGTGTATTATGATAAAATGGGTAATGAATACAGTATTATCGACTGGCGAAACGGCAAAGTAACTATTCCGCTTTATGACAAACTGGGAAATAAGTATACTGAATTCTTTGACGAAAAAAAGCAGTATACCAGATATGCTGACAGCCAAAACAATCTTTATGATGGCTATATTGATGAAGACGGATATTTTGTAATAGATGATGGAAGTCTTGAGCTTTCTGTATATATTCAGGATTTATTTACATCGCAGGAGGTGTATTATGATGATGAAGGCCATTTATATTATAATACACACGAATGCTATTGGGATGCAGAGGGAAATCTTGAAAATTACACTTATGTAACCTACGATGAAATCAAGGAAAAGGAAAATCTATGAAATCAAGAGATTATATTGACAATGTACTGTCGCATATCAGCAATAATGAGTATTCCAAAAGCGTAGAGTCAGAGCTTCAGGCTCATATTGAAGATGAAATTGAATATTATGTAAGTCTAGGCTACAGTGTGAAAGATGCTGAATATATTGTTTCTGAAAAAATGGGTGACAGTGCTATTGCCGGCAAGCAGCTTGATATGCTTAGTTCGGATAAAGCATCAAAAATATTCAGTATTATAGTTTTGTTGCTGTATTTTGCAGAGATAGTATACTTCTTTATTAGTATACTTGCTTGGGAAAGCGATTACAGTGTTTTCGGTATGATAAGTGAGACGAGTATATTGCTTTTAAGCCTGATAACTCTTCTCATTTCCAACAAATATAAAAACTCTGCCTTGCCTTTTGTTTCTCTCGCATTTACAGCCTGCTTTTACTTTATATTTGTTTTATTAAATTCTTCTGCATTGCTGTATAGCGCTTTTCTTTTGTGTACGGGAAAGTTTAATGATATAAAAGTATTGCTTGATGTTGATAATCATATAACAGGTAGGGCGTTTTATATTATTTCTAATTTTATTTATTTTGCACTGCTTTGTGCGCATATTTATATTGTTAAAAATAATAGTGATTTTAAAAAACAAAAATATTCGCTGAAAAAGGTGCATATAGAAATAATAATTAAAAAGATTTTTCTGGTTTCGCTAGCGTTAATTGTAATTATAAATGCCGGCACATTCGTAGTTCTGTTTTTAGATAAAGATGAACATGGTTATTATGATGGTGTCAGCGTTGTTGAAAGTGATATAGAATGCGATTTTGAAGATTTTGAAGTTAAAGACAATTATATTGAAATTCATTATGACTGGGGAGATGTTTTTGCATGGAGTGATAGTCCTGTGTTTAATGAGGACAGTGTAGATATGCTTTTAGATACAGTAGAGTATAATTCTACAATATCTTATGATACCCATACTATTTACGGAGAATTTAAGGCTGATAAAAAATATGCTGCTGTTATTCCTGTTAAATATGATTATGACACTGATACATATATTCCTATAACCGATAATGCAAAGTGGTATTTGACAACTGATACTGATGAAATTACAGGTCAGATTAATGATGATATATATTACAAAATAAAAATAGTATGAATATGTTTTAACACATGTAAAAAAAGAGCAGTTGATTTTTCAACTGCTCTTTCTGCTATTTATAATTATTTATTCATTGCCTTTATGCGTGCATCTTCAAGCTCTTTCTGTGCCTTTTCCTTTGTTTTGCCTGTGTAATCATTGAAAAACATTGGGATTATTGTAAGTAAAAATCCAACAGCAGGAACTAGAGTAACAAGTGCTAAAAGCATTTTTTGCGTATCAACAGACTGTTCAAAAAATATCTGTCTGCCGGCAATATCAACGAGTGATTTGTCTACAGCCTTAAAGTCTGACTGACCAAGTATCTGACCAAATACAAATGTTGCAATTGCTGCATTAACCTTTGACAAGAAAGTTTGGAAGGAGAAGCATACGCCCTCATGTCTTTCGCCTGTTTTCCATTCAAGATAATCTACTGAATCAGCAATTAATGCATATGTTATTACATTATAGATACCTAAAGGCAATCCCATTAAGAATAGGCATATCCATAAAATATAAACATTTATTTTTGTTACATCCTGAGCAAATATAATGTAGCAAATAGCGTGAACAGCAAGACCGAATATTGCTGATCCAATATAAATTTGCTTTAAGGATAGCTTTTTTCTGAGAACAGGGAATATTGCCATTGCAGGAACCATGCCTACACCTATAGCAACTGTAAGTGTGGTCACTATAGTTCCTCTTGGTATCCAGAAACTGTAAGCTGCTGCAGCATCAACATTGTATCTCATGCTGTTTTCAATATTTACAAGTTCACCTGATATGCTTCCGTCAGCACCGAACAACTGGCTGAAATCAGTGAAATTTTGGATAATTAAATATTGACCTATATAGTCAGCGCTCTGATTGGCTGTAACCATTGTTGATCCAAGTATTGAAGCAAATATAACAATAATAAGCAATCTGTTTTTGCCCAGAACTGAAAATGTTTCTTTAAATGAAGGTGTATGATCAGTTTTCGGTACTCTTTCTTTTGATACAAAGAAAATAAGTATAGACAATCCGCAGCCTAAAACAGAGAATATAACCGCACTGATAAAAAAGCCTTTTGTATATCCGAGACTGCTTTGATAAAGTATCGGTACTAACAGTGCAGGAAGAATTCCACCGAAGGTAGAGCCGAGTCTTGCGGTTGATATAAATGATGTTCTTTCACTTTCCAGGGGAGTGATTACTGATGATAATCCCCAGAAAGGAACATCCTGAATTGTAAATGAAACACCCCAAAGAATGTATGTAACCAGTGCCCATACAAATGCTGCACTTGAACCATGCTCAAATGGTGCTGAAAATAAAAGAATTGTTGTTATTGCAATCGGAATAGGAGCATATAACAGATATGGTCTCATTTTGCCCCATTTTGATTTTGTTCTATCTACAATCATGCCCATTATCGGATCATTAATTGCATCGAATATTCTTCCTATAAGGATGATGCTTGTGCTTTGACTTAATGTAAGCCCTGCACCGTTTTGGAAAAACACTAATGTGAACATTGACATTAATGTGTATATGCCGGATCGTCCGAATGCGCCCACAGTAAAGCAAATTCGTTCTTTCATTGTAAGATGTTTAGTATTATTGTTTTTCATAATTATTTTTTCCTCTTTATAATTGCAGGAAGGATTACAGGAGCTTCTTCCTGAGCTGATCTCATTTGATTAAGCAGTAAGTATTTTAATTCTTTTCTTACATGCTTATATCGGGCGTCTTTGATAAGGTTATGCTTTTCGTTGGGATCTCGTTTTAAATCATATAAATAATCTTCCCAGTAAACATTTGAGGAATGATGAGCATATCCTGTTACAGCCATATCTCGTACCGCATATTTAAATCTGTCTGTTCTTATTGCTCGTGAGTTTGATGCTTCACTGATTTGCATAAATACACAGTCCCGTTTTTCGTCAGGATTATTTATCTGTTTGGTTAAATCAACTCCCATATAGCTTGGCGGAATAGGAATCCCTGCTATAGAAAGCATGGTGGGAGGCATGTCAATAAGTGAAGAAAGTCTTTTTTCACTTGCTCCACCTTCAAATCCGCCGCCTTTTATAATTAAAGGCGTATGAGTTGAAGCCTCGTGACATGAACGCTTGTATTCAGGATTTCGTGTTTTAAAATGACTTCCGTGATCAGATGTATATATGATTACAGTATCATCATAAATGCCCAGCTCTTTGAGCTTATCAACAAGTCTGCCTACATTATAGTCAAGTCGATTTATAGCTGATATGTAATCAGGATACATTTTTTTATAATCACCCTTTAGAAAGCTTAAATCATCAGGAATAGGGTAATCCTTGAAATCATCAACCGTTTCTCTGTATCCTTCATAGCAATGATGATCATTCTGATGATGAGGTTCAAGCTGGCTTACAAACATAAAAAACGGCTTATCGGTGTTTCTGTTATCAAGAAATTCCATTGCAAAATCGTTTATACAGTCAGCACGGTAGCCCTTGAAATCAATTTGATTACCGTCACCGTCAAAAACATATCCGTCATAGCCGTGAGATGTGAATTCAAGTACATCTGCGGCACGCCAGTATTGATATTCACCCTGTCTGTCTTTGGGTATGGCTTTGCTTTCACAATGAACACCTATGCCTGCAATTCTGTCAGAAGCAAGATGCCATTTGCCTATGTATGCAGTTTCATAGCCTGCTTCATTAAAATAATGAGCAAGAGGTGTTATATCGTTCGGCAATGGAATGCCGTTCCAGTAGCAGCCGCATTGTGTGGCATATACACCTGTCTGCAAACATGCCCTTGCAGGACCGCATACCGGCTGGCATGTAAAGTTGTTTTCAAATTTTACACCCTCTTCAGCAAGCCGGCAAAGATTTGGTGTGACTTTTTCATTAACAGTGTCCCACCTTTGCTGGTCGGAAAAATAGAAGATAATATTTTTTTTCTTCATTTTACAGAACCCTCCTTATTTAATAAACTTTAACAAAGCCTGCGATAGCATTGTAAAAGTTTACTAAAGCAAGCAGAATTACAACGATAGTGAAAGTTGTTTTTATCATTTTTTCATTACAGCGTTTATTTGCAATTGCACCGAGTATTCCGCCTATAACCGCGGCTGCTATTGCACTTATAAGTGTGATTGCAGATACTGACGGAACGGAATGGCTTATTCCGATAGTAATAAGCTTTGACAGCTGACTGAAAAATATTGTGCCAACGCTGTATATCGCAGCCTCCTTCATAGTCATTGAGAAGAAGAGTACAAGAAAGGCTACGTTAATAGGACCGCCGCCAACTCCTAAAAATGATGCAATAAATCCCAGTGCGAGACCAACACCTGCTATACCAACAGGATTTTTTACATTAAAGCTTTTAGCTTTTTTTAGATTTACATATACAACGGACAATACCAGAAGTACTCCGAGAATGATTCCCTGAATACTTTTCATAATACTGTTATCAAATATGGTAAGCAGATAATCAAACAGTGCTGCACCGCCTGCACCGCCTAATACCGCGCCGACAGACAGTGTAAGAATAAATTTGAAATCAATTTTGGTTTTTGCTTTTATATGCCTTAATGTTGAGCTTATACTCATGCTGAAAACTGCACAGCTTGATATAAAGTTTACAACATCAATAGTATCATGACCAATTAAGTCAAGAAGTGGTTTTATTATTACTCCGCCGCCTAATCCTACTAAAGCACCGAGAAAAGTAGCGGCAAAAATAATTATGCAATAAATAATAATCATAATATGTTGTCCGAATATTTCCTTGTAAATATTTTATACAGCGTAAAAATTGCTTTCCCAGGCAGGTATGTATTTTGAATGCCTGAAAAACAGCTTGTAATCATCTCTTATATCAAAAATCTTCAATGGCAGAGAAAATAAATCCTCATTTCTGTGATATGCACAAACATAAAGTTTAGGCTTCTTAGATGAAATAATATTTTTGCATCCCTCAAGTGCGTGAAGTTCAGAACCCTCAATATCCATTTTTATCATAGAAATATTATCGTCAATCAAGCTGTCGATATCTGTAACGCTTACAGGAATTCCTTTTGAAGATAATTTTGAATTTCTGCTGGACTGTACATCAAAAATAAGTGTATCTTTTTTGTCCCATGCGCCCATATTATACAATGTCACGTTTTTCATATCCGCAGTATTTCGGCTGAGCTTTTTGAAATTTTTGCAGTCAGGCTCAAGTGCGTATATGTGTTTGTATTTTCCTTTTGTGAATTCGGTGAACTCTCTTATTGTGTCACCATCATATGCACCTAAATCAATGATAGTTTCATCATCATTCAGACACAGCAGGTTTCTGTAAATATCATCTTTTTTGCAGAAACTTTTGAATAAGTAATCCACCTTACCGCTGATTTTGAAATTAATTATGTCAATATAAGTTGATTTACTTTCTTCATCTGCCAGATGATTATACACAAAGTCAAATTTCTCTTCATTTTCTTTTACGAATTCATAGGTGAAAAGTCCTCCGCCGGCTACGGGAACATCAGGTGCAAATACTTTGTGCTCTTTGTTAATTTCCTTTATTCTGTCAAGAACAGTGTCAAGATGTGATGCGAAGGCAAGAACAATGTTAAAATCGTTATATTTTTCGCATATTTCGCTGTACTTCATCACTTTGTATCCTAAAAAAGAGTGACCTCTTACAAATTCATCACTGGCAAAAATGTCACTTACTGAAACTCCATATGTGTCAAGAGTTGAAATTATTTTTTCAGCACCGTTTCCCATGCCGTAAACTATTACAGGCTTACTGTCCCTTGCCAGATAATCCCATATATTTTCTTTTTCATCAAGATACTCTGTCACACTTATCACCAATAGATTAATATACAAAATTACAATTAATTATATCATAAAGATATATATATTACAAGACTTTACAAAACTATTATTTTATTATATAATTTATAATAATTATTATAATGGAGATATTATAACTTGGAGGGATAAAGCCTTTATGGGCAGTGGCTTTTTAAAACTATTTAAAAAAGGAAGTTCAACAGAGGAAGAAATAAAACAGCTTGTTGAGGATGATGAAAAACTGGGTGAGCTTGAGCAGAATCAAAGAGAAATGATTAACAATATCTTTGAGTTTGATGATCTTAACGCGGGTGATATTATGACTCACAGAACTGATATTGATGCCGTCGAAATAAACGATTCTATTGAAGATGTTGTCAAGGTATCAATGGAGCACGGCAGATCAAGAATTCCCGTGTATAAGGAGGAGCTTGACAATATATGCGGTATTATATACGCCAAGGATTTGCTGAAATTCGTGGGAACTAAAATCAGTTCCGATGATAAAGTTGCTGATTATGTAAGAGAGCCTCTGTTTGTACCTGAGACTATTCCCTGCGGTAAGCTGTTTGCAAAAATGACTGAAAGCAGTATAATGCTTGCAATCGTTGTAGATGAATACGGCGGAACAGCAGGCCTTGTTACAATGGAAGATATGCTTGAAAGCATTGTTGGTAATATTCGTGATGAATATGACTACGAGGAAGAGGAAATGGTTACCCAGATTGACGAAAAAACCTTTACCTTTGACGGTGTTGCTGATATTGATGATGTATCTAAGGTGCTTGAGGTTGAATTCCCTGAAGGTGATTATGATACCTTGGCAGGCTTTGTTATAAACCTTCTCGGTTTTCTTCCGACAGGTGATAACGAAACCGCTGTGTATAAAAATCTTACATTTACCGTGCTCAAGGTTGATGAAAGACGAATTGAAAAAATTAAAGTAGAGAAAAATAATGATTGAACAGATTATAGAATTTGAAGCTCTGGAACAGGCAGTCAGCCTGTTCGGAAGCTTTGATGAAAATGTAAAATTAATTGAAAATGAATATGGTGTGTCGATAATTTCCAGAGGAACTGATTTAAAAGTTGTCGGTGATGCTGAAAATGTTTCAAAAGCAGTAAGAGCACTTAATTCTCTTTTGGTACTTATCGGCAAGGGTGAGGCTATAACTAACCAGAATGTCAGGTATGTTCTTTCGCTTGTCAAGGAGGGTAATGAGGACAAAATTAATACTATGACTTCTGACTCAATATGCATTACCTCCAAGGGCAGACCTGTTAAGCCGAAAACACTGGGGCAGAAAAAATATTGTGAAGCAATACGAAACAATACGATTACCTTCGGTATCGGCCCTGCCGGCACAGGAAAAACTTATCTTGCAGTAGCAATGGCGGTTACAGCCTTTAGAGCTAAGGAAGTAAACAGAATTATATTGACACGCCCTGCAGTTGAGGCCGGAGAAAAGCTGGGCTTTCTTCCGGGTGATCTTCAAAGCAAGGTTGATCCTTATCTGCGCCCTTTGTATGATGCTCTTTTTGACATGCTTGGGGCAGAGAATTTTCAGCGCTGTCAGGAAAGGGGTGCTATTGAAGTCGCACCGCTTGCTTATATGAGAGGAAGAACTCTTGACGACAGCTTTATAATTCTTGATGAAGCCCAGAATACTACACCTGAGCAGATGAAAATGTTTTTAACACGTCTTGGATTTAATTCCAAAATGGTTATTACAGGTGATATTACACAAATTGATTTGCCTGACGGAAAGAAATCAGGCTTAAAAAAGGTTATTCATATTCTGCGTAATATTGATGATATTGCAATTTGCAGATTTAATCAAAAGGACGTTGTTCGTCACAAGCTTGTGCAGGATATTGTGAATGCTTATCAAAAATATGAGGAGGATAAGAAAAATTAATGGAATCAGTTAAAGTCTATATTAAAAACAGCCAGAAATCAGTAAAAATTCCTACAGGAATAAGAATGTTAATCAGGCGTTGCTGCCATGCAGTGCTGGAACTTGAAAAGTTTGAAGGACCTGCCGAAGTAAGTGTAACATTTGTTGATAATGAACAGATAAGAGAGCTTAATGCAATGCACAGAAATATAGACAAGCCTACAGATGTGCTTTCATTCCCGCTGGGCAGTGATGGTGAATATGATGTAAACTACGACAGCGGTGCAAAGCTTTTGGGCGATATAGTTATTTCTGCTGAAAAGGCAGTAGAGCAGGCAGAGCTTTACAATCATCCTTTACAGCGTGAAATCGGATTTTTAACTGTTCATTCAATGCTTCATCTCCTTGGTTATGATCACGAAAAAGGCGGACTTGAGGCAGTGCATATGAGAGAAAAGGAAGAAACTGTTTTAACACAGATTGGCTGGAAGAGAAATAACAGCTATTATATGGGTGACGAATAATGACAAAGACTGCATTTATTGCAATAGTAGGAAAGGCTAATGTAGGCAAATCCTCATTGATGAATAAAATCCTCGGACAGAAGATTGCTATTGTTTCGTCCAAACCGCAGACCACAAGAACAAAAATTATGGGTGTGCTTACAAAGGATGAAACGCAGCTTGTGTTTACAGATACACCGGGTTTTCACAAACCGCATAATAAGCTTGGTGAAAAAATGAATGAGGCAGTGGGTGACACTGTAGGCGGTGTAGATGCATGTTTGTTTTTGGTTGAGCCTAAGGGTGAGCTGAATGAACAGGAACTACAACTTATTGATATGTTTAAAAAGCAGAAAATGCATGTAATTCTGGCAATCAATAAGATTGACATGATTGCTGATAAAAAAGAACTACTGGAAAGAATTATATACGTTACTTCTTTTTATGATTTTACTGCAGTTGTTCCTGTAAGTGCCACAGAGGGCGAGCATGTAAATGAGCTTGTTGAAGAACTCGAAAAGCTTTCATTTGAATCACCTCATTTCTTCCCCGATGATACCCTTACCGATCAGCCTGAACGTGTTCTTGCTGCAGAAATTATAAGAGAAAAGATTCTTCGCCTTATGGATAAGGAAATTCCTCACGGAATTGCCGTAGCAGTTGAAAAAATGCGGGAGCGTGACGATAAGGATATACTTGATGTGGAAGCTACAATTTATTGCGAAAGAGAAAGTCATAAAGGTATGGTAATCGGTAAAAACGGCTCTATGCTCAAAAAGGTTTCCACCTATGCAAGACAGGATTTGGAGTCCTTTTTTCAGATTAAAGTTAATCTGAAATGCTGGGTTAAGGTTAAGCTTGACTGGCGAAACAGAGAGGGATTAATTCACAATTTCGGATTGGATTAATTTAACATAAATTTAAGTACCGCCATAGGATAAAATAATATTGGCGGTGATATTATGACAGATGATAACTGGCAGCAGTTTTGCCAAACAGGCAGTATTTATGATTATTTGGCATACAAGGAAAATGAAAAGGTGACAGAGGATGAAATCCACAACCAAGGGATTAGTAATCAGAGAGCAGACAATAGGGGAGAGTGACCGTTTAGTTACTCTCCTTACTGCTGATTATGGTCTTGTAAGAGCCTTTGTAAGAGGTGCAAAACAGATGAAAAGCCGACTTGCTTCTTCTACCTCACTTTTTGCTTATTCAAATTTTTCAATTTATCGGGGCAAAGATGCTTTTGTTGTTGACAATGCCGTTCCGATAGAGGTGTTTTTTGATTTGAGAAAAGATATTGTAAGGCTGAGCCTTGCACAGTATTTTGCTCAGCTTGCTTTTGAATTGGGTGAAGAAGAGCATCCGTCACCTGAAATGCTTTCGGTTATGCTTAATTCTCTTCATCTGCTTTGTAACAGCAATAAGGATTGCAGAATTATAAAAACTGCAGTAGAGTTCAGACTGTTGTCACTGGGGGGATATATGCCAAGTATTCTTGCTTGTGCCTCCTGCAGTACATATGAAACCGATTTAATGTTTTTTGATACTCTGGACGGATGTATATATTGTGAAAACTGCGGTAAAGCAGGAGCAGTTGCATGTCCTAAAAATGTTATAACCGCAATAAGATTTATTTGCCTTACAGAGCCTAAAAAAATTTTTTCTTTTTCTCTCAGTGATGAAAATCTTAATCTGTTGTCATCAATCAGTGAAAAATATTTAATTTCAAGAATACAAAAAAATTTACAGACATTGGCTTTTTATAAAAGCCTCATTTGATATTGACAGAATATTTAGGAAATAGTTATGGACAAAAATTTTAAAACATTAGAGCTTGATGTAATTTTAAACAAGCTTGCTGATGAGTGTACCTGTGAGGACGCCAAGGAGATGGCATTGGCACTTAAGCCTGACAGTGATATGGCAGGAGTTGAACTTCTTCTTAGTCAGACTGAAGATGCCTTTTCTCTGCTGGCAAGATTTGGTGCACCTTCATTTTCCGGACTGAAAAATGTAAATAATCCTTTGCACAGAGCTGCAGCAGGCGGTTCTCTTAATCCGTCAGAGCTTTTGGATATAGGGTATTGTCTGCGCTCTATGCGTGCTCTTAATGACTGGTATGGTCATTGCAGCGGTATTCGAACAAAACTTGATGTTTTCTTTGAGGGTGTAACGGTTAATAAATATCTGGAAAATAAAATTTTCTCATGCATAATAAGTCCTGAGGAGATTTCGGATAAAGCAAGCGAAGAACTATCAAATATCCGTAAAAAAATAAGGATAAAGGAAAACTCTATCCGTGAAAAGCTTGATGCAATGATACATTCCTCCCATTATCAGCAATATTTGCAGGAGGCCATTGTTACCCAGCGTAACGGCCGCTTTGTTGTGCCTGTAAAGGCTGAACACAGAAGCAGTATTCCTGGTCTTGTTCATGATACCTCTTCAACAGGCGCAACTGTTTTTGTTGAGCCGTCAACAGTTGTGGAGGCAAATAACGATATAAAAGTTCTTCAGGGCAGAGAACGAGATGAAATTATGCGAATTCTTTTTGAGCTTTCTGCAGAAGCAGGAGAGTTTGCAGAGGCAATCAAGCATTCATTTGACAGTGCTGTAATGCTTAATCTTATTTTTGCAAAGGCACATCTTGCTTATAAGATGAAAGCCAGCAAGCCTATACTTAATAATGAGGGCGTAATCTATCTGAAAAAAGCGAGACATCCGCTGATAGATCCTAAAAAGGTTGTGCCGACAGATATTGCCCTTGGAATCGAATATGATACTCTTGTAATAACAGGACCTAACACTGGCGGTAAAACCGTTTCGTTAAAAACGCTGGGCCTTCTTACTGCTATGACAATGTGCGGACTTCTTATACCTGTTTCGGATATGTCAAGAATTTCCGTGTTTGATAAAATTCTTGTTGATATAGGTGACGAGCAAAGCATAGCGCAGTCCCTGTCAACCTTTTCATCACATATGGTAAATATCATTGATATAATGAATAAGGCGGACGGAAAAACACTTGCTCTTATTGATGAGCTGGGTGCAGGTACAGATCCTATTGAGGGAGCTGCTCTTGCAGTATCAATAATAGAGGATTTAAGACAAAAAGGTGCGGTTATTGCCGCAACAACCCATTATGCTGAGCTTAAGGCTTATGCACTTGAAACAGAGGGTGTAAGCAACGGCTGCTGTGAGTTTGATGTAGAAACTCTCAGACCTACCTACAGGCTTCTAATCGGTGTTCCGGGAAGATCAAATGCTTTTGCAATATCTCAGCATCTGGGCATGGATGAAAAAGTTGTCGAAAATGCCAAGAATATTGTTGGCTCTGATAACAGAAGCTTTGAGGCAGTTCTTGAAAAGCTTGAGCAATCACGTCAGGCACTGGAGGATGAAAGAAAAATTGCCGAGGAAATGACAGCCAAGGCAAAAAGAATAGAAGCTAAGGCTAAAGAAGAAAAGGATAAGATAGAAACTCTCAAAAAAAGAGAGCTTGATAAAGCAAAAAAAGAAGCTGAAAAGCTGATTGAATCGGCAAAAAGAAAGTCGGGAGAATTTCTTCTTGAGCTTGAAAAGCTGAAAAAAGAGCAGAATGAATCCAATGCTACGGAAATTGCAAGAAAAACCAGACGAGCAGTGAAATCGCAGATGGGCGAAATGGAGGATTTAATCAATCCTGCACAGCTTGCAGAAAACTGGGATTACGATTATAAACTACCCAGAGAGCTAGTGACTGGTGACAGAGTAGTTATTCGAAATATCGGCGAGGGTGAGGTTGTTGAGGTTGACAAAAATAAACTTCTCGTAAAGTCGGGAATGCTGAAAACAAGGGTTAAGCTGTCCGATGTGGTATTGCTTGATAAGCCCAAAGAAAAGTCTAAATCCACTCCGCGTCACAATGTTTACCGAACTTCATCTAGAGCAGATGCAGATGTTAAAACAGAAATTGATTTAAGGGGCGAAACTGTTGATGAAGCTATCGGTGAGCTTAGCTTGTTTATTGATAAATGTGTTCTTAATAATATAGAAGAAATACGAATTATTCATGGTAAAGGCACAGGTGCTTTGCGTTCGGCGGTTACCGATTATCTCAGAACTCATCCAAATATCAGTGAGTACCGCCTTGGAAAATACGGTGAGGGTGAAAACGGTGTAACAATTGCAAAGGTTAAGTAGTTTTTTTGAAAATATACTTGACTGTAAACCTTGTTGATAGTTTAACATAGCATTAATCTTAGTGCAGAAAGGCAGCCAAACTTTATATTGTTCGATTGTTGTTTGGCAGGGGAATTTTATGAATATTCAAGAGCTTGAAAAAATGTTGAACACTACAAGAGCAAATATCAGATTTTATGAAAAGCAGGGACTTATTAACCCAAACAGAAAAGAAAACGGTTACAGGGATTACAGTGAAAATGATATCAGGCAGTTAAAGAAAATTATTGTTTTCAGAAAATTGGGTGTTCCCATTGCTGAAATCAAAAAAGTTCTTGATGGAGAGCTTTCTGTTGATTTCGCAGTTGAGAAAAATATTGCTGTTCTTGAAAAACAGCTTAACGAGCTAAACGGAGCATTAAAAATATCTAACTGCCTAAAGAAAGAGTTGGCTGATAACGGCAGTTTTGATGAAGAAAAATATTTTGAGCTTATTAATTATAACGAAGAACAAGGCGATAGATTTATTGATATACTTAAAGATTATAAGGAACAAGAGCTTGGAACTTTTATTGATGGCTTGAAATATTATTTCGGAACAGATTTATCAAAGGTTTTATTAAAATGGGGCTTATCAGGTGTAATTACAGCAGTTTTACTGATACTGCTGATTCGAGGTATTATAGCTTCTTGCGTGACACATACCGATACATTTGTACATAGCTTTTTCAGTCCTTTTATTACAATAGGTATCGGCTTTGCAGTCAGCTTTTTTATTTATTATCTGGCTCGTAAAGATACAAAGCTTTCTAGAATACTGATTAATATAATTTTTATTTTAGTGGTTTTAACGATTTTTGCTGTTGTACTGCTTGTTTTGATAGTTATTATACTTGCTGTTAAATCAAAAACAGCAGGTGCTTAATGTTACAATTTAATGGTGTTGAAAGAGAAGTTTATGAAAAATAAAAAATCTACAGTTGTATTTGCTGTAAAAAAATCACTTCCTGTGCTGTTTGGATATTTATTTTTAGGTTCAGCATTCGGAATTATGCTATATGAGGCAGGGTATAACTGGATTTGGTCAATATTTATTTCAGTTGTTGTCTATGCAGGATCAGGGCAGTTTCTGCTTGTTGATTTACTTTCTTCGGGAGCTTCCGCAGCCACAACTGCAATTATGACGCTGTTTATAAATTCACGTCATATGTTTTATGGGCTCAGTTATATAGAGAAATTTAAAAAAGGCGGATGGCGCTATCCTTTTATGATATTTTCTCTTACAGATGAAACGTATTCGGTTAATACGTCATTTTCAACTGTTCCTGATGATGTTGATGAAGCAAAGGCGAGGTATCTCATAGGTTTATTTGACCATATTTACTGGATATTAGGATCAATTATTGGAGCTCTGGCAGGTCAGAATATCCCGATTGATTTTACAGGAATTGAATTTTCCATGACAGCTATTTTTGTTGTTGTGTTTATTGATCTTATGATTGAACAAAAGGGCAGACGCAGACTTGTAGGTCTTTTAGGTATAATAAGTGCTGTTTTATGCCTTGTGATATTTGGTATGGAGAATTTTCTTCTGCCGAGTCTTGTTTTAACTGTTGCTGTTTTGTCAGCAGGTAAGAGCTATTTCAGCAAAAATAAGGAGGTAATGTGATATGCCTCTTTCCATAAAACAGACTTTGATTTTAATACTTGTTGCTGCAGTATGTACCTTTGCAACAAGAGCTTTTCCTTTCGTATTATTCAGCGGTAAAAAGGAAGTGCCTGAATTTGTAAAATACCTTGGTGACATTCTTCCGGTTGCTATTATAGGTGTACTGATTGTTTATTGTCTTAAGGATTTTGCAATGGGAGATAAAAATATTATTTTACCCCAGCTTATTGCAGTGGCAGTAACAGCTATTTTGCATATATGGAAGAGAAATACTCTTTTGAGTATTGCGGCGGGAACAATCGGATATATGCTGTTAATTAATTTTGTGTTTGTCTAATTTATACAAATAATGGATAAATATTTTTATAGTAATGTTTATTGAAATAACGGTGTACATAAGGTAAAATGTAATAATAAAGATATGCGGAGGTACAATATGGAAAAACCTATTTATACTATAACATCTAAAAGTGATGACAGAGTGTTCATTCATGCAATGCCGGGGCATTTTGTTACTGCCTCCTCTCATTTGAACTATTATATCGGCACAAGTGATATTAAACATAATCATGATGTTTCTGTTGATACCGCAATGCTTATGGCGAGATATTATAATGAGCGTAATATAGAAGTAGACACTGTTTTATGCCTTTATGAAACCCAGGCACTTGGTGCTTATCTTGCACATGAGTTATCAAGACCGAGTATGCTTAATCCTAATCCGAATAATACGGTTTATGTTCTTGGTCCTGAGTATGATGCACAGGGTAATATTATATTCCGTGATAATCTCAGAAGACTGATTTCCGGCAGAAAGGTTGTTCTTCTTATTTCGTGTATAACAAGCGGTAAAACAATTGAAAGGGCAATGGAAAGTGTTTCATATTATGGCGGCAATGTTGTCGGTGTAACTTCAATTTTCTCTGCTATTGACAGTATTGACGGAGTAGAAATTAATACTGTTTTCAATAAAGATGATTTGCCGGGATATGAGGCTTATAATGCTCATGAATGCCCTCACTGCCGAGCTGGAGAAAAGGTTGATGCAATTTCAAACGGCTACGGATATTCGCTTCTGTAATACAAAAAAATCAGACTTGACAAAATAATTATTTTTGTTATAATAACAATTACAAACTTAATAGTACCCAAATAAAGACTGTGAAGCAGAAAAAGATTTTTCATTTTAGATTCAGAGAGTCAGCGGTTGGTGAAAGCTGATACAGAGTGATTAATGTATAGCTCTCTGCAGAGTTGCTGTTTTGAATAGAAATTAATAGGAACAGACGGTTGGCTTCCGTTAAAGGCAAAGGCATTGATTGATGCTAAAGGGCAGTTAAAACTGCTGAAGTAGGGTGGTACCGTGTAGATTACTACGCCCCTATACATTTTATTGTGTAGGGGCTTTATTTTTTGCTCCTGTGCAAAATTGAAAGGAGAAATTATTTATGAAAAAGGGTTACGAAAAATATGCCGGCTTTCAGCCAATAAACATTCCTGACCGCACATGGCCTGATAAAACTATTACAAAAGCACCAATGTGGTGTTCTGTTGATATGAGAGATGGTAATCAGGCTCTTGTTGATCCGATGAATCTTCAGGAAAAGTTAGAGCTTTTCTCAACACTTGTAAAAATCGGAATTAAAGAAATTGAAGTAGGCTTTCCGTCAGCCAGTGAAACCGAATATGAGATTTTAAGAACTCTTATTGACGGAGGTTACATCCCTGATGATGTAACTATTCAGGTGCTTGTTCAGGCAAGACCTCATCTTATAAAAAAGACCTTTGAAGCAATTAAGGGTGCAAAAAATGTTATTGTGCATTTTTACAATTCTACATCAACTCTTCAGCGTAAAGTTGTTTTCAAAACAGATATGCAGGGTGTAATAGATATTGCTGTTAATGGTGCTAAGCTTATCTATGAACTTACAGAAGAACAGCTCAAATCGAATCCTCAAACCAATATTCGTTTTGAGTACAGTCCTGAAAGCTTTACTGGAACAGAGATGGATAATGCTGTAGAAATATGCAGGCGTGTTATGGAAGAGCTTCATATTAATAAAGAAAATCCTATTATACTTAATCTTCCATCAACTGTTGAGGGCTCTACCCCAAACGGCTACGCTGACCAGATAGAGTATTTCTGTCGCCATTTGCCAAACCGAGATGCTGCAATTATTTCTCTTCATCCTCATAACGACAGAGGCACAGGCGTTGCCGCTGCCGAGCTTGCTCTGCTTGCCGGTGCAGACAGAATTGAGGGCACATTGTTTGGTAATGGTGAAAGAACAGGTAATGTTGACCTTGTTACTCTTGCACTTAATATGTGGACTCAGGGTATTGATCCAATGCTTGATTTCAGTCACATTAATGAGATCAAAGAGGTTTATGAAAGAACAACAAAAATGACTGTTCCGCCTCGTCATCCGTATGCCGGCGAACTTGTTTTCACTGCGTTTTCAGGCTCTCATCAGGATGCTATTAATAAAGGAAAAATGTATATGGAGGAAAGCGGAACTGATATGTGGGAAGTACCGTATCTTCCTATTGATCCTGCTGATGTCGGAAGAGAATATGAGCCGATTATTCGTATCAATTCTCAAAGCGGTAAGGGCGGCACAGCTTATATACTTGCCAATGAATATGGTATAAAAATGCCAAAGGCAATGCATCCTGAATTCGGTGCAGTTGTGCAGAAGGCTTGTGACGAAAAGGGCAAGGAGCTTAAAACCTCTGAAATTTTTGACCTTTTCCAGAAAGAATACAGAAATGTTTGCGGTCCATACAGACTTTTGAATTATAAAATCAGTGAAGAAAAGAATGAAGAGGATTATATGACATCTGTTCATTTTACCGGAGAGATTAAGTATAAAGATAATACTCCCGTAAAAATCGAGGGTACAGGCTCAGGACCTATAGGTGCATTTTTCTCAGCAGTTCAGGCTGTAGGTATTACTGATTATGAATTCGTTGATTACAGTGAGCATGCTATATCTGTTGGAAGTGATTCCAAGGCAATCAGCTATATTCACCTGAAAAATCCACAGGGTAAGGATGTGTTCGGCATCGGTGTAAGCCATAATATCAGCTATGCATCGATGAAAGGTATAATCTGCGCAATTAATCGTGATCAGAGTGATACTATGCGTGATGATACAATGCCTGGAATTTTTGATATTTGCTGATAGGTGAGTTATGGGTATTTTTAAAGCTATTTTCGGAGTGGTTAAAGAAATCCGCCAATCAAAAAGAAAATGTGAAGAATATAAACAAATGACTGATTCTCAGCTTTCGGCACTTGATGATGAGGAGTTATTTGATGCCGTATGGAATGTTCTTTCTTACGATATTGATGAACCTAATGATGTTGCTAATGATTGTCAAAAGGTGTTTTATACTTTGTCTTATTTTGAGATGGAAGTCAATAACGGCGGCCTTTGCCAATTCTTTGTTAATTCAAGCAGAGAATGGGCAATATATGTCAGTGATAGTCTGAATGTTATAAAAGCAGATAAAATTAAAAAAATCTTTGATGAATTTGTAATGACAAATAATATTGATTTAAATAATTTGGATTCTTTTATTATTGAAGATGTCAGTGAATTTGAAATTCAAAATAAGCGTTATGATTTTGACAGCTTTGATGATTATTTTTATGAAAATAATGAAATTCACCAGCTTTTAATTGATTACGCAAGAAATAATATAGATAAATTAATTCTTAGGAATTAGTTGGAGGAAAATTATGAAAAACTACAAGATTACAGTTTTAAAGGGCGACGGAATAGGTCCTGAAATAGTAGACGAATGTATTAAGGTGCTGGATAAAGCAGGAGAGAAATTTGGTTTTTCTCTTGACTATGACTATCAGCTTCTCGGCGGTGCCGCTATTGATAAATATGGTGTACCATATCCTGAAGAAACAGAAACTTCATGTAAAAGTGCAGATGCAGTTCTCTTAGGTTCAGTGGGAGGTCCTAAGTGGGATACTCTTCCGAGTGAAATCAGACCTGAAAAGGGACTGCTTGCAATTCGTGAGTCTCTCGGCTTGTTTGCTAATTTAAGACCTGCAAAGATTTTTGCACCTCTTAAATCTGCTTCACCGCTTAAAGAAGAAATTATCGGTGATGAGTTGGATATTCTTATTGTCCGTGAGCTTACAGGCGGAATTTATTTTGGCGACAGAGCAACTTATGAAGAGAATGGTGTTGTTGGTGCGTACGATACAGAACGTTACACATACCCTGAAATTAAGCGAATTGTTAAGGCTGGTTTTGAGTATGCTATGAAACGTGACAAGAAGCTCACATGTGTTGATAAGGCTAACGTTCTTGATTCTTCAAAGCTTTGGAGAAAGGTTATGGAAGAAACCTCAAAGGATTATCCTGAGGTAGAGGTTTCTTATATGTATGTTGACAACTGTGCAATGCAGCTTGTCCGTAATCCTAATCAGTTTGATACTATTGTAACATCTAATATTTTCGGAGATATTCTTTCTGACGAGGCTTCAATGATTTCCGGCTCAATCGGTATGCTTGCATCAGCATCTCTTGCTGAAGGCACTTTCGGTATGTATGAGCCTATTCATGGCTCGGCTCCTGATATTGCAGGTCAGGGAAAGGCTAATCCGCTTGCAACAATTCTTTCCGGTGCTATGATGCTTCGTTACAGCCTCGGAGAAAGCGAAGCTGCCGATGCAATTGAAAAGGCGGTTGACAAGGCTCTTACTATGGTAAGAACACCTGATATTGCAGAAGACGGAATCGAAACAGTTGATACCGCTAAAATGGGAGATACTGTTGCAGGTCTTTTATAATTTTAATTAATTTAGTATTAAGCGTATGGATGTTATAATTATTTAATTATATTCCGTACGCTTTATTTTTTTGGAGGTTGTAATAATGAGTGACTGGAATTCAGTTCAGTATTTGAAGTTTAAAAATGAAAGAACACAGCCATCAGCTGATTTGGTGAAAAGAATAGATATTAAAAAACCAAAGCGCATTATTGATATTGGCTGCGGTCCCGGCAACAGTACTTACGAATTACGTAAGAGATTTCCTGATGCTTATGTTCTTGGTGTTGATTTTTCGCCAAATATGATAGAAAAGGCTGAAAATGATTATAAGAATATTGATTTTATGCTGTTTGATGCTCAAAGAAATTTTGATAAGCTTGTTGGGAATTTTGATATAGTGTTTTCTAATGCGTGTATTCAGTGGATACCAAATCATAAAATGCTTTTGTCTAATATGATGAGTATTCTTAATAAGAATGGTGTCATGGCAGTCCAAATACCATATCAGTATGAACAGCCAATGCACAAAATTGTCAAAGAGGTTGCTGCGAGTGAAGAATGGAATGGTCTGTTTTCTTCTGAAAGAGTTTTTAATATTCTTGAGGAAAATGAGTATTTTGATTTGTTATCTGATATTTCATCGGATTTTTCGATCTGGAAAACTATTTATTTTCATCGCATGCCGTCACAGCGCAGCATAATTGAATGGTATAGATCAACGGGACTGAAGCCGTATCTTGAGGTTTTGGATGATGATAAGAAAGAGAGATTTGAAAACGCTGTTTTTGAAAAGGTAAAAAAGGCATATCCTGTTCAGAAAAACAGCGAAGTAATATTTAAATTTCCGAGATTGTTTTTTACGGCTGTAAAGTAAAATGTATTCTATATATTGTAAAGAACACAGCTTTACACCACGATAAATTGTGTCAATAATTTTTGCAAAATAAAAAATATTAATTTATCTTAAATTCACTTGACAATATGCCTTTACTTTAGTATAATACTGCTTGCTGTAAAGAGTTAATACTTTACACTTGTATCTGAGCATTTGAGGGGAGAGGTTGTTTTGGCAAAGAATCTTGAAATTCCGTTTTTACTGGATTTCTATGGTGAAATGCTTACTAAAAAGCAACATGACTTTCTTGTATATTATTATGAAGAGGATCTTTCCCTGTCTGAAATAGCAGAAAATGAGGGCATAACCCGACAGGGTGTTCGTGACTCGATAAAACGTGCTGAGGCTCAGCTTTTTGATATGGAAAAAAGACTTGGTCTTGCCATGCGTTTTAATGAGCTGAAAAAGGGTGTGGACGAAATTCTTGAATGTGCAGAGGTTATTAATGAATATAATCTTAATCATTCCTTGTCACGCGAAGTAAATGAAAAGGTTGCCCGAATAAAAACACTTGCCACTTTTCTTAAAGAGGGCTAAATAGGAGCTGATAACTTGGCATTTGAAGGTTTAAGCGAACGCTTGGAAAATTCATTTAAAAAATTGCGTGCCAAGGGCAAATTAACCGAATCTGATGTTAAAGAAGCAATGCGTGAGGTTCGCCTTGCTCTTCTTGAAGCAGATGTAAACTATAAAGTATCAAAAGAGTTTACCGCAAAGGTAACTCAGCGTGCAATCGGTGCAGATGTTATGGAGTCTCTAACTCCGGGACAGATGGTTATAAAGATTGTAAACGAAGAGCTTACTGAGCTTATGGGCGGCAATGAGGCAAGACTTGCCATTGCCAACCATCCGCCGACAATCGTTATGATGTGCGGTCTTCAGGGAAGCGGTAAAACAACACATTCGGCTAAGCTTGCTCTGAAACTAAAAAAAGAAGGTCACAGACCTTTGCTTGTTGCCTGCGATATTTATCGTCCTGCAGCTATTAAGCAGTTACAGGTAGTAGGTGAGCAGGTTGGTGTTCCTGTTTTTGAAATGGGAACTGAAAATCCTGTTATAATTGCACAGGAAGCTGTTAAGTATGCAAAAGATCATGGTAATGATTATGTATTCCTTGACACAGCAGGCCGCCTTCATGTTGATGAAGAGCTTATGGAAGAACTTAAGAACATTCGCTCTACCGTTCATCCTCATGAGATTTTGCTTGTTATAGATTCGATGACAGGTCAGGATGCTGTTAATGTTGCAAAGAGCTTTAATGAAACTCTTGGAATTGACGGCGTTATTCTTACAAAGCTTGACGGTGATACACGCGGCGGTGCTGCCCTTTCGGTAAGAGCTGTTACAGGCAAGCCGATAAAATTTGTCGGTACAGGCGAAAAGCTTGATAATCTTGAAACCTTTCATCCGTCAAGAATGGCTTCGCGTATTCTCGGAATGGGTGATGTGCTTTCTTTTATTGAAAGAGCAGAGCAGACTATCGACGAGAAAAAGGCAAGAGAGCTTGAAAAAAAGCTCGAGAAAAATAAATTTGACCTTAATGATTTGCTTGACCAGTTTGATCAGATTGAACGAATGGGCAGTCTTAAAGACACCATTAAAATGATTCCAGGAATTGGTAGCAAAATTAAGGATGAAGATATTGATGAAAGCGCATTCGGTAAATTCAGAGCAATTATCTATTCCATGACTAAAGAGGAAAGAACAAAGCCTGATATTATCAATCCATCCAGAAAGCGCAGAATTGCAGCAGGCTGCGGTATGCAGGTTGAAGATGTCAACAAGCTTCTTGCTCAATTTAAGCAGATGCAGAAAATGATGAAGCAGTTCGGTGGCGGCAAAGGCGGCCCTAAGATTAGCAGAAAAATGCGCAGAATGATGAAAGCTAATCCCGACATGGCAGAAAAAATGATGGGTAAAATGGGCAATGGCTCAAACCCATTTGGTTTTTAATTGTATTCACCCAAAACTATTTTGGTTTGGATAAAATAAATTTATAAATAATACTTTTGGAGGTAATTTAAAATGGCAGTAAAAATCAGACTTCGTCGCATGGGTGCAAAGAAAGCACCATTCTATCGTGTAGTTGTAGCAGATTCAAGATACCCAAGAGATGGCCGTTTCATTGAAGAAATCGGCACATATAACACTATGGTAGATCCTGCTGAAATTAAGATTGATGCTGAAAAGGCTAAGAAATGGATTGCTAACGGTGCTCAGCCAACTGACACTGTTAAGAGCATTCTTAAAAAAGAAGGCATCCTTTAATCTTTGTTTAATTAATTTAATACAAAGCTTAACAGGAGGTGTTTTCTTTGAAGGATTTGTTGATTTCAATAACAAAGGGCTTGGTAGAAAAGCCTGATGAAGTTTCTGTTGATGTAAGCGAACCTAACGAAGAGGGCGTAACTGTTTATCATCTGCATGTTTCTGAGGATGATATGGGCAGAGTAATCGGAAAGCAGGGCAGAATTGCCAAAGCTATTCGTGTTGTAATGCGTGCAGCAGCAACAAGAAATGATGCAAAAATATACGTTGAAATTGATTGACAAAAAACCGTTTGAGTGACTATTGCTCAAACGGTTTTATCTTTTTGAATTATTTGTTCTTCCTAATATATAATCTGTTGTGGTGTTATAATAATCGGCAAGCTTAATTAATAAATGTGTAGGTATTTCTCGTTTGCCAGTTTCATAGTTGCTGTATACCCTTTGGTCTATTTCAAGGATTGCAGCAATTTCTTTTTGCTTTAAATCTGCATCCTCTCGTAAATCTCGTATTCTTTGGTAATAATACAAAATAATCACCTCAAATGCTATATTATCCTACTATCAAATAATAGTCTTGACAATACTATCAAATGATAGTAAAATGAACACAATAAATAATTTTTTGAGGTGTTATTATGAAAAAATTTTTAAGTTTGTTGTTATCAATTGTTATGCTGCTTAGTGTAACCGCAGGAATTGACATGTCTGCTTATGCTGGTGGATGGCTTGATAATGTAAAAAAAATTGAATTTAATACAATTTATACAGAAAGTATGTCAACAAGTGATTACTGCAATGATTACAAACATGGGGTATATGTAGATTCATTTAAATTCTATGTGCCTGTTGATGGAAGTGTAGTTTACAATTTCAGAACTGAATGTAAGGATTATGTTTGGAAATATACTGGTGTGCAGGAAAATAGACCTACAAGTTTAGAGTTATTTTCATCTAATGATTTTAATAATCCAATAGTTTCACACACTATGTCTAGGGATTTTAATGAAGCAACTGGAGAATATTATGATTCGATTGAATTCTATTTAACTAAAGGAACGTATTATATTACAGTTAATTATAAGGCTTGGGTGTATTATTATAATGGTGGTGCGTATTTTGGTTCTTATAATTTTGATCTTGATTATAATCCGAATATAATCAAACCTTCAAAAATCAAAGTATCAGCCCGCAATACAAATAACTTAAAACTTTCTTGGAACAAAGTTGCAGGTGTCAGCGGATATCAGCTTCAGCGAAAAAGCGGTAACAGCTATAAAACTGTAGCAAATACAGCATCAACAAGTTATACCGTAAAAAATCTTAGTGCAGGAACAAGCTACGCATTCAGAGTGCGTGCATATAAAACAGTCAATGGTAAAAAGTATTACAGCAGTTGGACAAATCTTACGACACCAACAAAACCTGCAAAGCCGTCTATAAAAAATCCTGCAACAAATAAAAAGCACCAGATAATAGCGAAGTGGAATAGGGTAAGCAGATGTACAGGCTATCAGGTGCAGTACAGCAAGAAAAAGAATTTCAGCAGTATAATAGCCACAAAAACTGTATCGGGCAGTTCAAAAACAAGCTATACAGGAAAGAATTTTACAA
>JAMPEQ010000012.1 GCA_023665085.1 Bacteroides sp.
TATTATGCACTTTTTTATTGTATACTTTCTCTTGACAATTTCACCGAAGCTACGCATGAAAAACACACAGCTCCGATTGCTGCGACACAACTTTAACATTCACAATACAAGTATGCGAAAATAGAGCATGCATTTTTACCTAAAGATAAAAAACACACTTTTATTGTGAAGTTATTTAGTTGCGTCGCAAATTTATTATAACATAAGGACAAAGTATATGCAATAATTAGTTTAATTATGTATAAGTTTAATTCTTAAACGGAATAACAGGAAGAACTGCATTGCTGTCGGGGAATCCGTCATCGTAGAGTACGCCTTTAATAACATTATCTATTTCATCACTGCCAAGCAGTTTATGTAAAATCGGTGCAAATCTGTTATAAATTGCCATAAAGGAATCATATTCTGCACTGCCGGGATAATAAGGCTCATCACCTGCATAAATATTTCTGATTAGATCTATAATAAAATCGCATAATCTTACATTATACATTCTGGGGGCAATTTTGCTTGTGCACATAAGCAGTTTACCTGCCTTCTTAAATGTAAGGGTATCAAGCACTTTACCTAGTATAGTAATAGGCACACGAAGCTTTCTTGACTGTTCTTCATGCAGGCTGAACCCTTCGGCAACCACACAGAAATGCTCAAAATCATGAGCAGCCGAATACAAAATATCCTTAAGCATATAATCAAAATGATTTTTGCTGTATTCCATATAGGACATAGATTTTAAATCAAAATCAAGCTTAGTAATATGTAATGTTTCGACCTTGAGCTCAGTATCAGTCAGCTCAAAACGTCTTATAGGGCTTGGGTATGCTATAAGCGAAGCTGTATTTATATCATAAATTCTATTTCCCTTTTCAGAATCATAATAATTTATATTGTGCATATGAGAGTGACCTGTAAAAACAAACTGAACACCATAATCAGCAAAAAGGTCTCTTATTTCATCACAATTTCCAAGCATCTGATTCTTAGAGTAAAACTCATAAAACGGACTAGGGGCAAGCAGCGGATGGTGAGTAATAACAAGCATTTTATCTCCGCTCTTTTTCCCCTCTTCAAGCTGTTCTTTTATCCAGCCTAACTGATCCTCAAAGTAGCCATGAAAGCCGTCCTCAAAGCCGATACCGTCATCATTAAGGGCAATAAGTCTTGTGGTATCATCAAGCTTCGATACATAGGAAAAAGTATCATGATGAGTTGCAACAGCGTCATCATATCCGAATTCTTTATAAATATCAATAAGCTCATCTCTTGTACAGCCTTCAACCTGATATTCACCTTTTTCTTTTGAATAGCCTAATGGCTGAGGGTGCAAATCATGAGTTCCTGTTATAATAAAAACTCTTTTTCCTGCATTGGTAAGCTTTCTCAGCTTTTTCTGCAATTCATAATGCCCTGCCCTTTCACCGTCGCAGACATTGTCACCTGTTATAAAGATGATATCAATTTCTTTATCGGCAAGCAAAAGCTCAATTGTTGAATCAAGTATTGCTTCACTTTCAGCAATACATTTTTGATCGTATGTTGTGCGGTAAATCCATTCATCCCCGCAGGCTTTCATAGCCTTTGCTGGATAAAAGTGCAAATCGGTAATTTGGTAAAATTTCATAAAAACACTCCCATATTGCTGATTGTATCACAAAGATAATTCAAATTCTATATTTCCGCTTCACAGAAGCCGATACACTCTCTGCCTTTTATCGAATTTGCAAAATCTCGTGCATTAAAATACAATCTCAGTTTATTTTCATATTTTACTAAATGGCTGGCATATACAAATTGCTTCATCCAGCTTTTGCCGTTATCCATTTGAGGCTGCAGAAGCATTTTTTCAAAGTCAAATTTTTTGCCGTCTTTCGAAGAAAGAAGAATTATTGCAGATTTACTTTTACCGTTTTCATCATAAATTCCGTTTTGCAGACCGATATATCCGTCTTTGACCTTATAAACCTTAAGACATCCGCTGCACAAATTAAGATACGGATTATTTATATCAGGAGAAATAATCGGCTCTGCTGCACTAATATATTTGCAGTCAGCCTTTTTGCTTTCGGCACAGGAAATATATGTCGGCTCACAAAATCCGCAATCCTTAATAAAAGTAAGTCCGCAGGAATAGTAAAGAAGAAAGCGGTCACCGTCGCGAAGAAGATATGGATTAGAAATTGCAAGTCCTCTTTTGCTTCTCTCAAAATTTCTTGTATTGCCCAAAACTTTTTCAGGCTCGCTCCAGTTAATCAAATCACTGCTTTTTGTGACATAAATTTCAGAATGCCATTTTGCAAGATTAACAAGCGTCAGTGCATTGACAATAAGCGGTGCAGTTCGTTCATAAAAAAGATAATATGTGCCGTTTATATAATTAGTATTCGGTCTCATTGCTCTCGTAAGAATTCTTTTGACCTTTGAAAAAGCAATGCCGTCATCACTTATAAAATGATAGATCCCAAGATTAGTGTGAAAAAACATGTGCCATTTTCTGTCATGAGCATTGTCGGGTGTAAGCAGTGACGGATCAGCCACAACAAAGCTCTTATCAAAAGGCTTAATTATAGGATTATTTACAAACAGCTTGAAATCTGCATTTTTTATCTGCTCAACAGTTAAATCCCGCATACAATCACCCTTTCATCAAATCGGAAAACGGCACTTATTAACTATATATTATTTTATAATTCTTTTTTTGTATAACAAACATGAGAAAATTTTATTCCGTTCACATCATATTCTGACAGCTGTTCAAAATCATAAAGTGATTTGTTAAATTGAGGAAAAAAGGTATCAGCATCTGCACATTCAGCCTCTATTTCAGTAAGATAAAGCTTATCTGCAAGCGGAAGAAAATAACTGTATATCCTGCCTCCGCCGATAATAAACACCTCTTCACCTTCCGCAATCGCGATTGCTTCATCAGGTGAATTAACCACAGCCGCGCCCTCGGCTTTATAATTTTTATTATTTGTAATAACAATATTCTTTCTGTTAGGCAGTGCCTTTGGCAGTGACTCAAAGGTTTTTCTGCCCATGATTACTGTATTACCCATAGTAGTTTCCTTAAAAAACTTCATATCCTCTTTAAAATGCCATATAAGATCGTTACCCTTACCAAGCTCTGAATTTTTGCCAACAGCGGCAATCATTGAAATTGTCATACTTCACCTCTTATATCACTGTGCAATAGGGAAAGAAATTTTGCCTAAGTGCTTATAATCAATAAGCTTTACATCACAGCAGTCTCTTGAATTATCAAACTTAAAGAAATCATCAACATCAGGGTTTAACCAAAGCTTTGGTGCAGGCAAATCACCCTGCTCATCCATACGCTTTATCTGCTCTTTAATTCCATCAATCTGATTTACGTAAATGTGAGCGTCCTTGATGCTCCAGTCAATTGTACCTGCTTTCAGTCCGCAAACCTGTGCCAGCATACAAAGCAGAACAGCGTACTGAGTAACATTGAAAGGTAATCCCAAAGGAACATCACAAGAACGCTGATGCACCCAGCAATTTAATTTGCCGTCGGTAACATCCCATTCACTTGACCATACACAGCTTGGCAATACTGCAGTGTCAAGATAATCATTCTGCCAAAGAGTCATAAGCATTCTTCTGTCCTCGGGGTGATTTTTAAGCTTATCAATCAAATTCTGAGTCATTTGAAATTTATTTACTATATAACCATAGGCAGTGCCTATAGTATGCGCATATTCCTTGCCGAAATTTTTATGAATTTCCTGCTTAACAAGCTTTCCGTTTTCATCAGGAAGCATCTGAGTTGCATGCCATATTCCCTCTTTGTCAATCTCCCACTCATTCCAGATTTTTACATCACGTTCCTGAAGCCATCTGACATCATTAGACTGAGCCTGATAAATCCAAAGCATCTCCAGCACTGCCTGACGAATAAAAACCTGCTTAGTGGTAAGAACGGGAAACTCCTTTTCCAAATCAAAATGGAAATGATGCGAAGGAACTTTTATGGTGTTTGTGCCCGTACGGTTTTCAACCTCTACACCCTCATTAAGTATTCTTCTGCATAAATCTAAATAATCCTTGTCCCACTGAGACATAATAACACCCTTTCTTTATATCAAGTAAATTACTTTATTATCTTTATAATCTTTTTATACAACGCAGGAGACAGCTTAAGTACAATTACCTGCATCTTCTGTTTAATTCCAAAAAAACATTTATTTTCTTTTTTGAAAATATATTTAATATCATTTAAAATATCATTTCTCAAAACTTCAAAATATGCATCACAGCTGTCTTCAGCTATAAGCTGTTTTAAAAGCATAAAAGCATTACTTATTTTATGTGCAGTATGATAGGAAAATGAAACAGAAGATTTATCAATATCATCAGAAATAATCTGATATGCAGTCATAGAGTCCTTTATTCTCTTTTCACTGATTTTTTTACCTACCGCAGAATCGGGATGACGAAAATAATAATACTTTTTTTGATTAGATACAATCACATGTTTTGCATTCTTGAAAAGATAGTGGTTAAGCAAAAGGTCTTCACAAACTGACAGATTAACATTAATTTTATCAGCATTATCAAAAAGCTCTTTTGGGTAAAGCTTAAAGCAAAGAGACCAAAGAGCATCATCATAAAGTCTTTTTACAGACTCTTCATAACCGTAATTAATAAGCTTTTCTTCGCCGTTTTTTATTGTATCATTTTCAGAAGAAACTACCTCATAGCTGCAGCAGGCTATCTGATAATCACCGGATTTAATAAGCCTGTAAAGATATTCATACATATCTTTTTCTATCCAGTCATCACCATCAACAAAAGCAATATAGCTTCCTGTTGCATTTTCAACACCGGTCTCACGAGCCTTTGCAACACCGTTATTATTCTTATGTATAACTTTGATACGGCTGTCCTTTTCAGCCCATCTATCACACATTTCAGGGCATTTATCAGGAGATCCGTCATCAATCAGCAGTATTTCTATATTTTCATAAGTCTGATTTACAAGGCTTTCAACACATCTGTCAAGAAAACGTTCAGCTTTGTATACAGGAATTATAACAGAAATTTTTTCATTCATACTATCACACCAAAACTTTTATAAATCTGCATATTCATTTTATAAATTATAACATAAAGAACGGCTTATGACAACATAATAAAATGACTGTTCAACAAGATAAAAATATGAACAGTCATTTTAATTAATAATTATACTTCTTTTTATTTGATATTAAAAAACCAAAGGAAACCAGTAAAGTCACTGACTCCGACACAGCCATTGCACACCATATACCGTTTATTCCAAAGAACTTTGGAAGAATGATAACAGCTATAACCTGTATTACCAAAGTTCTTAAAAATGATATTACAGCAGATATTTTACCATTGTTAAGACCTGTGAAAAAGGCTGAAGAAAAGATATTAAAACCTGAAAAAAGGAAAGAAATCGAATAAAGCCTCAGTGCACCTGCTGCCATTGAACAAAGTTCATCATCATAACCTACAAACACCTTAGCAATTAATGGTGCAAAAAGCTCCGCAGCGGCAGTTATAATAAGTGCGGCAGTCAGTGTAAGAATAAGACTCTTTTTCAGCACATTTTTCAGCTCTCTGCTGCGCTTCGCTCCATAGTTATATCCCGTTATCGGATTAACACCTATAGCATATCCGAAAAAGAATGCCATAAATATAAAGCTGACATACATTATCACGCCATATGATGAAATACCGTTTTCCTGAGCAATTTTCATGAGCTGGAAGTTATACACCATACTTACAAGAGACAGTGAAATATTGGTAAGCATTTCAGAAAGTCCATTCATGCAAGCTCTGCCAAGTGCTTTAAAATATATTTTTGTTTTCACAAGATGCAGCAGACTTTTATTCTTTTTAGAAGCAAAATACAAAAGCGGAATCATACCTCCCAGCACTTCGCTGAGAGCAGTTGCAATTGCAGCACCTTTGATACCGATACTAAAAACATAAACCAGCAAAAAGTCAAAGAAAATGTTGTTTACACCTGATATAATCGAAAAAAGCAGTCCTAGCTTTGCTCTTTGTGCTGTAACGAGAAAGCTTTGAAAAGCATTCTGAAGCATAAAAAAGCCTATAGAGCAAATTGAAATTCTGCCATATAAAACGCAATCATCAAGAATTATGTCACTTGCACCAAGAGCTGTTAAAATATTAGGCATAAATATAAACATTATCACTGTAACAACTGCCGAAAATCCTATAACAATATAAATCAGCATAGAAAAGTATTCATTTGCTTTCTTTTCGCTGCCCTCACCCAGTGTTTTTGCAACCAGAGCACTTCCGCCTGTACCTATCATAAAGCCAACAGCTGCAACCATCATCAGAACGGGCATTGTAAAATTAACGGCTGCAAATGCATTTTTACCAACAAAGTTTGATACAAAAAATCCGTCAACGATACTGTATATTGATGAAACTATCATCATAAAAACTGTAGGCATAACAAACTGCAGTAATCTTTTATATGTAAAATGACTTGAAAGACTTACTTTCATAGAAACCTCGCATTCTATTATAATTTAAACTAATTTGACTGAACACAAAAAAAATGCCGGATAAGATAATCAAGCGCACTTGACATCTTATCCGGCATAATAGTTGCGACTATCAGCCCTCCGATGAGCAGTATTAATATATCATACTAACAATATATTGTCAACGAATATTTATCAAAGTCTTTTTTCATCCTCAAGTCTCTGCTTTTTTGAATAAATCGCTGTAGGAATTGCAAAACCAATTCCGCCTCCGGCTAAAACACCGACAATAACAAAAATCCACCACTGAGGATTCTTCTTTTCATCATCTTTTTCTTCCTCTGCATTTTTAACGACCGGCTTTTTTTCAATAACAGAATTTACATCTATTGTTTTTTTATAATTTTTTCCGAATGCATCATCATAACTAAGACTTACTGCACCTGAAATTTCGCCAAGCTTATCACTGCTGACACGAAGATTTGCACTACCTGCCTTGCTTTCGCCCACAGGAATTTCACCTATAAACAGAGTTCCTCCGCTCTCAAGACCATCCACATCAAATATGACCTTAGCATTTCTTATGTCAGTTTTACCTGTATTCATAAGATTGATTTCAATAGTCGATGTATCACCCTGAATCATTTTTTTAGGAAGAATTATTCCATTATAATCCAGACTGACAGACTGCTTTACATTAACAAGCAGAGTATCAACGGATGAATACGAAGTAAAATATTTATCCTCATATTCTGCTGATACATTCAATTTATGCTCACCTATCTGTGCAGTTTGCGAAGCTGTCAACGTAGTGGTCCATGTATATGTACTGCCTGCATAAATCTTGTCAACATACTCGGTACCCGTCCCTGCAGAATGAAGCTCACCGCTTTCGTCGATGAGTGACAGTTTGATGTTTGACACTGCCTTGGTTTTACTGAAATTCTTAAACGTAATTTTTATTGTTGATTTTTTTGATGGTCTGACACTTCCGCCGTCAATCTTATATGAGGTTACCATAAGTCTTGGATATGAGGCATCCTGAGTTGTTTCCTTCTCTGCCTTTTCGGCTCCAAATACTGTTATACCGACAGAAAGGCAAATAAATAATGCCAGAATAAAGCTAATTAATTTTTTCATCATAACTCCCTTATATTTTCAATAATACTGTTTTTCATTTCTTTTCTGACTTTAAACCAGAGATTAATAGTGCATACAGCAAGCATAACAGCGCATAAAATCAATGTGATATATGGATTATATATCAAATCTATATTCTCACCGTTTACTTTATTATTAATATCAACTGCAAAAAAGCCCGCTGTAAACAGTAAAAATCCTAATCCGACACCCCAGTAAAGCATAGACAGCATCTGCTTGAAATACGACATTACCAGCTCTTTTTCATCTGCACCAAAGGCACGTATTGTACCGATTTCTTTTTTACTTTCTCTTATTCTGGCAGAAAGGGTATTGTTTATAATGCTTACACATATTACAAAGCAAATGATTATCAGTGCAAAAAGCGAATAATATAGGGCATTCATATCATTAATCTGCCTTTGCTGTTCCTCATAATTTGATATCATATATCCGCTGGTTTTTAAAACATATTCATCAAGATACGGCTTTATGGTTTTTTCAATATTTTCATCTACTTCTGTTTCAGCATCAAGATTCATACTCTTATATTTGGCATTGCTTTTAAATAAATTCATACCCTGATTTACAGTCAGAATACCAAAACCACTGCCGGTGGCAACAGTACGCTCACTATTTTTTGTAAGCTCAGCAGGAGAAATTATTGCTCCTATTCTTACCTGCTTTTTATTAAGGTTTACTTTCTTTTCAGCAAGTTCAAATTCGTCATTACACTCAGCAACAGTAATATTTACAATATCACCAACCTTGAACGGACATTCAGCTTCAAATATAGGTGTATAATCCCTATACTCCTTATATACAGACTCATCATCAAATACATTATGATCTGAAAATGATCCGCGCTTGCCTATCGCTATTGTAAATTTAATCCTATCTGGAGCTAAAAGAATAATCTCTTCACCGGATATAAGCTTATCAATATTTATTTCACCCTTGTAGTCATATTTTTTCAAACCTTCTATAACACTATCATCATATGAATCCATATCAAGCCTTATAAAATCCTTATCTTCCTTTATAAGTGCTTTGTCTTCATCATAATTACTGTCAGGATTTTCAAATACAATATTATAGAAATTATCATAAGTAATTTGATTTTGCTTTTGTATACAGCTATCAAAGTAATACGAATTAAACGCAAGGGCTTTAAAGTAATCGTTTTTTTCATCAAACTGAATATTAGCTTTAATACTTTTTTCACCGTAAACTTTTGAAATATACGGAATTGATGCGATATCCTGATAAGCAACATCATCTAAGCCGTCATTATCCCCCTCTTCCAAATTAACAGAACCACTGCCTAAATATGATGCCGTGCTGAGACGATAATCCCACTCATAACCGTATGGATTTGCTCTTTCGTAACTAATATAAGAAAAACCAAGACATGAAAATGATATTGTAAGAACTAAAATCAGGCTGGTGCTGACTATTGCACTTTTTGAAAAAGCTGTACTTCTTTTTGCAAGAATTGATGAAACCTTAAAATTCTTCTGAGTTTTTATTTTCTTGGTTTTCATTTTTCTTGTTTTTTCAATATTTCTTATTGCCTGCATTGGTGTTATTCGTGAAGCTTTGATAAGCGGTATCAAAGCCGACAGCATTACAACAATCAATCCTGAAACTGCACTTATCGGAATAATAGTCAGACTTGCCGACAATGAAAGCTTTGAATTTGTAAGCCTGAATATCAGCCATACCAATAAGTATGACAGTGCAATACTTACAGGTATACTAATAACGCTTATTATGAGAGCCTCTCTGCCGAAAATATTTATAATCTGCCTTCTTGTTGTACCGACTGCACGAAGCATGCCAATCTGCTTTTTTCGGTCATTAAGATTAGCGTTAAAGGCATTAATTATTGAAACACATGCTGCAACAACCAATGCAGCTATAAGAATAAATGCATAGGTATTATCAGTAAGCACATTAAAAGAGGTTGCATAAGAATTGTAATCATAGCTGAAATACTGTAAATCTGTAATTTTCGAATAAAAGAAATCATCCAGCACTCTTTTTTTACTGTCGAGAATTTCTGTATTTACAACATTTGAAGAAAACAGATTTACATATGCAGTAAGCCTTTCTTTTCCGCCTAAATCCACCTTAGTATTCTGCATAACAAAACCGGCAGGCATAAATTCATCCACTTCGGGATATGTATTGCTTATTATACTTCTTTTATCCTTAACGATACCACAAAGAACATAAACCTTTGAAATAGTTTTATAAAAGTCTTTGCCATCCTGAATTTTGAAATTCAGAGTAATTGTGTCACCTACCGAAGCATCAATATCAAGTATTTTCATTGCAGTATTTTCTATGGCGATTTCATTCTCTTTTTCGGGATAACTTCCCTTTAAAAATGAAATATTTGAATACTGCCTTGCCTTGTCATCAAGCCATCCTATTTCAAACCCGCTGCCGTCTTTGCCGTCTGAATATCCATAGCCTATAAGGTGAGCAATACCGTAATCATTAAGCAGGCCTGCTGATTTTGCATCCTGATACAACTCGTCAGTATCGGAATTAAGTGAATATATTACATCCTGCTTTCCGTAATTATCATGATATTCTGCCTGCTTTGCATCACGTGAGCTGAAAAAGAACAAAAGCATACTGCAAACAAAAATCATGGCAAGTATTATTCCTGTCATCAGTACAATATAATTCTTTTTTCGTTTTTTCAGATTACTGAAGGCAAGCTTATTTATTGTTAAATTATTTTTCATGGTAATCATCCCTTTATTATTTTTTAATTTTAAAATCACTCAATTACATGAGGATTTTTACTGTCTTTAACAATTTTACCATCCTCAATTGTAAGAATTCTGTCTGCCTGTTCAGCAACATGAAGATCGTGAGTAACAAGAATAAGGGTTACACCAAGCTCATTGCTGACATATTTTAAAAGAGATAAAACCTCTCTTCCGCTCTTGCCGTCAAGATTGCCTGTAGGCTCATCGGCAAACAGGATTGCAGGCTTATTTGCCAGGGCTCTGGCTATAGCAATACGCTGCTGCTGGCCGCCTGAAAGTGCTGACGGAAGGTGGTCAAGTCTGTCTTCAATACCAAGCATATTAATAAGCTTATTTATATAATCCTCATCAGGCTTTTTCTTATCCAGCATTACAGGCAGCAAAATATTTTCATAGCCTGTAAGCTCATTTACAAGGTTGTACGCCTGAAATACAAAGCCGAAACGTCTGCGTCGTAAAATAGAAAGCTGATTATCGTTATAATCAGAAAGCTTCTTTTCGCCGTAGGTAACATAGCCGTCTGTTGCATATTCAAGAGAGCTTAACATATGCAGAAAAGTTGATTTTCCTGAGCCTGACGGACCTGTAATTGCACAAAATTCTCCCTGCTCAAAGGCAACAGTTACATTATCCACAGCCTTTACAATATTTTCTCCGCTTATATATTCCTTTGTCAAATTAGTACATTCAATTATATTCATAATAGTACTCCTTTCAATTTATATTTGTATTGCATATGCAATACTCTTTCTTGTTGTCTTAATAATAACATACCTATCTTTCAATACACTTACTTTTATCTTAAGATTTCGTAATATAAAACAGCCCTATCTGAATTATTGATAGAGCTGTAAATAATTATTAATTTAAATAGTTTCCATTCCGTCAATATGAGGCAGGCATATAGAAATTGTCAGTCCGCTTTTATTATTAGCTGCACTTATAATTCCGTGGTGCTTTTCGACAATAGCTTTTGTTATTGACATACCTATTCCTGTGCTTGTGGGTGCAGAATTTTCAGCCTTATAAAATCTTGTAAATAGATTTGGTATCTCCGCCTCCGGCATTCCACCGCCGTTATCGGAAATTTCAATACTTGAAGAACGCTGGCTTTCACTTATATCAATTTTAATTACGCCATTTTTATCGGTGTGCTCACATGCATTTTTTATGACATTGGCTATAGCCTCTCCCAGCCAGACCTCATCACATCTGAGCATGCTTTTTCCGGTAACAATAAATTGCTTATCAGGAAAAAGCGGTTGAAAATCCGATACAATTCTGTTGACTATATCCTCTGCTTTATTGTTTTTGAACTCCATTACATAGGCTTCGGTTTTAATTTTCTCAAGCCTTAAAAGCTGGTAAACAAGCTTTTCCATATTATCAATTAGCAGTAATTCCTTTTCGCTGTGACTTGTAGGATTCAACTCATTATCCAGCTCACAGTAAAGTCTCAGTGCTGCAATAGGTGTTTTAAGCTGGTGGGATATATCGGATATAAACTGCATGTTCTTTTTATTTTCACTGATAATATTCCCTTGAAGCAACAGTACAAGATTTTCTAAATCTGCTACAGAATTTTGAAGCCTTGCAAAATCATTGTCATAAAGACTTATGTCAACACTTGTTCGGCTGTTCATAAAATCATTGATACTTTGTATAAGCTTTTCATTATTTTTCTTTTGCCTGCGGTGTATTATAAGTAAATAAATCACTGCAATCAGCAAAAGCAGACTGACACAGCATGAAGCAACAGAAAGAATAATTAAATTCATACTACTCCTCCCATCTGTATCCGACACCGCGTATAGTTACAATATGCTTTGCACCGATTTTTTCACGCAATCTGCTGACATGAACGGACAATGTATTATCATCAATAAAATTATTATTGTCATCCCAGATATTCTGAAGTAAAACCGAACGACTTACAATTACACCGTTATTTCTCATAAGACATGATAAAATCTGAAATTCTGTTTTAGTTACAAAAACATTTTTCTCATTTCTCTTCACAGTAAAATTATTTGTATCAATAACAATATCGCTGTTTTTATAAACACTGATGTTTGAGCTGCTTCTTCTTATAAGAGCACGGATACGGGACATAAGCTCTAAAAGCTTAAAAGGCTTTGTTACATAATCATCTGCACCGCTGTCGAGACCTCTTACAATCTGTATTTCATCATCACAGGCCGTCAAAAACAATATCGGTGTACTTATGCCCGAGCTTCTCACATCACGGCAGAGATCAAAACCATTTCCGTCAGGAAGCATAACATCAAAAATAATCAGATTGAAATTATCAGCCAAGACAATCTCTTTTGCTGATTTAATTGTAGTTGCACAAGTTACAATATAACCCTCTTTTTCAAGCATTTCATATAGTCCGTCACGAAGAAAAGCATCATCTTCAAGTAATAATATTTTCTCTTTCATAAAAACACTCCTATTATCAAATTAATGATAACACAATAATTTATTCACTTCAATAAAATAAAACATTCTTACTAAATCTTAAGATTAATTGAATCACAACATAAAAAGCTCTGCTGAAATACTATAATCAGCAGAGCTATATTTATTATTTAAACAGATTTCTAAACCAGTTTAAAACAGTATGTATGAACTTCAGAATTTTTTGCCAAAATGACATCAGTCTGTCCTTAAAGAAACTAGATTTTGTATTTTCGTCATCCTCCCGGGATGTTTCATCATTCTCTTTATTTTCGCTGTCAATATTCTGTTCAGCATTCTGTGATGAATTGTTATACTTTTGAGCAGTATCTTTACTTTTATTTACAGAACCTTTATCTTCATTCGATTTTGCAGTATCTGCAGTGATATTTCTATCATCATTTTTACTGTTTACTGAAGCATTAACATCTGTATTTTTATTAGAATTACTGCTTTTCTTTTTACTGTTACTGCTGGAATTTGTTTTATCGCTATTGCTTCCCTTAATAAAAGTATAGCTCAAATTCTCTTCTTCAAATTCATCCTGATAATCATTATTATCGTTTTGTTCTGAATTTACTGATGAAATTGAATCAGCATCATTACTGCTGTCAATCGGTTTTGACGGATAAGACGGAGAAAACGCATCATTTTTATTGTCAGGTATTTCAGCGGCAGGCGGTATATTATTTGACTTAACAATATTAAATCTGCCAACAGCACCGAAAATGCTATAGTCGCCAAGACCGAGTACTGTTACCTTTGCCGATCCGACATTGATATTATCACTATAGCTTGCAATATAATCCTTGTTCAAGCCAAGACTCCTGTTTTTTACAGTAACATTTACTTCGGGTGTAATTGCTTTTCCTGTATATTCCTGATCAGGAATAGGTGCAATCACAAAAGTTTCACAAGGAATAGATTTCTTTTCAGCATAAAATTCAACATAAGAATCTTCCAGACAAATAATTGTAAGATTATCACAATTTTCAAAAGCTGTGTCGGCAATAGTTGTAACAGAGTCTGCAATAAATGCTGTTTCAAGATTTGTACAGTCTGCAAAAGCGTAGTCCTTAATTTCTGTTACAGCATTACCTACAACAATAGTTTCGAGCTGACCGTTGCCGCAAAATTCCTTTTCTGCAATATAAGCCTCACGCTCGTCCTGAGTAAAATAGAACTTTTTAAGCTGACTGCAGCATTTGAATGTACCTGTTGAATTTTCAGATATACCCTGATAATAATATAGTACATATGTTAAATCTATACTTTCAAGAGCAAAACAATACGCAAAACATTCTTTACCAAGTGATTTAACATTTGCAAGATTTACGTATGACAAATCAATACATTTTTCAAAAACATTATTTGAAATCGAATTAACTGTATTTGGAATAACAATACTCTTCAGATTAGTCTGATAAAATGCGTATTGCTCAATTGACACAAGTCCGTCATAAAGCTTTATTTCCTCAAGTGCCGAGTTATAAAATGTGCCGCTGAGATATTTAACCTTGCATTTTAAATCAACCGCTTTAAGTGACGAACAATTTTCAAATGTATTCTGGAAATATTCAATTTCCATATTCTCCGGAATTACAAGAAGCGAAAGCATACAGCAGTCTGCAAAAGCAGATTCTATATAGTTATATCTGCTTCCCTCCTCGAACTCAACCCTTTCGAGCAAATTACATTCTTTAAATGCATCATTCTCAATTGCTTTTAATGAATTAGGAAGAAAAACAGAATTCAGAGTTTCCATTTTTTGAAATGCAAATCTGTCTATTATTTCAAGAGATTTGCTCAAAGTCACATTTTCTAAATAATGATTGCCTGCAAACGCATATTCAGCAATTTCCTTTACTGTATCAGGTATAGCAAACCTGCTTCCTAATTTCAGTCTTGGATAAATTAAAAGCTTTGTCTTGTCTTTATTATAGAGAACTCCGCTATCAGTACAGTAATTAGTAACCTTGTCACCAACCGATATACTTTCAAGAGTATTTGCATAACGATTCCATACATCACTAAAAAGCAATTCTTCAATATTTACATTAGGACTGTTTACCTCCAGATGAACAGTGGAGGTAAGAACCAATGCTTCACTGCCGATATAGTCAATATTTTCAGGAATAACAAAATTATCAAATCCACATCCGAAAAAAGCTTTATCGCCAATGCTCTTCAAACCCTTACCGAGAATAAGGTTTGTCAAATTGCTGCACTGATTAAACGCTTCATTATCAATTGATACCACGCTGTCAGGAATGATAAGATCCCCCGAAACGCCGCAATAGTAAAAAGCCTTTTCGCCTATAGTCTGTAAAGTATCAGGAAGAGGAGTGATTTTTGAAAGATTTTTGCACATATAAAATGCATTGCACTCAATTCTTTCAAGCTTTATAGGAAGAGAAACACTTGTTAAATTCGTCTTACTGAAAGCATCACTAAGAATTCTTGTAACAGGCTTTCCGTTTATATAGTTAGGTATAACAAGCTCTTTCTTATTGCCCTGATAACCGCTTATGGAAATACTTTCTGTACCCTCATAATACAAAAAGTCCTGATAAAGCTGTTCCTCCATTACCTTAATATCTTTATACTTGCTGTTGCCATAAAATACATTTTCGCCCAAATGCATTATACTGTCAAGATTAATATCTGTGAGAGCCTTGCAATTATAAAATGCAGCATCATTAAGTATAATCGTAGAGTTAGACAAAATAACATTTTTCAAATTAGAGCATTCCGAAAAACTTTCTGCCGGAATTTCTGTAAGAGCAGTATTACTGAAATCAACATTTTTAAGAGTTTTTGAACCCTTAAATGTACTTGCAGAAATCTTCTGCAGCTTATTACAATTACTGAAATCTATACTTTCAATCTTTGTATTTCTCAGACTTAAGTCAACTGACTGCAGTGCAGAATTTTCTTCAAAATTGATCTGCTTTAAATTTTTACATGTTGAAAACACATCATTCAGCGTAATAAGATGTGAATTTTTCTTAAAGTTTACTGTTTCCAGCGAAGTACAAAATTCAAAAGAATTAACACCAATATTGTTTACAGATGCAGGAATATCTATATTCTTAAGATTGATACAGTTTTGGAATGCGCCATCTGCTATGGATGTGCATGAGGATGGGGTTTCAAATAAAACTGATGTTACGGAAGAATATTTAAATCCATTTAAAATTTTAACTCCTTTAGGGATAATAATTTTGTTAATTTCACTGTAAGCAAAAGCATCGGAATCAATTTCTTTGACACGACTGGTTTTACCGAATTTAAAGCTGTTTACATTTGTATACGAAAATGCAAGTGAAGAAATCTTTTCTATTTTACTGTTAAATATTACTGTATCAATATACGCAGTTGAAAAAGCGTATTTTGCAATATGGTCTACACTGCCCGGCATTTCATAAAAATCTTCATACTGATCCTCTTCGCCAAACGGCACTGCCAGAACAGTTTTCATATCATATGTATACAAAGCACCATCATGCACAGTAATATATGGATTATTTCCTCTCAGTGTAATATCTTTAAGCTCTGTCTTTGCAAATGGATTCTGAAGCTCGTTTTTTTCATATTCATGAACATTTATATCAACACCATATTCAGAAAAATCTGCACTCATAATATTTGTCTGCGAGCCAATGGACACAGAAGAAATATTTGATTCGTAAAAGCTTTGGTTTTCGATATACTTCAGGCTGTCAGGAAGAACAATATCAGTATTTGCAAACACTGTTCCTGAAAATGATTTACTGCTTATCAATTCCAGTCCCTCAGGAAAATTGATACTTCTTATGGTTGATCTTTGAAAAGCACCCTCTCCTGAAATATATTTTAAAGTGCTTGGCAGAGTTACTGTTATGCTGCTGCAGTTTCTGAACACCCAGCTTGAAATATATTCAATACCTTCACTTATAACAACTTTTTTTACAGAAGTTTTTGAGTCAAAGGTTCGGTTAAGACCTGCAACCCTGCATCCGTCAAGCTCTGCAGGCACAACAACCGTACTATCTGTTCCGACATAGTTATCAAGCTCAATCACTGTTTCATTATCATTTGAATAGAGAATGCGATATGTGAACAGACCATCATCTGACTTGAGAAATGCTGAAGCATATACAGGCATTGATGTTATCAGCATTATTAAAGCCATTATTATGCTGATTATTTTTGAAATTCTCTTCATATCGTCACCCCTCAATTGTAAAAACTATGGAAAAAGCACAACCATCGTAGCTGACAACAAGAAGAAGCTTGCTGTCGTCACCATCTACACCGCGTGTAATATTGGTTTGACATTTTTCCATCGGTATATCTTTCTGGAAATTATCATCATAAACTGCTATAACATTAATTTTATCAAAGTCAATATCCTCTTCACTCTCTACTGTAAGCCTTATATCATCTGCAAGCTGAGCATAAAGAGCTTTGACCTTTGAATTTTCTTCAATAGTATTGTCAGCGGCAATGCCAAGAGCATATGCTATTGAATTAAGCAGTTCCTTTGCCTGAGCAGCAAGCTGAGGCTGAGTATAAAACAGCATAGCTGTTGAGAACACAATAACAATTGCCGCTGCAGCTGTGCGGCGGAAAAATGAATTATTAGCTGAAGTATTTTTATGGCAGAATTTTATTAGCTTTTTTGTAGTAAGAAGTCTGATTGCTGGAAAAGAATTTTCAGATGAAAGCTCATTAAGAGCATCAATACATTCGTCTATAAGATCAGTATCCATTAAATCATCAGATTTTGCAAGTTCTTCATCAATAACTGAATTTAAAAGTATTTCTGCTTCTGATATAAAATTCATATCAGTATAGAGATAGCTTATTGTATCTTTATTTACCGTTATATTCAAATCAGACTCCCTCCATTTCTTTCAAGCTCAATTGTTTCATCAACCAATGCTTTTATTTTTGTCCTGAGGCGTGACGTTCGGTTGGCCACCGCAGCAGGATTTATATTATATATATCAGATATTTCTTTTAATGAAAGCCGTCGTGCATATTTTAATTCAAAGAGCTTTTGTTCATCTACACTTAATTTTTGCAAAAGCTTTTCTTTAAGTAAATCATAGTCTAAATCAGCTATTGACTCTAATTCGGATTCAACTTGATTTTCAACAGTAATGTATTCAGCCTTTTCAAGCTCAACAGTTCGCTTAGCATTTCTGTAATAATCTTCAACGGCTCTTTTTACCATATTATCAGCTACTCTGTAGAGAAACGCTTTAGTATTAATAATTTCTTCGCCCGCAAGAACTTTTTTGTAATAAAGCAAAAATGTGTTCTGAACGCAGTCATCAAGGTCTGCTCTTGCCTCTTTAAGCCTTACAGCGCAGAATTTTTCAATAAGCCTGCTGTAACGCAGATAGGCATCGCTCAAAAGCTCGTCAGCCTCTGACTTGCTTATTTCAGCCATACGTTTCTCCCTTCACCAGATAGTCAGACTGATACTATCAATCAGCTCCATATAGTAGTCAGCAGAAATAAAAAATATGTCAAAAAAACATTAAAAAATTTTATAATTTATTTTAATATAAATTAAAGCTATAAAAAAGCCGTAAAATATGGAAAAGAATAATGACTGTACAAGTTATATTAGCCAAACAAAAGTCGAACCCAATAGCCTAAAATAACCGTTTTTTCGCACCTAACCTTATTTTATTCGACTCTCGTTTGGCTATACAATCATTATATTTACAAATATGTATTGATAATAAAATCGGTAACCCTCTTTGTAGCATTGCCGTCAGCATATTTATGAGCAATGCTTTTAATTTCATTTCTCTTCGCTTTAAGAATGTCATTACCTTGGGCAACATTGCAGATAAATTGACACAGCTCATCTGCTGTATAAATTTTTTCACCGCCCGCCATGATATAATCAGGATCAACTATAAAACCGTTTTTGCTTTTGTAATCTTCAAAATCCTCCCAGCAAAGTCCTATAGGTCTATCTTTAAGAAGATAATCATAATAAACAGAAGAATAATCGCTCAGCAATGCATCAGCTTCACTTAAAAGCTCATAATTAAGCATATCATGCTTAATTAAAAAATCATTATCAATAAAAATAATATTGCTCAAATTCAGTGACGTAATATTTGAAATATCCTGAGCAAAATGAGGTTTTACAACAATCAAAGTATTATTCTCTTTGGCACAGATGTTAACTGCCATAGCATCATCAGCATTATATATAATGGGTATTGATATATTGCTGCAGCTTCTGCCGTCGTTCTTAGACTGTCTGTAGGTAGGCATCCAGTAAATTAGCTTTTCATATGAATAATCTGCAAAAGCCTTTCTTGCCTTGTCTGAATTTTTGAAAAGAATATCATTTCTGGGGTAGCCGAGAGGCAAAAAGCTTTCTTCAGGAAAATGTGCCGACTTTGCCTGATAATTCATAAGATAATCTGACAAATCCACTGCGTTTTCTACATAATCAGGATATCTGTAATGTGTATCACTTTGCTTAAAAGCAGCACCATGGCAAAGGTGAATATAATGCTGACTCTTTTTCCTGTAAGGAAAAAACCAGTTACATGATATAAACACTTTTGCTCTTGAAAATTTAATTTTCTTATTAATCCACGCTGAAAGTGACTTGTCATTTTCAAAAACATATGAAACATTGGGTATATCAGGCAGTTCGGTTTTGTCAGCATCATCTTCAATATACCAAACCAATTCATATTTATTATTAAGTCCCCTGCTTACCATTTCATCAAACACTGCTTTGGTATTATCACTTAGAGCAGGAATGCTCTCAAAGCAAATGATATTTCCGACAGGAAGTAATTTTATAAATTTATCAGCAATATTTTTTAATTTGTCTATCATAATACACCCTGAATTTATTTAACTGTCTTTGATTTTCTGCTGAATATCAAATTATCCAGCTTACCTACTACCATATCAAATGGAATTGCTATTACAAATGTAAGCACTGTTGCAAGAATCATAAACAATGGTATATTTTCGTTCAGCCCAACATTTTTTAAGATAATCATAGGTATTCTCTGCAGAATGAATATTGAAAACAAATGCTTTCCGCAGAATTCAAGTATATTATTATGAACCTGCACCTTCATAGTTAAGAGCAGTACTAAAATGCCAAACAACGCATTTTTTATAATGCCGTAAGATAAATATGCTTTAAGAATATAAGAAAGCAGGAAAAGCACAAGGCAGACAGCAAAGGTTACATAATATGTCCACTTTTTACTTTTAAACAAATTTTCTAATTTATCTTTATACACGTATAAAAGCATACCCAAAGGATAAAGTATTGCCGTATCATAGTAACGCGTTGCCTGCACAAAATACATAACAATCATGTAAACAATTGTTAAAGAAAATGCAACTGCCAAAACTGCTTTTTCATTATTCTTTCCTATCATAAAAGCAATATATGTTATGATATAAAGAATTAATATAGCAAAAATATACCAGTTGCTGTTACCGATTGCAGTCCAGCCTACTAATGTGGTTAATATCCTCGTGAATGTATATGTATTTCCAAATGCTGTTTGTACAATTAAGAACAGCATAATAGCAACATCAAAATTAAAAAGCACCTTTAAAACTCTTTTAGTGGGTATGCTTTTATAATATGAACTGCCTTTCTTCATACCGCAGAGCATCATTGCATATCCTGAATAAAGAAGAAACATGGATACTACGCCCTGCCCCATAAATTGATACATAAAAATGTCATAGAGTCTGTTTAATATTCCTTCATTCAATGTTACATATCCAATAGCATGAGAATATATAACTAACAGAATAAAAATTCCTTTTATGGAATTTGTTTTCGATACAGAAAGGTAATCATCATAATATCCGCCTGTAAGTGCTCTGTTCTTTTTGCTGTCAGCAAACTGTATTTTATACAGACACAATAAGCCGATAATCATTGTCGTAATAAACATAATTTTACTCCTTTTGTTAAATTAAACTTTAAGTAATTTGCAGAACAAAATAAGATTTAGATAAGTAAAGATAAAATTCTAAGCCATTTATCAGTAAGCTCAAAAGAATCATTTTCGAAAATGCTGTTATGAAGTCTGAAAATGATATCAATAATAATTGCCGATTTAAGTTTATCCTTATCAACAATATCCGAAAAGAAATCAACAAATTTTTTATAATTCTCAACAGTCATCTGTTCATTTTCGGTGAATTCTGTACCGATAAAACGGGCAATATCAATTTCACATGGTGCAATATAGCCTATAGGATCAATGGCACGTATATCATTATCATTATACATAAGATTATATCTGTGCATATCCCCATGGATAAGACTTTTCTTTTCTCCGCCAAAAACATTTTTGTAAAGCGAAACAGCTTTATTTACATACATCATTATTTCATCTTTTTTATAATCAAAATTATCTTCATTCAGTTTATTGTAAAGAATTGCTTCATAATCATGAAATGTATTTGCATATTCAGATGAAATTTCTATTTCTCTGTAGCTTGAAATTACCTTTTCAAAAAACTTATGAAGTCTGCTGTCTATTTCAATTTTACTGCTGTCAAGCTGCTCCATAAGGATTGCACTGCAGGCATCATCAAAATCATACAGCTCACACATAAATGCAGATGCAAGCTTCTGATAGCCGCTTCGCTCCTGCTCATATCTATTTATAAAAGGCGGAATAATCTTTAAAACACAGTTTCCGTATTTTACGCTGTCAGCCATAAAAATAATTCCGAAATGAGATGTTTTAATCACCTCATAATCAGTAATCTGCCATTTTTTTAAAAGATTAGGAATCTCTCTGTCAATAGTATTCTTCCACTGCTTTGTCTGAGACGGATAATTTTCAAAAAGATATCTGTTAAGCCTTTTTACGCTATCAAAAATTCTTCCAAGATCAACATCATTATCCCTTGCATTTATAAGTGCCTCAAGATATTTTAAATCAGCAGGATATGTCAGCTTGAAATTATTTGTAAAATCAAAATAAAGTTCAATCTTACTGCCCTCAGGAAGCTGTTGAGTAACCTCGGTCAAGGTGCTGTCAGGATCAAAGCTGTTTCTAAGAGTTTCAAAATCAAAGGCCTCAGGAGACTGCATAAGATAATACCTGTCTCTGTGTATCTGAGGAATATCATAACACCCCAGTGAATCTGTAATCTTTTGTGCAGTTACTACGGCAGTATTATTATCAAGATAATCAAAATACTTATCTATAAGTTCTCCTGTTATCATCGGACGTACAGCGTCGCACACTATCATTTTACTGCAGGAATAATTAGCATCAATAAATTTTATAGCATTGTCTAAGGACATATTACGGGTATCGCCGCCACCAGTAAAATCCACCTTATCAAGTGCAGAAATTGCTGTAAGATAGCTTTTATTTGCCTCAATATTTGTTACAACAAGAATCTTATCAACACTTTCAGCCTCAAGAATTGCATCAATAACATATTCTATTACCATTTTGCCGTTAATCTTGTGAAACTGCTTTGGCACATTACTGCCGAAGCGTGCACCGATGCCATTGGCAAGAATTACTACAATGTTCATACATCTTTCTTCCTTAATTTAATATATTTTGATAATCTGCGATACATTTCTGAGAATATCAATGCCACAACTGAATTTCACTAATTATTAAATACCGTTTAATCTATTTTTTGTATGTATACTACATCAATTTTTATTTTAGATTAAAATTTTATTAGTTTTTTAATTAGAATTTTTAATTTTTGAAAAGTATTTTTATCGTAATATGCTACATATTTATTATACAGATGCTTAAGACTAGGAGGATTACATTGATTAAATTCTGCTAAAAACTCATCCCTTGCTTTTGGCTTTTCTACAGATTTAACAATATACGGATTATGTGTTATTGCTTCATTAACATCCTCTTGCTTGAAAGTTAAATTTGTGGATATCGAATCAAAAGCTTTTTGCCCTTTTTCTGAATGTACAATAACAAGAGAAGTACCCTTATTATCAAACATTTCTTTATCGATGCTATCTATTCCCCAAAAGTCTGCCAAAGTTAAATCGCTGTTCCTATTACAGCCTTTTGACTGACAACTATAGCACGAATTTCTAAGGGCCAATTTTGAAAGGAATATATTCATATAAAGGTCTTTCGAATGTTCAATAGGCTCTTTTTCACCATATTTAACAGAATAATTCAGCCAGCCAATATCTTTGTTTCTAAACTCGATAGGTAACGAATTTATTTTATTACACTGCATATAAGCAAACCATACTTTTTCGCTAGGCACTCCATAACATGCAACATCAACAGTTAAAAGATTAACATATTCTTTTTGCAAAAACAGTTTAAGAGAATCGATTTGACAACCTGTACCTGAAAACAAAACCCGCTTGCCGTTCTCTAAATCCTTTTTTGCCAGTAAAAACGAATTATCAATATGACTTTGAACATATTTACTACCACGAAGCTTTTTTAAATCATCTTTATTACTAACTCTGATATGATGAACTGATAAATCTTCACTAAACGATGCTCCGTAAACAATTCCGTTATTGGCTAAAATATAATCAGCCAATAATGAAAATACTCCTCCGGATGAACTTTTCATTCTTTCATCATCTTTTTTTGATATTGCCGCATAGCAATTTAATAAGCTATTCTCTGCCGAAATCTTCTGCTCACAAATACAAACTCTATTACAAGCAGAGCAATTTATACACTCATCTTTATTAACAACAGGTAAATAAAAACCTTCACTGTTTTGTTTCATTGTTATGCATTTTTTGGGACAAATGTTAACACAAGCTTCGCAGCCAATGCAAGTGTTTTCGTTTACAACAATCATTTATATAAACCTCTTTAAAAATTTGATTTTGCCTTTCGTAATATTATTTATCAATCTAACAACTGACTTAAATTCTTCTCTTTTTCTAAATAAAATAAAGAATATTGCATTAGGCACGATTGCACAAATTATAAGATTTACAATAATTGTTATTATATTTGATTCTATCTTTATAATATTTGTAATACCAATACATATTGCCGCACAAATTGCTGTCAGCAATAAATATTTTATAATATCTATAATATATTTTTTGGGATTACAATGAAAAACTGTTGTAAATAAATTATGTGTAAGCCATGGCATACCAACCACAACCATACTAGCAATAGTTGACAGAAGTATTCCGTATAATCCCCAAAACTGCACAAGAATTATATTAAATACTAAATTAACTAATGAGCATGTTAACGGACGCCATTTATCTTCATGCCACATACCTGCAGCATCTTTATATACATTTAAAAGATTATTTATTTGTCTTATAATAAAGTATGAACAAAATACCACTACCATTCCATAAGGAAGTAAATTATCCTCACCTACCCATAATGTCATAAACGGCTGATACAGGCAGGCAAAACAACAAACACAAAATGCAGATATCCAAGAAATAATAAGTGTTATTTTCTTTAAATCATTGAAATTTTTTTCTTCGCTTTCGGTAATAAGGCTGTTTCCTATGCCGGCTAAACTTGAACTCGTTATAAGACTCACAAATCCAAAAATTGTATTCATAACAAAAAAATAATTTTGAAATTTTGCTAAGGCTATAAGTCCTAAGAAAGCTGATATTACTATTGTATCAGCTGAATCATACACTATACTTCCAATTTTTGATGTGAATAAATCAGCTACTTTTCTGTTGATTTTTTTCACTTCATCCTTTGGAAGTTTTCCCATGGCTTTATACTGTGGATAAATTTTATCAACAATACGTGCAGTAGTTAAATTTGAAACCACTCCGGATATTGTAGCAACTATTAAATACAAATAATAATTTTTGAATATAAGGAGAACCAAAAACTGCCCCAAATACTTAACTGTATTAATTACATATCCTATTTTATCACCAACATCATACCTTTGGTGAACACTCAACAGACAATTTTTATATGCAAACAGCCAATATGAAATAGCAGTTGTAACTAAATTGAGATAATAGAGTATATAGATATTCATATCGCTGGGTATTTCTCCCTTTACCAAGTTAGGCAAAAAAGGAGTTATTGCTATGCCGATAACGAGAATCACAATGCCTATAACACGATAATAGATTTTATATAATCTCATCAAAGCACATATTTTTTCTCCATCATCGTTAGCAACCGGCTCATACATACTAAATACAAGTGCAGAGCCTATGCCAAGCTCAGCAAGATTAAGTACAGATAATACTGATGCAAACAAACTGCTAAGTCCTAAATATTCCATACCAAGCAAGTATATAATCGCTGTTCTCATCAAAAACGGAATTATTAAATTATAAATCTTTGATATAGTACCAAAAAATAGATTTCGTATACTATTTTTACTTCTTTCGATTTTCATCAGAATTTAACGCCCTTCTTAAATAATTCAATGCAAATTTGCGCTCTCTTTCAAGAATGCATTGCGTATTTGAGTAATCCTTATAAAATACATGCTCAATATTTTCATTAATATTTCCAATGCACCAGTCTGTAATATTCAACATCCCAAACAGTGTATCCATTCTTGACGACATACTTTCAACACCATTATCTTTTCTGTTGAAACATCTAAATGGTCTTTGCATTAGTATCGAAAACACAGAACCATGAAACGAATCCGTAAAAACTATTTCGCAATTAGCAATAAGCCATATAAATTCAGATGGATCTGTAACAAAACACTTTGGATTTTCTATAGAATTATAATCAAGCCGTTCCATATCAAGCTTAATAATACGAAGATTTTTTTCTTTGGCAATACTATCTATATAGTCATAATATTCTTCATTTTTTGTTCCCAAAAAATACGTAAGAATAAATTTATCATTTTTTTTGATATATTTTGGCTTTTTTGCAATTTTCATCCAATCAGATTTATCCAGCATTAATGTAGGGTCTACAGTTACTTCTGCCTTTATGTCCAGTAATTCGGTAATAATATTTTGAGCTCTGTGTTCCCTGACTGATATATACTTAAATTTGCTTATATTATTAACAAATGTTTCTTGGTATTTCTCAGGAATATAATCTGAACCGATGCTCGCTGAATAAGCAATTTTAGGAATATCATATGCAAAGTCTCCGGTATAATAATTAATATTATTGCATATCCTGCCACCCCAAGTGAAATTCCATATTTGATCAGAACCAAACACTAACAAATCACATTTACTATTTAATTCAGGCTTACTTTCTCGGCAAACAAATTTACTTTTATTTAAATTTTTATTACTGAACTTCTTAAATTTTACTGCACGTAATATCTGCAAATAATTACTTCGTTTTAAAATGATTTTTACAAAATTTTTAATATTTGTTATATTTATTTTCTTAAAATTTGGTTCATATTCGGTTTTAATTGTTTCAACATTATTATTTAAATTTTCAAGAACTGTTTTAACTGCATAGTTTTGTAAACTATTGCCATAATTAGATTCGCCTGTAATAGTGACTATTTTTATTTCCATAATTTATATCCCCTGTAAACAGCTCTGAAAATATTTGGAATAAAGGAAATACATTTATCCATAAATGTGTATTTTTCTCGGCATATTCCCTTTAGATAATATTTTTTTAACCTTTTTGCTATGTTTAGATATGTTTTTTTTTCTTTTAGTAATGCACTTTTCAGCGACAAAATCTTAAGATCTCTGATTAATCTTTCAGCTGCGGCATCAAAAACTTGTTTATCGCAAATTTCATTATTCATAATTTCTTCGCTTATTTGCCAGTAATCACAGTGTGATTCGTCATATTCAGCACCTGACAGCATATTCATAGCCGAATCTGTCCTTGATATATCATAATAATATAACGGCTCATTGATAAATTTTACAGATTCTATATGTTTTGAATACTCATAAAGAAAGTAATAATCCTCTCCTATTTTATAGTTAGTTTTGAATAATAAATTGTATTTTTTTATAATATCTAATGAAAACAGCTTGCTCCAACAATTAGTAAAACCTAATTTACCTTTTATTAGATTTGTTAAAATATTAGATGCACCTTTGATTTCACTAACATTAAAATCAAACATTTGTGTCAGTTTTCCATCATAGGAATAGGCGTTGAATACTAAAAGAGATGAAGAATCAAAATGTTCAATAAGATTGTTATATGCATTTTTTTCAATCCAGTCGTCAGAATCAACAAAATGAACAATTGTACCTGAAGATATTTCTAATCCGGCATTTCGTGCTGATGATACACCTCCGTTAGCCTTATGTATCACCTTAATTCTGCTGTCTTTTTTTGCCCATTCATCACACATTTGAGGGCACATATCAGTTGAGCCATCATCAATTAATATAATTTCAAGATTTGTATAAGTTTGATTAATTATACTCTCAATGCACCTGTCAAGATACTTTTGAACATTATATACCGGAATAATAACACTTATCAGCGTTTGATTGTTGTTTGAAACATTGTTTTCAATCATAATATTTTGCCTTCATTTCATAATTTGAGATTAATAATATAATCAACTACTCGTTCAGTAGAATTGCAGTCAACATAATCATGAACCATATTGCAGATTACATTTCTTTCTTCTTTATACACATCAATACCGTCTGCTACATGAGAAATAAAATTAATCATATCATCACAGTTCAGTATTTTTTCACAAGGCTTCATTATAACATTCGGATCAACTGTGAAGCCCTCATTTTTATTATACTCATCAAAATCCTCCCAGCAAAGACCGACAGGCTTGTCCGTAAGAAGAAAATCATAATACACTGATGAATAATCAGTTATAAGTGCATCACAGCTTCCGAGCATTGAATAGTTTTCAAGAGAAATTGACTTTAAATAATCATTATCTATAAAAATAATATTGGATAAATCATCTGTTGAAATATGAGATAAATCCTGTGCGGGATGCGGTTTAACAAGCAAGACAACCTTCTTTGCCTTTGCTGCGGCATTAATTATTTCTGCCTCTCTATTGCTATGCAGAATAGGCATTTCAACACTGCTGCAAATATGTGTTCTATCTAAATTGTGCTGGCGGTATGTAGGCATCCAGCAAATAAATTTACAGTTTTCTTTATTAAAAAGCTTATTCAAATCAACCTTGCCTGAAATAAGCAAATCATTTCGAGGGAACCCAAGAGGGAGCATACATTTTTCATCACATTCCAAATTAACCGCATCATATTTTGCAAGAAATTTTGATATAGATACAACCTTAGGATTAATATAGCTATTAGGTAAAGTATATTTACCTCTTGTATTTTTGAAGGCTGCCCCATGAGCTAAATAAATAGATTGCTGTTTTTCGCTTTTTTGAGGTAAAAAAGCATTAGAAGATAAAATAATTTTAGCTGCATATGAGTAATAATATTTTCCTCGACTCCCTTTCCTGTAAACAACCTTAACGTTTTCAATATCCGAAAATATGTTTTTATCAACATCATTTTTATTATTAAGCATCCATACAAGCTTGTACTTTTTGTTCATACCTCTTTTAAGCATTTCATCAAAAACATATAAAGCATTATCGGAAAATGCAGGTTCACTTTCAAATAATATTATATTTTTTAACCCAATAAAAGTATAAAATATCTTTTTATAAACACAGAAAATCATGTTAATAATTTTGTAAATCATTTGAATATTTCCTTTTTACAATATAATTACTTCTATTATAATTTTGAATATAGACGATAGCATAATTTAAAAAGCTTTGGCGATTTGCAGATAAAATTATTCATACATTTTGCAAACTTACTGTTACAATTCAAAGAATTAAATATTACACGATATTTTTTTATTTCATCAGCAATTTCATAAAAACAGTCAGTTAAATTATTTTTATCATCTCTTATAATTTCACGTGCAATACATAACAGCTCGCTATTATATTTTTTTAACAGCGTATTTTTTTCATCTTCGTTTAAATTTCCGTTATTTAAAATAAATTTGGTGTTTTTCCATCTGTAAACCATATTTGCATCAAGTGTATTTACAGCAGAATTTTCTCTGTCATTATAGCAATAAAGCTTTTTACCGCTAACGGCAATGGCATTTGCTCTTTTCAACACATAAAAATTAAAAAGATAATCTTCTCCAATTTTATTTTTTTCATTAAAACGAATATTTGAAACAATATCCTTTTTATAAAGTTTAATGCAAACTGAAGGACAGCATAACTCATCACTTAAATATCTTTGCAATATTTTATTATCATAAAACCCTTCAGCGTAATACAAAACATTATCTTTATTGCTGAAAAAATTGCACACAGACACATCGCATGAATGCTTTAAAGTAAGACCGATTAACTCCTCATACATATTTTCTTTGATGAAATCATCACTGTCAATAAAACCTATATAATCTCCCGAAGCTGCCTCAAGACCTGCATTTCGTGCTGATGATACACCACCGTTTTTTTTATGTATTACTTTAATTCTATCATCCTTTTCTGCCCATTTATCACATATTGCAGGGCAGTCATCAGATGAACCATCATCTACAAGTATAATCTCAAGATTTCTATATGTTTGATTAACAATACTTTCAATACACTTATCCAGATATTTTTCAACATTATAAACAGGAACAATTATACTTATTATTGAATCTATCATTATTTTTTCTCCAAATATAGCTTTAAAAACATTTTATAAATATCAGGACAATATTTAAACATAAAAAGCTTAATTCTTGTCTTCTTATTTGTGAGTGTACCTGAAAGCTCACTATAAGACTGAAAAAGTATTTCTCTTATTTTCTTATACTGCTCACTGCTGCTTTTTATTTTACCTTTAACACAAATTGCAGCGCTGTCAAGAAGCCAGTTTGCAAAAATCTGTGCGGCAGGTGCAGTTTTTTCCTGCTCAAAAATATATTTGTGAACACTGATATTATCAAGCCATGCAGACAGATTCTTATCGGAATAAGTAACACTTGAATTATTATAATAATAATTATATTTCGCACCGCTGCAAATTGCCACATTACGAACCCTTTTAATAATAAAATAATTCATTAAATGATCCCCGCCGATTTTTATATTACATGAAATATTTAATTCCGGGATCATCGATCGACGATAAAGCTTGCACCAGCAATTGCTGTTGAGGCTGTTATCCTGAAGCATTTTCAATAAAAACTCTTCTCCTGATACTACTGTATCAGCACCGTCACCAACAATATAAGATGGTGTGCCGTCCTCGTGAATTCTATTATAACAACACCTTACAATATCAATATCGTCTTCAAACTTTGAATGCATATATTCATACATATCAGGTTCAATCCAATCATCACTGTCAACAAAACCAATAAACTTTCCACTTGCCTCAGCAATACCTGCTGTCCGTGCAGAAATCTCGCCGCCGTTCTTCTTATGTATTACTTTTATTCTATCATCTTTTTCAGCCCATTTGTCACAGATTTGGGGGCAATTATCAGATGAGCCGTCATCTACAAGTATTATTTCCAAATTTTTATATGTTTGATTTATAATGCTTATAATACATCTGTCAATAAACTTTTCAGCATTATACACAGGAACAATAACCGTAATCAATTCATTCATTGCATTACCTCCTAAAATGTCTTATTGCAAATTTATATCCCGCCGGACTGATTAAAAGCAGCAGCGTCCTCAGCTTAGTAAGCTTTGAATAAATGGGAAGAGTAAAGATTTCTTTTTTATGTGATACAATACGATTTCTTATCTGTGAAAATCTTTCTGTATACTTTCCTGATTCAATAATCTGCCTTAGTGTTCTAAAGGACTTTAGAACATCTCCCTTAACACAATGAACAAGAATATCATCATCAGCAAGAGTAAATATAATATCCATAACTCTATGCTCATCAAAATTATTTTCATTAATGCCTTTGTTTGTCATTGAATCTTCATTAAAGATATAATGATAACGGTCAATGTCATTGTATACCATTTTATTTATATTTTTTGCCACCATAAAGTTAAACAAAGTATCTTCGGCAAACTTAAAACGCGTATCAAATCTAATATCACCTATAACCGAACGTTTAAAGAGCTTATTACATGGAGATACAGGGAGAATTCCCACAGCTTCGCCTACATCCTCTAAAAGCTTCTTGTTGTCAATCAGTTGTATATCATGATTACCTGTTCCCCACTCCTCTGTAGTACCATCATCTGACTCTCTTACAACACCGCATCTGGCAGCATCAGCGTCATTATCAATGATTTGATTAAGCATAATTTCATACATATCCAAATCAATATAATCGTCTGCATCAATAAAAGCAATATAATCGCCTGATGCATTATCAAGTCCTGTATTTCTGGCAGAAGAAGCACCGCCGTTTTCTTTATGTATTACTTTTACACGCTTATCTTTTTCTGCGAACCTATCACATATAATTGGACTTTTATCAGTTGAACCATCATCAACCAGTATTATTTCAAGATTTTTATAACTCTGATTTATTATGCTGTTTATTGATGAAGTCAAGTAATTTTCAGCATTATATACAGGAATAATAACAGATATTTTAGAACAATCTTTCATTTTTAGATTCCTTTACCGGTTAATCAAATTTTACTAATTTACGATATAAATTAGAAGACATAAATAATATAATCACTTTGATTTTATCTCTTTTTGTATACATATTTGAAAAAAGTATTTCTTTTTTGTATTTTAAAATACCTTTTCTCAAATTTTCAAATTCATCATAAAACTTTCCTGAATTAATAATTCCGCTCAAAACTACAAAACATGATGAAACATAGCCTCGCACTGCATAAGGTAAAAATTCTTTATCTGTAACATCATTCATCATAATTTCTTTTGAAACAACAGCATCTAAAGAGCCCTTATTAAATTCACTGTGAACTATACTGTTTTCATGTTGAAAATAATGATACAATTTAAAATTACTTTCAACAATTATATTTGAATTTTTAAATGCATAGTAGTTGTAAACCAAATCTTCACAGCACTGCAGATTAGGCATCTGAATATTTTTAACGATTTCTTTTTTATAAAGCTTATTCCAAATAACGCCGTATTTATAATCACCAATTAAAATAAGCTTTAACGCTTCTTCTGCCGTTATATTCTTTGAGTTTGCTTCTCCTGATGATTCATCATTTACTTGATAATCACAAACCGAAATATCTGCATCAGCTTCAATAAGCTGTTTTAATAAAAATTCATACATATTTGCTTCAATATAATCATCACTGTCTGTGAATCCTATATAATTACCTGATGCAACAGCCATGCCTGCATTGCGTGCAGACGCAGCGCCTTTATTTTCCTTTTGATGTATCACCTTAATTCTGCTGTCTTTTTTTGCCCATTCATCACAAATTTTCGGACAATTGTCAAAAGAACCGTTATCTACAAGAATTATTTCAAGATTTTTATAGGTCTGATTAACAATGCTTTCAATGCATTTATCAAGATATTTTTCAACATTATAGACAGGAACTATTATACTTATAAGTGAATTTTGCATTTAATAACCTCTTATTTTCCTTCTGACTAAAATAGTTTGATTATATAGCTTAGGTGCAAACATCAGTAAAACTGTTCCAATCCGATGTCGTCTTTCAACAACATCGCGGCAGTCTTTTGAAAGAATGTATTTTTTATATTTAAGAATATCTTTTCTCAGCACATCATATCTGTCAAGACATTTATGATTACGTATAACACTATTAATCAAAAAGAAATCATTTTTCACTTTATTTATAACCTGAAATTTATATGCAGGGTGATTTTTGTCAAAATCGTCATCAACAATTTTATATGCCTGCATTGAATCATCAATAAGATTATATTTAATTTCTCCTGCTATTGCTGATTCACAATGACGAAAATAATTATACTTAATTTGATTTGAAACAATAAGCCTGTTAACTTTTTTATATAAAAAATAATTATACATAAAATCAGATGAGAAAGATAAATTGCCGGGAAGCTTAGGCATACCATCAAAAAGGGAGCTGTGATACATCTTATTGCACATCGACCATAATGAATCTGCATTCAAATATTTTATAATATCATTGAAATCATAAAATTTTAAATACTCTTTTTCCTGAGTTTCATTAGGTGAATCCACATCATTTACATCTATGGTACGCATACCTAGACATACAACCTGTGCGTCATTATTTACAGCAAGATTATATAAATATTCGTACATATCATTATCAACCCAGTCATCACTGTCGATAAAACCAATAAACGTTCCGGTCGCCTCTGTAATACCTGCTGTTCTTGCAGAAAGCTCACCTCCGTTTTGCTTATGTATTACCTTAATTCTATCATCCTTTTTAGCCCATTTGTCGCATATTGCGGGGCAATTATCAGGAGAACCATCATCAACCAGTATTATCTCAAGATTTTTATAGGTCTGATTAACTATACTTTCAACACATCTATCAAGATATTTTTCTGCTTTATATATAGGAACTATTACTGATATTAATTCACTCATTTATTTCACCTATTTCCTTTAAAATTTTTAATGGTAAGCATACTGTATTTTTCATAAAAAATATTTTAACAAAACAGAATACAAGTACACTAATGTTACGCTTCCGGCAGATAAAAATTTCGCGAATACCCTCGTATGAACAGGCAAAATGGAATAATTAATATTTTCAACTGCACATTTAACATTATTATTCAAAACAAATTTTTTTAAAGTAAGCTTTTTCTCTTTTGCAGATTTTTTGTTATCAGGATTAGCTTCATTACGCACAACCAGATTAATCATATAAAGCAAATAGTAGCTTAATGATTTTGAAAAATTATAACCGCTTTTGTTAAATGCATCATTAAGGATTTCTATAGGAATTAAAATAGTATTTTCAAGATTCACATCATAGGAATTAGTCATTGAGTCCGGATTATTTCTGTAATGATAAAGAGCTTTATCAACATATGCAAGACTTTCTGCATCAATCAAACACGGATACGTAAATGCAGCATCCTCACCTATTTTTATTTTTGGTGTTACTTTATACAAACAGTTTTCAAGAAGTTCTTTTTTATATACCTTTGACCAACAGCATGGATTAATTCCAAAATGATAATACGGAGCTTTAAAAAGCATTGTAGGATAAATCTCTTTAATCATTTTATCTTTAGTAAAATATTCAGCTGAAAGCTTCTGATCGCTGAAAATATCCTTATCAGGATATGCATATATAAATTCACAAAGAGCCATATCAGGATTATACTTTTCAATCACATTATGAAAACATTCATACATATCAGGCTCAATCCAGTCATCGCCGTCGACAAAGCCGATATAATCACCATTAGCTTTTTTCAAGCCTGCCTGACGTGCAGACATCAACCCTCCGTTTTCCTTATGCACAACCTTTACTCTTTTATCAAGTTCTGCGTACCTGTCACAAATCTGAGGGCAGTTATCAGGAGAACCGTCATCCACCAGAATAAGCTCAATATTCTTATACGTTTGAGATAGAATACTATCAACGCATTTATTTATATATTTTTCGACATTGTAAATGGGTACAATAATACTAATTAAACATTCCATATTAAAGATCACTTTCAAAATTCAACCACAATAATGAACTTCCGTTACATAAATACCAAAAATGAACTGCTGTAAAAACAATAAACGCAATCATAACAATAGTTCTCAGTTTAATGCTGAAATTCTCATCAGATATACTGTAATAACTTAAATGTGCTTTCTTTCGCTTTTCGATCTGACTTCCCTGCAGCTGCATTCCAATCATAAAAATCAAACCTCCGGCTAAAGGCAGAATCCATCTTGCGAATCGAACAAATATTAAACCGCTTAATGTTGCACCTAAAGAAAAATATATTATGACTGATAAATATTTATATAAGCGATTTAACTCGTTTCCGAAATTACTATTGAAAATATAATGAGAAAAATACATAAGAAGAAGCAAACAAACAGCCAAAACTGATATATTAACAAGAAACATAGTTCCTGTTTCAAGTGAAACCCCGCCACTATGATGCTCTGCTTTACCTGCAAGAGACTGAATAAAAGAATTATCCGTTCTTTTTGCAAGAAACTGAATGATCAAATTACCGCCGGCTAAACCGAATATCAACAAAAAATCGATAAACTTTCCACCCACATTAAGAGCAAAAAATGCAATAAACACTAGCACAACAGGCAGAATTCCTGATGAATGAGTAAGTGAAGCTAAAAAATATCCCAAAATACAGAGTGGTATATGCTTTCGTTCTGCCATATGCTGATAGGCACAGGCAAAGGCAACAGCGAAAGCTAATCCGTTTCTTATTCCGCTTGCAACATCATAATACCAATATGTCGAGATAAAAAACATAGAAGCAAAAAACAGATTTGTTTTATTAATACCGAATCTATTTGCAGCTTTGTAAAGTACATAAAAACCAAGTCCATATACAATAAAAATCGTTACAGCAGGAAGCCAGCTGTTATTATCAAGCTTACTGAAAAAGTAAATATAGTACGCAGCTACTCTGAAATTCTTAAAATCGAACTGATCTTCATCAATGTATCGTTGTAATTCATCATATCCGCCTTCACGCATTTCATTGATAGCCTTAAAATAGCGTGACAGATCATCATTTTGAGCAGGCATAATATTAAATGCTATTAATGAAAATAAAAATGTAACCAACAAGAAAGGAAACCAAGAAAACTTTCGAGGTGCAACAATATACACCACCGCAAACACCGCTACCGACAGTATAAAGCAGGTCATTGCAGACAAGCCTAACATATTCAATCTCCTTTCACAATAAAAATTTTAAATTAACGTAAATAAATCCCTTCAAGTTTTCGAGTGATATTTCTTATATCAAAATTCTTAATAACATCACTGTTATCGACAGAATTTCGCTTCTGCACAAGTGATTTTTCTATGGAGTCAATCCATTTTGCAGGATTTTCATCTATCGACTCAAAATAAACATTGCTGTTAATTTTTACACCTTTTGAAATATTTGCAGAAACAACGCAAGGCAATTTTGAGGCCTGAGCTTCAATCAGTGTAAGAGGAAATCCCTCATGAAGAGACGGAAAAACAAAGCAGTCCATAGCATTTAACAAATCAGGCACATCATCTCTGAATCCTGCAAATATAACGCTGTCATTTAAATTCAAATCACGGCATTTCTTTTCAAGCTTTTCCCTGTCTTCACCGTCACCTACAAGCAGAAGTACGCTATTTTTATTTTTGACGTGGTATTCATTGAAAACATCAATAAGAAAATCCTGATTTTTTATGTAATACATATGACCGATATGCCCTAAAACAATCTTGTCACCGACTCCAAGCTCTTCTCTGATACGATTTCTTGCCTGCAAATCAAATGAATACTCATCAGTATCTATCCCATTATTAAGGACAATACCTTTTTTATTAAAATATTTTTTATCAGTCAAATATTCTCCTGATTTTTTACTGCATCCGATAATATCGGTTGCATATTTTTTCAAAAGAAATTTCATTACATTTCTGTATAACTTAGCAGCAATTTGCTTAAGCTTTGAATGCTCAGCCAAAGGCTGCGTAAAATGTGAATGGGCAATTCTTTTAGGTACACCGCTCTTATAAGCTGCCAAAAGAACTATCGCACTGTAAAAAAGCAAATGACTGTGAACAATATCAAAATGCTCATTTTTAAATAGTTCAATATAAAATTTATAGCTTTCGGCATAACCTAATTTACTGTCAGGCTGATGGATAATTCTCACACCGGTTGATGCAATATTATCCTCAATAGGACCTTTCTTATCTCCTCTTACGCAATAAACACATTCAAACTTATTGCTGTCAAGTGCCTGCTGCAATCTTATTGCAACAAATTCAGAACCGCCGTATTCAAGACATTCATTTATAATTAAAACTTTTTTCTTTTGCATAATCTAACCACGCAATAATCTGTACACTTTACTAATTAAGGCAACTGAAATATCAAATCCGAATATGTCTAAAAACAATTTTACAAGCTTCGTCTGCTTCCAGTATGCATATTTTAAAATAAATTTATAAGGTTTAATCTTTTCTATTGCCTTTTTTCTGTTTTCTTTTGTCATTTTTCCTATAACAACAATGGTTGTCGAGTAAATATGAGCAAGATAATTAAGTATATCTTTTTTTATACCTAAAAGCTTTTTATCATTTTCCGCCTTATCCAGCCATTTTTCTATAGTTAAAACAGATCCGACTATAGTTTTTATTCCTGCACCTGATGTAACAGAGAACTCCTGATTTCTTCTGTAGCTGTAAAAAGGATTATTTATTGCAAAGACACTTTTACAGCATGTAAAAACACTAAGAACATAATCATAATCCTCCGCCTGAACATCGCACATAAATCTGATTTTATTATCCTCAACAATATTTCTTTTTACAGCAAAAACAACAGGACCGCCCGGAAGAAGTTTGTTTGATAAAAGATAACTGTTTACCTCATCAATAGTGCTGTTCTTCATAAAATCCAAATCATAACCATTTCGAGAAACGGTTACTTCACCTGTTTTCATATTAATGTCAGTACAGCCAAAAATAACAACATCTGCATCCGAAGCATCGCTAAGCTCCTGTAATGCATTACTGTCATTCCAATAATCATCACTGTCAAGAAAAATAATATATTCTCCTGATGCATTATCAAGCCCTGTATTTCTTGCTCTTGAAGCACCGCCGTTAGACACATGAAGGGCTTTTACTCTGCTGTCCCGTTCTGCCCATGCATCACAAAGCTGAGGGCATTTATCCGGTGATCCGTCATCAACAAGTATAACTTCCAGATCACTGAAAGTCTGTGATAAAACACTTTCCACACACTGATTTAAATATTTTTCAGCGTTATATACAGGAATTATTACTGAATATTTCATAATTATCTACCTAAAACTCTTTTTATTTGCTTTAAAACTGCACCAATGGTATTCAAAATATTGAATTTACCTTTAATCTTTAAATCAATAACCTCTATATTTTCAAGACTGTTATATGTATGAATACCAACAAAGTCATTGTTTACATCAAGCTTAATATCCTTTGCATTTACAGTTGAAAGCAATCTTTCTTCATATCCATTTTCAGATATACTTATTACTTCATTAAAATTAAGTTTTTTTCCATATGACTCACCGCAGTCCTGAGAAGGTCTGATAAGCATATCATTATAATAAAACAGCTTGCCTGCACATCTGGCAGTGTTAATGTCTTTTTTGACAGGATTATTTTTGCATTCGACCAGCTTATGATCTTCCTCAAAATAAATATCAAGCCTGTCAAAAATATTACTGTCATCAACCTTTTCTGTTATGTAATATGTAACCCCATCCTTATCAAGCAGAGTAGTATCAGCAAGCTTTTCATTACATAACACAATATCCTTTTCCCATTTATCAGGAAAATCAATACACTTTAATCTGAAAAGCTCTCCCGATTTATTTGATTCGGGAACAATATATATTTCATTATTCTTTTCATAAATAAAAGGATATGACAAATGTGTAGGTGATTCATATATTATTTTCATGTCACCATAACCATCTTTAAAAATCTCTCTATATCCTAAAAGACCTTTTCTTTTAAGCCTGTCAAAAACCTCAAAAAACAGAAAATATTTGCCGTTATGCTTAAATAAAAAAGGATCAGCAGTCCAATATCTGTAAGAATCCTTTAATACAGTAAAATGTGTATCAACATCCTCAATAATGCATTTATTATTATCATTAAATCTTACTGCACAACACCATGCTTCAGGAATAAACAAGGATTTAATTTTATTAATAATACTCGACATAATTAACTCCTGCTATAAAAATCAACTAAAATTTCTGCATTTTGATAAATATTCCAGCCTTTTTGAGAAAGGATTTCACTTGTATCTCTTCTCGCTGTTTCAGACGCATCAAGGCATGCTTTACACCATTCCTCTTCGTTGTCGGCAAGGGATTTTATTTTAACTAAATCAGTAACACAAACTTCCTTTGTAACTGCATCCGACATAACTACACTTAGACCTGCTGCCTGAGCCTCAATAACAGATACAGGCAGTCCCTCGCTGATTGACGGAAAAAGAAAAACATCACAAGCCTGCAGAAGCTGATTAATATCATCTCTCATTCCAAGATACATAACACTGTCTTTAATATTCAAAGTTTTACAAAGCTCTGATGTCTGCACAGTTTCTTCAGCACCTATAAGCACAAGCTTTGAATTGCTGTTTTTCTTTTTTATTTCAGCAAACACCTTAAAAATAAAAGGATGATTTTTCTGCGGAATATCCGTTTTGCCTATATGACCTACAACAAAACTGTTTTCTAAATCCATTTGCTTTCTGACATCATGTCTGACAGCATCATCATAAATGAATTTATCACAGTCAACGGCATTGTTTATTATTTTAAATGCTTTATTTCCATACCACAGCCTGCCCGCTTCATTACTGCACGCAAATTTGTCTTTTATAAAATACTTTGCATAAAGGCTTAACAGCTGATTTCTTCTTCCGTTTCCCTGTAAAGAAAATTCTGTTGTATGGCAATGAACAAATATATTTTTTATTCCGGCCCTTTTAGCATATGGTGCAATGAACACAGCAAAATGAGGACAATGAATATGCAGTGCATCCCATTCATTCATATGCTTAGAAAAAAATCCATTCATTTTACCTGTAAGCAAATCTTTTGGTGACGGCGGATTAACCTTATAGACTTTGCCGCCAAGAGCTTCGATATCAGCCTGTCTGGTCTTTTCTTTTTCTGCAAAATATACAACATCAAATTTTATCTCACTCGGCATAGCCTTGGCATAATTAAGAATAACACTCATTACACCATTTGAAACGCTTATGTCGGGTATCATATGCAAAACTCTCATATCATCCTCATAAAATATTAAGCTCTTTATAAATTTCAATCATATGTGAAATTACATTGTTCACTGAATATTTTTCAACCATTTCTTTATTCTTTAATTGGAATTTATTCATAAGCTCTGTTGATTCATAAAGCTTAAGAATAGCATCTGCCATAGCGCTGCTGTCATTCAACTTAACAAGAAAACCATTTTCACCGTCTTTTACCAAATCGTTATTTCCTCTGACATCAGTTGCAACAATAGCATTTCCTATTGCCATGGCCTCAATAAGATTAATCGGTAAGCCCTCCTGCCTGCTGGAAGAAATTGAAACATCACTCATTGCAACGAGCTTGTCAATATCTCTGCGATATCCTAAAACATGCACATTATCATAAACTCCAAGCTGTTTTGCATAATCAATATAAGGCTGAGCAAGTTCATCAAGACCGGGCAGAAGAAGATGGAAATTACTGTGCTTGTCCAACAGAATTTTCAGAGTATCAAACAGCATGTTTTGATTTTTACGCTGACAGAAATCTGCCGGATATATCATAAGAAAATCATCAGATTTAAAATTGTATTCTTTGCGAAGTTCTGTTTTTTCATCTTTATCGGCACTATGAAACTTTTCAATGTCAACGCCAACACCATTTACATGGTATATTTTTTCAGTATTAAAATTATTATTTACGGCTAAATCATAATCTTCCTGATTAATTGTTATCAGGCAGTCTGTGTATTTGGAAAGATATTTCTCCACCGGATAAAACATCAGCCAATTTTTCTTTGAAGCACCATTATAAAAATGAAATCCATGAGCTGTATAAATTACCTTAGTTCCTCTTTTTCTCGCATTCTTTGATGCAAGGCGTGCTACAACTGCACCCATAGGTGTATGGCAATGAATTACATCGTAGTCATTTTCATCAATTATTTTCTTTAAAACTTTGTATGCTTTTATATTTGATGTGCTGTAAGGACTTCTGCTGAAAGGAACTTCAAAAACTTTATCAAGTGCAGACAAATCAAGTCCTTTCTTATCTGCAGAATTATCTTTGTAAGCACCGTGTACTTCACATCCATGCTTTTTTAATTCTTCAATAAAAGGCATATGAAATTGTCCTATATGACTTCTTACGGTCGCAACAAATAAAATTTTCATTATACGGTTTCCTTTTCTACACTATTTACATCTGCGTTAATGTCTGCTGCTGTACCCTGGACTGTTATTGCAACATTTTCATTGTCTTTATTAACAAACACATTTCCTACAGTTAAAAATAATATTTTTATATCAAGCAGCAGACTCATATTATCAACGTAAAACACATTAAGTCTTATTCTTTCATGCCATTCGGTATGCTTTCTTCCGTTTACCTGAGCCCATCCCGTTATGCCTGGCTTAACCTCAAACATACGAAGCTGTTCAGCAGTGTATTCTTCAATAGGCCACGGATGATATGTAAGAGGCGGTCTGAAACCTACTAAAGACATTTCACCTTTAAGTACATTTATAAGCTGCGGCAGCTCATCAATACTTGTTGCACGAATAAATTTACCAACCTTTGTAACTCGCATATCATTCGCAAATGAATACTGCCCTGTACCCATTTGCTCAGCACCTACACACATTGAACGAAACTTATATATCTGAAATTCTTTTGCATTTTCGCCTAATCTTGTCTGCTTAAAAAGAACAGGACCTTTTGACTCAAGCTTAATTGCAGCAGCGATAATAATCATTAACGGTGACAAGACAATAATGCCAAACAAAGAAATAATAATATCACAAAATCTTTTGAAATATCTATACATTAATTCATCCTCCCCACTATTTCATCAACGCATCGACAAAGCTTTTTGTGTGTTTCGTCAAAAAAGCTTTGATCTTTTTTCTCTAAAAGTGTTTCATATTCTCTTAAATCTTTTATCCCTTTTACGAATATATATTCCATTTCAGAATAATTCGAAATCTTTGAAGAGTCACAGAACGCTCTGGACAAAATAGATATAGATGAGCCTAATCTGTAATGCTCCGAAACAATATACTCTGCCGGCAGCATCCCCTCGCCTACTCTGCCGAAGCCTCCGAAGCCAAAAGGAATACCTGCTTCTAATATTTTACCTGCAAGCTTTTCAACTGTTCCGTCAGCCAAAAGCTCGAATAGAAACTTTTTGTGCTGACTTAAATGCAAATCATTTAAACCAATATGAATTTCGTCAATGCCGCAGATTTGCAGAACATCGTCAATAATCGCAACTGCATTCTGATTTTCAAGCAAAAGCATTGTTTTTACTCTGCCGTTTACAATATTTATAAACTCTTTTACTTCCTGCAAACTTTTCCACATAGGAAGCATAACTATATCCGCACCTGCATCTATAACTGCATTAATTTCTTTTTCAGAACCGCTGTTAATTGGATTAACTCTTACCAGCAGTTCCGATTTGTTAAGAACACACCTGATTTTTGCAACATCTTCAACGGTATGATGATTCTGAACAGTATCCATACCGCCCTGACGCTCTGCTTTGCCGATATACTCCATATCAACAAATATACGATCAACACCGCAGGACTGCGCCAGCTTAGCTATATCAATGTCATTTGTTATGTACATTAGCTTTAACATTTGACTCTCCTATATACAATATACACAATAATACCTATACACAAATTATTATATTATATATTAAAAGAAATGTAAATAGTTAATGTGTTCTTGAATATTTAGAACAACAATAAAAAAAGCGTGAAAAAAATCTCACGCCTTTACCCGTCATTAAGTTCTATTTTATTTCAACGAAAAATTCTATTTCTTAAAGCATTATACAATCTGTATACGTCTATACCAAAATAGAATACCAGCATTTTAAATTTTTCAACATTATCCGCTTTCTTAAATAAAATTTTTCTGAATTGTTTATTGTACACTTTCTTATAGTAAACAATTCTTTTTTTTATTTTTTTATCATTCATATCAAGTTTTTTTCTTGCAAGAAGCAATTTTTCAATCATAAAACGCGTGCTCATTGCTGCACAATAATAATCACGCTTTTCATAAAAGTAATTAAATCTTGAGATATAAGCGTCAAGCGCATCCAAACGACGAATGCTATAGCTGTGAGTTATACTGTTTTCGTTTTGGTAGTAATAATACAATGGCTCACGAACACAGGATACCAAATTGCACTTTTCAAAAATCAAATGAGTAGTAAATAAATCCTCGTGGAGTTTGCCTACAGGGAATCTAAAATCATCAAATAAAAACTTCTTATATAATTTGCAGCAAGCAATTACATAATGCCAATGCATATCGCCAAACAGCTTTCTTTGTGCTTGTTTTCCGTCTATTAATTCGTCAGAAACAGGAAGACTGTTTTCGTAATCGTTAACATAATTTTCATCATCAGAAACGCAAAGATAATTACAAAGAGCTAAATCAGAAGCATCATCAATCAAACGCAAAAACAATGTTTCAATCATATCAGATTTAACATAATCATCACTGTCAATAAAAACTACATAATTACCGGAGGAACAATCTAATCCACAATTGCGTGCATCTGACAAGCCGCCGTTTTTCTTATGAATAACCTTTATTCTACTATCTTTTTTACTCCAATTGTCGCACAAAACAGGAGAATGGTCTGTTGAACCATCGTCCACTAAAATTATTTCTAAATTATCATAAGTCTGGTTTATAACACTATCAATGCATCTATCTAAAAACATCTCAACATTATATACCGGAATAATTACAGAAATCAAAGAATTATACTTTTTTTGCATATCAAACCCGATTTAATATAAATATATTATAAATTATTATATCATCATATAAACAATTCGTCAAGCAAATCAAAATAAAAAAGAAAAGGACTATAAAATAATAGTCCTCCAATGGTTGCGGGGGTAAGACTCGAACTTACGACCTTCGGGTTATGAGCCCGACGAGCTACCAACTGCTCCACCCCGCGTTATTTGTTTGTGTAATACATTATAGCAAATTTTCTTCATTTGTCAATAGAAATTATTAAATTTTTTCAATATATTTTCCAAAGCGGATTTTTAATGTAAAAGACATAATTATTACATCAATAATTCTGCGAATATTAATTATAAACAGCAGCAAAATAATTCTATAAACATATATTCTTTTCAGGTGCTGTATATGACTAAAAATGAAATATTTTCTTTATCAATGGATATCGGTCAGCAAATCATGAAATCAGGCGGAGAAATTCACAGAGCAAAGGACACAATAATAAGAATTAACAATGCATATGGAAACAGCTGCGTTATATTTGCACTGCCCACACTTCTGATTGCACAATGCAACAGCAAAACAGAAATAAGACGAATCGAAAAAGAAGAACTTGATCTTGCTGAGCTTGCGCGGCTGAATGCACTTTCAAGAAAACTATGCAGTAATCCCTATGATGAAATACTGATAACAAAAAATACAAGCTACGGCAATAAATTTCAATATCCTGCTATTTTTGCAGCAACATTCTCTTTTTGCCTTTTTTTCGGAGGAAATGTGATTGACGCTGTACTGTCAGGAATTATAGGGATTATTATTACACTGATAAATAAGAGCTATTCCGACAAATCTCTTCCTATATTTTCAACAAATCTTATTGAAGCTTTTTTTGCAGGAATACTTGCATATCTGCCGTCAGTAATCAGTGTGCACATTCATCCTGATAAAATAATTATAGGTGCAATTATGCTTCTTGTTCCGGGACTAACAGTTGTAAATGCTATGAGAGATATGATGAACAGTGATTTGATTGCAGGATTTATTGAACTAATAAATGCAGTAATGTCTGCCCTCGCTATTGCATTAGGAATTGCGGTGTCAATATTTATTTTTAATGGAAACAGTTAAGCAGATTATATTATGCGTAACAGGAACGCTCGCCTTTGCAATAACCATGCAGGCTCCTAAAAAGAGCATGTATCTAATCACTATCGGCGGACTGATTACAGCATCAACAGAAAGATTTATAACAAAAGAATATAATGATTTTATCGCATGCGGTACTGCAATGCTGTTTTTATTCATATACTGCGAAATAACATCAAGAATCACAAAGCAGCCGACAACAGTTATCCTTATACCATCCACTATTCCTCTTCTTCCCGGAAGTGCAATATATTACACAATGCTGTACGCTATACAGGGTAACAAGGAGCTTATGGTAAACTATGCAAAATCTACATTACTGGCAGGATTGGGCATAGCTCTTGGTGCAGTAATCGGCACGACGCTGGCGAAGATTTTTTCATTCAAAAATTAAATAATTCTTTGCTGTAAATGGTGACGTATTTGCTATACTCACTTCAATATGCTATAATGCCTGTATGAGAATTTTAATTGATGCTGACGGATGTCCCGTAACAAAAAACGCAATACAAATTGCAGATGAATTTAATATAGCAATAATATTATTCTGCGACACAAGTCATAACTTTAATTATGAAAATGCTGAAATAATAACTGTATCAAAAGGATCGGACAGTGCTGATTTCGCCTTGGTAAACTCAATTATCAGCGGTGATATTGTTATAACACAGGATTATGGTTTATCTGCCATGGCACTGGCCAAAAATGCACAAATTATTAATCAGAACGGCCTGATTATCAGTAACAAAAACATAGATACACTTCTTAACACAAGACACTTATCAAAAAAAGCAAGGATAAGCGGAAAGCATCTGAAAGGACCTGCCAAAAGAACTGCAGAGCAAAATAAAAATTTTGAAACAGTTTTAAGAAGAATATTAAATGAAAATATCAATAACACTGACAGCTCTAATACAATGGAAAATTCAGCAAAATACTGACAAAGAAATAAAAAAATGTATTGCAATAGCGTCATTTTAATTATATAATAAAATGAATTATTTTATTTTTAAGGAGATAAGCTATGAAAGTAAGAATTCCAAAGCACAGAGAATTTTTAATCAAATTTGAGGACGGATATGACAAAGAGGCTGAGGCTTGGGAGGCTCTTAACAAAATTGTTAAGGACTATTCAGTTGACGGCAAAAGCGTTTACACAGAGACTTTCATTGAAGATAACGAGGACAAGGTAAAAGCACTTCAGGAAGTTTATGAATTTACATACGAAATCATTGAGAAATAGGGATTTAAAATGAATAATAAAAAAAGAGCATACGTAGTTTCAACTGCTCATCTCGACACAGTATGGAGATGGAATCTTTCAAAAACAATTAAGGAATTTATACCTGATACACTGACAAAAAACTTTGACTTACTGGACAAATATCCTAATTACAGATTCAATTTTGAAGGTGCATACAGATACGAGCTTATTGAAGAATTTTATCCAAAGGCATTTGAGCTTATCAAAGAATATGTGAAGCAAGGAAAATGGTGTATTTCAGGCACTGCATATGAAAACGGTGACGTTAACATTCCTTCACCTGAAGCTCTTTTCAGAAATATTCTGATAGGCAATGAATATTTTATGAAAAATTTCGGCACATCTTCAAAGGATTTATTTCTCCCTGACTGTTTTGGATTCGGTGCTGCTTTGCCTGCAGTAATCAACCATGCCGGCTTAAAAGGCTTCACTACACAAAAGCTGTCATGGGGATCTGCATACGGACTGCCATTTGATTTAGGTATTTACAAAGGTATTGACGGAAGTAAAATATTCGCAAGCCTGAATGCTCGTTCATACAGATACAAATTCACAGGTGATATCAGATCAGATTTAAGTATTATTGACCGTATTGCCGATAATTCACAAAGGGCAGATTTGCCTTGGGCAAATCATCTTTACGGCACAGGAGACTGGGGCGGATCACCTACTGAAGAAAGTGTATTGTCAGTAAACGAGAGCGTTATTAACAACAAGGAAAATCCTGATTTTGAAGTAATATCAGCAAGCTCTGACCAAGTATTTTATGATCTTGAGAAACTTACAGACAGTGAAAAATCCAAGCTGCCTGTATGTGACAAGGAGCTGTTAATGACAAGCCACGGTGCAGGATGCTATACATCCAGAGCTATGAGCAAGAGACTTAACAGACAGAATGAAAGACTTGCTTTAACCGCTGAAAAGGCTTGTGCCTACGCAACTGAGATCGGTGCATATCATTATCCTAAAAAAGTACTTAATCAGGCATGGAAACGTGTAATCAAGCATCAGTTTCATGATGACATCACAGGTACGTCCAACATGGATGTTTATAATGATAGCTGGGGGGATTATTTTCTTTCCCTCAGTCAGTTTAAAAATGAGTATATAAACGCAAGCAAAGCTGTCATAAGCAGACTTGATACATCATGGGTTGATGAAAAGAGCAACATCGTAGTTGTAAACAATCCTACTCAGTTTGTACGCAAAGAAACCGTTGAAATAACTATACGAAGCAGGAGCAACTGCACTAATGTAGCTGTATTTGACAAGAATGGAAATGAAGTTCCAAGTCAGCTTTGCTCAAAAATGGGCAAAATGCTTAATATAGTGTTTCTTGCCGAGGTTAATCCATTTGGCTACAGAGCTTATGAAGTCAAGCCGGCAGAAGCACCATGCAGTATAAACACAGCAGTAAAGGCAACTAATCATTCTCTTGAAAATGAAAAATACAAGCTGATTTTCAACAAGAACGGAGACATTGCCTATCTTTATGACAAACAGCTTAAGCGTGAGATTATAGACGCACCTATAAAAATGGCATTGCTTCATGACACAGGTGCACTTTCATATCCGAGCTGGGAAATAAAGAAGGAAGATTTGGACAAAGAGCCTTACTGCTATGCAAATACCCCTATCTTCACAGTGCTTGAAAATGGTCCTGCGAGATGTAAAATCAAGGTTGAGCGAATTGCAGAAAATTCTAAAATTATACAGACAGTATCTCTTTCTGCAAATTCTCAATATGTAAAGGTTGACAACATTGTTGACTGGCGCACAAGAAGGACAATGCTCAAAGCCACCTTCCCTACCGCTGCTCACAGCAAAACTGCCAGCTATGATTTAGGTATCGGAGTAATTGAGCGCAGTAATAATAAGGAAAATCTCTATGAAGTTCCTGCACAGAACTGGGCGGATATAACTGATCAGAGAGGTCATTTCGGCGTATCAATCTTATCTGACTGCAAAATGGGTTGGGATAAGCCGAATGATAACACCTTAAGACTTACCTGCATACATACACCTACCGGAGCATTCACAAAAGAATCCAGGCAGGATTTACAGGATATAGGCAGAAATGTTTTCTCATTTGCAATATACAGCCATGAAAACGGCTATGCAAACGGAACTCAGATGCAAAGCGATTTATTCAACAATCCAATACTTGCTCTGCAGACAGAGGACAGAAAGAAGCGCTTTTTAACAGACCACGAATCTTTCTGCACCATATCTAACAACAACGCTTTGATCAAAGCTATAAAGTACAGCGAGGACAGGAATAATGATATAATAATCCGTGTAAGTGAAGGCAATGGAGTTAAATGCACAAATGTAAATCTTAAGCTTTCTAAAAGAATCAAAAAGGCACACCTTTGCAATGCACTTGAAGAAAACATCAGAGAGCTTAATGTTACAAGCAGAGGTGCTATAAGATTTAACTTAAATCCATTTGAAACAAAAACCTTTAGAATTGACTGCGGTACAATAATAAAAAAACACAAGCGCTACTTTACAGAAATGGATCTGCCATTTAATTCAATGGGCTTTACTGATGATTCCAACATGCGAAATGTTATTCTTCAAGGAAGCGGATTTTCACTCCCCTACGAATTATTACCTAAGTGCATATATTTAGGCGGTATAGGATTTAAATTCACACAAAAGACCGATAATCTGCTTAATAAGAATAATGTACTTGTCTGCAAAGGTCAGGAAATACCCGTTCCAAAATCATCAAACAGAATTTATTTCATCGCAGGCTCTTCATTGGGTGCTCAGGAAATAAAAATTACACTCGGCAAAAAACGCCAGATTCCTTTTAACATAAAATCTATCAGTGAGCCGATAAGCAAATGGGATATGGCAGGTCTTAATCAGGTTGCATCAATCAATCAGAATGATATACTTGGTATTGAATTTACACATACACATCATCCCGAGGGAAATAAAACCGAAAAGGCTAATTTCTATATCTACAGCATCAATGTAAAGGGATATGACAGTATTACTCTTCCTGATAACAGTAAAATTGTGATTCTTGCAATGACCGCTGTTAATGACAAGTCAAAAACAGTTCTCGCAAGCAGTATTGAAGACAATATTACAAGTGACTACAGCTTTGACGAAAATCTTTCTGCTGTTGATAAAATTTTGGATAAGTCAGATTTTGTTACAATACGAGCAGGAAAAATTCAGGATCAGATTAATTCAGGAAAAGGCAAAGGCTTTAAACGAGACAATATTATTACCAACATCATTCGTTCATACACAAAAAGTGAATGGTAATAATATATCAAAATAAATATTGCTTATAATGCAATATAAGCTAAAAAAATAACTAATTCAAATTATTACAAAATGGAACTGTTTAAAAAAACAGTTCCATTTTTTTGTAAATATAAACAGCTTTACATCAAATATTTTTGTTAAACACTTGTGGAAAAGTATGTTAAAAATGTTGAAAACCTAATATTTTGAATTTTTTAATTGCGGAAATCTATGTTAAAGATGTTTAAATGTAAAGGCTTTAACTTGCATTAACAATAATTTCCACAATTTTTGATTACAAATATTACAATGTAAAATTGATAAAACATAAATACATGTATAAAAAAACGCTCTTCGTCAGCCAAACGAAGAGCGTATGTATTTATAAATTATTTTTTAAAGAACTGAACAATTTCATCAAAAGCCAAATCATCATTATTAGAAAATTCTGATGCAGCAGCTGATGTAGGTGCTACTGATGCAACAGGCTGTGGCGGTTCAACTTCATTATTAGCAGTAGTTGACTTAATCTGACCTTCAGGACCACCCTCACCGAAACGCGTTGCAATAACAGTGATAATCATTTCATCCTCAAGATTTTCATCAAAGTTTGCACCCCAGATGATTTCACAATCAGGATGAACTGCATTTGTAACGATTGTTGAAGCAGCATCGATTTCATCAAGTCCGATATCTGTAGATGCTGTTATGTTAAGAAGAATACCATGAGCACCTTCAATTGAAGTGTTAAGAAGAGGTGAAGAAATAGCTGCCTTAGCTGCTATTTCTGCCTTATCCTTGCCTTTACCGCGGCCTACGCCCATGTGGGCAAAGCCTGCATCCTTCATAATTTCTGTTACATCGGCAAAGTCTGAATTTACAAGGCCTGTAGCATTTACAAGATCTGAAATAGACTGAACACCCATGCGAAGAACATCATTGGCAACCTCAAAAGCATTAAGAAGAGTAATCTTTTCTGTAGTTACTTCCTTAAGTCTTTCATTAGGGATAACCATAATAGAGTCAACATTCTTTGCAAGCTCTTCAATACCCATGCTTGCCTGTGTCATACGACGCTTACCCTCGAAAGCAAACGGTGTTGTAACAACACCAACAGTGAGGATACCCATATCTTTAGCGATTTTTGCAACATAAGGAGCAGCACCTGTACCTGTACCGCCGCCCATACCGGCAGTAATGAATACCATATCTGCACCGGTAAGTACATCTGTAAGAGCCTCTTTGCTCTCTTCGGCTGCCTTAGCACCAATTTCAGGCTTAGCACCGGCACCCATACCCTTTGTTACTTTTTCACCAATAAGAATTTTATGTGTTGCTGTTGATTTAGCAAGAGCAGGCTTATCTGAGTTTACAGCGATAAACTCAACATCCTGAATATTACAATGTACCATGCGGTTTACTGCGTTTCCGCCGCCTCCGCCTACGCCTACAACTTTAATCTGCACTACCTTTGTATCGTCTGTATCAATTTCGTAACGTCCCATACTATTATTCTCCTTTGTTTTTATTTTACTTAAATCGCATTTAGATTTGTTACAGTTCATATTGTAACTCTTTTGTAATCAATTTGCAACACTTTTTTATAATATTAAACAATTCTTTTAACAATATTTTATAGAATTTTTCTTTATAACTTTGTTTATATTGCACAATTATAGATTTTTGTCTGTTTTTGTTGACAAATCTTTTGACTTTACAGGCAAAAATCAATTATTTTTCTGTAAAGTATATTTGCTTGCCGCCGGTAATATTCATTTCACCCTTTGCATTTGGATTGGATTGATTTAATTTTTCACATGCTGCAATACCCTGAAAAATCTTATCTTCAGCATTTTCTGCTGTGCCAAGCTTAAATGTAATTCTCTTATCATAAATTACATAGTTTTCACTGATATTATTAGAGTATATACCGGTAATTTCACTGAAATCATTAGTTTTTATTACTTTTGCGATGCTTTCAAGTGATTTTGAAATTTTTTCATCCTTAAATACTATTTTGCTGCCTTCCTCTGATGATTTAATCTTTGCTTTGGTAATTGCAATACCTTTTGCCTTCTTAGCATCATTGTCAAGCACTTTAAAATTATCATCAAGAAGTATATAGGTCTTATCTGCATTTTTTATATAGTAGTTTGGCTTTGCATCAGTAATCTTTATTTCTATAGTTTTGGGAATACTTCTTTTAATTTCTGCATTATATATGTATGGAAGACTTTTTTCTAAATATTCTTCAGCTTCATCAATATCCTTAAGAAACATCCTGTCACCTTCTTTAATAGTAAGGTGACTTACTATCTGTTCTTTCGTATAAACCTTACTTCCTTTTACATCAAATTCAGAAACAATGAAAATTGATGTTATTGAAAGAACAACAGCCAGTGCAATAACCACAATACATATTATGAGATAGATAAATATTTTTCTGAGCTTGTTTTTCTTTTCTCTTTTTTTCTTCTGTCTCTTCTTTTTTTCGGAGCTGGTAATATTATTTTCAGCAGGTCTTCTTGTCTGTCCTCTGTCAGAAGATTTCGCATAGGTTCTCTGCTCTCGCTGATTATAAATCCTCTGCTGAGTTTCACGATAAATTTTTGGAGGCTCTAATCCAAAATCATCTAATCCGGCGTCATTATACATACGATTTGATGATCGGTTTTGACTGCCAGCTTTTTTCGTATTCTTTTGAGGTCTCTTTTTCATATCCTTTTTCATCTTCAACCCTCTTAATTTTTACATCCAGCTTCACAAGATTTTTTTCAAAACATTCATAGCCTCTGTCAATATATTTAATATCGTACACATTTGATGTACCCTGTGCAGCAAGAGCGGCAATAACCAGCGCAGCACCGCCTCTTAAATCAGCAGCATACACATTTGCACTTTTAAGGCTTTTTACGCCGTTAATTACAGCAATTCGGTCATTAACCTCTATATCTGCACCAAAACGGTTAAGCTCACTTACATATCTGAAACGGTTTTCAAATACAGTTTCCTTAACAATTGATGTTCCTCTTGCAACAGTCAGTGCCGACACGATCGGAGACTGCGAATCAGTTGGAAATCCGGGGAAAGGAAGCGTATTTATTTTTTTTACTCTTTTTAATCTTTTAGGTGCAACGATTCGTAACTTTGATCTGTCAAGATAGAGCTTACAACCCATTTCACTAAAATAAGGAAATACAGGAGCAAGGTGTGCAGGCTTAATATTATCAATAATAATTTCCCCTCCGCCTGCCGCACATGCACTCATGTAAGTTGAGGCTAAAATTCTGTCGGGAATAATAGTATGCTCACCTGAATGAAGTTCGGATACGCCTTCAATAGTGATTACACTTTCTCCCGCTCCGCTGACCTTTGCGCCGCATTTATTCAAAAAGTCTGCAAGATCGCAGATTTCAGGCTCACGTGCAGGATTCACAATTATCGTAGTGCCTCTGCATAAAACAGAACAAAGAATAATATTTTCTGTTGCGCCGACACTTGCAAACGGCAAAACAATTCTTTTTCCGCAAATTTCTTTAGCACTGCAGCTGAGATGTGAACCGTTTTCTTTTATATCCACACCAAGCTCTCTCAATGCATTCAAGTGCATATCAATAGGTCTTGTTCCTATTTCACAGCCGCCCGGTAAATATAATTCAGCACAACGCAGTCTGCCTAGCAGACTTCCTAAAAACAATATTGATGACCGCATTTCACGCATATCACATTCATCAATAAAATATTTATTAACATCTGATGAATCAATAACAACTGTACTGCCGTTAAAGCTTACAGTACATCCGAGTTTTTTTAAAATACTTAAGGTTTGGTTTACATCACTTAAATTCGGACAATTATGTAACACGCATTCACCGTTTATTAATACAGCAGCTGTAAGTATCGGCAGTGCAGAATTTTTTGCTCCGTGAAGATCAACCTCACCTCTTAAGCTATTTCCTCCGGTAATTTCAAAATGTTCCAAAATACCACCTCAGCAATATAATCTATGTCATACTATGCCGTGGTGAATAAATTGTTATTTTATAAGAGAAATAATTATTTCAGCTATTCTCTCTCTTGCATCTGTAATTGCCATTGCTTTGGCATTTTTCTCAACTGTATGTAATCTTTCGTCATCCTGTAAAAGCTCATTTATTTTTTTACTGAGCAATTCTGATGTAAGATCTTTTTCCTCTATCACAAAGCCTGCGTTTCTGTTTACAAGTGCCATTGCATTATGATACTGGTGATTTTCTGCAACATAAGGCGATGGAATAAGAATTGATGCTTTGCCCATAGCCTCAATTTCAGAAAGTGACGAAGCACCTGCCCTGCCGATAACCAAATCAGCAGCTGCCATGCAAACATCCATATTATCAATATACAGTCTTACCTCAACAGTACCTTTTTTGCCATTTTCAAAACCTTGTTCTTTAAATTTATTAAGAAAGTCTGCACCATTTGTTCCGACAGAATGAATATGATAATATCTGCCGTTTTCAGCGCTGTCCAGCAAAATATCAAACATAGCATCATTAAGCGGCTTTGCACCAAGTGATCCGCCAAATGAAAGAACAAGCTTTGCATCACAAGGAATTCCCAGTTCTGCTCTTGCCATATCCCTGTCAGCATTCAACAGCTCTCCTCTTACAGGAAGTCCCGTTACTGCTATATCATTTTTAGGCTCAAGATGTTTTTTTGCATCCTCAACAGTAAGCATAACTCTGTCTACCTCTTTTGCAAGAGCCTTATTTGTTATACCCGGAAAAGCATTTTGCTCATGAATACATGTTGGAATACCAAGCTTAACTGCTGTCTGAAGCACAGGACCTGAGACATATCCGCCAAAACCAACCACTACATCAGGATTAAATTCCTTTATAATTTTTTTGCTCTCACCTGATGATTTAATAAGTCTTGATATGGTTTTTATATTATGCTTAATTGCAGACGGAGAAAATGAACGTCTGAAACCCGAAATTTCAATAGTCTTAAAATTGAAGTTAGCTGATGGTACAAGCTTTGCTTCCATATGGTCAGCTGTACCGATAAATAATATTTCTGCATCATTATAATTTTCTTTAATATATGATGCAACTGCCAAGGCAGGATTTATGTGACCTGCCGTACCGCCTGCGGCAAATATAATTTTCATATTCTATACCCTCTTTTGACTTGATTTTCTTGATACTGACAAAACAACACCCATTTCGCCCAAAAGCATAAGCATTGACGTACCGCCATAGGAGAAGAACGGTAAGGCTATACCTGTATTTGGAATAGTATCCGTTACAACCAGTATGTTCAGTGCAACCTGCAAGCCCACCTGACACACGATACCGATAACAAGCAGTGCACCAAATCTGTCAGTAGTGTTTTTAGCTATTTTAATACCTCTGCATACAAGAGCACCGAAAAGTGCAATAATCAATGCGGCACCAATAAATCCAAGTTCTTCACACACAATTGAAAAAATAAAGTCATTCTGTGGCTGAGATACATATAAATACTTTTGTCTCGAATTACCAAGCTTAACACCTGTCAGACCGCCTGAACCAATAGCATAAAGAGAATTATTTGTCTGCCATCTTTTATCATCAGGAGAAAAATCCTTGTCAAGCCATGCTTTAATTCTTACACCAGCATAGTCAGACAAAACATCGGGGGCCATAACAACTATAACAACGGCAATCACAACAACCGCCGCACCAAAAGCAAAAAGTCTCCAGTCTGTACCACCTGCAAACATCAGCGAAGCTCCGATAAGGAATAAAAGAATTGTGCACGAAAGATGATGTTCAAGTACAACTAAGCCACAGAATAATGCCATAATGAGTATTGGAAATACTATACCGTACTTAAACTTTTTCATTTTTGAATAAAACGAACTGATATAAAGAGACATCACAACTATCAGTGTGAATTTGGCTACGTCAGACGGCTGAAATTCAACAGGCCCTAATTTAATCCATCTTTTAAACTCCTCACCTGACTCAGCCGCTACTTCTGTATGCACAAAAAGAACCACTATAAGAAGCAGAATAGTTACAGCTGCAAGGGGCAGCGCTATAAGCTTAAACCATTTATAATTAAATTTTGAAAGAATAAACATTGCCACAACTCCAATTACGGCAAAGATAAGCTGTTTTCTGATAAAAATAGTAGAATCATGCTTTTCTAAAGCATAAGCAGACGGATATGATGCTGAAAAGAGCATGATGAGTCCAATAGTTAAAAGTGCAATAGTAATTGCTAAAAAAGGAATATCAATACTGCCTGATATAAAAATATCATGCTTGATACTATTACCATCTTTTTTTGTTTTCGCCTTAATAATATTACTGTTCTGAGAAAAATTATCTGAACGTCTTGGCATATTGAATGCTCCTTTCATAAGATTTTTATTAATAATTATCTGTTAAATGATCCGTAATATAAAAGAAGAACACCTACTGCACAGCCTATTGCATTTACAATAGAAAATACTACGCAGATTTTCTTTTCTTTCCAGCCGCACATTTCAAAATGGTGGTGGATAGGTGCCATTTTAAACACACGCTTGCCATGAGTGATTTTAAAATATCCAATCTGAATAATATCACTCATAGTTTCACATACATATACAATACCCATAGGTAAAAGCAGAAGAGGACATTTGCATAGATAACCAAGAGCTACAACCATTCCACCGAGAAAAAGAGAGCCTGTATCACCCATAAAGGTTTTTGCAGGATTCCAGTTCCAGCATAAAAAACCGAGAACTCCGCCCAAAAGAGCACCTGAAATAATTTTAAGTCCTGTAAACTGCTGAATAAATCCGATTACTATAAATGAAACGGCAACAGTTGTAGTTACAGATGAACAAAGGCCGTCAATACCATCTGTAAGATTTACTGAATTAACACAGCCGTAAATAATGAAGAAACTTAAAGCCCAGAAAATAATTGCGGTAAAAATATTTTTTTCAAAATTAACCACACCTATAAATGGTATATACCAGCTTGTATTATGAGAAAGCCACAATGTAAGTATATATCCAAAGCTCATAATAAGCTGACCAAGTGTTTTCTGCTTTGCAGAAAGTCCCTCATTTCTTTTAAGCTTAATCTTTGTAAAATCATCGGCAAAGCCAACAACACCACAGCCGATTGCGAGCATTAAACCTGAAATCAGCAAAACGAATTCCTTACCATTCATAATTGCTGAGTAATCACTTTCAACATCAACACCTGCAAAATGAGCAATCAGCATACCAACTGCAAAGGCAAGACTTATGCCGATTATGAACATAAATCCACCCATATTAGGTGTACCCTGCTTTTTCTTATGCCACTTTGGTCCTATCTCTAAAATAGTTTGACCAAAGTTAAGCTTTCTTAACCAAGGTATAATAACAAATCCAAGACCTGCTGTCACACCGAATGAGCATACGATACTTATAATTAAAATAACTGTACTATTCATTTATTTTCCCCACCTGTCATATACACTATGGATTACTTCTTCAAGCTTCATTCCTCTTGATGCCTTAAAGATAATTGTATCATTCACTTTAATTGTATCAAGAAGTTTTTTTGTAAGCTCTTCTTTGCTTTCAAAGAACAATGCGTTTTTCATACCTTTTTTCTTTGCCGACTCAACCATATCACGTGAAGAATCACCAAAGGCAAAAAGATAATCAATATTGTTATCGGCAACCATATCTCCAACCTGCTGATGTGCAGCTTTTGAATAATCACCAAGCTCAAGCATATCAGATAACACTGCAATTTTTCTGTCACCTTTTGTATTGGACAAGGTAGAAATTGCAGCCTTCATCGAATCGGGACTGGCATTGTAGCAGTCCTCAATAACTGTTATTCCGTTTACCGCAACACTTTTCTGACGCATTCCCTCCGGCTGATATGAGGCAAGTGCTGATGCACAAAGCTCTTTATCAATGTCAAGAAAATATCCTACAGCAAAGGCTGACAAAGCATTATAGACATTATGTATGCCAATAGTCGGAATTGTTATATTCTGGCTGTTTCCGAAATACTTTATTTCAAATGACGTTGAGCCGTTTTCCTCAACAATATTTTCTGCCTTAAAATCACCGTTATCAATACCATAAAAATAAACTTTAAATTCATCACTCTTAACAGTACTCAGTAAATCATTGTCACCATTCAAAATGAGCGGAGAACCCTTTTCAAGTCCGTCAAGAATTTCAAGCTTCGCTTTAAGTATACCCTCTCGTGAGCCCAGATTCTCAATGTGCGACACACCTATATTAGTTATAAGAGCAATATTCGGTCTTGCTGCTTCAGTTAATCTATGTATTTCTCCAAAATGATTCATACCCATTTCAATAACTGCGGCTTCAATGCTGTTATCAATCTGAAAGAGCATCTGGGGCAAGCCGATTTCGTTATTAAGATTACCGAGAGTTTTTATAGCATTATATTTAGAATTAACAACAAGATATGTAAATTCCTTGGTGGTAGTTTTACCCACGGAGCCTGTAAGAGCTACAAGAGGAATATTGAATTTGCTTCTGTAATAACCGGCAAGCTTTAACAATGAATCAGATGTGTTATCAACTCTGACATAAGGACAGTCAATATCCACATCGCTGTGAATCATTATTGCTGCAGCACCATTTTCAATCGCGGTCTTTGCAAAGCTGTGCGCATCAAAACGCTCACCCTTTATACATATGAACAGGTCACCTTTTTTTACTTTTCTTGTATCTATTGCAACGCCTGTAATCTCTGTTTCAAGATTATACTTACCATTACAGGCTGCTGCAATTTCACTTAACTTCAACACTTCCATATCAGTTTAATTCGCTCAGCACCTCGGCTACAGCTTCTCTTTCATCAAAATGTATTGTGCCTGTCGGCAGGATCTGGTATGTCTCATGCCCCTTGCCTGCAAGAAGAATAATATCGTCCTTCTGTGCATTTTTTATTGCGTATTCAATGGCTTCCCTGCGGTTTTCAACAACAACATAAGGTGTGTCAATACCCTGCATTCCAACGAGAATATCTTTAATTATTTCTGACGGATTTTCAGATCTTGGATTATCTGAAGTTACAACGCAGAAATCGGAAAGCTCTGCTGCAATTCTACCCATCTTCGGACGTTTTGTTTTATCTCTGTCTCCTCCGCATCCGAAAAGCGTTACAACTCTCCCCTTTGCAATTTCCTGAAGAGAAGTAATTATATTTTCAAGTCCATCGGGAGAATGAGCGTAGTCAATGATTACAGTAAAATCTCTGTCGCACGGCACAACCTCAATTCTGCCTTTAACTCCCTGTGACTTGCTGATTGCCATAAGTACATCATTAAAGGATATTCCCAGTGCCAGTGCACAGCTTGCTGCACAAAGTGAATTATAAACTGAAAATCTGCCGGGAATATGACAGCTGCATCTTCCGATTGTATCTCCTATCAGCTGATATTCAACACCGCTTGCCTTAAAGGTTACATTCTTTGCGACATACGTTGCATTATTTTTATTTACAGAATATGTTATCAGCTTATCAAACTCAAGATTTTTAACAATTTCAAGTCCGTTTTCGTCGTCAATATTTGTAACTGCAATACTTGAATTTTCAAACAACAGCTTTTTTGAATTGAAATAGTTTTCCCACGTTTTGTGATAATCAAGATGATCCTGAGTAAGATTAGTGAATGCACTTACTGCAAAATGAAGTCCGTTTACTCTTCCCTGTGCAAGAGCCTGGGATGAAACTTCCATAACACAATATTCACAGTCTGCATTTACCATCATTGCAAAGAGCTTCTGCAGTTCATGAGGATCTGGTGTTGTGAACTTGGCAGGATATACCTCGTCACCGATCATATTTTGAACAGTTCCGATTAAGCCCACCTTTTTACCGACATTTTCAAGTATCTGTTTGATCAGAAATGTTGTTGTTGTTTTTCCGTTAGTGCCCGTCAAACCGATCAGCTTAAGTTTCTCGGCAGGATTTCCAAAGAAATTTGCACAGATAGGAGAATATACTGCACGGCTGTCCTTTACGAGAATTTGCTTGTCAAGACCAAGATCACGCTCAACAACTACTGCACATGCGCCCTTATCAAGCATTTCTTTTGCAACACTGTGTCCATCAAAGGTGGCCCCCTTTACACAAATAAACAATGAGCCTTCCTGTACAAGACGTGAATCCTGAGTAACCTCAAGCACCTCAGCATCAGCGTATTCATTTAAAATCTCAATACCATTTAGAATTTCTTTTAGCTTCATTTCCGTAATCCCCTTTATCAGTCTAATGCTGATTCTGTATTTTTAAAGCTTACTGTAACAACTGTTCCCTGCTCAACTGTTGAGTTCTTTTCTTCACTTTGACGAAAAGCCACAACGGTTCCACTCTTCATATTATTTCCTGTAATCTCTATATTAAGATTATGAGTTTTTGCAATATTTTTTGCTTCAGTAACTGTCAGACCTGAGAAATCAGGAACTTTTGTTGTCTTTTTCTTTGTATTGTCTGTATAAATATATACCGTACCATTTTTTTGAATCGTATCAGCAGAGGTAGGACACTGACGTAATATCTTTTTGCCCTTACCGATAACAACACAATTAAGATTTGAAAGCTTGAGCTCTTCTTTTGCCTTATCAAGAGTTTTACCAACTACGTTAGGTGTATATCCTGCAAGGTTTGATATTTCATTCTCACTGTATTTGGGTTCAATGCCCAAAACACTCATTGTCTCTTCAATAACCTCAGCTGCTATAGGAGCACATATCGCACCACCGCCTAAATCAATATTAGGCTCATCAACTGCAACCAGCATTGCAATTTCAGGATCATCACTAGGGGCGATAGCAGCAAAAGAAACAACATAGCAATTCTTTCCTGTAACTCTTGTTTTTTCAAGCTTAGTTGAAGTTCCGGTCTTGCCACCTACTCTGTAACCGGCAACATAACCGTTTTTACCTGTACCGGTATCCACAACTTCTTTCATCATGCCTCTTACGGTTTCTGCAGTTTCACTGCTGATAACCTGTCTCACAACTGTTGGTTCAGTTTTCTTTACTGTTTTTCCGTCAGCATCAATTATAGAATCGACTACATATGGTTTCAAAAGATTTCCGCCGTTAGCAACAGCACATAAACCTGCGCATACCTCAATAGGAGTTAAATTATTTGTCTGACCAAAAGCTGCGGATGAAAGCTCTACTATACCCATTTTTTCCCTGTCAGTAATAACAGACTTTTTTTCCCAAGGGAGATCTATTCCTGTTTTCTCCGAAAAACCAAAGGCATCAAAATATTTGTAGTAATTTTTAGCACCAAGCTTTTGACCTACTGTTATAAAAAACGGATTGCAGGAATTGGCAAGTCCCTGTGCAAGATTTTGAGTTCCGTGACCGTCATGGTAATGGCAGTTCATTGTTTGACCTTCAAAATGAATTGCTCCGGTACATGTATAGGTAGTATTTGGCGTAACAATATTCTCCTCAAGTGCCGAGGCAGCTGTAAACACCTTGTATACAGATCCGGGCTCATAAGCGCCCTCAATCGTGTAGTTTTCCCATTGCTTTTCTCTAAGCTCTTTTTCCAGTTCTGCAATTTCTTTCTCATTTTTTGTTTTCTTTTTTAAGGTCTTGAGCTCTTTTTTATATTTACCGTATGTAATCTCTGATGGATTATTGCAGTCATAGTCAGGTAAGGAAGCCATTGCAAGCACAGCACCTGTCTTACAGTTCATCACTACACCATAAGCTCCAAGAGGCTGATATTCATCAAGTGCCTCCTGCAAGCCTTTTTCCAGATGATACTGAATTGTCTGATTTATTGTCAGAACAAGCGAATTTCCGTCTACTGCTTCCACAGAAGTTTCATATTCATCAGAAATCTCGTTCTGCCATGCATCCTTGGCAGTAACTACTCTGCCGTTTGTGCCTGTAAGCTCATCCTCATAATACAGCTCAAGTCCATAAATACCTTGATCGTCACCACCTGTAAAGCCCAGCACATTTGACGCCAGTGAGCCATATGGATAGTATCTTTTTGAATTTCTGTCAAAGCCTATACAGTTTAAATTATTTTCTGAAGCGTATTCAGCAATCTTAAGCTTCAAATCATTTTCAACCTGCTTTTTCACTGGCTCATATCTGCTTTTCTCTTTGTAGGTCAGCTCAAGAAGCTCAGCCTTCGCTTTCTCGTCATATTCAAAGAATTTCGAGAGACCGTCTACAACAGCCTTTCTTTTCTTTTCGGTTTCCGCCTCAAGCTCCTTAATTCGTTTTTCATCAGGCTCTTCGCCATCAGCCGGACGGCATATTATTTCATACGGATCAATAAAAACATCCCAAACAGTAGCCGACTGAGCAAGAACATTTTTATCACAGTCGTATATTGTTCCCCTCATTGCTTTTACTTCTTTATCCATCATCTGCTGGGATTCAGCCTTCTTTGAAAGCTCATCTCCTCTGAATACCTGCAGATAAAATATTCTAGCTGCACCAGTGAAAAGAAAGATCACAATAAATGCCATAAGAATGCTCATTCTGCCAAGCATTTTGGTTTTTGTATTTTTTTTCAATTTCTTTCCTCCCCCGCATTTGTTATCTTATTAAAATAAATTATTTGAGAGTTAGATAATCTAACTCTCAATATTATATATATTACTCGGCTTCTTTCAATATGCGCAAAGCAGCAGCTTCCCTTTCTTCCTTATACTGAGAAACATCTATATATCTTATTTGACTGTTGGTAACCTTGCTCATGCCAAGATTTTCAACAGCATATTTATCAATCATATTCATGGATACAAGAGAATTAAGCTGACTGTTAAGACGTACATTCTCACTCTGTGATATCGTCAAATCGGATTTAATGCTGCTGATTTCTCTTATAAGCTGATTTTTCTTTGAAAGCGTACCAATAGCACCCATCATCATAGCGATGACGAGCACGGATGTCAGTACTATTGCAGCAGCACGCTTACGGGTTTCTCTCTGCTCCTGTAAAATCTGCTTTCTGCTTTTGCGTTTACCTGTTTGATGTGGTAGTATTGTTGCACCAGGTTCTGTTTCAGGAACATATTTAGGTGCTGCAGATGACCTTGAAACATTAAAATATCTATCAATACTATCATTTAATATATTCATATCACTGTCTATAGAATAACGTCTGAAATCACCTGTATTAGTCATCTGTCCCGCCTCTTTTCATAATTAATTTAGTTAATTGTTTTTTTGTATAATAAAATGCCTTTTTTGCTTATATTTTTTCAAATATACGAAGTCTTGATGATCTTGCCCTTGGATTTTCATCCAGCTCTTCCTTTGACGGTGCAACAGCCTTATATACTTTACCCTTAGGTTTATTTCCGCATACACATACAGGAAATTCCTTTGGGCATGTACAGCCTTTACTCCACTGATTGAATTTATCCTTAACCAGTCTGTCTTCAAGGGAATGAAAGGTTATTACAGCTATTCTTCCTCCGCTGTTCAGCACATCAAAAGCGTCATCAAGGGTTTTTCCAAGCACTTCGAGCTCAGCATTCACTTCAATTCTAATAGCCTGAAATGTCCTTCTTGCAGGGTGCGAGTCTCTCATTGCTTTCTGGGGCATTGATGATTTAATTATATCCACCAACTCAAAGGTGGTCTCAATAGGCTTGTCCTGCCTTGCCTTAACAATATTTTCAGCAATTCGCCGTGAAAACCTTTCTTCGCCATATCTATAAATAATTTCTGCCAGCTCCTGCTGACTGTATGTATTTACAACATCCTTGGCACTCAAACCTGATTTGCTCATTCTCATATCAAGAGGTGCATCCTTGTGAAAAGAAAAACCTCTTTCAGCTGTATCAAGCTGAAATGAACTGACACCTAAATCAAGGAGAATACCATCAATACCGTCTATTTCAAGTTCGTTTAAAATATTTTTTATATCAGAAAAATTATTATGAACTATAGAAACGTTATCGTAACTACCCAAACGTTCTTTTAATACGCATATAGCATCAGGATCCTGATCTACGGACACAAGTCTTTTGCAGGATTTAGCAATTTCTTTGGAGTGACCTCCTCCGCCTGCAGTGCCGTCAACAATTATTTTATTTTCGCTTAGATTTAATGCATTTACAGCTTCATCAAAAAGCACACTTTTATGAACAAATTCCATCACTCATTGCCCTTTTGCTTGTCCATCAAATCAAACAAGCCTTCGTTACTTTGTTTTGCTTCCTGAATTTCTTTAAAGATATTTGAATCCCATATCTCTATAAATTCACCTCTGCCCTTAAACAAAACAATCGTTTCATTTGAAAGACCTACTTTTGCTTTAAGACGCTGATTAACAGTAAATCTGCCCTGTGCATCAAGGACTGTTTCTTCGGCGTAATCAGTAAATGCTGCTACTGTATCATAATTAAGATTTTCGGAAGCACCATGCATTGCCTCATACATCTGGTTAAATTTCTCTTCAGGATAGAGAGCAAGACATTCATAACCATGCACCTTGAGAACAGTCATATAAAATTCTCTGCCAAGACGCTCACGCCATTTTGTAGGAATAGAAAGACGTCCCTTTGAATCAAGCTTATAGTCTTCCATTGTGCCTATTAACAGCTTCATACTCTCTCTCCTTTCAGTAAATTAACATATTGTAATTATTTCAATCACAAAATGTAACATAGGTTTTCATCCTTGATTTTATCTCATTTCTTTTCATTTGAAAAGGATTTATATGAAATTAATGGGATTTAATAGGATTTTCACCCTCTACTACATTATAATTAGGGACAGCATGGTTGTCAATAGCTTTTCGAGAATTAAAAATATGTCATATTGATTACAATTGTAACATTTTTGTAACCATTTAAATGCAAAATGGCTAATAACAGTTGAGAACAGGAAGGATATATGATATAATTTAGGAAGCAAAAAGAAAAAGAGGTAATTTTTATGGAAGGATACAAATCGAACTGGCGTGAAAAAATCTGCTATGGTGTCGGAGCAATAGGACTTGACCTCAGCTATGGTTTATTTTATTCCTATTTATCCTACTATCTTTCAAGCGTTCTTGGATTAAAAGAGGGATTTTTGCTTTTGCTTACTCCCCTCGCAAGAATATGGGACGGAATAAACGATCCTATGATGGGAACAATTGTTGACAACACAAAAACAAAAATTGGAAAATACAGACCATGGATTGTAATAGGTGCTGTTTCAAATGCTGTTGTGCTGACATTATTGTTTACAAGCTTTGGTATGAGCGGCACAAAGCTTTATATTTACATAGCTGTTATGTATGTGCTTTGGGGAATGACAAACACAATGGCTGATATTCCTTACTGGTCAATGGTGCCAAGCTTCACCACTGATCCAAGCGACCGAAATCTTGTCGCAACCGTAGCAAGAACGTTTTCAGGTCTCGGACAAGGCATCATAACTGTACTTACTCCAATAATTCTTCCTAAACTTTCTACAGGAATAACAACAGACAAAGGCTATTCTGCAGCAGGATTTTCCAGATGGGCAGGAATTTGTGCTGCGGCACTTGTTATTTTTGCTGTAATCTGTGTTGCTTCAACTAAAGAAAAGCATATTGTATACAATAAAAAAGAAAAATTCTCTTTAACAAAAATGTTTCAGGTTGTTGCAAAGAACGATCAGCTTGTTGTGTTTATTGTATTTGCAATGCTTTCAAATGCCGGCTGGTATCTCACCAGCGGTACAGCCGTTTACTATTTTAACGATGTTTTAGGCAAGCCTACAGAACAGAGCATGTTCTCAATGATTGGTGCTGTGGGATCTGTCTTGGGACTGCTGGTTATTCCCATAATGTCAAGATTCACCAGCAAGCAGAAAATATATCAGTTTTCTCTTATTCTGACAATTATCGGCTATGCACTGATGTATTTATTCGGACCGGTTTTAAAAATCACACTTGCTCTTGATTTCAGCTATATTCTGGCTTCAATCGGAATAGGATCAATGTTTGTTGCTCAAACTATTTTTCTTGCAGATATTGTTGACTACGGAGAATACAAAAATAACGAAAGAAATGAGTCAATCACCTTCTCTATGAAAGGCTTTTTGCAAAAGCTTGCTTATACAATTCAGACAATTATCCTTTTCGGAGGTCTCAAACTGATGAACTACAATCAGCAGATAACGTCTTCCTCTCAAATAAATGAATCAACAAAGACTGCAATAGGTATAATCGCTTTTGGTGTACCGCCGATTTTGATGATTATTTCACTTATCGTATTTTCTGCAAAATTCAAAATCCATGGTGAGCTTGCAGATAAAATTCACAATTATATTGTTGAAAAAAGAGCAAATGAAGAACAATAAAAAAGGGTGTGCCTAATATGGCACACCGGCAATAAAAATAAATATCTTTATGTTCATTTATAAGATTAACTAAACAGTAAAAAGGATTGCTGATTGCAATCCTTTTTTATATGCTGTAAATTTATTTTATCATTAGCCCTGATTTGATTTATTCTGAGCATTAATGATGTTCTGACGAATTCTTCTTACATCCTGGAGTGCCTTGTAAAGAGAATCATCAATTGAAAGAAGAGTATCATCTGCATAGTTATTTGCAGCTTTGAGCATTTCACGTGATCTGCGCTGAGCGTTTGTTACATACTCATTACCATCATTTGTCGCCTTTGACATAATCTCTGATGCCTGATCTTTTGCCTCATTAATATAGCTGTCACCCTGCTCCTTAGCTTTTGCAAGAATTTCAGCAGCCTGAGCCTGAGCGGCCTGAGTAACCTGATCTCTGGCAACAAGCTCTCTTGCCTCTTCCTGTGCCTTTGCAATAATATCAGCAGCACGCTTATTAGCCTCTTCAATAACACCGTTTCTTGAATCAACAATGGCTTTAGCCTGCTTTATTTCCTGCGGAGTATTAAGACGAATATCCTCAATTATGGTCTTAATTTTATCAATGTCAACAGCCCATTTTTTGCTCATAGGTATTCTGGTTGCGTCATCAAGTACATCCTCTAAATCTTCAAGCAAGATATCTGTATTTGTCATAATGTTAATCTCCTTTACATCTTAAAATAATCTCATTTAATATTTCCTTTGATACAAAAGGCGATATGTCGCCATTAAGACGGCAAACCTCCTTAACCATACTTGAGGAAAGAAACATATTATCACCCTTTGCAGTGAGAAAAACTGTTTCTATCTTTGGGTATAGACTTTTATTTATAAGTGCTTGCTGAAATTCATAATCAAAATCCGACACAGCACGAAGTCCCTTGACAATAGCAGCTGCGTTATTATCTCTTGCATAATCTACCAACAGACCGTCATAAGTATCAACTGTTACGTTACTGATTTTTACGCATTTTTTTATAAGCTCCATCCTCTCCTCAACTGTAAAAGCCGATTGCTTGGCACTATTATTCATGACAAGCACCACTACTTTGCCAAAAAGCTCAGCAGCTCGCTCAATAACATCAATATGACCAAGAGTTACAGGATCAAAGCTTCCGGGACAAATAGCAATTTTCATATCAGCTCTCCTTTCTGTAAAGGGTAAGCTTTGTTTTGCCATATTTCCTGGTACGATAAGCACACCAGTCAGAATACTGCTCGTTCAAAGTCTCATCCGCAGAGGTTTCACAAACTATGATACCATTTTCCGACATCATCGGTATAAGCATAGGCATGCACTTTTCAATTAACCCCTGTTTATACGGCGGATCAAGCAAAGCAATATCAAAATTATCTTTTCGCATTAAAAACGATACTGCATCAGACATTACAAGCTTCGCTTTATCTTCTAATTTGCAGTGAGCAATATTTGCTTCTGCAACCTTAAGAGCCTGCCTGTTACTTTCAACAAAGGTACAGTGTCTTGCACCTCGTGACAAAGCCTCTATACCAAGCTGGGCCGAGCCTGCAAACAAATCAAGTATTTTTTTATCCTCGATGTCAAACTGTATCATTGAAAACAAAGCCTCTTTAACAGATTCAGTTGTAGGTCTTGTAATATCTTCTCCGGGTAAGGTCTCAAGCCTTCTGCCTCTGGCAGTTCCGGTAATAACACGCATCATATATCTACCTCTGGACTGAATAATCGGTGAGAGTAAAAAGACCAATTCTGCAAAGCATACTACCACCGATACAAGCTTCTGTATTCTTCATTATACAAATTCGATAAAAAATAGTCAAGTAACAAAAGCTAAATTTTACAAATTATGATAAAAGTTATATATTTCCTGTGCATTTTTTTCTGTAATTGAAGGTACTTCTCTCAATTCTTCAACATCTGCCTCTTTTATTTTAGTAACAGTTTTGAAATGCTTCATCAATGCTCTTGCCTTTGAATCACCTATACCTTTAATTTTTGTAAGCGAGGTTGAAAGTGTGCTTTTCTTATGTTTCTTATGGTGATAAGTGATAGCAAATCGGTGTACCTCCTCCTGAATTGAGGATACAAGAGTAAATACACTTCTGTGAGAATTTATCTCAATTTCTCCGCCATTCAGAGCAATTGCCCTTGTTCTGTGTTTGCTGTCCTTTACCATACCGAAAACTGCAACATTGAGTCCCATGGAATTGATTACAGGCAGAACTGCATTAACCTGAGGCTCACCGCCATCAAGTAAAATTAAATCCGGAAGAATTTTAAAGGTACTGCCTTCCTCATCATTATAATAATGATTAAAACGGCGTGTAAGCACTTCCTGCATTGAGCCAACATCATTTTGACCGTCAAAACCATTTATTGAAAAACGTTTATACGCACTTTTCATAGGTCTGCCGTTATGAAACACCACCATACCTGCAACATTGTCTGCACCAAAAGTATGTGATATATCGTAAGATTCAATATATTCAGGAATTTTCTTTAATCCAAGCAGATTTTTCAATTCTTCGAGAGCTGCCAGCTCCTTTCCAAGCCTACCCTGCTGCTGTGCTAAATGCTCACTGGCATTTTTTATGCACATATTAACTATTGACAAATGCTCACCCTTCTGCGGATGAATAAACTCAATTTTTTTGCCGCGCAGGCTTTCAAGAAACTCTTTCAGCAAAGCTTCATCTTCAATATCTCCGTCAACAGCAATTCTTGCAGGTATACGCTGGCGCATGGAGTAATAGCGTTCTATCAGTTCAAATCTTGACTGGGGTAAATTATCAACAGCATCCATCAGCCAGAATTCTGAATCAGTCAGCTTTCCGTGTTCAAATCGAATAACCTCAAAGCACGCTTTTTTATTAGAATTAACAAGAGCGAAAACATCCTCTTCAGGAACATTTATTGAGACTACCTTTTGCTTTTCCTCTAAATTTTTTATGGATTTTATTCTGTCACGCAGTTTTGCAGCCTCTTCAAACTGCAGATTTTCTGCCAGTTTTTCCATTTTCTGCTGCATCTGACGCACAGCTTTAACACTGCCGCCTTTAAGAAAGGCTACAGCATCATTAATATTTTTTATATATTCTTCTTTAGTTATTTTTTTCGCACAAGGTGCTGAGCAAAGCCCCATAAAACCATTAAGGCAAGGTCTGCTTTTGCCGTAATCTCTCGGAAACTGCTTATTACATCTTGGAAGCTTAAAAATTTTAAGCGTTTCCTCAACAGCCTGCTTTACTGAGAAATTTGATGTATAAGGTCCTATATAGACTGCATCATCCTCAAGCATCTGCTTGCACTCACGAATACGAGGAAACTCCTCTTTAGTAATTTTTATATAGTTATAGCCTTTGTCATCCTTTAGAAGAATATTATATTTAGGCTGATGCTGTTTTATCAGCGAGCATTCCAGCACAAGTGCCTCAAACTCACTGTCACAAAGAATGTAGTCAAAATCATCAACATTTTCAACCATTCTAATAACTTTAAGAGAGTGATTTGAATGTGATCCGAAATAAGATGATACACGATTTTTAAGTTTCTTTGCCTTGCCAATATATATTATTTTCCTATCCTTATTCTTCATAATATATACGCCGGGCTGTAACGGCAGAGCCATAGCCTTTTTACGAAGTTCCTTTTCCGTCATGGTATCACCTCTTTCTGTCTAGTATTGATAGTATAGCATAATAAATTTAAATATCAAACATATAAAGTTACAAAAAGACGGTACAGCTTTTCTGTACCGTCAATTATGTAAGTATACTGTTAGCTATAGAATGGAAATCACTCTGTAAAACCTGATTTAACAAGAGCAACAAGACCTTCTACAGCAGCCTCTTCATCAGAGCCGTCAGCAATAATTCTGATATCAGTTCCGCCCATAATACCAAGTGAGAGAACACCCAATAGGCTCTTGGCATTAACTCTTCTCTCTTCCTTTTCAACCCAGATAGATGACTTGAATTCATTTGCTTTCTGAATGAAGAAAGTAGCAGGACGAGCATGGAGACCAACCTGATTTTCTACCTTAACATCTTTAACGAACATAATAAATACCTCACATTCCTTAAAATACAATATATTGTATAAAATACATTTCTATTTATCTTCTTTACATATTATATCACTAAATTTAAATCGGTCAACAAATTATGATTAAGTTCGTTTGAGTTGTTAATCACAAACAAAAATTTCAGCTTGTATTTGTGCAATTTTCACATAATTTTTTATAGTTTTTTTAGATTCGACAGATACTTCCTATCATTGTCAGTCAAATCAGCATTATCAAGCATGTCAGGGCGCCGTTCAAAAGTGCGTTCAAGCGATTTATGCCTGCGCCATTCATCAACCTTTGCATGATGACCTGAAAGCAAAACATCAGGCACTTTTCTTCCCCGCCATTCACTCGGATGTGTATACTGGGGATATTCCAAAAGTGAATTATAATGACTTTCCTCTTCAAAGCATTCATCGTCACTGAGAACTCCGGGAAGCATGCGTGAAACAGCGTCAGCCACAATCAAAGCAGGAAGCTCACCGCCTGTAAGCACATAATCTCCGACAGAAATTTCTTCAGGACAAAGTGCCTCTATCACTCTTTCGTCAATACCCTCATAATGACCGCACAAAAGAGCTATATTATCAAGCTTTGAAAGCTCCTTTACTCTTTCCTGTGTCAAGGTTTTACCCTGGGGCGTCAAGTAAATCAAATGCGGTCTTGCACCTATCTCCTCGCACAGTGCCTCATAGCAATCATATATCGGCTGAGGAGACATAACCATTCCCATGCCTCCGCCATAGGGCTTATCATCAACACGTCTGTGCTTATCAAGAGTATAATTTCTGATATCTATAGAATTTATTTCAACCTTTCCTGCTTCTCTTGCTCTTCCTATTATAGACTCACTCATAACAGTATCACACATCTGAGGAAACAGTGTTAATATATCAATTCTCATCAAACAAACCTTTCATTGCTTTAATTCTGATTACTTTATATTCTGTATTTATTTCCTTAACAATATCAGGTGTGGCAGGAATAAGACTGTGCTTTCCCCAGCTTTCAATATCATAAATATCGCAGGAGCCGTAATTCACAACATCAACAACCTTGCCGTATTCCTCTTCTGTGTCAATGTCAACCACATAACAGCCGATAAGATCAGCAATATAATTTGCATCCTCATCAATTTCTGCATCATCACGATCACAATAAAGAATACTGCCTTTTAATTCTTCAGCCTGCTCAATAGTGTTAATACCCTCTATCTTTATAATTGCATTGTTCTTTTGAGGACGCACAGAAATAATTTCAACTGATTTATTGCCGTTATTGTCAAGATAAAGAACATCAAACTGTTTAAGATAATCTATGTCATCACACCACAGCATAAGCTTCATTTCGCCCTTAACACCATGGGTATTATTAATTTTTCCTACTTCTAAATACTGTTTCATTTTATCACCAAGAGTATTATATATTTTTTTCAGTGTTTTGGCAATATAAAAATAAGATGTAAAAACTCATAATATCATAAATTATTTTAATATGCATAAGACTCGCCTATCAAATTGTTATTTAATATAAATTTATTTGTTCTAATGCACGGTTGTGTCATTCTTTTGTTTCCAAAAGAATGATACAAAGAAAACAAATCAGGGGGATAGCCTGCGCTAATTCCCCCTGATAACCTCCTCTAAACGTGTGCCGCGCGCACAATGCGCACTGCGGCACAGGATGCTAAACAATAATTTAACAAATAATTAAGGGACTGTTATTACAGCCCCTTTCAAATT
>JAMPEQ010000013.1 GCA_023665085.1 Bacteroides sp.
TATGCTTTCTGATTTCCTGAACAGTATCAAAGGTTTGCTTATCAATGATTGCTGGTTGTGTATCTTCAAAAATCAATCTCTTTTCTTTAGGATTATCTACTCTTTTTTTTGAACGATAATTCTTTGAAATTGTTTTGAAGTTTTCGGTGCAGCCTGTGTAATCAACTTTTTCAAGGATGCCTGCAATAGTTTTTTGTTCCCATTTGTATGGATACAAAGGTAAATCTAAACCCTTTTGTTGATTCCAATATGCTGTTGGTGTTAAAATCTTTTCACTTTGCAATCTCTTTGCTATTTGCGTAGGACCAAGACCACTAACACAAAGCTGAAAGATATATTTAACAGTTTCGCCAGCATCCTCATCAATTATCCATTCTTTACGGTTGTTAGGATTTTTCATATACCCAAATGGTGGAATAGATGATAAATGATCTCCTCGTTCTCCTTTCATTTTCATTGTAGCCTTGATTTTCTTTGCAGTATCACGAGCATACAACTCATTACAGAAATTGCGAATAGGTGTCATATCAAATTCTGTTTGCACGGATGAATCAACATTGTCATTGATTGCAATAAAGCGAACATCGTTATCAGGGAATACAACATCTGTATACATTCCTACTTGCAGATAATTACGACCTAAACGGCTCATATCCTTTACAATAACGATACCGACCTCACCGTTTTCAATGAGTTGCTCCATTTCTCTAAAAGCAGGTCTGTCAAAATTTGTACCACTCCAGCCATCATCAACAAAGTATCTGATATTCTTGAAATGATTTTTCAAAGCATACTCCTTGAGCATTGCTTTCTGATTGACTATACTGTTGCTCTCTCCTTCTCGACCGTCATCCTGTGATAGTCGGCAGTAGAGGGCTGTTATTTTATTTTCTTGCTGTAATTGTCTGTTAAATATTTTGCTCCTTTCCGACAATCGATACAGCATTTGCATTTACAAATGCATTGTATCACATTTCTTGTTACACTTCAACACTTTAAAGTGTAATCTTTGGCTATTGTACTAATTTTTGTACCCTAACTTTCTTATAATCTGATTTAAGAAATATTCATCACCATTTGAATTGAAATGACTGACAACCTCATAGGTTGTATTACCATCTTTCATTTCAAAATCAACATCATCAGGTGTACGAACTAATGATTTACTTTTTCGGTTGGTTTCAATTAGTTTTGGTTGATTTGAAATTTGTTTTTCAATTTCATCCCATTGTTTACTTGCCTTTGATATAATTTCTCGTGCTGTTTTTTCTCTATCGTTCATAATATAAATCCCTCCTTTTCAATTTTGTTCTGCTGACTGCTAATCTTTGATGCTGTATGTTCATTTCTGCTTGTATGTTCTGTTTTATTTCGTCGGCATCAGTTAGAATTGCATTAGCTGTTTTAATTTCTTTCCGTAAACTTGTTAATTGTTTCGTACAAATATCTCTTTCAGATTTAAGGCTTGATATTTTATCAGCATCTTTACATCTTCGGAGTTTGTTGTAGATTTGATTTCGCTGATTTGTAATCAATACAATCTGTTCATTATTATTTTTGATAAATTGCTGAACATCGTCTATATTATTAAGACTGTATGTTGAAATCAATCGGACTTGATTTGATAGTTTATCAATTTTTCTCCAAGCCTGTTTCATTTCAGGTGATAAAGGTTTGTGCTGATTCTTTTTCGGCAAGTAACCTAACCGATAACAATAATACAAATACAATGCCTTTAAGCCTGTGACTTTCTTGACTGTTGCAAAAGAGCCGATGAAAGTATACTTGGCTGGTTTAACATACTTAGTTTTACTATTTTGATTGAATGCTTTGTATGCAGAAAAAAGTTCAAAGTTGTCTTGCGCATAAATTTGTTCAACAATATTGTTCCAATCATAATTTGCACCAAGCGTTTTTAGTCTTGTATTTCTGTTATCGTTTATTGAACGAATAGTTACATATTTGCGTTCAGGATTGACTGTTACAATATATCCTCTCTTTTTCATAATTTTTACAAATTCTTTTGGTGTTGGACTAATTTTTACTGCCTCATCAATAGCAGTTCGCATTAGGTTATATTTTGTGGGCTCATTGTTCTTTTCTGCAAAGTATAATGCTCTGCTTGGAGCTTTGTTTTGTGTTTCAATAACGGATAGCCCATACTCTTTACAGATTGCATCCGAAGTGTCACGCAGTCTTTGCATTTCAGATTTTGAATAGTTATATTTCTTTCCGTCGAGGAATGAAACTGAGTTAAAACAAAAATGATTATGCAGGTGATCTTTATCTAAATGCGTGCTGACAATTACCTGAAATCTTGGTCTCGCCTCCCGGCTCGGTCGGTGCTTCTGCTTGCTAACGCAATCAGAGGTTGCCACTGGCAACCCGCACCCCCACATTTGTTTTGCAAGTTTGACACCAATCTCATGACAAAGCTCAGGTGTAACCTCATCAGGTTTAAAGCTCTGATAACCGTGCCAAGCAATATATTTATCTTCTTTGTTGAATTGTTGCTTTGTTATAATCATTTGCTGCAAGGCAGTTTCTTTCAGACAATTAATTGCTGTTACAAATTCTTTGTTGTTAGTTTTACTTGGGTTAGTATCGTAACTGAACACATTAACAAAATCTTGTAGACTATTGCTGATATTTGTTTTATCGGGATTTTCAACATAATCAATTAAATCACGAAGCTTTCCTTTTATGTGCCACAGGCTTGTTGTTGCCAAATAGTTCAACCTCCTTCGGAACAGTAACTGCTCTTTGCAAGTCAAGAATCAACTGTTCAATTTCAGCACATTTTTTAAGCAAAGAATTATCAAACCTTGAAAGCTGTTTCAATCTATCGTGAATACTGTATAACTGTTCAAGCATCAGCCAAAAATTTTTATCAGGTAATGGCTGTGGATGTTTACCCATAATGAGCATACGCACAAGCTGTGATTCAGACAGTCCACATTGCTTTGCATAACTTGAAAACTGTTCGTATTCCTCTTCACTAAGCCGAACGCTTATTCTTACTCTTTCATTTCTCATTTAATCATCTCCAATCATTAAAGGGTTTCAGGGGTGCGGGTGTCCGGTAGACACCTCTAAGCAAAGCTTAGAAGCACCGACCGAGCTGACAGGCGAGACCTTTTCCCTGACTTTTGGATTTTGTATGTCAAAATCCGATGCTCGCTAAAGTATGGGACATACTTTTTTATAATCATAAAAATTGCTTAAAAGCCACTTCTATTTTCAACTTATTAATCAATACTTTGACAATTTTACAGATATATTTTCAAATTATGGTCCCACACTATACGGACTTTTTTCTGTCAGAATGTGTTGCTTTTTTCGGATAATTAACAGTTAATTTACAAATTCTGATAAAAGAAAAAGCCGTTTACACAAGTGAATAACACGCGCAAGCAGAGCTATTAACTCTACCTGTATAGCGTGTTTGTCACTATGTAAACGACTTAAATTTACTCTATATTAATTAATTTCAACCGCTTTTTTAAGACAAGTTGATTTATGTATCGGCACAGTTTATACAGAATAAAAAACATAAATACATATTCGATTTGTATCAAAATATTAACAATTACTTTTAGTTATGTCAATGAAATAAGGTATTTTTTCAATTTAAAATCATTTAAAATCTAATGATTTATTATTCCATTGAATAAAAAAATATATTTCAAGAACTCTAAATTTACTTATTCCATTCTGAATTTTTGTATAAATAGTTTAATGCATCCATACTATGCTTGAAAAATTGTAGATTATTTTTTTGACAAATTTCCTTTAAATATTCAATTTCTTTATTAACATTTACAAACATAGCATTTTCCTTAACTGCACCAACTAAATAATCAGAGTCATTGTTAACAGATAAATCTATGTCATTTTTATTTATACTTAGTCTTTTTAAAATTTCATCAGTTGCAATTAACCCGCCAGTTGTAACCGCATCAACAAATGGTTGAGAAATCCTAATTAAATCAATGATTTCTTGTTTTTCAATATATTTTTCAGGGAATAAAGGTCTAACCGTTAATATAACTTTAATTCCCATATTCTTAAGGCTTTTCATGAAAAGTATTCTCTGTATAGGTGTAGGTACAAATGTTTTGTTTTCCGTAAAATCATAAGAATATAAAGCTGGAATTGATATAGAAAAATACAAGCTATTCCCACTATTAAGCATTTTATTATTTAAATCTTTTAAAGTTTTAAGAGCGTTCTGCTCTTCAATAACTTGCCGTGTTGTGACACATATGTCTTTTTTATATGTATTAAAAAGTGTTTCGCACAATTCAATTCCTTCATCTACATTAATAAAGTTTTCTTTATTATGAGAAACATATATAACATCAAATTCTTTGCTTTTTAACGAATTAATAATTTGAGATATGGAATTAGTTCGTTGATTATCTTCTAACTCTAAAGCAAAACAATGTTTACAATTGAAATTACATTTTCCATTGAATGATACCAATTCTCGTTTTGTATACTTTTTCATTTTTGTATTTACCTCCATATAATTAATCTATTTCAATATCACAATATAAAATTTCATAAATTATTTGTGCACATGTTCTTGCTATTTCCAATAATTGATGAACTTTATCTTGATTTATTATTTCTTTTATATAATCATCTAAATTTTCGTCAAAATCAAATGTCAATGCTCCAATGATTTTTTCACCATCCATAATAGGAGTAGCTAATATTGCAATAATACCATCTTCAGTTTTACCAGCTTTCTTTTTATGAATACTCTTTTTAGATTTAAAGCTATTAAGTTCATATGTTGTCTGTGTTTTAAAATAATGAAAAACCGTTTTTCGTTTTTCATTCATGATTCCAACTACTCCAAATCCTTTCCCCTTTTGTATTCTTACAGGATTTTGTTTATTAGGAGACTCATAAATAGTTTTTCTACTATCATCAAAATACTTAACTATTACACATCTAACAAAATTATCTATATTATTATAATCCAATGTGTTTAATATAGAAAGTCGCATTATGGGGGAGTAAATGATGTTCAATAAATATTTTTCTATTAACAAGTTTGTCGGATGAACTTTTTGCAGGAATGAGACCATTCATTCTATTTGCTTCTTTTACTACATTTACTTGAATTTGTGATAATACCTTATTAAAATCCTCCATAGAGGAATAAGAATATCTAAATCTGGTATTTACGTCACTAATCCATTCTTTAATTCTGTTATTATCTTGGGTTGCTTGATTAATAAGTTGATTTTGCTTATCACTGCCAGAAATGTTTTTCTTTATATTATCAGAAATTTTAATTAAGTCGTTATAGTTTTCATCAATAATACAATAACATAAAATTCTATTTTTCTTAAAATATAGATATTCAAAATGAGTATATGAAATTACACATTTTCCATTGTTTTCTTGACACTTATCGCAGAATCCTTTTAATACACATTCATTCTGATTAAGATTCTCTATAACATTTCCATATAGAGAACTTATTACAATAATAGCAAAATCAGATTTTTTTAAGTTTTCAATAATAACATCAATACTTCTTTCAGATAAAGTACCCGTAAACCCCTCCATCGCAATTGGAATAAACCCATTTTTCCAATTTTCATCTATAAGGATTTTTCTATGTTTTGTAAGAAGTTTTCCGACAGATGAAATAAAAACCCTATAATATCTTTCCAAATTTTTATACCTCTTTTCTATATATATAGATTATTAAAAATATCAAAATGCTATTAGCATTAAATTTTTGATAAACATTTTATGTCACATATACATTAAAATCACTTGCAGTTTAATTTATTCTACATTATTTATTAAAAAATATTAATGTAAAATGCAAAACTGCACCATTTTAGCAAAAATTTGGTATTGACAACCTTCTAATATATAAGTGTCGAAAAATGTAAAAGGTAACAGAATTTTTTAGGATATTTTTTATTTTTGACTTTTTCAACAATATTCGATGCAGATATTTGTGCAAAAAGTCCAGGCATATAATTGCTTATAGCAACAGACAGTTGCTTTACATATCGAGATTATCCTGTATAATGAAATCAGGTGATAATATGGAAGTTAAGGATATACTGTTTAATTTACGAAAAAATAACAATCTCACGCAAGATGAAATGGCAAAGAAATTGTTTGTTACAAGGCAGGCAGTATCTCGTTGGGAGAATAGTGAAACGATTCCGAATGTTGATACACTGAAACTGATTTCAAATATTTTTGACATCTCTATAAATTCTCTTATAACTGATAACAAATTGAACGACATTCAGGATGACAAGATTAATTCAAATCGTTTTTTAGGCTTTGCTCAGCTTTATGAAAACAGCAGGCCGACAATTCCTGATACAGCCTGTAATTTAGTGATGAATTATCTTGAATACAAGCCAAATCAAATTGTAGATTTAGGTTGTGGAACAGGCTTGTCAACTCTGGCTTGGATTGGTAAGTGCAATAACATAATCGGTATTGATCCTAATGATGAAATGCTGTCAATCGCAAAACAAAAAAGCAAAGATATTTCATTTATCAAAGCATATTCAGATAACACAACCTTGCCCGACAATTCAACAGATATTGTTATCTGTTCGCAGTCATTCCATTGGATGAATCCTACTGATGCTTTGGCAGAGGTTAATCGTATTCTAAAACCAAATGGTGTATTTGCCACAGTAGATTGCGATTGGCCGCCTGTGTGCAGTTTAGAAGCAGAATTAGCATATTCAAATTTACTCAACAAGGTCAGATTTATTGAACTTGAAAACGAGGATATTTTCAAAACTTTTCAGCGTTGGACAAAGGATAAGCATTTGCAAAATATCAAGCAAAGTGGTTATTTCAAATATTGCAGAGAAATTGTTTTTATGAACAAAGAAAAATGCAATGCAGACAGATTTATCGGCATTGCACTGAGTCAAGGTGGTTTGCAAACTATTTTGAAATCGCAGCATGATTTGATTGAAAAGGATATTGAATTGTTTGAGAAAAAGATTAACTCAATTTATGGCAATAATGAATTTGACATAAGCTTTTGTTATCGTATGCGAATTGGTGTAAAGTAATTTCCTTGTTGTAATATCAAATCAGATATGGTAAACTATATTAGTAAAAGGAGTGATTGGATTGTCACCACAGGTTGAAACAAAAAGACGAACTGCTGTAATGGTAGCAGATACATTAAACAAAATAGAAGGCGTGCCTGTAACAGAATTTGCCAAAGAGCTTTCAAGCAAATGGGCAAAGGGTGAAATAACAGGCACTCAAATGAAGACAATGTTAATACAAAAGCATAAGAGGATATCACAATGAATGATTTGTACTTGATTGAAAACAGTGCAGTTCTGAAGAATTTACTTGGTATCACAAATGAAAAGGAGCTTGATTTGGCTGAGGCTGAATTATCCCGTGCGAATATGATGCTGCTGTATGAAAATGGCTTTGACGATTTTTCATCCGGCGGCTTTTGTTTTATACACAAGTTCCTTTTTGGTGATGTTTACGAGTGGGCAGGACAGTACAGGAAAATTAATATTAAAAAGCGTGAAGAACTGTTGGCAGGTCAGAGTGTCTGGTATTCTGATTGCGTTAATATTGAAAATGATTTGAATAATGCTTGGGATAATATCAATAAGATTAAATGGGATAAGCTCGACAGAGAAGATTTTGCAAAGCAGATTGCAAGATTATTTCCTGCTTTGTGGCAGGTGCATCCGTTTCGTGAAGGCAACACGAGAACAACTGTAATGATGATGACATTTTTCATTGAGTATTACGGCTACTATTTTGACCAAATTCTTATGGCAGAAAGTGCAGGCTATGTTCGTGATTCATTTGTGCTTGCAAGTCTTGGCGAATATTCCGAATATGAGCATTTGGAAAAGATTTTGCTTGATGCAATCTGCACCGAGCCTATTGATTATGATGATGTAACTGATGTCGATACATCAAAAAACAAAAAATATGAGGAATATAAATCGGACTATATACCGACAAAACATGAATATATTGAGTGATGAAATGAAAGAATATATATGCAAAATTGCTTCCATTGATGAAATAGAACGCAAGTGGAATTATGAAATAAGAACAAATTGGCGTAGAAAAGCTGTTTTGAAAACACTTAAAAAAGAAGCCATTGAGAGAGTAAAAAGCGGTCAAACTATTACATATTACGGTATATTAAATGGCAAAATCATTTGTCAAACAACGGCTATGTTTGATGAAAATATTATTCTAAACAGTGACGGATTAGTTGATATCAAAACTGTTTATTTGTGTAATTTTAGTACGGTGAAAAAACATCAGGGCAATGGCTATTTTTCAAAGTTATTTCAATTTATGATTAACGATTTAAAAAATAGAGGCTATGAAAAGGTTACTTTAGGTGTTGAGCCAAGCGAAACTAAAAATTTGAAAATATATCAGCATTTGGGCTTTATTGAATTTATAAAATCAGCGCAAGAAACATTTACTGACGGAAAAGTTGCTGATGTTGATTATTATGGAATGAAATTGAGGTGAATTATGACTAAATTTATAAAAGGATTAGAACTGTGCTACGGCTTTTTCAATGAATGTGCAAAACCGATTATTGATAAATATTTTCCTAATTTGCAATATTCAGCAGGTTTAATCGGCTATGGCTCGGATGTTCTTGGTTATGATGACGAGGTATCTCGTGACCATATGTGGGGACCTCGTTTTTATATGTTCTTGAACGAAAATGATATAGATAAAAAGGATGAAATATTCAACAAGTTTGCAGAAAATCTACCATATGAGTATATGGGATATAGTGTAAATTTTACTGAGCCTGATCCAAATGACTGCGGTGTTCAGCACCCTCAGTTAATTGACAGCGGTAAAGTCAATCCATTGATTTTCATTCAGACATTTGATGAGTTTCTTATTGATGAAATCGGTACTGCTGACTTAGATAATATTACACCATTAGATTGGCTTGCATTTTCAGAGCACAGACTGTTGTCTTTAGTATCTGGTAAATTATTTGTAGACAAGCTGAATATCAAAGAACAAACAGATAAAATAAAATTTTATCCTGATGAGGTTAAACTGTATCTAATTGCATCACAATGGAATATAATTGCATCTGAACAAGCATTTGTTAAACGCTGTGGTGAGGTCAATGATGAAATCGGCTCACAAATCATTTGTGCAAGAATTGCCGAAAGATTGATTAGATTGTGTTTTTTGTATAAAGGTACATACGCACCATACAGCAAATGGTTTGGTACGGCTTTTAACAAGTTGGATATTGATGAAAATATCAAAGCAAAAATCAATGTTGCATTAAAGGCAAGTGACTTAACAGAAAGAGAAAACAACCTTGTTGCAGCACAAGCACTTGTAGCAGATTTACATAATGCAAGTGGACTTACCGACAACGTTGATTATAGTGTTGAATCTTATTTTGGCAGGAATATAAAGGTAATTTTTGCTGATAAATTTGTCGATGCAACTATTGAGAAATTAAAGGGCACAGTACTTGAAAATATACCACTCATAGGAACAATGAGCCAGTTTGGTGGATTGTCAGATTTCGCTGATGAGAAAGTTTATTATGAGCAGATTAAGGATTTATATAAGGAGAGAGATAAGTAAAAAATGATTTTGCATTGTATGAAAGACAAAGAATGGAATAAAGTTAAAAATAAGAAATTCTTTGGTAAAAAGGATTTGAAAAAATTTGGATTTATCCATTGTTCCACGATTGAATATTTTTGGAGAGTAGCTCCGAATTTTAGAGATGTAAAAGAGCCTTTAGTTTTAATTTGTATTGACGAGGATAAATTAATAGCAGAAATAAAATATGAGGATAGTGATAATGTTGGAAGATATTATCCTCATATTTATGGCGAAATCAATATAGATTCAGTTGTTCAGGTGTTACCATTTTTAAGAGATGATAATGGTAATTATATTAAGAATTCTGAATTTGATAATATTGAAGAGAAATGATAATAGGCAGGCTTTAAACCCTGCCTATTATCATTATCTATAAATTATTTCACTATAAACAATTTCTCTTGCTTGATTTGCGATATTGTTCATAGCTCCAACCCAAGCAAGCATATCATTTGCTTTAAGTTCTTCAGTTATGCCTTGATTTTCAACAAATTGCTTGACAAGTGTGTTATATATTTCTGTTGCCTGAACATCAATATTGTGTAGATATGAATTGAGTTTACCTGTTGTTAGTAGGGTAGTGTAACGGCTTTTCTTGTACTCTTTTAAATAATCTGCATGTCTTTGTCCCCACATACCTATATCGTAATTTGTATCAGTTGACACTAATGCAGGAACTTTAACATCTCCAACTTCAACATAGCTTCCGTTTAATTCTTCATATAATGATTTCATTGCATTTTCCTCCAATATTAAAACGATCTTTATCTTATTGTTGTAAAATGCAAAATGCCGTAGCGATTGTTTTTACTTAATTTCAAAACCTTCGTTACGGCACCTCAGCTAAAAAGTGTTCCGTTTTTTGTTTGGCATACTTATTCTTTTGGTACAAGCTCTATGCACTGTTTGCCCGTTATATGCTCGATATTCAGCGCTAATATACAAGTCTTTTCTAAAAATTTTTCGATTTCTTCCTTTCTTGCATCTAAAGAAACTGCAGGTGAGTATTTTTCAGACAATAAATTTAATACATTTATTTTATCTTCTTTTTTATCAAGAATTTTAATTTTGCCAAAGCAGATTACACTTTTAAAAAGTGTAGTGAATTTTTCAGGCAGAACATTATCCTCATAGATAACGCAGAATGAACATTTGTCATTGTTTTTTATTGCGTCAAGCTTATGTCCATCTAATGCACAATGAAAGTATATGTATTCATTATCATAAACATAGCTGAGCGGAACTGCGTATGGATAGTTATTATCGCCATGTAAAGCAAGTACACCTGATGTGCCTTTAATCAGTATTTTATTTGTCTCTTCAAGAGATAGCTCCTGTTTAAATCTCCGCATTTTTCTGAACATTGTTTTACTCCTTTTTATTTTTATTTGAAAAAGAAAAATAATAAAATTATTATAATTGCAATTATTCCGATTGAAGCAAAGAATTTTACTGCTCTTGTAACAGCGTCAAATAAATTTGTTGGCATAATCTGATAAAAAGCATAATGCAACGGCTCATCAAGCTTTTCTCCGACAAGCTGTCTGTAGCGTAAATCATATGTGCCGAAGCTGCCATCCTTTTTCAGCTCAATTATTCTTACTCCTCGATTCTTGCCAGGACCGTAGACATGGAAGCCTGCACCTTGTGTATATCCCAAATCAATACCGTCAACCTTGCCATTGAAGGAGTTGTTATGATCATGACCAAAGTAAACACCAAGCACTTCTCCTTTTTCTTTGAATGCATCAAATTCTCCGCTGTTTTCCTGTGGATCAGCAGGGGATTCCTTCATGAATCCTCCTTTGTTTACTTTATCAGAATTAAGTATATAAAATTTTTTTGCATGTGATCTGAATCCTCTTACAGCACCTCTTGTGTTTTTCTTAACCTCAGTAAGAAGCTCAAAAATTTCACAAAGAGGTATGTGCTGAATTACTATTGACGGAATAAGTCTGCCGTATTTTTCTTCGTAGCTGTCTCTGGTTTTTCTATACCAGTCAATCTGGTTTTTATGAACATTATCGTAGCCTATGTCAAGGCTTGTATTGCTGTCGATCAGATAAAGGAGATACTTTAACTCTCCGTCTGCAGATATTTCAATTACATGGTTTGCACATCCGTCAATACCTTCAGTGTCTTTACCGATAAATCCGTCAAGCTCTTTATATATTTCAAACTGCTCTTTGTTGCTTAAACCAACCTGTCTGTCATGATTGCCAAAGCATACTGTGAAGGGAATGTTTCTGGATCTGACAGGAGCAGTAAGCTGGGATAAGACGCTTTTTACTTTGTCTCTTTTTCCGTGAAACTGACTTTTATTCCAAATCTGATCACCCGAATATACAACAAGGTCGGGATTTTCCTGTTCAAGAGCAGCAGTTATCAGCTTTATTGTATCAGGACTTACTTTTGCACCCTCTTGTGTGTCGGCAATCTGCATTATTTTAAAAGTGTTATTCTTAAATTCAAGCATATAACTTACCTCTTATTGTTCATTATTTTTGATTTTATCATATATTTTACTTGACTGCAACTTTTTAAGTATCTATAATATTAATATATTTCTGCCTGTAGCATAATAGGCTAATGCAACAGATTCCGATTCTGTAGACTGGGGGTTCAAGTCCCTTCAGGCAGACCATCATGAGTGGATATTTTAGATGTCCACTCTGTTTTTATATAAATTGTCAAAATGATTTTTTTAGTAGGTATGTATTATGATAAAAATTATGTTTGTTTGTCACGGTAATATTTGCCGTTCACCGATGGCTGAGTTTATATTTAAAGATATGCTTAAAAAGCAGGGGATAGATAGTTTCTTTATCGTATCATCATCTGCAACAAGTACGGAAGAGATATTTAATGGTGTCGGCAATCCTGTTTATCCACCTGCCAAAAGAGAACTTGCTAAGCATGGTTTATTGTGTAATGATAAAAGAGCAGTTAAGATGCAGAAGAGTGATTATGATAAATATGATTATTTTATCGGTATGGACAGTGAAAATATCAGAAATATGAACTTTATTTTTGATGGAGATAAGGATAACAAAATCAGCAAACTGATGGATTATACTGACTGTGGAGGTGATGTTGCAGATCCATGGTATTCAAGACGTTTTGATATTGCCTATCGCGACATTTATGAAGGCTGTGCAGGCTTGATTGAGAAATTATGTGATAAAGAATTTGATTTAAAATACAAAAGCAGTAATCTTATAGATAGGAGTATTCCATATAATAATGCGGTGTGATTGTTTTCATAAGATAGACTATTCTTCAGATAATGTTGATATCAGAAATTATTGTCAGGGAGATGAGATATTGTGGGCAGAAATTGAGACTGCAATAGGTGATTTTGAAAGCACAGAGAATGCGTTAGAATATTTTAACTTACATTATAAAACAGATGACATATTTGAACGGTGCTTTTTTGCGAAGTGTGAAAATAAAATTGTAGGAACCTGTATTGCATGGTATGATTTTAAGGATAATAAAAAAATATCATCATTGCATTGGATGGCGGTATTGCCCGGTTATCAGGGCAGAGGAATAGGCAAAAAATTATTGAATTCTGTTATGCAGTTTTACAACAGCAATGATTTAATGCCTGTTTATCTGCATACTCAGCCATGGAGCTATAAGGCTGTGGGATTATATCTTTCAGCAGGTTTTGAGTTTCAGCAAAGTGATACTTTTGCTAATTATAAAAATGAGTATAATGATGCGATAGAGATACTAAAAAACTATATGATATTATAATGAAAGGTGCGGACCTATGTCTGCACCTTTGTTAACCTGTAAATGAATTATTTGATAAATTATTTACTAAGTTTCGCATTTCTTCTCTTGAATTAATTTCGTGAGTTTTTTTTATTATTGCTTCTTTTTCTTCTTTACTCATTGCCTCAAATCGTTTTAATGCAGTTTCATTTTGTGCTAAATTCATGACAAAGCTCAGCGGCAGTTCTTTTCCGTTCATGAAATCACCTCATTATAAGTGTTCCTATAATTCAGTGATTTATAAAAAATTTATTTTGAGTTAAAGCTCTTATAAGAATTCTTTTGATGCTTCTTAATTCGAAGAATATATTATAATTTATACAATGTGCTTAACATGGCAGTTTAAATAAAAAATAGGCGGATGAAAAATGTCATACGCCTAAGGTAGATTATTTATAATATTTAAATATCAAAAGATGGATTGGTCATATAGAAGTTTTTGCTGTCGAGCTTATCAGTTACCAATCTAAGACCTTCCGCTAAACAATAAACTTGTAAACTTTTCTTTTAATTTTGGTGCAGAGTATAATCCCTGCACTATTTTGTTTTATATGTTCCAAATAATATCAATTTTATCACTTGTTGCATAGATTTTTTTGATTACTGCGTTTGCAAGTTCTCGTTTGCGTTCAAATGGCAGAGTGTCGAATTTGTCAAAATCACAGATTATTTTTTCATTAACCGAATATCTGCTTTCGCTTAAACGATGAATTTCAGCCTGAATCTGCAGTTTTTCGCTGTGCAGTTTTTCAACATTATCATTGATATATGCTATAACGATTTCGCTTGCACCTGCAACATTTTTAACAGTTTCGTTTATCTCATTTTCTATTGCAGTAAGCCTTGCTTTCAGCTCCTCAGTTTTAGGGTTTATAGCAGTTACTCCTGCAAGTTCAAACTCCTTGAAGTCAGCAAGTTTTGCTTTGATTTTCTGTAAAATCAGATTTTCAAACTCATCTGCGTGAATCGTTCCGCAGCCACAGCATAAATTGTCATTCATCTTGTGAGAGCAGAGAAAATAACTGATATTTTTCTTAACATAATTCTTTCGCACAAGTGCGTAACCACATTCACCACACTTGATAAGTCCGGCAAGCCAGGTGTTTTTAGCCTTTGGATTGCGTTTAATTTGTTGCTGGTCGAGTGCCCGTTCTCTGCACCTTATCCACAAATCAGAGTCTATAAAACCCTCGTGTGGTGCAATCACCAGAATTGCATTAGACAAGTCCGTCTGCTTCCTCGTGTTCTTGCTGCCTGTGTAAAGATAACAGCCGTTTGTGCCGATAAAATCCTCAGGCGGATTGATTATCTTAACACCCTTTGATTTGAAAAAGTTATACAGATTTATATCTGCTCTCACATAAACAGGATTCTTAATGAAATCTTGAATCCTCGCCCTTGTAACTGTTCGGTTTCGTCTGCATTCAGACGGCATATCACGCACCGCTTTTGCAATGTCCTCATTTGAATAATTCACATCTGCATACATTTCAAATACCTTTTTGACAAGTTCAACCTCTTCCGGTATCTGCTCATACATAGATGTTTTGATTCCGTCAGTCGTCAGGTCAATTTTCTTAAAGCCGACAGGCACAGGTCCGCCCATATAAAAGCCTTTCTGACTGCGTGAAATATAGTTGTCCTTAACCCTCTGCTGTGTCGTTTCACGCTCAAGTTGGGCGAAGGTAATGCAAATATTCAGCATCGCCCTGCCCATAGGCGTGCTTGTGTCAAACTTTTCTGTAGCCGATGAAAATTCAACACCAAGCTTACCGAAAGTATCCATCATATTTGAGAAATCAAGGATACTTCTGCTGATTCTATCGAGTTTGTAAACGATAACTTTTGTTATACTTTTTCGCTCTGATTTGATGTCCTGCATCATTTTTTGAAACTCAGGACGGTTTGTGTTTTTACCGCTGAAGCCTTTGTCCTTGTATATTAAAAATGCCTCACCTCTTGCCTCGTAGATGCACATTTCAATCTGTGATTCGATTGAAATGCTGTCCTCTTTTTCTACTGATTGCCGAGCATAAATTGCGATCATAAATAAGTTACCTCATTCTCATTCCTGACCGATAACTCAACATCAGCATATACGAAACAATCTAAAAAGTCCAGATTATATAGCATTTTTACCGAAAACCTTTGCTAAAATATTTTTAACATTCATTCGGTTTAATTCAATCTCGTCTTTGGTGAGGTTGGGGGAGTATTCGTTCACTATGGCCTTGCCCTTGCCGAAATTAATCTCATAGCTTTCGGTTAAATTTTCAGTGATAACAGGTCTATCCACAGTCAAACATCTCCTCATACTCATTTATATTATATTTATATTATAAGGACAAGGTTCAGTATTCAGCTTTGTAAAAATGCGTGGTATAAAACCACCGGCTAATTATTTTTCTGTATCACACTCCTAACTTATAAAAATTTCTTTCATAATAAATTTATTTAGCATAATGCCTCCTACATAGTTAATTGATTATAATAATCTTCATACTCCTCATAACCATCAGATTTCTGACCATGAGCAAGTCTTTTCTCAATTTCTTTTTGAGATAATTTGATTCGTTTTCTGTGATAACGAGTTTGATTATCGATCATTTTAAATAAATCTCCAGCAAAATAGAGAGTATCTGAAAAAACACTTGAATGCCTATCATCGTTCCAAAGAATATCGGAATCCATTTCTTTTTCAGTTTGTCCAACAGATTGGTCATCTCTTTTTCTGCCGAAAGCATACTCTCGTTCATCTTCCCAACCTGTTCGTTCAGCATCGTTTCCTGATTCTTCAGTTCTTTCTGAATCGTGTTCTCCTGTTCCGAAATTCTCTTTTTCAGTTGAAGAATTATTTGTGCTGAATAGTGATTGATTGTATCTTCGTTCACTTGATTCTCCGAGATTTGATTCAACTGTTGATTCTGATTTCTGTTCAGTTCTATCAGTGCTTTCCAGTAATCGCTCTCCACGATTGTCACCTGTGATGCCTGTTCCATTTTCGCTATCATATCGTTGGCTGTAGCTTTCTGCGGTGCATTTCTCTGTTTCAATTCTTCGTAATTCAAACTCAAGTTCCATTTTCTCCTTTCTGTATTTGTCTTGGTGTAATTTAATATCACGGCATTTCATTCCGTTCGGACAGATGTAAGTGATATATTTTCTTGCATCTGTCCATAAAACTTCATAGCCGTTCTTTTTCATTTCATCAATGAATTCTTTCTTTGTTTTGCACTTTTTCATTGCAGTATCAATAGTAAACATCAAAGCAAATTTCCAGCTTTCACCCTTCATTGCCATACGATATTCTCCATCTGATAAGCGTTTTTCTTTTGTTTTTGTATATGGCTTTAAAGGCACAACATCATACTTTGCACATATTTCATCATTGAGTTTTCTCAAAGATTTCAATGTGTTCGGGTTCTGCCTTAACTTTTTTCCTGTTTCAAAACTGACTGAATTGATAATGAAATGCGTGTGTATGTGATTTCTGTCGCAATGTGTTGTAACCAACACCTCGTGACCTTGCCACGCTTTCTCTGCAAACTCCAATGCAATCTTGTGTGCTTTATCATAATTAACATTGTTTTTCGGTGAGAATGATTGAACATACTGATAAAAATATCTGCCACTATTTGCATTGTTAGCAATCTTGGTTGTCATAAATTCTTTGTAAGCATTCAAGCCGTTGCAATTAATTCCAGAAACATATCTTTGTCCTGTTTGTACATCAACTGTTTTATATTTCTGTAAACAGTAGTCAATTGAGCCTTTCATCGCACTTGGATTTTGCTTTTCGTTTTTAATGAACTTGACTATTGGCATTGGCTATTTCAAAAACCTTTTCATAGATTTTGTTCTGCATTTCGATTACCTCATCAAAATTTATTGAGTACACAGCACCACTGTTTACCTTAACTGCAATCTGATTGATGTTGTTACCGATATGCTTTAACTGCGATACAACAGGTTTTAAATCTTCAGGTATTTTAATGACAGTATTATTCGTGCTTGCAATGATAAAATCCGTTGCATTCATTTTAGCTTTTCTTGCTTTAGCAAGTATTATCTTTTTCTCACTATCAGTCAATCTGATAGTGAGTGTCTTATCTCTTCGTCTGTTTTCTTCTATTTCTTTTACCTCCAAATTACTAATTTTACATATTCAACTACGGAATATGTTTGAATGAGTGGGTTCGAGCTTCTGCCCGGTTATTGGGTGTCCGGACATCCGGACGCTCTGCATTGCCCCAGACAAAGTCTGGGTTTAATACAGAAAAACACATAACTAAATCATATAAATATCACCTCCTGTTTTTATAAATTTTAATTGCAAAACCGAATTGACAAAGCACTGAATTTTGGAGAAGAAGTACAGGATTTTCTTACCAAAATTTCGCCACAATCGATTTTTATTTTGACTCGGTACACGGGTGTTTACACTGAAACCAAAACTCGTTATATCGTCATACAGGGTTTTATAACTTGTTTTATTTATCTTGTTTATATATTACCGTTCACTGTATAACCACCTCGGTCACATACAAAACCTTTCAGAATGTAATTATCCTATCCCGGAATTTTACCGCAATGTATCTTCGCTCACATTTAGGTCATCGCAAATCATATACCATTCTCTCTATTCAATTTTCAAGGTTTATATTGTTAGAAATTACTTTCTGTGTTATAGTCTAATAAAAAGATTGATAAAAAACAAAGGACGGATGTAACTTGAGTTTTTTCACAAAGTTACATCCGAGAGGTTTTGTATGATTACTGATGCTGTGTTAGTACATTTGAAGAATGGTAAGCAAGGTATTGCTGAATATATGGTGATTAATAATGATAATATTCACCCTCCAATTAATATTAATGATGAACTGATAAAGTTTGCTGATTATGATTTTTATAAATTATGTTGGTGCTATTGAAAAGATACTTGAAAATTTGAAAGGCAGCAATAAAAGTATTTATGAAATTACAGATGCAAAAATTCTTCAGTTTAGAGAATATATAAACAAGTTTCTAAATTCAATGATGACAGTTAATCCTTTATGGGCCGTTTTGATTTATTCAGATATGAAATTCAATTTCAATTTTTATGACAATACTATTATCGGAATTTTAAGAAGATGTATAGATCAGTATAATTCACTTGCAGAAGTAGTCACAATGCAAATTGTACTTAATAATATTTTTAATACAATTGGTGATGACAACAATAATCAATCTGCTCGCTTGGGTTATTTTGAAAAGGAATTTAATAAGAACTTTGATAACTTTAACAAGGTTAGTTTTACCTCAAAAAGATTTGATGAATATATGTTTAATCCGAATTCAAAAACAATAGGTGAAATGAGCGAATACTATATATGCACATCTGTTACAGAATTTTATTCTTCCTTGCTGTATTTACATTTTCAAAGTAATAAACGAATTAATGTTTGTAAATTATGTGGCAAACTTTTTACACCTAAAACAGCAAAAGCAACATCATATTGTTATGGCTCTTATAACGGACAAAAATGTCAGGATTTAGGTCCTCATATTGCAAACAGAGAACAACAGAAAAAAGATGAAGTATTAGCAGAATTTGAAAAGGTTAGAAGAAAATTATATTTGGAATTTTATATTGAACCTGATGCGTATTGGAACGAGGTAGCACCGATTATTCCAAATAAAAGATATATGGAGTTTATGGAGAACAAGAAAAGACTCCTTGCTGATTATCGTATGAACAAAATCAGCAAGGAGCAGGTTATGAAATTTTTAGAACAGTATAAATAGTTTTTTGATACAATAGTAAGATTACACCTATCGCCTTGATAATAAATCTTAATAAATATTTATTGAAAAACTGTAGAAATATAGTTCACCGCCCTAATAAAATTTTATTAGCCAATCAGAAAACATCGAAGAACAAATTAAACGCTATGGTGGACCTGTGTACTTGCTTAGTTTAAAGAGTTTTTGGAAATAATCGTAAAATATCACTACAGTTTTTTTGAATCGACGATATAAGGATAAATCTTGTCACTCACTATCAATAAAACCAACATATATTCAAAGTAAGCATGCTGGTACAATGGATGAAATCATAATCAACTGCTAAAATGATAACAAGCAATAGAGTCAATCTCTCGTGCCTGTTTTTTATGCATATTATCAGAGCATTTGTAACTCTACTATAGAACAGGGAGTTACAACATATCCTGTATGTTCATAATACATATTTTTTCCACAACAATGCCTGAATTTTTTGCCACTTCCACATGGACAAGGCTGTTTTCTCCCGACTATTTCAATATCTTTTCGTATCCGTTTTTCTTTGAATTCTTTTATTATAATCTTCTGCAAATATGGTTGCTTAAGTTCTAAATACTGAGCCAACATAATGAATTTTTCTTTTTCAGATCTGGTATCATCTGCTATTTCCAGAATGCAACGTTTATCTTCGGGATGCGATACAATACAAACCGCTTGAATAACATCTATCTTATCAATACACTCAATTGCTGGTTCACCCCAATAAAGTTCTCCCTTTATATGTGGACATTCTAAACTTTGCATAGATTTGCCGCATATACTGAAATGAGATTTTGAAATAACATATTCGCTGCTAGTAAAAATAGTGTATGGGTACAGTTCTTCATATTGAACCAAGAGATCATAGAGTCATTTAGTTCCAGTCTATTATCAATTTCAGTAAAACGACCTATATATTTTATCGCATCAAGGCAATCTTGGAGCTTATTCCAAGATTCTTTGTATTGACCATTTTCAAGCATTTCAAAATATCGAAGCAGATTGCAAAACAACTTAAAATAATCCTTAAAAATAAATTGCGAATTAGCAAGCTGTTCATCGTTTCTTTGAATTGCAATTTCTTTTATTTCCGAAAAAAGATTAGCACATAGTTCAAAATCTTCTGTAGGATTATTCCAATTATTTTCTAACAATTTATGTTTGGTTTTGTTGAGATGGTTACATACTGTATCGATTTGACTTATATCTTTGTTTTGAAGAAAACATTTAAGCATATACTTCCCTCACATTTTATTTAGGTCGATCTTTTCAAATGATTCCTTAAATGTTTTAGCGTCACCAGAATAATGAAGAGTTTTTTCTTCGTCTTCTAGCTTCACAATAAAAGTAACATCTACTTTTGCTTCTTCTTTTTCACGACCTTTAAGCTTATCTTTTATGTAGTCCGAGACAAGATTAATGGCAATGGGCAATAAGATGTTTCCTGCAACCCAAATAATAGGCATCCAAATATCAAAGGAATGTAAAGAGCGTATTTGAATATCAGAATCTGCAAGTAGATTAATGATGTTTTCGGGATTATTTTGGCGACAGAATTTCACAAAACTGATTGACTCTTGTGCAAAATAATACTCGTTTTCTTTATATTCTGAAGGCACAACTAAAAAATCTGTAGTTTCAAATTTTTTTCGAGTATTTTCTGAAATGGAATTTGCATTAAAGTATGCATTAAAATCGGTTGTTGAGCTTAAAATTTTAACATCGTTATTCATAGTCTTTCCTTTCGCATTACAAGTTCTGCATAGCAGCAAGCAAAGCAGCATCTTTTTTATAGTTTCTCAAGGATAACCCTTCAAGAATCTTTTTCTCTGTTTCTGGAGTCCAATAAATTTTTAAATCTTCTTTTGCACGAGTGATGGCGGTGTAAAAGATATTGTGGGTAATGAACTCTTCAACTTCGTTTGTAATAACAATCTTGACTGATTTATATTCCAAGCCCTGTGCTTTGTGAATTGATACTGCATAAGCTACTTGGAAAGGAACAATGGCATCTGAAGTGTCATCGTCATCATCGGTGCTACAATGCTTGTCCACCCAAAAACTGATAATAGAATTACCTTTATCTGATGTGCCAACCAAGGTGAAATCATAATCTTCTGCTTCCCAGTCAGTAATGGCAATATCCAGTTCCACATCAAAACGGATTTTATCTTCAGTTGGCTCAATACCTTTTATGCGGCCCTTCATATTGTTGTAGATTAAAGGAGCAAATCTATCCGATTCGTTAAACAGAACAGGATCTCCAATTTTATAGGTGTTGATTCCCCAAATGATTTCAGGCTTTGGATTGCTGCTCTGCAAGAATCTATTGATATTGTTTATGCCGTAAAGGCCATCATAATTTAAGCACAATATGATTTCATCTTCTTCTGAGTGCTCAAAAATCGATTCGTCCAATCTAACGGTATATTTACCCTTTACCATTGGTTCAAGGATATCATCTTGAAGCTTTCTGACTCTATCCCAAATGGTGAGTAATCTTTCATTTGTACTACGATAAGGTTTTGATAATTCAGAAACCGATGTTTCTGGTACGAAGGTACGTGCAATACTAAACCAATTTCCAAACAATATTGCTTCAATCTGGAATACATCTCCAACTAACACAAGTAGTTTAAAAGTAGCCTTCTCCAGAATGTCTCGCATATCTTTATTGCTTACCGTACTACATTCATCGATAAACAAGATATCACATTCTGCATCAGTGTTATAATCGGATAAAAATTTTGCAATGGTTTTGAAATCACAATTACCCGCATTTACTTTTCGACGCATATTATCTACAGCTGGATTTGTGTTAGCTAAGTACAGTTTTTCACGATCGTTATATAGATTCGAAATGTGGTTAATAAGAGTTGATTTTCCAGTTCCCGCCGAACCATAAATAAGAGCGACATGAGAATCAGAAAATACTACTTTAAGAGCGTCGAGCTTTTCTTTACTGTCAATTCTATAAGAAGGATTTTTAGAAAGCCACGATTCCACAAAATCACTATAACCGGACATTCCGGTTGAAGATAACTCTTTTAGTTTCTTAATAATTTTCGTGGTATCGTCGACATATCCTTTCATATACAGATGGTCTTTGTATATTCTAAGATATCGTTCAGCATGTTTTTTTGCATACACAAGAGAGTTGTATTTTCTAATTAGGCTGTTGATATCCTCAAACCGTTCCAAATCACTTAAAGGAGTAAACAGAATACCACCTTGTTCAGTATTGTTCTGTATTGTGCGAGCCAGGAATTCATGTTCTCTATTGCTTGAATTGATACATTCAAATAAATCATAAATTCTGGGATTGTGTTTAATCAAAGATGTTGCATAGGGCATTTGATCAAACGGAATACACCCCCAGTGCAGATGCAAATCAGATAACCTTTCACAAGTCTCCCTGCTATATTGACATCTCATAACCTTATTGTTCATTTTGTGGAGAAAGTAACGGATAATATTGCTTCCGGACGCTTTATCCTTTATAAGGTCACGAGATTTGTCAAGTAGGTCAAAGACGCGAGTTACTTTTGCTTCTTTAGTACACTTAGCTTTTGCCCAAGAATAATATGAATCTGATGAAGTAACTAAATCAACAAGACTTATTCGAGTGTCTGTAAGGAATTTCATTAGATCACGGAACTCATTATTGCCGGCACTAATTTGAGTATGGCTGCCAAAAAAATCAGCAAATCGATTGATCTCACATGGTCTTATAGAGACTTCCCAACTATCAATGATTTGAATAGGCATAACTTTACCAAGCACACCGATCACATCATTGTGTATGGATAATTTGACTGCATAATTGTCAGAAAAATCAAGAGAGGTAAATGCAATTACTCTATCAAATTTACTGGCTTTATCATTGGCTACTGTAAATGTTACTTCGTAAAAAATATGGTGTTTTACGAAAAAAGGTTTGATTTTTTGTATGTATGCACGATCATTATAGGGGTTTCGAACTGCGTAACGGCTTGGCTTGACAATGCGAACGGCAATTTGCTTGTAATACTCCATCAAGTTATCGTCCAAATTTAATGGAAAATCATCAATATTCTCAAGAACATCCATGTTATATTTGTCTTTGAGGAACACCTTGATTTTAAGAAGATACTCATAATACTTAAGCATCAATCTTTCGGATCCGCCCTCATCAAATGTATAGTGAGATACCGACTTTTGAAGAAGATTATGGAATTTGCTTAAGAATCGCAGTTCTCCTTTGGTTTTTACAAATTCCCAAGCAGCTTTTTTATCCTGATAATCATTAGGATCAGTATCAACACCATTTGAGTAAACCTTTTGGACGATATACTCAACAAAATTTCTAAGCTGAGCCAAAATGTTCTGCGATAATAAACCTCGCTCGGAGGCATCAAATACAGAAATGTTTCGACATATTGCTTTGTTTGTATCCAAAATTGCACCATCTACTTTTAGCATTTGATTGCCTCCTTTTATCGATATTAAGGTTGTTTTGCCTAACGCCACTGCCGTGCCGGTTTGTTTACCTAAATAGAAAAATAAACATCGAGAATTTTATCGGTTTCTTTTAAAATTCGTTTCCGCTGGCTTTTCAGACAGAAAGCCTCTTTGACCAATTGTGTAATTTGATTAATAATTTCTTGCTCCATAAGAGGTATTTCAATATCTTTTAATCTTTCTACTCTAAGATGTGGAATAGTCGATGCTACTACCGTGCGACGAACAGCTGCATATCTTCCAATCTCAGGAATAGAAAGAGCTGTAAATAGATATTCTTGTGTAAATCCCTTTTTTTGCGCTTTGGGATTTAAACGAAGTCTTACAATTCCAGATGAAAAAATTACGTTATCGGAATCAGTGATCATACCAACACAAGCGATTTTTCCATCTTTGGTAAAAATAACATCACCAGCCCTCACATCTTGTTTAACTCCATCTGTAGCATATGGGGGAATATAATAATCAGGATAAATGTCGACTTCGTTATTTACAATGTCAGATGTTCTTATAAAGGGTTTATCTTCTGCGCTTCTCTCAATAAATTCTTTATAATTCTCGCTTCCGACTTCGTCTCCGTGACACACATCCACTAACTCTCTTAATGTTTTAACTCCATTATGTTTTTCAAGAGCTTTAGCCATTTTTACATATAATTTATTGTAATAACTTGTTGACCAAATATTACTATCATCAAGCTGAGAAAACTTAACAGAAAAGTAGAAGTCTCTTGTAACAGAAGATACGTCAAAATTTAGCCCTTTGTAAAATAGCTCCTGAGCTTCCTTGATGAGTTGTTGAGCTTTAATCTCACACTCAATAGCTTCTTGTTCTTTTACTGTAATTGTAGCAATTGTTTTTTCGTCTACCACTGGCACATCAAAATCTCGAAGATTTTTTAGGGAGAGTAATTGCTGAATATTGCCTGTTATCAAACTAAAAATTTGCCATTTACCATATTTTGAACGAAAGAATGAAGTTAGATATTCCGGCGTTATTGGTGCATCTTTTTTTAGCGCTATATTTGCAATATGTCTCGGTATACCTGCTATTCCTACATATTCATTGCGATAAACTGCAGACTTACCAACTGTTCCATAAATTGCAATAAGAACATCATTTTGTTTGATGTGGCATCTAGTAAACACATCATAATCAAAAGGATAGATGTATGAGTCATCAGAGATAGGATCAAAATTAATGACACCTTCCTTGATGTTTCGGCCATATAGATATCTTATACCCGAAGTACTATTTCTTGGAATTGCGGAGTGTTCACCATCTGAAATGGTACTATGCTTACCGAGTTTTATATAGTTAATGCCTTTGTCAATATTTTGACTTTTAACTACTTGCGTATAGTAATAGAAATTGGGTACAAGACGATCATCAAATTTCAACGAACTAGATGATACAGAAAACACTTGCATTCTTTTACTCCTCCGGTGATATTAAACCTTGCTTTATGGCCCACTTTTTATATTCAGCAGCCACTAATTGAATTTCATCACTTTCAGTTTCGTTTCCTCTGCGATCATGACCACATGTACTTGCAATAGCCATAAATATATCATAATCTTCAGGGATTTTTTCTTTCGGAAGCTTTTGAAATACCAAAATACTTGTCTTTGTTGATGTATTCGGCTGGAAAGTTTCTACTGGGATATCAATAATGGCTAAAATTCTGCCGTGCTCCTTGAGCCAATGACGTATATAGCCAAAAGTATCATTTCCGAAAACGCCATCGGGAAGAACGATAGCCATTCTGCCGTAGTCAGCTAAAAGTTGAACATCTCTTTCGATAAAAAGAACTTGCGGAGATTCTTTTTCTTTGAGCTTTCCTTGCTCCCAGACTCCGGATTTATTCTTTTGCCACTTATACGCTAAATCGTACTGCTTAAGCTTATCTTCTCCTCTTACTGGGATTTTAGAGCCAAAAGGAGGGTTGGTTAGCAATACGCTGAATTTTCCTTTGCCAATTTTAATTTTTGTTTTATCTTGCCAGTTTGAAGGCATGTCCAAACTATCTTCGCAGAAAATACCGCTTTTTCCATCACCAAGAATAGCCATATATGCTTTAGCAACTTTTGATAAAAAGTAGTCTTTATCAATACCACACAGTTTATTGAGGGCAACCTCCATTTTTTCTTCTTTCAAGTTTGCAGCATTCCAATGATATCGCTCACCTTCTGAATCAAGCTTCTTCCAAATATAACGCAGGGTTTCAACCAAAAAACCACCACTACCACAAGAAGGATCTATAATGTAATCTTCATCGCTAGGATCAAGAATATCAACCATCATTCTTACTACATTTCTCGGAGTGAAAAATTGTCCTTGGCCACCTTTTAAAGCATGGTCAATAAATGTTTCGAATGCGTCAGCAACACTATCTCTTTCTGCTTCAATAAGACAGAAGTTTTGAAGTTCACCAACCACATAAACGATAGAATCGGCATCAAGAGAAATGTTATCCTCTTTGTCAAGAACCTCTTTATATTTTCTCTTAACCTTATCAAATAAATCGAGCAGGCGCTTCTTTACATCTGCTGGCGCTTCATTAACACCAGCACGAAAAGATACAATATCCTCGGGCTCAGTAAAACGCTCGTCATAAATCTTACAGAAAATGATATTTATTAATTGTTGAGCTAACACCTCGTCACGAGTTGCACCAACGGTATTAGCTGCCAAATGATTTCTAATAGCTTTGAATGTAGATTTTAAATTATGTGTGGGTTTGAGGTCACATCTTCTAAATTTTCCGATGTCCTCAAGACGCTGTCCGTATTTAGGAATGTTGGGAATCTCTTCAAATTTAACCTGACCATCCGCTTCATATTTTCTCAAAAAGAAGCGTTCTTCGCCATTGTACCAAACACCGAGTTGAGCTTTGCAAAAGCGCAAGTAATCCTCAAGTTGGCTGCGCCCGTCTTTTCGAGTTTTCTTTTTACATTCCACAACAATGTATATATCATCGTCGCTTTTTTGAGTGGCGGAGAATACAGCAATATCTACAGGGTATTCCTTTTTGGTATCGCTGGGACGTACCTTGACTCGATATTGCGGATGTGTGGTTATCAGCTCTTTGGGGTAACCATAATCCTCTATAAGCATTTTTGCAAACGGCTGAACAGCCTGCATTTCTTCGGGTTTTGCTCTTACTTCAGCTCCAGTAATATAATCAATCAAATATCCGTCTTTCATAATGATATCTCCTTAATTCTTGATTTGTTGTCTCCCCAAATATCTACGGATTTCGCACTAACAATTTCAATGAACTGTGGCTTGAGGAAAAGATATATGTGGGATAGTAGTTCAATAAAATTACCACTCATACATTTCAAGAAGTATTTTTACAATCTTGTCCGTTCTTGTGGTTATTTTATCCACAGTCCACTTGGTTTCCGTTACAACATCCTCATTTAGGAACAAGCCGTTTCTGTAGCCAATATCTTTTGTCTTATCTTTCGATTTTCTATCTTTCTTGTGTTCAAAAGACATATTAGAAAGGTTTTGATTATATCCGGTAATTGTTAAGTTGCCAATGGTATGTACATAATCGGATCTGATTTGGATTGCTTTTGCTTTATCGCCGGTAGCAATCATATCAACCCATTCTTTGGGAATGTTCTCGCCTTCAGGAAATATATGTTCGATAGTCCAAACATACTTATTACGTGTATCTCTGGACCACAGATCAGAATATATCTCCTTTGTCTGATGTTGTGCTTCGATATTGCATAAAACAAATCGAGTTGCTTCAGGATTTTCATCATAAATGGGACCACGAAGCTTTTCTTCAAAGGTTTCGTCTGTTGCCGAAACCGCTTTGAGCATATCTTTAATGCTGGCTACAATTTCGCTACTGCTTTCAAATTTGATTTTTTCGATAATATCGATAAATAATTGAGTAAGTTTACGAGTATTGGGAACATCAGTTAAATTTCTTCTAACAAAGAAAACAATAAGAGTATCAACTATTGATTTAATATCCGTATCCGAAAGGCACAAAGTTTCTTGGCTAGTCAATAGATACATTAGCAACAAATATGAAGGCGCTCCGGAAATCCTCGCCAAGTTTTGTAAACTTGTTGTGTAAATATACTCGTCATCGGTATTGTTGACAATGATAGAGTATTTGTTAGCTTTTTCCGAGAGGTTTTCCAAAAGGGCACAATAATCGCTTTTAATCATCTTTTCATAGATGTCAATCAACGTTGTTCTTGTTGCTAAATAACCAAAATAATACTTCTTGTCGGTTGATTTATACGGTGCATTCAAATCGTCTCTAAACGCATTATAGAATTGTCTGAAGAAACGCTCCTGAACAGCATAATCATCTTGTCCTACGGCTTTTAATATCAGTTTCCATTGCTCATAGGCATTATCTGCACCAGAAGAGTTTTCGGCTTGTGCAATAAGAGAATTCTTAATTAGATCAAGAGCAGAAAGCGGAACACCTCTGTGGTTTAGAGATTCAAAGAGCATATAAGCATCTTTGTTAGTGTCGACTTCGATTCCTACCAATACTGCTGCCTCGAATTTTCTAACAATTTGAAATAGTGCTCCTATGCCGGTAATATTGGGGTTACCAGCTTTGATTTCCTGCACTTCATCGACAATCAATTTCAGAAAATGACGATATGCCTTTGCAATTCTTCTGTTACCAAAATTGGTTGGCTTTGATTGCTTAGCGGAAATAATTCCGTTGTCGGAAAGAATGTAAGTATAGTCCTCGTCATTTGAGTTTTGCCTTTGAAGTAGGAGTCGCTGATTATACTCGGTGATTTTGCCTCCGGACGCAGTAAATTTCTGTTTTTTATTCGCAAGCTCATTTCTCAAATTAGAAAGTTCGCTTAAATCATCTTCATCCATTTCGGCTTTATGTTTAGCAAGTTCAGAATACAGAGCTACCAACAATAAAGTTATCGTTGAAAATCTTTGTTGTCCATCAATGACTTCCAAAACAGTTCCATTCAGAGAACCACTGTTTACACAAATATATGAACCAAGAAAATAGCCGAAATCATTTTCAGTTACATCGTTGAATAATGCATCCCATTCTTTAATTCCCCAAGTATATTCACGTTGGTATTTTGGAATTTTATATATCTTATCGCTGGTTATTGAAAATACATCAGCAATTGTTGTTTGTGATACTGTTTTTATCATATGGAACACCTCGATATAATTCTTCTGTCTTAAACGTTGTATCCCCTTCGTGTCTTTCATATAGACTTCACACTATTGATATCATTGGTTAGATAACTTTGAGAATATGCTTAATTTCAATATCTTTTATTGCACACTCTATAACTAGAAGATAATCTTCTTTATCCACCTTGTTCCAGTCTATGACTTTGTGAAACGCGGTTTAAAAAATGAAATCTAGACAAATACGAATACTGTTCACGCTTTCTTCTCGGAAAGGTTGGGCGATATTTATTTCAACGTTGTTCTCAACAATCTCTTCAAAAGTGAACTGAGGCACTTTATCAATATTTGCAGAATCATCTGCAAAAACACTATATTAAATAATTATACAATAAAAGCCAAGTTAAATCAATGATTTATACAGATTTGCGCTATACAAATCTATATGATTCAAAAAACATACACTTTAGTTTGAAACGATTACCGAATTCAATTTTTGAATTAAAATTTCTTTTTCACCACTACCATTTGTTTTAAATCTTTCTAATGGCAAATTATATTTTTCAAAAATTGAATCTTTTACTATATCCCTAACATATTGTTTTGTGCCTATTTTGTGATAATCATAACCATCGACTTCCACTGCTAATACAGGTTGCTTGTTCACTTTATTATAAATCATAAAATCAACATGGCTATCTGTATTAGCAACAAAGTTTAATTCTTTATCATCAAGTTTATCAAGATTTTTAAATATTTCTTTCAAAGGTAAATGCACAACTACACCAAGATTTGAGTGATTATTTTCCTTTAAAAGTTTACAAATTAAACTATACATTAGGTTTTCGGAATCATAAGCTGATACTCTTCTGCTTTTTGAAAGCAGTGCACTTCTCTCAATTTGATACTGACTATAAAGATAATCAAAAATAGAATAAATTTCACTCTCAATTATATCAAAATTATTATATTCAATATAACTTACCAAATCTCCGATATTGGTGTTTTGATTATCATCCTGACCAACAATAATTGTAAAGTTCTTTATTGCTCTTGATACAGCTACATTCAGTAGGTTAGGGTTATCTGAAAATTCATTTACCTTATCATCTACTGTAGACATTATGATATAATCTTTTTCTCTACCCTGAAATTTATGTACTGTATCAATAAGCATATCATCATTATAAATCGCATTTGTAATTTCAGTTACTTGATCTCTGTAAGGTGCTATAATTCCTATATCGGAATAATTTATATTAGTATCAGGCAAAATTTCTTGTGTAATTACATCAATTTGACGCTGGTTAATATGCTTCCTTGCGTGATTACCTTGAGCCGTTTTATATACTTTTAGTGTATCTGTTTCATCACTATCTTTTGTCATAACAATCAGTTGATTATCATAGAATTTCTGATTACAAAATTCAATAATTTTTGGGTGGCAACGATAATGTTCTCGCAATAAAGTATTTGGAACATCAGGAATAATATTAAAAACAGATGATAGGAAACTATTCTTTGTAAAATTATATTCAGCTCTGATTTTAAACAATGAAAAAATATGATTTGTTTTCATCCTATCCGTTTCATTGATAACATTCGGAAGTTGCTTTCTGTCTCCGACTATTACGGCGTTTTTAGCAACAGACAATGCAACTAATCCTGTTGCAACATCAACCTGTGAAGCCTCATCCATTATTACATAATCATAAATATATCTATTGCTTGATGATCCAAGATTACTTCTTGCTGAATATGTTGTACTTAAAACTACAGGATATTCCTTTATAAATTCTTCAGGATTTTTCCATAAATCATCCATTTTAAAGATTGTTCTTTCAGTTTTATCAACATATTTTTTGTATAAATAATTCTTAAAGTACTGTGTTGAAAGGTTAACATAATTGTCAAGCAAAGTCTTTGAATCAGTTGCTTTTAATTCTTTTTCTATTCTATTGATTTCATCATTTAACTCTCGTAATCGCACTGCATAATAATTCTGTTTTACTATTGAAATCAATATATCTAAATTTTGATTTATGTAATGTCTGTTTTTTAGACCAAAACAAAATATAAATATTATGTTGTTAATAATTTGCTTAATTTTATTATTTTGAAAATCAAGTCTTGTCCACAGTTTCAGCAAATGATTAGATTTTATATATGATTTACAGTTGATTTTTGGAATGTTAGAATCTTCGCATTGTTCATTGAAATAAACTTGTTCAGTTTTAACGGCAGACGCTTCTTGCTTATCTTTCGCAAGTTCATTTTGTTTTTCAAATATATCATTTAATTTTTCTGAACTTTGTTTTATTTTCTCTCTGATTTTAGAAATCTGGTTTTCTTCTAATTTCCAATCACGAATATCGGGCAAGGATTCTTTTTGATTTTCTATGAACTTAACTTTATTTTCTTTTCTGCCAAGTGGAGCAACTAAAAAATCATAACCGTATTTACAAAGTTTTTCATACACATTTTCAGTAGCAGAATTGTTGTTAGAAACAACTTCAACAGTTTTACCTCTGATTATCAAATTGGCAATAATGTTAAGTATAGTTTGTGTTTTACCTGTTCCCGGCGGACCTTCAATAATACTTACTTGATTGGTTAATGCATTATTTACTGCTGTTGTTTGACTTGAATTACTTCCAAAAGGAAAAATTACTAATCCATTATCATTAAATTGATTTGCTTTTTGAGCAAGCAAATAATTATAAGCAACCGTATTATCGCTTATAAATTTTTCCATGGAATTATACTGGTTTGTAAGTATCTTATTATCATCTTCAGTTTTCACACTAATCTCATCAGCAATTAATTTCAAATAATTAAATACAGGTTTTGCATTCCCATTTGTTAAACAAGATTGCTCAATCCTTAATTCTGAACAATGATATGTTTTCTCATAAGTATTAAATATAATGTGCCAGTATTCATTATTAAAAACAGCAATATAAACTATATCAAACAGTAATACACCTTTGCTGAATAACCTTACAGTTGAGGGTGCAACAATTGTTGGATTTCTGTACCATTTAACATTGTAACTATTATAAGTGTATCTTTTGTTATTGTTAAATATAATAGTGCACTTACCATCATAATCCGAATATTCACAAAACTTTATATCTTTTGTTTTATCTTCAAATACACCATTTCTTCTTACAAAAATTAAATTATTTTTAGTGTTCAAATCACTACCTCATATAAATAATACTTTTTTGATAAATGTAAAATTCTCTTATTAATTAAAACCACCATCTATAATTGAATTAAGATTATCTATAATAAACTGCTGTGCATTTTTGTCGTATGTAACAGCAAAATATTTACCGTATTGACCTAATCTTTCCTCTTCAGTCAAGCCTAAATCTTCACCTGTGGCAGTAACTTTCTTCACATTTTTATTATTAATCGTAATAACCTCAAGCATATTGATGCTTACTAACCAATTTGTTATTGCTGTAACCTTGAGCTTTTTCATATTTTCAGGTTTAATATCGTTAATTCTTTTCGCAATAACAGAAACTGTAACAGGAATATCCGTAATCTCTATGCTGTCCAAATCAATACTATCTATATTAAAATCAATTTGTTTTTGCTTGGTGGACTTATATACACCACCATTCGCAATAACTTCACCGAGTATTTCAGAAACATAAAAAAGACAGCGTGATATTTTAACATTGTTGATGATATCATCTTCATTTACTTCTTCTTTAGTGAAAGGATTAATACCTTTAGCTAAATCATCAATGTAATCTTTCGCATGCGAAACTAAATTAATGTCCATATTTTAATACCTCAAAATATATGGTTTTAAAAATTCATCAATACTTTCCAATAACCATTGCGCTTGCCGTTGATTCTTTGAATTAGGCCTTTTTCCTGCAATAGTTTCATTTTTCGTTTAATGGTTCTGTCTGTTACTCCTAATTTTTCAGCGAGCTGAATTTGTGTAATTGACGGATTTTTAGAAATGATTTTAAGTAATGCCAATTCGTCCAAAGTGACATTTTGTTCAGAACTATTGTCACTTTGAATGTCACTTTGAAAATCAATGTGCAGATATCTGTTTTTCAGTTCGTTATTTTTACCAAGCAACAGATTTTCAAAAAACAGTTCAAGATATTTGGTTGTGGCAATTATGCCGTTTTTTACATTATTATAATTAGCACGGACAAGTGCATTTCTGAAATACCATGAATTTACTGAAAATAAATCATTGTTCACATCAAATCCGAATGATTTTAGATATTTAATAATGAACACTGCTGTTGCTCTTGTGTTGCCCTCACAAAATGGGTGAATCTGCCATATTCCCGCTATGAATTTTGCAATATGTTTTACAGATTCAGCAGTGGACAAACCCTCGTATGAAAACTTTTTTTCAATATCAAAATCGTAATCAAGCGTATCATTTATGCTGTCAAAGGATGCGTATAAAACAGTATCGCCTTTAAGAACCCACTCTTTCTTGGTGATGTTATAAGTTCTTATTTCTCCTGCGTGCTTGAACACATCGGAGAACAATCTCCTGTGAATTGCTTTAAACTCTGCCGGCGAAAACTGAAAAGTATTTTCATTCAGCATTTCTGCAATTCTTGCAGCAACCTTGTCGGCTTCCTCTGTTCCGTCTTCGACAGCCTGTCTGACATTCTGCTGTTCATAGTAACTATTCACACGCTTTTGAACAGTGGCAATATCAATCTTTCCTTCAATGTGCTCTTTAGCAGTGTCAAGCAGATATACAGAGGTTTTGAGTCCGTCAACATCCTGCAAGCCGATAGCAGTTTTCCAAGACTCACTGCGTTCTGCTCGATTAGGCTCACCCTGTTTAATATATTCAGTTAATTCAAATTGCCAATTTCTTTCATCAGCCATTTAATCACATCCTATAAATTATATGTTTATTATATCACAATTTGCTGCACGAAGTGCAGGACACGGCTTTGACGTGTAAGAGCGATAGCTCAAATTGATGATACAATGTCTCCGAAACAATCAAAATCTTTGATTTTGCTAATGTTTCGTGAGGTTATTATACCATAAACCAGCAGAATGTTAAAGTTTTTATGTAAATTTATCATTTACTATGGTATAATCAAATTGTTACTATTTAGATTGTGTATCTGTTAAAAACAAATTGCAAGGGTACTGATTAAATCAGAATTTTAGGATAGTGAAATTTATGGAAGAACTGTTTGTATATGCACTTTTATGTGCTGAGGGAATTGATATGTGGGATGCGTATGCTAAAACATTAGATAAACTTTTTATGGAAGATATAGATAATGACATTTATTTTTCATTAGAAGAAATGGAATTAAAAGATTCCATTTTACACTATATATCAATTATGTATCAATGTGAATTCAAAATAGAGTATTTTGGAAAAATATTGATGCAATCATTGCAACGGATATATGAAACTATGCACATTGAATTATTTGCAAAAAAGATGTATTCACTATGGAATAAATTGCCTCAGTTAATCTGTGAAAAAGAGCCTTTTTTTATATTGGCTTATGCTGATGATTGTCTATCATACGGCGATAAGAGTCAATGCGAAAAGTTATATGAGATAGCGATGCATTATTATGATTGAGATATAAAATCTAGGTTATAGAATAATTACTTGAATACGCTTTCAAAAAAGAAATTGAATTATTAAATATGAAAAGGTGATGTGCTGTTGAGTTTGAAACAAGTAATTAACTAAACAATGACAGGATAAAAACAGGTGAACAGTTATGGAGTTTGGATTTTCTTATGTCGGGTTGATATATTTGTTAATGCTTTTTATTCCGAATTTGTTTTGGACGAAGTATAAGCCTGATGACTACGAAAAATATGCTAAAAATGAGAATAAAATATTGAAAGTATTTGAAAGCATCGGTCAGGTGCTTGTAAGCTGTATTGTACTTATTTTCAAAGATTTTAATATAAGACTTGACTCCTGGTGGGTGCTTTTTCTGATACTGTCCTTTATTTTTATGATACTTTACGAGATTTACTGGGTGAGATATTTTAAGAGTAAAAAGACTATGAAAGACTTTTACAGCAGTCTGCTCGGTATACATGTAGCAGGTGCAACACTGCCTGTTATCGCATTTCTTCTGCTTGGAATTTACGGCAAAAATATACCGCTTATTACAGCCGTAATCATACTCGGCATTGGTCATATCGGAATACATATTAATCATAAAAAGGAGATATCCTGATTTTATAGTTTAGTATATAATCAATAAGGGATAGTTGGGGAGTTTGTATGAAAAAAGTATTTTTATCGTCAACAGTTGTGATATCTGTATTGTTTGGTGTATTTTTATTTCTTACATTGACTACAGGAAATTCTCTATGCTATACACTTGCAATCACATTCGCTACAATGTGCTATCATTTTATAATGAGATTGACAGTAGGAAAATTTATTCCTCATAGCTTTAATTTCAAAACTTATTGGTTCAGGGAAAAGAGCTTTGAAAAATCTTTGTATAAGGTGCTTAAGGTAAAAAAGTGGAAAGACAAAATGCCGTCATATAATCCAACAAGCTATATGACAAGAGATAACAAGATTGAAAATATCGTAAATACAATGTGCAGGAATGAGATTATACACGAGGTTAATGCACTGCTCAGTTTTGTGCCTATATTATTTTCACTTGCATTTGGTGCAATCTTTGTATTTGTTATCACCTCAATCATTGCATGTTGTGTGGATTTGATTTTTGTTGTTATGCAGAGATACAATCGTCCGAGACTTATCCGACTGATTGAAAGAATTAATAAAAGAAATTGACAAGTGCTGATATAATCAAATTGTCAGGGCAAAATGTTACTGAGGTGATTAATATGGCAAAGCAAGGAATGAAAAGATCTGAGCGAACTCATACAAATTCAAAAAATGAGGCTGTACCTGTTCCTGAAATTCAAGGCAAGGCAAAGAGCGGCAAAAGTAATGTCCGTGCAATTGTTTCAGGTACACATTCGCCTGAACAAAAGGTCTATCATAGTGTTCCGTACAAAAAGAATAGAATGCATGAAAAACCTATATCAGATGCATATTCTGTTATAGATAATGATTTAGCAAGAGATAATCTTGAAAACGATATAACAGATGCAGATTTACAGGACTTATAAAAGCAAAGGGAATGGCTACAAAACCATTCCCTTTATTTATCTGTGAGCTTGGATATTGATTGTATTTTTAAATTATGTTAGAATAAATCAGTAATTATCAGAGGTACATATGCTATTGAAATTAAAGAATACAAAGAGATTTAAATCAAAGGAAGTGTAGAAAATGAAAAAATATAAAATTGCAGCAATATTAATGATTATTCACGGTGCATTTATGGAGATAGGGGGTTGCCTTGCCGTTATTCCTGCCATGATACTCGGCAGTGATAAATTTGATATAGGTCAGTATTTTTCATTTAAGCTACAATACTTCCAAGATAATCTGTATATGATGATTATAATGGGTGCAATATATGGTGTTGTAAGGGTTATCGGTGCAGTCGGTCTGCTAAAAAACAGAATGTGGGGTTTAACCCTTTCAGTAATCAACTGTGTTATAACAATGATTTTAATGATGTTCCTGCTCCCTGCAGGTATTATGGATGGAATTTTAGCGTGCAGTGCGTTAGTTCTGATTTTGATGCAGTATTACGGAAATAAACAAATAGAAAAATAGGACAGCAGAATATGAAAACAGATTTATTAACAATACCCAATGTAGGCAAAAGAACAAAAGAATCTCTAATGAATATCGGCATTACCTGTGTTGAGGATTTAGTGGGCAAGGATCCCGAAGAACTTTATGTTCAAGACTGCTTATGCAAAGGCTTTCAGGTGGATAAATGTCAGCTCTATCTTTTCAGAATGATCGTGTACTATGCAGATCATACCGAATGGGAAGCAGATAAATTAAAGTGGAATTATTGGAAAGATAAGCAATATCCTGAGTCGAATTTATAATGATGTATGATGAGAAAATCGGTGCTTTCAAAATCGGAGTAATTAAATGAGAATTAAAAAATATGATGAAAATGAATTTTACGCTTATCATACTGTAACGGATAAGCCTATGTATCTCGGTCAACATATTCTTTTTGATGAAACATATCATAATGGTGTTCATAAAAGAGTGTATGAGAAATTGAATTTAGTTAATTAGATTTATTCTGATCCTGATAAATTTGATGCAGAAACACTTGAGCATCACACAAGAGTTGCACTCCGAGAGTTAGCACTTGAAAAAGTAAGACAAGCAATTTGCCCCGAAACTCCGTCAAGAATGCGTTGCCTGTATGTTTCAGAAACTATTGCAGAGGCGGAGCAATGGGCAGAATCATTTGTAAATTGGAAAAGACCTACATATTCAATAGTAAAACTTAAAATCAAAGGAAATAAATTTGTTGGCGATTCACATAACTGTTTTGATGTAACTCTAAACGAACAAGAAAATTTATTACTTGCCAAAAAGTATTGGAATAACGAACCTAATCAATATGGCAAGGAGCCTATAAAAGAAATATTGGTTAATGGTGATATTGAGGTCGTTGAGATAATCAAAGAAATCAATGCTAATTTAGAATGAGGTAAAGATGGAATATATTGAAATTATTAACAAAGCAGATGACTCTATATCTGAATTTATCGACAGTGAATTTAATAAATATGCCAATGAAAATGATTTGATTTGTAATTATAATTCGTTTGCGTTTGTTGCTAAAGATGACGAGAAAATTGTAGGTGTTATAACAGGTCATTCTTATTATAATGAGGTGCATATAAGTGATTTTGTTGTTCTTAAAAATTATCGTGGTAAAGGTATTGGTACAAATCTTATAAAAAGAGTTGAACAATTTCATAAGGACAAGGGTTTTGAAAATATCAATCTTACAACCTATGAATTTCAGGCATCTGAATTTTACATACGAAATAATTATGAATTAGAGTTTGTGAGGAAAAACACAACAAATCCAAAATTATCAAAATACTTTTTTATAAAAAAATTATAATTGAGGGTAAAATGAAAAGAGAATTAGGAATTGCAAGATGTGGTCTTGCCTGTTGTTTGTGCTCTGAAAATGTTACTTGCAATGGTTGTAATTCGGGTGAATGTCCTGACAAAGATTGGTGTGAAAACAGAAAATGTACTATAGAAAAAGAGCTTGAGCATTGCTTTGAATGTGATGAGAATTGCAGAAAAGGATTGCTTAATAAAATCAAACCTTATGCATTCACTCTGTTTGTTAAAAGATATGGTGAGTATGCTTTACTTGATTGCCTTGAAAGAAATGAACAGCAGGGGATTGTGTATCATCGTGATGGAATAAACGGAGATTATGATGACTTTGATGATGTTGAAAAATTGATTGACTTTATTTTAACAGGTAAATGATAGTTATATGGTGAATTTGAGATGTTAGATGATTTAAATTTAGAAGAGTTGTGGGAACTATTTCCAATTACATTTGTTGATTATAATGGGAATTTTGAAAAGCAGTTTTATAATGAAAAAGAAAATTTGAAATTGTTGTTAGGTGACCATGCAAAAAGAATCAGTCACATCGGCAGTACAGCTATAAAGAATATTAATACAAAACCGATAGTTGATATTTTAATAGAAATTGATTTTGATAATAAAGACATCGTTAAAGAAATATTGATTAATGCTGAATATATTTTGATGAATGAAAGCAGTGAGAAATTATCTTTCAACAAGGTATATACTGAAAATGGTTATGCTAATAATGTATTTCATATTCACATAAAGAAGTATGCCGATTGTGATGAATTGTATTTTAGAGATTACTTGAATGACAATTGCAAAGCAGCAAAAGAATACGAAAAATTAAAATTTGAGTTATATAACAAATTTAAACCGAACAGGGATTTATATACAGAGGATAAGAAGGAATTCGTCATCGAAATAGTAAATATTGCAAAAGAAAAATACAAAGGTCATAAATTGATATAAGTCAAGGTGAACACCTGTTTGATTTTACAAAGTTGATAAAGGAAGGAGTAAAATAATATGGATAATATGGTGAAATACTTAAAGGAAACAATTACTGACAAAATGCCGATAACGGATATTATTAATATTTTTGAAGAGGCAAGTCAGCCTATGAATGATGAGGATATGATTTTGTTTGAAACAGGAACATTTAATTTCATAGGTGAGGAACAGTTTTACTTTTCATTGGTGAAACAATTTTCAAGCGGTGATGATGAGTATTGTCAGGTGCATATTGATATTTTATATGAGCCTGATTCTAAAAACAAAAAATACCATTCTGCAATCTGGAATGATGATATTGATGAAAACATTTTTGATTACATAAGAAATTCAGAAGCACTTGCTTATGCAAAGGATAATGAATATACTCAAATAGAAATCTATATGGACGAAACATAATTCTTTAATGATTCGTAACAATACGAAAGCCGAGGGTGTATTTCACTCTCGGTGTTGCTCTTTTTAGAATTGTCAGTTGTAGATGTTATTAAGGTGAGAAAATGTCATTTTGATATAATAGGAAATGTTTTAGAAAAAATATGTGATATTATAAAAGTGCACTTGCAAGTGTTAACGAGAGGAGGGGAATGATGAATACTCGTAACATAATTCAGAAGAGTCTTGATTATATTGAAGACAATCTTAAAGCAGAAATATCGGTTGTTGAACTTTGCGATATGGCAGGATACTCCTGTGTTCATTATTGCAGACTGTTTCAATCCTTTGTCGGTATGTCCGTAAATGAATACATCAATCGCAGAAAACTGTTGTATGCCGTTTATGATATGTCAAATGGATTGACTAAAATAGATATTGCACTGAATTATGGCTATGAAACCTATGCAGGCTTTTATAAGGCATTCAAGCGGGAATTCAATTGTTCACCCTCAGAATTTATAAAATCCTATAAAGGCAATAAGCCTTACAGGATTAACATTTTGCAGGAGGAGCATATTATGATTTCAAAAAATAAAGTGCAGAAATTGCTTGTCGAATGGGGTTTACAGGATAATAAAATAACTAATATTTATAACGAAAATACAGGTAGACAAAGTGATAACGCCTATTTTATCGGGAGTGATTATGTTATTAAATTTACAAATAATCTCGGCAGTATAAAGAACAATATAAGCATATCAAAAGCAATGATGAATGCAGGTATACCAACATTTGAAATAGTCAAAACAATTAACGGTGAGGATTATGTTCAAAACGGTGAATTCTATTTTATCATCACCAAGCGCATAAAAGGCGAACAACTAAAATGTGAGAATATCTTTAATAATACCGATTTAGCCTTTTGTATCGGCGGGAATATTGCAAAACTGCATAAAGCATTGCAAACCTTTGATCAGAGTAATTATAATTATGCAGATGTTCTTAGTGAAACGAAAGCGAATTTACCTAAGGTTAAAGACTTAATAGCTGTTGATGATTTTACCAACAAATTTACTACTCTTTATTATAATTTGCCTAAGCAGCTTATTCATCGGGATATAAACCCATCAAATATGATTTTTGATAATAGAGAGTTTAAAGGTTTTATAGATTTCGATTTGAGTGAGGTTAATATACGGATATTTGACATTTGTTATTGTGCAACCGCAATTTTATCGGAATGCTTTTCAAATCAAGATATTGATAAAAAACTGTGGTTTGAAATCTTGAATAAGCTGATATCCGGTTATGAAACAATTTCTCCGTTAACGAATGAGGAAAAACAGGCAATACTTTATGTGATTTGTTCTATTCAGATTATCTGTATTGCATATTTCAGAAAATTTGATAAGTATGAGCATTTGGCTAAAATCAATGTGGCTATGCTCAAATGGATTATGGATAATGACATTTTAGAATTAAATAAATGATTAAGAAAAGCGTTGAGCATATATGTATGTTCAACGCTTTTTGAGTTATCAGTCGTATTTGGTTTACAAGATTGTGGTAGAGTATCACCAAAGCGCTGATAGTGAACAATTTCGCGCTCGCGAAGAAATCTTATTGGCTCTATAATGTCAGGATCATCTACAAGGCGCAGTATATTATCATAGGTAACGCGTGCTTTTTGTTCGGCAGCAAGATCTTCGTTAAGATCTGCTATTGTGTCACCTTTAACTTCCATACTTGCAGCAGACCATGGAAATCCACTTGCCGCTGTAGGATATACACCTGTAGTATGATCAACAAAATATGCGGCAAAAGCAGAATTTTCTTCAATTTGTTTTTCTGTTAGATTCTTTGTGAGTTGATGAACCATAGTTGCAATCATTTCCAAATGACCTAATTCTTCTACACCTGTCGAGAACACACAATTGACCCTTTGTGCCTATAAAACCTACTATTTTGTATCATTTGGTAGAATGGCAGAACATAAGTTAAAACAGGTATCTGAACCGGACAAGCATTATAAAGTGAATTACGAAGTTAATGTAATGTTGATATAATGAATTGAAATAATCAAATTTTTTTATTTGAGTTAGCCCGAAAAATATGTTATTATATATTATATTTTCTTTTTGAAAACGGTGAATTTATGAAATCAGAAAAATTATTAACTTATATATCTTTGTTTAGTTGTGCGGGAATAGGTTGCTATGGATTTAAAAAGGCTGGTTTTAAATGTATTGCAACAAATGAAATAATTACTCGTAGACTACAAATACAAAAATTTAATAACAAGTGTGAAAGAGAAGAAGGGTATATTGATGGTGATATTACATTGCCAGAAACTAAGCAAAAAATTTCAAATGAAATTAATTGGTGGAAAGAAAACAAAGGAATATCAGATGTTGATGTGCTTATTGCTACTCCGCCATGTCAAGGTATGTCAGTATTCAATCATAAGAAAAATGCGAATGATTTAAATAGAAATTCTTTAGTTGTTGAATCAATAGAAATGGTTTGTAATATAAAACCTAAAATGTTTTTGTTCGAAAATGTTCCTGCATTTATGAACACCTTATGTCAATTAAAAAATGGTGATATTGTACCAATAAAAAAAGCAATTAAACAGTTTTTGTTCAATGATTATTTATATTATTATGATACCATAAATTTTAAGAATTATGGTTCAAATTCAAGTAGAACACGTACTTTAGTTATTGGTGTGCGGAAAGATATTGCGAAAAACATATCGCCTATTGAACTTTTTCCAAACAGAAAAGAAGAAAAAACTCTTCGTGAAATAATTGGAGATTTACCAAATCTCCAAAATATGAATGAAATTGATCCAACAGATATATATCATTCATTTAGACCATATCCTACGTATATGAGGGAATGGATTAGTGATATAGGAGAAGGATGTTCTGCTTTTGATAACATTGATCAAGATAAGCGACCTTATAAAATAGATAAAAACGGAGACCATATTCCCAATGTTAATAAAACGGGGGGCAAATATACTCGTCAAGTTTGGAATAAGGTTGCGGCATCAGTGCATACCCGAAATGACCAATTAGCAAGTCAAAATACTATACATCCCGATGATGACAGGGTGTTTAGTATACGTGAATTAATGCTAATGATGACAATTCCGAATGATTTTAAATGGAGTAATATAGATTTCGATAAACTTAATGCATTGCCGGTATTAGAAAAACAAAAGTTTTTAAAAAAAGAGGAAACTAATATTAGACAATGTATTGGAGAATCAGTTCCAACAGCAATATTTCAATATATTGCAGAATTAATGAAACAATTCTTAATTGCAACTCAGATGAGTGATAGTGAAATTAATTCGCTTATTAAAGAGAAAAATCTTTCTGATTCTGAAAGTTTAGTTAAATTTGTTAAAAGCAACTTTGTTAGAAAGCAATCAAGAATAAATGTTGCTACAATTTCCCGTATTTCAGAATTATCTAATTCAAAAAGAACCGAACATGCAGCGTATTATACAGAAAAGGAAACTCTGACAGAGATTTTTCAACATTTACCAATTATAGATAAAGATGAAATTCATATATTAGAACCTTCTGTTGGATCTGGAAATTTCATACCATTTATTATAAAAAAATATTCTTATGCAAAAAAATTATTTATCGATGTAATAGATATAGACGAGAATGCTATAAAAGTATTCAGAGAAATCAAACGATATATTGATAAACCGAAAAATGTTAAAATTTCTATACACAAAACTGATTTTTTAAAATATTCAACAAAGATTCATTATGATTTAGTAGTAGGTAATCCTCCATTCATATTATTAACTGAAGCCAAAGGAGTTAAAACATATCAGCAAAAGTACTCCGATAGTTTGGCAAAAAATACAGCTGCTTTCTTTATTTATAAGTCTATGGAGATATCTGATAATATTGCATTAGTTCTACCAAAAAATTTTCTGTGTAATAATGACTATAATAACTTAAGAAGCATATTGGCTAAAAAGAAAATATCAAGCATAATTGATTTTGGACATAAAGGATTTAAGGGAGTTAGAATTGAAACTATTATGTTGTGTTTGAATACGCAAAGACGAGGAACAAAAGTAGAAGTTGTCTCACCTTTAAGGAATTATGATTCAATTCAAATGCAAACATACATTACAGATTCAAATTTGCCAACATGGGTTATTTATAGAAATAAGTTTTTTGATACTGTATTAGAAAAAAAACAATTTGGAGTGTTTGAAGTATTTAGGGATCGTCAAATAACAAAAACTACCACCTTAAATGGAAATAATATTTGGGTTGTTAAATCAAAAAATATTAACCGAAGTGGTAATAAGATTGAGCACATAGCTAATTACGATACTTATATTTCAAAGAAAGAACTTGAAAAACTTAATATATATAAATATCTGGAAAATGATTCAGTTTATCTTGTTCCCAATATGACATATTATCCACGAATGATTAAAAAACCCAAAGGTATTGTAACTAATGGTTCAGTTGCAATATTTACTCCTAAAGAGGGTATAAATATTACATCTACAGATTTAAAATATATAGCCTCAAAAGAATTTGAAGAGTTTTATAGAGTTGCTAGGAATTATGCTAATCGTTCTTTAAATATTGATTCTAATACAATATATTATTTTTGTATTGATAAAAAGGAAATGTAAAACATTTCCTTTTTTTTGCTTTTATATGATAAAAAGAAGACCATTATCTCGACTACATATTTGAAATATTGTCAATATATTTAAAATATTGTTGACAAGCGTAAAAGGTAGTGCTAATATATAAATGAAATAATTTTAGATAGGAGAGAAAAATATGACTGAAAATAAAAGAGACCGTTTTGTTAGGATAGCTGAAAATCGTACAAATAGAATAATTGATACACTTCGCTTACTAACTAATTGTGCAAACAAATCTAATTATGACTATACAGATGAAGACATTAAAAAAATTTTTAATGCTATTGAAAAAGAAATTAAAAATGCTAAAAATGCTTTTTCTGGCGGCGACTGTGAGAGTGAAAGATTTACATTAAGGTAAAAGGGGTGAATTAACAATTGGATAATAAAAGTTTAGCAATACAACTATCTTATTGTGAAAGCGAAAGAGAAGTTATTGATGTATTGACAGCAGAAGGGTATTGGAATGATGAAACTTGTTGGAGAGCTTTTGGCGATAATGAAAACAATTGGTCTACTATAGGCAATCAGCAGAGTGACGCTGATAAAGCTTTAGTTGAAAAAATCGTTAATTCAATTGATGCAATTTTAATGAAAGAATGTTTAATAAGAAAAATAGATCCTGAATCATCAAATGCTCCACATAGTGTTGTAGACGCTCTTCAAGGATATTTCAAGATTAAGGGTGGAAAAATCGAGAATCTTACTCAAAGCGAGCGAACAAATTTTGCTAAAAGCATAGTATTAGCTGCTACAGGAGCAAAACCAACAGATGGTTCAAATAGTTATCCAAATATCACGATTGCTGATAAAGGAGAAGGACAAACTCCAAATAGGATGCCCGATACAATACTGTCTATTAACAAATCAAATAAACTTAAAGTTCCTTTCGTTCAAGGAAAATTTAATATGGGTGGTACTGGCGTACTTAGATTCTGTGGATCACACAATATACAATTAATTATCAGTAAACGTTGCCCTGAAATTGATGAGACTGATGAAACAAAATCTTTATGGGGAGTAACTGTTATTCGTAGAATAAGGCCTAAAAATGGAATGAGAAGTTCCCTATTTCAATATTTGACTGACAATAAGAAAAAGATTTTGTCTTTTGATGAACCTAACGGTATTGAAATAATTCCAACATCAAAGCATAAATATGAAACAATGTATTATGGGATGTTTTGTAAAATGTTCGAATACAATATGTCTTCTCGCTTGTGTTCAAATATCAATATGAATCTTTATAGTAGATTATCAACTCTTTTACCTAATCTTGCATATCCCGTTTTTATGGATGAGTGTCGCGATTATAAGGCACACAGTATGTTTAGAACATTATCAGGTTTAAATGTAAGATTGCGTGATAACGAGACAGATGAAAACACGAAAATTGAAGAAAAACTATCAGTTAATTTTACAATTGAAAGTCAAAATTTATCTGCTGCAGTATATGTATTTAAGAAAGATGAAAAGAACAGCAAAGCTTCAGACATTTTTTCATTTGGTGCTGATGAAGGAATTATTTTAACACAAAATGGACAAACACATGGGAATTTTGATAGAAAGTTTTATCGAAGAAATTCGGTAGGATTATCCTATTTGGCAGATTCTATTCTAACAATTATTGATTGTTCTAATATCAATGAAGCTACACGTGAAGATTTATTTATGAACAGTAGAGATCGAATGAGTGCTGGTGGGTTTGCTTCAAAATTAGAATCAGAGTTGGTAGACTATTTTAAGAATAACTCTACATTAAAATCCATTCAGCAAAGGAGAAGAGAAGAAGCAATATCAAATAAATTAGATGATGAAAAACCTTTGGAAGATGTGCTAAAATCAGTCTTTAAATCATCTAGTGTTTTGTCTAAGCTGTTTATTACTGGCGAGCGATTAAGTAATCCACTAAATCTTGGTAGTGGTAAAGAAATTGAAACTTTTGAAGGCAAATTTGATCCTACATTTTTTACACTTTCTAAAAAGAAAAACGAAAAATATGTTAAAGAGGCTCAAATAGGTAGAAAATTCAGGATAAAATTTAAAACAGATGTTAATAATGATTTCTTTTCAAGAGACGAATTACCAGGAGTATATACACTAATGTGTAATGGTATATCTTGTTCTAATCATAGTATTAATCTTCATAATGGTACAGCAACTTTATCAGTTGAATTGCCAGATTCAGCAGCTGTCGGTGAACAGTATGAATATTTTTGTGTTGTTCGTGATAATATAGGCGTACATAGTTTTGAAAATGAATTTTTAATAAAGGTTATTGAATTCAATGACACTACAGGTGGCGGAGGCAAAATAAACCCACCTAGTAATTCCGACAAGGACGGAAATTTACTTGCCCCAACAGGTATATCTCTTCCTAATGTGATAGAAATAACAAAAGGCGAATGGGAAGCACAAGGATTTGAAAAAGAAACTGCATTAAAAATTACGCAAGCTGATCCCGAAAAACATATTTTTGATTTTTATGTGAATATGGATAACTTACATCTTCAAACCGAATTAAAAACGATTGTTAAAGATAAAATAAAAGTGAAACTTTATAAAGCAAGATATAAGTATTCATTAGTACTAATAGGTTTAAGCATATTAGGATATTACGCAAATGGTGATTGCGAATCAAAATCAGATGAGAGCGTAGAAGATATTGTTGAAAAGTATACCAAAATGCTTTCACCTGTTATTTTGCCAATGATTGAAGTTATGGGAAGCAGCGATTTAACCGATTTAATTAGTTTATAAATAGTTGATAAAAACTTGATAAAGGAGCAATGAAATGTTTAAAACCTATAATTTATTTAATCACAGAAATATAGATGATTTAATACCTGAAATCATTTACTTATATCTTTTTCAAGGTATGAGTTTAACTGCAATTGAGAATAAATTATTCAAAACAGAGGAATATCATGGATGGCTTAGTAAATCTTTTTTGAATTATTGCGGTATCGATACAGAAAAAGAAAATAAAGGTGTTTATGCTGATAAATCAGTTCGTGAAGTAGTTGACGAATTATATAAAAGTTCAGATATTATACATATTAGAGTAGCAAAATTACTTAAAGATAAATATTTATAAATGACAATTTGACTTATATTGTTGAATATATTGACTACCATAGAATAAAGAATATAATAAAACGATCATTAGTCTAACTAATGAAATAAAATAGTCGGTGAGGTTGTAAAAGTTCAACCTTAGATTTCTTGGCTGCCGCCATTGCAATCCTGATATAATAGTGAAACGCTGAGGAATTGACAGCTGTGGTACTGTTTCGGTTATGCCACGCTTACCGCTTTTCTGACAGAAAGGTAAGGTTTGGTTAAAACCACAATTGAATATGATGACGATTGTATTGAAGTAGATGTTTCTGATGAAATTTATGAATATCTTGAACAGGACAGGAAGCATCAGCAGGCACAAGACCGCAGTGACAGGCGGCACCTTAGTAAAGGAACTTTTGAACAGGACTGCATTGGCTCACAGCGAGTGCCTATTTTTACTGACGAAACTTATCTTGAAGTTATTCACAAAATGGAACTAGAAAAATTGCAGAGTACACTGCAAACACTTAGTTCAGATGAACGGGTGTTGATTGATCTATACTATTACAAGAATTGGAGTATGGAACAAATCGGGCAGCACTTTGGAATCAGCCGAATGGCTGTATCAAAACGATATAATCGTGTCATCAAAAAGCTTAAGGAACTCATGGGAACGTGGGTTCCTTTTTCTGTGTAAAAATATTTTTCAAAAAAATTTTCTAAAGTGGTTTACAAATTGCATTTTAGTGTCCTTATATATGGAGAGGTTAAACAGAACATAGATTTCAAAAGTCATTTTAATCTGATGTTTCTGTTTGACCTCTTCACATTTTGTATTGGAAAGATTATATTCTGAATTGCAATATATAAACAAGATAAATAAAACAAGTTATAAACCCCTATGTGCTGTATAATGAATTTTTGTTCTTTGCTAAGCAACAATTACTAACTCAAAATAAAAATCGATTGTAGCCAAAATCTCACAAGAAAATTTTGCTTTTCTTCTCGAAATTAAAAGTCTTTTATTAACATTCTATAAATTTAAAAATTAAAACCTCATATTTCATCGCTTTCGTGTCTGTATAGTGAATAGCGTTTTCAAAACCGTGATATTTGTGTTATCTCGTGGCTATAGGTGAAGGCATAAAAAAATATATAAATTGTTGCCCTTTTTCTTCTTTGCCACTGCCTACTATATTGGAAGGCGAATTTATAAACAATCTGTAAATAAAATTTTTAGACTGTGATATTTCGCTATTCTAATGTCCGTATAATGAGGAATATTTTAAAATCCTCATATTTTGCTTTTTCCGTGGCTATAGGTAGGAGGTGTTTAAAAAAAGTCTATAGCGAAAGGGTGTAAAAAATGCTTTCTCACTGCCTACCTATATGGAGGGGTATTTCACGAAAGAAGGTGATAGTTTTATCAGAATTAAGGCTTAATTAAACCTCAAAATTTAAGAGGTTGAAAATAAGCAGGATAAAGGAGTATGCCGCCAAAGGCTGGCAAACTCCGAAAAAACACCGTACGGCAACGCCGAACGGAACATTCAAAAGGTATGTCGTTTTAATGATAAAAATTTTTTCATATCACACAAACAGTATGTCATTATTAAATAAACATACCCGAAAGCAAATAAAACAAAGGATTTTTAACATCATACATACATTATGCCGAAAGGAGTAATCTGATGAATAACGAAAACGAAGGAAAAAGAATCGCATTATATGTAAATGACGATATTTTAGAAATCTGTGAGCAAGATTTAAGAAAATCAGGGGCAAAAAACCGCAGTCGATTTATTTGCTATGCAGTGAAATTTTATCATTGTTATCTGAATAAAAGCTTAACGAACTCGGTTTTAACACCTGCTTTTGAAAGTGTAGTCGATGCTAAACTCGATTTAACAGAATACAGACTTTCACAAATTATTTTTAAACTTGCAGTGGAAATGGCATATACAATGAACATTCTTGCAGGTGCATTTGAACTGGAGCCTGAAAAATTAGAACTGATGAAGGATAGAGTTTTGTATGAAGTCAAATCTATAAATGGTGCAATTAATTTAAAAGATATAATCAAATATCAGAATGGTTATTAAAGAAAAAGTCCTGACGAGAAATCGGCAGGTGGAAAGGAATTTATGATTAGAACAGTAATTACATTCAATGAAACAAGGAAAGGGGTGTCGGCATAGGGACAAGATGCTTTTGCATAAATTTCGTTGAGGCGAATTCCTATGAAAACGAAGGTTATTCTGGAAGCTCAAAACAAATATGCAAAGCAAGAAAATAAAGAATTCGAAAAACAGTATATGAGGGCAGTGCTGATTGCTCTTTTAGAGGATAAAAAAATCAGCAGAGCACAGTATGATGAGTGTAAAAGACGGCTAAAAATTGAATAGAAATACAAATTTTTTATATTGACTGGACATTTGGAACATTCTATGTATACTGTGTGTTGGAAAATGGCGGTTGTTCTGTTACTTAAGAACAACCGCTGAAAGAAAGGAGTAAAAATATGTTTGAAAATGACAATATAGTTAAGCGTGTTGCCGCTTACTGCCGAGTGTCTACCGACAAGTCGGATCAAGCAAATTCGCTTGAAAGCCAGCAACAGTTTTTCAATGAATATATAAAGCGAAATCACTTGTGGGATCTTTATGATATTTATGTGGATGATGGAATTTCAGGCACGAATACGAAAAAGCGTGTTGCCTTTAATCAGATGATTGAGGATGCAAAAAGTGGGAAATTTGACTTGATTATCACAAAAGAAATCAGCCGATTTGCGAGAAATATTCTTGACAGTATCGGCTATACAAGAGAGCTGAAAGCACTTGGCATTGGTGTGATTTTTCTCAATGACAACATCAACACCCTTGACAGTGATGCTGAAATGCGGCTTGCGTTCCTGTCTACAATGGCACAAGAGGAAAGCCGAAAAACAAGTGAGCGTGTGAAATGGGGACTACGCAGGAAAATGGAAAAAGGTGTGGTGCTTGGCAGAGATATGCTGGGTTATGATGTGCGTGACGGCAAGTTGATTATCAACGAAGAGGGTGCTGAAACAGTAAGGCTGATTTACCACAAATTTCTTGACGAGGGTAAGGGTGCTCACCGAATTGCAAAGGAACTGCGTGAAGAGGGTGTCAAGACATCTACACGAATGAAGGACTGGTCATACACAGTGATTCTCCGCATACTGCGAAATGAAAAATATTGCGGTGATTTGGTTCAGCAAAAGACCTACACACCCGATTATTTAACGCACAAAAAGAAAAGAAATTACGGCGAGATTGAAACGGTTACAATCCGAAATCATCACGAGCCAATTATCTCAAGAGAACGATTTGAGGCGGTGCAGAGAGAGCTTGAAAGACGAAAACCGTCACAGAGTACCGTAAAAGCCTTTGCAAACAGATATGCTTTGTCTGGCAAAATCGTTTGCGGAGAGTGTGGTGCAGGTTTTGTAAGACGGCAGAAAAAGCGAAAAGACGGCACCATGAATGTAAAATGGGTGTGTGCCGAAAGTCAGAAAAACGGCGGTAAGCATAAAGAAAAAGACGGAACTGCTGCGGGATGTACAACAAATTCCATCAATGACAGGGATATAAAAGAGATTTTGCAGACAGTGGTTGCAGATACAATGTTGAGCCGAACAAATATAATCCACACGCTGTTGCAGACCGTAGAAAGCGTAGTCAAAAGTGTCAGTGATAATGATAACAGGTCGCATTTTCAAAATGAGATTGCTAAGTGCGAAGACAAGAAAAAGAAACTGCTCGATATGTGTCTGAACGGCTATATTGAGGCGAAGGAGTACAGAGAGGCTTGCGATGATTTGAGCAGTCAGATAACAGACCTTGAGCAAAAATTGATTAAAGAACAAAACAATCAGCAGATGATTGAGGATAAGGAGAAAATCATTACTGACATCCGAAATTATGTAAATGCCATATCAACAGGCAAGGAATGGAACGATGCTTTTTACAGAAATATCGTTGACAGAATCGTGGTTTACAAGGACAGAAAAATGGATGTTCACCTGAAACTGATACCTGAAAAATGGCAGGGAAAAATTCTTGCAGGGGCACAGGAAATTGAGGCACACGGGAGTGAAATACGCTCTTGTGTGTGCTCTGAACCTATATGCTATACACAATTGTACTTTTATAAAAACAAAAGCGTTGGTTTATCCAACGCTTTGTTCTTTATATAAGATCAAGATTTTTTAATCAATATACACCATTCTGCAGTTGAGAAGCTTGGAAGAACGCTCACTGTGTGTTACTAATATTACAGTTTTGTTTTCAGTGATTTCGTTTATAAGCCTTGCAGCAGAAGATATGTTTTCTTTATCTAGACCTGTAAAAGCCTCATCAAATATATATATTTCTGCTTTTACTGCCAGTGCTCTTGCAATTGCTGTTCTTCGTTTCATACCACCGCTTAATTCGGAAGGATATTTATTTTTAAATTCGGATATTCCGAGCGATGAAATAATCAGGTCAGTTTTATCGCTGTCGGCAAACATTCTAATATTCTCTTCTGCAGTTTTAAATGGGATGAGTCTGTCTTCCTGAAAAACAACGGATATTTTTGAATTATCACTTACTAAACTGCCGGATGTTATTTTTTCAAGTCCGAGTATCAGGCGTAGGATTGTGGTTTTGCCTATGCCAGAATCACCCCATAGGCATATTCTGTCACCATTATTGATTCTTAAATTAAAATTATTCAGCACCTGCTTACTGTCGTATGAAAAGGATACATCTTTAAATTCAATCATCGTTTCTGCTCCTTCCATACAATTTTAAGAAGATATTCCATAGATATACTTAGAATAATTATCGTCAGGGTTATAGCGAAAACCTGTTCATAGTCAATGTCTGTTTTGGCATGTGAAAGCAGTGCTCCAAGTGTTTTGGAGGGGCTTGTTATGATTTCGGCTGCAACTCCTGCTTTCCATGCAATTCCTAATCCTGTTATACATCCTGTTCTTAGTTGAGGCAATACAAAGGGGAGTTTGATTTTAGCTATTATATTCAGATTTGGCATATTGTAAACTCGTGCCATTTCGACAATATCATTGTCTATTGATGAAAGTCCTGCATCAACATGACTCCATATGATTGGAAGCACCATTAAAAATGAAATGAACGAAGGAAGTATTCCTGCAGGTATCCATAACCATGCAACTATTATAAATGCAGCCACAGGAACAGCACGTACCATATGAAGAATCGGCGATGACAAACGCTTGAAAAAGTTTGAATGTCCTGCCAGAAGTCCACAAACCGTGCCGATAATTACAGCTGTTAAAAATCCAAAAATAATATTTAACAGGCTTTTTGCAATAACTGCCCAGAAATCAGGTCTTGTGCAATTTTCGGCAAAAGCTCTTACGGTTGCCAGAGGCAATGGTATTTTTAGTAATAACTTTTGATTAGAGAAAGATGCTCCGAATTGCCAAAAGATTATCCAAAATACAATTGAACCTGCAGTAAGGAAAAAATTTTTGATTTTTTCATTCATATTAATTTTTAATACCAGAAATCGTCACCGGGCAATTTACCGCCAACGGATTTAGGATCAGCATTATAAAGCACTGTAAGATATCCTGTAAGCTGATTTTTCATTTCATCGCCGGTAATAAAGCATATGTTACAATTAGGAATTGCAACCTTAGCAATTTCCTTAGAAGCTACAATACCATATTTTTCACAGAGAGCTGCAGTGCCCTCAATATCCTGTACAGCAGTATTTACGGATTTTTCATAGTCTTCAAGGAAGGATTTGACTGCATCAGGATTTTCATTTAAGAATTCAGTGCGTACCACAATGCATCCCATCATCAGTGATGAATCATCTGCGACTTTATTCCATTCAGCTGATAAATCGAGTCCGTTATCGGCAATCTGATATTTTGCTTTGATAGAGGAAGCTACAGGCTGGGGTGCGATAATAACTGCTTCAGGATTAGTTGCCCAAACCGGAACTAATTCACTGCCCTCTGCTTTATATTCAATTCTGACATCTTTCTGAGTGTCAATACCATTTTCGTTCAGAAGATAATTGATAATGTATTCAGGATTAGCACCCTGTCCTGTTGTATAAATGGTTCTGCCTTTTAAATCAGCAATAGAGTTAATTGCAGCTCCTTTGTTATTCAGTGCAAATAAAACACCCATAGTATTAACGGCAAGAATTTTAATTCCACCATTTGTTTTATTATAAAGACTGGAAGCCATATTGGTTGCAACAGCAGCTATGTCTGCTTCACCTGTTGATATTTTTGAAACAATCTCATCAGGCGCAGCAGCTACTGTGAAATTATATTTTTCATTGCCCTCACCGTTTTCAGCTGCGTTCATCATTTGAACAGCACCAATGCCAGTAGGACCATTTATAACATATGCATTGATGTTTACAGGCTCTTTGTTTTCAGCTGCACAACCTGCAAAGGAACATATTATGATTACCGCTGTCAATAAAATACTTAAAACTTTTTTCATTATTCTTTCACCCTTATCTTTTTATTATGTCTTTCAACAAGACCGCAGTCAATAAGTTCATCCATAGCTCTGTACAAGCTGGTTCTGCCCATTGAGTTTAGTCTTGCCAGTGATGACATGTCGTTAATTTCTACAAGATTGTCTTCATTCATATTGTTGCGAAGATATAAATACAGCTTAGATGCTCCACCCTTGCAGGTATAAAGCTTAATCTTTTGATTCAGATATCTTATGCGTCCCGTAAGAAAGGCAATGTAATTCAGTGAGACAGATGGATATTTTGAAAACATATGATTCAGCTCAGCTTCGGAAATAAACTGAATTATACAGTCAGTTTTCGCGATAATATCACTTATATACTTTTCTTCCTCGCAAAAGATTGAAGCAACACCGAACATATCTCCTTCAGTAAAATTCTTTTTAAGAACATTATCCGAAACAGCTTCGCATTTTCCGCTTAAAAGAATACCGATTGCCTTTTCAAAAAAGTCAGAATTATAAATAACCTCGCCCTTTGAAAAGGTCCTGACAGCTGACAGTTTTGAAAGTATATTATTTTTTTCAGTCTTGCTTAATCCGTCAAATAAAAACAAATCCTCTATGTTATACATAACAGTCACCTAATCTGTTCCAAATGGAACACTTTTATTATATTGCTTTTTTATCAGTTTGTCAAGAAATAAAAGGAACTGTCTTGTAAAGCTGTGCTGTGATGCCTCAGCTGAAAAGACAATTCCTTTTTGTTAACTTAATATTAAATTGGATTTATATTTATATATCATATTTTTTACGCGGAGTATATGATGTGTGTAAATCATGGTGTGCCTTATGGCCACCGAAACCGTCATACCACTCACTGTAAAGAGTTTTTACAACAGGGGACTCATGTGACATACGAAGAGTCATTGATTTGTCCTGATCGTAAAGAGCTTTTGCTCTCAATGCCTTTAAATCAACAGTATCACGGATGTACTGTGGCTGAATCGGCTGACCGCCGCCGTTTACACATCCGCCGGGACAGCCCATAATTTCAATGAAGCCCCAGCCATCAGGATTGCCTGCCTTAAGTTTGTCCATAACAACCTTTGCAGCAGCTGCACCTGAAGCAACGGCAATTTTGAGTTCTGTGCCTGCAAGGTTAACAGATGTTTCCTTAAGTCCTTTTGTACCGCGTACCTCTTCAAGCTCAATTGGTTCTGTAGCACCATTAAGCCAAGCGTTAGCAGTTCTTACAGCGGCCTCCATAACACCGCCGGTAGCACCGAAAATTACAGCTGCACCGGTATCATCACCAAGAGGATTGTCAAATTCTTCATCAGGAAGAGCAGCAAAATTAATTCCGAATCTATTAAACATTCGGCTGATTTCTCTTGTAGTCAATGCGATATCAACATCAGGTACACCTGCTGCAGACTGGTCATCTCTGCCTATTTCAAATTTCTTTGCAGTACAAGGCATAACAGAAACGCTGACAATATTTTTAGGATCAATTCCCATTTTTTCAGCATAATAAGTTTTAATAACTGCACCGGCCATCTGCTGTGGTGATTTGCAGGTTGAAAGATGCTCAATTAAATCAGGATAATATAATTCACAGAATTTAACCCAACCCGGTGAGCAGGAAGTAATCATAGGCAGTGTACCGCCGTTTTTGATACGTTCAACAAGTTCGTTTGCTTCTTCAACAATTGTGAGGTCAGCTGCAAAGTCAGTGTCAAATACCTTGTCAAAGCCGAGTCTGTGAAGTGCTGCAACCATCTTTCCTTCACAATTTGTACCTACAGGCATACCAAAACATTCGCCGATTGTTGCACGGATTGACGGAGCAGTTTGAACAACAACGTGCTTTTCAGGATCAGCAAGTGCAGCCCATACCTTATAAGTATCATCCTTTTCTGTCAGAGCACCTGTAGGACATACAACAGTACACTGACCGCAGGAAATACAAGGTGTCTGATTAAGCGGCAGATTGAACGGCTGACCGATTGAAGTGTCCATTCCTCTGTCATTTGGTCCGATAACACTTACAAACTGCTGTTCACAGGCTGCAACACAGCGGCGGCAGAGAATGCATTTGTTATTATCTCTGATCAAATGTGCTGTGCTGATATCCTTTTCATAGTGAGGCTTTTCACCGTCAAATCTTGAATGGTCAACGCCGTAATCAAAGCAAAGCTTTTGAAGCTCACAGTTTGTTGAACGAACACAGGAAAGACAGTTTTTATCATGAACAGACAAAATGAGTTCAAGTGTTGTTCTTCTGTATTTTTGAATTTTTTCAGTATTTGTAAGAACCTCCATACCCTCTGAAACAGGATATACACAAGAGGTAACGATTTTAAAGCCTCTGCCTTCGTTTGCCTCAACAATACACATACGGCAAGCACCTATTTCATTAATATCCTTCATATAGCACAGTGTAGGAATTTCAATACCTGTATGGCGTGCAGCATCAAGAATAGTTGAGCCTTCAGGTGCTTTTACAGGCATACCGTTAATTTTTAAATTTATCATTTTCTTTTCCATTTCAGCTCATCCTCCTTATCGCTTATCAATTGCTTTGAGTCGGCAGTTTGCAATACAAGCACCGCATTTAATACATTTTTCTGCGTTTATTTCATAAGATGAAAGCTTATGATTTGGTGCAGTATAATCTGTAGGGAATATTGCACCTACAGGACAGTTTCTTGCGCACATACCGCAGCCGACACACTTATCCTTGTCGATAACAAATGTAAGCAGGTTTTTACATACGCCTGCAGGGCATTTTTTGTTCTGTACATGTGCAATATATTCATCGCGGAAGAATTTTAATGTTGCAAGAACAGGGTTAGGCGCTGTCTGACCAAGACCGCACTGTGCGTTTGCCTTAATGTAATAGCAAAGCTCCTCAAGCTTGTCAATGTCTTCCATAGTGCCTTTTCCGGAAGTGATTTTTTCAAGCATTTCAAGAAGTCTCTTTGTACCTACACGGCAAGGTGTACATTTTCCGCAGGATTCATCAACTGTAAATTCAAGAAAGAACTTAGCAATGTCAACCATACAGGTATCTTCATCCATAACAATAAGTCCGCCTGAACCCATCATACATCCGATAGCAACAAGGTTGTCATAATCAATCTCCGTATCCATAAGAGATGCAGGAATACATCCGCCTGAAGGACCGCCGGTCTGAGCTGCCTTGAATTTCTTGCCATTAGGGATACCGCCGCCGATATCCTCAATTATTTGACGGAGTGTTGTACCCATAGGAACCTCAACAAGTCCTGTATGCTTTATCTTACCGCCGAGAGCAAATACTTTTGTTCCCTTTGATTTCTCTGTACCGATTGATGAAAACCACTCAGCACCGTTAAGGATAATCTGAGGAACATTTGCAAATGTTTCAACATTATTTTCAACTGTCGGTGAATCATAAAGTCCCTTAACAGCAGGGTATGGAGGTCTTGGACGCGGCTCACCTCTGTTGCCCTCAATAGAGGTCATAAGAGCTGTTTCTTCACCGCATACAAACGCACCTGCACCGAGTCTTATTTCAATATCAAAATCAAATCCTGAGCTGAAAATATTTTTACCAAGCAATCCGTATTCGCGTGCCTGATCTATTGCAATCTGCAAACGATTAACAGCAATCGGATATTCTGCACGAACATACACATAACCCTTTGTTGCACCGATTGCATAGCCTGCAATTGCCATTGCCTCAATAACACAGTGAGGATCGCCTTCAAGAACTGAACGATCCATAAATGCACCCGGATCACCCTCGTCGGCATTGCAGACAACATATTTCTGAGGTGCCTTGTTAGGTGCGCAAAGTGCCCATTTAAAGCCGGTTGGGAATCCGCCGCCGCCACGACCTCTTAAGCCTGAATCTGAAATACATTTTATAACCTCATCAGAGGTCATTGTTGTAAGTGCCTTATTAAGAGCCTGATAACCATCTCTTGCTATGTACTCATTAATATTTTCAGGATCAATAACACCGCAGTTTCTGAGAACAATTCTGTTTTGAGAGCGGTAAAATGCAGTTTCTTTTAAAGTTACATATTTAGGATTCTTTGGCTGAATTTTTCCTGTATCAGCATAAACAAGTCTTTCAACAATATGACCTTTAAGAAGATGTGATTCAACTATTTCCTCAACATCCTCAGGTTTTACCTGACTGTAGAATGTTCCGTCAGGGTAAACAATTACAACGGGACCGAGAGCACAAAGACCAAAACAGCCTGTCTGAACCAGCTTTACTTCCTCCTCAAGTCCGTATGATTTGATTAGCTCTTTAAAGGCTTCCTGAACCTTTTTACTGCCTGAAGAGGTACAGCCTGTACCGCCACAGATCATTACATGTGTACGAATCATACTTTATCCTCCTCAACTTGTTCTTCTTTTAAAAGATATTCGTCAATTATTTTGCCGTTGATGATATGCTCATCAATAATATGCTGTGCCATTTCAGATGTGACATTTGAATAAACCGCAGTTTTGACACCGTCTTCAATAATTTTAACTACAGGGTTATGGTCAACCTTACTAACTCTGGCCTCCTGAGTAACAATAACCTTTCCGCTCAAACCTTCGTCCTCAACGCGTTTAACGATTGTTTTGAGAATATCACGTGCGCCTGAAACCAGACCGCTGTTTCCCATTCCGACAATAATGCGAACTTCATAATCGCTTGTGCGTATGGTTACATCACTTGCATATTTATCTTTAATAGCATTAAGCTCATCCAATGATTTCATATACTGTGTTCCTTTCTTAGTATCTGTTTTAATTATTCATATTTAGCAAGTATACCGTCAATGTCATCAGCGGTAAGCTTGCCGTAAACATCATCATTTACTGTTAATACAGGTCCCAGACCGCATGCACCGATACATCTGCACGCGGTAATAGAATATTTACCGTCAGGTGTGCATTCATCTATTCCTATTCCGAGTTTCTCAGTAAGAGCATCTAAAAGAGTCTGTGAGCCTTTAACATAGCAGGCAGTTCCCATGCAAACAGAAATATTATATTTGCCCTTAGGTGACAATGAAAACTGTGCATAAAATGTTGCTACACCATACACCTTTTCCAATGGGACATCCATACCTTCGGCAATCATATTCTGTACTTCAATAGGAAGATAACCGTATATTTCCTGTGCTTCTTGCATAACAGCCATTAACCGACTTTTATCATCCTTATTTGCTTCAATAACAGCGTCGAGCTTTTTCTTTTGCTCTTCTGTACCGTTAAAAGGAAGCTTGCTAATCTTTTTTTGCATAAATAATCCTCCTGAATTTTAATTTGTTATTAATATTTATATATAAGCGGAATTTTAGGTAAAATAATCATATCATACTTTTGACAAAAAATAAACAAATTTTTTTCAATTGGAATAATTTTTTAAGGTAAATTGCTAAATAAGTGTCAATTTTGTAATTTATTGTATTTTGATAATAGGGACAAGCTGCTTTTGCATAAATTTCGTTGAGGCGAATTTCTATGAAAACGAAAGTTATTCTGGAAAGTCAAAACGAATATGCAAAGCAGGAAAACAAAGAATTTGAAAAACAGTATATAATAGCAGTGCTGATTGCGCTTTTGGAAGATAAAAAAATCAGCAGAGCACAGTATGATGAGTGTAAAAGACGATTGAAAATGGAATAAAAATACAGCCACTGAAAAGAGGCTGTAAAGTGTTATTTATTTGTGAATATATAAAAATGCTTAAGAACAGTGTTTAATTTCATAGAAGCAATTTCTTGTAATGAATAATCATTCATAAGAAATCTGATGAAAGCAGTGCCAAGATAGTAACCAACATCAGAATGATTCATAAAACTGCACCAATCACCGAAAAAATCCTGAACATTTTTCGTGTTCTTAATTCTTTTAAGATATTCGGTTTTGATTAATTTTTCATTATCTTTGCACCAATCAAGCCAGCCATCAATATCCTGATGATAGCGATTAACATCATCACAAAGAGTTTGCTCAAATACCATTGCAATACCTTCTCGGTAAAGTTGCCTAATACTTTTCTCTTTTTTAGTAATGATAATATTTTTATGTTCAAAAAGTGAGTGGTATACGTGACCTAGTTCATGATAAATAAGAGCTTGCATATAACTTTCACTGCACCACCCAAGTTCAACAACTTTTTCAAGTCCGATTAGAACAACCTTTTGATTGTTGATCGTTGTTTCCCAGCCTGCACCATTGCCCAAACCTAAATACAAAATTATTGTAACATTTAAATCAACATTGAATTGATTTTTGATTTCATCAGACAGATTTTTTGTTGCATTAATAAATGATTGATGTGCTGTTTCAGCTATTTTAAAGTTTTTTGGTACATCATTAAGAATTTTATAAACTTTATCTTTATATTCGGCAACTCTTGAAAAATCATTTTCGACTTTATCTTTTAATCCTGGAAATACAGAATCAGCATAATTATCCCATAATGCTTTATCGAAAACACCATTTTTATAAACTTTAGAAATATCGTTAAAAGTATCAATTATTTTCAAGATTATCACCTCACAATTACAGTATATCATAGCTAAATATTTAATCAAAGAATTTTTTATAAAAGCTGGATATTTGAAACATTCTATGTATACTGTGTGTCAGAAAAAAGTCAGATACCTGTTTATATGCAAGTATCTGCTAAAGGAAAGGAGTAAAAATATGTTTGAAAATGACAATATAGTTAAGCGTGTTGCCGCTTACTGCCGAGTGTCTACCGACAAGTCGGATCAAGCAAATTCGCTTGAAAGCCAGCAACAGTTTTTCAATGAATATATAAAGCGAAATCACTTGTGGGATCTTTATGATATTTATGTGGATGATGGAATTTCAGGCACGAATACGAAAAAGCGTGTTGCCTTTAATCAGATGATTGAGGATGCAAAAAGTGGGAAATTTGACTTGATTATCACAAAAGAAATCAGCCGATTTGCGAGAAATATTCTTGACAGTATCGGCTATACAAGAGAGCTGAAAGCACTTGGCATTGGTGTGATTTTTCTCAATGACAACATCAACACCCTTGACAGTGATGCTGAAATGCGGCTTGCGTTCCTGTCTACAATGGCACAAGAGGAAAGCCGAAAAACAAGTGAGCGTGTGAAATGGGGACTACGCAGGAAAATGGAAAAAGGTGTGGTGCTTGGCAGAGATATGCTGGGTTATGATGTGCGTGACGGCAAGTTGATTATCAACGAAGAGGGTGCTGAAACAGTAAGGCTGATTTACCACAAATTTCTTGACGAGGGTAAGGGTGCTCACCGAATTGCAAAGGAACTGCGTGAAGAGGGTGTCAAGACATCTACACGAATGAAGGACTGGTCATACACAGTGATTCTCCGCATACTGCGAAATGAAAAATATTGCGGTGATTTGGTTCAGCAAAAGACCTACACACCCGATTATTTAACGCACAAAAAGAAAAGAAATTACGGCGAGATTGAAACGGTTACAATCCGAAATCATCACGAGCCAATTATCTCAAGAGAACGATTTGAGGCGGTGCAGAGAGAGCTTGAAAGACGAAAACCGTCACAGAGTACCGTAAAAGCCTTTGCAAACAGATATGCTTTGTCTGGCAAAATCGTTTGCGGAGAGTGTGGTGCAGGTTTTGTAAGACGGCAGAAAAAGCGAAAAGACGGCACCATGAATGTAAAATGGGTGTGTGCCGAAAGTCAGAAAAACGGCGGTAAGCATAAAGAAAAAGACGGAACTGCTGCGGGATGTACAACAAATTCCATCAATGACAGGGATATAAAAGAGATTTTGCAGACAGTGGTTGCAGATACAATGTTGAGCCGAACAAATATAATCCACACGCTGTTGCAGACCGTAGAAAGCGTAGTCAAAAGTGTCAGTGATAATGATAACAGGTCGCATTTTCAAAATGAGATTGCTAAGTGCGAAGACAAGAAAAAGAAACTGCTCGATATGTGTCTGAACGGCTATATTGAGGCGAAGGAGTACAGAGAGGCTTGCGATGATTTGAGCAGTCAGATAACAGACCTTGAGCAAAAATTGATTAAAGAACAAAACAATCAGCAGATGATTGAGGATAAGGAGAAAATCATTACTGACATCCGAAATTATGTAAATGCCATATCAACAGGCAAGGAATGGAACGATGCTTTTTACAGAAATATCGTTGACAGAATCGTGGTTTACAAGGACAGAAAAATGGATATTCACCTGAAACTGATACCTGAAAAATGGCAGAGTAAAATTCTTGCTGGAAAACAAGAAATTGAGGCTTACGAGAGCGAAAAACGCTTTTGTGTGTGCTCTGAACCTATATCAGTTAATAAGCCTTTTAGTTCAGGATATGGCATAGAGTAGCGTTGCGACAGATAACGAAGTGACGCTCCTAATTCTCCGTCTGGACCACAATATTGCAATTAGATATAATAAAAAATTGCAAGGTTTTGTTTATCTTTTTCATAGACGATATGATCTATTATAGAGCGTAATGCTTCGTTCTTAACTGCCTCTGATAAATCAGGGGATTTTATTATATCAAGCACGTTTGCTGTCTTTTTCGCAAAATCATGTATAGATGTATCTTCATTTTTAACGGCAGTCTTTGCTTTTTCTTGTTCGTATTCATCAATTCTTTGCTGATACATTTTCTTTTTTATACTGTATTCCTGCAGAGAATCAACTCCGGCATCAAAAGCATCACTGGCCCTTTTTATCTTTTCAAGCTCTTTTTTTATCAGCAAATCATAATCCACTGAATTATATTCATGCTCTTTGTTTTTTGGTATAATGTTAAATTCTAAATTATGTACGGATGCTTCGATTGCCTCGATTACAACCTTGTTTGCTTTGGCAATTGATAAATGATGCGACTTGCAGCAGGTTCCTCTTGCATAACTGTGACATTGCATTGCAGGTGATTTTGTTGCAACGTAAACTAATGTTGAGTTGCATTCAGAACATCTTACAAGTCCTTTCAGCATAAATTGTATCGGCTGTTCTTTGCGTTGATACTTGCCATATTTTTTCTTTTGTGCGGTTATAAGCTCCTGTACCTTGTCAAATTTATCTTTTTCAATAATTGGTTGGTGTTTTCCATCTACCAGCATTAAACCGGTATTATCACCCTTGTAGCGTTTGTCAGACTTTCTTCCTTCAGGCGACCACCTTATTTTTCCGATGTAAACAGGATTTTCTAATACATATTCAACAAATCTGTTGTCAGGATTATTTCCTCTGGTGGTTTTAACTCCCATTGATATCAGCTGAGTAGCTATTTTTCTGAAACCATTGCCGGCTATGTATGAATCAAAGATAAATCTGACAGTATCTGCATTATTATCAGGTACATAAGTCTTACCCTCAAGCTTATATCCAAAAGCACCTCTGCACATCGCTTCACCTCTGGAGGCCTTTTCAGTCATACCTCTTATAACTTCCTGCGATAATCTTGTTGAATAGTATTCGTCCATGAATTCGATAATTCGTTCAATAAGAGGAGCAAAAGGGGAGTCGTCAATGCTTTCTGAAATTGATATAACAGCAACATTGATTTTCTTTAACATGGATTTGTAAACAATGCTCTCTTCTTGGTTTCTGGCAAATCTGCTGAATTTCCAAACTAGAATAGCATCAAACGGATGATCTGCAGACTTTGCATATGCTATCATGTTGTTGAAGTCAGTACGCTTCTTTACGCTTCTTCCGGAAATGCCATCATCCCTGAAAACATATTCATCAGGTACAATAAATCCGTTTTTCTTTGCGTAGTCTTTTATAAGGTTGAGCTGGCTGTCAAGAGAATATTCATCCTGACGTTCATCAGAAACACGAAGATAGGCGGCAGCATATTTCATTGGCATATTTATCTCCTTTACACATATTTTGTATTTTTTCACAATTATCTATTGACAAAGTGCAATTTCCATATTATTATAAAGATAACTTCTCCCCCAGGCCTCTATGTTTACATATGCACACTTGGGGGCATTCTGTTTTTATAAGGAATTTTTATGGCTAAAGAATTTAAGACTATTGATGAACAATTACATATATTAGGTAATAGAGGATTAAATATATTTGATAAAGAAAAAGCAAAAGATTTTTTATTACATAATAATTATTATAGAGTTAGTGGATTTTCATTGACTTTAAGAGATCATGATAAATTTTTTGAAAATGCACAATTTCAGAATATTATTGATATTTATAATTTTGACTATGAATTAAGGCATATTCTTTTAAAATATATTGAAAAAATTGAAGTTTCTTTTAAATCAATTTATTCATATCTCTTTGCTCAAAAATATGGGCCTTTGGGTTATAAAAACAGTATTAATTTTACTGACTCCGATGAATTCTTAGTTATTATTAACAAATCAGAAGAGCAATTAAAGAAAAGATTAAGCCATGAGGCTTATTTGAAACATTTTATTGAAGATTTGCATGAAGAAATACCATTGTGGGCATATATCGAATTGTTTACAATTTCAGATATATCGAAACTTTATAAAATCTCTCATTTACAGTTAAAAATAGATATAGCAAATAACTTTGGATTATCAGTTAATGGAGGATATGAAATTTTAGAGAAATATATGCACGGAATGACAATTATTAGAAACCTCTGTGCTCATAACAGCAGATTATACAATCGACTTTTCATTACAAAGCCTTCACTAAATTCAAAAGAAAGAAAGTTGCTTAATCTTGATAGTAATGGAAATAAAGATAATGCACATCTATTTGGATATATAATAAATATGAGACGCTTATTAAAAAGAGAAGATTTTATTAATTTGAAATTAGAAATTACTGAATTAACTCATAAATATTCTTTTGTTGATTTAAAATATTACGGATTTAATCCGAATTGGAATAATATTTTATGATTTGCATATAAATAAAATAACAGTTCCCATGAGCCTTAATGGCGCAATACTATGGGCCATCTGTTGACGAGAGTTTTACCTCTCGTCCTTTTTATTAAAAAAGGGCGCAAAAATACCCTGCTTGCAATTTGAAGCAGAGTGTGATACAATTCTATTACCACATAGGAGTGTTTCACACTCTGCTATTATTTATGACCTCTATCCTGTTGGCGCAGGGTAGAGGTTATTTTTTGTTTACACATAGTAAGGATTCGATTTGAAAAGAATAAAAAAGAAGTCTACAAGAGCTCCGATACCACATAATCCACATGTGAAGATATATAATATACCCATTCCAATTTTGCCTTCATAGAATTTATGAGCACCTAAAAAACCTAAGAAAAAGCAAAGTAATAAAGAAACCCACTTGTTTTTTGCTTTTCCGCCAGCAACAACTGTATTAGTGTTGTTATTGATAACGTTAATAACAGGTTCATGTTGAGCCTGTGTGTTTTGCTGATAATTTTGTGTTGGCACACCGCAGTGAGTGCAGATTACGGAAGCATCATCAATTTGTGCACCACATTTTGTACAATACATATTTTTCTCCTTTTTCCATACTTTAGAATGGTTATTTTTATTTTATCACAAAAAAGTAGGTGAATTAATTACTTCGCATTTGCTGAGATATGCGATATTGTTCTGCCTCAGGAAAGTCAATAAATTCAGCTGTCCTATCATAATTCTGTGCAACAATATTTTTGATTTCCTCTAAGGATACTCTAAAAAACTCTCGGCGAGTATTAACCATATTGAGTTTCTTGTTCTCAAATGCCTTATGTAATGCTGCTTCAAGTTTCGGTGCATCTTCTGAGAATATCATAGCGTGTATATCAAAGTCGAACGGAACAGATGCATCACCGAGTTCGTCAACACGCTCTGTCGGATCTAATCTCCTTGTCATTCCTATTTTATAAACACCCTCACCGAATGCGCCGATGTTGGATATTACATATACATAGCCGGCTCTCTTGTTTGCTTCCCTATAGTCAACGTCCTTAATAGCCTTCTGCGTTTCTTCAATGTGGTTTTGAAGCTCTGCCTGCTTTTCAAGTAAATCAGCATTATCAGGATCAGCTGAAAGCTGAAGATTAATTTTTGCAAGGGCATTAGCGTAATGCGTTCCTTCCTTTTCAAGCTTCTTTCTTTCAGCCTCAATTTCTTTCTGAAGCTTCGCTTCTTCTCTCATCTGAGCTTTGAGCTCTTTTTGCTCCTCTTTTTCCTTTTGCTTCATTTGACGATATTCAAAAGCAAGTGTAAGCTCGGTTAATTTTAAATTTCTATAATCATTAGTTATGCTGATTCCCATAATCTTGCCGAGCTTTGAAATTGTATCGCAGGACTTATTAATGCGCTTTACGGAAAGCTCATAGTTGTTATACTTAACCTTATCAATGGCATCATCACACTCATTGTTGAATGCTCTGAGCAGCAGCTTTTGCGTATCCTTAACCATTTTCATACCCTGAGAAGCACTGCCGTTGACCTGCCAGTTTGAAAAGCCTGTTACAGCCTGATTGCTTTTAATCAAAGCCTTTTCGCCTTCTCTGATTTGTGACAGTCTTTGCTTGTATTGCTCAGAATTTACAAAATCAAATGTGGGCTTGTACAATCCAAATTCTTCAAAATAGAGTTGTTCGTCTAATTGAACAATACGTGACTGCCTTTCTCTGATTGCAGAATCTAATTCAAACATGTTTTTTTGTTTACTGCTGATGTCGGCATTGATTGAATTGACTTGCTGCTGCAGGGCGTTTATTTTATCCTGCAGGTTCATAGCTTCCTGATGCTCAGGAGTAAGCAATGAACGCATTTCACTGTAAACCGAACGCTGACAATCCTCGCAAAGACCTTCAAAATTGACCTTTAGAAATATACTTTTTTTGCCGCATTTTGTGCATTGAGCCATAATAATATTCTCCTTAAATTTAGTGCGTTAATGTTATAGTGTCAAAAAAAAATAAATTGTTATGATTTTTTAATAATTTATTCCTCTATCTCTCTTATTAATAATTTAGGTATTCCTAAGATATGTATTTTTTCTATGTCAGAGCCTTTTATAACTTCAGGCTCATATTGCGGATTAATAGGTACAAGATGAACACTATCTTTTTTATATTCTATTTTTTTAATTGTGCCTAATTCATCATTATATATTGCAACTGCAATTTGTCCGCTGTAATCGACTGCAGTTTGTTTTAATATAAGGACCTTGTCACCGTTTCTATATTCAGGGTACATAGAATTGCCTTTAACTCTTAAAACAAAGAAATCATCCTTACTTCTGCTTTTTAAATAAGATTCGGGTATCAGTATTCTATCCCCGGTCCAGTCTTCAATTGCTACCTTGTCAAATCCTGCAGCAACATCACCAATTACAGCAAACTCTACATTATTTGTTGATATCGTAGGAGAATTTAACGAATTTTCGCCATTAAGATAATCAACTGTTACTCCAAATAGATTTGCTAAGCATTTTAACGAATGCATTTGAGGTTCTTGAAATTCAGTCTCCCATTTACTTATCATTACTCTGTCCGTACCTAAACCATATTTTAAACGAAGCAATTGTGCCAGTTCATCTTGAGTATATCCAGCTTGTTTTCGTAGATTACGAATTCTATTACCTAACATTTTTATCACCTCTTAACTAAAATATATACTGAATGTTTCGACTTGTCAACACATATTTTTGAAAAAATGCGAAAAATGTGTTGACAAAAACACTATGCTGTGCTATCATTTGTGTGTCGAAAGACACAATATGTTAGGAGGTGAATAAATGTCAAAGAGAAGCAATCGAAAGAAAGTACATAAAGAATATGTATTTTTACGAGCATGTCAAAAACATGCAGGGTATTCTGATGAATATATGGGAAATATATTGTCTTGTTCTGCAAGGTCGTATAACGATAAGGTATTAGGCTGGACTGATTTTTCATCTCTTGAAGGAAGAGAATTAAGTCGTTTATTTGACAAAAGTCAAGAATTTTTATTTTCGTAATTTTTTGTCTCAAAATGTGTCGAAAGACACAAAGTTAATCTAAAAATGAGCAGCAGGTAACGAAAGGCAGGTGAATTATGAGTTTATATTCAAAAGTTGTAATATCTATAGTTTTTATTGTTGCAGTAATAGGTTGTTTCATTATGAAAAAAATACAGCCTGAGTCATTCAAGCTGTATGTAATATATGTTTTTATTATTGGCACTCTTTTTACAGTGAATGTATTTATAATGTATCAATGTGTCTTTTGATTTTAGGAGTAATTTTTTCAAACAAAAATGTTGCTGAGGCTACATCTGAATTTTCAATACAATCATTTGCATTTTTCATTGAATCTTGTAATTCCTTGGGGGCATACAGCAAAGCAACAAGGTAAGCATTAGTGTATTCTTGTGATGCTTCCAAGCTTCTAAATTTTGATCCAATGTGTTTTCCTGCTTTGCGCAGATAGTTTTCAAAAATATTTATTTGATATGTAACGCTTTTTTCATAATGCTCTTGTTTAAGCTCTAACTTTTTCATTTTTGTTTGATGAGCGTTATTAATAATGGCTGTTAAGATTGGAGAAATGACAGCTGCTACAGCAATGATTGCAGAAATTGTAATAGACAAATCCCATTTTAATTCATTCATTATATTCACCACCTTTCAAGGTGAGTATAACAAATGTGGTGAAATATGTCAAAAAGCAAAACGCAACGAAAGGCAGGTGAGGAAATGAAGATAGAAGGTACTCCAAAAGAAATAGCTGACTTTGTATTGCAGTTACAAAATCAGCATAAGTTAAATACATTTATTTCAGATGCAGATAGATTTTTAGAAAGATCAAAAAAGAATTGTAAGAAACCATTACTTATTTAACCAATTATGGTATTCCTCAAGAAAGTCAAATATCAAACCAACAGTTTGACATCGTTGGAACCATATCATATTTTCAGTTTCATCTTCAAATTCAAGCTCTTTTTCATATTCTTTAATCTTGGTTAGTCTTGAATTAAAGATTTGATTAAGTTTTTCATTTGAAATAGAGTCTTTAAAATCTTCAAAATCCTTCATTATACTCACCACCTTTCCAGGTGAGTATAACAAATGTGGTGAAATATGTCAAAAAGCAAAACGCAACGAAAGGCAGGTGAAATTATGTTTGATGTGAACAAAGTAGATGAAGCTATTGAGCGTTTGGCAGACAGTGTATGCACTAATAAAGATTGTGATTTAAGTGAAATGCAAGTGAATGCACAAATGACAACTGCTCTTGCGACACTTATTACAGCAAGAGCAGTTATAGAGGTCTGATTAGTCTTCACTGTTTAATGTGTTTTTTACTTCTTTATAGAAATCAACTACTTCTTTTGCTGTGTCAATGGCATTGTCATACTTAATGATTAGTCCGTTTTCAATTGCTTTAATAGTTAATTCTTTTGAAAAACTAAGTAAATTGTTTTCATTTAGATTTTCATATACTCACCTCCCTTCAAAGTGAGTATAGCAAAAGTCATGAAATATGTCAAAAAGAACGAAGGTGATTATATGAGTGAAATAAAACGAATTTATTTTGAAAAGTTAATTGTGATTATATTTCGGAGAGGAAATGGCACAAAAGAAAATCCTGTACGCCTTGTTAAGCAATATAGGAGTTTAGAAGATGACAAATTTTTATTTGAAATAGATCCATTTGTAAATCAAGATTGAAGTAGTTTTTCTGCTTCGTCAAATGAAAGTTCAGATTCTATAAATGTTAAAACAGCATAAGGAGGATGATAACAATTAACAGAATAGAAGAAATAAGAAAAAGAAAAAAGCTATCGCAAACAGACATTTGCAAGAGCTTAAAAATTTCAAAAAAGACTTATTACAATTATGTTCACAAGGATATTATTCCTTCAGATGTTTTGGTCAAATTATCAAATATGTTTGAGTGCTCAACAGATTACTTGTTGGGACTATCAAATTATACAGCAATAATTGTTACTGATGCAAATAGTAATGTTTTAGCTGTAATTGAAAAAGAAAAAGTTATTGAGCATTCCGATTGTAGAATCATTTTTTCAGAATATTAACCTAAGTTGTTGTTTTTTGAACTATCAGGGTTTGAACACGGAGTTTTGATTCCGTTGATTGTACGGACATGATAATCATTGTAATTTGTGTTAATGAATTGAAATAAACAGTACGATATGTTGAGTGTGCTGTTTGAAGTTTCAAATAATGCATTATACAAATTATAACAAAAGGTAGGTGATAAAAATGGCAAGAGCTAAGAAAAGAACCCAATTATTAAACGCAAAGGTTAGCTGCTTTGCATATAGAGAAGATAACACATGCAGTGCAACAACTAATAAGAATTGCAAGAAGTGTAAATTCTATAAAACCAAATCAGAATTTGCTTCAGAGCAGAAGAAAACCGAAAAGCGTATATCTGATATGTTCAAAGTTCCTTATAAAGAATTCTTATATATCAGAGGCTTAGTAAAGTAGCAAAACAATTTATATATACTCCAGCCTTTTATGCAGCAGCAAGAGAATAGCTATTCTCCATTCAAACAAATGCTTATTGTATGTCAAACAAAGCAATCACAAAAATTCAATACTACCTTTTTATCATCGGGCTGCGCCGTCTTGCTGTTGCATTAAGGGTTGGAGAATAGGACAAATATCAAAAAGAATAATCATTATTGAAAGAGGTGAGATTATGAGGGGAGAACTGACAGCCACTGTCAGCGTAATTATTTCAGATGTAGTAAAACCGTTTTCAGAATTAACGGAGAGTGAAATAGAAAAATTCAAAAATAATGCAGCAGAGAGGTTGTCAAGCTCAATGAGCAGATACTTCTCTCAGCATGCTAATGAATATCAAAAAGTCTAGGAGGTATAAATGAAAGCAATATTAATGGTACTGGCGGTATTTCTTATGTTTCTGGCAGTCGGAGGAATTGTATGCGATTACACAGAGCGAAGAGATTTCAAATATGAAACAAAAGAGCACCGCCATAAAGACGATGCGGACAAGCAGCAGGCAACGGATGAAATGTCAGATGTGTATAAAGAACTGATAATAGAAGAAATATACAAATAAAAAAGGCAGCTGCCGAAACAACTGCCAGGAGTATCTTTGCGACACTCAAACCGCAATTTGATTGTAACGCAAAGATTTACTTTTGTCAAGAAAGGAAATTAAAATATGAAAATTAATATAGGAAAACAAGATGTTTGTTATAACTGCATTCAGGGCAAAGCGATTGAATGCAGTGCAGATATTGATGATGTATATATTGATGAAGATGGAAGTATATGTGTGTGCAAGGCTTTTCAGAAAAAGGAAGAAAAAACTAAAGCTAAACGATTTGTCAAGCCAACTATTGAAGAGATAAAAGCATATGCCGTAGAAAAAGGCCATAACTGCAATGCAGAAGAATTTTACAATTATTATGAATCGGTTGATTGGTGTATTGGAAATAAAAAGATGAAACAATGGAAAAATGCAGTTGCTAATTGGAGCATCAAACAAAATAGGTGGGAAAAGCACGGTAAAAGTAATAACTGTGATAAGCTTGAAAGTTCTCCGTCATATGATCTTGAAAAAGTTATGAGAAATGCTTTAGACAACACTGAAATACGAG
>JAMPEQ010000014.1 GCA_023665085.1 Bacteroides sp.
TTTCTACCATAGCCCTGTCTTTTTTTGTGCTGTCTGCACAATTTGGGGCGGTTCACCTCGGGACACCTTTTTTGCATTTGAGCTGTTAGCTCTTTTTCTTTGTTGTGCTTTTGTCTTTATCTTTTTTAGTTGTTGTAACTTTTGCTTTCTTGTACTTGCTGTATGTAGAATAATTTTCTTTTCCGTTGACAGTTCGTATAAGTGTGTATGAATCATCACTGTTTTTTTCGATTTTTACTTTAACAATACCAACAGTTACGTCTTTAACGGCATAAATTGAACAAACCAGTGTACCATTCTCGGCAGTAACCTTCAGCTTAATATCACTTCCGCTGTTATTTTTAAACTGAAAGTCCTGTGAATTCCACTGAACAGTCGCATCACTGCCAAGGGGAACATAGCTTATTTCAAGAGAATGGCAGGCACGAACGGTTATATCAAGATTTGCCCTTAATGCTGCCTGAAAAATTGTAGAGCTTACCTGACAGATACCACCGCCTAAGCCGTCAACAAATTCATCACCCTGAACTACCTTTGCCTCTTCATATCCTGCCAGCACTGTACGCTTGCCGACTACCTGATTGAAAGAAAAGGTTTCTCCGTCAGGAATTACTAAATTGTTCAGCCTTTTTACAGCATTCTGAATATTTACTGTTCTTGTTTTGTTAGAGGACTGGTATGCTGTTTTATAGGTGGAAAGCTTGTATGAATACTTGTCAGATGTATCTTTTTTTAATGCAGGGTAGATTTTTGCTGTTTCAACCTCTTTAAAGGTTGTAGATAAATCCTCAGTTGTTCTTACTGTTGTTGTTTCAGTAGTTGTAGCCTTTGTGGTCTGAGTTACAGCATCAACCTCCTGCGAATTTTCACTGCATGCTGTAAATATTGAAAGTATCAGAATTACCGAAGATAAAATTGCCAGAAATTTTTTCAATTACTTTTTCTCCTTATAGGGCTTTTTAACATCTACCCAGCCTTCCTTATTAACCTGCTTTGCTCTTGCAATTGACAATGCCTTGTCAGGAATGCTGTTTGTGATAGTTGAGCCTGCGGCAATATAAGCTTGCTCGCCAACCTCAACAGGTGCAATAAGATTTGTATTGCATCCGATAAATGCACCATTTCCTATTTTACATCTTGATTTATTCTTTCCATCGTAGTTGCATGTAACTGTTCCGCAGCCGAAGTTTACATCGCTGCCAACGTCACTGTCACCGATATATGTCAGGTGAGCACTTTTAGAGCCTTCACCGACGACAGAATTTTTGACTTCAACAAAATTGCCGATGTGAACACCCTTTTTGAGAACAGAATCAGCTCTTACCTTAACAAAAGGACCTGCATCAACTCCGTTTTCAACACGGCTGTCAAGAATTTTGCAGTTATCAAGAATGACATCATTACCTATTTCTGAATTATTAATATAAGTGTTAGGTCCTATTATGCATCCGCTGCCGATAACAGAATCACCTGTAATAATTGTATTAGGAAGAATAACTGTGGAATTTCCTATTTTTACATCCTTTCCGATAATAATACCATCAGTGCATGGTATATCAACACCATCAATCATAAGCTTTGTGTTAATTCTTTTTCTCATAATTGTATTAAGGTCGTTTAACTGCTTTCTGTCATTTGCGCCAAGAATAACCTCACTGTTTTCTACAACATAAGCTCCTGCATTTTCACCTGATGAAAGCAAAATTTCAAGACTGTCGGTAAGATAATACTCGTTTTGTACATTTTCGTTTGTAATATTAGCAAGAGCATATTTAAGCTTAGCTCCGTTAAACCAGTAACAGCCTGCATTCGACTCGTTTATTTTCTTTTCCTCTTCGTTTGCATCCTTATGCTCAACTATACGAAGAAGCACACCGTTTCCATCACGCTTAATATGGCCTATACCTTCGGTATCATCTACAATAGCACTGATGAGGGTGATAGCATTTTTGTTTTCCATATGATAATCATAGGCTTTGTTTATGGTATCGGCATCCATAAGCGGTCCGTCACCATTTAATATAAGAATTTCATCATCAAGGTGCTGATCAATAAATTCGCCTGCCTGCATAACAGCGTGCCCTGTTCCGAGCTGTTGACTTTGCAATGCTGTTTTGATATTTGAATAATTATCTGACAGATAAGCCTCAACCTCTTCATGCCGGTATCCTGTTATAACGCAGATATCCTCAGCACCTGCCTCTTTAACAGCATCAACAACATAGCTTATCATTGGTTTAAAAATAACATTGCACATAACTTTAGGACAGTCAGCCTTCATTCGTGTTCCTTTACCGCCTGCAAGAATAATTGCACATTTCATAATATAAATTCCTTTCTTCAGCCAAACGATAATCCGATAAAATAAAGTTCAACTCTTGTTCAGCTAAGTAAATTACTGCTATAATTATGCACCAAATATACGATTTTTTCAATATAAAATATATAAACTTTAAAAATTAGTAAAAAATGTTTGTAATTTATCTGTAATTATGTTATAATTCTTGTGCTATACTATATAGGTATAAGTTACCAATTTAGTTTATCATTATTTTTAGGAGGTATATTCCAATGGCAAATAAGTATTGCTACCTATTCTCTGAGGGTAATGCCAATATGAGAGAACTTCTCGGTGGTAAGGGTGCTAACCTTGCTGAGATGACAAACATTGGTCTTCCTGTACCACAGGGTTTCACCATCACAACTGAGGCTTGTACTCAGTATTATGAGGATGGCCGCGAAATCAACGATGGTATCATGGCAGAAATCAATGAATACATTGTTAAGATGGAAGAAATCACAGGCAAAAAATTCGGTGATAAAGAGAATCCTCTTCTCGTTTCAGTTCGTTCAGGTGCAAGAGCATCTATGCCGGGTATGATGGACACAATCCTCAACCTTGGTCTTAATGAAGAGGTTGTTAACACAATCGCAGAAAAGTCAGGTAATCCAAGATGGGCTTGGGACTGCTACAGAAGATTTATTCAGATGTATTCTGATGTAGTTATGGAAGTTGGTAAGAAGTATTTTGAAGAGCTTATCGACGAAATGAAGGCTAAGAAGGGCGTTACACAGGACGTTGATCTTTCTGCTGAAGATCTTAAAGAGCTTGCATCTCAGTTCAAGGCTGAGTATAAGGAAAAGATTGGTGATGATTTCCCAACTGATCCTAAGGAGCAGCTTATGGGTGCAGTAAAGGCTGTATTTCGTTCATGGGACAACCCTCGTGCAAATGTATACCGTCGTGACAACGATATCCCTTATTCATGGGGTACTGCTGTAAACGTACAGTCAATGGCATTTGGTAACATGGGTGATGACTGCGGTACAGGTGTTGCTTTCACACGTGATCCGGCTACAGGTAAAAAAGGTTTGTTCGGCGAGTTCCTTACTAACGCACAGGGTGAGGACGTAGTTGCCGGTGTTCGTACTCCAATGCATATTTCTGAAATGGAGCAGAAGTTCCCGGAAGCTTTTGCTGAGTTTACAGAGGTTTGCAAGACTCTTGAAAATCACTACAGAGACATGCAGGATATGGAATTTACTGTTGAGCACGGTAAGCTCTTTATGCTTCAGACTCGTAACGGTAAGAGAACAGCTCAGGCTGCTCTTCAGATTGCATGTGACCTCGTTGATGAGGGCATGAGAACACCTGAAGAGGCTGTTGCTATGATCGATCCTCGTAACCTTGACACTCTTCTCCACCCACAGTTCGATGCTAAGGCTCTTAAAGCTGCAACTCCTGCAGGTAAAGGTCTTGGTGCTTCTCCGGGCGCTGCATGCGGTAAGGTTGTATTCACAGCTGACGATGCAGTTGAGTGGAATGAAAAGGGCGAAAAAGTTGTTCTTGTAAGACTTGAGACTTCTCCTGAAGATATTACAGGTATGAAGGCTGCTCAGGGTATCCTTACAGTTCGCGGTGGTATGACATCACATGCTGCTGTAGTTGCTCGTGGTATGGGTACTTGCTGTGTATCAGGCTGCGGCGATATCGCTATGGACGAGGAAAACAAGAAATTTACTCTTGCTGGTAAAGAATACCACGAGGGTGACTATATTTCAATTGACGGTTCAACAGGTAATATTTATGATGGTGTTATCCCAACTGTTGATGCTACAATCGCAGGCACATTCGGCAGAATTATGGGCTGGGCTGATGAATTCAGAACACTTAAGGTTCGTACAAATGCTGATACTCCTGCTGACGCTAAGAAGGCAAGAGAGCTTGGTGCTGAGGGTATCGGTCTTTGCCGTACAGAGCACATGTTCTTTGAGGAAGACAGAATTGCTGCATTCCGTGAAATGATTTGTTCAGACACTGTTGAAGAGAGAGAAGCTGCTCTTGAGAAGATTCTTCCTTACCAGCAGAGTGACTTCGAGGCTCTTTATGAGGCTCTTGAAGGATGTCCTGTTACAATCCGTTTCTTAGATCCTCCTCTTCATGAGTTTGTTCCTACAGAAGAAGACGATATCAAGAAGCTTGCTGATGCACAGGGTAAATCTGTTGAAGATATTAAAACTCTTATCGCATCACTTCATGAGTTTAACCCAATGATGGGACATCGTGGTCTTCGTCTTGCAGTAACATATCCTGAAATTGCAAAGATGCAGACAAAGGCTGTAATTCGTGCAGCTATCAATGTTCAGAAGGCTCATCCTGATTGGACTGTAGCTCCTGAAATCATGATTCCTCTTGCTTGTGATACTAAGGAATTAAAATATGTTAAGGATATGGTTGTTGAAACAGCTGACGCAGAAATTGCTGCTGCAGGTGTTGAGATGAAGTACGAAGTTGGTACTATGATCGAAATCCCAAGAGCTGCTCTTACAGCTGCTGATATTGCTAAGGAAGCTGAGTTCTTCTGCTTCGGTACTAACGACCTTACTCAGATGACATTTGGCTTCAGCCGTGATGATGCAGGCAAGTTCTTAAATGCATACTATGATGCTAAGATCTTTGAAAATGATCCATTTGCAAAGCTTGATCAGACAGGTGTTGGTCAGCTTATGGAATTAGCTGTTAAGAATGGTAAGGCTACACGTTCATCACTTCACTGTGGTATTTGCGGTGAGCATGGCGGTGATCCATCTTCAGTAGAATTCTGCCATAAGATTGGTCTTGACTATGTATCATGTTCTCCATTCAGAGTTCCAATTGCTCGTTTAGCTGCTGCTCAGGCTGCTATAGCTGAAAAGAACTAATTTGCGCATATAGCATAATAAACAAAGTCCGCTGATAGAAATATCAGCGGACTTTTGTTGTGTTATTAAACTTTGATTATTAATACTTATTTTAGTTTGATGGTATTTCCAATATCTTCAATTTCAATAAAATTAGGGCGTTCATAAAGAGTTTTATTTGGAGTGTGAAAAGTGAGGAATAACTTATTATCTGCTTTAAAAATCATCCCGTGTCCTCCGTCGTCTGTAATCAGCGGCGGAAGATGCTCAAAATTTCCCGTAATATCACCATTGTCAGATTTTGCAATGCACTGGGAATATTGGTGATTAATAAATGTTGACCAAATCATCAGCAAGTCATCATTTTTTGTACGATACATAAATGGTCCGTCAGTAATATAGTGCTCACCTTCAGGCTTTTTTTCAATGAAATAAGGACTTGAACCGCTGAAAATATATTTCGCTTCGCCCACACTGTGTGTTAAATCGTCACTAAGTTTAATGCAGCAAATTGTTCCGTCAATAATCTGTGTGTGTTCGTGACAGAAAACAAGATACGGCGTACCTTGCTTATCTATATAGAGTGTTCCGTCAAGGCATTCCCACTCATCAGGGGTAAGTGCACCGTCAGAGTGCAGAATAAATGGACCATATGGACTATCTGACCTAAGAGCATATGTACCGCGTAAGCCGTTTTCTTTTGTAAATGTTGCAAACATGTAAAAGCTGCCGTTATACTTGTGTACTTCAGGAGCCCAGTTTACCTCTCTGTTCAGTCCTGCCTTCAGTGAATCGAAGCAGACTGCAGGCACTGACCATTCGTCTAAGTCTTTTGAGGCGTAGACATCAAAGCCCCCAACATTTTTGCCAAAATCTTTGGCTTTTGTACCATAAAGAAAGTAAGTGCCATTGTCGAATAATACAAATGGATCACGAATATTAATTTCATTTAATTTCATATAATTTACCTCTTGAAATTTGTTGATATTATTTTTTCTGCCAGTTCAGGTGTGGGAAAATCGGTGTATATCATACCATAATAAAAGCGATTGTCAAGCTGATATTCCATGAATTTCGGATTAATATATAACGCATTATTATAAGGCCCTTTAAATCCGCCTGCCGTTGAAAGATAGTTGATAATATATCTTCCGTCAAATTCACCCATAGTGTAAAGAAATGGCTTGATGCATTCGTGCCAGCGCTGTTCAGGCTTGTACTTAAATCTGTCCTGCACAATAAAAAGCATATTGCTTTTATTGCCTGTGTGAAGAAGCAATGGTTCAGGCACGGCAATGTCTTGCTCAATCCATTGAGAAAAATCTATGCCTGTGCCAAGAGGATATTCTTTGTCAGTATACTTTTTACATCTGCGTATAAGAATAATTTTACCTCTCGCTTCGCTCATAACGGGACTGCGGTCCTGCAAAAACCACCTTTTGCTGTTTTTACTGATGTATGTGTTGTATAAGTTGTCAAAGCATTTTTCATTTTCTTTGCCACTGTCATTTTTAAACTGAAAAATAATAGTTTCAGAAGGATTTTCGTCAAGAAATTTATAGCAATGTGCCAGAACATCTGCCATATCCATTTGCTTAGAAAGGTGATTTGGTGTATTGAATGCTTTTGCAATACCGTGCACCATGCCAAGTCGGTCATCCTTTGACATTACTCTTATGTCAAGGCATCTTATGCCGATTAACAGCTGCTGATAGATGTTTTTATTCTGACATTTAGATATGTGAGAAAACTGAACAAACTGTGTGACACAGTCATGTGTACCGACTAAATTCAGTTTGAAAATCTCGGTATTATTATCAATTTCAGACATCCAGTTTTTTAAATTCATTATCATCACCAAAAACAATATAACATTTTTGTATAATAATATCAATTGAAAATGCGATAAATCTGTTCTATAATCTATAGTATATATAGAATGAAGAGGAAAAAATATATGTTGATATTCAGCACAAAAGGCAGAATAACCACTGCCAATGATAAAACAAATCTTATACATCGTTTTGATGTACCTGAAAACATGAAGTCGCTGAAAATAAAATACAGCTATTCACCAAAGATTTTGGAAAACAGAGAAAAGGCTGTTGAAATAATTAAAAGCACCTATGAAAAATATGATGAGATTCTTCGGGGCAGACCTGCAGAGTATCTTCCTGTAAAAAATCTTATCACGCTGTCAGTTGACTGTAACGGCAGATATATCGGCGCAGCACACAGACAGGACAATGAGCAGGAACATGTTATCAGCAGTGAATTTTCATCCTGCGGATTTATAAAAACTGAAGTTGAAGCAGGGGAATGGGATATTATGCTTAATGTTCATTCTGTAAGCTGTAATGTTGACTATGTTATTGAAGTGGAAGGAGAGGAAAAATAATGAGTTATCTTCCATGTGAACTGCATTGCCACACTGTTCATTCTGACGGTGATTTTACTGTAAAGGAATTGCAGGAGAATGCTAAAAGTGATCACCTTGCAGCTTTTGCACTTACAGATCATAATACCATGTCAGGCTACGATGAGCTTGATGATAGTATTATACCTGCTATACGCGGAATAGAATGGACTACCTATTTTGGCCATATGCTTGTGCTGGGGGCAAAGAGTTTTGTTGACTGGCGTGATGCAGTGCCTGATAATATAGATGATAAAATCAAGGCGGTAAAAGAGGTTGGCGGTATAGTCGGCATAGCACATCCGTATCAAATGGGTTCGCCTGTGTGCACAGGAGGCAGATGGGAATTTAATATAAAAAACTGGCACAATGTTGATTATATGGAAATTTGGCACGAAAATATGTCAGGTCTCAGCAGTGAAAATGAAAAATCACTAAAACTATGGACAGATCTGCTGGACCTCGGATTTAAAATCGCCGCAAGCTACGGAAGAGACTGGCACAGAATGGAAAAAAGCGGTCATTACGGGTGCACCTATATTGATATTGACGGTGAAGTCAACGAAAAAAATGTAATCAGAGCTATTCGCATGGGTAAGACAATAGTTTCCACAGGCGCAAAGTTTTTCTTTAGAGTTCATCGACTTGGCAGCACATATGAAATCGGCTCAACAGTTCGTAAGGGTACATACACTTTCAGCTTTTTTACAGATCTTCATTCAAGAGAAAAGGATGCCGGAGAAGAGTCGGTAATATATAAAACAATAAAAATTATTTCAAATGGCGGTAAAACAGTTCTGGAAACAAGATGCGACGAACGCCACACAAGACTTAAGCTTGAGTGCGGAAAATGGTATCGTGCAGAGCTTTGGGGAACGGTTGACGGTGAAAAAAAGCCTCTTGCAATAACCTCACCGATATATTGTGAATAAAATTTAACTTAGATTTAACATAAACTGTATAATAATTTAATTGCATATAATTATTATACATTTGTGAAATTAAATGATTTATATATTTTTAAAATATGAGGTTTAGCTATGACTATTTTTAATTTTATCAGCCTTATAGGCGGTCTGGCACTTTTTTTGTTCGGAATGAACACAATGGGATCAAGCCTTGAAAAAATCAGCGGCGGTAAGTTGGAAGGTATACTTGAAAAGATGACAAACACCAGAATAAAAGGTGTTTTGCTCGGTATGGTTGTTACTGCTGTTATTCAGTCATCCGGTGCTGTAACTGTTATGGCTATAGGCTTTGTAAACAGCGGAATTATGGAACTGAGTCAGGTTATAGGCATCGTTATGGGTGCTCATGTAGGTACAACAGTCACTGCATGGCTGCTTTCAATGACAGGAATAGAAGGCTCAAATATGCTTCTCAGTCTGCTCAAACCAAGCTCATTTGCACCTATTCTTGCTTTTATAGGAATAATTCTTGTTATGTTCTTTAAAAGCGACAAGAAAAAGAATATAGGCTATATTATGCTTGGATTTGGTACTCTTATGATTGGTATGACCGCTATGAGTGACGCTATGTCCGTGCTTAAGGAAAGTCCTGAGTTTGCAGTCCTGCTGACAAAATTTTCTAATCCTATTCTTGGTGTTCTGGCAGGAACTCTTCTTACAGCAGCTATTCAGAGCTCATCAGCGTCTGTTGGTATTCTTCAGGCTCTTTCTACTACAGGCTCAATATCCGTAGCGGCTGCATTTCCTATTATTCTCGGTCAGAATATCGGCTCTTGTGTGCCTGTTCTTTTGTCTTCAATAGGAACAAATAAAAATGCTAAGCGTACAGCAGGTGTATATTTAACCTTCAGTGTGCTGGGTGTTATTGCGGCAATGACACTGTTTTACGGTGCTAATGCAATATTTGATCTGCCGTTTATTCAGAAAACCGTAAACCCTGTCGGTATTGCAATCATCCACTCAGCTTTTAATATATTTGCAACAATAATTCTTTTTCCATTCGGAAAGCAGCTTGAAAAGCTTATGTGCCTTATCATTAAGGATAAAGACGGTGATGAAAAAAATAAAGAGCTCGCAGGTAAAAACAACTCTGCACTTGTTGATGAGCGCTTTCTTCTCACTCCTTCATATGCACTTGACAAGGTTAAAGAGCGCTGTGATGAAATGGCATTGCTGGCAAAGAAAAATATCAATTTATGCTTAGACTTTATTAAAATGTATAATAAAGCTAAGGATGAAAAAATAAAAACCAACGAAAAGTATCTTGATAAATTTGAAGATGATCTTGAAACATATCTTGTGCAAATCGGTTCAATGGATCTTACAGTTGAAGATTCTATGAGGCTCTCAAAACTGTCTCATGCAATCGGAAACTTTGAAAGAATCGGCGACTATGGTGTAAATATCCTTAAAACAAAACGAAAGATGCACAAGGATAAAATACATTTTACCGACGAGGCAAACAGAGAGCTGGATATAATGGCAAAGGCAGTTAAGGAGATTATAGAAAACTCTACAAAAGCATTTATCGAGGATGATCTTGAGCTTGCAAAAACCATTGAACCTCTTGAGCAGGTTATAAATAATCTTAAAGCAGAGCTTCGTGCAAGGCATGCAAAACGAATGGATGAGGGTGGCTGCTCTGTTGATAACGGTATGCTGTTCTTTGATATAATCAATTCATTTGAGCGTATTGCAGACCATTGTTCAAATCTGGCTGTATGTATTATTGAATTGTCACAGGGAAGTTATCAGACTCACAGCTATCTTAAGCAGGTTAAAAAATCTGACAACTCTACATTTATGGATAACTTTGAAAGCTATCTGAATAAATATTCTATAAATTAAAAAAGGCCGCTGGAAAATTATGGACGAAAATCAGCTTATATATATTGTTGAGGATGACACCTCTATAAGAGAGCTGGAAATTTATGCACTAAAAAATTCAAATTTTGATGTAATGGGTTTTTCTGACGGAAAGGAGCTTGCTAAAGCACTGGAAAATCGCATGGCAGATATGATTTTACTGGATATTATGCTGCCGGGTGAAGATGGCCTTTCCATTCTTACGCAACTCAGAACCTCAGAAAAATTCATCAATATCCCTGTAATAATGGTTACAGCAAAAACAAGCGAAATTGATGCTGTAAAGGGACTTGATATGGGCGCTGATGACTATATAACAAAGCCCTTTAGAGTTATGGAACTGGTGTCAAGGGTAAAGGCAGTTCTCAGAAGAACGATAAAGCCTGTGAAAAAAGTGCTTACCTACAATAATATAAAACTTGATGAAAGCAAACATATTGTACTTGCAGACAATGAAGAGGTTGAACTGACGTACAAAGAATATGAAATATTAAAACACCTTATAAAAAACAAAGGCATTGTTCTTACAAGAGACAGGCTTATGGAAATTGTTTGGGGATATGATTTTGAACAGGGAAACAGAACAGTTGATGTTCACATTCAGTCCTTAAGAAAAAAGCTTGGCAGTGCCGGCGAAAACATAAAAACCATAAGAAATGTCGGATATAAAATCGGTGAATAGCATGACTAAAAAAATATTGTCAAAAATACTTGCTTTCAGTTTCGGAATCATTACCGTTACAGCAGCTCTTATATTGGTTTTTTTCTATTCATTTTATAAAAAACAGATTGCAAACGGTGCAATAGTTAATGCGTCAGATAATGAAAAGATATTTGCTGAAATTGCGGTATATGTTATTTTGATTGTGCTTGCAGCCGCAGTGTTGTCAGTAATCATAAGTATTGCTATAACCAAAAGCATTGTAAAGCCTGTCGAAGAGCTTGGCGAAAAATTACTGAATGATTTTGACAGTGTAGAGGCTTATGATGAGCTTAAGCCGTTTGTGAAAGCTTTTCAGGAGCAAAAAGAAAAACGCAGTCAAACCGATAGACAAAAAAAACAATTCACTGCAAATGTATCACATGAATTAAAAACACCTCTTACTTCCATTGCAGGATATGCAGAACTTATTGAAACCGGAATCGCCAGGGAAGAGGATGTAAAACCCTTTGCATCAACTATAAGAAAACAGGCACTTCGCTTAGTTACGCTAAGCGAGGATATTATTCAGCTTTCACAAATGGACGAAAACGAGGACAATGAGGTTTCTTTTTCTTCAACAGATATTTATGACACTGCAGACAGATGCATAAAAGCACTTTCAATTAATGCTAAGCTGAGGAATGTTGACTTGACACTGGAGGGGGAAAGCACTTTTATCAAGGCAAACCCGACTTTGCTTGAAGAAATGATATATAATCTTTGCGATAATGCTATAAGATATAATAAAGAAAACGGAAGCGTTAAGGTAAGTATATTTTCTGAAGCTGACAGCACAATTCTTTCTGTAAGTGATACCGGAATAGGCATTGAAGAAAAATATCATGAAAGAATTTTTGAAAGATTTTTCAGGGTAGATAAGTCAAGAAGCAAGGAAACAGGCGGAACAGGATTGGGACTTGCTATTGTAAAACACATAGCCCAGATACATAATGCACAGCTTAAAGTAGACAGTGCCATAGAAAAAGGCACTAATATTTCAATAATATTCAAAAAATAACTAAAAAGATATTGAAAAATTATTTATTTTAGTATATTATAGAAAAGTAATAAACTGCAAAAAGGGGAATTTTTATGAAGAGGAAATCAGGCTTAAGTAAACTTAATGCTGTACTTGCCGTTATACTTGTTGTTTGTATTGCAGCTACAGCTATTGTTATTAATCAATATCCAAAAATTACAGAGCAGGCTTCAACAGAAACTACCAATGAGGATGTAAGCGTTCTCGAAAAGAGTTTTGAAGCAGGCACTTACGGCGGAAAAGATTTTCAGTCAATTGAAGATGTTGTAAATTACTATAATGAATGCTACAACTATACAAAGACTCTTACTGCTCAGTATACTGAGAACGGTGAAACAAAAGAGTATTACAAGCTTCTTGGCGACGAAAACCTCAATGTAGGTAATCTTCTTGTTGAGGGTAAGTCAAATGGTACACTTGATTCACTTGTTCCGGGCATTGTGGGCGGATTATTCAAAGGCTCACCACATGGTCTTTCACCATCAAGCAGCAAAATGCTCAGCACTGATACAAAAGTTGACGGAACAGTAAATTGTGCTACTTCAATGCTTACAGCAGAGGATGTACTTGATGCAAATGTAGTTGATAATAATGATGGTACAATCACTATCACAATTCAGCCTAAGGCAGTTCTTCTTTCAATGCCAGGTCAGGATGCTCAAGGTCATTTCTTTAACTCACTCGGTGATATTTCATCAGTAGTTAATTCAATTGATGCACTTTCATTCTCACAGGGAACAATTGATGAAAACTTTGTTGTAAACTATAAAGGCGGTACAGGTAAAATTACTATCGACACAAAGACCGGTGAAATTACTGCTGCTGATTATGAAATGCTTGTTCATATTGATGTTATTCATGCAAATGTGCTTGTGCTTAAAGATAAGAGTGCTTCTCTTGACATCAGCTATACAAACCATTTCCCTGCATCAGATGAATTCCTTGCTAAGTATGACATGGCAAGAAAGTAATTTTTAAACAGAATAAAATTATATTATCCCCGGAGAGCTTATGTTCTTCGGGGATATTTTTGCGAATTGTTAATTATTGTGATTTTTATAAGTAATGTGACAAAATTGTAATAATAGAGTCACTTAGCTGTCATACTGAAATGATAACATAAATTAGGGGGTGTGTAACTTGAAAATTGAAAATAAATTAACCTTAACGCACATTAGGCTTAACAAAAAGCGCACTGCATTGACTGTTATAGGAATAATCATATCCGTTGCCATGATTGTAGCGGTATTCATAGGTGCAGCGTCATTTCTGAATTATCAGAAAAGAATGATTATTTCAACTGGTGATTCGGCACACCTTAATATTCATGGTATTGACAGTGAGAAATTAGATATTCTGAGAAATGACAGCAGAATAAAAAGCATTGGTTTAAATGAAAACGGCAGAGCAGACACTTCAGGTGTTCGTGTTGAGGGTGCTAAAAGTCTGCGGCATTCAACAGCTTATATTAATTGGTATGACGGTGAGATGTTTAATCAGCTATATATAGAAGATATGTCAGGCACTTTTCCGAAGAATAATAAAGAAATACTGATTAATCAAGCTTATATTGACCAAAACGGATTTGACTGGAAAATTGGTGATACTATTACACTTCAAACTGGCAGAAGACACAGCGAAACGGAAGCTGATGTTTTTCATATAACATATACAGGTGAGTACAAATATGGTGAAATTTTTGATTTTTATGAAAACAGGAGTTTTAAAATCGTTGCTATTATTAACGATAAACTCTTAGATTACCAAATCAATCAGATGTATTCGGTCTGTGACGAAAATTCTGTTTACAGTGCACATGTTCAGCTGAATAAGGTAACACCATTCTCTATGCGTACTATAAATGATATAGCAAAGAAACTGGGAATTGATCCTGATAATAAGTCTAAAAGCGATTTTTTCATAAATGAAAAATTATTGGCAACTCATTTGTGCGGTTCAATTGACAATGAGATGTTCACAAAATATCTTCCAATGGGAGCTGTCATTTTATTGATAATTCTTGTTGCTGCATTTATGCTTATTTATAATACCTTTGGTATGTCAATAGCTGAGAGAATACGATATCTTGGTATGTTGTCTTCTGTAGGAGCTACCGGAAAGCAAAAAAGGAATTCCTCGTATTTTGAGGGTGTGGTTCTTGGAATTATAGGCATTCCTATAGGTTTGATTATGGGAATAATAGTTGTTCTTATTGGTGTAAAGCTGATTAATGATGCCGGTTTTACTGATATTCCCATAAAATTTGTTATGCCTGTCTGGTCGGTTGCTGCTGCTGTTATTACGAGTGTATTAACAATATTTTTGTCGTTATATGCTCCTTCAAAAAAAGCATCGCAAGCCACTGCAATTGAGGCTATCAGGCAGAATAATATGGTTGAAATAAAAAACTCCAAAACTCCGTCTATAATAAAAAAGCTATTTGGCTTTGAGGGTGTATTAGCACATAAAAATTTAAGACGAAACGGAGAAAGGAGCAGATTGATAACAGTATCAATAGCTGTTTCCTCCATTTTGTTTTTATGTGTGAATTACTACTGCTCGTTGACAACTGCATTGATAAGTGATGAACTTAATAAACCTTATCAGATTGATTTTGAGCTTGCTTCCTATGCTGATATTGATCAGGTATTAAAGGATATAGAAAATTTAGATGGTGTCAAAAATGTTTACAGTATAAATAATTATGGCTATGAATATAAAAAAGGTGATACTGACCTGATAACACAGCAAAACAATACAACAAAAAAATATAAAAATTTATGGGATGATGTTTCAATCGTGTTAAATTATATTGATGATGACGATTTTGATGCCTTGTGTGAAAAGAACGGCATTGATCCAAAGCCTTATTATGAAGTGAAAAACAAACGCACAAAATGTGTTATTATGAATAATATCGACCATAAGGAAAACGGCGACAAGGTATTCAATGAAAATATTATCGGTGGTGTTCTGACTAATGAACCATGTGAAGAGTATGACGAAGATGATGGATTCTCCAGAGAGGAGCAGGAGGCATTTTTTCAGGAATTACTCGAGCATCAAACCTTTGTTGATATTACCGGTATAGTTGAGTATGACAAAGACAATTATGCCTGCAATCTGGATTCACCGAGAACGATCAGTGCTTATGCTCCACTTAGTACGGAACCGGCTATTGTCGATATTTTTAATGAGTACGAAGGTGATTATACTCTGATGTTCGGCGTTGAAACAGATAATCACGAAAAGGTTTGCGAGGATATCAAACAATATTTTGACGATCGTCCTGACTATGCTAAAGATAACAGCACATGGATAAGAGACAGCTATGGTTATGCACTTAATATTGTACAGATGAACAAAGTTATAAAAGTGTTTATGTATGGCTTTATAGCATTAATTACAATGGTAACCTTTGTGAATATTATTAATACTATAACAACAAGCATTGCGTCAAGAAGGCGAGAGCTTGCAATGATAAAGTCTGTTGGAATAACACCAAGGGGCTTTAAAAAGATGATTTCGCTTGAAAGTATATTCTACGGAACAGATTCGTTGCTGATATCAATACCTATAAGTATAGCTATTAATATATTATTATCAAAAATAGTAGGTGATGGAAAAATACCTTATGAGTTCAATTTTGTTATGTATTTAATAGTTATTATCGCAGTTGTATTATTTGTGGGATTAACAATGCTTTATTCCATAAAGAAAATCAAAAATGATAATATCATTGAAAATATAAAAAACGATATATTATAGAATATTTTACAATTCTACGAAGACAAATTAAATCCCGTTATGACATTTCTTAATTAAGAAATGTCATAACGGGATGTTTTTTGAACAGTGAGTTAAAAAAGCTTTTGGCAGGTTTAGGTTATCACTTATTCTCTGTCCAGTTTAGGATGCTTAAAACTGTAATCACTTTCCTGCATGGTTATATATTCTTCTTGCCCACCATTTGTAATTACAATTTCAGGATACCATGGGCCAGCTAATCTGTATGGATTATTCTGTTTTCTGTCATCATAAACGGCTTGAGGGTAATGCGTGTCGTTTTTTTCTTTTGCTGTAAGCTTGGTATCGGTGTTTTCTCTCATAATACCTACAACTACAAATCGAAAATCCTTTTTGAAATCAGTTGGGCATGAAATAAATATCATTTTGTCGTTTCTTGTCAGTGTCAGTCCCGTGTTATAAATAAATCTGCTCTGCACCTTATTGCACATTGTAATACGGCTGTCATCTGTCATTTCTTCAGGTGTATTATATGGGAATACATATCCGTTATCATCATAAGTATTTATATTTGTATAAAAGCTTCCTACAACTTTAAAGCTGTATTCATTAAATAAGTCAGAATACTGAATTACGGCAGAAGATTTGTTATATTCATCTGCAGTGGAATAAACCACTTCAAGCTCTTTGCTGTTAAGATAAACCACAAAATTTCCTTGATTTGCATTTTCTCTCGTCTGTTCGCTTTTTGGATAGTTTTCGGATGATTTGTCATAGACAGGAGAGCTCAGATTAATGTCACTGATTTCAAGAAATCCTGTTGTGCTTTGATTTTCTCCGTAGTAATCACAATATTTTTCAATCATTCCCTCAGGGAATTCAATTTCATATTTTTGCTCATATGGTTTCAAATAAGCCACACTTGACATATGAACAATTTCCCTTATGCTGAAAAACAGTGCAACAGCCGCAGCTATAGCAATAACGGCAATAAGTGTTATTTTGTTAAACAGAACAGCTTTGATTTTCTTTAGTATTGAAAGAGCAGTTTTCTTTGCTCTTTCTTTTCTTTCAAGCTTTTTCTGCCTTTCGCGTTCTATTTCTTCAGAAGTTTTTTCAGGCTTTTTCGGTTTCTTTTTTTCTTCCTGCTTTTCTTCATTTTTTGCAAAGTCTATTATTTCTTCACGCCTTATGGGTGGCGGCAGCGGAGCATCAGGCTGAGATCCTCTATTTTTGCTCTCTTTTTGCTTTTGATAATCCTCTAATATCTTTGCAATTTCGTCTTTTTCTTCACTCATTACTTAATAATTACCTTCTTTGCACCTTTGATAGCCTCTTCCATAAGCTCGTCAAGGTTTGTAATATTTTTTTCTGCCTTGAGTACGTCGTCAATGTTAGGTCTTGTTTTCGGGTGTTTAGGTGTGAATACTGTACAGCAGTCCTCGTAGGGCTGAATAGATGTTTCAAATGTGTCTATTTTTCTTGAAATGGCAATTATTTCTTCTTTATCCATGCCTATACATGGTCTGAATACGGGCATATCAACCGCACAGTCTGTACAGCCAAGTGCATATATTGTCTGGCTTGCAACCTGACCAACGCTTTCGCCTGTAATGAGTGCACTACAGTTTTGCGATAATGCCATTTTTTCTGAAATCATCATCATAATTCTGCGCATGATAATTGTGAAATATTCTTCGGGGCATAAATCTCTTATTGCTTCCTGTAATTTAGTAAATGGCACTACATAGGTGGTGATAACGCCTGAATATTTTGCGACTTTTTTAAGTAATTCCATAACCTTCATCTCTGCCAGTTCAGATGTGTATGGAGGTGAGGCAAAATGAATTGCACAAAGCTCAATACCGCGTTTTGCCATCATATAAGCAGCAACAGGAGAATCAATTCCTCCGCTGATAAGAATTCCTGCTCTGCCGCTTGTACCGGTAGGCATACCTCCTGCACCTTTGATATTGTTTCCGCGGACAAAGGCATACTTGTCTCTTACCTCAACGGTAACGGTAACCTCGGGATTATGTACATCAACCTTGAGATTATTGAATTTTGACAGCAGGTATCCGCCAACCTCACGGCATATTTCCGGTGATTTCAGGGCAAACTTTTTATCAGAACGCTTTGCCTCAACCTTAAAGGTTTTAGCCTCCTCCAGCTGTTCTTCAAGATATTTCGAGGCAGTTGCGTTTATGCTTTCCATATCCTTTTCGCAAACGCACGCACGTGAAAGAGCAGCTATTCCGAATACCTTTGATAATGCATCAACAGCATCGTCAAGATCAATGTCATCGTCAATAGGATCTACCATGATTGTTGACTGGCTTTTTGTAAATTCAAAACTGCCGAATTCATTAATTCTGTGTTTCATATTTTTAATAAGCTTATCCTCAAAGCTGTTTCGGTTTAAACCTTTAAGAGCAAGCTCACCATTTTTTACAAGTATGATTTCTTTCATAATTTACCTCTTCAAAGCAGGGCTATCCCTGTTGTCAATATATTAATTATTATAGTGGATGCTTTTCTATCAGCTCTTTAAGCGCAGAGACCAGCATATCTGCATCTTTTTTTGTATTGTATCTTGAAAAGCTGATTCTGATGCTTTTATCAAGTACCTCGCTGCTGACACCCATGGCAGAAAGCACATGGCTCTTTTTGCCCTTTGAACAGGCAGAGCCGTTGCTTACATAAACATCATAATTTGCAGAAAGCTCCTGCAGAATTGTCTGGCTTCTCATGAATGTAGGAATATATAAATTTATTATATAGGGTGATGCATTGTCACCGCTGTTGAATTTTATCCCGTCGATTGATTTCAGCTTTTCCTTTGTATAAGTATTAAGCTCTTTTATTTTTTCTTTTTGCTCTTTGAGAGACGGAAGTGCATTAACAGCCGCACCAAAGCCTGCAATAAGCGGTGCACACTCTGTTCCTGGACGAAGTTTTCTTTCTTGTTCTCCTCCAAAAACCATTGCAAAATTCTGATTGGTAAGGTTAGCTTCTTTGTTTATATAAAGAGCACCTATGCCCTTAGGACCATGTATTTTATGTGCAGTAACAGTTATTAAATCTGCGCCGATTTTTTTTGCGTTTATGTTGACTTTGCCGTATGCCTGAACGCAGTCAATATGAATAAGAGCAGGAGAATTTGCTTTTTTAACTGCCTTTTTTAATTCTTTTACAGGCATTACAGAGCCAACCTCATTGTTGATATACATCATTGAAACAAGAATAGTATCCTTGTTTACAGCATCAAAAATCTGCTCCTTGCTGATATTGCCGAATTTGTCAGGTTTAAGATAAATTACCTCAAATCCCTGCTTTTCCAATTCCTCAGCACTTTGCAAAACACTTTCGTGTTCAATTGCTGTGGTAACAATTCTGTTTCCCGCTCTTTTTTTTGCTTTGATACTGCCGAACAGTGCAAGATTGTTTGCCTCTGTTCCGCCTGAGGTGAAAATAATCTCTTCTTTTGATACACCAAGTGATTCAGCTATTGCAGTTCGTGCAGTTATAATCTCTTTGGCAGCCTGTATGCCGAGTGCATGAAGGCTTGAGGGATTACCCCAGCTTTCTGTAAGCATTTTGTTTATTGCACTGACAGCTTCCTCACAAGGCTTTGTTGTTGCAGAATTGTCAAGATATGCTATCATAAATTTTTTATTTCCTTTATTTTAAGTATGCCTATAATAGTTTTTGCGTCTTTGATTTCGCCGCTCATAATTCGTGACATGCATTCACTGAACGGCATTTTTATTACATCAAGATATTCATCATCATCTAAATGCTGTTCTCCGAAGGTTAAGCCTGTTGCGCAGTACAGCCTTATTATTTCGCTTGTATATCCGGGAGTAGGATATATTTCACCCATTGGTTCAAAGCATTCTGCTTCAGCACCGCATTCCTCACTGAATTCTCTTATACCTGCTTCAAGCGGATCCTCGCCCTTTTCAAGCTTGCCTGCGGGGATCTCATATATTGTTTCTTTATAAGGATATCTGAACTGTTTTACAAGCAAAATTTCGTTGTTTTCTGTCAGACCGACTATTGCTACACCGCCCGGGTGTTCTACAACCTCTCGTCTTGCCTCTGTTCCGTCAGAAAGAGTTATTTTATCATGATGCACAGTTATTATTTTACCTGCAAATATGCCTTGCACCTCTTCAGTCTGTTCGTAAAAACCAAGGGCAATGGATTCAATATCCATCATTTTTTCAGCAATGAATTTTGCACCTGCCTCAATGAATTCAAATTTGCTGCCGTAACCCCAAAGAACTCCGATACAGTCAATCATATTTGCTTTAGCACCGTCAATGTCGTATTTTCTGTCGCCTGCCATTATGATTTCATTGCCCGGAATGTCAAGCTCTTTCTGGCATCTGGCAATGATGCTGGATTTCGGCTCACAGTCAGCAGTAAAGCTGACACCGCACACTACGTCGAAATATCCGCGTACTCCAAATCGATTCAGCAGTGTTTCAATATATTCCGTGGGCTTTGATGATGCAATTGCAATTTTAATGTTGTCTTTTTTCAGTGCAGCTAAAAGCTCTTTTACACCGTCATAAAGACAGCTTTCATATACTCCCTCGTTGGTGTAGCGTTCTCTGAATTTTTTAACAAGCTCATCAGCAGTTGAGGGATCTGCATGAAATTCCTCCTGAAATGTTATCATAAGAGGAGGACCGATAAAACAGGTGAGCTCATGATAATCAGGTGTGTCGTAGCCGAAAGCATCAAGTGCGTATTTTGCACTTTTTAAAATACCTTCGCCGGTATCGCAAATTGTTCCGTCAAAATCAAATATTACTGCACGGTATCTCATTTGTTCACCCTCTTCATAAATTTATCCTTGATAACAACAAAGCGTTCTATAGTTCCCTTGCCGATTATATCTCCCTCGTCATCCTTTGCATATACATCAAAGTAAAGCGTTCTTCCGTCAACCTCATTTAATGCTGCATAAGCGGTTATTGTTTTTCCTATACCGCTTGCCTTGTCGTGAGAAATATTGATTGCAGTTCCTACTGTGGTTTCACCCTCGTCAAGAAGTTCAGCAGCTGCATAGCAGGTGGCTTCTTCCATCAGTGCTGTCATCATAGGTGTTGCAAATACCGGAAGTGAGCCCGATTTGACAGAGACGGCAGTGTTAGTATTGTTTACCATAGTCATTGCTTCTGCTGTAAGCACTTTAATAAATTCTTTCATATTCTACACCTCATTTTGCCATTATAACATATATTTTTATTATATACAATATTAAACAGATATGGTAATATTATATATAATGAAAAAAGTGCGAAAAGAGTGATTGCTTGAAAAAAGATAAAAAACGTATTTATATGCTGGATGAAATAAGAGGATTCGCTATAATCTGTATGATTCTGCACCATGCCTTTCTTGATGTCGGTGATGTTCTTGGCTTTGGATGGGGATATAAGGTGTTTAATGCTCTTTGCCTTGTTCAGCCTATATTCTGGGCAATATTTATTATCATTTCGGGAATGTGCACAAGGCTTTCGCGTAATTCAATAAAAAGAGGATTGATAGTGACAGCCTGCGGTGCAGTTATAACTTTGGTTACTGCAGTTATTATGCCGATGCTTAATTTTGAAAAAACAGAAATTTATTTCGGAATTCTGCATTGCCTTGGTGTGTGCATGGTCATAACGGGATTTCTTATGCCTGCTATAAATAAAATCAACTATAAGGCGGGGGCAGTGGTAAGTGCCGTTTTGTTTTTCCTGTTTTATGGAATAGATAATAAAAAAATGCTCTTTGGACTTATAAATCTGCCTGAAGCAATGTATCAGAATAATATTTTTGCACCCTTCGGCTTTCATAACAGCAGCTTTTTCAGCGCTGATTACTTTCCTGTTATACCATGGATATTTCTTTTTCTTTTCGGTGCATTTATCGGAAAGCTTGCCCTTGATGAACAATTGCCTGTAATAATGTATAAAAAACACAGTAAATGTTTGTGCCTTATAGGAAAAAACAGCCTCTGGATATATCTGGCTCACCAGCCTGTAATATACGGCATATTTATGATAATGCAAGTAATTATTTCAGCGTCTAAATAATAAATGTTTTATCATAGATAAGGTTTTGTTTTTAACAAAAAGCAAACGCACCTCATAAAATAAAGAGGTGCGTTTTATTTTATATTTTAATGCAGATTACAGTCGTTGGAGGTGGTGGGCTGTTAGGTCAGAATGCTATCTGATAAAGAAAGATTCAATTTGGCATTCTTATGATGATAATACCTGGCTGAGCAGGCTCTTTAAAATAGCTGTCTTTGTATCGGCTGAAAGAATAGCCAAACAGGAGTCAAACCTTATTTTGTTTGACTCCTGTTTGGATGGATTCAAACCTGCCCCAAGTGCAGTATTAAAGCGAATATTTTAGTAAATTTTCAGCCACTGTTCATTTGATTTTTTTACAGCAAAGTAGCAATAGTTTAAATACTTATTTATTATCTCCTTCGCTGTCTGAATGTGACGGCAGACTGTCGGCTGTGACAGTTTAAGCTGTTCGGCAATTTCTTTTTGGCTTTTGTGGTGTATACAGTATAGCTTAAGGCAGATATTCTGCTTTGAAGTCAGTTCTTTTTCTATTATGATAGGAAAAACCGTTTTCATTGCGCTAAGCATGATTTTCTGTTCGTCAAAGCTGTCAAGAGCGTCAAAACCGCCGTCTGTTGAAATATAAGCATCAATTAAATCTACCATATTTATCCTCCTGTTCGTCATAGTATGCAGAAAGTAAAGAAGATACATTTTTACATTCACATGCCATTGTGTAATAAATTTTAATTTTTCTTCGCAGCGTTACTAAATCCTCACCTGTATAAATGCGAAGCAGAGGCCTAAGGCCATCCATTTTTGCACAAAGGATTTTATATTGCTGTTCGTATTCGTCAGCAAGTTGTTCTATAGTCATAGCTATCCTTCTTTCATAATGTGATAAGGCAAAACGGATAAATTTTATCTCTTGCCGGAAAGCGTAGTCAAACGATAGCCGAACAAAATAAGGCTCAGTTTTTGTTTGTCTAGAGTGGATGAGCTGAGGAGATTATATGCTGTTTTGATTTGTTTTAACAATATTTCTGCTTCAGCTAAGAGCCGCTTTCAATTACTATGTTATACGAACAAATGTTCTATGTCAAATTTTGGTAAATTACTGTCCTAAAAATATCACTAGTAAAACTTTATTTTTAAATAATGAAGTCAAATTTGAAATGATAATAGCAAAATTGAATAAAAATATTAAACAATAACTTGACAAATTATGCAATATACACTATAATATAAATGAATTTGAGGTGGGCCGCACCACCTTAGACTCTGGTCCTCCATAGTTTGTAATAACAGAGAGGGAAAGGTTGCAAATGCAGTTGCAGCCTTTTTCTTTTTATATAAATTTGTATTTTAGTGCTTTACTTTTTCTGCTGTCGGTATTAAAATACTATATAATAATCTTGATTAGAGGCGAAGTAATGTATCAGAGAACTTATGCAAAAATAGATCTGGATGCAATTGAACATAATATTGATAATGTTTTAAAAATAATAGGCGGTAAAGCAAAACTGCTGGCAGTTATTAAGGCAGATGCCTATGGTCACGGTGCAGTTGAGGTTGGCAGACTTCTTGAGAACAAGTGTGATTTTTTTGGTGTTGCTTGTGTGGAAGAAGCTATTGAGTTAAAAAATAGCGGTATCACTACTCCTATTTTGATTTTGGGCTCAGTTTCACCTCATCAGTTCGATGATGTAGTAAAAAATGATTTCAGAATCCCTGTGTTTTCGCTGGATGATGCTAAGGCTTTGTCAAAGGAGGCAGTATTTCGGAATAAAAATGTACCGTTTCATTTCTGTATTGATACAGGCATGAGCCGAATCGGCTTTCAGGCAACAGAAGAAAGTGCTGATATTTGCAGTGAAATCTGCTCTTTGCCTAATATTTATGCTGAGGGTATTTTTTCTCATTTTGCAACAGCAGATGAAAGTGATTTGACAAAATCTGTCGAACAGCAAAAGTTATTTAAGAGTTTTTGCGGTATGCTTGAAAGCAGAGGAGTAAAAATTCCGATTAAGCATTTAAATAATTCAGCCGGTATAATGGTTTTTGATGAATGTTTTGATATGGTGCGTTCGGGAATAATTACATATGGACTTTACCCTTCCGATGAGGTCGATAAAAGCCTGATTGACATCAAACCTGCACTCGAGTGGGTTACTCATATAAGTCATATAAAAACTCTTCCGCCGGGAAGAGAGATTTCTTATGGCGGTACATATGTAACAGATGAGGAAACTGTTGTGGCTACAATTCCTGTAGGATATGCAGACGGCTATCCGCGCTGTCTTTCAAACAAGGGCAGGGTGCTTGTGGCAGGTCAGTATGCCGATATTATCGGCAGAGTTTGTATGGATCAGTTTATGGTGGATATTACAGGTATAGAGGGTGTTTCAATTGAGGATGAGGTTGTTCTGATTGGAAAGCAGGGAAATAATTTTATCTCTATAGAAGAGGTCGGCAATGCAGCACATTCATTTAATTACGAGCTTGCCTGCAGTATATCACGAAGAGTTCCGAGAGTTTATCTTAAGAACAAAGAAATTGTAAAAACTGTAAATTATCTTAACGAATAGTTTAAAATAAAGTTTGTAATGTTTGGCTATGCAACCTATAGTTGCATAAATTCCATGCAGAATGTATAGATAAAATACGTAAAATCTGTTATGATTTTTATGAGGTGATAAAAATGAATATGGAAACGGCTAAAAGACTTTATGAGTGCAGAAAATCTGCAGGATATTCTCAGGAGATGCTTGCAGAAAAAATAGGAGTATCGCGTCAGGCAATCTCAAAATGGGAGAGGGGAGAAAGCAGCCCCGACACTGATAATCTTATCGCACTTTCAAAGGTATATAACATTACAATTGACGAGCTTATTAATTCCGATGTTAAGCCTGAAAAGAAATCAGAAGAAACAGCTGAGGAAGCGGCTGAAGAATATGTAAGCTTTAAAAACGGAATTCATGTTCATAATGGCACTGACAAGGTTGATATAGATTTTTCGGGAATACATGTTGAAACAAATAAGGGCGAAAGTGTTCATATAGGCAAAGGCCGTGGTGTTCATATTGACGGCATTGATGAAAAATATATTTTAAAGCATCATAAGGCTTTCAGTATGATTGAGGCGCTTGTGCCGATCCTTTCAATAATTGCATTTCTTGCTGTAGGCTTTGCACTTGAAAACGGATGGAAATACAGCTGGCTGATTTTTCTGCTGATACCGATTATTGAATCATTTATTGAAGCGGTAAAGCACCGTGATCCTAATCGTTTTGCTTATCCTGTTTTTGTTGCAGGCGTATATCTTACCTATGGTATGTGTATGAGTGTATGGCATCCTACGTGGATAATTTTTCTTACAATTCCAATATATTATATTGTTTTTGGTATCCTTAAGCCTAAAAAAGAAAAGAAAAATACTAATTAAATATGAATAAATAAATTAAAAGAGAAGTTCAATTGAACTTCTCTTTTTTAGTTAGTTTTCGTTATTCTTTTTTCTTATTCTTTTTCAGCAGGATTAAAAGTAAAATCAATGCAAGCAGTATTGCACATGCAATACAAGACAAGATAATAATACCTTTTTTGTTATTATTTTTATCACTATTCTTATCAGTTTCAGAACCTCTGTTACCTTCTTCTGAATTTGAAGAATTATTTTCCGTGCTGTTGCTTTTATCTTCCTCTTTTTCTTCTGCTGTGGTTTTTGTTTCTGCCTTTTTTTCAGTATTATCACCGGCACTGTTGCTGATTGTGGTTTTCTCATTATCAGACTGAGTTTGGTTGTTTTTGTCTGAAGCAGATGATGTTTTTTCATTTACAGCAATGTTGTTTTTATTATCTGCTGCAGCAGACGAATTATTTGAATTATTATTTTGATTTGCAGTTTCACCTTTGTCTGTATTGCTGTTGTCTGAATTTGCATTATTTGTATTGTTAGAAGAATTATCGTTATCAGGTTTGTTTTGGTTGCTGTCAGACGAATTATTAAATACATTTGCCTGAGTGTAATCCCTTACATACATAACAACAATATCTTCTCCGCCGGAGAGCTCCTGTGCATTCATATATGAATTTACAAATACCTTTCCTACAGTATACATCCAGCCTGAATTTCCACCATAATCTTTTTCAGCAAGACCATTTACAGATGAAACATAACTTCCTTTTGCTGTATAGTACATGTTGTTATCAGCAAGTAATTTCTTGAATACTTCAAATACAGTTGCGCCCTTTGTAAAGGAGTTTTCAGTAGTTTTTGAAATCATTGTTGTTCCGTCAAGTCCCAGCAGAGTAAAAGTTACGCTGATTGGCTTGTCAAGTTTTTTCTTAAATAATGCAAGCTTAGCACTGTATGCAGATGCCTTGTTTGATGAAGGCATAACAGCAAAGCTGTCAGTATAATTTCCAGCACCTACAGCCATAACATATGCACTTACAGGCTGTTTGTAAAGCTGTTTGAATTTTGCCAATGCCTCTGCATCATAGTTATTTGCATTAATAAATTTAGTATAATATTTTCCAAGTGTTTCATCAGTAAGAACACTGTTTATTTTAACAAAGGTGTCTTCGTCAGGAGTTTGATTTAAGATAAGAGTTTCATTTGAAATTAAATCTTTGTCGCTTGTGCGGAATAATCTCCAGTCCTCCTGCTCTTCCCAGTCCGGCAATTCGTCAACAATGACACCATTGCCTTGTATATCGGAATGACGGTAAATAAAATCAACACCGGATTTATCATTGTTCCATACAATTTGCTTATAAGGCGTTAAGTTGTCAATTATACTATATGTGTCAGCATTATTGCCAAGCAAGCCGTTTGCGTAATTCGTCTTTGCCTGATCCATTAAATCAAGTGCAGCGTTTATTTCTGCACGGCTCAAATGCTTAACATTAACAGTTATATCCTTTGCTGCAAAAAGATTAGGGTTAGTTTTGCTCTCTATTTTTATGGTGAGAGTTACCTGCTTGTCTGCTGTGTTGTTTTCACCGAGAGGTCTGTAAACATAGGCTCTGAAGCTGTTTATTTCAATTACATCTGTATCAGAGCTTGTAACAGAAAATTTATAGTTCCAGTAATCCCAGTATTTTCCGTAATTAAGCTCTGCCAGCTCTTCTGCTGTTACAACCTTGCTTGGAATAATAAGCTGAATATCATTGTCAACAGCTGATGGGTTCAGCTTTTCTTTGGTTGCTGAATTTGTCAGCTTGTCTGCTGTGTAGCAGGCAAGAATTTTGTTCATTGCATCGAGGCTTTGATCGATTTCTTCATTTGATAATGGATTGATTGTAATCTCGAATTCCTTTGCTATTGTAACATTTGTTGATGGATTTGTAATGTTGGCAGTCAGTGTAACAATGTGCTCTGTACTGTCACGATAAATATTTCCTGTATAAGCGTTATAGATGGCATCGGCACTGCCCTGTCGGTTTTCATCACTTATTGCCAGATGTTTTTCGTCTGAGCTTGTCCAGTTAATCCATGCGAATGAATACTTGTCTCCTCTTATGCAGGAAGGCAAATTCAAGCTTGATGAAACTGAATTTAATGACTCATTTTCACCGCAGACAGTCTCTTCACTGAGTACAGTGTCTGCAGAGCTTTCAAGAGATTTTTTTACATTACTTGTATCCCATGGCACTAAAAGGGAATAAATGTTAGTTGTTGGATAAATTACAGTTTTGTCATTAAAGGTCAGATTGAAAAATACCTGCACTTGTTTGCCGTCGGCATAGCTGTTGTCAGAATTTATCGGATAATTAATTTTACCGTTCTTTGAAATAAGATTTTCGTCTTCCGTAGAATTAATTGTAACTGTTACACCGTCATATCCCTTGTTTTTTAAAATTTGCTGAAATTTAAAAATAATATTTGTGTCCTGCTCATAAACAGGCTGAAGGGACTTAAAATTATACTCCATTGAGTTAAGAATTTCCTGCAGGTATATATCTGCATCTATATCCTCAGACCATACATTGATGTCAAAGCTTTTTGTTTCGATTGCTTCACCGCAGGTGATTTCTGCAGTAAGAGTAACGACTGAAATATTTTTGTCGGGGAGAGTAACAACACCATTATTGCTGATTATATCAGTATTACTGCTGCTCCAGCTTACTGAGCACTCGTTTATTTCTAATGGAAGCTTTAAAGTGCAGCTTTCCTTTACTGTCAGTGTATCTAATGTAAGCTCTTCAACAGCCCTTTTGACCTTTTCGAGATTTTCTTTTTTCTTTTGTTCAGCAGCTTCCTCTTCAGGAGTTAATTTGTTCTGCCAGATAAAAACAGGATATCCGTTATTTTTGTTTTTTGTGTCTTCTGTAAACAGCTTATTGTCATCTGCATTCAAATTTGACAAAAGGGAAGCTGTGTCAGTTATTTTTTCATATCCTGATGCACTTCCGCCTGGGACAGTTGTTTCGTCATTTAAGTAGTAGCAGTTAGTAATAACAGCGTTGCTGAAACCGCATATGCCGCTGCTGCTGTTACCTATATTATAGCAATAGCTGATTGAGCCTGTAGTTTGCTGACCGGAAATACCTGCACTTCGTGTTGTGCCATTTATAGTACCTGTGTTATAACAGCTTGAGATAACCGTTTTTGCTGTTGTGTAGCCGAGGATACCGCCTGCATATCTACCATTTATTTCACCTGCATTGTAACATCCTGTAATAGATGATGCCACTTTGCTGTTAGATACGATATTGCCGACTATACCTCCGACATAGTTTCCCTTTGCTGTAACAGATCCGCTGAAAGAGCAGTTTTCAACACTGCCGCCCTGCACTTTTCCTACAATACCTCCTGCGGTATTTCCTGTAGTTGAAACATTACCGATTACACTTAAATTTTTTACTGTGCCTCCATAAACACAATAAAATAATCCGTAAAATGCATTGCTTGTATTAATGGAAAGACCTGATATAGTATGACCTTGACCGTCAAATGTGCCTGTGAATGCATCTGCCGGATATCCGCTTGCTGAAAGACCGATAGGTGTCCATTCATTTTCACCGAGGTAAATATCATCAGTTAAAACGGCACTTATATTTGAGCTGGTTTTTGACTCTTCTGCAAACCAGGCAAGCTCAGCTCCGCTTCCGATTTGATAAACATTATCTGTCTGAATAGGTTCGGTTTTAGTGCTTCCGTCCCATGCAGTACTTGCAAATACAGGTATTGCCGGCAATATTGATGTTATCATCAATACTGAAAGCAGCAGGGACAATAATCTTTTTTTCATTCTTTGTTTTCCTCCTTAAAATGTTTTTTCCTGTATTTGATTTGATTTTCTTTGGCACGACGGCGCTTTTCACGCTTTTGTTCAATTTTCTTCAGATCGGGTGCTTTTACACCCGCTGCTTCCAAGGCTCTGGGCCATGGACCGAAAAATGATTTAATCATGTTTACTGTTTCATTATCAAAATCAGACTTTTTAGGAAAATGTCCAAGCTCTTCCGTTTTTTGCTGTATCATAAAAATGCACTGCTCTTTTGTAATTTTGCTCATATTTGCTCCAATCTCTTACAAATAAAAATGCACATTTCTACAAAACGTAAAAATGTGCAACATAATTTTTGCAAGCCAAAAAATCCAAAAGAATGCAGCTGCTCTTTGGTACTCACATAAAACGGTTGCACTCTTCCTACCCAAAAGTGTATACAGGTAACCCTGTTTTTCAGCAGGAATTCCGACTTATTAAAATATGTATAATTTTAAATCACGGTAATGGCGGTTGCGACGGATTTTCACCGAACTTCCCCTTGAATGCAATAATGCAACACCAAAAAACAGATTTATTAAATTTTTTGTTATTCTATCACTATATATTCTGATTGTCAAGGCTGAAAAAATAATACAAGCTATTTGAAAGCACAAAAAAGCCGTAACGGAGATTTAATTCCGTTACGGCTTAGGATTATTTGAGATTATCTTCTTGGTCTGTTATCTCTTCTTGGCTTTCTTGGTGCTTCGTCAATATCGTTTTCAGGTGTCATTCCCTCAACCTCAATTAAGTAGTCACGTCTTGAAAGGTTGATTCTGCCCTGATCATCGATCTCGATGCATTTTACTGCAATTGAATCGCCAACATTAACAACATCTTCAACCTTTTCAGTTCTCTTAACATCAAGCTTTGAAATATGAACAAGACCTTCTTTGCCCGGCGCAATTTCAACAAATGCACCGAAATTCATAATCCTTGTAACAATACCATTATAGAAAGTGTTAACTTCAGGATCAGTAGCAATAAGCTTAACAATGTTTACTGCGCCCTCACACTTTTCTGCGTCAACACCGCTGATATAAACTCTGCCATCCTCTTCAATGTTAATCTTAACATCATAGTCAGCCTGAATTTCCTGAATAACCTTACCGCCCTTACCGATAACATCACCGATTTTCTCAGGATTGATAGAAAGGGTGTACATCTTTGGTGCATACTTTGAAAGTTCTTTTCTTGGCTCGCTGATTACAGGAAGCATGATTTCATCAAGGATGTAGTTTCTTGCTTTATGAGTTTTCTCAAAAGCTTCTTTGATGATTTCAGGTGTAAGACCATGAACTTTGAGGTCCATCTGGATAGCTGTGATACCGTTCTTTGTACCTGCAACCTTAAAGTCCATATCACCATAGAAATCTTCAAGTCCCTGAATATCTACCATTGTCATGAAGTCGCCGTAAACGCCGTCATCACCTGTGATAAGACCACAGCTGATACCGGCAACAGGAGCTTTGATAGGAACGCCTGCAGCCATAAGTGAAAGAGTCGAGCCGCAGATTGAACCCTGTGATGTAGATCCGTTTGAAGAAAGAACCTCTGATACAACTCTTATTGCATATGGGAATTCATCAACTGACGGGAGAACAGGAATAAGTGCCTTTTCTGCAAGAGCACCATGACCGATTTCTCTTCTTCCCGGACCTCTTGATGGCTTTGTCTCACCAACAGAGTATGATGGGAAGTTATAGTGGTGAATATATCTCTTTTCGGTTTGCTCGTCAAGACCATCAAGCATCTGTGAGTCGCTCATAGGACCGAGAGTTGTAACTGACAGCACCTGAGTCTGACCTCTTGTGAACAAGCCTGAGCCGTGTGCTCTTGCAAGCAGGTCAACTTCTGCGTTAAGAGGACGGATTTCGTCAATTCCTCTGCCGTCAACTCTCTTGTGCTCGTCTTTAAGCCATGCTCTTACAACGTGCTTCTGTACGAGGTACATGATTTCATCAAGTTTGCCCTCGTTGCCTTCAAAACGCTCGTCAAATTTCTCATGAACTGCTGCATAGATAGGAAGAAGAGCCTCATCACGAACAAGCTTGTCATCTGTATCAAGAGCCTTCTTAACATCCTCAATGCAGAATTCCTCGATTTCTGCCATAATTGCAGGATCAGGATCTGATGATTCATAAGCAAATTTAGGCTTGCCGATTTCATCAACAATACCATTAATGAACTGAACAATTTTCTTGTTCTCTTCATGACCTGCCATTATTGCATTGAACATTGTTTCGTCATCAATCTCGTTTGCACCTGCCTCAATCATAGCTACAAGATCAGCAGTTGAAGCAACTGTAAGCACAAGGTCGCTTTTTTCTCTCTGCTCAAGATTTGGATTGATAACAATTTCGCCGTCAACGAGACCTACATTTACTGATGATATAGGGCCTGCCCATGGAATATCTGAAATTGCAATTGCAGCAGATACACCGATTGCCGCTGTAATTTCAGGTGAACAGTCAGGATCAACAGACATAACTGTTGCAACAACTGAGCAGTCGTTTCTTAAATCCTTAGGGAATAATGGTCTGATAGGTCGGTCAATACAACGTGATGTGAGTATTGCCTTTTCACCGGCTCTTCCTTCACGGCGAAGAAAAGAACCCGGAATTCTGCCTACTGAATACATTTTCTCTTCATAGTCAACTGAAAGAGGGAAGAAGTCAACGCCCTCTCTTGGCTTTGCAGATGCAGTTACTGTGCAAAGAACCTCTGTCTCGCCGTAGCGTGCCATTATAGCAGCGTTTGCAAGACCGGCCATTTTGCCTGTTTCAAGTGTAAGCTTTCTGCCTGCAAGTTCAGTTTCCCATACTTTAAAGTTTTTGAAAAACATTTTACATACCTCATTTCTGAATAAATTTATTTTAATGAAAGGAGGTGCAATAGTAATAAATTCAACCTACACACTGCGTATAGACTCAATTTACTACTATTGTCTGCCCCTCCTTAAATTATGTAAGAAAAAAGTAAACAAGGCAAGCACTGTGTAAAAAATAGTGCCTGCCTGATTGACAATTATCTGTCAAGAGTATCACGGATACCAAGCTTTTTGATAAGAGCACGATATCTTTCAATATCTTTGTTGTAAAGATAAACAAGAAGATTTCTTCTGTGACCAACCATCTTTAAAAGACCGCGGCGTGAGTGATGATCCTTCTTGTGCACCTTAAGATGCTCTGTAAGCTCATTGATTCTTGTTGTGAGAACAGCAACCTGTACCTCAGGAGAACCTGTATCGCCCTCGTGAGTAGCATACTCAGCGATAATAGCCTGTTTTTCAGCCTGTGTCATAATTTTCACCTCATTTGATATTATTTGCCGAATGCGATAAACACAGAAAATGGGATAGGTGACACTCAAAGAGTTTGCACCCATAACCGAGTAATATCGTTACAGCGAAATGATTATATCATATTAGTTATTATTTGTAAAGGTTTATTTTTTATAAACATTATTATATAAAGTCTTCACTTGGACTTTTGTAAAGGATTGCTTTTTAATCCGTCTTCCGCATTTTGCACATAATTCCAAATAATTGGAAATTTCAGCATTGCAATAATTGCAGAATATAGTATTCTCTTTCATTTGTAAATCCTCCTTTATAACCTAATGGTTATAATTTGAAAAATTATAGCATAATTATGATAACGTGTCAATAACCAAATAGTTATAAAATGCAGAGGTGATATTGTGGCATTTTACAAGAGAATAAGGGATTTGCGAGAAGATAATGATAAAACCCAAACCGAAATTGCAAAATATCTTAATATGAAACAGCCCCAGTATTACCGTTATGAAAACGGCTTAAGAGATATTCCGTCTGACATTTTGATTAAGCTTGCAGATTATTATGATGTTTCTGCTGATTATATTCTCGGCAGAACCAATAACCCGAAACTGAATAGATAATATTGTTTAGCATTCTGTGCCGCAGTGTGCATTGTGCGCGCGGCACACGCTCCGAGGGGGTTATCAGGGGGAATTAGCGTAGGCTATCCCCCTGATTCGTTTTCTTGGTATCGTTCTTTTGCGACACAAAAGAATGATACGACCGTGCGTAAGCACAAATATAGTAACAATAAAAAAGCGTAGTTTATGCACATAAACAATAATTTACTATTGACATTTATTATTTTTATGGTATAATCATTAAGCCGCATATTATAGGCTTTAAGTTATATAATTTATGTATACGCCTATCGTAGCGAGACTTGAATAAGGAGATATTTGGACTATGTACGCTGTTATCGTAACAGGCGGTAAGCAGTATAAGGTTTCTGAAGGTGATGTTCTCTACATCGAAAAGCTCGGTGTTGAAGCTGAAGAAGAAATCACTTTTGATACAGTTCTTGCTGTAGGTGCTGAAGACAGCTTCAAAGCTGGCAAGGATTGTGCAGATGCTACTGTTTCTGCTAAGGTTCTTAAGAATGGCAAGGGTAAGAAGATTACTGTATTTACTTACAAGCCTAAGAAGGATGAAAAGCGCAAGAAAGGTCATCGTCAGCCATACACAAAGGTTGAGATTACCAAGATTAATGCGTAATGATTAAAATAAAATTTTTCAATGGCATCAATGGATTATGCGGATTTGAAGCAAGCGGTCACGCTTTAAGCGGTGAAGCAGGAGAGGATGTTGTTTGTGCATTTGTTTCCAGTGCTTGCCTTATGACTGCAAACACAGTCACCGAAATAATCGGTCTTGATGCTGATGCTCAGGCTGATGATGGTTATCTCAAGCTGATGATACTTGAAGATGCCTCACCGGCACAGGATATTCTAAATGGCTTCAGGCTTCATATGACTGAACTTGAAAAGGATTATCCTGAAAACATAAAAGTGATATATCGGAGGTGTAACAATGCTTAAGTTAGATTTACAGCTTTTCGCTCATAAGAAAGGTATGGGTTCTACAAAGAACGGCCGTGATTCAGAGTCAAAGCGTCTCGGTGCTAAGAGAGCTGATGGTCAGTTTGTTCTTGCCGGCAATATTCTTTATCGCCAGAGAGGAACTCACATTCACCCGGGTAATAATGTTGGCATCGGTAAGGACGACACTCTTTTCGCTCTTATTGACGGCACAGTTAAATTTGAGAGAATGGGTAAGGACAGAAAGAAAGTTTCTGTTTATCCTGTTGAGCAGTAATTTTATAGTATTGCATATCCCTGCAGTCTTTGGATTGCAGGGATTTTTTTATATTCATATTATTGTTTTGAAATATTATCATTTGTCTATACTAATATTTGGGTGATAATATGTTCTATCAGCTTGAGGATGATATTGTAAGCATATCTATTGATGAAATAAACAGGGGAATTCTTACAATCGGATATGTTGATGTTAATGAGCTGGGTGATATCTATAAAAGCTTTGGCTTTTCTACGCAGGCATTTGAGGAATGCCGTGAAAATGAAATGCTTTTTTCGCCTAAAATTGAGTTGTTTGATGATTATTGCCTTGTCAAGCTTGATGTTGACGAGCTTGACTGCCACACTGCGCTGTTTGTGGCAAAAAATCTTTTACTGGCAGTAACACCGGCAGGCAGTAAAATAAGCTATCGAGATATTTTTATGAAGCTCACATCAAGAATATCATGTCCTAATGCTACGGAAGAAAAAATCACAGCTTTCTTTTTTGAAGAGCTTATGGACAGCTATAAAGGTAATTTGGAAAAACTGCAGTCAGATATGTCGGTTTTAGAAACAGCTGTGTTCAGCGAAAGTACAGATAATAATTTTAATAAATCAATTTTGCTTATGAAAAATGATTTGTTAAGTTATAGAAGTTTGTATGAACAGGTTATTGAAATATGTGAAAGACTGGCAGAAAATGAGAATGAACTATTTAATCCAAAGGAACTTAAAAGCCTAGAAACCTTTGCACGCAAAGCAGACAGGTTCAAAGAAAAAATTGACCTTCTGCGTGACAGTGTAAATCACATCTGGGACAGCTATCAGGCTTATCTTGATATAAAGCTGAATCAGTCGATGAAAATATTTACTCTTCTAACAACGATATTTTTTCCGATAACAATTATCGTAGGCTGGTACGGAATGAATTTCAAATATATTCCTGAATTTGATTGGAAATATGGCTATATTTATGTTATTGTTCTCACTGTGGCAGTGGTTTGTGCATTGTTTTTCTGGCTGAAAAAACGAAGATGGCTTTAGCTTTTGTATAACTTTTGTTATTCAGTATAAAAAAACACATTCGGCAGTTCATTGTGAACTGCCGAATGTAATTTTTATTGTAAATGGATTTTACGGTTTTATTTTGCCATTTCTGCTCTTGCTTCTTTTATGCGCTGAACAAAGAGTTTACCTGTTTCTGTGATTTTATCATAATCACCTGTTTTTGCTCCTGCAATCAGTGATGATCCTGCACCGCAGGCAATTGCACCGGCCTTGATCCAGTCTTTAACATTGTCAACATCAACACCGCCTGAAGGCATCATAACAGCATTAGGAATAGGACCATGAATATCCTTGATGAAAGCAGGGCCTGCAATATCACCTGGGAATACCTTGAGCACATCTGCACCGCATTCCATAGCGTGAACAGCCTCAGTAGGTGTATAGATACCCGGCATTGAAGGTACTCCGTAACGATTACATGTCTTAACTGTTTCGGGATCAAAGTAAGGTGAAACAATGTATTCTGCACCGGCAAGTATAGCGATTCTTGCAGTAGCTGCATCCATAACTGTACCTGCACCGATAATGATTTCTCCTGAATTGTACTTTGCTTTCATTGCTTCAATAAGCTTGTCTGCGTGCGGAACTGTAAAAGTAAGCTCAATAGCAGCTACTCCGCCTGCTATACAAGCATCTGTAATTTTTTCTGCCTGCTCAATTGAGGTTGCACGAACAACAGCAACGATACCAACCTCCTGAATTTTTGCAAGTGTTTCAATTTTATTAGCCATAATTATCTCCTGTAAGTAATTAAATTTATTTTGTTATTATCTCTGTACTCTTGCGCCTGCACCGTTTACCTTAGCTTCAACCTCTTTGAGTGATGCCATAGATGTGTCACCCGGTGTAGTCATTGCAAGTGCACCATGTACTACACCATAGTTTACAGCCTTCTGTGCATCCTCATATGTCATAAGACCATAGATAAGTCCTGATGCGAAGCTGTCACCGCCGCCGACTCTGTCAAGAATTTCAAGTCCCGGATATTCAAGTGAATTATAAATTTTTCCGTCAGCCCAGCATATTGCTTTCCAGTCATTTACTGTAGCAGTTTTAACTGTACGAAGAGTTGTAGCGATAACCTTGAAATTAGGATAAGCCTTTGTCACAGTTTCTATCATATTATAGTATCCGTCCATGTTAAGCTCTTTAAGATCAGCATCATTTCCCTCAACCTCAAAACCGAGTGATGCAGTGAAATCCTCTTCGTTTCCAATCATAACATCAACGTATTTTGCAATTTCCTTGTTTACCTCCTGAGCCTTAGCCTGACCGCCGATACCTTTCCAAAGTGAAGGACGATAGTTAAGATCATAAGATACGATAGTGCCGTATTCCTTGGCTTTTTTTACGGCAGCAATAACTGTTTGGGCAGCAGTTTCAGAAAGTGCTGCATAAATACCTCCTGTGTGCAGCCAGCGAACACCTCGTCTGCCGAAGATGTCGTCCCAGTCAATGTCCTCAGGTTTAAGCTGAGATGCAGCAGTATTGCCTCTGTCTGATGCACCGACAGCACCGCGGATACCGAAACCGCGCTCTGTGAAATTAATGCCATTTCTTACAGTTCTTCCGATACCGTCATATTCCATCCATTTGATAAGAGATGTGTCAACACCGCCCTGTAAAATAAGATCCTCCATAAGATAACCGATTTCGTTTTCTGCAAAAGCAGTAACGACACCTGTCTTAAGTCCGAAGCATCTGCGAAGTCCGCGGGCAACATTGTATTCTCCGCCGCCTTCCCATGCTTTAAATGAACGTGCAGTTTTAATTCTTGTTTCGCCCGGATCAAGACGAAGCATAATTTCGCCGAGAGATATTTCGTCGAATTCACATTCTTCTTTTGGTCTGAGATTTAAATTCATTTTTCTATCCTCCGTTTATTCAAAATTAAAATAATTAATAGCGTTATTATAGCTGATGCCCTGAATGATTTCCTTCAGGATATCCTCATCATAGGCATACCAGCCGTCCTCAACCCATTTGCCGATAAGAGCACACATAATTCTTCTGAAATATTCGTGTCTGCCGTATGAGGTGAATGAGCGTGAGTCTGTTTCCATTCCTACAAATTTGCCAAGTACACCAAGATTACCAAGTGTTTTCATTTGATTTGTCATACCGTCCATTGTGTCAAGAAACCACCATGCAGGACCAAACTGGATTTTACTCTGTGCATCAGAGCTTTGGAAATTTCCAAGCATTGTTCCCAGAACAGTATTATCCTTGTCATTAAGATTGAAAAGGATTGTTTTAGGAAGCTTGTTGTTTTTGTTGAGCTCGTCAAGAAATCTGGAAAGAGGCTGTGCAATTTCGCAGTCGCCTACAGAGTCAAAGCCTGTGTCAGCTCCCAGCTTATTAAACATAAGTGTATTGTTGTTTCTTATTGCACCGATATGAATTTCCATAGCCCAGCCAAGCTGGTGATATTTTTCACCGAGGGCAATGAGTACAGGAGTTCTGTACTTATCGCATTCTTCTGCAGTGATTTTTTCGCCATTCATTGCTTTTTTAAAGATTTCTTCAATTTCATCGTCACTTTCAGCAACAGAAAAAGGAACATAGTCAAATGCCTGATCGGAAATTCTGCATCCGGCACTGTGAAAATAATCTGCTCTGTTAAGCAGTGCAGTTATAACATCTTTGTGGCTGTTTATTTCTATACCGGCAGTTTTTCCAAGCTCTCTGATGTAATCAGCAAATCCGTCAAGATGTGCATTGAGTGCTTTGTCAGGACGGAAAGAGGGAAGTACCTTGCAGTCAAAATCCTTTACATCCTTTAACAGCTTGTGATATTCAAGACTGTCAACAGGATCATCAGTTGTGCATACAATTTTTACATTGCTTTTTTTAATAAGGCTTTGTGGTCTGAAATCACCGTCGGAAATTGCCTTGTTGGCTCTTTCGTATATGTCAGAAGCAGTTTTTGCATTGAGCGGTGTGTCAATTCCGAAATATCTCTGAAGCTCAATGTGGGCCCAGTGGTAGAGCGGATTTCCGATGCAGTATTGCAGAGTGTATCCGAATTTCTCAAACTTTTCTTTATCACTTGCATTACCGGTGCAGTATTTTTCTTCAACACCGCAGCTTCTCATTGCACGCCATTTGTAATGGTCTCCTGAAAGCCAAAGCTCACTTATGGTTTTCGGTGCTTTGTTTTCGTATATTTCTTTAGGACTCAGATGGCAGTGATAATCACAAATAGGCATGTTTTCGGCATATTCGTGAAACAGCTTTTTTGCAGTTTCGGTATTCAGCAAAAAATCCTTGTCAAGAAATGCATTCATATTTTTATCTCCCTAAAATTAATTGTCATATTTTTTCATCATAATTATATACCTATAGTGTTGCTATTGCAACAAAAAATTATTGCAATAATGATATATTTATGATACCATAAATTTTGAAAGAAGTTTATAATTCGGAGACATTTATGAACAGAAATACAGGCACTTCAAAAATCAAATGCAGTCGTATACTGTTAAGAAAAATCTGCCTTTTTGACTATTTTTCAGCTTCAAAATGGTTTACTAATCCAAACATTGCAATTTTTTCTCTGTCAAAAAAGCCGCCTACAAAATGGGAGGTTTTCAGGTTAATTTTTGGTAGATTTCGCCGCTATTATAATAAATCATTTTATAGCTGGGCTATTGTATATAACGGCAGAATGAGGGGATTTATAGAGCTTTTGCCTCTGAAAAACAGTAAAGGCAGCTTCTCTGTCAGCTACAAGCTTGATTGTGAGCTTTGGGGCAAAGGAATTTCTACCGAAGCATTGAGTGCCGTAATTGATTATGCAAAAACGCAGGACATAGCTTTTTTAATCGGATGTTGTGATAAAAACAATATCGGTTCAAAAAGAGTTATGGAAAAGGCGGGAATGAAAGCTGTCGGCAATGAAAAAACAAATAAGCCTATAAAATATGATGATGGCACGGTTGCAGATAGTCTGTATTTTAAATATAGTTTTAATCATTAATGAAAAGGGGTAATATACTATGAAGTATGAAATTAAGGGATCACCATTTCCTGTAGCAATGTGCTACCTCAGTGAAGGTGAGCAGATTATTACTGAAGGCGGCGGAATGAGCTGGATGAGTCCTAATATGGAGATGAAGACAACTACAAACGGAGGTATTGGCAAGGCTCTCGGCAGAATGCTGTCTGCAGATAAGATGTTTCAAAACAGATATACCAGCATAGGCGGTAACGGAATGATTGCATTTACCTCATGCTGTCCGGGAGAAATTAAAGCTATTGAGCTTCGTCAGGGTGATGAGCTTATTTGTCAGAAAAGTTCATTCCTTGCATCAACAAGCGGAGTGGAAATGAGCACGGTTTTCAGAAAAAAGCTGGGTGCAGGTCTGTTTGGCGGTGAAGGTTTTATTATGCAGAAATTCACAGGCGAGGGCATTCTTTTTATAGAAATTGACGGTACTCCTGTTGAATATAATCTTGCAGCAGGCGAGAAGATTATTCTTGACACAGGTCATCTTGTCATGATGGAAGGCACATGCAAAATGGATATTCAGACTGTAAAGGGTGCTAAAAATATTTTCTTCGGCGGTGAAGGCTTGTTTAATACTGTTGTTGAAGGACCGGGCAAGGTTATTATTCAAACTATGCCTATCAATAAGCTTGCTGATTCAATAAGTCGTTACATTCCGACTTCATCAAATTAATCGGGGGTTTTTGTTTTGAAAGTAAAGCTGACCAAGGGTAAAGTTTATTGTATTGCTTCGGCAATTATAATTTTCGGTGTTTACATAATTCAAAGAGTGCTGAGTCTGACAATTAAGCCTACTAAGGAGCTTGTTATTGCAGAGGCAATAGTTTTTACCGCACTAGTCGCGGTTGTATACTTTTTTATTACAAAGTCAAATGATTGCTTTTATGGAATTCTTATGGCAATATTCGGTGTTCGCATGATGCCGCCTGATATAATACATCTTGAGCAGATTTCTCCTGATGCAAATATCATATATTATATTGTTAAAAATGTTTCCGTTGTAATATTCTTGCTGGCTTTGTTAAAGCTTTACAGAAAACAAAGCTTTCCGAAATACGTTACACCTGTTCCGATTATTTGCACACTTGCTGTTGTGCCTTTTATAAATGAAATTCAGAGTGTTGTGGGAAGCTATCTTGAAAACAGAATGGATACAATGATTTATTCCTACTTTGCCGGTTTTGCTATTTACACTGCTGCAATGATTGTACTTCTGGCAGCTGCAATGTATTCAAATATCGGAGGTGCAAAGCTAATCTGCGATTTTCAGATTGTTGCTTTGGCACTTAATATCGGAAGACGAATTGTTGCAATTGTAATCACCTCGGTAATCAGAGGAAATCATATCAGCAGAAGCTATTATTGCTGGATTGCAATATATGCATTTTTTGCTCTTGCTTTCTTAATTCTCAGAAAAAAGAAGTTAAAAAGTAATAATTCATAAAAAACAAAACCACGAAGCTCAATTTTTTATATGCGCTTCGTGGTTTTTCTTTGTTAATAAATATTTTTATTCAATTGGAGTAAGATTCTTCAGGCTTACATCCATTATCGGTGCAGAATGTGTTAGTGCACCGCAGGATACAAAATCAACACCGATTTCAGCAATTTCATTTAATCTTGATTTTGTTACATTTCCCGAACACTCTGTTTGTGCCTTGCCGTCAATCATTTCAACTGCTTTTTTCATTGTATCATTGCTCATGTTATCAAGCATAATGATATCTGCGCCGGCATCAAGTGCTTCCTGCACCTGTTCAAGAGTTTCTGTTTCAATCTCAATTTTTCGTACAAATGGTGCATAAGCCTTTGCCATTTGTATAGCTTTTGTTATTGATCCTGCAGCACCGATATGATTGTCTTTAAGCAGTACACCGTCTGAAAGGTTGTATCTGTGATTTGTTGCACCGCCTACGGTAACAGCATATTTTTCAAACGGACGCATATTTGGCGTAGTCTTTCTTGTATCAAGAAGTGTTGTTGCATATCCTGAAAGCTCATCCATATACTCTCTTGTCAGCGTAGCAATACCACTCATTCTTTGCAGATAGTTGAGTGCAGTTCTTTCACCGCTGAGAATAGCTTTGATATCTCCATAAATAACGCCCAGAAGATCGCCCGCAGCTACACGGTCACCGTCTTTGAAATTTGCCTCAAATTTGCTTGTGCTGTCAAGAAGCTCAAATGTTCTTCTGAAAATATCAAGACCGCAGATAATGCCGTCCTGCTTGCAGATAAGCTCAGCTTTACCCTGCTTGTCCTCAGGCATAACTGCATTTGTTGAAACATCCTCTGATGTTATATCTTCTTTTAATGTGTTGAGAATATAATCATCAACATTAATCTTCATTGTTACACCATTTATCATAGAATTCTCTGTCCTTTCCTTTGATTTCATTCATGATAAGCTTTTTGAACTCTTTTTCCCTGGTTTCTTTTTCTTCATAAGCATCAAGATTTATGTTAGGCATATCAATTGGCTTGTCACTTGAATCCTGAGAAATAAGCTTTGCAGCTCTTTTTGCAAATACAAGACTTTCCAACAGGGAATTTGATGCAAGTCTGTTTCGTCCGTGAACGCCATTGCAGGCTGTTTCACCGACAGCATACAGATGATTCATAGAGGTTTTTCCGTTAATATCTGTCTTTACTCCGCCCATCATATAGTGCTGAGCAGGGGTGACAGGAACTTTGTCTTTGGTTATATCATAACCTTCCTCCATGCAGGCTTCAAAGATGTTGGGAAATCTTTCCTTTGCCTCTTCGGTGTTCATTGACGGCAAAGTTATGTAAACGTGATCTGTGCCGAACTTTGCCATTTCTTTTACAATTGCATCGGTTACAATATCTCTTGGCTGAAGCTCGTCAGTAAAGCGTTCTCCGTTTTCATTGAGCAGAATAGCACCCTCACCGCGTACACTTTCGCTGATTAAGAAACGTCTGCCTTTTTTCTTGCTGTAAAGTGTAGTCGGATGAATTTGAATATAGTTCATATCCTTAAGCTCAACACCATGCTTGATTGCAAGGGCGAATGAGTCACCTGTAATATGAGGATAGTTTGTAGAATTCATGAACAATCCGCCTATACCGCCTGTGGCAAGAACGATATCTCTTGCCAGAATTGCACCCATTTCGCCATATTCATCCTCGCAGACAATTCCCTGACAGATATTATTGCTTTCAATAAAATCAATCATCGTAGTCTGAGGAACAAGAGTAATGTTTGCTCTCTTTTTAGCTATGTTCAGCAGAGTAGCAGTGATTTCCTTTCCTGTTTCATCCTTGTGGTGAAGAATTCGGTTTTGTCTGTGTGCACCTTCTCTTGTGTAATCGTAATCACCATCATCAGCAGTGTCAAAATTTACACCAAGCTCAATAAGTTTGCTGATAACATCTGTTGATGACTCTATCATTACTTTTACTGATTCAGGATTATTTTCATAATGTCCTGCTTTCATTGTATCTTCAAAATAGCAGTTAAAATCATCAATATCTTTTAGTACACATACCCCGCCTTGTGCAAGGTATGAGTCACATTCTTTTAAATTCTCTTTGGTAATAACAAGAATATCCTTGTCCTTCGGCAGACAAAGAGCAGCAAACAAACCTGCAACACCGCTGCCGATAATTACAACATCTGTCTTAATATAATCCTTTAACTCCATTTTTTATGTAGGCTGTTAGTATTATATAATCACAAGCCTATCTCCTGTAAATATTTGTGTACTTTTTAGATATACTTATTCTACTATATATTTTTTTTGCACTGTTGTCAAGATTGATAATGATTTTACATTATGATATTATAACTATAATAAAGTGCAGAGGTATATCTTATGAATGTATATGATTTTGATAATACAATTTATGATGGTGAAACTCTTGTGGATTTCATTGTCTATTACATAAAAACAGATCCTAGAATATGGAAATATGTGCCTAAGCTTTTGTGGATTTATTTTAAAGACAGCTTTCATCTTTTTACAGTGGAGGAAGCAATAAAGGCATATGCAGGATTTCTTGAGGGGTACTATGTTAAAATTGATACTATTGAACAGGATGTAAAAAAATTCTGGGATAAAAATGAGCATAAAATCAAGCCGTGGTATGAAAAAGTAAGAAAGGACGATGATGTTATCGTTTCAGGCTCAACCGATTTTCTGCTTGATGAAATTATGAAGCGAATGAATATAAAAAATTATGTAGGCTCGTCAATAGATAAGAGTACAGGAAAATTCATTCGTCTTTGCTTTCTTGAAAATAAGGTGAAAATATTTAAAGAGCTTTATCCTGACGGGCATATTGATAACTTTTATACTGATTCAATGAATGACAAGCCAATGATGGATATTGCCGATCATGTTTATTTTGTAACAGGAGATAAAATAGAGCAAATTAAGTGAATTTATACGGGGTGACTTATGACAAAATTAACTTTTATTGCAGATACTCACCACTACAGCAAAAGCCTTGGTGTATCAGGCAGGGCGTATCAGCTTCGTTCAGGATCAGATCAAAAATGCCTTGCTGAGACAGGTGATATTATCGATGCAGCCTTTGAGAAAATAGCGTGTTCCGATACTGATGCCGTTATGATTGCAGGAGATGTTACGAATGATGGTGAAATGGTTTCTCATCTGGAATTTAGAGAAAAGCTGTACAGGCTGAAAAAAAGCAAAAAAATTTATCTTATTACAGCAACTCACGATTGGTGCTGTGACGAAAATCCAAGACGTTTTAAGGATAATGACGTCTCAAATGATGTTGAGGTAATGCCAAGCAATAAGCTGCCCGAATTCTATAAGGATTTTGGTGTTGGTGATGCTTTGAGTGTTTATACAACCCATATAGGTACATGCTCTTATGTTGCTCAGCTTTCTGACAATGTTCGTTTGCTGGCACTTAATGATGATAAGAATGCAAATAATCATGCAGGATTCACTGAAGAGCATTTTGAATGGATTGAAGAGCAGATAAAAAAGGCCTATGAAGATAAATGTATTATTATCGGTATGGAGCATCATTTGCTCACACCGCATATCAGTCCTCTTTTAACCGGAGGCGGTACATGTGTTGCAGATAGGGGATATGTTGCCTCACGTCTTGCTGATGCAGGTCTCAAATATATGTTTGTCGGTCACTCTCACATACAGAACACAACAGATTTCAAATCACAAAACGGTAATGTCATTAAAGAGGTTAATATAGGCTCTCTTGTGGGGTATCCTGCACCGATTGTTAATGTTATAGTCAATGATGATATGACACTCAACTATGAGGTAGAGTATCTTGATACATTTTTGATTAACGGCAGATCAGTTGATGCACAGGATTTTCTGCGCATTCATGCAGTGTCGATTATTCACAGAGTGCTTGATGCGCCTTGCAGACAGGAATTTGCAGACAGACTGACTGCTCTTCAGCTCAATGGTGAAAAATTTTCAGTGATTTTTCCTTTGATTAAAAGAATATTGAAAAATATTAAAAGAGATACGGTGGCAGATGTATATCGCCGTCTTAAGCACCTTGGACTTGCAGAATATGTTGATAAAGATGCTTTTTGTGCATATCAAAATAAAAGATTGATTTCAATTATAGATGAAATATGGCTTTCAGCTCTGGACGGAAGCAGAGTTAAATATGAAAAAGACAGTGATTATTACAGATTGGTTATGTCTGTAATTTCAATTCCGTGCAAAATTTTCAAAAAAAATAATGATTTAAAAAAATTAATTTTTGCTTTTGATAATATTCTGACAGGAGGAAAATATAATAATCAGGCAGATATAATTTAGCGAAAAATATTTATTTTGTTTTATTATAATATGCTATTGACAATTGGATTACAGCGTGTTACTATTTTGTTACTAATTCAAAATACAATATTTTGTTAATAAATCAAAATAATTTTGCGTTATACAATATATAGTATACAAAAAACGCAAATGCACAATTTAGTCATATTTTAGCATTGGTTACATTTTGGATAAAATATTATGTTTATGATTTATTTTAATATGTGTTTTTGCTATAATATGAATGTTTATTAGCATACATAAAACTTTGCTGAATGCAAAGTATAATATTAGTTCGATTTTTATACTTAAAACTTGATATATAATACCTGTAAAGAGAGAGGTGAATGATGCTTGGAAAACTTTGTTATTAAAGGCGGGCATGAGCTTTTCGGCGAAGTAAGTATCAGCGGTGCAAAAAATGCGGCAGTAGCTATTTTGCCTGCAGCTCTTCTTTGTGACGACGTTGTTCGCATTGAAAATATTCCAAACATCAGTGATGTTAGCTTAATAATTCAAATTCTTGACCGCATGGGTGCAGGAATTAAGATGATAAATAAAAATACAATAGAAATTGATTCACGTTCGGTTACATTTAAGGCAGTTCCTTATGATTTGGCTTCTCGTTTTCGAGCAAGCTATTATCTTATTGGTGTAATGCTTGGCAGATTTAAAAGAGCAGAGGTTGCCATGCCCGGCGGATGTGATTTTGGAACAAGACCTATTGATCTGCACACAAAGGGTTTTCGCATGCTTGGCGCAACAGTTGAGACTATTGACGGCATGGTATGTGCTAAGGCGGACAAGCTGGTTGGTGCATCAATATATATGGATCAGGTTTCTGTTGGTGCAACAATGAATGTAATGCTGGCTGCAGTTCTTGCAAGAGGCCTTACTATCATTGAAAATGCTGCAAAAGAACCGCATATTGTTGATTTGGCAAACTTTCTTAATTCAATGGGTGCAGATGTCCGCGGTGCAGGAACAGATGTAATTAAAATCCGCGGGGTTGAAACACTGCACGGCTGCACTTATTCAATTATCCCTGATCAGATTGAAGCAGGCACATATATGGTTGCAGCTGCAACCTGCGGCGGAGATGTTCTTATTAAGAATATTATTCCTAAGCATCTGGAGTCTATAAGTGCAAAGCTCATTGAGGCAGGTGCAGAGATTATTGAGTACGACGATGCTATTCGTGTAACACGTTTTAAAGAGCTCACAAAGTGCAATGTCAAAACAATGCCTCATCCTGGTTTTCCAACGGATATGCAGCCGCAGATGGCAGTTCTTCTGTCACTTGCAAAGGGCACAAGTATTCTTACAGAAGGTGTATGGGACAGCCGTTTTCAATATGTAGGTCAGCTTCTTCGCATGGGTGCTGATATTCAGGTTGACGGTAAGATTGCAGTTATTGAGGGTGTTGACAAGCTTGACGGTGTAAATGTAAAGGCAACTGACCTTCGTGCTGGCGCGGCAATGATTATTGCAGGTCTTGCGGCTAAGGGAGAAACTACTGTTGAGGATATTCTTTATATTGACAGAGGTTATGAGGATGTTGTTGAAAAATTCAGTTCAATTGGTGCTGATATAAAGCGCGTAACAGTCAGTGATGTCGATTCAGAGACAATTTCAAATGTTGGATAAATCAAAATATATTAAATCAAAGCGTATCTTGATGGAGCTGAGGTGTTGTAACGATACCTCAGCTAGTACTTATGATACGCTTTTTTAGTGAGGAAAATATGGCAAAGGTATGTCAGCTCTTTTCGGGCAGTAAGGGTAATTCAATTTTTATTTCGTCCCAAGGTCATAATTTTTTGGTAGATGTAGGTGTAAGCTCAAAAAAGTGCTGTGAAGCGCTTGAGGCAATTGGAGTAGATCCGGGAACTATAGAGGGAGTTTTTGTTACTCACGAGCATATAGACCACAGCAAAGGGCTAAGAGTATTTTGCACAAAACACAATGTTCCTGTCTATGCTTCTGAAAAATGCATTGAGAAAATGTATGAAGAAAATATAATTACCGAAAGTATGCGTGTAAAAAAGATTGATTACCATATCGAAACAGCAGGTATTGAGGTTAAATGCTTTCATCAAAGTCATGACAGCGTTGATTGCCTCGGCTTCAGATTTAATCTGCATGAGGGAAGAAGTGTGTCGGTCTGCACTGACACCGGCTACATTACTCAAAATGCCAAAGAGGTGCTTAAGGGGACAGATTTAATTTTTATTGAATCAAATCATGAGGTTTCTATGCTTCAGGCAGGTCCGTATCCGTTTTCTTTGAAAAAGAGGATAATGAGTGATAAAGGGCATCTTTCAAATTTCGCCTGTGGTGAGTACATAAAGGAGCTTGCAAAAAGCGGTACTACGCGTTTTGTTCTCTGTCATTTGAGTAAGGAAAACAATATGCCTGAAATTGCACTTCAGACAGCTTTGGCAGCTTTTAATGAAATAGGCTTTAGGGTTAATGTGGATTACAGAATTTATGTTTCTCCTCCTGTAAATAATTCAAGGGGGATTGCAATATGATGAATATAACAGTAATTGCAGTCGGCAAGCTTAAAGAAAAATATTTGCGCGACGGATGTGCAGAATACATAAAGCGTCTCGGCAGTTTTGCAAAGATTAATATTATCGAGGTTAACGAGTGCCGATGCAGTGATAATCCTTCTCAGAGTGAAATTGATAGTGTTATCGAAAAAGAGGGGAAACAGATTTTAAAGAAAATTCCGAAAAGCTCTTGTGTAATTCCTCTTTGCATTGAAGGGAAAGAGTATACTAGCCCTGATTTCTCATCACTGATAGAAAATATTTCACAAAGCAGTTCACATATATGCTTTGTTATAGGAGGCTCATTCGGCTTGAGCAGTGATGTAAAAAATGCGGGAAAGTATTCACTGTCATTCGGAAAAATGACATTGCCTCATCAGCTTGCAAGAATGGTGCTGCTAGAGCAGGTTTACAGGGCATTTTCCATTGCAAATAATTCAAAATACCATAAGTAACTTTATAAAAAATAAATTATTAAATGATATAATTAATGTGATAAAAAGCGGAGGAAAGATATGAATAAGGATGTTGAAAAGATTTTAGTTACCGAAGAGGAACTGCATGAAATTGCCAAAAAGCTTGGCAAAAAAATCACGGATGATTATAAAGGCAAAAAGCTTCTTATAGTTGGTGTGCTGAAGGGTTCAATATATTTTTTTACAGATCTTTCAAGATACATAGATTTACCTTGTAATATTGATTTTATCCAGGCTTCGAGCTACGGAGCATCAACCGTTTCCAGCGGAAATATAAAAATTACCAAGGACATCAGTCAGGATTTAACAGGCTTTGATGTTCTGCTTGTTGAGGATATTCTTGACACGGGAAAAACACTTAAGTATATTCATGATATGCTGTCTAAACGTAATCCCGAATCAATTGCTGTTGTTACATTGCTTGATAAGCCCGCCAGAAGAACAGCGGATATTGAGGCTGATTATGTTGGTGTGGATGTACCAAATGAATTTGTTGTCGGATATGGTCTTGACTATAATCAGTTTTACAGAAATCTTCCGTATATTGCGGTTCTGAAAAGAGAAATTTATGAAAATTAATTGACAATAGATTTTTTGATAGAATAATCAATGACATAATAAAAACGGAGAATGCCAACGCCGAGGTGCATTCTCCGTTTTTTCTGTTATAAATCCATAAGTGTATTCAGTTTTGTGTTATCAAGCTTTTTAACAAGCTTGTCTATTTTGAATAATTTAAAAAGTTTAGATCTGATTATATCAGCTGTACTGCAAACGATAAATACAAATATTACCGTAAAAAGCACACATAACATCGCCACTGCAGTTCGGTATTCAAGTATGGGCTTAACATGCTTCGTAAATTCATTATATATTGATGGATTTGAGTGTATCAAATAAACTGAAAAAACTCCCGGTGAAATAATTGAAATCAATTTTACAGAAGGCTTGCTTTTTATATTAAGATTTGCAAACAGCATTAAGAGGGAAATTGCTGAAAGTATTATGAGCGGTGATGTATACGCTACTATAAAATTGTGCGAAATACTGTTTTTTGAGTTCACACAAATATAGTGAATTAACCATGTTAATGATGAAAGAAGTATAAATATTAAAAAGTATGTGACAGCTTTTCTGTTTTTTATTATGCCTTCTTCTGATGATTTCTTTATGATGCCTCCAAGAGCGTATACAAACGAAAGCCAAATTACAGAATAACCTCTGTTTTCAAAAAATAAATCTTTTACAACGCTTTTGTCAAATGTTCTCAGAAAATAAGTAATCATAGGCACTATTGATAAGAACAGCATTCCTATTACGAATATTGCCTTAAGCTTTTTGGTATCCATACTTAAAATCAGTTTGTTTATAAACGGCATGAAAAAGCTGAGAATAAAATATTGTGTAAAAAACCAGTATGTGTTATTTATTACAGGGAAGAATGAGTGAAGTACTTTTTCAGCACTGAAATTATGATTTACTGCACACATTAACAGATTTAGGCCAACAGTATAAAATGTTACCTGAAGCCATAAATTAGCTATTCGTGACAGTTTGAATTTTGTTTTTAATCCCACATAACCGCTGATTAAAACAAAGCAGTCCACTGCACAGTAACAAATTATTTCCAAAAACCAGCTCGTTTCGTATTTAATTGATCCTGCAGAAGTTTTTGTCAGCAAACCGCTTCTGCTTAATGTGTGCAGTGCAACAACCATCATCATTGCGACCATTCTCAGCAAATCAACACCATAATTTCTTTTGCTTTCCTGTATTGGTGCTTTTGATTTGTTCATAACAGTTTCCTCAATTAAAAAAGGCCCTGCATGGAAAACCCTGCAAGACCTTTTTGTATTTTTAGTTAAATTTTTAAACTCTTGCAACCATTTCGCCGTATTCTTCTTTGCTCTTTTTAATAAAATCTTCAACCTGCTGTGCTGATGGCATTGCATCAGAGCATGAATGAGCAGAAATAAGAATTGATGCGGATGCAGAGCCGAATTCAAGGCACTCAATAATTTCTTTACCCTGAAGAAGACTGTAAAGGAAGGACGAGCCGTAGCCGTCTCCTCCGCCAAAGCCCTTAAGCTTAACAGCAGGGAAAGGCTTGATTGAATAGAATTTGCCGTCATTTGTATATGCGGTTGAGCCTTCCTTGCCGTGCTTGATTACGCAGATAGAAGCTCCGAATGACTGCCAGTATTTTGCACTTTCAGGATCAGACTCTTTTACGCCTACGATGCCTTCGGTCAGGTCAAACTCTTCTCTTGAGCCCATGATGATGTCAGCATTCTGTGCAACAAGACTGTAATATACAGCAATTTCATCCTTTGATGTCCATGTGTATTCGCGGTAATCAATATCAAAAATAATTCTTGTATTATTCTTTTTAGCAAGCATCATTGCCTTGAGGCAAGCCTCTCGTGATGGTGATTTTGCAAGTGCAGTACCGCTGATAACAATAGCCTTTGCAGAAGCTATGTATTCTTCCTTGATATCTTCAGGTGTCATACAGAAATCTGCAACATTGTCACGGTACATAAGAATTGAGGACTCCTCTTTTGACAGAATTTCTGTGAAAGTAAGTCCGAGGCATTCTCCGTTTTTAGCTCTTGTAATCTGGCTTGTATCAATGCCTTCCTTGTCAAAATAATTTACTACAAAGTCACCAAACTGATCATTGCTTACGCATCCGCAAAAACCAACCTTGCAGCCAAGACGTGCAAGACCTACTGCAATGTTTGCAGGTGATCCGCCAACATATTTATTAAAGTTTGAGGATTCTGACAGTGGCATGTACATGTCTGTTGGGTTAAAGTCAATTGCAATTCTGCCGATAGGGATAAAATCCAGTGGCTTTGACATATCAAATTCAATGTAATTCATATTATGCTACCTCTTAGTTAAAATTTTATGCTTTGTTATCAGTGCCGAAAATAAGTATGTGCTTCTTTGCATTTTCATAAGCACCCTTTACCTCGGCAGCCTGCAGGTCGTAGTAACCTTTGATGCTATTGTTATTATAGCACTCTGATACTGTCTTTTCAACCATATCAAAGGTTGCTGTTGCAATATTTATTTTTTTAATTCCTGTATGTGAGCATCGAATAAAATCATCAGGTGTAATTCCTGTACCTCCGTGCAGAACAAGAGGAAGATCGGTGTTCTTTTCACACTCTTCAAGGATATCAAATCTGAGCTTTGGTGTGCTTTTGTAGTTACCGTGAGCATTTCCGATAGCAATTGCAAGTGCATCAACACCCGTCTCTTTTTCGAAGCGGATTGCATCCTCAACCTTTGTGCAGTTGATTGCAATGTCCTCGCTTCCGTCTTCACTTCCGCCAACGCATCCGATTTCCGCCTCTACGGCTGCATCATATTCTTCAGCAATTTCCATAACCTTTTTGGTCATAGCAATGTTTTCTTCAAGAGGCAGATGTGATCCGTCAAACATAACAGATGTAAAGCCTAAATCAAGTGCCTGAGTAATTTTTTCAATAGTTTTACCATGGTCAAAGTGAACTGCCACAGGTGTGTCTGCGTTTTCGGCAGCTGCAACCATGAGAGGTCCTATTATCTCAAGGGGACTTTGTTTTAATCTTACTTCGGCAATCTGCAGAATAACCGGTGCATTCAGCTCCTTAGCAGCCTGCAGTACACCAAGCACCATTTCCATATTTGCAACAGAAAAAGAGCCCACTGCATAGTTGCCCTCCTGCGCATCAGCCAAAAGATCACGCATATTAACAAGCATATTTTTTACCTCACAAAAATAAATGGCAAGCCGGCAGTAAGCCGAGTTCTGTCGTGGGCAGTTATCTATCTTGGCACAGCATTGCTGCGGTGCTCCAGCCATCCGTCAAGGTTATGTGTCGAGCAAACAACTCCTTGGTCGATGTTGCAGCGGATAGGGTTTACATGGCAGGAGATGTCTCCATCTCCTCGGTGAGCTCTTACCTCGCCTTTCCATCCTTACCTCAAAAGAGGCGGTTTATTTCTGTTGCACTTTCCCTAAGGTCACCCTCGGCGGCCGTTAGCCGTTATCCTGCTCTGTGCTGCTCGGACTTTCCTCATACTGCAAAGCAGTACGCAACTGCCTTGCCGACTTGCTATCTTGTATTGTAAAATAAATCACTATAAATTGTCAATAAAATTGTTAATATTTTTTAACAAATGAGTGTTGAAATAATTATTATATTGTAGTAAGATTTTTTAAGGAGGTGGTATTGTGCCGCGCTTTGAAAATGAGGGATATAATCCTTTGGGAAAAAGAAATGAAAATGACATAGACAGAACTGTTCCCGATGATGAAAACTATTATGGGTATTCACATGTTGACCTTGATTTCAACAGCAGGGAAAGAAATTGTAATGTTGTAACTGACAACCAGGGTGTTAATCCTTGTGATAATAAATATGATTATAGCTATAACGATGATTTTGCTCCGCCTGTTCGCAGAGCTGTGCAGAACGACAGTATGAGACAAAGCTTTTCTTCAAAAGCTCAAACGCAAAGCCGAAACAGAAATGGTGATAAAAACAGCCGTTCGCAAAAGAAAGGCAAGGGTAAACTGAAGATTAAAAGTCCTAAAGATATAGCAAAAATTATTTTGCTTATTTTACTGGCACTTATAATACTTGTTGTTGGATGCGGTGTATCTGTAATAAATAAAATTAATTACAAGGACAAGCAGGGAAATGAATTTGTCGAAAGCAGTCAGCTTATGCAGACAAATTCCGTAAAAAACATATTGCTGCTGGGTGTTGATGCCAGAAGCGATGATGACACAGAATCCAGCCGTTCTGACGTTATGATGATGGTTTCTGTTGACTCTAAACATAATTGTATCAAGATGACATCATTTCTTCGAGACACATGGGTATATATTCCTACTCTCGACCATGAACAGCGTCTTAACGCTGCCTGCTCCTCAGGCGGATATCAAGGTGTTGTTGATGCTATCGAATATAATTTCGGTGTGGCAATTGACGGCTATGCTGTTGTTGATTTCGAAATGTTCAAGGTGCTTGTTGACAGCTTAGGGGGCGTAGAGGTTGATGTTACAAAGGCCGAGGCAAAAGAGGTAACATCTCATCCAAAACGATACGGCAATGTAACACTTGATTCTGGTAAATATAAGCTTACAGGTGAGCAGGCTCTTGCCTACTGCAGAATAAGAAAGATTGATACTGACTTTGTCAGAACGAAAAGACAGCGTACGGTTATGAGCGCTATTCTTGGCAAGGCAAAGAAATCTTCACCAATCCGACTTTATAGCATGGCAAGCAAGAGTGCACCGTACATTGAAACTAACCTGACAAAAGGCGAGCTGTTCTCAATTGCTCTTAAAGCAGCAGGATGTCTTGGCGGAGAGTATCTTCAGGATAAAGTTCCTTTTGAAAGTACCTGGTGGTATGATAATATTAATGGTAATTCTGTAATAAGTATTAATGTAGAAAAGAATAAAGAAAAGCTTATTGACTATATTTATAACAAGTCAGCAGAAGAAATTCTTGCAGAGCATGATGAAGATTAAAATAATTAAAAATACATTCTTGTTGTTCGTAATATTATATTGTGAATTGTTTGGCAAAAATAAACTCTTCGAATTTATTCGAAGAGTTTATTTTTTATCAATGAGTATTTATTTCAAAAATTCCTTTACCCTGTCAATATATTCAAGTCCCTGCTTATAGCCGATATCGTATATTTCCTTTTGCTGCTCGGTTGTTACATTCAGCGTTGAACAGTTTAAAGGTTTCGGTGGACAGATTACCAGTGCGTTTCCAAGATTTTCCTGTTCAAAAACATATTCTCTTTGTTTGTTATACATAATATGTCTAGTCAGTACTTTCTCGGCAGTCAGGGGATATTTCTTTAGAATTTTGCATATAACCCTTTCATGCCCCATAGGTTTTTTTACATATGTTTTATCCTGTGTAAGTATTACAACGCATTTTTTACATCCGTCATCAAAAGCTTTTTTCAAAGGAATAGAATCTGTAATACCTCCGTCATAGTATACATCTTTTCCTAATGGAACCGGATTTGTTGCAATAGGCAGTGCACAGCTTGCCCTCAATACTTCACACTCATTTCTGAAATCCTTTGGGTAAAAGTATTCAGGTCTGCCTGTTTTTGCGTTTGTTGTAACTGCACATAATACAGCGTTTGACTTGTCGTATGCATCATAATCAAGAGGGTAAATATCATATGTCAGTTCGCCGAAAATCCACTTTGAGTTGAGATATTCTCCGTTTTTGAATAATGATTTAATACTTTTATATTTTTCATCACATGAATATTCAATTGTAATATTTTTCATGCGGTTAATATTTTTTCCAAGAAAGGAGACTCCGTTACAGCTTCCTGCCGAAACACCTATTACATATGGAAATTCAATATTGTTTTCCAAAAATGCATCAAGCACCCCGCTGGAGTACAGAGCTCTGATTCCGCCGCCTTCAAGAACCAGTCCGCAGTTAAAATTATCATTTGGCATAGCTTTTCGAAATTCAATTCCCAGTACGCCGTATTTTTTTATCTGCGATTTAGTATAATATTTCTCCATATCCTTTGCACAGGCACTGCCGATTTCCTCATGGCTGTAACCACATTTTGTAAGATCAAGGTTTTTATACAGTTCTTCGAAGCTTTCAAATTTATGAAGGTCTGTCACAATAACAGACAGAATATTATTGTTATCCTCTTTGCAGGTAAAAATAATTTTATCGCCTATATTAACCTTTTGCCTCTTTTCATCGAAAAGTCTAAGCTCAATATTTTTCTTGTTTTCGGCTATTTTTTCAAATGGCTCTTTGTTTAGATTAAAGAAATGTGTCATTTCAATTCATCCTTTATTTTTTATTTACGAGGTTGCTTTTTTAATCCGACAACTGCAGGCAGATATTTATTAGTCAGCATGCAAATAGGGAACAGAAGAATTAATGTGACAAGAGTTATTACAGAATATATTATTGAATTCAAATAAGAACTTGTTAAATAATCTTTTGTTAAATTTTCTGAAATTAGATTCTGCAGAATCCAAAGAATGAAATTGCATGCCGGTATATGAAAAGCATAATAGAACAATGTGTTTTTACCAAACCATGATACAAACTTTGGTATTTTAATATACTGAGCGACTATGAAAATACCGATTACACCGGTATACGATGCAAGCATATCTACAGGATAGTTTATATATACATTGTCATACATATTAATATAATTGAAATTACCGGTGATTATTTTATATATAATTGGAATTAAAATGTATGCGAGAATGCAGACTATACCGATTATTTTCAGCATTGTTTTGTTTATGCTTAAAATGTATTTTTTTAAATAATAACCAAGAATACAAAATGGATATGCAATCAAAGCAACATTTACACTCATAAAAACATGCGTTTCAGAAACAGCAAAATATCCGCATATCAATGAAATTACAGCTGTTATGATTATCAGTAAATCCTTATTTTTGCTTAGCTTAAACGCAAACAGCATGGCAATATTGCAGATAAAAAGAGCAGGTAAAAACCACATAGTCGTTCCGTATAGAACAGGATAAATATATAACTTGAACCAGTTATCAATGCTGAAACCGTTTACAGCGAAATTTATAAATGCAATGATAAGTGACAGACAGAAATAGGGAACAATTATTCTTTTTACTCTCGACAATAAAAATTCTTTTACATTATCTGTTCTTTTAGGATTAAAAATGAATCCTGATGCTGCAAAAAACAACGGCAACTTGATAAAGCTTGCATAAACCTGATAGAAACCTACTCCGTTTAAACCAAGATGACCAAATATAACTAACGCCATTGCTAAAGCTTTGATAGCGTCCAGCCAGTCATAACGTATTTTATTGTTTTGCTGAATACTGTTTTCCATAAAAAACCTCTTTTGTATACATTTAAATATAAGTATTGATTTATAAATTATGATACCATTATTTTAATTTGTTTACAAGTATCTGTTTTGCTGTTTAAATTATAATATGTTTAAAATTCAGAATAATAAAAGTCAATGAGTTTAGTGGCTCATTGACTTTTATTGATAATATTCAATTAAGTATGATTATTCTGCTTTAGCCTCAGCCTTTTTTGGTGCTGATTTTTTAGCAGCCTTTTTAGCAGGAGCTTTTTTCTTTGGAGCTTCTTCTGCTTTTTTCTCTGCAGGAGCGTTCTCTTCTGCTTTAGCCTCAACAATCTCAATCTCGTTATCACACTCAAAGAAATCGTTGTCGTCAAAATATTCAGGCTCTTTTTTGTCTGTAAGCTTCTTAATAGCCAATACAGCGGCAGTGGCAACAGCAGCAATAGCTATTATAGCTGAAATAATTTTAATAATCTTTTTGAAATTCATAATTTTAACCCCTTTCAAAAGTCTATATATATTATAAAGACTATACTTAATAAAGTCAAGTCGAAAAAATAGACTCCTTAAATTAAAACAAAAAATAAACTCCTGCAAAAACAGGAGCTGATTTTTAGATAATTAAGCGTTTGCTTTCTTTGCAAGATTGCTCTTCTTTCTTGCAGCACAGTTCTTATGAATAAGATTGCTTGCGGCAGCCTTATCGATTTTCTTAACAGCGTCTTTTACAAGCTCATCCTTGTTAGCTGCGTTCTCATCAATAGCGGCATTTGCCTTTTTGATAGCAGTTTTAAGAGCTGAGTTGGCAGCTTTATTGTTAGCGGCTTTAACAGCATTTACCTTTACTCTCTTTTTTGCAGACTTAATATTTGGCATATTTCTCACTCCTTTAATTGTAGGTATTAGATATAAAGGGAATACTCCCTGTGTCTTTTATGCTTATGTATCTTAGCATACCTTTTTTAAAATTGCAAGTATTTTTTTATTTTTGGACATACTTTTATTGAAAAAACATTGAATTTGGGTGATAAACATGGGAAATCGCACTGATTTGGCAGTAGAATCTTTTGAATCTGTCAATAAAACAAAGCTTGACGGAGTTAAAGTTGAAATTCACGATGAAATTACTACAGTTACTGTTTTAGATAAACATGGTGCTGAGATATTAAATAAACCAATAGGAAAATATATTACCTGCCGAGTGGATTCTTTTGTAAATAATACTGATATTTTTGATGGAAGACTTGATCAGCTTTCTGCTCTTTTGTCCTCTCTTCTGCCTGATGATATGACCTCAGTGCTTGTGGCCGGCATAGGAAATCTCGATATAACTGCAGATGCACTTGGTCCGATAACCAATAACTATGTTCTTGCCACACGCCATTTGAGAGATAATAGTATATTTAAGGACTTTTTTTGTGTTTCAGGAATTTCGACAGGAGTTCTCGGTGATACAGGTATTGAATCTGCTGAGGTTGTAAAAGGAATAGTAGATATTATAAAGCCCTCATGCGTTATAGCTGTGGATGCTCTTGCAGCCTCTTCAACAGAACGTCTTGGTACAACAGTCCAGCTTAGTAATACGGGAATTTCACCCGGTTCAGGAGTAGGCAATCATAGGTTTGAATTATCTGAGACTACACTTGGCGTTCCTGTAATATCAATAGGCATACCTACAGTAGTATCCACCTCGGTGATAAAAAATGAAAGCAGCGATGATACTATGTTTGTAACACCGAGAGAAATTGACAAAGTAATTGAACAGGGAGCAAAGCTTATAGGCATGTCGATAAACACCTGTTTTCAAAAAAATATTACACCACAGGATATTTTTTCGCTGCTCAGCTAGTATCAGCTGGCATATTATGACATTTTTTATCATAGGTATATATATAATACAATTTATATCATGGTGGATTATATGAAAAAAGATGTTATTACTTTCTCTATAAATATTATATCAATTATATTAGTGCTTTTTTTGACTTTCAATTTTGCACCTTCGTTCACAAAAGAAATTACTTTTATAAATGAAGGGGTGGCATCAATTTTCAGCTCTCAGTCAGCATCGGAAAAATTTGCTGAAGCTAAGGATGATAAAACTAAAAAAAATGACAATACTAATATTACCACACAGGAAGTGCAGCAGGTTATGCGAATAACAGGGAAGGACAGCGACCTATATTCAAATATAAAAGAAACACCTGCTGATATAGCTTCGCTCATGAGCGAGGAAAAGAAAAAAATAAAAAATGAAAAGGTAAAGGGCAAAACGAGTGAGGAGGCTTATTTTGGTGGGGGAAATTTGGTTTCCTTCGGCAAAATTCAGGTCCAGAGCAAAATACCTGATTCGTTTTACAAGCTCAATATTGAGGAGCTCCTTAATCAGAAGGCTGAACTCACTATCCAAGATAAATCTAAACCAACAATTCTTGTTTACCACAGTCATACAACAGAAAGCTATACTCTTCTTGATGTGGGTTATTATACAAAGTCTCTCGACCTTCGCTCTGATGAAAATTCAAAAAACATGGTGAGGGTGGGAGACGAGCTGGTAGAGTATCTTGAAAAACAAGGCTTTAACGTTATCCATGACACTAATATACATGATGAAGATTACAGCGGTGCATACGATTCTTCACGCAAGGTTATTGAAAAATACCTTGAGGAATATCCTTCAATAGAAATTACAATTGATGTCCACCGTGATGATATTACATATGACAATAAAACAAAAGTAAAGCCAACAGCAGTGATCGACGGAAAAAAAGCTGCACGAATGATGATAATTGCCGGAGCGGAATACGGATCGGTGAAAAACTATCCTGACTGGGAATATAATTTAAGATTTGACTTAGCTATTCAAAACAAGGTTGAAGAAAAGTATGCTGGTCTAATGCGTCCGATACTATTTGCCGAACGCAGATATAATATGTATGAAACCAAGAATTCTTTTTTACTTGAGGTTGGCACAGATGCCAATACTTTGGATGAAGCGTGTTACTCAGCCAGATTGTTTGCAACAGCACTGGGTGAGCTCCTTGACGAAGAATATGTGAATTAATAGTATAAATAATGGGGAATTGAAAATGAAAAGAAAAATAGTATTAATAATTCTTACTGCAACAATTATATTTTTTGCAGGAACAAGTATTGCATATTACAATACAAAAACCTTTGGGTTTGATGAGAATGCAAAGGTTATTTCAAGAGATGATGAAAAGATAGTAATTATGGATTATGAAATTAATTTAAAAAATTTCGATAAAAGTATTGACAAATTCATAAAAAAAGCTAAAATAGTACTACCAACTGAAACACGGCTGGTTTAGAAATCATATAATATGGTTTCTAATATATAGTATAGCAATAGTATATTGAATACTATATATCAATAATACAATATCACTTTGAGATGCCTTCATCAAAAGAAGATTCCGAAACACCCGGAAGGGTATAAAAGAGAGGAATAAAAAAGATGAAAAAAGGTGTTG
>JAMPEQ010000015.1 GCA_023665085.1 Bacteroides sp.
TTCAGATAATTAACAGTTAATTTACAAATTCTGATAAAAGAAAAAGCCGTTTACATAAGTGAGTAACACGAACAAGCAGAGCTATTAACTTCACTCGCATAGCGTGTTTATCACTATGTAAACGACTTAAATTTAGTCTATATTAATTATATGTATCGGCACTATCTACACCATTAAAAACATAAACACATATTTAATTTATATTGAAATATTAGCAGAGATTTATATCTTTGTCAATGAATACTGTAAATCATTTATAGTTTTATGTATTTCGCTCTTAACTATTTAAAATATTTATTGAATTAAATGATAAAGACAAAGCTGAGTTTCCTCAGCTCTGCCTATTTTAACTAATTAGTACATTAGAACCGTTCCTATGTTTTTCTGTGTTTTTCAGGGTAATCGGTTGAACACACAGAATTGTTTCCTATGTTGTCTGAATTATCTTTTATATAAACAATCCAATTGATTTCATCCTTAGATAATATCTTCTTTTCCTTAACATATTTTATAGTTAATTCTTTAGAATTAACTATTTTATCAATTTGTATTTTAGTGAGTTTTTCACTTCCATACAAATTATATGTATCAAAATATTCATCGCCTATTGTAAATTCAAGTAAATCTTCATTGTGTGTATTTACTTCATAGGTCACTATATTTTCCGGCTTACCGCAAATTGTTATACAACCATCGTTTTCTAATAGATCTGAATATTTACTAAAATTCACTATTGAGTTAACATTGAATGAAATGAGTATAACTGATAGTATAGGAATAAATATAATACCTATGCAGTCCAAAAAGATATTTAATTTGTTTTGATTGACTTTTCCTGTTAAAGCTAAAACTAACCGGATAAAAACAATTAGAAAGGCAAATATGAAAACACCTCCAAAAATTATTAGTAAAATATTCTTAGGTTGAGTTTCATTCCTTATGTCATAAATAATACTCATAAAATCAGCGCTCCCGCCATTTTTAACCAAGCAACTTTATTGTATATGTTTGATTTTAATGTTGATAGAATATTAAAACTTCCATTATTATATCTGAAATACATGGTTTGAGAAAAATTCACTCCATATTTTTGAGTAGAAACACCAAGACAAATACTCGCTATTTTTACACTTTTAGTTCTTGAAATAGCAACACTTAAAGAAACATGTTTAAAAGTAATTCCATAGTTTGTAAACCAACCAGTGTAGTTAGAAAGTGTTGCATTTCTATTTCCAACAATTATAAACATTGATACAGAAATACTTGGAAGTTTTAAAAGTTTTTTTAAATTAAAACCTGAACGAATTGAATTTATTCCATATAGAATTTTGTTAGCTGCTTTTTTTGCATTGCTAAAATTAGAACTTCCGCCAATAAAAGCAAACAATGCCGTTCTCCATTTTGAACCTGATTTATAAAATATAAATTCAATTCCACCAACCAGTCTACCAATAGAAACACAGAGTTGAATTCCAAATCCAATGAACTTTATAGAGGCTTTGCCTGTTGGATCACTATTATTTACAGGATTATTGTTACAATAAACAAATAAATTTGTTCCAGCAGGTATTGCTTTAAATACTTTGGCAATTTCTGGGACATCAGCATTGATAAACCTGCAAATTGCTGCATCATAGTATCTGGACTGGAGATAGTAGTAACCTGTTTCAGAATCATAATAATAACCACGATAACGGAGTGGGTTAGCATAAGCTACAGCGACTTGTTCAGTATTTTCTTCATCTAAGGTAAAAACAGTTAGTTCTTTGCCCCATTCATCATAAACATATTGAGCAAAAATACTACCATCAGCCTCAGTAATGGCAATAACATCACCCATCTGATTAGTCATATAGAAATACTGTGTACCATTATAGATGAATCCGAGAGGAGTTCCGTTGGTATCATACTGAAAATATATTGTATTCGTTCCGTCACTCTGTGACAGAATAACACCATTTCTTGTATTGTAGTATGTGGTTACGCCATTTACAGTCTTGCTTGTTCTGATTCCATTCTCATCATAAGTATAACTGTATTCTTTATCGCCGTCAATAACACTTTCAAGATTTCTGCCAGTATTCCAAGTAAATTCTCTGTCACCATAAGTTAAAACATTTCCAACCTCGTCATAAGTGAGTTCAACATCATTTACTGCAACAAGTAAGTCCTTCCAACCAACATTAGCATAAGTAAATGTTGTTGTTTCAATCGGGGATGATGTTATATTTTCATCTCTCGTATGGTTATAAATTTTCTTGGAAGTAATATTGCCACGAGCATCGTATGAATAGGTTGAGGTGTATGCCTCATCTAATTCGCTATCAACACGGATAAGTTGATCATCGCTGTCATAGGTATAAAACTGAGATGGTTCATAATAACCTAATGCAGTGATTTTGCCTTTATCATCATACTGGTTGACGAAATCTACGGTGTTTTCTGTTCCATTTTCAATATAGGAATACTGTTTTATGGTATTATTGCCTTTATCATCATAACTATATTTCGCCGACAGTGAAACCGTATCATTGAATTTTACAGAATCAGAAGAAATTTTTTCTTCATCATTATCATTCTTTGTTGTTTCATAAGCATAGTTCACTTTATTTGAACCTATTGTATAGCCTATAGACTTATCTTTGACAACAGAAGAATAATTCACATCGAAATGAGATTCCATAATATCAGTTTTTGCAGCAATGTTATTTGTTTCATCTGCTTCGGTTTCTGTTTCAGTGTATGACTGAACAAGTGAATTATCTGTGGTCTTATATACACTTACATTATCACCGTTATACACATACTTCAAGCCTGTATCAGTATTGTATGTATAGGTTACATAAGGTCTTGCGTTGCTGTTATGATATTGTGCTGTTAAGTCGCTTATCGTTATAGATACATTTTGTTTTTTCTATCTACTTCTTTAGTGAGAGCTGAGTCTCCCCAGCTCTGCTTAATTAAGTTACTTAACACGAAAAAACATTCTCAAAGTTCTAGTCATCATAAAAGTCTTGTGACGAATCAATATCCTTGATATCGTAATTAAAAGGAGCATTATCAATATCGGTTCTAAAGACCCCAATGAATCTTAAATCTTTTCCTGGGCTTCCTAATAATTCTCCATATCCCCAAGATTCACCAAAATCATTACTTTGAAAATTTGTAACTAATATACGTAAAATATCATCTTCACTCAATTTTACTATTAGTTCATTATTTTTGCTTTTTTTTCTCTTAAAATGATTAAAAATACTCATATACGTTTGTCCTTAATATAATCTAAAGCTTTTTTTAAAGCATTTTGTATTATTGCACTATTTTTTATAGAGTTTGGTAATGTCCGTCCACTTTTTGATACGAACTTCCCTGATTTCCAAAAATATTTAATTCCATCGACTTTAAGATGTATATTAATTAAACCAGAACCACCTCGTTCAACATCCATAGATACTTTATAACCTTTTATTTTAGTTTCTTTCAATGTTCTAATATTATTAAATCCACAAGCATTATGAACTAAAATATTTGAATCACTTACAAAATAGGTATGGAAATCTTTAACTTCAAAATTATATACTTTTATAGGTTCATCAAGAGTTTCTATTCTTATGTCTTCTACATAGAGAATACTTCCATCTTTTGTTAATAACTCATCTCCAACATTTAATGAGTCCGCTTTTATCCAACCATAATTATTAACATAAAAAGGATGTTCTTTTGTAGTAGCTATTTCATCACCATTTATACTAACATAAACTAATTCATATGTAGAACTTATAAAAGTTTTAGAAACACTTTTTAATTCAATTTCATTATTGTCAGGATTTGCTGAATATACTTTATCTCCGACAGCGATTTCTTGTATTGGAATTAATCCAAATTCAGTTGAAATCAACGTGTCTTCTACGAAACAATTGCTTGATTTAACCTGACCATATTTATTAATGGAAATTATTTTACTTATTGCTGAAAGGGCAGAAGTTATTCCTCCCCACATAAATCCATTAATTGCTCCGTCTATAAGACCTTGTCTAAGTCCTTGCCTTCCTCCAACAATATAACCAATAATTCCCTCAATAGCCATACTAATAGCCATTGCTCCCGCTACTTTTTTTAACACTGAAATTAATGCAGGTAAAGCAGCTCCACCAGATGCAATTGTAGCAATTACAGCTGCAACTATACCACCTACGCCAATAGCTATTTTTACCCAATTTGGAATTTTCAAGCATCCATCAGGATCGCTATTATTTATAGGATTGTTGTCACAATATGCAAAAATATTTGCGCCATTTATAGTATTTTTAGATACTTGAGCCATTTCAATAATATCAGCATTTATAAATCTGCAGATTGAAGCATCATAGTAACGGGACTGGAGGTAGTAATAGCCTGTTTCTGTATCGTAGTAATAGCCACGGTAACGAATAGGATTGAGGTTTGCAATATCTGAATCTGCTAAAGTTACAGCACCCCAAGCGTCGTATTCATAATATCCGACAATTATGCCGTTGGCATCTGTGATTGCAAGCACGTCGCCCATTTGGTTGGTGATGTAGAAATACTGAGTACCGTTATATATGAAGCCTAATGGAGTGCCCGATGTATCATACTGAAAATACATTGTGTTGGTGCCGTCTGATTGAGAAATGATAACACCATTTCTTATATTGTAGTATGTGGTTACGCCGTTTACAGTTTTGCTTGTTCTTACGCCGTTTTCATCATAAGTATAACTGTATTCGTTATCGCCGTCAATAACACTTTCAAGATTTCTACCAGTATTCCAAGTAAATTCTCTGTCACCATAGGTTAAAACATTTCCAACTTCATCATAAGTGAGTTCAATATCATTTACTGCAATAAGTAGGTCTTTCCAACCACTGTTTGCATAGGTGAATGTGGTTTCTGCTCCGTTTACAGTTTTGCTTGTTATATTACCTCTGCCGTCATATAAATAACTTGCAGTGTAATTATCACCATTAACTGCTGTGAGCTGGTCATCTGTATCATATGTATAATTTATTGTTTTGCCTGCATATGATGTTGATGTTATCCTGTTTTTATCATCATATGTGTTGACTGCCTCGTTATTTTCGCCATATGATTTGGATAAAATATTTCCTTTATCGTCATATGTATATGATGATGAAAGAATAGTTTTCTCACCGATTTTAACGGTGTCAGATGAAATCTTTTCTTCTTCATCAGTGCCTGTTGTCTGATAGCTGTACTCAATAGTATTTGAACCTGTTGTGCAGCTTATGGACTTATCCTTAACTACAGAAGAATAGCTGATACCGAAATGAGATTCTGTAATATCTGTTTTTGCATCAATATTATTGGATTCATCTGCTTCGGTTTCTGTTTCAGTATATGACTGAACAAGTGTGTTATTAGAGGTTCTATACACATCTACCTTGTTGTTTTCACCATATACATATTTCAATCCTGTGTCTGTATTAACCTTTTCAGTTAATTCATTATCAGCATTGTATGTATAGGTTACATATGGCTTTGCGTTGCTGTTATGATATTGTGCTGTTAAGTCACCATTATCATTGTATGTATATCTGACAACCTCGTCATTAGCATAAGTTTCTGAAATGAGTTTGAACTTATTATCATAGCTGTAAGAAACAGTTGTTGTGTTAGCAACCTTTACCTGATAAAGTTCTCCATGATTGAGGTAATAGAATTTGTAAATGTCAAATTCTTCCCTTATTTTTGAACCAATGTCGTTATAGTAATACTTTGTTGTTTTACCAAGGCGATTGGTTTCGCTTGTCAAAGTACCGTTAGCAGCATATTTATATGTCTGTCCTGCCTTTGAATCTGCATAAGTATTTTCAGCAGGTAAGCCGTCTTTTGTACTGTCATAATCCTCCGGGCTGATTTCCTGAATCGTTCTGCCGAGATTATCGTAGATAGTACGAGTGCAGTCACCCTTTTCATTTGCAAGAAGTGTTCTGCCTGCTTTATCATAAATATATGATGAGGTTTCATCACCACTTATTGATGTAAGCAGATTGCCCATAATATCGTATGTGCTGTCTACAGAGCCTACTGTTGAACTGCCGTCTTTTTCTGTAACAGTTGTTACCTTAACACTATTGCCGTATTCGTCATAAGTGTTAGTTACAGTTTCGTTTGTTTTGCTGTCAACTGATTTAATGAGAATGCCGTTTTCATAAGTATATGTTACAGTATCGAAGCAAGTCAAATCAGTACTGTACTTTTCAGGAATAGCACCCGTGTAATTTTCCTTTAATGATGCAGAGATAATCAACTCACTATCATCATTATACACAGAATAGGTATAATTCTTGCCTGTCTGCTGACGAATTACATTACCGTTGGTATCATAGATGTAATATGTATTTTCTGCATCTTCATCGTCAGACACTTCTGACAATACATTACCTTTGGCATCATAAGTATAAGTAACGGTCTTGCCGTCTTTCGTTTCAGTTAAAGTACGATAATATTCATCATAGGTGTACTCGGTTGTATTACCTTCTTCATCTGTTGATGATGTAATTAACAAAGCATCATTGTATGTTTGTGATGTTGTAGTTTCAACAGAGCTTTCAGTTGAAATTGTTTTATTTTCATCATCATAGGTGTAGTTCAGATAAGCACCACTGTCATACTCATCTGATGCAACTCGACCATCTGAATTATACACAATGGTTTTATCCATACTCTTGGTGAGTACGCCGTTTGTGTATGAATACTGACCGAGAGTAACTCCGGCTTGGTCTACAACCTTAGTAAGATTATTACCATCATAGGTATAAGTAATAGCATTATTTGCAGGATCGGTTACAGAAACGATATTGCCGTTCGAATCAAGAGCAAGAGTATATGCTCTGTCTGCACCGTCTGTAATTGTTATTGATGACTCCGTTCTTGCAATGGTTATTGTATCATCATACTTATTGCTGATTGAGATTATTTTACCATCGGTATCGTAAGCATAATTGACATCATCAATCTGAAGGATATAACCATTATCATTTGAAGTTAATGTATATCCATTGATTTCGTTAGTATAGGTGTTATCAGCAGTTTTGATAAATGTCAGTTCTGTACTATCAGGCAGAACAGCAGAAATAACATAATCGTTTATAACTGTTACATTGCTGTCTGTCGCAAAGAACCACTTTTTATCCACACTGTCATAGGTTCTCGTGAAATCAAAAGATACATTTTTATATGTAAGTGAAAAATCTGTATTTGACTCAGAATATGTGCCGATTGATGATGTATCAGGTGTAACTGCTTTGCTGATTACCGACTCACTCTCGCCGACTCTTGCATAAATAGTTGTAGTCTGATTAAGAGGAACTGCAAACGGAACTGCATATTCAGTCCATTCCCCATCTTCACCGATTTTATACTGTAACTTCTCGTTGCTGTCAGTATTTGGATTAAGAATACCGACTAAATTGCCATCTTCGTAGAATTCAGGAAGAATAGCTTCAGAAACCTGTGTTGCAATATTATTGGCATTATCCTTTACAGCAACAGAAATAGTGTTAGGAACGGTGTCTAATGCCTTGCTGTTGGCAGTCTGATAAGTTTTTCCACCGTCAAAACTGTATCCTGCAATCCCTGATAAAGCATCGGTTGCAGTGATAGTTACAGTGGTTTTGCCAGTCTCGGCATTTTTTGTAATCGATACATCTGAAATTACAGGTTTAACTTTATCAACCTTATCAACCTTGACTGTTGTTACTGTTGAAATATTGCCGGCATTATCTTTGGCATAAACATATACTGTGCCGTTACCTGTATATTGCTTTGTATTTCCTGTTTGCCAAGAATATGTACCTGATTGTGTTGAGAAACTATATCCTGCAACACCTGAACCGCTTTCTGTAGTTGATGCAGTTAATGTATAATTCTGATTTGTCCAAGCAGTCGGAGCTCCTGTAACTTTAGGCGCTGTTGGAGCTGTTTTATCAATTTTATTGATTGTCTGCGTTGAAACAAGTCTTATATTGCCGAGAGCATCACGAACATATACATAAACAGTACAATTTGAAGAGAATGTTTTTGTGTTACCTGATTGCCAGCTGTAACTGCTTTTTGTTGTTGAGAAAGAATATGGTGTTGAATGCATTCCGGCACCACCACTATTATCCTTTGCACCATTTACTGTAAGAGTAACATTGTTTTTAGTCCATGCTGTTGGATTGCCTGTTACACTTGTAACTGTCGGAGCAGTTGCATCATTTGTATAGCTAATGACTGTATATGGTCGCATTGCTGATGATGAATATGTTCTGGAAGTAAAAGCCCTCCAGTTATATGCTCCGCTGCTTGTTGCATCAGAGCTTACATAAGCCACACCATAATTAGCAGTACCATCAACCCATTTTTTAACAGCACCGGCAATATTAAATTTATACCAATAGCTGTTATCAGGATCATCTTTTGATTTACTGTTAATATTCTTTTTAGTTCCTGCAACACTGGTATTGTAGCTTGCCTTATTACTCCATTTAATTCCTGTTTCGCTCCAAGAGGATGTAACCATATATGGAGTTACATAAGTAGTAGTGGATCTGCCGGTTGTTTCTCTCATCCACTGATAAGCACTGTTAATTTTGGCGCCTTTTTTAATAGCTGAAGGGACTGTGAATTTTGTATACACACTTCCGTAGCCATAATCAGAAGCACGACCAAAACAGCAAGTTTGCTCACTGCCATAGTTGTTTGATGAATACTTTGAATAAACTCCGGCATCTGCAGAAAGGGTGATATTACTCGTAGTAGGATCAATCACAACAGGATAAACAGTATCAGGATTATTCAGCCACTCATTATCTACACTAACGGTAAGAGTATATGTATTTTCTGCTGTTTCTTCTAAAAGATATTTGCAATCAATATAATGATTGTTTTTATCGCCCTCAACATACTCGCTATCATATGCAAAAGGAGCAGAAAAGGTCTGTACAGATGATTCATCATCGTTACTAATAAGTGAAACTGTATCGTCTTCATTCAATACAGCCTTGCAGTTTTTCGTTTTAAGGGTAAATGAAAATGCATTCTTGCCTATATTTGAATTAAGAACGATTTCATCCTTAACACCATTCAGCTGAGGATAAAATTTAAGGTTTGTTCCTTCACCGTAAATGTTTTCATACTCAAAATCTTCAAATTCCTCATTCAGAATTATTGAAGTGTTCTCATTACCGGTTACAGTAAGATCACTTTCAGGAATTACAGCATAACTGCTCGTTCCAAATTCAACGAGTAAACCCTTTGAAGAGTCCTTTGAAAAATTAATGCGATAGTCATTCTGACCATTCGTATAATCATAACCTTCAGCTTTCAGCTCTTTGTCAGATTGTTTTTCTACAGAAATATCTTTGGTTTTCAAATCACCATTTTCATCCGTGTAGGAAATGGGTTCTGAAAATATATATGCAACATTTGAACCGTCCTTACATTCCAAATCAATAATATGATTGTCAGCAAGCATGGACTCTTTATTAACTGCTATTGCACCTTTTGTATCAACTATTTCAGATGCATACGCAGAAAGCATTGACTGAATACCAAGCCAATTCTGAAATCTGCTTGAGCCGAATGTCAGTGTTATAAATGTTCCAAGAGCTATGATTAATGATAATATTACACACAATACTTTTTTCCATAGCTTTGGCTTAATAATATTTTCATATTCGTTATTATTCATTTAGTATCCTCCTTTATGATGGATATTTATATAATGTTGTACTTTCACTGCCAGCAGTAAAGGTGACTTTAAGTCTGTAATCACAAAAAACATTTATGTTTCTTGATTTGCTTAACGCCAAAGTGTTTCCTGTTCTGCTGTTTGTCCAAGTTTCAACAGTTTCATATCCACTTGATTTTTTCTTTTGCAATTCCATTTTGATTTTCAATGTTGTTGATTTTTTTGATGTCATTGAAGCATTACAACTTGCTTTAATTCCACTGATTGAAATGCTTAATTTATTTGTTTCAATCGTCGTATACATTATATCAGCTTGACCATTATTATTGTTGTTTAACATAGCATACACATTCAATGGATAGCTTAACAACATAACAAATGATAAACAAATCAAAACGAATTTTTTTGAAAAACTTATTGACTTTTGCATTCCGATTCCTCCTTTCATACTCCATATACCTTGAAATTCGAAAATTGTGAAAAGAAAAATGGAAAAATTTGAAAATTTTCAAATTTTTCCATTTTTATATTATTATTCGACTTCCACTGCGATTTTTATAAGCTCGTTTTTATTTATATTTCCTGATATTGAATATGTATATAAACCATTGTTCCAAATGACGCCATTTGTACCATCTGTAGTAAACAGCAAATACTCTGTATCATTAATAATTATATACTCTTTTTCTAAGCTATCAAAATTAACTTCAGTATCCAATTTATCCTTACTAACAGAAAACCAGTTTTTATTATTTTTGTATTCGTATATGATTCCCAATTGTGATTCATCTTCATAGGTTTTCTTAAATCCCTCAGGAATATATCCTACAATAATACTTTCTACACTTTCAACATCATCAATTTCAACAACAGAATATGAAAAATGATCTTTAAACTGTTTTATTATATATTTTCTTGAACTTGGAATTGCAAATGCTGTTGTTGCAAATGATAGGATAATTGCAGCTATTATAAGCGTCTGCACTGATTTTCTCGTAAGCTTATGATATTTATCTTTTCTCATTTTATCAATAAGCCTATTCATTTCCTTTTCAAATGATTTAGTGAACTCGTAATCATATGAATCCGAAAAGTCATTCAACCAGTCATCACATGACAATGTACAGGCGTCATTAAAATTATTCATTTTAATCCCAACTTTCTAAATTCTTTTTTATTTCAAGCTTTGCAAATTGAATTTTCTTCCGTATATTATCGGCAGACAAACCATAAATCTCAGATATTTCCTTGCTTGTATATCCTAAAACATAAGTAAAGTATATCAGATTTCTGTATTCATCATTCAAACTGTTAATCAGCATTCTTAAATCAGCTTTATCATATGAATTAAAATATTCGTCACTGATGGTATTGTCTACATCAATATCTTTAATATCATTAAAATGATATAACTGCTTTTTTTCAGTATTGTACTTCCTTAAAGCATAACCTTCAGTGATAACAGCTACATATCGTTTTGTGCTGGCAGAATTAATATCTCCTACTTTACTGAAATTTTTTGCAATATACAGAAAAGATTCCTGCAACACATCTTCAACATCATCTTGATTCTTTAGCTTTTCATATGCTATATGAGCCATCAAGCCTTTATATTTATAGTATAATTTTTTGAAGCGTTCTTTATCTTCATAATCATCAATTAAGTCTAAAAATGCTATCATTATCTATATACCCTCAAAATATAACATTGTGAATTTTATTTTATAAAAACTAAATTTTTTGTCAAGAGATTTTGCCTAAATGCAGAAAAATATGGCATAAATGCAAAAATTCACACTATTATAGAACTAATCAACTGAAAGAATAAAAAACAAGGCAGAAAATTCTGCCTTGAAATATTTAGTATTTATAAATTATATCATTATATATAATTTCTCTTGCTTGATTAGAAATGTTATTCATAATCTGCACCCATAACATTTGATTATCTGCTTTGAGTTGTTCAGTAATACCTTGACTTCCAGCAAGGTGTTTGACCAGCAAATCATATTGTTCTTTTGCTCTAACATCAATATTGTGCAAATATGAATTAAGCTTACATTGTGTTAGCAAATTGTAATAGATAACTCTATGATGTTCTTTCAAATACTCCTTATGCCTTTGTCCCCAAAAGCCTATTTCGTAATTTGTGTCTGTTGATACAAGTGCAGGAATTTTAACATCTCCAACCTCAATATAGCTTCCGTTTAATTCTTCATATAATGATTTCATTGCATTTTCCTCCAATATTAAAATTATCTTTATTTTATTGTTGTAAAATGCAAAATGCCGTAACGATTGTTTTTACTTAATTTCAAAACCTTCGTTACGGCACCTCGGCTTATGAATTAGGATTTTTTCTTGTCTTTTTATTTTTAATCAAATAAGTATATTAGAACAGCGAATTCATAAGATTTTCATAAATTCCCGAAGGATTTTGAATAAAACGTTCTTTGATAAGCTCAGCCTGTGTAAGAGTCGGAACAAATAGACTTAATGTCATAAAGTCGCTGTTAACATCACTTACGTGAAGTGTGACTCTGCATCCGTTTTCTTCCTGTTCTATTGTAACCTTGTTCTCTTTTTTATTAATTTCTCTTTTAGCAAGCTTTCTTACCAGTGCAATACTTTTCTCTCTTATAGTTATAGGCAAATCATTTTCAACAATTTCAACAGAAAATCTGCAGTCGGGTACTATGGTTAGATAGCCTTCCTCATCTTCAATAAATTTTCCGTTTTTTACCATTTTGGCAATTGCATCGGCAACTTCAAAATAATTGGCTATTTTTCCTTCAACCAAAGCATCAACAATTGTTTTGGAAGTAATTTTTTCGGTGCAATTGGCAAGAATGTAGCATACTATTATTGCAATGGTAGAGCTGGATCTTAAACCACCGTCTTCAATTCCTGCTGTAAATGCGTCAAATTCAAGTGCAGGATTATATTCTTTTTCGTTCATTACAACACCGCCTTTTCTGATTTTGTATTTTATCATATTTTTCTAATTCTTGCAATATTATATTATTTATGATATAAATAGAGTATATGAATAAAAGGAGATTTTTAAAATGACAGAGATTACAAAAGATACAATTATTGGAGATATTTTAGATGTTTGTCCTGATGCTGCACCTTTCTTTTTAGAGATTGGTATGCATTGTCTCGGATGCCCTGCATCACGAGGCGAAACAATTGAGCAGGCGTGCATGGTGCATGGTACAGATTCGGATGAGCTTATAGAAAAAATCAATGATTTTCTTAAAAAATAATTATGATTCTATCAAAGCGACTGGCGGCGGTTGCAGAGTTGGTTAAACCCGGCTCTGCCATTGCAGATATAGGCACAGACCACGGATATATACCTGTTTATTTGTATAAAACAGGTGTTATAAAAAGTGCAGTTGCCGCAGATATAAATAAGGGACCATTATCCTCATGTCAGAAATTAATTGAGCAGGAGAGTCTTGGCAGCGCCGTAAAAACACGATTATCAGATGGTTTAAAATCGATTTCTTCTGATGAATATGATACAATTATTATCGCAGGAATGGGCGGAGAGCTGATTGCCGATATTTTGTCAAAAAAAGATGTCAGAGATAAGCATATTATTCTTAATCCTATGACGCATCCTGAAATTGCCAGAAAGTATCTCTACGATAATGGCTTTGAGATTGATAATGATGTTATTGTCGAAGATTCAAAGCATCATTATTCTGTTTTTGATGCTTATTATACAGGCGTCAAAAAAAATAAATCGCAATCAGATTATTACCTTGGAAATATTAAAGATTTCAGTGACAAGGAGTATTTTATTCATCTGTACAGATATTTAAAAAATAAATCAAAGTCAGGTGAAGATTACAGTGAAATAATCAACACGCTGGAGGAAATAATATGACAACTGTAAAAAATATTTATGATTACATAAATACTATTGCACCTTTTGATACTCAGGAGGATTGGGATAATTCAGGGTTTCTTGTTGGTGATTTCAGAGGTGAGGTTAAAAAGGTCGTTCTTTCACTTGATACGACTAAGGAAACTGTGGATTTCGCAAAGAGTGTTGATGCAGATTTAATTATTTCTCATCATCCTGTCATTTTCGGTGGTGTTAAGAATGTAAAAAAAGATTCTGTACTTTATGAGCTTGTTATTAATAATATTGCTCAGATAAGTGTTCATACACCCTATGATAAGGCTTGTGGGGGTATTAATGATAATCTTGCAGATATATTCGGACTTAAAGCTGTGAGAAAGCTTGATAATGGATATCTGGTTGTGGGTGAGCTTGAAGAAGCAATGAGTATTGACGATTTTGCGTCTTACGCAGGTGATTTGCTTGGCTCAAACGGATTAAGATATACTGATACTGATAAGCTGATAAAAACTGTTGCCGTAGGCGGCGGAGCATGCAGTGAATTTATAGATGATGCAATAGAAAATGCCGATTGTTTTTTGACAGGTGATTTAAAATATCATGAAATGCTTGATGCTCAGCAGCTTGGATATCCTGTTATATCAGCAGGTCATTTTGAAACTGAAAACAAACCCTTTCTTATGATGAAAGATAAGCTGAAGTCAATATTTACAGATGTGGAATTCATCATTGCACCAACGCAAAATCCTGTTTTATCAATATGATTATTCATTAGATGAAAATTTATTGAACTGAATACAGATTAAAGGAAACTATATGGCACTTGACGGAATATTTTTATATCATTTAAAAAACGAAATAGCACAGTTTGCAGTTGACAGCAGAGTGGATAAAATTTATCAGCCGTCAAAGGATGAACTTATAATTAATCTGCGTTCCCGTGAAGGTAGTAAAAAGCTTTTACTGTCATGTAATGCTGATTCGGCAAGAATTCATTTTACCGAATATCCGCCTGAAAATCCTGCAAAACCTCCGATGCTATGCCTTTTGCTTAGAAAAAGACTTTCAGGTGCATGGGTAACATCAATTGAACAGGACAATCTTGAACGTATTCTACGCATCAATTTCAGTGCAACAGATGAGCTTGGTGATAAGACATCATATTCATTGATTATTGAAATAATGGGAAGATATTCAAATATTATTTTTGTAGACAGCAGAAATAAGATAATTGACTCATTTAAAAGAATTGATGAAAGTAAATCAAGGCTGAGAGAAATTTTGCCCGGATTAGAATATATTGCTCCTCCTGTACAAGATAAGCTCAATATTTTTACAGATGATTTGGAGCTGATTAAAGAAAGAATATACACAAGCAAAAAAGGCTTGTATAAAGCCGCAATGGAAACCCTTATGGGAGTGTCTCCGATTGTGTGCAGAGAAATTGAAAACGGCTTGTCTCTTGAAGATTTTAAGAGTAAGGCTGAAAATCCTGTGCCTACTGTTGTAATGGACGATACTCCAAAGGATTTTGCATTTATTGATATAAATCAATATGACACACTCTTGAACAAGCGTTATTTTGACAGCTTTTCTCAGCTTTTAGATTACTATTTTTATGAGCGTGTAAGACTTATGCGCATTAAGGCAAGAAGTGCTGACTTGTTCAAAAAAGTAAATACACTTTTAGAAAGAGCGGTAAGAAAAGCAGAAAATCGTACATCGGAACTGGAAAGCTGTAAGGACAAGGAAAAATATAAAATTTTTGGTGACCTTATTAATTCATATCAGTATATGCTGAAAAAAGGTTCACCGTATTATGATTTGCAGAATTTTTATGATAACAATAAAATGATAAGAATTCCTGCCGACGTTGCTTTAACTCCTCTTGAGAATGCGCAGAAATATTATAAAGAATATCGAAAAAAGCATGTTGCCGAGGAAAAACTCGTTGATTTTATAAATGAAGCAAATGCTGAAAAAGCATATTTTTTAACTGTACTTGATGCACTGACTCGGGCAGAAACTGACAGCGAAATTTCTGCGATAAAGCAAGAGCTTGCCGAGCAGGGATATATTAAATTTTCGGTACTTGGTAAAAATGCAAACAAGCGAAAATCCGAAAAGGCACTTAAGCCTTTAAAATTTAAAACGGCTGACGGTTTCAGTGTTATGGTTGGCAGAAACAATATTATGAATGACAAACTCACAATGAAAACTGCTAAAAACTATGATACGTGGTTTCACGTTCAGTCAAGCGCAGGCAGTCATGTTATTTGTGAAACTTCGGGAACAGAGATAACAGACAAGGCAATTCATGACTGTGCGGTAATTGCCGCATATTTCAGTGAGGCGAGAGAATCATCAAATGTTCCTGTTGATTATACACTTGTACGCAATATAAAAAAGCCAAATGGTGCAAAACCGGGCTTTGTTGTTTATGAAACATATAAAACAGAATTTGTAACTCCCACAAGGGAAGAGATAGAGGGACTTAGAGATGAGTAATGTTGCTGTAATTCTCGGTGCAGGTTCAGGTACAAGAATGAAAGCCGATAAAAGCAAATTGCTGCTTGATATAAACGGAAAGACAGTATTGGAAAGAACTGTTGCAGCGTTTTCATCAATTAATGAAATTGATGAAATAATAGTTGTATGCCGTGAGAACGATTTGAATGCTTTTGAGGATGTTTTGAATAGTTATGATGTATCTTACTGCTTTGGCGGAAGCACAAGGCAGAAAAGCGTTTCAAATGCTGTTGAAACAATTTATGATGCAGATTTGCTGATTGTTCATGATGGTGCAAGACCGCTGGTTACTGAAAAAGAAATTATTGACACATTAAATCAGGCCCAAAAGTATGGTGCTGCCGCAGTAGGTGTTCCTGTTAAAGATACAATTAAGATTGTTGACAGAAATTTCAAAATTGTTGATACACCTGACAGAGAAACTTTAATTTCTATAAGAACTCCCCAGATTTTTGATTTTGAAATGTATAAAAAAGCTTTAAATTTGGCTTGTGAGCAGGGAGAAGATTTTACAGATGACTGCAGACTTTTTGAAAATGCAGGATATTCGGTATATGTTGTAAAAGGAGAATATTCCAATATAAAAATAACAACGCCTGAAGATATACCAATGGCAGAAAGCATACTTAAAATGCGGGGTGAAGAGTAATGAGAATAGGTCATGGATATGATGTGCACAAGCTTGTTGAGGGCAGAACATGTATTATAGGCGGAGTAGATATTCCGAGTTCTGTTGGTTTACTTGGGCACAGTGATGCCGATGTGCTTCTTCATGCAATAAGTGATGCAATACTCGGTGCTGCCGCAATGGGTGATATAGGTCATCTTTTTCCCGATACGGATGACAAATGGAAGGGTGCAGACAGCATGGAGCTCTTAAAAGAGGTTATGCACCAATTAAACAAAAAAGGCTATAAGATTGTAAATATTGATTCTACAGTTTTGGCTCAGATTCCGAAATTAGCACCTTATATTTTAGAAATGAGGTCAAATATCGCATGCGCTTGCGGTATAGAAACCGAAAGTGTTTCAGTTAAGGCAACAACGGAGGAAGGTCTTGGATTTACTGGTGCGAAAGAGGGCATTGCTGCACATGCAGTTTGTTTAATAGAAAAAATATAACGGGGGAAAGATTATGAGAAATCATGAAGTAACAGCAAAAAAGCCTTTGCTTAATCCGGATGGAACTCTGAGAGAACCGGGCTGGAGCAGAAGCCTTGTTCAGATTTACGACAGAAAACAAATTAAGAAAAGAAAAACAAGAATTAAGGAATGGGATTATTATTCAGTAATTTCAAATAAGCATAATGTTGCCGTTTGCTTTACTGTTTCGGATTTGGGTTACTTAGAGCTTGAAAGTGTTAGCTTTCTTGATTTCAATACTGCAACAGAGCATACAGAAGGCACGATGGGCGCTTTCCCGATGGGTAAACTTAATATGCCTCCGACTTCTGTTATCGGTGATGTTAAGATGAAGAACAATAAGCTTGCCATTGAATTTATTGTAAAGGACAATAAGCGTATTATCCGCTGTGATTTCCCTGGTTTTGACAACGGAAAAGGACTTAAAGTCAATCTTACATTGAATAACACACCTGAAGATACTATGGTTATCGCAACACCATGGGCAGAGGATAATAAAGCATTTTATTATAATCAAAAAATCAATTGTATGGCATCTTCAGGCAAGGTTGTTTATGGTGATAAGGAATATGAATTTTCTCCTGAAACAGATTTTGGCGGTCTGGACTGGGGACGCGGTGTCTGGACGTACGATAATGTATGGTACTGGGGTTCAGGTTCAGGTGTCGTTGATGGTCATCGTTTTGGATTTAATATTGGTTACGGCTTTGGTGACACATCCGCTGCATCCGAAAATGTTATATTTTATGATGGCGTCGCACATAAATTTGATGATGTTGCTTTCAATATAAGTGAAAATTATACAGATCCTTGGACCTTTACATCATCGGACGGCAGATTTGAAATGGATTTTATTCCTATAATTGACAGAAATGATTATACAAGTGCTTTAAATATAATTGTTACCGATCAGCATCAGGTATTCGGCAGAATGACAGGTAAAGCAGTTCTTGATGACGGCAGAGTTATTGAGATTAAAGATTTTCTCTGCTTTGCAGAAAAAGTACATAATAAATATTAATATTTTGAGACCTTTTACAGTTGTTTCTGTAAGAGGTCTTAATTTTTTTGTAATTTATTTAAAATAAATATTTATTTTATATTTATTTTCTGTTATAATATTGTAAATATGTCAAAATGGAGGTAGAGTGTTGAAAAAATTAAGAATTCCAATTGTTGTTCTCTGCCTTTGTTTGTTGCTTTCAGGCTGCAGTTTTCGCTTTGCTTCTATTGATGATTTAATTTCACCAATATCACCCGGCGGAGAAAATGCTAATATTCAAAAAGCTGTTGATGATTACTGCAAAACAGGATATTCTTTGAAAATTCCTTCAGGCGGTAATTATACAACTTCATTCATTTTCTATGATCTTGATAAGGACAAGCAGGACGAGGCCATTGCCTTTTATGAGCCTTCAGATGCTATCGGTTCTGTAAATATGGCTTTGATAGATAAGATGGGAGAAAGCTGGCAGGTTATTGACAATGTTGACGGCGGTGGTTCTGATATAATTTCCGTTGATTTCTGTGATGTAAACAACGATGATTCAGCAGAAATTCTTGTATGTTGGAGCGTAATTTCTAAATCCACAAACTACAATCTTTCGGTTTACAGGCAAGAGAGCAGTGACAACGGAATTGTACTGAAAACGATTTCGGATTCCATAAGTGCAGGAACATTTATTTGCGCTGATGTTAATGAAGATGGTGTCAGTGAAGTAGTTGTGTTTAATGTGGGCAGTGCATCTTCTTCACCTAAGGCAGAGCTTTATTCTTTTAAAAATAATTCTAAAAATCTTATAGGCGAAACAAAGCTTGATTCTTCAATAAATTCCTTTAATTCACTTAAGGCGGGCAAAACAGATCAGGGTGTAAGCATATATGCTGATGCTTTGAGAGCTGACAGAGAGTCTATGGTAACAGAGTTGATTTACTGGTCCGATTACTATGATTCAATTGTATCACCGTTTTACAGCTACGACACAGGAAAGACTGTTGATACACTCAGAAATAACAGCATAACATCACGCGATATTGACAATGATGAGGTTATAGAAATTCCTATTGATGCCAAGAAAAAGCTTCCATCCCGGATAAAAGCTGAAAACTGGATGTATTACAGCAATACAGTTCTTAAGCATAAGTGTTATTCGCTTTCATGTGAAAGTGACAGATACATTATAACAATACCTGATAACCTGTTTTCCAAGATATCAGTTAAGTATGACGATAAGGGAAGAGAGCTTACCGTGCTTAATGGTAAGCAGGAATGTTTCAAGATCAAAGCAGTAATAAGCTCTGATTTCAATAAAAGCAATTTTCCTGAATATGCAGAGATTTTCCGTAATTCAGGCTTTGTATATTTAGCAAATGTCAACAGCAAATCTAATATATCAATTGGCATAGATGATTTGAAATCTATGATTAAATCATATTAATTCATTGAGGAGGAATATAGTATGAAAAAGGTATTGGTTGCAGAGGATGAAGAGTCAATCCGCGAGTTTATAGTAATTAATCTTACACGAAGCGGGTATGATGTTGAGCAAGCAGAAAACGGCGCTGTTGCTCTTGAAAAATTCCATAGAGACGAAAACGGATTTGACATCGCAATTCTAGATATTATGATGCCTGAGATTGATGGCCTTGCTGTTTGTAAGGAGCTTAGAAAATGCTCGTCAGATTTAGGTATAATAATGCTTAGTGCCAAGACTCAGGAGATGGATAAGGTTACAGGTCTTTTATTCGGTGCTGATGACTATGTAACAAAGCCATTTTCACCAAGTGAGCTTATGGCAAGAGTAGATGCGGTTTACCGCCGTGTAGAAATGACAAGAGGTTTTCGTAAAAATGATACAACAGGCGACAGCATTGTTCTTGATGAATTTGAGCTTAACTTAAGAAATAGAACTTTGTCTAAGAATAATGAGCTTATTGAGCTTACGCAGGTGGAATTTCAGATAATTGAATACTTCTTTAAAAATCCTAATGCTGCTCTTTCAAGAAGTGATATTCTTAAGACGGTATGGGGTGCAAATTACTTTGGCGACGAAAAAATTGTCGATGTAAATATAAGACGACTTCGTATGAAAATTGAGGAGAATCCATCAAACCCTATTAGATTAATAACTATATGGGGACTTGGCTATAAATGGTCAACAAATAATCAGTAATTAGTTAAAGGAACAATATGAAAAAGCTTTTCACAAAAAAATTGCATATTCCCAAGGCTGAGGGCATTACGCTGAGATGGCTTATAAATATTATAGGCGTAATTGTAATATTCTTTGTGATTGTTTTTATTGTGTCCTCCTCCTCAATAAAAAGTCACTATTATTCAAATGTTGAAAGCATTTTGAATTCAGGCATATCCAATACGGCAGTAAGTTATTTTTCTTCTAATTTAGAAGAGGGTGTCACGATTGAACAATCTGCCGCTGATTTTATAGACAGCTACAGTTATAAAGAAAAAACTACCACTTGGATTATTGATAATAACGGCAGAGTAATTCTTTCATCAAGCGGATTTAGTATTGATAAGCAGAATATGCCTGATTATCAGGAAGCACTGAGCAGTGATAATGATTTTGGTAAATTCATAGGCAGAATTGACAGCGGTGAAAAAGTTATGGCTGTTTGCAGAGTAATCAGGAGTGCTCATGGTGATATTGCAGGTGCTGTAAGAGTTATGTCCTCTCTGGACCAAGTTGACAGTCAAATGAATATGCTTATAGTATTAATATTTTTAGGACTGTTGATTGTTTTTGCAATAATTATTTTCTCTAATTTGTTTTTTATAAGGTCAATTATCATTCCTGTTCAGGAAATCAAAGAAACTACAAAAAAGATTTCTCAGGGTGACTACAGTGTCAGGATTGAAAAAAAATATAATGATGAAATTGGAAGCCTCTGCGATTCTATCAACAAAATGGCAGAAGAAATTTCTACCACAGATAAAATGAAAAATGATTTTATCTCAACAATTTCTCATGAACTCAGAACACCGCTGACATCTATCAAAGGCTGGGGCGAAACCTTGTTTTACAGTACAGACGGTACAGTTGATGAAATTACCCAAAAAGGTCTTGAAGTTATTGTTAAAGAGGCAGGAAGGCTTGAGGGCTTTGTAGAAGAGCTGCTTGACTTTTCTCGACTGCAGAGCGGAAGAATGAAACTTCAGCTTGCTAAAACAGATTTGTTTGCAGAGCTTGACGAAACTGTGTTTACTTTCAGAGAGCGTGCAATGCGTGAGGGAATAGAAGTAAAATACAGCATCCCTCAGATGCCTGCAATTGCTGATGCGGATGCCAACAGACTGAAGCAGGTGTTTATGAATATCCTTGATAACGCATTAAAGTATTCACGAGCACCAAGCAAGATTTTTGTTAAGGCGGGCTTTACTAAGCTTGATGGCAGAAACTTTGTTACAATAGCTATAGCCGATCAGGGCTGTGGTATAAGTAAGGAGGATCTTCCTCATGTTAAGGATAAATTTTATAAGGCTAATGTCTCAGTTCGCGGATCAGGTATCGGTCTTGCGGTTACTAACGAGATAATTAATCTTCATAACGGACAGCTTGAAATAGACAGTGAAGAGGGTAAGGGCACATTGGTTACTATTTATCTTCCTGTTGAAAATGCTCCGAGTGAAGTTGAACTTCAGGAAATGACTCAAAGTGAAGATGCTGAAGAAATAAACAAAGGTATGGAAATGAAAGGCTGATTATGAGCGATAAAAAAATACATAAGACCTCTGTAGGAGGTCAGGCTCTGATTGAAGGAGTTATGATGCAAGGTCCTAAAGGAATTGCTACAGCAGTTAGAAAGACAGACGGCAATATTCTCGTGGAACATCATGAATTTAAACACGCAAGGGATAAAAGTAAGTTTTTTGCTTTACCGATTATCCGAGGTATTGTTGGCTTTGTTGAATCTATGGTTCTTGGATATAAAATGCTTATGTATTCTGCAGAAGCATCGGGTATGGAAGATCTTGAAGATGTTGAAATGAATAAATTCGAAAAGTGGCTTACAGATAAGCTTGGCGATAAGTTTATGAATATCATTATGCTGATTGCTACAGTTTTAGGCTTTGCCCTTGCATTTTTGATTTTTTTCTATCTTCCCGTATTGGTATTTAACAGACTTAATGCATGGACCAATGAAGCATTGACTGCGTGGCAGGGAACTATTGAAGGTGTTCTGAAAATAGTCATTTTTGTTGTTTATATTGCATGTGTCAGCCGAATGAAAGATATAAAACGAACCTTTATGTATCATGGTGCAGAACATAAGTCAATTGCCTGTTATGAAGCCGGTATGGACTTAACTGTTGAAAATGTAAAGAAATGTTCAAGATTTCATCCAAGATGCGGAACATCATTTATATTTGTAATGTTGATTTTCAGCATAGTGTTCAGTACAATTTTATCAAAGATTTTTCCTGATATAGCACAGATACGTGTTCTTTGGATGCTTTTGAAACTTGCATTTATTCCTCTTGTAATGGGTGTAGGTTATGAATTTATAAAATATGCAGGCAGACATGATAATTTGCTTGTAAAAATATTATCGGCTCCGGGTCTTTGGATGCAGAGATTAACGACAAATGAGCCTGATGATGAAATAATTGAGGTTGGAATTGCATCACTGAAAGCAGTAATTACGGATAATCCGGAGGATGATGAAATAAAATGACCTTGAAGCAGTCATATAGCTACAGTGTTAATTTTCTTGAGCTGAATGGTGTTGATGAAGCTGATTTCAAAGCTTTTTGTCTCGTGTGTCATCTTGCAGGAATAAAGAATAGTGAGTATGAGTTTCATAAAGATGATGAGATTATATTAGGCCGTCTTGCCGAAAAGCTTTGGAAATTAAAATGCGGTGAGCCGTTGCAGTATGTTATCGGTAAATGGGATTTTTATGAAAGTGAGTTTTATGTCGGCAAAGGTGTACTTATACCCAGACCTGAAACAGAAGAACTTGTTGACCTTGCTGTCAGATATGTAAAAAAGCTTGATAGATGCGTTGTTTATGACTTGTGTGCAGGTTCCGGCTGTATTGGACTGAGCATTGCAAAGGCTTGTCCGAATGCTGAAGTTTATCTTATAGAAAAAAGCTCAGATGCATTTTTCTATCTTGAAAAGAATGCAAAGAATATTTCAAATGCTCATATTATTTGTGATGATATAAATAATACAGATAATGTGTTAATGGCTGACATTATTATTTCAAATCCGCCTTATATAAAAACAGATGTTGTTCCTACCCTTCAGAAAGAGGTGTTGAACGAGCCTGTTATGGCTCTTGACGGCGGAGAGGACGGATTGGATTTTTATCGTATTATTAATGAAAAATGGTCATCATTATTAAAGAAGAATGGAGTTTTGTTTCTGGAAATCGGTGATGATCAGGGTGAGGCTGTTGTTAATGTGCTGTCAAATTTTGATGATATAAGTGTTATTAAAGATTTATCTGGAAACGACAGAATTGTTAAAGCTTTTTCAAATAGAAAGGAAATGTGATAATTATGAGAGATCTGATATATATGTTTCAGGAGGGTGATTATTTAAGCCTGATGATAAATATTATGTCAAAGGCTTTTGTAATTTTCTGTTGTCTGCCGATTCATGAACTGGCGCATGCATTTGCTGCATCTAAGTGCGGTGATGATACTGCCAGACTTCAGGGAAGGCTTACAATTAATCCTTTTGCGCATCTTGATGTTATAGGTGCAATAATGATTTTTCTGTTCGGAATTGGCTATGCAAAGCCTGTACCCGTTAATTATGCTAAGCTTAAGCATCCGAGAAGAGATATGGCGTTGATTTCTTTAGCCGGTCCTTTATCCAATATGCTTATGAGCTTTGTTTCTGTTCTGGTTTTCTTTGCTATGATAAAATTCGGCGGAGAAAGCATTGTTATAAACTCGGTTGCGTATTTCTTCTATTATGCTGCCATGGTAAATGCTTCACTTGCTGTATTCAACCTTCTTCCTATTCCTCCTTTGGATGGCTCAAGAGTTGCAAGTGCAGTTCTGCCTGATAAAATTTATTTCAAAATTATGAAATATGAAAGATATATTATGATTGGTCTGTTTGCACTGCTTTTTTTCGGTGTGTTTGATGGTCTTATAAGCTGGCTTTCAAATGCACTTATGAATTTGATTTCTTTCATACCAAGTCTTATTTTCGGAGTTTCGTTTTAATGGAAAAATTAAGCTATAAAATAGATGTGTTTGAAGGTCCTATGGATTTACTTTTGCATCTTATTTCAAAGCATAAATTAAATATTAATGATATACCTATAGTTGAACTGGTGAATCAGTATGTTGATTATGTAAGACAGATGCAGGAACAGGATTTTGATGTTGCAGGTGAATTCTTAGAAATGGCTGCAAGATTAATATACATTAAAACTGTATCACTTTTGCCTAAGCATGAAGAAGCTGAAATACTGAAAAAAGAGTTGACCGGTGAGCTTATCGAATACCGAGACTGTAAGATTATGGCAGAAAAGCTTTCTCACCAGACAGACGGTTTTAACAGATTTGTTCGTCCTGCACAGGAGGGACTTATCAATTATGATTATGAGCGTTTTCATGAGGGTGAAGAACTGCTGAACGCATATATAAGTGCTGCAGGCCGTGGAAGAAGAAAGCTTCCGCCTCCTCTTGACAGCTTCAAGGTTATTGTTGCTAAAAAATTTGTTGCTGTTGCAACTAAAGTAAGCACTGTTATGCGTAAGCTTTGGGGAGGAAACAAAGTTAAATTTCTAACTCTGTTTCAGGATGCACAGACTAAAAGCGATATTGTTGCAACCTTTCTTGCCGTTCTCGAGCTTGCAAAAAATAAAAAGATAACTATTGACGGCGAAATGAAAAATCCGTCAGTTCAGATAGTGGATGAGGTAAATAATGTTGAACAGTAATAATCTTTTATCGGCAATTGAGGCTATGCTGTTTGCGGCTGGTGATCCTGTTGATCCTTCAAAGCTCGCCGAAGTGCTGGATATTGATGTTGAAAATGTAATAAAAATGCTGGGACATCTTCAGGCTGTGTATGATGAAAGAAACGGTGGTCTTTCTGTAATAAGAATTGACGGCAAATATCAGATTTGTACACGTGAAGAATATGGTGAGCAGGTAAGAGGACTCTTGGAAATAAAGAAAAATACACCTTTGAGTCAGGCCGCATTCGAGGTGCTTGCGATTGTAGCTTACAATAAAACAGTTACACGATCTTTCATTGAGCAGATTCGCGGAGTTGACTGCAGCGGACCTGTAGCCAGTCTTGTGCAGAAGGGGCTTATTGAGGAAAAAGGCCGACTTGATTTGCCGGGCAGACCTCTGGTTTATGGCACTACTGACAGGTTTTTGCGTTGTTTTTCTCTTAACAGTCTTGATGATTTGCCTGAGCTGCCTGAAGAAGAAAAAAAGGATGACAGCCAGACATCACTTTTTGAAGATAATGATAATAAAGAAGCTGCAGCTGAAAATAAGGAGGAGGATTAATGAAGATTTTTCTTATTATTGTTGCTGTGCTTGCAGTTCTCATATTTGCATTAATGCGCATGTCAGCAACAATTACTTTGATTTATGACAAGGGCTGGACTACCCGCCTTGGAGTCCTCTTTATTGAAAAGGATATTGAACTTTCAAAGATTCTTTCCTTCCTTCTTTTTCCTGAAAAAAAGGCTCACGAGGTCGCTGAGGCAGATAAGAATAAGGGTAAAGCTAAAAATAAAAGTAAGAAACGCAGTGATGAGCCTGCTGAGGTAAAAGAGCCTTCTGATAAGACAGCTGAGAATATTAAAAAGGAAGATGAAAAGGTAATTAATGAAATTACTTTTGATAATCCTAATGAAGCTCAGGTTGTTAAAATTATTGAAGGTGAGGACGGACCTACAGCAGTTTTTGTAAGCAAGAAAAATGAAAATGAAAGCAAGCAGGTGGAGAAAAAGGCCCCTGCCAAGAAAAATCCTATAGCAAAGCTTTGGGATGACGAGGGAATTGTCGGCATGCTTTCTCTTGTGTCAAACTTGATTGAAACTGCAAATTCTGCTATACTAACTATATTTAGGGGTTTACATATTTACTCACTTTATGTTATGATAATAGTAGGCGGCGGTGATGCTGCTTCTATTGCTCAGTCATATGGCAGACTGTGTAAGAATTATTATCCGCTTAAAGGAATAATTCTTAATGGAATGAAGGTTGATAACTACGACGATTACATTCAGCCTGATTTTATCGCACCGAGTACGGAATTTGAAATGCAGTTTATTGCCAGCATTAGTGTTGGTCTCATTGTTAAGATGGCACTTAAGGCAATATTCGTATTTTTGAAAAATTTAATTAAAGATAAAAAATCTAAATAATTTGGGGGATTAGAAAAATGAAAGAAACTCCGGTAAACAAAATTATGGAAAACACTCTTGAAAAGATGCGTGAAATGGTTGATGTTTCAACTATCATTGGTGAGCCAATGGTTACTGGAACAACAACTCTTATTCCTGTATCCAAGGTTTCATATGGCTTTACTTCAGGCGGTACAGATCTTCCGTCAAAGAGCAATGCAGAACTCTTCGGCGGCGGTGGCGGCGGTGGTATTACTATCACACCTGTAGCATTTATTGTTATTGAAAACGGCAAATGCAGAATGATGCAGATTAATAATTATACTTCTTCTGCTGACCGTGCAATTGCAATGATTCCTGAGCTGGTTGATAAGCTCACAGAGCTTCTTAAGAGTGAAAAGGACGATAAGGCAGAAAAAGAGTCTGCTGAATAATATTATAATTTACAATCGCCTGCATATTATTATGTAGGTGATTGTTTTGTTAAAGAGAATATCATTAATTTTATTATCATTACTGTTTTTACTACCGATAAATGCTTATGCAATGGACTGCAGTGCTTCCTCTGCAATTGTTATTGATGCCGATACTATGACGATTCTTTATGAAAAGAATGCTTATGAGCAGCGTTCTATGGCATCAACTACAAAAATCATGACGGCACTTATAGCTCTTGAAAGCAACAGACTTGACGATGTGGTAACAATTACTGATAAAATGGTTGCGGCTGAGGGCTCAGCCCTAGGTCTCAAAGCCGGTGATAAGCTGACTCTGTATGACCTTGTTGTTGGTATGATGCTGACGTCGGGTAATGATGCGGCTAATTCCACAGCATTTTTCATATCAGGCAGCCTTGAGGAATTTTGCAAGATTATGAATAATCGTGCAGATGAGATAGGAATGAAAAGCTCATATTTTGAAACGCCGTCAGGTCTTGACGAAGGTAAGCATCATTCCACAGCATATGATATGGCGGTTCTCACTGCAGCGGCAATTAAACTTGAAAGCTTTTGTGATATTGTTTCTAAAAGAAGTGCTGAAATAACTATAAATGAAAGTAAAATAACGGTATATAATCATAATAAACTTCTTGGATATGATAAAGATATTTTTGGTGTAAAAACAGGCTTTACAAAAAAAGCAGGCAGATGTCTTGTTTCTGCAAAAAAATATAAATCAAACAAAATGATTTGTGTTACGCTTAATGCACCTGATGATTGGAATGACCATATGCTTTTATATAAAGAGTGTCAGAATAATTATCGTAAGATAAGCATAAGCAATACTAATATTTTTAATACAGTAGGCAGTGATAAGAATAGTTTTAAGGCTTCATATGACAAGGAATATTATGTGGTCGGCGAAGTTAAATTCAGAATATATTACAGACCATTTTACTATGCTCCGATAAAAAAAGGAGAGAAGGTTGGAGAGGTTTGGGTATACAATAATAATAAATTGATTGAAAGACTGCCGATAGAGGCAGACGAGGATGTAAAATTATGGCAGGAAAAAATGATGTAAGATTACAGAAATTTATGGCTGAGTGCGGTGTAGCCTCCAGACGTAAAAGTGAAGAGCTTATCGAAATGGGCAAGGTTAAAGTAAATGGACACGTTGCCCATATCGGCGATAAAATTAATCCTAAAAAAGATATTGTAGCTGTACGTGGAAAGAGAATAAACAAGGTCAGCAGAATGTATTATATCATGCTGAATAAGCCCAGAGGATATGTCACTACCGTTTCAGATGAGCTCGGCAGAAAAACAGTTATGGATTTGGTAGATGTCAATGCAAGAATTTATCCTGTAGGCAGATTGGATAAGGACAGTGAAGGTCTTTTGATACTTACAAATGACGGTTCATTTGCAAATGCACTGACACATCCAAAGCATAATTATGCAAAGGTGTACAGGGTAACAGTTCGTCCATCGGTAAATGATGAGGTTCTTGAAAAACTCAGAAACGGAATCGAAATAGACGGCAGAAAAACAGCTCCTTGTGATGTAAATGTAATTACAGAGGAAGAAGGAAGAGTTGTTTTAGAGTTTATTCTTCGTGAGGGCAGAAACAGACAAATCAGAAAAATGTGTGAGGCAGTTGATCTTGAGGTGGCAAGATTAAAGCGAATTTCAATTGGTCCTATTAAGTTGGGAATGCTTCAGTCGGGCAAGTCAAGAGAGCTTACCGATAATGAGGTGAAAAAGCTTCTTCGGTCATCTAATCCGGCTGAAAAAGATGAAAATGTATAATATAATGCTGACATTAAAGAGCATATAATATCAGGATTATTATCAATCACTGCTGTTATAATGAGTTTGACAGAAGGGTGAGATTATGGATTGGACACTTGGCTTGCAGAATGCAATTAATTATATTGAAGAGAATTTGACCGAAGATATTGATTATGAAAGAGTTGCATCAGAGTCAGGCTTCTCAAACTTTTATTTTCAAAGAATTTTCGGCGTTTTGTGCGGCTGTTCTTTTGGCGAATATATCAGAAACCGTCGGCTTACTCTTGCCGGAAATGAGTTAAGCTCGGCAAATAAGAAGGTTATTGATACAGCACTGAAATATAGCTATGATCCTCCTGAAAGCTTTGCAAGAGCATTTTCAAAATTTCATGGAATCAGTTCTGATGCTATTCAGCAGACATGGCATAAGGTATGTGCGGAATTTTTTCTGACATCAGCTTATAAGCCGACATATGAAATGGATATTGAGACTTATACGGCAGGCGAAATGAGCTCACCAGATTATAAAAGTGAAATCTGGGTGCCGATAGAGGAGAATAATTAAAATAAATTCTAGTTCAAATTAACGAGAGACTTGTTCTCTCGTTAATTTATTTTGTTTTAAGCTTATTTATTTTAATTTTATAAATTTATTATTGATATTTGTTTATCAAAGTGTTAAAATGTATAATAGGAAATTTTGGAATATTTTAAAATTTTCGTATTTTACAGCAATATGTTTTACAAATTTTAGGAGGATATTTAAGTGAGTGAACTGAAAGATTCTAAGGCACTTTCAAGGCTTGAAGCTCTCTTTGATGATGGCTCATTTACACAGATTGATGCTTTTGCAAAATCTGCTGACGGTGAGGTTGAGGTTGCTGCAGGCTTTGGCACAGTTAACGAGTGTGCAGTATATGCTTTTTCTCAGGATATCACTGTGAATGACGGTGCAGTAAGTGTTGCACAGTGTGCAAAAATTAAGAAAATTTATGATTTAGCTTCAAAAACCGGTTGTCCGGTTATTTGTATTTATGATTCAAATGGTGTAAAGCTTACAGAAGGTTTTGAAGTGCTTAATGCTTATGGCGAGCTTGTGAAAGCATCAACATCAATCAGTGGTGTTTGCCCGCAAATTTCTGTTATAGCAGGCTCATGCCTTGGAACAACTGCGTTGATTGCTAATATGGCAGATGTTGTTGTTGCAGTTAAGGATGCGGATTTTTATGTTTCTGCTCCAAGCGAGGTTAGTGCAGAGGATTCTTATAAAGAGGGTACAGTTGATATTCTTTGCGATGATTTCGACAGTGCGGTAAAGGCTGTTAAGGATGTGGTTTCTCTTCTGCCTTCAAATAATCTTTCTGCTGTGCCGGTATTTGATTTTGAAGCTCCTCAAACCATGGTTGCTGATGGTGCAGACGCTATTTCTATAATTAATTCAATCGCAGATGCTTCTTCTGTGGTTGAAATTAAAGGCGGATATGCATCTTCAAACTGCAAAACAGCTTTGGCAACTGTTATGGGCTCTACGGTAGGTTTTGTTGCTTTTGAGGGAAATGCTGTTTGTCCTGCATGTGCTTATAAGGCAGAGGCAATGATTAAGCTTTGTGATGCTTATTCAATTCCTGTTGTAACTCTTGTTAATGCTGACGGAGTTATAAATGAAAAAGAAAATCAAATGCTTGTAGCTATTACTAAATTGACTTCAGCATATGCTGCAGCTACATGTCCTAAAATTTCTGTTATCACAGGAAGTGCTGTTGGTATTGCATACATTACTCTTGCAGGTAAGGGTGCCAATGCAGATTTAACAATCGCATGGGATTCTTCAATTGCTTCTCCTCTTGATGCTGATGCAGCAGTGGCTTTCTTGTTTAATGACAGACTTGCAAATGGTGAAGACAGAGAAGCTCTCAAAAAAGAGTATATTGAAACTATTGCATCACCTTTTACAGCAGCAGCGTGCGGTGCAGTGGATGATATTTGCACACCTGCTGATACAAGAAACAGAGTAATTTCTGCTTTGGATATGCTTGCAGGCAAAAGAGAAAATACTTTACCAAGAAAGCATAGCGTAAAATAAGTGTAATATAAACGGAGGATTAATGATATGAAAAATTATACAATTACAGTTAATGGTACACCATACAGCGTAACAGTAGAAGAAGGTACTTCTTCTGCACCTGTTGCAGCTTCTGCAGCAGCCGTTGCTGCTCCGACACCGGCTCAGGCTCCTGCACCTGCTCCAAAAACAACAGGCTCAGCCGGCAGTGTAAAAATCGAAGCTCCTATGCCGGGTAATATCCTTGATGTAAAAACAACGGTAGGCGCATCAGTTACAAGCGGTCAGGTTCTTTGTATTCTTGAAGCTATGAAGATGGAAAATGATATCGTAGCTTCACAGGATGGAACAGTTGCTTCAATTAATGTAAGCAAGGGTGACAGCGTTGAGGCTGGTCAGGTTATTATCACATTAAATTAAGAGGTAAAATAATAATGGCAAAAATCGGTATCACAGAAACAGTTCTGCGTGATGCACACCAGTCTTTAATTGCAACACGTATGACTACTGAAGAATTTTCAGATATTCTTGAAAAAATGGATAAAATCGGTTACCATTCCCTTGAATGCTGGGGTGGTGCAACTTTTGATTCATGCTTAAGATTCCTTGATGAAGATCCGTGGGACAGACTTCGTCTTATCAGAGAAAAGTGTCCTAATACAAAGCTTCAGATGCTTTTCAGAGGACAGAATATGCTTGGCTACCGCCACTATTCTGATGAGCTTGTTGATTATTTTGTAAAAAAGAGTATTGATAATGGTATAGATATTCTGCGTATTTTTGATGCTCTTAATGATGTGCGTAATCTTCAGACAGCAATTAATGCTGCTAAGAAATATAACGGTCATGTGCAGGCCGCTATTTCTTACACAACAGGTCCTGTATTTGATATTGAATATTACTGCAATTATGCACGTCAGCTTGAAGAGGCAGGTGCAGACTCTATCTGTATTAAGGATATGGCAGGTCTTTTGACTCCATACGGAACTTACGATTTGGTTAAAGCTCTTAAGGAAACTGTAAAAGTTCCGATTCAGCTTCACTCTCATTACACATCAGGTCTTGCTTCAATGGTACAGCTTAAGGGTGTTGAAGCTGGCGTGGATGTTATTGATACAGCTATCAGTCCTCTTGCTATGGGCACATCCCACCCAGCCACAGAGTCTATGGTTGCGGCTTTCCAGGGAACAGAGTATGATACAGGACTTGATATCAAAGCTCTTACTGAAATCAGAGATTATTTTACACCTCTTCGTGAAAAATATCTCAGCTCAGGCTTGCTTGATCCCAAAATGCTTGGTGTTGATGCCAATACTCTTCTTTATCAAGTACCGGGCGGTATGCTTTCAAATCTTGTTTCTCAGCTTAAGCAGGCAGGTAAAGCAGATAAGCTTGAGGAGGTTCTTAACGAAGTACCAAGAGTTCGTAAGGATTCAGGTTATCCGCCTCTTGTTACACCAACATCTCAGATTGTCGGTACACAGGCTGTTTTCAATGTTATACTCGGTGAAAGATATAAAATGGTAACAAAAGAATTTAAGGATATGGTAGCGGGCAAGTATGGTAAGACACCTTGCGAAATTGATCCTGAATTCAGAAAGAAAATTGTTGGCGATGATGACATTATTGATTGCCGTCCCGCCGATCTTATTACTGATAAAATAGATTCCTTTAAGGATGATATTAAAGAATTCTATGAGCAGGAGGAAGATATTCTTTCTTATGCTCAGTTCGGTCAGGTTGCTACTAAGTTTTTTGAAAAGCGCCGTGACAAGAAATTCGGACTTGACGGTAAGCATGACAATATACAAACTAAAGTCCATCCGGTATAATAATATATAAATAATAAAAGCGGTAGAATATTCTACCGCTTTTATTTTATAAATCCGCCCAGCCGCCACTGCTGAGAATAACCTGCAATCTAAAGCAGGTGGGTTTTACTCCAATCACTTTGTGCTACCAGCGTCCTATAAAAATAGGGAGGTCTGCATTCCTGTTTCATGGAAGATAAATCCCTAATAAAACTTGTTCGGGTTACTTAAGCAAGTGGTTGTCGAGAAAGGCAGATTATATATTGATTAATTAATTAATTTTCAGTTGGATCAAAATATTCAACATCAAATTTTTCTTCAACCTTTGTCATTAAAATATCTGAAATTTGTTCAAATTCCATTTCATCCTCAATTTCAACAAGATATTCTTCGTCACCGTCATTTGCTACCTTAAGAATGATTACTTCATAATCACCCTCAACGATTTCCTCGTCAGTATCATAATAACGGGTAATTGCTACATATACATCTTCGTCAGTTTCATATCTTTCGAGCAGTTCAAAGAGTATTTCATTGCCTTCATCATCACTGACACTGATAATATCAGGTTCATAGTATTCTTCATCTATAGCCATATTATTCACACGCCTTTCATATTGTATTAATTATTATATCTGTTAATTACTCTTTAGTCAATAGTAATTAATAGTAATTCTTTAGTTGTGAAATATAAACAAATAAAATATAAAAATGTGGAAAATAACTATTGACAAAATACAAATAATGTGCTATTATTTAGATGAACAAAGGAGATACCTTTGATAACATATAATCAATCTTATAATCTTTGTTTAATTTGAAAAGGAGGCTTGTCCAATGGAGCTTGAACCAAATCAGACAAGCACTCGTACTGTAAACCAATAATAATAACGGATTATGTATCGGCAGCAGTAAAACGGAATTACTGACGGATACGCACTTTTTAAAGATTATATAAGTTATTTTGCAGGATTGGAATATTACAGCGAGTGCGCTGACAGAAAAGTTAATATTTTTCGATTGTTGCCTGCAGGCAGTCTGTGGCAAAAGCCATAAATTATTAAAATTAGGAGAAGTCCAATGCAGTAATTACTTTAATCTTGTTATCTTAAATGAATATGAGGTTAGACCAATGTACTAAGTAATCAATTTATATAATATTAAATAAGTTGAGAGGTTAAAACAAAATTAAATAATTAATAAGACTCTCGGTATTGATTTGCCGAGAGTCTTTTGTTATATTAATATTATTATAAATGAAAAGAGATTGTGCGTAATGATGCAGATATTACAGATCGGTGAAGGCAATTTCCTAAGAGCTTTTGCTGAATATTATTTAGAGCTTGCTAAGAATAATAATACCTTTGATGGTAGTGTTACGATTTGTCAGCCGAGAAATAATACAAAAACTATAAATATGCTGAAAGAGCAGGATTATAAATACAATATTCTGCTCAAGGGAAGAAAAAATAACAGAATTGTCGATGAAACTGTTATGATTGATTGTGTATCAAGCTGCATCGATACGGTTGGTGAATACGATAAGCTTGTGAAATTATTTAAAAGCAGCAATCTTGAAATTGTTATATCAAATACTACGGAAGCAGGTATATGCTTTAACGCTGAAGATAAAATAGAAAACAGTCCGAATGTATCTTTTCCGGCAAAGGTAACAGCTTTGCTTTATGAACGATATATTGAAAATTCCTCTCCGCTTATTTTTCTTCCTGTTGAATTAATAGATAATAATGGTGACGAACTGAAAAAATGCATAATTAAATATGCGAAATTATGGGCATTGCCTGACGCGTTTACAGAATATATTAATTCGTGCCATTTCTGCAATACATTGGTTGACAGAATTGTAACAGGTCATACAGAATATGAAAATGACTGCTGTGCTGTTGCGTGCGAACCCTATGGCAGCTGGATAATCTCTGCAGATGATACTGCTAAAAAGAAATTGTCAGCACTGTTCAATAAAATTGATGACATTACATACAGCGATAATTTGTCTGCCTATCGTAATCGTAAGGTCAGAATTCTGAATGGTGCACATACAATGTCCGTTCTGGCCGGGTATAATATGGGATTTAATATTGTTCGTGACATGTTAAAGGATGATACAATAAATAGCTTTATACGAAAAGGTTTGTATGATGAGATTATACCAACTATAAATATGCCGGAAGATGTCCTAAGAGCTTTTGCAGATTCAGTTCTTGAGCGTTTTGATAACCCGTTTATAGATCATAAGCTGTTTGACATCAGTCTCAATTCTGTTTCTAAATTTAAAGCACGCTGTCTCGGCTCAATAATTGATTATATCAATATTTTTAATAAAGCTCCGTCTGCATTGTCATTTGCTTTTGCTGAAATGATCAATTTTTATTATAATAGAAACGGCTATACGCCTAATGACAGCGAAAGTGTTACGAGCTTTTTCAGTGATAAACATTTTGATATAGTGTCAGACACACTTTCAAATGCAGATTTTTGGGATATGGATTTAACTCAGGTGGATTATTTATATAATGAAGTAAAAAAGTATTATGATAAAATTGTTAATCTCGGTGTAAGAAAAGCTATGGAGGGTGTTTGCAATGAATAAATTATTTTTAATTAATGAGCTTGACAATGTTGCGATTGCTCTAGAACCTCTTCAAAAAGGATATACAGAAAACGGAATTACAGTTTTGAATGATATTCCTTTCGGTCATAAAGTACTGTTAGAGGATTTAAAATGCGGAAGTAATATTATTAAATACGGCAATCCTATAGGTCATCTTATTTGTGATGCAAAAAAAGGAAGCTATATTCATGAGCATAATATGAAAACAAATCTGAATGACAAGCTTGAATATACTTATGAAGAGTTCGATTGCAGTAAAGCCGAAAAGTCTGAACTTTATTTTGACGGATATTTAAGACCTGACGGCAGAGCAGGCACAAGAAATGAAATTTGGATAATTTCGACAGTCGGCTGTATAAATAATACTGTAAGACAAATTGAAAAACTTGCACAGAATATGCATATGGATGAAATCGACGGCGTCTTTGCTTATACTCATCCTTATGGCTGCAGCCAGATGGGTGAGGATCAGGAAAATACAAGAAAAATACTTGCCTCGCTGATTAATCATTCCAACGCAGGTGCAGTACTTGTTGTCTCACTGGGATGTGAAAATACCAATGTTAAAGAGCTGAAAAAATATCTGGGAAATTATGACGAAAACCGAGTGAAGTTTTTAGTTACTCAGGATTGCGCGGATGAGCTGGAGGAGGCAGAAAAGCTTTTACATGAGCTGTATAATTATGCTCGTCAGTTTAAACGTGAAAAACTTCCTTGCGATAAGCTGATTGTTGGCTTTAAATGCGGTGGCTCTGATGCTTTCAGCGGTATAACTGCAAATGCCCTTTGCGGAAGAATTACTGATATGCTTACTGATAACAATTCAACAGCAATACTGACTGAAGTTCCTGAAATGTTCGGTGCAGAGCATATTTTAATGAAACGTGCCGAGAACAAAGCAACTTTTGAAAAAATAGTCGGCATGATAAATGGCTACAAGGATTATTTTTCATCTCATAATCAGGTTTGCTATGAAAATCCTTCACCCGGAAATCATGACGGTGGTATTACTACTTTAGAAGAAAAATCACTTGGCTGTATTCAAAAAGGCGGTAATGCAGCTGTTACCGATGTTCTTGATTATGGTGAAACAGCAGTGAAAAGCGGTCTGAACTTATTAACAGGATGCGGAAATGATATCGTATCTACAACTAATTTAACATGTTCAGGCGCTAACGTTATTATGTTTACAACAGGCAGAGGAACACCTCTTGGTGCTCCTGTTCCGACAATCAAGATTTCTTCAAATTCTATCCTTGCCCAAAAGAAGTCAAACTGGATTGATTTTAATGCAGGTGATATTATTATAAATAATGATTTTGACGGATATACTGATGATTTGATGAAGCTGCTTCTGGCTGTTGCATCAGGTGAAAAAACTAAAAATGAAATTAATAATTACAGAGAAATTGCAATATTCAAAGACGGAGTAACAATGTAGTTATTATGTTGCCTCAAATAAATTAGGTGTTTATCTGCTTGACAATTTAATCTGATTTTGATAATATAGTTTCAGTATATAACAGCTGTGAAAAAGAGGAGTATCCTGCTTCAATCTTTCAGAGAGTGTCCGTTTGGTGAAAGGGCATAGGGCGAACAGGTGAAGGTAGCTTTTGAGCTGACTTGGCGAAACAGCAGTAGCCTTGTCCGTAAGTCTGCGTTAAAGATTTGAGTGGCATTTATTAAATGCAATTTGAGTGGTACCACGGAATTTATGCTTTCGTCTCATTATGAGATGAAAGCTTTTTTATTTATAATAATAAAGTTTAAGGAGTTGTTAGTTATGGCAAAAGAACTTGCAAAGCAGTATAATCCTTCCGATGTAGAGGATCGTACCTATAAATTCTGGTGTGATAATAAGTATTTTCACGCTGAAGTAAATCCAAAGAAAAAGCCTTATACAATTGTTATCCCTCCGCCTAATATTACAGGACAGCTTCATATGGGACATGCACTTGATAATACTCTTCAGGACATTCTCATCCGCTGGAGAAGAATGCAGGGCTACGAAGCATTATGGCTTCCGGGAACAGATCATGCTTCCATTGCAACTGAGGCCAAAATTGTTGAGGCAATGAGAAATGAAGGCGTTACAAAAGATGATATCGGACGTGACGGATTTCTTGAAAGAGCATGGGCATGGAAAGATCAGTACGGCTCACGCATTATTGAACAGCTTAAGAAAATGGGCTCTTCATGTGACTGGGACAGAGAGCGTTTTACTATGGACGAGGGCTGCTCAAAGGCAGTAAAAGAAGTATTCGTAAATCTTTATGAAAAAGGTTTAATATATCAGGGAAAGCGTATGGTAAACTGGTGCCCTCACTGCTGTACTACAATTTCTGATGCAGAGGTTGAATATGAGGATCAGGCAGGTCATTTCTGGCATCTCCGTTATCCTTTCAAGGACGGAAGCGGATATCTTGAGCTGGCTACTACCAGACCTGAGACCTTACTGGGTGATACTGCTGTTGCAGTAAACCCTAATGATGAAAGATACAGTGATTTAATAGGAAAAACTCTCATTCTTCCAATCGTACACCGTGAAATACCTGTTATCGCAGATGAATATGTTGATATTGAATTCGGAACAGGTGTTGTTAAAATTACTCCTGCACATGATCCTAACGACTATGAAGTTGGTCTGCGTCATAATCTTGAAATTATTGATGTTATGACTGATGATGGTCATATTGCTGACGGCTGGGGTAAGTATTCAGGCATGGATAGATATGAGTGCCGTAAAGAAATCGTTAAGGACTTAGAGTCCGAAGGTGCTTTGATTGAAATAGAGGATTACAGCCACAATGTCGGCACATGCTATCGCTGTCATACATCAATAGAGCCCCGCCTTTCAAAGCAGTGGTTTGTAAAAATGGAACCTCTTGCTAAGCCTGCAATTGATGTTGTAAGAAACGGCAAGGTTAAATTTGTTCCTGAAAGATTTGATAAAATTTACTATCACTGGATGGAAAATATTAAGGATTGGTGTATTTCACGTCAGCTTTGGTGGGGACACAGAATTCCTGCATGGTACTGTGACGACTGCGGTGAAGTTACTGTTTCCAAGGATGAGCCTTGCACATGTTCTCACTGCGGCAGCAAGAATATAAAACAAGATCCTGATACTCTTGATACTTGGTTTTCATCTGCACTTTGGCCTTTCTCAACTCTTGGTTTCCCTGATAATACAGAAGAACTCAAGTATTTCTATCCTACTAATACTCTTGTTACAGGCTATGATATTATTTTCTTCTGGGTATCAAGAATGATTTTTTCAGCAGTTGAGCATACAGATAATATCCCTTTTGATACTGTTTTAATTCATGGACTTGTTCGTGACGCACAGGGAAGAAAAATGAGTAAGTCTCTGGGCAACGGAATTGATCCGCTTCTCATCATTGATGAGTATGGTGCCGATGCTCTCAGATTTACCCTGGCTACAGGTAATTCCCCAGGAAATGATATGCGTTTTTCAGATGATAAGGTTAAAGCTTCACGCAACTTTGCAAATAAGCTTTGGAATGCTGCAAGATTTGTACTTATGTATCTTGAAGATTTTAAGTATAACGGATTGCCTGAAAAACTTGACATTGAGGATAAATGGATTATTTCAAAGGTAAATGCACTTGCAAAAGAGGTTACTGATAATCTTGAAAAGTTTGAGCTTGGTATTGCAATTCAGAAACTTTATGATTTCATCTGGGATGTTTTCTGTGACTGGTATATTGAAATTGCAAAAATCAGACTTCAGTCAGATGACGAACAGGCAAAAGAAACTGCCAAGTCAGTTCTTGTTTATGTTCTTACTGATATTCTCAAACTGCTTCATCCGTTTATGCCGTTTATTACAGAAGAAATATATCAAGCCATTCCGCATGACGAGGAGTCAATCATGATTTCCAAGTGGGTAGAATTTGATGAAAGCCTTGATTTTTCAGCTGATGAGTCTGAAATGGAGCGTATTATGAAAGCTATTCGTGCTGTTCGTAACCGTCGTTCCGAAATGAATATTCCGCCAAGCAGAAAAGCATCAGTTTACGTTGAAACTGATTATGCTGATACTTTTGAAGACGGTGCAAAGTTTATTATCAGACTTGCATCTGCAAATGATGTAAAAATCAACAGTGATATTTCTGCACTTGGAAATACAGTAACTATTATTACCGATGATGCAAAAATTTATATTCCTATGGGTGACCTTGTTGATTTTGAGGCTGAAAGAAAACGTCTAGAAAAAGAGCTTGCTCAGTGTCAGGATAAGCTTGACTTTATTAATAAAAAGCTTTCAAATCCGGGTTTTGTAAATAAAGCACCTGAAAAGGTTGTTGCACAGAATAAGGAAGATGCAGCTAAGCTTGAAGAAAAGATTGCCAATATAAAAAATTCTATTGAAAATCTGGGTTAATTATGGATTACTGTGAAGCATTAGATTTTATTACAAAAAAAATGAGCCTCGGCATTCAGCCGGGGCTTGAACGTATAGATAAGCTTTTGTCTGCTTTAGGCAATCCTCAGAATGATTTAAAGATTATTCATATTGCAGGTACTAACGGCAAGGGTACTGTAGCCGCAACAATAGCCGAAGCACTTAAAAATAACGGATATAAAGCAGGCCTTTTCACTTCTCCCTGGGTAATTGATTACAGAGAGCAGATTCAGATTAATTCTGATTTTATAAGTGAAAATGATTTTTCAGCACTTATTGATACAATAAAAAGATTAGATATTGAAGCCACTGAATTTGAAATCCTTACCGCTGTAATGTATTTATACTTTAAAAATAAAAAAGTTGATTATGCAGTTGTTGAGTGCGGTATGGGCGGACTTGGTGATTCCACAAATACTGAGGACAAAAATATTTCTGTTATAACCTCTGTTGCTGTTGATCATACCGATTTTCTTGGTGATACTATTGAAAAAATAGCACAGGAAAAGGCAGGAATTATTAAAAAAAATTCAGTATGCATTTTGTATCCAAACAAAGCAGTTGAGCATATTTTTGAAGAAAAATGCAGTGTTCTTAATTCAAAACTTATTAAAATTGAATCTAAAAAGAATTTTGAAGAAAACAATCTTGCAGTTGTAAACGAAGTTTTAAAGCTTATTGGTATAAAAGAGGTTAATTGTTTGTGCTATCCTCCTGCAAGGCAGGAAAAAATTAATTCGGTTTTAATAGACGGCGGTCATAATGTGGATTCTGCAATGGCTCTTAAGCCTGTTATAAATAATGAAGTTGCACTTATCGGCATGATGCAGGATAAAAATGTTGACGGTTATTTATCCTTGATTGCACCTAAATGCAAAAAAATTATTGCAACGACTCCGAATAATTCCCGTTCAATGACGGCTGAAAGGCTTGCGCAAATTGCACAAAAATACTGTTCTGATATAATAGCTGTTTCCAATCCAAATGAGGCACTTGAGTTTGCGCAGAAGCAGGGACTGACTCTTGTCTGCGGATCATTTTATCTTGCGAGAGATATAAGAAATAAATTAATATAATTTTATTTCAGTACAAAATTTGATAAATTATTTAATACCAATCTGTTATTATTATGGCAGATTGGTATTTTTTTGTGTAGTTGATAATGTGAAAAACATACTATTCATTGCCTAACATCACGCCTTGTACGGCTACGTGAGGAAGTTCGTGATTTTTATTACTATTTGTAGCCGGAAAGGCTTTGTGAATGAAATGAATGTAACCATTGAATCAAGCGGCAGTGTTGTAATAGCATATTTGATTGGAGAAATTGACCATCACACTGCACCTGAGGTAAGATCAAAAATTGATGAGGTGATTTGTTCCAGAAAGCCAACACATATGATTATTGATTTCAGAAATGTAAGCTTTATGGATTCTTCGGGTATAGGACTTGTTATGGGAAGATACAGATTACTGCAGAACACCAGTCAGATGTCTACACTGGAGATAAGAAATGTTACCATGCAGGCAAAAAAAATCATGGAGCTTGCTGGTCTCGGAAGAATAGCAATAATTAAGGAGTATCAAAATGAAGAAAATTAATGAATTTAGACTGACTCTTGACAGTAAAAGTATTAATGAAGGTTTTGCAAGAGTTGTTGTATCAGCTTTTGTCACTCCTCTTGATCCGACACTGGAGGAAATTGCAGACATAAAAACAGCAGTCAGTGAAGCAGTAACTAATTGTATTGTACATGCCTACAGGGAAAGTTTTGGAAAGATTTACATAACAGCTTTAATTACAGATGAAAATATAATTAAAATTACTATCAGGGATAAAGGGTGCGGAATTGAGGATGTAAATCAGGCAATGACACCTCTTTATACAACCGGTGAGGGCGACAGAGCAGGACTCGGGTTTACAGTCATGGAAAGCTTTTGTGATAAAATCAAAGTGCGCTCAATAAAAGGAAAAGGCACTACGGTTACTCTTATAAAAAAGATAGAAGGCAAGGTTAAATGGTAACTCAAAGCAGAGATGAAATGATAACAGAGAATATTGGACTGGTTCATTCTATTGCTAATCGTTTCAGGGGCAGAGGTACTGATTATGAAGATTTGTTTCAAAGCGGATGCATAGGACTTATCAAAGCGGTTGATAATTTTGACGAAAGTAAGGGCTTTGCTTTTTCAACTTATGCAGTTCCTGTAATAATGGGTGAAATAAGACGTATTTTTCGTGACGGAGGTGCAATAAAAGTAAGTCGTGCATTAAAAGAAAAAGCAATAAAGGCACAGGCTTTAAGAGATAAATATATAAATAGAGAATTGCGTGAGCCAACAGTTGCGGAATTATCTGAAATGCTTGATTGTACGCCAGAAGAGACTGCAGAAATTCTCAATGTTATCACGCCTATGCTTTCACTTAACAGCTTTGGTGAGGATGGAGAGGATACAATTGATATACCTGTAGATGAAAGCGAACAGCTTTTTGACAGATTATCGGTACAACAGCTTGTTTCACATCTTGACGATAAAGAAAAAGCATTAATTGATATGAGATATTATAAAGGATATACTCAAGCGAAGACGGCAAAGTATCTCGGAGTGTCACAGGTACAAGTTTCAAGAAAGGAAAAAGCAATTCTCCAAAAACTGCGCAGCCTTATGTGCTGAAAAATTTTATAAGTTTTTTCGAAATTTTTGCGATATATTTTTAATTTTGCGGTACTACATTATAGAAACACATTTCTTGGAGGTAGCCTATGGAAACTTTAATCATATTTAATTCAATAGCTATATTGGCAATGACAGTATTATTTGACTGTAAAAAAAGGAAATGACTAACCGATCGGTTAGTCATTTTTTATAATGTATATTTACGTTATATGATTTTCTATAATGTATTTAAATCATATGGTGTTTTCTGATATACGAAGTAATTAAGCCAGTTTGAAAAAATTAAGCTGGCGCTGCTTTTCCAACTCATAATAGGAACAAGCTTTTCATCATCATTAGGAAAATAATTATACGGAATATCAATATCCAGTCCTTTTTCCTTATCTCTGAAATACTCTTTAGCAAGAGTGTCTCGGTCATATTCACTGTGTCCTGTAACAAAAAATTGCCTGCAGTCCATATCAGATACAATATGAACTCCCGAAATTTCACTGTAAGAAATAATCTGCAGTTGTTTTATTTGTGCAATATCCTGTCTGCTGATATCAGTGTGCCTTGAATGCGGAACATAATACTCATCATCAAGACCTCTCATAAGAGGATGTGTAACATCAAGACTGCGATGAGGAAAAACTCCGAACATCTTTTTTTCAAGAGGCTTTTTCTTTACACCGTAATGATAATACAAACCTGCCTGTGCTCCCCAGCATATATGAAATGTTGAATAAACGTTTTTCTTAGACCATTCCATAATTTCGCAAAGTTCCTGCCAGTAATCGACTTTTTCAAATTCAAGATGTTCAACAGGCGCACCGGTAATAATCATTCCGTCATATCTGCTGCTTTTTATTTCGTCAAAAACTTTATAGAACTTATCCATATGACTTTTGGAAACATTTTTTGATTCATGACTTTTAACCTGCAGAAAATCTATGTCAATCTGAAGAGGAGAGTTGCTTAGAAGCCTCAGAAGCTGAGTTTCTGTTTCAAGCTTTGTAGGCATTAAATTAAGTATGACAATTTTTAAAGGTCTGATATCCTGCATGTTAGCTCTTCGCTTACTCATGACAAAGATATTCTCAATTTCAAGATTTTGTTTTGCAGGTAAAGCGTCATCAATTCTGATAGGCACAATATCAGCTCCTTTCAATATAATGTAATAAAGTATATATATAATACACTATTAATAATAAATAATCCATATATAATTCGTTATATGATTATAACAAATAAAATTTTTGTTTGCAACTGATAATTTTTGTATAAAATGCCATTATTGAATTTTTTTGTAAATAAGTGTTGACTTTTTGAGAAAAAATGATAAAATAGTGTCACTGCTTGAGAGACAGAGACATAAAAATGTAAACGGCTCGAAGGCATAATAAAATATCATATCTTCAATGCTTTATTCATTTAAAATATGACCGCTTGAAACACCCGGAAGGGTATAAAAGAGAGGAATAAAAAAGATGAAAAAAGGTGTTG
>JAMPEQ010000016.1 GCA_023665085.1 Bacteroides sp.
TTCAGATAATTAACAGTTAATTTACAAATTCTGATAAAAGAAAAAGCCGTTTACACAAGTGAATAACACAAACAAGCAGAGCTATTAACTCCACCTGCATAGCGTGTTTATCACTATGTAAACGACTTAATTTTAGTCTTTATTAATTATATGTATGGCACTATTTGTACCATCAAAAACATAAACACATATTCAATTTATATCAAAATATTAACAGATAAATTTGGTTGTGTCAATGAAATACAGCAAATTATTTTTGATTTAGGTTCGCATAAGTCTGTATATGCTTGAAACAAAAATATTACTCATTTTATTCATAAATCCAGAATAATAAAATAATGAGCCATGAAAATACACAGCTCATTATTCATTATTAATTGCTTTTTAGTGCTTCATATTTTTCATAAGTGCTCTTTAATTTATCATATCCACTGACCGTATCACTACTAGATGTATCAATTCTTACAACATATTCTTTGTTTGATTTTGCTGATAAATAGAAGTGATTTGAAATATCTGTGTAAACTGTTCCAAATTCCTTTTCTGTGTCTTCATTTGAATAAACTATATAGCATTTCCCGATTTCTATTAAGGAATCATCAAGTATAATATCTTGTGTATTTTCAGCATCTTTTATATATCCAATTAATTCTTCTGTTATTTCAAGTTCATTTTTTTCATTATATATGTTAAACAATATCTTTGAAATACCCATTTTTTCTGTCAATTCAGATACTGGTTTACTTGTTTGCTCTTCGCTCTTATTTGTCGAGGATTGAAGATTACTTGTTTGTGTATCAGAGGTTTCAGAGTTGTTCTGAACACTGCAAGAGCAGAGAATTAAAAGGTTAAGAATTATACATAGAATAATAATTATACTTTTTTTCATATCTCTATTTCCTTTAAATTAATCAACTTTCTTTTTTATAAGAATTATTACTATAAAAACAATTATACAAATGCAAAATACAACTATACTTTCGTTTTTACCCCCAGTATTTGGTGAAATTTTACTATTGTTTTTCTTTATACTTTGAGAAGATGTTGAGTTGTTTTGTGATTGTTTATTCGTTGTTGAATTATCCGTAGTACCAACTTCTGATGTTGTTTCATTAGCAGACGCCACAGGGTTTGTATTTTGCACTGTTGTTGATTCAGTAGTATTTTCAGTTGATGGTTTTGTTGGTTCTGTTACCTCTGTACTCGGCTCTGTCGGTTCTGTGGCTGGTTCTTCAGGCTCAGAATATAAAAGATTATGACTGACTGCACTATAGGCATCAAATGTTTTTACAACATTTCCATCATTATCCTTATCTGTGCTTGTCATTACACAGTAATAGTAAGGGTAATATTCATAGTTTTCAGGTGAGAACACCTCACTATTTGCACCATCAAGAGCTATTCCATTTTCAGTATCATTTGTATATGAGCCGTACCATTGATACTGTTTATTAAACCCATAGCAATCAAAAGAAAGCTGTTCATTAGAAAACCTGTCATAAACAGGATATACATCTTTAACTATTGAATTATCTCTATCAAGCATAATGAAATCTGCACCAACTTCGTCTGCCCATTGAGCTGCATATGAAGCCTTGCTGCTACCATAAACAACATAATGTGTGTGTTCTTCAATAGATTTATATTTATTATTTTTATATCGTTCATAAGGATTGATGAGGTATTCCAAAGTAGACGGAAGTACAAGTATAAAATCCGTAGCATAATTATCATATGAATACCCATAAATATATCTGATATAATTTAATGAACCATCAGCATTAAAAACAATATTTTCCAAATAATTTGCAGGCAAGGAATCTATTTTCACTGCATTTGAAAGTTCAAATCTTTTTGCACCACAATTATAAAACATATCAGAATAGGCGTAATTGCTGTTTGTCGTATTATCCAAATTATTAAGAGTAACTGATTTTAAAAGTTGTGTATGAGAGAATACCTCTCTGCAGTCATTATTCCTATAATCATTTTTTATGTCAGCTTTACAAATATTGGCATTAGGAATATCAAGTAAAGATAAATGTTTGCAGTATGTGAAAGTACTCCAAGAGAATGTTTCTAAATTTTCGGCATAGAATTCTCTTATTGTGCAAGTCTTAACCCCATGAGAAAACACATTTGAATCCAAATCTTTCAAATTTGGTAAATTCATTCCATAAATATGTGAGCCATCAAATGCACCTTCTGTTATTTTTATTACATTTGGAAAATCAACTTCTTTTAATTCATTTGTCATTTCAAAAGCAAAATCGTGAATAACAGATAGGTTTTTGCTTATAATATATTGAATAAATGGGTTACCACTAAAAGCATATGAATAATAATGGTCAAAAGTCCCAAATTCATCGTTTTCAACAATATGCTCATTTTTGATGCCTAATTCGGTGATCGTTTCCGGAAGAACAACGCCAATACAATTTATATTTGAAAAAACATATTGTCCTATATCTTCAACAGTTATTCCATTAATCGTTTCAGGTATTTTCAAATATTTAACATTTCCACTGTATGATGTAATAACACCCTCGTTATTAATAGTGAACATATCCTCATCATCTAAAGTTGCTGAATGAATTTGTTTTGAAGAGAATGCGCTTCTATAACCTGTTTTCTTATTAACGGCAATCGCTTTAATGGTGAAATAATCATCACTAAATTTGATAGGCTCTGTATATAATATGCTGTCTCTAGGTGACGGATATTTTGAACCCATTGTATAATATATATCACAATTCTCATCTGATTTTAATTCTATAGTAACAGGACCTACATATACATTTTTATCAGTACCGTAATTTTTCCCTGAATTTATAACATTTATTTCGGGTGCCTTCTCCTCAAGCATATCAAATAATTTTAAAACATCAATAATTCCACTGCCAAAATATCCCGTTGAATATGGTGTATCGTGTTGTACTGTACTTCCAACCATCATTCTTTCCTTCTCTGCCATAGTCATATTATTATAGATAATATCTAATAATGCATATACAGCAGATATGAAAGGCGCAGAAAATGATGTACCAGCACTTAACTTATATCCTCCGGTAAATTCCGCTACAGGAATATCTGTAGCAGGTGCTAATAATCTAACGGATTCACCATAATTAGTTTTTTGATATGGAATGTTATATGCGGTATTACCTCCTATACAATAAACATAATCTGAATTTTCAAATCTCCAAGAACCATAATCCATATTTGTCGCATAATTTCCGGCAGCAACACAAATAAAACAATCTTCATCATAAAGGGACTTTAATGTGAATTGTAATATTTCATCATTTTTCTCGTCAAGGCCATTTATACCAAAACTACAATTAAATATTTTACAGCCATCAAGTTTGGCTTGTATAAATCCCTCAATTAAATATGATAACGAAGTTATTCCACTGTTTGAAATAACTTTATATGTTGCAATTTTTACACAATTAGGCGTATTTGCTGCAATAACACTTGCAACCATTGTTCCGTGACCATATGTATCATCTGATTCATCACCATCCGAAAACAAATTAAATCCTGTTTTTACAAGTCTATCGGTATTAATTTCTGTAAAATATTGATGATTATAATTTATACCTGTATCAAGAACAGCAACCTTAATATCAAAAAAATCAGAATTATTTAATATATCTGCTTTTCTTGTGAGAAATTCTTTGATTCCTGTTGAATATGTGTACCAATTATCAGTTAAATCTTCAGCAGTGATTTTTTCATTTATTGCCGATTGATTATCTGACAAATCTACAGAAATAATTTCATCAACTGATACAGAAGAAACATATTTATCATTAAGATATTTATTGTATGCTTCTTCTGTATCTTTTTCATTTTCAAACTGAACAATATGATAATCTTCAAAACCATCAGCAACTGCAATTGCATCCTTATCATCAAATCTTTTGCTTTGCTTAACGATAAGTCGGCAGGTTTGAAAATCGAGTTCATTTTCTTCTAATGGTTTCTCATCATCTTCAAAAAGTGTTGGTTCCCATATTGTCGGGTCATCATTCTGTGAAATTATTTCAGGTGTTTCGGAGGAAACAACAAATTCTTTATCAGTATCATATGTACTCACAATATCGGCTACTTCGTCAACAAAATTTTCAATATTTTTTGACTCAATATCATTAGCATATGCATAAAAGCCAACTACAACTGTCGAAAGTATTATTATAATTGAAAGTATTATTGATAATATTTTCTTTATTTTCATTCGTAGTCTCCTCCGTTTTAGAAATTAAACTGTTATAAATATGCCACTACTCCAAGCATAGTTCTTTATTGATGGAGCAGCATTCCATATATTTATATAATTTTTTATAATGTAATCTTCTTCATTGTTTTTGACATAAATTGAACTATCAGAAGATACATCATTTGTTAGCCATCCACGTCCCCAATTAGCATTAACTTTATTAATTGCATTTGGAGAATAATGACCTAATGCTCGAGCAAATAGATTTGTAGATATTCGCTTAATATCCATATTATACAGATTGCTTCCATATTGATAATTCCAACTACCGTTTTCCTTAATTATCTGTGATGCAAAAAGTGTACAAATTGGTCTTGATAAAAATGCTTTGCTCATATCAACACTAAATCCGTTGTCAAACAAATTAAAATCATTATCAATTGTTGACCATGATGCATAAGCGTCATTATTATTTATCAAATTATTATTACAGAACAAATATGGATTTGAATCAAGTGGATTTGACGAAGCATGCATCATACCTGAGTAATCACCGTCAGTAGATATATTTCTCGCCCATGTCGGTGAATAGCATTCACTTTTGGCATAATACATTCCGCTTTCATAATCATATAAATATCCTTTATATGTACACGGATTAAATAAAGCTGTTAGCATATACGAATTATATCCTAGTTTGTTTGGATCAGGAATATTATCTAGAGTTAACTGTCCCCATGAATCATAAGACATAGATACGCTTATAACACCCTCATCATCTCCTGTAACCAGTAGGCCAATAACATTACCTTGTGAATCCTTAACATACTGATGCATGTACCCTGTAGGTGTAACATATCCTATTGGCGAACCTTCAGAGTCATAGATTATTTTCGAAAATGTTATCATGTTAATGTCAGAAGAATCTTCTTCCCTAAGATAATCATAGATATTACCTTTAAAAATAATACCTTCTAATACACCATTTTCCCATACATAATCTTGCTCACTATGCAAACCGAAGACACCTTCATCGTTCTTTAAGTATTTCTTTTTCGCCGTTCTATATCCATTTTGATCATATTCGTATGTGAAAATTTTAATTATTTCTCCATCATCATCTAACAAATCAAATTCTGTTAATAAATTACCACACCATTTCAGTTTAGCTCTTACTAGACCTTCATAATTATAACCAATATAGTTTAACGGATTTCCACAACCATCATATTCGATCTCTTCATCTACAATGGTCTCACTCACAATCTCATTATTATTTTTAACAACAGTTTTTTCGGCGTAACCTATCATCCTGTCCTTAAAAACGTGATCAAATGTATAAGTGTATTCATAGTATGCCTTTGAATCCATAAGCAGCAAAGAATTTTTGAATTTACTAAAGTCGAAACTTTCAAATTCATCTTCATCCATTGCTATGAGTTCATATACTGAAAAGTCAGGATCATCTGACATTTGAAAAATTGGAACTTCATTTAATATTCTTTTTGTACATAAGTTACCGCTCTTATCATAAACATATGTAGCATATTTATCATCAATTGGATTAGCTTCGCAAACTAATTGATTTTGCTCGTCATACCCATAGTAATTTCCTAAAACATAATGTTCTTGTGTAATTGGACAAGAACATTTATTACAGCACTTCTCGCTTTCAGTACAATATCCTTTGGCTTCATAATCGCAATTACAAGTACATTTATCATTTTGTTGACAATTAATACTTTCTTCAAATTTATAGTACTTAAATTGTAGATTTCCTCTTGAATCATATTTAAATACCATAGAAATAGCATCTTCAAGTACTTGTGAATTTTCAACCATTTCACTTATAGCAATTTGATATTCAGATAAAAGGGAGCTTGTTTGATTGTTTTCTGAATCAAGTGTCATATATGAATAATTCGATGTATAATTGAATGTGCCATTATTATTTGGTTGTGAACGATTTATAAAACTCCTGTCTATAGAATTTGACGTAATTCTTCCAAATGAATCCTTTTCAATAACTGATTCCATATTATAATCTATTTTCATAGAATCAATAATAATAAAGCTTTTGTCCATATTAAAGGACATAGTATCAGTTGTAGAGTTGTTAGATTTATTAGAAGAATATGTAGTTGTGGCAGTGTCAAAAGTACTATTGTCAATATTTCCTGTAGTTGTTAAATATGTTTCATTTTTAGAGAGTGAGCCTTCATTAGTTGAATATATTAAGCGTTCAACTTCATTAACATAATCATACAGTTCATATCCGTTCTCAGAATATACAATTTTAGTTTTGGATGTTGTATTTTCACCTGAAGTAAAATCTGTAACATTACAAATAACCGAACTCACTTCGCCATTATTATCATAGGAATAGTCAAATTGTAACAGTGCAGGACTTTCAGAATTATTTGTATTATTATAGTAACTGATTGTATTAACTTTACCGTTATTGCTATAAGAATATGATATTTCGCTACTATTTCCATAAACAATTTTGTTTATATTTGAATTGGAATCATATTTATATTGCTGTAATTTTTGATTAATGATATCATTTCCTTTTTGCCCAGTTACAGAAATACTGTCAATATTTCCATCAGCAAAATAATTAAATGAATATGTAGTTCCATTATTTGTTACAGATGTGATTCTATTTGATGAATCATAGCTATACAATGAACTTAATGAAGTGGTAGATGTGCTGTTACCTATATCATTTATTAATGAAATTGTAGCTGTTACACTTTTTAATAAATGATTTGCATAGTATGAATACTCAGTTGGATTTTTTATTTTTTCTGAAAGATCAATAGTGTTTCCAGATTGCACTAGTTTATTGGTTGTAGAATCATATTTATAATATGTTGTTATTCCATTTTCATTAGTTGTTGATGTTAAATTATTATTTTCATCATATTGATATGACTGAATTAAGGAATTATTATCATAGGATATTGAATTTTGGATTATTCTTCCATATTCATCATATTCTGAATTATATACTTTTGATGTTTTAATGCCAAATGGATCTGCCGATGATTCTTTGGCAATGAATATTTCAGCATTGTTTATTGTTAATGAACCACAATCTCCTTTAGTTTGAATATAATATTCAATACCAATGCAGTTATCCTTAAGATTTATAGCACTCATTATTGTTTGTGATAAACCATCAAGACTAGTATCAAAACTTAATTCAACTGTCTCAGAATATTCATCTTGATTTTCATCTAAATAATATACAATTATTTCTACTTTACAATAGTGTTCATTAGACTCATTTGGATAATTTTCTTTGGCAATACCCTCAATGCCAAATACAACAGTAGTATTTTTCACAAATTTTTCATTTTCAATTCCCTGAACAATATTAACTGCATTACTTTTAGGTGTCAGTGTAATTGAATTATCTTCGTATGAAAAATAATTCATATTACTTTCGTACCATTCATTGTTTTCATCTTCAAAAGGATTTATTGAAAAATCTCCATTGCTTAGTAAATTTTCGTTTTCACCAGGGAATGCATAAGAAAATATTTTTCCTTCTGTATCATAAGATATGCACGTAGTATTCTTATATTTATCAATGTACGTAATTAAATTATAATTATGATTATATGAGTACTTTTCTACTAAATTCTTCTCATCAGTAAAAGTTCTGTAATAAGTTTTATCGGATCCAATTAATAATGAGTTCAAAACTGTACTTTTTTCGATTGATGAATAATGTGAATATGAAACCAAATAGTTATTTGAATTATTCTCCGACTTATCTTTATATGTAAATTCAACAATTGAACCATCTTCACATTCAATAATTTGTAATCTTCCACCTTTATTAAATTTGTAAGTTACAACATCTCCATCAACAAATGTTTCTGTGTTTATTATCATTTTTGATGAAAAATCATACTTGGTATCAAAGTTAATTTCAAGTTGTTTCCCTCCAATGCAAATCGGCTCATTATTATTATTGAAAATAGAAATATTACTAACATAATCATATTCATTAATATCCCACGGTAATGTATATGAATCATATGAAAAATAATAGATATTTCCATTACCATCGACTATATTATCAATTCCAGCACTAGCATATTCAATAGAAATACTATTGTTATTTTTTGAAATTGAGGATATTCTACCGCTTGAATCAAACCTATATATATAATCATCGTTAGAAACATAACATTGAGTATAGTTTGTATTTTTGCCATTTGTATTGGCAGCCCTTTCCGTTATCCATAAAGTAGCATATACAGAAGCATTATCAGTGATTTGTTCCCACATTTGATAACCGTTTTTAGTTTCACCATTATTATATCTAAATTGAATTGATGTTCCATCAAGCATTGTCCATGTAAATATATTTCCATTTAGTTCGGCAGAATATCCATAGTTCCACATACCGCCAATATTTTCAGTAGAATGTACACTTAAATTTGACGATAAAATATTTCTAATTATTTCAACTGGTAATAAAGTTGAATCAACGCCTATAATAGATTGAGTTAAGGACATTGAATTAGTAATATCATTAATAGATATTATTCCAGCTTTACCTAAATCTTCTGTATGATATGTGAAATATGAATTGCTATTTTCAGCATCTATATAATTAATTGAAATTACAGGCTCTTCAAATGTAGCTGAAAAAAGGGTAGTTGCTGGTTTCAATATAATTGATATGCCATGATTATTATCTGATTCAACTGTTTCTCTTTCCCATTTCGAAAAAGCATTTGTAATATTCAAATCATAAGTGCCTGTATGTGTAAGTTTTAAGGAATCAATAAGTTCAACATTTTTACTACCATCATAAATATCCACACCTTCACTTTCCCAGTTAGATGTTTCTTCCCATGCAGTAAGAGTAGCTGAACTCTTTGAAATAACAGTTGTAAATTTTAATGTAGCATTAATCACTAATTTATTATTAGAAGCATATTTGTTAATATAGTCAGGTTTTAAGAATAATGTTGCAGTACCAGAGCGACTAGGAATACTAATCTTTTTTTCTATGTTATTAACAGTTGCATTAATTGCATTTAATGTTATATAATCTTTTGTTATTGAACTAGTATCGTTGGATACTGTCGATGGAGAATTCATAAAAACCTGATAACAAATTTCATTAATCTGTTGTTCTGCTTCGTCGGTAGATTTTGGTGGTATATCTAATTCAGCATTAACGCTTGTCCATTCATTATTGTTATCTAAATAATGAACAGGATATGCACAAGTTATACAATAATAACTGCCATCATCTAAAAGATAAGTTTTTGAATATTGATCACGCCTTTCAGTAGCTTCAGCAATTATACTTTTACTTTGCTGAGTTGATTCTATATTATCGCAAATCATCTTATCTATGTCCTTTTGCGACAATTGATTAAAAGTCATTTTTGTATTGGCAAAAACAGTTAAGGGAAAAAGCTGAATTACCATAACAAATATCAAGAATGTAGCTGAAAATTTAAGCCACATATTTCTTTTAACTTCCATATAAAATTAACCTCCTTATCACTTATTAATCAATTAAGTTTTAACTATATGTTTTTTCAACATTTTTAGTGATCTTATCATCACTTCCGCCAGTACCCGAAATAGTAAATACTACGTGAGCACGATATGTGCCCTTGCTTGATAACTGTACAGAATGGCTTTTTGAAAAGCTTGTTAATGTTGAAGTATCTGTCCAATTTCCGCTATCAACGGTTATCCATATAAGTCCAACCTTTTTTTGCACTTTAGTTACAATTTCTGCTTTTTTTGTTGTACCCGATTTTCCTACATAACTGTAATATACAGTTGCTTTTCCGCTGCTTGATATTGAAAATGTAACATCGGTAGTATTAACATTATTAGAATAAGGTTGAATACTGCTGGCATAAGCAGTAATTGTTGCTGAAAAAAGTGTAACAATACAAAGACAACTGGCAATAAATTTCTTCATAAAAAATCCCTCCTTTCAAACTGTTATTTGCCCTCATAATATACAACAGTTTAAAAAGAGGTTTATGTTACAAAAATATTTAGTTTTTTTCAGAAATGTTTTTGGACAAAGTAATAATATCATTACGTAGATTATTTGATACATTTAATGTAAACCAATAATTACCATCTGTCCATCTCATAAATACTCCCGATTTATCTTCTACGTAATAAGCTGTATAACCATTTATTAACAATTCTTTGTAATTATGTTCATTATCTATTGTAAAATTCGTATCTATAATATTTTGCGAAAATGTTATTTCATCACCATTATTATTTATCCAAGTCGTTAAAATACCTAATTCGTATTTTTGATATTCTTTTATTTCAAAACCATCGGGCAAATTAGTCAGTGTATATTCTGTTTCTATCTTATCAACGGGCGGTGTTGACTCTTCACTTAATGTTATTTCATTAAATTGTGGAAATATCTTTTTAACGAACTCTATAAATGGTGCTCTTGTTGCTGATACACTCATTAAACCTGTAAAAGTTACTATAATTGCAATTATTGCTGCCAACAATCCTTTTCTGATATGTCTTCTTGTTGAAAGTTTTATATGATTATTCTTTTTGATAAGCTTGTTCATTGACTTTTCAAATTTTTCTGAAAAATCCCATTCAATTTCATCTTCACTTTTCAACTTTGAATTATCTATCCTTTCTGCTTCCAAAAAGGCTTTTATAAATTGTTCTTTACTATTTTCCAAATTAATCCCTCAAATCTTTTTCCAATATTTCAAGTAATTTCTTCTTTCCTCTGATAAGTTGCTGCTGAACTGCAGAATTCTTTTTGCTCAGCAAATCTGCAATATCCTTGATTTTCATTTCCTTAACAAAATGATAAAACATAACATCTCTGTATGTATCGTTAAGGCTTCTGATTGCAGTTACTATTTCCTCATAACTCTCTGTTAAACTTAATTTCTCAAAAAATTGTTCATCCGTCATATTTTCAACATCATCAAGCTTAATCAATTCATTCCTTCTTTCATTTTTGTTAAGAAGGTTTATTGCATTATTTTTAGTTGCCTTTATCACATATGATAAGGTTTTATTTGATTTTGGATCATCAATAGATTTCATATTGCGTGCAATCTTTATAAAGGTATCATGCACCACATCTTCTGCATCATCCTTGTTGTGAAGAACAGAATCAGCAGTTAACACCATTCTTTTTCTGTATGTGTGATATATTATTTCAAATTTTGCTCGGTCATCCTCATCATCAATGAATGACATATATAATGCTAACATAAGTTCTCCTACTCTATACAACACTTTAAAATTTAATTTATGTTACAAAAACTTTTATAATTTTATTTAATACTTTATTTTAAAACTTGTCAATAGAATTTGACTAAATGCAGAAAAATAAAGCATAAATGCAGAAATTCACACTTTTACAGGATTATTCTAATGATATAAGAATAATAAAAAGGCAGGAAAATCCTGCCTTAAAATGATCAACACTTATAAATTATATCATTATATATAATTTCTCTTGCTTGATTAGAAATATTATTCATCATCTGCACCCATAACATTTGATTATTTGCTTTGAGTTGTTCTGTAATGCCTTGACCTTCAGCAAGCTGTTTGACAAGCAAATCATATTGTTCTTTCGCTCTAATATCAACTTTGTGCAGATATGAATTAAGTTTATCACTTGTGAGTAAATTATAATAAATAACTCTATGATGTTTTTTAAAATACGCCTTATGCATTTGTCCCCAAATACCTATCTCATAATTTGTATCAGTTGATACTAATGCAGGAACTTTAATATCTCCAACTTCAATATAATTTCCGTTTAATTCTTCATATAATGATTTCATTATACGTCCTCCGATTTGACTTTATTATATTTAACCTACAATCAAATCATTTGGGCTGATTACAAGCACCAAAAAAGCGTACCCTCTTTATCGAGTGTACGCCTTACGGACCATTTTTACGTAATATTTAAATACAAAGTACAAAGCTGAATTTTTTTGTTCATTACAAAGCTATCTTCTTATCGGCGGATGAGGAGGGGGCAGATAATCGTCATCATCTCTTCGCTGTCTTTCCTCCTGCTTAAGTCTTTTTCTATTTTTCTTACGTTTTTTTTCAAAATACAGCATAACAAAAAATACTGCTGCAAGAATAACAAAAAGCACTGCTATAATTATAACAATAGGAGAAGAGAAAAAATTTTTAAGTGCATTCAGAACCTTTAAGAATGTTGAAAGCTCAACAGTATCCGCCGCGACCAAATCAACCGTAGCAATAATTTCATTTCCGTATATTATATTAACCTTGCATATATCATCACCCTTTGTTACCGGTGCCTCTACAGACACAGGCTTGTCTACAAAATCATAAATTATTGCCGATTTATCAAGTCCGGCAGGAACAATAACATTTGTATCAATTTTACCCACCAGCTGAACGCTGTCTGCGTCCTTACCATTTTCTACTGCAACCTCGCCTACCACTTCATTTTCCCTTACAAGAGTAGTATACTTAAGGTTATCAAATGCCCACTCAAAAAGCGTCTTTGCATCTACAAATGAACATTTTGTTTCGTATGATTGTCCTTCTATCTTCTGCCTTGGTGATTTTAATACAACAGCGAGGTAATTATATCCATCCTTAGATGCTTTTGTAATTACGCAATATTCAGCTTCTTCTGTTGATCCTGTTTTAATTCCCTGTGCATATTCGTAATAGTAAGTCTGATATCCTTCGATAAGCATCAAATTCGTGTGCGGCAGCGTATACTTTCCGTAAGTAACTTCTTTGGCAGAGGAAATTTTAACAAATGTAGAATTCTTTAAAGCCTCAAGAGTAATTTTAGACATATCTCTTGCCGTTGTATAATGATTGTCGTCATGCAGACCGTCAGGATTAACAAAATGCGTATCCTTACAGCCTATAGATGCTGCCCACTTATTCATTTCATCAACAAATGCAGAAGCTGATCCGCTGACATATTCTGCAAGTATCTGACAGGCATCGCATGCGGAATGAACCATGGTAAGATATAAAAGCTGTTCAATAGTCAATTCCTCTCCGACACTGATACCTGCAACCTGAGCACCTGTACCGAGAGTTGTATCATATGCTGATTGGCTCATCTTTGTTTTAGACTGCAAATCCTTAACATTATTAAGTACAACCATAGCTGTAACAATCTTTGTAAGTGAAGCCGGATAAAGCTTTTCGTCAGCATTTTTTTCTGCTACAACAGGACAGGAATCATCATCAAGATTTATCAGCATATATGCTTTAGCATATATTTTTCTGTCAACCTTATATGCTGCCGAAGCTGTAATCCCAGGCACGCAAAACAGTGATGTAATAAGTATTGTAAAAGTTAAAATATAAGAAAGTGTTTTTTTCATAGACTTGACACCTTAATTAAAAATTATTATAGTATTAGTGTAACATTTTTTTTATGCATTTTAAAGACTATTTTATATTTTTTTGGAGAATTTTATGATTTATCTTACCGGTGACACCCACGGAGACATTTCCTGTTTTAAAAATCCCAAACTTAATAAGCTTGGAGAAAAAGATTACCTTATAGTATGCGGAGATTTTGGATTTTTATGGAATCCTGAAGACTCTAAAGAAAAGAAAAATTTAGAGTGGCTGAAGAAAAGAAAATACACAATATGCTTTGTTGATGGTGCTCATGAAAATTTTGAACTTCTCAATTCTTATCAGCCGTACAGATGGAAAGGCGGAAATGCACACAAAATAGCTAATAATATCTATCACCTTATGCGAGGTGAAATTTTTACTCTTGAAGGCAAGACTTTCTTTGCTATGGGCGGCGGTGAAAGTGATGATGCACATATGAGAGAAAGCGGTATAAGCTGGTGGGAGGCAGAACTTCCTAACGCTGAAGAAATGAAAAATGGTGTAGATAACCTTAGAAATACAGAAAAAACAATCAACTATGTGCTTACTTATGAGCCTCCGACTGTTGCAAAGGATATTTTAAAACAGCGTACAAATCAAAATCTTATTATTACTCCGCTGAACACATATCTGCAGGAACTCATGCTTAATGTGGATTACATGCATTGGTACTTCGGTGCTCTTCATATAGATCTCAACATCAGCAAAAAAATGACTGCTGTGTTCAACGAGATAATTCAAATATCATAATATACAGCGAAAGCGTGCAGAATAATCTGCACGCTTTTATTACTATAATTTAACCTTAACAGTTTTTGAATAGGCGGAATAATATGTTGTCGATCCAACTTTTTTATAACTTCGTATACGAACATAGTAGATTTTGCCCTTTTTCAGCTTTTTAAAGGTATAAGATGTTGTCTTATTCTTTTTTATTGTTGCCGATTTTTTACCTTTAGTAAACTTGCTGTTGGTTGCAAGAACAATCTGATAACCGTTTACTGAGCTGTCCTTGTTCCAGGTTACTTTTAAAGCTGTTTTGCTCTTCGTCAGTTTCTTAATTGCAGGAGTTTTAGGAAGAGTATAAACATTTATTGAGGAATAAGCACTATACCTTGCAATCTTTCCGCTATTAGCTGTAAAGAAAGCTCTTACCCTGAACTGATAATTTGATGCACCCTTTAAGGCCGATTTCTTTCCTTTTAAGAAAACGGCAGATACATTGAAGCTGTTTGAAGAGGTCTGCCCTATCTTGTACCATGCTTTTTTAGCAGTATCATAGACATCAATTTGATAGCCTGTTGCACCGCCTTGAGCTGTCCATGACAGTTTAATATTTGAAGCTGAGGCTGATACCTTCTTTAATCCTGACACCTTTGCAGGATTAACAAAATATGTATACTTTCCTGAAATATTTGCAAAATTACCGATACCCTTAACAGTACAGATATAAACTCCGGGTGTTTTAGCACTGCCTGATACAGTATAGTCAACACCCTTTTTTAAAACTGCACCATTATAGCTGACCTTTGGTGACGGACTTTGATTTTTTCCGTTATAGACAAGATCAGGAACAGTTACACTGAAATTTGCAGGGGAAGCAATATCAAAGCTCATTGTAGCACTACCGCTGAATTTGCCTATAAATTCAACCTTAATCGTACCACTGCCACAATCAATATTTTTTCCATAACCTAATATACGGTAATCAACATTCTTGACAAGATTTACCTTTTTTCCGTCAATTACACATGCAACAGTAAAATTATCAGGTTTAATCTGTTTGCCTGTATATGTATATTTCAGATTAGCAATCTTCTTTCCGTCAAAGAGCGGAGAAGCATTCATTCTTCCGTTTATTATATAGTTTACCGCTGCAATTGAACCTTCTTTTAGATAAGCACTGTCTTTTAAACCTATAAGCTGAACAACACCGCTGTCCATATAATCGAAACCGCCTACCACATTAACAGAATAATCTTTTCCCTCGTATAGTGTAGTATCACCAAGTTTGAAGCTGTCAAATGAAGATAAAATATTCTTTCCATAGGTAAATTCTTTATTACCTAATTCAAGAATTGATATATCAATTTTTTCTATTGTTACCGGAATTTCGATAAAACCTGAATAGTTTCCAAAATAATCTATTCTGATTATATAATCACCGGGATTACGAAACTCAACCTTTTTATGTTCCTCATCTCCTGCTTTATAAAAATACAAAGCATAATCCCTATTCTCTTCAAGAAGTGTTTTTGACGTATCAAAAATCTCTGTAGAAAACTGAAGACTTCCGCCTGCAAAGCCGTCACCTACAATGTTATAGTAAAGATCGTATTTACTTTCATCTCCCATGTAGCAAGGTGAAATTGTTATACTTCTATTTGCAATAAAATTATTATTAGGATCTGCTATTTCAAAGTCATAACTTCCTGCATTTTTCAATTTTCTATCCTTGCAGACATATTCAATTCCCTCTGCAAAGTCATAAAGCTCAAAACTATACCAATATCCGTCATTGGCACCATAATACGCAAATCCATCTGTAATATAGCTGTATTTGTAAATATATTTATCTTCAGGATTATATTCATCCTCAGATACTTCAACCTCACCGCTGTCTGTGACTTTATACTTTCTTACCCTCTTAAGCTTACCATCAGTGTCAATTATAATATAATTTTCAAGATTATAAACTCCGTCAGAAACATATTTTGTTGACTTATCCTCTAATCTGCGTCTTGTAACAACAGCATAAGCATTTTTTACATCTACATTATTAAGCTTAAATCTGTAATCATTTACGCTGGCATTTGCCAAATCAGCTTTATCAAATACCTGCTGATGTTTTTCCTTTGAAAAATCAGCATTTTCTGTGCCTCGCAGGAAAAACGCATAATCCGTAACAGTAAAATCGTCGCTTATTTTCTGTGTACGCTGTGAGCCGAATGTGGCATCAACATAATACCATTCATAATCACTGTCTTGATAATCCTTTAAGCGTACCATATTCCACGCATGAGGATCATTGCCCTTTTCGGAATCATCAGTATAATCACCCAAAACAATTTTTGCATCAATTCCGTTAAGCTTGCAAAGATAATAAAAAGCAAGAACATATCCGTCACAAACAGATCTGCCCTGATTAAGAGTTCCTATTCTATAAAGCCCCTGATTATCTCCGTTTGCTGATGCATATGCAAGATTCACCTTATAATCATATACGTTTGAGTTGGTTTTCTCTTCATAATGTGAAAAGGTTTTATATTGAAAATTATCATCATAACAACCTTCAATATTGCCGAACAATGCACCAAAGGCACTGTGTGAAACTTTATACCTTACGCTGTCTGCAGGGTATTGCTCATTATTAAATCTATCATTGTAAACATCAATATCATATACTGTATTTTTAGTAAGATAATTATATATTGTTTTTACAATATAATATTCTCTTTCACTTCCTGTTGATGAGCTGATTTTCTTATTGTTTTCAATATAATATTCATTCCACTCCTGCAAAAATTCATTAACCTGCTCCTCCTGATGAGCCGTGGTGGAATACTCAAAAGAAAGCTCAATTCTGTAAAAAGAATATTCATCACTCTTGCTTGACGCAGTAACATAGCCTGATTCGCTGCCAAGAGTTATCCCAAGCGTAAGATGCTCAAGATAATCACTACCATAAGGGCTCACTGAATCATTATAAACATCTTCACAGATTGTATTAAACAAATCAGTTAAATAACGCTTATATACATCTTCACTGTCAGAATTGCCGTCAGGCGAAACATATTTATCCTTTACAATAAAATAAGCGGAGTATTTATCCTGCCTTTTATACATAGCCTGCTGTATATCAGCAATAAGATTGGTCAGCTCTTTGTCATCGTTATATATACAGCTGTGCCATAGACTATTGCTTACTACCCAGTATTCATTATTAATATTGTCAACAACAAATACTTCACCGTCTGCTGCTGTATACTCTTGTCCTTCCTGAAAATCTACAGCTTTAACAGAAACAGGAAAGACTGCAAGCATCGTTACCATAACTGAGGCAACTAAAAAAAGAGATATAATCTTTTTTGTTAAATTTTCAACCATATAAACCACCTGCCAATAATAGTTATTTACACCAAAAAGGTGCTGAATAAAAAAAGCAACTCAGCACCCTATAATAAGTATTATTATTTTCAGATTACATTTTCCAGGAAACTGAGAATATCTGCATAAACTTCATTTTTATTAATCTCATTTAATATTTCATGTCTGGCATCGACATAAAGATTTTTCTGAGCCTTGCTGTGACCTGTAGAAACAAGCTTTTCATGAACCTCATCAATACCTTTGCCAAAATTACCTACGGGATCCATATCACCGCTGATAATAAGAATATCTATATCCTTAGGCACATTTTCGTACCACTCGTTGCTGTTTGCAGCAATATTAAGCTTAACAAGGTCGTTCATACCCTGAGCTGAAAAAAGAAAACCACAATAGCTGTCTGCAATATACTTGTCAACGGCATCTTTATCGCGAGTAAGCCAATCGAATGCTGTACGCTTTTCAAATTTATCTCCGTAAGCACCGAAGGTCATTTTATCAAGCAGCTTGCTTTTATAAGTGGCTCCCTTGATTTTTGCAACGAGAGAGGTAAGCTTGTCACCAACTGCTGCAATAGGATTAGCACCGCCTGTGCCCATATAAATTGCCGCACTGAAGCCACAATTGTTATACCATGCAGTGAAGCATCGCACAATAAACGATCCCATTGAATGACCTATTACAATAATCTTTTTATCAGGATATATTTTTTTTGCCATATCAAAAGTAGTTTTGAAATCGCTTACAAGATTTTTATAACCGTCTATTCTGCCGAAATATCCTGTCAATTCAGTATTTTGATTTGACTTTCCGTGATTTGCCATATCGTGCATTAAAACAGCAAATCCATTGTCTGTAAGATACTGAAAGAAATCGTCGTATCTCTTCTTATGCTCTGCCATACCATGATGCACTGCAACAACAGCCCTCACATTTTCATCGTTCGGAGTATAAATATTTCCGTAAATTTCACACACACCTGTTGCTGACGGAAAATGGTACTCTTTAATCTTCATAATCATTCACCTCTCGGTAATTATATCTATTATTCTTCCTCGGGAATATCTGATGTACAATGACAGCATTTTACTGCATCAACAGGGATTTCACTTTTGCAGTAAGGGCAAATTTTTGTTACGGGAGCTTTTTCTTCTTCAGGAGTTTCAAGCTTTTTGCCAAGCTCAACAGCCTTATTTACAGTCTTAACAATACAGAAAATGATGAGTGCCATAATTAAGAAGTTGATAACTGCCGAAAGAAATGCACCGTAATCTATGTAGTTTTCACCAACAAGATGAATTTTTCCCTGAATTTCAGCACCGCCGATGCAGTTAATAAGCGGATTTATTATATTATCAGTAAGTGAAGTTACAATTGCAGAAAAAGCACCGCCTATAATAACGCCGACTGCAAGGTCAAGAACATTGCCTTTTGAAATAAATTCCTTAAATTCTTTTAAAAACTTTTTCATTTTACATCCTCTTCTTTCCATAGCCAAACGAGAATCAAACAAAAAAAGTTTCATTTCTTGTTTGACTAATAATATTTATTACACAGTTATAATATCATATTACACCTGTAAAATCAAATTTCGGAATAAATTTTGCTTGAGCAGATGAAAGCTCCTGTATGAAAACATTTTTTATTCCCTTATCCACAGCATAATTTACAACCTTTTCATATTCTCTTTTTGTGATAGTTCTGTTAATTTCATTAAAATTATCAAGATTGCCGCAAGGAACATACTGCGCCATAAGAGAAATATACGTATCAGGCAGATTTTCACTGATCCAGTCAATAATCTCCAGAGAAGAATTAGTGTTCTGCGGTAAAATAAGATGACGTATGATAAGACCTTTCTTCATTAAACCACCGTCAAATACGTCATTAACCTGCCGACGCATTTCAAGTATTGCAGATTTTGCCGTATCAAAATAATCTTCTGCATTTGAATAACGTTTCGCCTTGTCTGCTCTGCTGTATTTTAAATCAGGCAAATATATGTCAATTAATCCTTCAAACTTTTTCAGCATTTCCGTGTTCTCATATCCGCTGCTGTTATATACAATAGGAACAGGACTTTTCCATCCTTTCAGCACACTGGCAAGTCTGTCGGCATAATGAGTAGGATTAACAAGATTTATATTATTCGCACCTTGATTAATTAAATCTTCAAATATTTCCACAAGTCTTTCATCGCTTATTTCAACACCCTTGCATTCCCTGCTTATTTCATAGTTCTGGCAGAAAACACATCTCATATTACAGCCACTGAAAAACACTGCTGCACTTCCGCTGTTTCCGCTGATGCAAGGCTCTTCCCAATAGTGCAGAGCAGCCCTTGCCAGCTTAAAGGCACTCGGTGCATTGCAGTATCCTGTTTTTATATTTCTGTCTATATTACATTTTCTGGGACATATTGAACAATTCATATCAGTGCCTTATATATATCACCTTTCTTAAATGGTGTCTGCGAAGCAATTTCCTTTGAGGCATTATTTACAGACATTCCTTTTTCTACTAAAGACCTTGCCATATTTACTGCATCATCAAAGGTAAGCTCAGTTTCAGCCTCCTGAATTTTACCCTCAATAATCAACACAATCTCGCCCTTTAAGCTGCCGTTTGTATAATCCTGAGATGCGCTTTTCAGCGTGGTATTAATAACCTCTTCATGAAGTTTTGTAATTTCTCTTACGATAGCAAGCTTTCTGTCACCAAGAACATTGTATAAATCCTTCAAAGTATAAGGCAGCTTATGAGGTGCTTCGTAAAAAATAAGGGTTCTCTTTTCTTCCTTTATATCTTCAAGATGTTCTCTTCTCGATTTTTTATTTACAGATAAAAAGCCTTCAAAAGTAAAACGTCCGCTGTTCATTCCTGATATTGCAAGAGCTGTAGCAAATGCAGTAGGCCCCGGAACAGATTCAACTGTAATTCCGAGTTCATGGCACAGTGACACCAAATCCTGACCGGGATCAGATATTGCAGGCATACCTGCATCGGTAACTATCGCACAATTCTCACCGTTCAAAATACGCTGACATATAATTTCACCGCGTTCTCTTTTGTTATGTTCAAAATATGATACCATTTCTTTTTTTATGCCAAAATGGTTTAAAAGCTTCAATGTAACTCTTGTATCTTCTGCCGCTATAAAATCAACAGTTTCAAGAGTTTCAACCGCTCTTGGAGAAAAATCACCAAGATTTCCTATAGGAGTTCCAACTACAAATAATTTACCACTCATTTATCATACCCATCGGCATAAGAGCCATATATTTCTAACATTTCATCAGTAAATCTGCCGTTTTCTTTTTTTATTATAAGCTGAGGCTCAACCCGAAGAAAAGGCTTTGCTCCCTTCTGCCCCTGTACCAAAAACAAAAACGGCTGTTCATCCACCTTATCCTGCACAAAACGCAGTCTTTTAGGCTCAAGCTTGTATTTTCTCATGATTTCCAAAGCATCAACAAGTCTTTCAGGCCTGTGACACATACAAAATCTTCCGCTGTATTTCAATAAATATGATGCCGCTTTAACTGCATCTTCAATATTACAGCATATCTCATGTCTCGCAATCTTTGCACTTTCGCCAAGAGACTCAATACCTGTGCCGACAGGCTTGTAAGGTGGATTCATTGTGACAAGAGAAAATTCTTCAGCACCGAAGAATTCATCAATTTTTCTCAAATCACAATTATACGCCTTTATTCTGCCTGACAAATTGTTAATATCAATAGAATGGCAGACCTGCTCATAGGCATTTTGCTGAATATCCAAACATGAAATATTATTTATATTTTCATTTCTCAGCCACAAAAAAGGAATTATTCCGCATCCTGTTCCCATATCAAGAGCCTTATCCCGTGCTTTAATTTTGGCAAAATGAGACAAAAGAACAGCGTCTGTTCCAAAGGTGTGATCTGAACTAACAGCTAATTTAATGTCATCCGACAATCTTTCATAATTATACATATGTTTATTATATCAAAAACAATAGTACTTTTCAACAGTTTAAAAGCCGACAAAAATTCTGCCGGCTTTTAAACTGATTTATTTTATTGTAACAGCTTTTGCTTTAGACCAGGAAGAATAAATTTTTGTGCTCTTTCCGTTTACTTTGACTGTTTTATAAGTGCGGACACGAACATAATACTTTTTCTTCGCCTTAAGCTTTGATATTGTTTTGGAGGTAATTTTATTTTTGCTAACTGTTACAGTCTTGTTGTTTTTCTTAAAGCTTTTATCTGTTGAATACTGAAGCTGATAGCCTGTTGTCTGTGATGCCTGCTTTTTCCATTTAGCAGTAAGCTTCTTCTTGCCTGCTGTCAGTTTTGTGATACTTGTTGACTTGGGTTTAATGGTGTAATACATGGTCTTCTGCCCTTGGTATTCACCCTTAAGCTTAATAACCATCTTGTATTTGCCGACTTTCTTGTTTACTTTATCTACAGTCACAGTATAGTCTGTGTTCTTCTTGAGCTTTCTGCCATACTTGTCTTTTACTGTTACGGTAGGTGTATGAGCTTTGCCATCATACGTATAACTTGTTTTTGACAGACTGTATTTTAACTCCTTAGCTGAAACCTTTTCGGCATAGTGGATTTTGATGCCTGACAAATCATTATACTCACCAAGTTTTATATTCTTCCAATCAACAATTGTTCCGCCATAGTAAATATCTTTTATGGTTTTATTATAATAATCGGGATTAATATTATTTTCTTCTATATACTTAACTGATTTCGGAATAGTTACCGAGTCAGCATATCCCCGAAGAAAATATTTGCCGATTTTTGTTACACCATTATTTATAATTACAGAGTTAATTAAAGGATAGCATATAACATCATCATATATAAAATGAATTGCGAACAAGCCATCAAGGTCAATATCAGGATGACCTACCTCAACTTTATCTTTTCCGGATACTGTCAAAACACCTGTATAATAATTTAAAGTACAAGTTCCGTTCTTAATGTTTTTCTTTTCAGTAACTTTATCTTTAAATACAGATGATCCCTGTGCTGCGGGAACTTTGTTTGAAAAGTTTATTTCTTTTGCATTTATCAGACCATTATTTGTGCCGTCTTGATTATCAATCTGTACCTTATTCCAGTCAAGCAAATTTCCGCCGTAATTGATTGTATCTATTTTTATATCGGACGGAAATGTTCCTCTTAAAACTCTTTTCAGTGATTTTGGCAAAGTAATTTCTTTTACATTTTTAAATGAACTGAATGGATTATTTGATATTAAAGTTATACCTTCTGAAAAAACTAATTTAGTAATTTTTGATGAATCAATATTATTATTGTCTAAATATGGAGAATCTCCACTGCCATCCAGTGAACTTTCGTAAAAATAGCAAAAAACTTTTCCTACGGCAGTTACCGTAAAAGTACCTGTAGAATAATCAAGTTCATATTGTATATTATTGTTAAGATTTCCGCTTATAATTTTATCATCAGCAAATGAAACAGAATTGATTGGTAAAATAGTAACTATAAGCATTACAACTGCTAATACTGTTGATAAATATTTTTTCATAATATCACCTCATGAATAATTAAGCTGAAGAAGTTAATTATTTTATTGTAACAGCTTTTGCTTTAGACCAGGAAGAATAAATTTTTGTGCTCTTTCCGTTTACTTTGACTGTTTTATAAGTGCGGACACGAACATAATACTTTTTCTTCGCCTTAAGCTTTGATATTGTTTTGGAGGTAATTTTATTTTTGCTAACTGTTACAGTCTTGTTGTTTTTCTTAAAGCTTTTATCTGTTGAATACTGAAGCTGATAGCCTGTTGTCTGTGATGCCTGCTTTTTCCATTTAGCAGTAAGCTTCTTCTTGCCTGCTGTCAGTTTTGTGATACTTGTTGACTTGGGTTTAATGGTGTAATACATGGTCTTCTGCCCTTGGTATTCACCCTTAAGCTTAATAACCATCTTGTATTTGCCGACTTTCTTGTTTACTTTATCTACAGTCACAGTATAGTCTGTGTTCTTCTTGAGCTTTCTGCCATACTTGTCTTTTACTGTTACGGTAGGTGTATGAGTTTTGCCGTCATACGCATAACTTGTTTTTGACAGACTGTATTTTAACTCCTTAGCTGAAACCTTTTCAGCATAGTGGATTTTAATGCCTGATAAATAATTATACTCACCAAATTTTATATTCTTCCAATCAACAATTGTTCCGCCATAATAAATATCTTTTAAGTCTCCACGATAAAGCGGGCCGTCATAATCTTCACCATAGTCAAAATAATCAAAATTATTGGCATCTATTTCTTTTACTGATTTTGGAATAGTTATAGATGAAGCTGAAGAATGAAGGAAATATTCCCCTATTCTTACAGGTCCGCTTTTAATAACAACATCATTAACAAGTGGAAAATAACCAGTATCACAATCAAGAGGCGGATACGTAACAGGCTCTTCATTTAAATCGTAGAAGACGAATTCACCTTCCAAATCGGTTTTACCTGATACTTCAACAACACCGGTATAATAATTTAAAGTACAAGTCATATCGTCAGAACGCCACTTTTTTGTAACCTTATCTTTAAACTCAGCTGATCCAGGTGCTGCAGGAACCTTGCTTGAAAAGTTGATTTTTTTAACATTCTTTAATCCATTATTTGTGTCGTCTTGATTATCAATTTGTATCCTATTCCAGTCAAGCGAATTTCCGCCGTAATTGATTGTATCTATTTTTATATCAGACGGAAATGTTCCTCTTAAAACTCTTTTCAGTGATTTTGGAAGTGTAACCTCCTTCAAATTCTCAAATGTTCTTATAGGATTACTACAGATTAAAGTAATTCCTTCAGAAAAAACGACTTTAGTTACTTTTGAGCCATCAATATCTACACAATATTTTTCACCTACACTACTCATATTTTCGATACCACTAAAAGCTTTTCCATTACCTGTGACTGTGAAAACACCTGTATTGTAATTTAACTCATAATCAATCCCATAATTGAACTCACCGCGGACAATATTTTCACTGCTGTTATTTTCTTTTGAATAGGAAATTAAATTTACGGGTAGAACTACTGTTAATGTCATTAAAAATGCCAATAATGCTGATAAATATTTTTTCATAATATCACCTCATAGATAATTATACTAAACTAGTATTTGAATTAATTTTCCAATCTTCCATTGTTAAATCAACGCCTTCAAGAGCAAGCCCTGCAGCAGTTGTATAATTTTGAAAATTATTAAGTTTTACTGTTTTATACGGTTTATTCTGAGCTGCTGTTCCGCCATATACTTTAGGATAAACCAGCTTTGTATAAAATGAACCTGCTTCTTTAAAACGTTTGGCAATTCTTTTGCATGCCTGTAGCGAAGCTTTATATCTTTCATTACAGAAGGATGCATCATCTTCATAAGGATTATCTGAACCTTGTTTTCCGTCTTTTAAGAACATATTTATATCTCTGAATTCAACAACCTGCATGTATACACCTTTTTGTATATATTCCCAGTATTTTATTGATCCGATAATTTTATCGCTGTAACATGCGTCTTTAATCAATTTTTTATGGCTATCATCGTCGCTGTAAGTATCTGTCCTATCAAAATCACCATATCCCAGCATTGTCTGTCCGTCACTATTTTTAGTCTTAGTTTTAGGATTAGTTCCTTCTACTGTATATTTCGGAACAATGGTTCTGTGTGCATACATATCGCCTGCAAGATGAAGCGCCATACCGAAAATCATCATTCCTAAATAACGGTTTTGAGTTTCCTTTGAATAAGTGTCGAATTTATTGTTTATACTCGTCTCCATAAGATTTCTGTTTTTCAGCAAGTATTTCACTTGAGCCACCAATTCATCAAATCTTGCTTTGTCAAAATTTTCATTTTCAGGATGCCAGCTTACATTCCAATAGGATTTATTATTTTCATATGATTTTATCATATTCTCATATTCAGTGCCGGTTCCGTTATCATAAACACATCTTGAAATTGAAAACAGGAATTTTAAACTTATCATATAATTTGCACTCCCATGAGGGCAATATGATTGTTTTTTTATCTTAACTAAGTCATTATTAACCTCATCTAATTTTGTACAAGCATATCTTGCAAGTTTTGGTGCATTACCTGAAAATCCTGCATATTCTGATGCTGAAGTTGCAAGCTCATAATGCCCAGGTACACTGCTTGGATTACGCCACAAAGCCTCAACAAAATCAGAATAATCAAAATCATCATTTACTTCAAAAATTCTTTCAGTTATTTGTGTCGGAATATAAGCCGCTTCAAATTCATTATACACTTCAAAAGCGTTTTTGCAATTTACAATCCCTGCTTCTGTTCCTGTTAATGAACTCGGCTTATTCACTGCTGAGCAAATCAGCTGCTTTATAAAATCATTCGACTTTGTTTTATCTCTTGACCACAGCAATGACGCTATTCCTGTTACCTGAGCTGTTGCTATACTTGTTCCGCTGACACCTGTTATGCTGTCAAGAAGATCTATTGCAGCTATACATTCTCCCGGTGCAAGCACATCAAGGTTTGTTCCTGTAGATGTATATTCTGACAGTTCACCATTCGAATTTACTGAGCCAACTGAAATAACCTCATCATATGCGGCAGGATACTGCACTGCCTGATGCTTAGTATTTCCTGCTGCGGCTACCATTAAAATTCCTGCATCATAAGCTGCTTTTACAGCAGTATACATTATCTCAGAATCCACTTCAGTTCCGAAGCTCATATTTATAATATCAATATTATTTTCTATTCCCCAATAGATGCCCTCAACTATTCTGCTGAGAGGTGACTGATTGTTACTGTCGAGCACTTTTACAGAATAAAGATTTGCTGAATCATTTATTCCCTCAATTGAGCTGTTATTTTTATCGGCACATATTACACTTGCTATTGCTGTTCCGTGGCCTGTATTATCTACAAAAACAGGACTTTCGTTAAGATCCTCATCATTAAGATTAATATTTTCAACAGGCATAAATTCATTTGAATAATCAACACCACTGTCAAGAAGCTCTATATTAATTTTATCATTGACTTCTTCGTCTCCCGTTACTCCTGCAGCGTCAAGATACCACTGATCCATTTCCTGAGATTTTTCTGAAGAAGCTTCACTTCCGGTAAGCATAATATCCTTTTCTATGCTTACTACATAGTCCTTATTATCAAGTCTTTCAGCCTGATATTCAGTTAAATCAACAACACATATATTTTCTGCTCCATCTACTGCTGAAGCATCATATGTATCTTCAAGATTTTTGAGTTTTTCTTCATCATTCACCATTACTATATATTGATTTTCTTCAGCAGGTGATACTAAATCACTTTGAGCCAGCACTTCAGCAGGCACAAGCAATATCATTATCGTACTCATTAAAATACATAATAATCTTTTCATTAAAATCACTCTCCGTATTATAAAAACAGTTTGTTATCACAATTCTAATATATAGTATATACATACTGTTGTCAACATGAAATACAAAACTGCACATTTTTTATACAAAACTGCACAGATTATAAGAATTTTAATATTAAATACCTTACTTATTGTTAAGTATAAAAAGTAACAAAAAAACACCTGACAAACAATAAAGTTTATCAGATGCTTTTAGAAAATATTTTTAGTTTACAGCCTTTGTCTTAATCCAATGCTTTATTTAAAAAAGCCTTTAAAATTTCACTCTTTGGATTTGAAAAAACTTCTTCAGGTGTACCGCTTTCTTCAATGACTCCATTTGCCATAAATATTACTTTATCGGCAACATTTCTTGCAAATTCCATTTCATGAGTAACAACCACCATTGTTGAACTGCCTGTTTTCAGATTTCTAATAACATTGAGGACTTCGCCTGTAAGCTCAGGATCAAGTGCTGAAGTTGGCTCATCAAAACACAGAATATCAGGATGCATTGCTAATGCCCTTGCAATAGCAACTCTCTGCTGCTGACCGCCCGAAAGCTCACAAGGATAAGCTTTAACTTTATCACTCAGACCTACTCTTTCAAGCAAAGCCATTGCATTATTATTTATTTCTTCCGTTCTTTTTTGCTTATAGTCCTTCGGGATATTCTGCTTATTTTTTTTCATTGACTTAAGCTCTTCTTTAAGCGCAAGCTCGGGTGCAAGAGTAAGATTTTTTAACACAGTATACTGCGGAAAAAGATTAAACTGCTGAAACACAAGACCGAAATGAAGTCTGTTCTTCCTGATTTCCTTTTCCGACAAGGAATTCTTATCGGATGTATCAAAAAGAGTCTTGCCGGCTACCGAAATTGAGCCCTCGTCAGCAATTTCCAAAAAATTCAGACATCGCAGCAAGGTTGTTTTTCCTGAGCCTGATGAGCCGATAATAACAAGAACATCACCTTTTTCAAGTGAAAAGTCAATACCTTTAAGCACCTCATTGCTTCCAAAGCTTTTATGTATATTTTTTACATCTAATATAGCCATATCTTTAACCTCTGTAATAATCCAGTTTCTTTTCAATTTTTCCGAAAATAATTGTCAGAAGTCCATTGAAAATAAGGAAGAATGCACCTGTATAGAACAACGGCCAGATTACACCTCTTGCCGAAAATCTGTCTGCCGCCATTATAATTTCCGAAACAGCAATCACTCTGGCCAGCGATGTATCTTTTACAAGAGTAATAATTTCATTGCTCATAGGAGGTATAATCTTTTTTACCACCTGCATCAAAACAACCTTAAAGAAAATCTGACTCTTAGTCATTCCGAGCACCTGCCCGGCCTCATATTGCCCTGCAGGCACGCTTTCGATTCCGCCTCGGTATATTTCTGAAAAATAGCAGGCATAGTTTATTACAAATGCAATAAGTGCCGCTGTAAAACGTACCTTTATAGGAATACCGAACAAAAGACCTGGTACATACAAAACTACAAACAACTGAAGCATAAGAGGTGTACCGCGGATAATCCACACAAAAGTTTTTGCCAGCCATTTTAATGGCTTGAATTTTGATGTAGAGCAGAAAGTAATTACCAAACCTAAAGGCAGTGAAAACAGCAAAGTGAGAACAAAAAGCCTTGCATTTTCGCCAAACCCCTTCAACAGCTCTACTGAAACTGAAAGAAAATTTTCCATATTAATCCCCTATCACTATTACATTACGCTGTAAAATCAACAGACGGAAACATCATTTCAGGTGTTTCCGTCTTAATGTTCAGACAGTGAACAAATTATTCAGCTGTCATATAATTAGTCAACTATAAGCTGTTCGCCAAGTTTATAGCTGTCCGCAATTTTCTGAAGTGTACCGTCAGCAACAAGCTCGTCAATAATCTTATTAACCTCAACTGTTACATCACTGCCCTTTCTGAAAGCGATACCATACTGCTCATCAGCAAAGCTTGCACCGTCAACAATAACGATATCACTATAATCAGTACCCTCACCCAGAGAACCAATACCTGTTACATAGTCAATAACAGCAGCATCAGCTGTGCCTGCCTTAACTTCCATCATAGCCTTGCTCATTGAATCAACTGCTGTGTAATTGCATCCCTTGAAGAAATCATCTGAAGTAGCAACTTCTTCACCTGCTGACTCTTTTTCCGCAACAACTGTCAAGCCGTTTAATGAGCCTGCTTCCTTATACTTATCAGCATTTTCAGCCTTAGTAATAAGTACCTGCTTGTTGTTCATATAAGGCTGAGAAATAGACATTGTCTCTTTTCTTTCGTCAGTAATTGTAAGACCATTCCATAAACAGTCTATATTTTTAGAGTTAAGTTCACTTTCTTTAGCCTCCCAGCTGATAACCTGAAATTCAGGTGTAACGCCAAGTTTTTCGCAAACTGCTTTACCGAATTCAACCTCAAAACCTGTAAGCTCTTTCTTATCCTTGTCAGCATAATAATCCATTGGTGCAAAAAGTGTAATACCGATTACGAGCTTTCCCTTATCCTGAATATAAGCTAAATCCGACTCTGTTTTTGTTTCTTTTGAGCAACCTGCAAATGCCATAACAACAGATAATGTCATAAGCACAGCAAGTACTGCCGATAATACTTTTTTCATTTTTAATTCCTTTCAAATGTAATATTATGTACTTCTTTCACCATGACAGCACATTATCACTGTACTATGGTAAATCATTACTAAATAAGTATAACAGATAATAAAATAAAAAGCAATAAATTTCCATAAAATCATAGACACGGCTGCTCTCAATTAAGAAAACAACCGTGCCTACGATTCGAAGATATTTTTAATAAGCAAATTAGTGAATAACACAAACACAGTGCTGACGACTGCCTAGCTTAAGGTGTTTGCTTAATCAACTTTTTGATTACCATTGAAATAATAACATCAATTATTCAATTTGTCAATATATTTTTTAAAATTAAGCTGATTTTTTCAACTTTCAGCCTATTATTTGTCCATAATGATATTTTTCAACATATATATAGTACATTTCATGCAAATATGTAAAATTAATTATTGACTTATTGACTGTTTGCCTTTGATGTGATATTATGCTCCTTGCGGAATAACCGCACTGTACCTTAAAAATTTAATCGTGCATACATAGTATTTCCTTATAGCGCCATGAGCCTGACCAGATCAGGATGACGAGGAAAAGAGTTATCGAAAATTCGGCGGATGCTCTTTCGTACTCCCCTTGGTGCGTAATAAAAAGAATAAAAACATTTGGTAACAGATGAACAAAAACTTTTTAACAAGGGATTAATTATAAATTAAATGTCATAATTATAATATATGACTAAACTATACTGAAATGAGGATTTATTATGTGTGGAATTATTGGATATACAGGCTTCAGCGAAGCTAGAAACATTTTGCTTAAAGGATTAAAAACCTTGGAATACCGTGGATATGACAGCACAGGAATAGCGGTATTTCATCCTGATTTTAAAGAATGTCTGATTACGAAATGCGAAGGCAAAGTAGAAAATCTTATTAAAAAAACATCCGATGTTAAGGGCAATTCAGGTATAGGTCATACCAGATGGGCAACTCACGGCGGTGTATGTGATATAAACTCTCACCCACACAAGTTCGGAACTGTAACAGTTGTTCATAACGGCATCATAGAAAATTATGAGGCATTAAGAGACACTCTTGGGGTGGCTCACAAATTAAAGTCGCAGACCGACAGTGAGGTTGTGGCTGCTCTTATTGACAGGTGTTTTAAAAATAATCCCGAGGATGCAATTATTGAGGCTGTAAAAAAGCTTACCGGAACTTTCGCTCTTGCAATAATGTTTGACAGCATACCTGACACTATTTTTGCTGTCAGAAATGTAAGTCCCATTGTCTGCTGTAAAAATGATAACGGAGTTTATATAGCATCCGACATTATGGCAATAGGTGAATACAGCACCGAATATTTTGTTCTGCCTGAGCTTACAATTTCAAAAATAACAAAGAACGGTTACAGTATTATTGATTTTTATCATAATGATGTTAAGCCAAAAATGCTAGAGCTTAATTGGGATATCAAAAACAGCAGCAAAGGCAAATACCCATTCTTTATGGAAAAAGAAATTATGGAACAGCCGCAGGTTATTGAGAAAACTATTCTTAATCGTATAAAAGACGGTTTGCCGTGCTTTGACGCAGATGGTGTCGATGACAGTGTTTTTGAGAACTGCACAAATATCAGCATTATAGCCTGCGGCACTGCCATGCATGCTGGACTTATAGGAAAACATCTTATTGAAAGCATCTGTGCAATACCCGTAAGCGTTAATATGGCAAGTGAGTATGTTTACAGCAATCCCATTATAAACAGCAGCACTCTTGTTATATGCGTTTCGCAAAGCGGTGAAACAATAGACAGTCTTGAGGCGTTGAAATATGCAAAAAAATGCAGAGCAAAAGTACTGTCAATTGTCAACGTCAGAGGTTCATCAATAGCAAGAGAAAGTGACTATGTAATTTATACTGAAGCAGGACCTGAGATTGCAGTAGCTTCTACAAAGGCATATACCACCCAACTTGCCGTATTTTATCTTATTACTGCAAAGCTGGCTTATCTCAAAGGCAGTTTTAATTATGAAGGTGTAACAAGTTTTATTGATGAATTAAAAAAAGCGCCTGATGCAGTCAAAGATGTACTTGAAAGAAGAAGTGAAATACATCATCTCAGCAAATCCATGCTGACAGCCGATGATGTATTTATGATAGGCAGAGGTATTGACTACCCTGCACTGCTTGAAGCATCACTTAAGCTTAAGGAAATCTCGTATATTCACAGCGAAGCTTTTGCCAGCGGAGAACTTAAGCACGGAACAATTGCGCTTATCACTCATAAAACCCCTGTAATTGCACTGCTGACACAGCAATATCTGGTCAGCAAGCAGGTAAGCAATATTAGAGAAGTACAAAGCCGAGGTGCAAATGTAATCAGCTTTGTGCGCAATGATTTAGCCACAAAGGATATAGACTGCAGTTTTATGCTTCCGGCACTTGATGATGAATTTATGCCGATACCGTCAGTTGTATCACTTCAGCTTTTAGCATATTATGTTTCAAGTGACAAAGGGCTTGACGTTGATAAGCCAAGAAATCTTGCAAAAGTAGTAACGGTTGAATAATTTTTTACTGAAATACTATGTATCACAATTAAATTAAGGTATAAAAAATGTCGGTTCAAAATGAACCGGCATTTTCTTTTATTATAAAATTACATTCGTGATATTTCATCACTGAAGGCCTGGGCACTGTCAAACTCCTTATAAACCGAAGCAAAACGAACATATGCCACTTCATCAATCATCTTAAGCTTTTCCATAATAAGCTCTCCGATTCTTGCAGAAGTAACCTCTCGGTCAATTGCAGACTGCAAAGTTGCCTCAATTTCGCCTATTGCAGTTTCAAGATCTGAAACTGTAACAGATCTCTTTTCACAGGCACGAAGCATACCCTTAAGAATTTTATTCCTGTCAAAAACCTCACGGCTTTTATCTTTCTTTATTACAATAATAGGTACATCCTCTATGGTCTCATATGTTGTAAAACGTTTACTGCACTGCAGACATTCTCTTCTGCGTCTGATGCGCTCGTTTTCATCAGTTGGACGTGAGTCAATAACCTTGCTTTCCTCATAACCGCAAAATGGACATCTCATATTATAATCCCCCTGCAAATTTTTAGCAATATTATAATAACACAATATATAGCAAAATGCAAGTTATTTTACTTTACACCAATATCTTGTTTTAATCAGTATTATTTTGACTATGCTTCCTGTTGTTGTATATAAACATCCACACAGCCATTGAGCAAATAATAAAATAGCCGACAAATGACCACAAGTCAGGAATTTGACCGCCAAGGAAAAAGTAACCGCTGATGGCAGTAAATATAATATTTGAGTAATCGTATATTGAAATTTCCTTGCTTGGAGCAAAGGTATAAGCCGCTGTAATTGAAAACTGACCGCCTGCTGCACACAAACCTACAAGCAGCAGATATATCCACTGCATTTTAGTCATAGGATAGAAATTAAATATCAGATAAGGAGCAGTAACTACACATGAAAAAAGTGAGAAAAGAAATACAGTAACTCTTCCGTTTTCGCCCTTATTTCCCATATGTCTTACACAAGTGTACGCACCGCCGGCACATACTCCGCCGACAAATCCGCAAAGCGACGGAAAAAGCTCAACATTTGACATTGTAGGCTTTATTACAAACATTGCACCTGCAAAGGCAATGCCGATAGCTATTGCCTGTTTGGGCTTAACCTTTTCTTTAAGAAAAACTGCAGAAAAAATCAATGCAAAAAAAGGACTCATTTTATTAAGAATTGCCGCATCCGCAGTTGAAGCCATTTGGGTAGTGGCATAGAAATTGCCAAACACTCCAAGTAAGCCCGCACTGGAACGTATAAAATGATATTTTATACAATCCCGACGGGGCTTAAAACTCTCTTTTCTTTTAAGCAGTGTAACCGAGGCGATAAACAGCGCAACAAGATTTCTGAAAAACACCTTCTGCATTACAGGAACATCACCTGACAAATTGATAAAACTGCTCATACCACTGAAGCATAATGCAGACAGCAATATACAAATTATACCTTTTGTCCTGTTACTCATATCTGCCATAATTTTTCTAAATACGCCTTACTTTCCTTCAATTCTTTTTCGACATCATAATTCTTGGAATATATTTCTATTACAGCATCACCCTTGAAAGAAGCTGAATCAAGAATATTTTTCATTCTGTTAAAATCAAAACTTCCCCTGCCTGCAGGCAGACAATCACCAAGCTGGCCATTATCACTCAGGTGAACATGAACAATTTCATTTTTGAATTCCTCTAAAAATTCAAAAGTATTCTGATTTGCTCTAATAGTTTGTTTAATGTCAAAAACCATATGAAAATCACCGTCAAGCTCACGTCTCATTTTTTTACAAAAATCAATTGTTTGGCTTTTAAAGCGATTAACATTTTCCTGACACACCATTACACCTTCACGTTTTCCAATCTCAACAAGCATTTTAAAACGCTCAAAATACCTTTCATCAGGTATAGGTATCTTTGCTCCTTCAAGTGCACCATGAATAACAACATACTTTGCACCGAGCATTGCTGCAGCATGGCAGGTTTTTTCATATATACCTATATAATCCTCAAACCTGCGCTTGTATTCGGTAAAAATACAATTTGTTTCCATAAAACTTGAAAAAGGATGAACAGAAATGATTTTTGTACAGGAAGGCTCTGCAATCAACTTAAGTTTTTTTACAAAATTTTCTTCCAGCTCACTGGGAGCGTTAAAAAACACCTCTGCCTTTTCAAATCCAAGTTCTGTAATCTTTACTAACGACTTCTCAGTTTCTAAGGGATAGAAACATGAGGTTGAAGCACCTATTTTCATTCGCTCAACAGCTTTTCAACACATGCGATACGAACGCATATGCAAAGAAGCTCTGCTGCAAGGTCCAGCTCATCAACAGGAGGGAATGACGGTGCAATACGAATGTTAGTGTCATTTTCGTCAATACCATAAGGGAATGTTGCTCCCACTGAAGTAAGAGTTACACCTGCTTCCTTACAAAGTTCACCTGTTCTCTTGGCACATCCGCTCATAACATCAAGGCTGATAAAATATCCGCCCTTTGGATTAAACCATTTAGCAATATCCTTGTCACCAAGCTCATTGTTGAGGTGCTTTAATACGATATCAAACTTTGGCTTCATAATAGCGGCATGTTTTTTCATGTGCTCTTTAATACCGTCAGCATTCTTGAAGAACTTTACATGACGAAGCTGATTCATTTTATCATAGCTGATAGTTTCAGCATTAAGACGTTTTTTAATGGCTGCAATGTTATTATCACTTGCAATAATTGCAGATACACCTGCACCCGGGAAGGTCATTTTTGAAGTAGAGCAAACCTCAATGACCATATCTTCATTATTGTATTTTGGAAGAACGTCAAAAATATTTAAGAGCTCATCTCCATCATCTGTCAAATCATGAACACAGTAAGCATTATCCCAGATAATTCTAAAGTCATCTGCCGCAGGATTAAGTGCAGCCATACGCTCTACAACCTCATCGCTGAAAGTAATACCCTGTGGATTAGAATACTTAGGTACGCAGAAGATACCCTTAACACTTTCATCTTCAACAAGCTCTTCAATGATATCCATATCAGGACCATCATCAAGCATAGGCACATTAATCATTTTAATACCAAAATGCTCGCAGATAGTAAAATGTCTGTCGTAACCTGGAACAGGGCAAAGGAATTTAACCTCATCAAGCTTGCACCAAGGTGTGCTGCCTGCACCGTGAGTATAACACTGGCAAATATAATCAAACATAAGATTCAAGCTGGCACTAGGTCCGATTATAACATTTTTATCCTCAACACCCATCAGATCTGCAAAAAGCTTTTTACAGCTTGGGATACCGTCGAGCAATCCGTAATTACGTACATCCATGCCGTCAATTACATAGTTATCAACATCATATAAATTCATAGACAAATCAAGCTGATCAGCACCCGGCTTTCCCCTGCTCATATCAAGCTTGAGTTCCTTAGCCTTGAAAGCATTATATCTTTCAAGCAATTCTTTTTGCTCATTAAGTAATTCTTCCGTTGTCATTTCTGAATATTTTTTAGACATAATAACACCTCGCTTAATTATTGCCTAATATTTTATCACAAATATATTTTTTTTGCAAATAATTGCAGCCAAAATATGTTAGAAAACGCTATGTTAATTTGACATTTTATTGTGCAAATTAAATAGCTTGCTTATATAGATATCATATGTTATACTTAAATTGCAAAGAAATCCTTAGCAAACAAGCTCTTAAAGGTCAGGAGAAAAATTATGAGTGATAAGAAGAATAACAAAAAGAATATTCTGCAATTTATCAAATTTGCATTATTTTCTGCATCGGCAGGAATAATTCAGATAGTCAGCTTTACTCTGCTCAACGAAGTTATAGTAAAGCTTCCGCTTATTCAAAATGCAATGGAGAGTAATCATACATTTGCAAAAATAATGGAAAATGAATATGGTCCTATGTATTTAATCGCTTTACTTCTGTCGGTAATTTGGAATTTTACCTTCAACAGAAAATTCACCTTTAAATCTGCAGCAAATGTTCCTGCAGCAATGCTTAAGGTGCTTGCCTTTTATGCAGTATTTACACCTGTAACAGTTTTGCTGGGAAATCATTTTACTGCAAAATATTCAGATTTTCCGCCAATTGAATACATAGTTCTTGCTGTTACAATGCTGACTAACATGATAACAGAATTCATCTATGACAAGCTTGTGGTATTCAGAAATCAGGAAAATACAGCTAAGAAAAAAAGTAATTAATATAATATTTCAATCCATAACACAAGATACCCCGCAGAAACATCTGATTTCTGCGGGGTATCTTGTGTTAACTTCAATTATTTTTGTGCTTCGCTTATTACCTTTTGAGCAATATGCTCAGGTGCTCTGTCATATCTTGCAAACTCTGTTGTAAATGATCCTCTGCCCTGAGTGATCTGACGCATTGATGTTGAGAAGGTAGTCATTTCGCCATCAGGAACTTCAGCTATAATTTCCTGAGTACCATCACTGTTAGGTGTCATACCTAAGACTCTTCCGCGGCGCTTGTTAATATCACCGATAATATCACCCATGGCGTCGTCATTAACTACAGCCTTTAAAGTAACAATCGGTTCTAAAATCACCGGCATAGCATTAGAAATGCCCTCTTTAAATGCAAGTGATGCTGCCATCTTGAAGCTCATTTCATTTGAATCAACCGGATGATAAGATCCATCATATAAAGTAGCCTTTACACCTACCATCTGATATCCTGCAAGAATGCCTGACTTCATACATTCCTGAAGACCTTTTTCTACTGCAGGGAAAAATCCCTTCGGTACAGCACCACCGACAATTCTTTCATCAAAAATAAGACTTTCTGTATCATACGGCTCAAATTCAATATGAACATCTCCAAACTGACCGTGACCGCCGCTCTGCTTTTTGTGTCTTCCCTGAGCTGATACCTTACGTGTAATTGTTTCTCTGTATGCTACCTTTGGAACATTAAGCACAGCTTCAACACCAAATTTATCTTTAAGTCTTGAAACTGTAACCTCAAGCTGCTGTTCACCGAGACAAGAAATAATCTGCTGATTAGTTTCCTTGTTTATAGCAAAAGAAATTGAAGGATTTTCCTCACTTAATCTTGCAATACCTGAGGCAATCTTTTCTTCCTCACCCTTCTTTGCAGCATTAATAGCCATTTTATACATAGGCACAGGAATGTCAACACTGTCAAGTCTGACAACATTATCAGGCGCGCAAAGCGTATCACCTGTAGCAAAGCCGCCAAGCTTGGTCACTGCACCGATATCACCTGCTGAAAGCTCAGAAATATCCTTTTGCTTTGCACCAAACATCTTAACCAACTTTCCCATTCTTTCTTCTTTACCGGTTCTTGTATTGAATACAGCAGAAGATGAGGTAAGCACACCTGAAACCACTTTAAAATAACTAAGCTTGCCTATAAATGGATCAGCAACTGTCTTAAAACAAATTGCTGCAAGCGGTCCGTCTGCGTCAGGTGTAAGTTCAACAGGCTCACCGGAACTGTCTATGGCATATTCTGATTTCGGTGACGGACATACATCAGCAATAAAATCAAGAAGCATATCGCATGCAACACCTGTCAAACCTGATAAAGCAAAGGTAGGAATAATAGAGCCGTCCGCCATACCAAGCTTAAGTCCTTTAATTTTATCCTCAACAGTCAGCTCTTCACCATCAAAATATTTTTCCATAAGCTCTTCATCGGCTGAAGCAACTGCTTCGGCAAATACGGCTTTGACAGCCTCAAATCTAGCCATATCATCATGTGCTATATCAACTGCTTTTTTGCCAGAATCATAGCTGTAAGCCGTGTCGTCAATCATATTATAATAGGCAGCAACCTTTCCGTTAGAAATAACAGGAACAACTATCGGACAAACCTGAGTGCCGAATTTTGCAACAATACCATTAAAACTCTTATAGAAGTCAGCTCTGTCATCATCCATTTTTGTTACTGCAAAAATTCTTGAGCAACCTTTTGAGCCTGCATTTTTAAATGCCTTTTCAGCACCAACTGCAAGACCTGATCGTGCGGAAACCACAATAACTGCTGTATCTGCAGCACGTACTCCTTCATTTGCCCCCATTGCGAAATCGAACAAACCCGGGGTATCAATTATATTAACAGTTTTCCCTTTATATTCAGTACTTGCAACTGAACTGTTAATACTAATCTTTCTCTTCTTTTCTTCTGCATCAAAATCAGAAACAGTATTTCCGTCTGCTGTTTTTCCAATACGCTCTGTTGCCTTGGCAGAATACAAAAGTGCTTCACAAAGTGTGGTCTTACCTTTAGAGGCGTGCCCCACTAACGCAATATTTCTGATATTTTCCGATTTTATACTCATAAATAATCCCTTCTTCATATGTCTTTGTGCATATTGTATAATAATTTTCAACAATAGTCAATGCTTTCACAATATTTTTAACAATTATATGATAATTTTTTTCAAAAAATAAAAGCAAGATTAAATCTCACTCTTAATCTTGCTTTATATTATTATGCACAAATGAAAAATATTATGCCATATTAGGACAATATGCCACGAAGAGAACATTATATAAGAGACACCTTATTCGTAGTATTCACTTTGAGGCATTTTCTGTCGAAAAAGTGTAAGGTGTTGTTTCCCTGTGCCGTTGTGCGTATTATGCGCACGGCACACGCTTAGAGGGGGTTATCAGGTGGAATTTGCGTAGGCAATCCCCCTGATTCGTTTTCTTGGTATCGTTCTTTTGCGACACAAAAGAATGATACAACCGTGCGTTAGCACAAATATTTTAATAAAATAATTTATAATAAACACCGTATCCGCAGCATGAATGCGACACCTTATTATTTCTTTGTTGTAACAGTCTTAGCTTTTGACCATGAAGAATAAATCTTTGTATTCTTGCCGTTTACTTTGACTGTTTTGTAAGTTCGAATACGAACATAATATTTTTTCTTTGCCTTGAGCTTAGAAATCGTTTTTGATGTTGTGCTGTTTTTGCTTACAGTTACAGTTTTCTTATTCTTGGTAAACTTGCTGTCGGTTGCATACTGAATTTCATATCCTGTTGTTTGCGTAGCTTGTTTTTTCCACTTTACAGTAAACTTCTTCTTATCTGCTGTCAGCTTTGAAATACTTGTTGCCTTCGGCTTGATTGTAAATGTTTTTGTAACAGTACCACTGTAATTACCTTTAAATGTAATCTTTACAGTATACTTACCAACATTTTTTCTTCCGCTTGCATAAGTAACAGTATAATTGCTTGACGATATCTTATTACCCTTACTGTCCTTAACAGTTACACTCGGCTTTTTAGCCTTGCCATCATAAGTGTAGCTTGTTGCAGAAAGAGTAATTGTTTTTGCTGAATAGATTGTTGTATTTGTCTTTACTGCACCACATACTGAACAGGTTAGTGTAAGTTTTCCGTTTTTACTTGTTGTGGCTTTTGTAACGACCTTATCTTTATAGCTATGGTCAAGGCATACAAATTTTCTTGAATATTTCTGCGCATATTCTCTTGCTGTGGAATTACGATAACCATAAATTACGGTATTTCTCGGAATTGCCGATACACTCTGATTTATATATGTATCAGTGTCTTTAAATGTTATTTTTTTCAATACTCTGCACGCAGTAAAGCAACAGTTGTCAGTATAGCCAACAGCTTCTATATTATTATTTTCTTTAACAAGGTCGATTGCGTATGGCTCAATAGATTCAACACCCTCCTCTATCACAAGCTCTTCAAGTGTGTTTCTGCTGAGATACCATGGATTATAAAAGTTGGTATAAGGTGAACGATAATTATAACCATTCTTACATTCTCCTACTGCACCATAAATTTTTGGACCGAAGCCGCTTGTAAGAGTGATTTTTTTGATTTTCAGACAGTCATTGAATGGAAAAAATGCATCAGTAAAACAACCACGTTGACAAGATCCAAAATTATAATATGAGCTTGTGGGCATTGTAAGCTCTTCAATTTCAGTACAACCTCTAAAAGCCTCGCCACATATTTCGGTTATCTGTGTGGAACTACCTTGAATTTTTACTTTTTTCAGCTTTTCCGCATTTTTAAATGCTTCGCAACTTATATGTTCAATACCTTTTCCGATTGAAACACTTTCGAGCTGTTTGCAGTCTAAAAAGGCACGAATACCTATCTCAGTTACACTGTCCGGAATAGATATGCTTGTTAAGTTGCCATTGTCCATAAATGCATATATGCCTATACTCGTTACGCTGTTTGGTATTTTATAGCTTTTGCTTTTTTTAGCAGGGCAATAGTTTAATAATATCGTTTTTTTCTTATTAAACAGAATTCCGTCTTCTGATGAAAAATAAGGATTTTTATTATCAACATCTATGCGTGCAAGGTTTGGAAAAGAACCATAAAAGGAACTATCTATGCTTGACACTCCGCTGCCTATTGTTATACTTTTAAGCGAGTTACAATTAAAAAATTGGGCACTTTCTATACTTTTTACGCCGTTGCCGATTATCACATTCGTAAGCGAGGTGCAGTCAGCAAAAGCTTTCTCACCTATACTTGCTACGCTGTCCGGGATTGTTATGCCCGTGAGCGAGGTGCAACCCGCAAAAGCCTTCTCATTTATACTTGCCACACTGTCCGGGATTGTTACGCTCGTGAGCGAGGTGCAACCCGCAAAAGCCTTCTCATTTATACTTGCCACGCTGTCCGGAATTGTTACGCTCGTGAGCGAGGTGCAGTAAGCAAAAACATTCACACCTATATCAGTTACACCTTCGGGGATTGTAACGCTTTTTAAACTGGAGCAGTCATAAAATGCACCCCCATCTATGCTTGTAACTCCTTTGGGGATTATTACGCTTGTTAAGCTGGAGCATTCGTTAAATGCATACCGACCTATACTTGTTACACCTGATTTGATATCAACAATTTTAATTTCAAAGCGCAAATCATACCATGGAACATATCTCCGATAATCATAGTCTCTCATATTTCCCCTTCCGCTTATGGTAAGCACACCTGTATCAGTATCAAGAGTCCATGATACACTAGTACCGCATGTACCTGAATATACCTGAGCATAAGCAGATAAATCAAGTCCTGATGTAATGCTCAAGAGCATTACAACTGACAGGAAAACGGATAAAAGCTTTTTGGTCTGTTTCATAATTTGTCTCCTTTAAAATAAAAAATGCGCAGCCGAAGTGAAAGAGTAAAATAAAAGTAGACACAAAAAAA
>JAMPEQ010000017.1 GCA_023665085.1 Bacteroides sp.
GTGTGCCGCGCGCACAATGCGCACTGCGGCACAGGATGCTAAACAATAATTTATATTAGAAAAGGCTCTTTTTTCTAAATTTTTCGTATACTTATATCACCACTGCGTAAAATTATTTCTGACTCATCTTCAAGTCTGACAACCAGTCCGCCTGTTTCATCAATGGCTGCTGCGGTTGCCAGAGTTGCTGCACCATTTCTTATGAATTTAATTTTTTCACCAATTACAAGAGAATGACTTCTGTAGTAATCAATAAAGCTTTTATAATCACTGCCTGCGATAGTTATCAGCTCGTCAGCAATTTTCGCAATAAGCTCACTGGGATTAACATCTGCCACCAGACAGCCGGCACCCTCAATATCCTGAGGAAAATCAGTTGTACTTATATTTACACCTATACCTATTATAATACTGTCAACAATTCCCTCTTCAAAATTAGTTATTGCCTCTGTCAAAATTCCACAAATTTTTTTACCATCAAGATAAACATCATTTACCCACTTTATTTTAGGTCTTTTATCAGTGAGATTTTCTATTGCCTTGCAGACTGCCACTGCGGCAGCTGTTGTAGCGGTTACTGCATTCTGCAGATTTGTTTTAGGATACAAAACAAGAGAAAAATATACTCCTGTATCAGCAGGTGAATAAAAGCTTTTGCCTTGTCTGCCTCTGCCTGCTGTCTGCTGATGTGCCGCCACAAGAAATACGCCATTCTTACCCTCTGCCAAAACACGTTTGCAATAATTATTGGTGGAATCAACACTGTGCAGATATTCAACATCTATATCATTTTTCATAAAGGTTTTTATACTTTGCACAGACACAAGATTTTTAGCATCGGTTATCATATATCCTTTATTGGTAACGGCACTGATCTGATAACCCTGTGCCCGAAGAGCTTTTATTGCTTTCCATACTGCTGCACGGCTTTTGCCGAATTTTTGCGCAAGATATTCTCCGCTGATATAATCAGTTGTGTTTAAAAGCTCGTATAATATATCATTTTTAAGTGACATTGTTTACCTCGTATCAAATTAAGTTTACAATTAAGCTATCAAAAAAGGTGTCTTTTGACACCTTTTTGATTTTATTTTATAAATTTATCAATTGCAGCATTAAGCTCCTGTATCATTTTTTCATCGCCTTCTTCAACTGCATGAACGATACAGTGCTCCATATGATCTTTAAGTATCACCTTGCCTGTATTATTAAGTGCAGATTTGACAGCGGCAAGCTGAATAAGAACATCAGAGCAGTCATCACCATCCTCAACCATTTGCTTTACCTTTTGCAAGTGACCGATTGCCTTTGCAAGACGGTTGGTTACCTCCTTGGTGTGAGCATGAGAATGAGCGTGTGCATGCTTGTGAGTATGCTCCTGATTCATCATATCTTATCAAGTGCCTGCTGGATGTCTGCAATAATATCATCAGCATCCTCAATACCAACACTGAAGCGGATAAGATCTGCACCTACACCGCATTCCTCTAGCTGTTCATCAGTAAGCTGACGATGAGTAGTTGATGCAGGGTGAAGACAGCAGGTTCTTGCATCGGCAACATGTGTAACAATTGCTGCCAGCTTTAAGGAATCCATAAAGGTTGTTGCAGCTTCTCTGCCGCCTTTTATTCCGAATGAAACAACACCGCAGGTGCCTTTCGGCATATATTTCTTAGCAAGCTCATACTGATCATCGTCAGGAAGCATTGCACATTTCACCCAATTGATTTTGTCATTTTCTTTAAGATATTCAGCAACTTTAATTGCATTTTCGCAATGTCTCGGTACTCTCAAATGAAGAGTTTCAAGACCTACATTGAGCAGAAATGCATTCTGCGGAGCAGGAATTGAGCCTAAATCACGCATAAGCTGAACAGTTGCCTTTGTAATATAAGCAGCCTTTCCGAAGGTTTCTGAATAAGTAATGCCATGATAACTGTCGTCAGGCGTAGTAAGCCCCGGGAACTTATCATTCTGTGTCCAGTCAAAATTACCACTGTCAACTACAACACCGCCGATTGTTGAGGCATGTCCCTCCATGTATTTTGTGGTGGAATGTGTAACAATATCGCATCCGAATTCAAACGGACGGCAATTAATAGGGGTAGCAAATGTGTTGTCAATTATAAGCGGAACACCATTGTCGTGTGCAGCCTTAGCAAATCTTTCTATGTCAAGAATATCAAGGCTGGGATTTGAAATAGTTTCACCGAATACTGCCTTTGTATTAGGCTTAAAAGCCGCCTTGATTTCCTCTTCTGTAGCATGCGGACTTACGAAAGTAAAATCAATTCCAAGTTTTCTCATTGTAACATTGAAAAGATTGAATGTTCCTCCGTAAATTGCAGAAGATGACACTATATGGTCACCTGCCTGTGCAATATTGAAAACTGCATAAAAGTTCGCTGCCTGGCCTGATGATGTGAGCATTCCTGCCACACCGCCCTCAAGCATAGCAATTTTTTGAGCAGCGTAATCGCAAGTAGGATTTTGCAGACGTGAATAAAAATATCCGCTCTTTTTCAGGTCAAACAAATCTCCCATTTCTTCACTTGAATCATATTTATATGTTGTGCTCTGTACAATCGGAATTACTCTTGGCTCACCATTTTTAGGCTCATATCCGCCTTGTACACAAATTGAATCTATATTCATAGCTTTACCTCCTTAGTTATGTTGTCAGTCCTCAAGAAAATGCTTCATGATGCTTGGACCATGCTCAACAAAATTGCCTGCTGCCTTTGCAGTTTCTTCATTAATAGTATCAACACCGCTGATTTCGGCATTCTTGTGATAAATAAGATATGGCACAGGATCGCTTGCATGAGTGCGTGTAACAATTGGTGTAGGATGATCAGGCAAAATCATAATTTTGTAATCATCAAACTTTTTAAGTCCCTCAAACAAAATAGGAAGAACTCTTTCATCAATCATTTCAATAGCTCGTACCTTATTTTTAGGCTCGTTTCTGTGACCGCATTCGTCAGGCGCTTCAAAATGAATGTAAACAAGATCATTTCTGTCCAGCAAATCAAGTGCCGCATTTGCCTTGCCTTCAAAGTTTGTATCAATATAGCCTGTTGCACCTTCAACCTCGGCAACCTCCATTTTTGCACATCCGCCGATACCTTTGATAAGGTCAACAGCAGATACTACAGCACCCTTGATGCCGTAAATTTCTTCAAATGGTGCAAGAGCAGGTCTCTTGCCCTCACCCCACAGCCAGATTGAGTTTGCAGGTCTTTTGCCTGCCTCTTTTCTGGCTATATTAACAGGATGATCTTTCAAAAGCTCATATGATTTTTTCATAAGCTCAATCAAAGGCTTTGCATTGTAAGCAGATGACAAATGCTCTGTAATCACCTTGCCTGTAATATCATGAGGCGGTGTCATTTTGCCCAAATCTGTTGTACCGTTATCCCAGATTAAGCAGTGGCGGTATGAAACACCAGGGTAAAATTTGAATTCATCAGTACCAAGTTTTTCATCGATATAATTTATAAGAATTTCTGCCTCTTCGGTAGAAATATCATCAGCACAGTAATCCTCTATAGTCTTTTGCTCATACGGCAAATCATCTTCAGACAAAGTAACAAGATTTGTGCGAAGAGACACATCAGTCGGTTTCATATCAATACCGATTGAAGCGGCTTCAAGAGGGCTTCTGCCCGTATAAAATTTCATAGGATCAAATCCCATAACACTCATATTGGCAACGTCGCTGCCCGGCTTTAAGCCGTCAGCAACAGTTTTGATGAGACCTACCTCTGCCTTTGATGCAAGATAATCCATGTTAGGCTTTTTTGCACACATCATTGGTGTTTTACCGTCAAGGGCAGGAACAGGATAATCTGCCATTCCGTCATATAATACAACTACATATTTCATTAAAACACACTCCGAAAAATCAATTATTTAAAATAGTTTACGCCGCTTTCAAAGAGATTAAGGTCTTTTTCAAATGGTACATTTGCATAAAGGTTGTCACCCTTACGCTCACAATGGCCCATTTTACCAAGCACTCTTCCGTCAGGTGAAGTTATACCCTCAACTGCACATACAGATCCGTTTGGATTAAACGGCATATCTGCAACAGGTGTTCCGTCAAGATTAACATACTGTGTTGCAACCTGTCCGTTTTCTATAAGTTTCTTCATAACATCATCATTCGCAACAAATCTTCCTTCACCATGACTGATTGGCACTGCAAATACATCACCTGCATTTACACCGCTGAACCAAGGTGACTTAACACTTGTAACTCTTGTATAAGCCATAGAAGAAATATGTCTGCCGATTGTATTAAAGGTAAGAGTAGGATCGGTTTCCTTAATTTCTCTGATTTCGCCGTAAGGAACAAGTCCCAGCTTTATGAGAGCCTGGAAACCGTTACAGATACCAAGCATAAGACCGTCATTGCAGTTGAGAAGCTTTGTAACTGCCTCCTTAACCTTTGGATTTCTAAAGGTTGTGGCAATGAATTTACCTGATCCTTCAGGCTCGTCACCACCGCTGAATCCGCCCGGGAGCATAATGATTTGTGATTTATTGATTTCTTCTACCATTTTATCAATAGTTTCATTAATAGCAGAAGATGAGAGATTGTTTACAACAAGAATAGAAGCCTCTGCACCTGCCTTTTCAAAAGCTCTTGCAGTGTCTATTTCACAGTTAGTACCCGGGAATGCAGGAATAAATACTCTTGGCTTTGCAACCTTGTTTTTAGCAATAAATATTGAACGTTCTTTGCAAAGAGGTACATCATAAGGCATATTGGCTGCTTTGCCTGAATCTGTTGCAAATACCTTTTCGAGCTTTCCTGTCCATGCATCAATGAGTTCATCAACAGTCTGAACCTCGCCGTCCATGATAAATACACCATTGTCATTTGTTTTACCAAGTGTAATTCCGTCATAATCATTTTCGTCAGCAAGCTCAACAACAAAGCTTGCCTCTTTAGCTGCAAAGAGAGTTTCTTTATCAAGTCCCTGTTCAAAGGTAAAGCCATTTTTGTTACCGAATGCCATTTTGCATACGCAGGCAGCAGCACCACCCTCTTTTACTACTGTTGCAGCTAAGATTTTGCCGTTTCTTACGCCCTCATAAACCTTAACCATAAGCTCCATAGCCTCTTCAAAAGCAGGAAGTCCGCTTTCTTCATCAACAGGAAGAGGAAGAAGCTTAACCGTTGAGCCTGTTCTCTTGAACTGAGCCGATACGGTTTTAGAAGCTTCACTCATACCAACTGCAAATGATACAAGAGTCGGAGGAACATCAAGTTCATTAAAGCTTCCGCTCATTGAATCTTTACCGCCTATTGAAGGACACTTGTAGCCAAGCTGTGCCTTAAGTGCACCGAGAAGAGCTGCAGTAGGCTTGCCCCAGCGTGTAGGAACATCATGAAGTCTTTCAAAATATTCTTGGAAAGTAAGCCTTGCCTTTGAAGGATTACATCCGACAACAGCCAGCTTTGCCAGAGATTCGCTGACAGCATATGCTGCTGAATGGAACGGAGACCAGCGAGAAAGCTTTGGAATAAATCCGTATGCCATTACTGTTGCTGTGTCTGTTTCACCTTCAAGAAGAGGAATTTTTGCTACCATAGCCTCTTCAGGTGTAAGCTGATACTTACCGGCATAAGGCATAAGTACGGTTGCTGCACCGATAGAAGAGTCAAATCTTTCGACAAGACCTTTCTGAGAGCAAACCTCGAGTCTGCTGAGATTTGCCTTTAATGCCTGAGCATTTGTCATATCAGCAAGCTCTGCAGGAACTTCTTTAGTATAATCCTTGCTTTCGTCAATTGCCTCAATTTCAACAACAGCATGCTGGGTTACACCATTTGTGTTAAGAAAATCACGGCTGATGTCAACTATCTTGTCACCTCTCCAGGTCATCTCAAGTCTGTTTTCATCTGTTACAACAGCTACAGGAGTTGCCTCAAGATTTTCTTCATTTGAAAGCTTTATAAATTTATCAACATCATTTTTATCAAGAACAACAGCCATACGCTCCTGAGATTCAGAAATTGCAAGCTCTGTTCCGTCAAGTCCGTCATATTTCTTAGGGACTTTATCAAGATCAATCTTAAGTCCGTCAGCAAGCTCACCAATAGCTACAGACACACCGCCTGCGCCAAAGTCATTGCATCGTTTAATCATCTTAGCAACCTCTGCCTTACGGAAAAGACGCTGGATTTTACGTTCTGTAGGAGGATTACCCTTTTGAACCTCTGCACCGCAGGTTTCAATTGATGATGAATCGTGTGCCTTTGATGAACCTGTTGCACCTCCGCAGCCGTCACGTCCTGTTCTGCCGCCGAGGAGAACTATAATATCATCCTTCTGAGGACATTCTCTTATAACATTTTCTTTTGGGGATGCACCGATTACAGCACCGATTTCCATTCTCTTTGCCACATAGCCTGCATCATAAAGCTCTGTAACCTGACCTGTTGCAAGACCAATCTGGTTGCCGTAGCTTGAATAGCCTGCTGCTGCACCTGTAGTAATTTTGCTCTGCGGAAGCTTAGCATCAAGAGTTTCTTCAAAAGGTGTGGTAGGATCACCCGCACCGGTAACTCTCATTGCCTGATATACATATGCTCTGCCTGACAGCGGATCACGAATTGCACCGCCAAGACATGTTGCAGCACCACCAAATGGCTCAATCTCTGTCGGGTGGTTATGAGTTTCATTTTTAAACTGAACAAGCCACGGCTCTTTTTTGCCGTCAATTTCTACTTCAACATTAATTGAGCAGGCATTGATTTCATCACTTTCATCAAGATCATTAACCAGACCTCTCTTCTTAAGCACCTTTGTGCCGATGCATGCCATATCCATAAGGCACACAATCTTGTCCTTACGGTCGCCATACACCTCTTTGCGCACCTCGAAGTATTCTTCAAGAGCAGTTTCAATAGCTTTGTTATATTTGCTTACTGTGTCCTGCTCTGTGATAGAGTCAAGCTCTGTAGCAAATGTTGTGTGACGGCAGTGGTCAGACCAGTATGTATCAATAACCTTAAGCTCCGTAAGGCTTGGATCTCTGTTTTCGTCATTTTTGAAGTAATCTCTTACCCAGCACAAATCTGCAACGCTCATTGCAAAGCCCATTGAGGCGTGATACTCGGCAATTTCCTCGTCACTCTTTTCAATAAAACCATTAATACGGATAATGTCAGCAGGAACATCTGACTCCATATCAAGTGAATCAGGCATCTCAAGAGATGCAACTCTTGATTCAACAGGATTTATGATATAAGATTTAATCTTGTCAAATTCTTCATCAGTTATATTACCCTTTACCGCAATGATTTTTGCAGAAAGGACATCAGGTCTCTCGCCAGCTGTAAGAAGCTGAATACACTGAGCCGCAGAGTCGGCACGCTGGTCATACTGACCGGGAAGATATTCTGTTGCAAAATATTTCCATCCGTCTTCAATAGACAGCTCTGAATAAACATTATCAAGATTAGGCTCTGAAAGAATTGTTTTGACAGCCATGTCAAATTCATCCTTGCTTAAGCCCTGTGCATCATAGCGGTTGATAATTCTTAAATCTTCAAGCGCTGTAATGCCTACATTGTTTTTAAGGTCGGCAAGTGTCTGACCTGCCTCAATGTCGTTGCCCTTTTTCTTTTCGACAAATACTCTGTAAACCTTAGCCATATTATTCTCCTTATTACTATGAATATTAAGCAATTTAATGTTGTATATAATAATACTTATATATAATAGCATAAATCATGTCAAATGCCTATACCCAATTTGCTTTTTTACTATAAATTTTTCACAAAAATAAATTTTATTTTTTGTTAACATAATCTATTCATTTAGTTTATTTTTTATGCTATAATGTAAAACTGGTGTGATTATTGATAATTATTTAACATAGATTTTAATGGGAGGTGAGCCATATGACAGAGGACGTAGATGAGGGTGTATACGAAGTTGAATTTATGAATCTTGTGGTTGATAAAGCTGATAATTTAAGAGTGATTGATTCAGACAGTCATTTCAGCGAATTTGCAGGAGTTCATCCGTCAAAAATAAAGCAGGGGAAGCTGTTTCTGCACGATCTTATCAAGCCTTCTTACAGAGAAGAAATAATGAAAACTCTTTGCAGAAAGAACTCTCCTTATGTTTATTTTGATGCTGAATTCATTGACCGTAATAATAATGATGTATTTATTCACTGCTGCGGGCAGAATTTTGATGGCTCTACCTGCTGCAGATTAACCCTTGCCGATGTTTCAAAATCCCGTCAAATGCAGGAAGCGTTAAAAAAGCAGGCTAAGGAAATGGATTATCTTATCGACTTGGTTACAGGCGGTGTATGCCTATTTAAAGTTACCAGCAATATGCACATTGTTGTTCAGTATCTTAACGAAGGCGGCTGCAAGCTTTTTGGTACAGCAAAGGGCATTTACGGCAAACAACCCTATCACCTTGACGATCTTATTCATCCTGATGATAAAAGCACTGTCTTTCAGGCTATCGGCAGAGCCATGGCAACTGATGAGCCTATTGACCTTGAGTTTCGTACTATAGTTCATCAAGATGAACATAAATGGTGTAAGCTTAATGCGGCAATCAAGGATTATGACAGCGAAAACAATCCTATTTTTCATGCTATGCTAACAGATGTTACGTCCGTTAAATCAGCCGAAGAAAAGGCAGATAAGATGTACGAACATCTTGTTACAGTGTTTAAAAATATTCCCTCTCCAACCTTCAGCACCGATTTGGAAAATCCTTTGGTGCTTCAGCTTGTAAGCAAGGATTTTATGAAATTTTTAGGCTACAGCAGATCTTATCTTTTTGATGAGCACGGAGGACGGCTTTCGGATTTTATGATTGACCGTGAGGTTAAATATGTTACTGCAAATATTAAAAAGCAGGCGGCTCTGGGAAATGAGGTTTCAATCAATTATTCCGTAAGAGCAACAGGCGGAAAATATATTGCCGTGCAGGACAACCGAAAGGTAATCAAACAGGAGGACGGCTCTTATACAATGCTTTGCAGCTTTAAGAGCATATAAAAAGCTAATTATGAAAACAGAAGGTACATTGTTCAAGTGTACCTTCTGTTTTTGTTTGGCGACCAGCAAAGCTTGCAATAAGCACATTATAACAAAAGATGTTTTGTAAGCCAATACAATATTTGTTTTGTATGTTAATATTTTATCGGGTGATATTATGACATACTATGAAAGAATGCGGTCTGTAAGAGAAGATAAGGACTTAAAACAGCAAGACATTGCAGAAATGCTGAATATAAAACAACAGCAGTACAGCGAATACGAGAGAGGATTAAGAATGATTCCAATAAATTATTTAACAGAATTCTGCAGAAAATTAAATGTATCATCGGATTACATATTAGGTCTATCAAGAAATCTTGACTATCCTGACAGATCGGAGTAACGGTGTGCCGAGGACGGCACACCCTACGATATTTGAACAAATGTGTCTTCTGTTTTTGTTTGGCGGCAGGTAGGCATGTACTAATCATAAAATAACACATTATTGTGTTATTGTCAACACATATTTGTGTTATTTTGATAAAATGCCTAAGAGGTGATAAAATGAAAAAGCCAACATATAAATATCAAAGACTCAGGGATATACGAGAAGACAAAGATTTAACTCAAAAAGAGATAGCTGATTATTTAAATTTATATCTCAACACATACAGAAGATATGAAACAGGAGAACAGACAATACCTGTAAATTTACTGAAGAAATTAAGTGTATTTTACAATATGTCAATGGATTATTTAACAGAAATAGAAGAGGAAATAATTTCGTAATGCCGTCACGGCATTACGAAAGGAAATATATTTCCACAGGCAACAAAACAGCAGTTGATAAAAATCAACTGCTGTTTCTATTATTTCACTTTAATTTTCTTTGCACTTGACCATGCACCGTAAACAGTTTTATTGTCAACAGTTTTTGTTGCTCTTATACGGACATAATAAGTTTTTTTGCTTTTTGCTGTTGTTATTGTTTTCTGAATAGTTTTAGCAGAACTTTTCAGGCTGTAGGTTTTTCTGTTTTTGGAAAAATCTTTTGATGTGGATATCTGAACCTGATATCCGTTACATACAGTTTTGTTCCATTTTACAGTAATCTTTTTCTTTGATTTTGATGCAACTGACTTGATTTTAAGCTTATCAGGCTTTGTGGAAGTTCTGAGCAAACTGCTCTTTGTGCCGATTTTTTTAACGCTGTCTTTCGTAAAGGCAGCTACCCGATAAGCATACAAAGTGCCTGATTTAAGTTTTTTTACAGTGTAGCTTGTACTGTTTTCACCGTAAACATCTGCAACTGCAACATACTTATTTTCGGTTGAGATATATCTGTAAATTTTATATCCGTCGCAGCCCTTCTTTTTATTCCAGCTAAGCTTTATTGTATTGGCAGTTTGTGTTGCCTTAAGTCCTGTAACCTTATCAGCAAGGGCATGGTATGTGCATGATTTTGACTCACTGCTCCATACAGCCTTGCTTCCGCTGCCTGCACCCGCAATTATTGCTATGGTATATTCATTTGCAGGCGTAAGTCCGCTTATTTTAGCAGAATTTGTTTTTACTGTTTTAGTAAAATGTGTTTTCTTTGTATTGTTAGTTATATTAAGCTGATAGCTTTTTGCCTGCGGTGTTTTATCCCAGCTTAAGCTTATCGACTCGGTTGTTCTGTCTGTCAGCGTTATTCCTGTTGGTGACGGCGGAACTATTTTAAACATAAACTGCCAGCTCTTACCCTCATACTCACCTATTCCTACAGCGTCGATTTTACCATAGCCCGCATTAATATTATTAGAATAGCTGAGGGTGTAATCAACATCCTGAGTGAGCGCGGTTTTATCTGATATTACTGATACCGGCGGTGTAATTGGCTCATTTGTATAAGTGTATTCCTGCGGGAGTACATTGCCATCAACTTTAGTATCATCAGGCACATAAAAGAAATTCATATCTACTTTGCCTGATATTCCGCTTACTTTACCTGATGAGGAATACTGCCAGTAATCAAACGGATGCTTGCAGGGGGTACTGGTATTATATTCGGCAAGCCATATTTTATAGTATTCAGCAAGCTGTGCACCATCCACATGGTTTACGAAAAAGCTTCTGTTTGCATAAATACACGGATCATAGCCGTATTCGGTAATTTTATCCAAAAAAGCGAGGGCATTTTCTGTCATATCTTTCTTGGTTATTTTTTTATTTTGCCATGCATAATCAAGTCTGCCTGTTGAAACATCTGCAAATTCGTAGTCCATAACTACAGGAAGAGTAATATCCATATCTTTAATTGCAGACACAAGCTTATCTGCCTCGTCAACGGCTTCTTTTTCAGTCAGTGCCTGAGAATACCAGTAAACACCAACCTTAAGACCGTTTGCCAGTGCATTTTTTATATTATCTTTATAATGCCCGTCATAATTGAGAGAAAACTTTTTTCTTGTATATCCCGTGTATCCCACACGAACGAATACAAAATCAATTCCGTCAGCCTTAACCTTTTTGAAATTAATATCTCCGTTATGATCGCTTACGTCAATACCATGCGTTATTTTTCTGCCGTCAAATTGACTCTGATGTGTGTATGTACTCCCTGTATACTTGCTTTTAGTCGTTCCTGCAAATACCGGAATCGGAATTTCCAGCAGCATTATAACCGCAAGCATCACTGCTAAAATTTTCGTTAATTTCTTCATTTTTATCACCATGCTTTATAATTGTCTTTGCTATTTTGTGTACCAATAATTCAAATCAACATATTTGCTTGATACAGCTTTTGTTTTTCCTTTTTCACTGTACTGCCAAATATTATAGTTAATGTCATATGTAACACTGCTGCTGTACTGGGCAGTCCATATAACAGCACCTTTAGACAACTCCTTTAGATCAATTTCATTGGCGAACACACTTGAAGAGGCATATACACCATATGAATATCCTTTGGATTTAACTTTTTCAAGAAATCCGTTGATTATTTCACTGTGCTCCATGGCGGAAAAACGTCCGTCAGTCAATCTGCCTGTACGGTTTCCACGGCTGTCACAGGGAAACTCAAAATCAATCATAACAGGCAGCTGAACATCATAGTGCTTTGCAATACTGATAGCAAAGGAGGCTTCCTTTGCAGCCTCTTCTGCAGTAACAGCCTGAGTATAGAAATATATTCCCACAGGCATACCTGCCTTATTTGCCTGCTCCAAATTTTCTCTGGCACGCTTGTCCTCAATAATATCACCTGTGCCGTAGCCCCTGCAGCCAACACGGATAAAGGCGAAATCAAATTCTTCCTTCAGCTTATACCAGTCAACCTCGCCGTTATGCTCTGATATATCAACACCCTGAGCAATTTCCTTGTCAAATGAGTATATCTCCTGATGAGGAGAACTTGTTTTAATTATCACCAGAGAAACAATCACTGCAACGATAACACAAACCGCTGCAGCAGGAATAAGTATATTCAGTTTTACTTTTATTGGAGGCTTTTTAGAAGCCTTTTTCTTTGTTTTTCGTTTAGTTTTAACTGCCATATCGTTTCCTCATGTGAAATATTCTAGCACAAAAGAATTAAAAAATCTACAGTAATATGCATAGTGGAAAAAAGTTTACAAATAGCCTAAAATTTTACATCGGCTTGCAAAATCCCTGATATTTTAGATATAAATATCATTGACATATCAATTTAATGTAATATAATTAAAGTAATTATATTACGAGGTGAAAGCAATGGATAATATGACAAATACAGAATTCAAAAGAAAGCTTCCCGTTCCAAAGGACATCAAGGCAGAAATGCCTTTATCAAAAGAGGCGGAAGCAATAAAGGATGCCAGAGATGCAGAAATTGCAAAGGTATTCAAAAGCGAAAGCAACAAATTCTTGCTTGTTATCGGACCATGCTCTGCTGACAGAGCTGACAGCGTTCTGGATTATATCGGCAGACTTGCAGAGGTGCAGAAAGAAGTCAGCGATAAAATTATAATTATACCAAGAATATATACGGGTAAGCCAAGAACTACAGGAGCAGGCTACAAGGGCATGCTTCATCAGCCCGATCCTGACAAAAAGCCTGATATGCTTGAGGGAATTAAGGCTATTCGCGCACTTCACAAGGATGCTATTGAGCAGACGGGGCTTACCTGTGCTGACGAAATGCTTTATCCTGAAAATTACAGATATTTGTCAGACCTGCTGTCATATGTTGCAATAGGTGCAAGATCTGTTGAAAATCAGGAGCACAGACTTGTTTCCTCGGGCTTAGATATTCCTGTAGGTATGAAAAATCCTACAAGCGGAGACCTTTCAATTATGCTCAACTCTATCAAAGCGGCTCAAAGCGGACATATGTTTTTATATCGCGGCTGGGAGGTTGAGTCCAAAGGAAATCCTTTGGCACATGCAATTTTAAGAGGAAGTGTCAGCAAGCACGGCAACAACCACGCAAATTATCATTACGAAGATTTAAGACAGCTTTATGATTTGTACTGCAATGGTGGCTTTGCAAATCCTGCACTTATTGTTGATACAAACCATTCAAATTCAGGCAAAAAATATCTTGAGCAAATCAGAATTGCCAACGAGGTGCTTCATTCAATGCGCCACAGTGACGATGTAAAAAATCTGGTAAAAGGCTTTATGATTGAATCATACATTGAAGATGGTGCTCAAAAGGTTGAAGATGGTGTATACGGAAAGTCAATCACAGATCCATGTATAGGCTGGCAGAAAACAAAAGAAATGATTTATTCAATTGCAGATCAGCTGGATTAATTAAGATTTTTATTATATTTTGGAGAAAATTATGCACAGAAAATTAGCAAAAACTGCTCCTTTAGGCTGGAACAGCTGGGACTGCTTCGGCGCAGGAGTAAATGAAAAACAGCTTCGAAAAAATGCAGATTATATGGCAAAACACCTGAAAAAATACGGCTGGGAATATATTGTTTGTGATATTCAATGGTATGAGCCAAAGGCAAAGGACAACGATTATTTCAGCTTCACCGAGCTTAATATGGATGAATACGGCAGGCTCTTACCGGCTGAAAACCGTTTTCCCAGTGCAAAAAACGGCAAAGGCTTTAAAGAGATAGCCGATTATTGTCACAGCCTCGGTCTCAAATTCGGTATTCATATTATGCGCGGTATACCAAGGCAGGCAGTTCATGCAAATATGCCTATAAAAAACAGTGGTTTTACCGCAAGGCAGGTTGCCCACCATTTTTCAGTCTGCTCATGGAATACCGATATGTATGGCATGTACAACAAGCAGGGTGCTCAGGATTACTATAATTCTATTTTTGAGCTTTATGCTTCATGGGGTATTGACTTCATTAAGTGCGACGATATATGTGTAACAGAATTTCGAAAATGGGATAATCCCTATTCGGCTTATTATGAGATAGAGATGATAAGAAAAGCCATTGATAACTGCGGCAGACCAATGGTGCTTTCACTTTCGCCCGGACCTGCCGAGGTATCTGCTGCAAAGCATCTTGGCGACAATGCAAATATGTGGCGAATGACAGGTGATTTCTGGGATGACTGGAACAAACTTCATGATATGTTTGACAGGTGCTATGAATGGCAGGATTATGTAAAAGAGGGTAATTATCCCGACTGTGATATGCTTCCCCTCGGCAGACTTTCAAAAAACGGCACATGTCATGGTGCACAGGACAGAATGACACAATTTACAAAGCCTGAGCAGATTACCATGATGAGCCTTTGGGGTATTTTCAGAAGCCCTTTGATGATGGGCGGAAATATGCCTGATAATGATGAATGGACCTTGTCACTGCTGACTAACGATGAATACATGAAAATGCATCGTGAATGCTACGATGCTCGCCAGTATTACCGAAATGAAAAAAACGGCAGGGGCACAGTTATATGGACAGCAAACGGAAAACACTGTAAATATGCTGCCTTGTTTAACACAAAGGACAGCGAACAGAATATTAAGCTGGATTTACGCGGCATTCTTATGCCCGATGAAAAATATTCAATTTATGACATCTGGCAAAAGAAAGAGCTGGGAGCTTTCAAAAACAGCTTTAAAGCTGCTGTAGCACCGCATGGTGCTGTGCTTATAAAAATAACAAGCCAAGCTAAATAGGAGTCAAGCCCAATATTCTATAATATACTATAAATCCGAACAGATGAAGAAATCGTCTGTTCGGATTTTTCTGTGTTACTATTCATTGTTCATTTCTTTTATTATATAGTCACAGTACAAAGAAATGATATCTATATTCGTTTTCGAGTACACCATTCGTGCACCCACAGTGTCCTCAATTTCATTGAACACCAAGCTGCCATTATTGAAAAGGAAATCAACACCTATATAATCTCCGCCTGAAAGATCATAAATTTTTTTTACAAGTGACTTCTCTTCTTCACTTAAATTATATGGTACTGCTCTTCCGCCAAGACAGAAATTAGAACGGAAATCAGTGTCGCTTTCTCTTAATACAGAGGCTATTATTTCACCGCCTATAAGCCACACTCTTAAATCCCTGCCAAGTGTATCGCAGGGCTTTTGATAAACATAGCCTTTTTCGTGCTTTTCGGCAGTGTTCAGCATATAAACCTCTGTTCCGCCATGACCGCCTACTGCTTTTTTCACAGCAGGAATACCCGTGTATCTTGTTTCCATAACAGGAATACCATGCTGTTCCATAAAATCATAGCAGGCCTGCTTATCATTTGCAAGACGCGACAGTAAAGAATTATTGAAAACTCTTATTCCCCGTTGTTCAAATCTTTCTGCTACATGGTAGTCATTTGTCCTGTTTATAACATAGTCAGCATCACCGTTATAGCCTTCGTCAACGAGTAAAATATTAAGCTTTTGCTTGAATTTTTCTATAGAAAAGCTATTTCGCTCAGCTTCCTGTTTTGTATAAACTAAAATTCCGCTCATCTAATTTTCCTCAAAATTTCATTAAAAATTAATGGTGCAGTATCAATGCCTGTTGATTTCATAAGATTAATTATATGTGCATTTGAATTAACCTCGCACACCTGATTGCTCATCAAAATATCCACACCTGCAAAATCAAGTCCCAGTCTTCTGCAAGCAGAAACGGCAAGTGACTCCTGCTCTCTGCTTGGAACAAAATACTCCATTTCTCCGCCATTTGTAACATTTGAACGAAAATCATTTTTGTTAGAACGTTTTACACCTGCAACAGCTTTTCCGCCGATAACCTCTATTCTGACATCCTGACCGGCACTTTCTTTTACAAACTCCTGAAGTATAAACGGCTTTTCATCAGCAAGAGCTTTGATTTCTTCAACAGAATTACAAAGATGCACCTGTGCACCGAATGAGCCAAAGCACTGCTTATACACCAGCGGAAGCCCCAGCTCTTCAGCAGCCGCTTCTATAAATTCTGTCAAATCTTCTTTAAAAAAGCATTTCGGTGCAACAATTGTTTTCGGCTGGGGTACAGTGCCAAGAAGCTCAAGATATGTTTTTGCTTTATCATCACACAGCTCAATTGCTCTTGCACTGTTGAAAACGGGTATATTTTCCAGCTCAATTCTTCTGGCAAGATTAATATCCTTATCCCAGAATAAAACAAAATCTGTATTTACCTTTTTTACTGCAAGCTGAAGATTAGTCATCAGCTCAAGCTTAATTTCCATTTTTTCTGCACAGGCTATTAAGTGATTGTGCAACTCATTAAATTTACTGCCTGTCAGAAAATGATTTACAACTAAATATCCATTCATAGCTTTATTGTAGCATTGTGACTTGCAATTTTCAATGTAATAGTATAAAATATATACCTAATATTAAAATAAATCCAAAGATAAGGGGAAGAATTATGACAGAATACAAATTAAAGTATGGTTGCAACCCAAATCAAAACCCAGCAAGAATTCACATGGACGGCAAGGAGCTTCCATTTGAAATTTTAAACGGAGCAGCAGGTTATATCAACTTGCTGGATGCCTTCAACTCATGGCAGTTAGTTCGTGAGCTTAAAGCGGCAACCGGTCTGCCTAGTGCTGCCAGCTTCAAGCATGTTTCTCCGGCAGGTGCAGCAGTAGCAAAGCCACTTGATGAAATTGAACGCAAGGTTTGCATGGTGCCTGACGGACTTGAGCTTTCACCTATTGCACAGGCTTATGTTCGTGCAAGAGGCTGTGACAGAGTATCCTCTTTTGGTGATTTCGCAGCTCTTTCAGACACATGCGACAAGGCTGTTGCAGAATTTCTTGTAAAGGAAGTAAGTGATGGTATTATCGCTCCTGATTACACGGAAGAAGCTCTTGAAATTCTCAAGGCTAAGAGAAGAGGCAATTATCTCATCATCAAGGTTGATGCTGATTATGAGCCTGAACTTACTGAAACCAAGCAGGTATTCGGCATTAAGTTTGAACAAAAGAGAAATGATGCTGAAATGACAATGGATCTTTTCAACGATATGCCTACAAAAATCAAGGAAATTCCTGAAATCGCCAAAATTGATCTTCTTATTTCTCTTATTACATTAAAATATACACAGTCAAACTCCGTTTGCTACGCTATGGGCGGACAGACTATCGGTGTCGGAGCAGGTCAGCAGAGCCGTATTCACTGCACACGTCTTGCAGGAAACAAGGCTGACAACCTTTGGCTTCGCCACAATGAAAAGGTGCTTAACCTGCCATTTATTGACGGCATTCGCAAATGCGAAGCTGACAATGCTATTGACCTTTACATTTCGGATGAATACGAAGATTTGCTGAAGGACGGCGTATGGCAGAGATACTTTACAGAATGCCCTGAACCATTTACAGCAGAGGAAAAGAAAGCATGGCATGAAAAAATGACAAATGTTGCCCTCGGTTCTGATGCTTTCTTCCCATTTGAAGATAATATCGAAAGAGCTGTACGCTCAGGTGTTAAATACATTGCACAGCCCGGCGGATCTGTAAGAGACGGCGCAGTTATTGAATGCTGTGATAGCTTTGGTATTGCAATGACAATGACAGGCATCAGATTATTCCATCATTAATTTGAACTTATATGCAGGACCGATGTAATCATCGGTCTTCTGTATTTTTAATTTACAACCGAGAGGAAGAAAACGGAATTATGAAAATGATTTCATGGAATGTAAACGGACTTCGAGCATGTATGAGTAAAAACTTTGAAGAATTTTTCAACGAGGCAGATGCTGATATTTTTTGCCTGCAGGAAACAAAACTGCAGGAGGGACAGATTGATTTTTCGCCCGAGGGATATAACTGCTACTGGAATTATGCCGAGAAAAAGGGCTATTCAGGCACTGCCGTGTTTACAAAACAAAAGCCTTTAAATGTCAGCTTGGGAATGGGTATTGAAAAACATGACACGGAAGGCAGAATGATTACTCTTGAGTTTGAAAATTTTTACTTTATTACAGTTTATGTTCCTAATTCCCAGCGTGAGCTGAAAAGGCTTGAATACCGTATGGAATGGGAAGATGATTTCAGAAGCTATATTCTTTCGCTTAACGAGAAAAAGCCTGTAATATACTGCGGAGATCTTAATGTTGCCCACAAAGAAATTGATTTGAAAAATCCTAAAACAAATCATAACAATGCGGGATTTACGGATGACGAAAGAGAAAAGCTCTCAAAGGTGCTTGACAGCGGATTTACCGATACTTTCAGATATTTTTATCCCGAAATGCAAAGTGTTTACAGCTGGTGGTCATATATGTTTAAATCAAGAGAGAAAAATGCAGGCTGGAGAATTGACTACTTTATTTCTTCAAAAACACTTGACGACAAGCTTATTGATGCTAAAATTCATACAAATATTTTAGGCTCAGACCACTGTCCTGTTGAGCTTGATATTGATTTATAATTTGAGGTAGCCTATGTCTGTTCTTATTTGTCCGGTATGCCGAGAAAAACTGAATAAATCAGGTAATACCTGCAAATGTGCCAACAACCATTCCTTTGATTTTGCAAAGGAGGGGTATGTAAATCTGCTGACAGGCTCAAAAAACGGTGATAAATCGGGAGACAGCAAAGAATCTGCAAGAGCACGTCATGAATTTCTTGCTAAGGGGTATTATTCGTGTCTTAAAAATCATCTCGTGCAGAAGTTTAACGGAACAGTGCTTGATATCTGCTGCGGTGAGGGATATTATGACAGCTTTGACGGCGAGCTTTACGGCTTTGATATCAGCAAAGAAATGGTACGCCTTGCATCAAAGTCAAACAAAAACGGAAAATATTTCGTTGCAAACCTTGCAAATATTCCTGTAAAAAGCGAAAGTATAGACACTGCTATTCATCTTTTTGCACCATTTAATGAAAAGGAATTTGCAAGGATACTTAAGTCTGACGGCATACTTTATTCTGTAATACCGGGCGAAAATCATTTATATGAAATGAAGCAGGTTGTTTATGATAAGCCATATAAAAATGATGAAAAAGCACCTGAAACAGAAATTTTGACTTTGAAATCAAAAACAAAGATAAGTGAAAAAGTCAGCATAAACGGTGATGATCTTAAAACACTGTTTTCAATGACACCTTATTTTTACAGGACCAGTGATGAAAACAAGGCAAGGCTTAATTCTGTTGACAAGCTTGATTTAACGGTGGAATTTGTAGTTCTGGAATACAGGAGGAAAGAAAGCAATGGATAATCTTTGCGAAAACTGCTGGTACAATGAGTATGACGAGGAATCGCAGGAGGATTTTTGTTCTCTTGTACTTGATGAAGACGAATACGTCCGTCTTATGAGCGAGCAAAATAAAACCTGCAGATATTTTCGTCCTAACGGCAGTGAGTATGACGTTGTAAGAAAGCAAAATTGATAATATCTGAAAATTTTTTAATAAATATAAAAAATACCCTGCGTCAGCTATTGCTTGTTACGCAGGGTAATACTGTATATTGGTGCTGAGGAGGTGAAAGATAATGTCAGAATACACAACAGGAGAAATGGCAAAGCATGCTGATGTAACAGTGAGAACCGTGCAGTATTATGACAAGCGAAATATTCTTAAACCGTCAAATCTCAGCGAAGGCGGAAGAAGACTGTATAACGATGATGATTTAAAAAAGCTTAAGCTGATTTGTTATCTGCGTCAGATTGGATTATCTATTGACAGTATTTCCGATATACTGAAAGAAGATAATTCAAAAAAGGTTATTTCAACAATTCTTTCACAGCAGATATTAGCTGTAAAAGAAGATATTGAAAAACAGAAGAAAAGCCTGTCACTTGCACAAAGTCTGCTGAGAGAATTTGAGTCTGCCGACACCATTTCAGTTGAATCCATAAATGACATTGTAATGACTATGGAAAATAAAAAGGCTTTAAAAAACATCCATATAAAAATGATTATTGTCGGTCTCATAACCGATGCTATTGAGGTTTCAACAATTTTGATTTGGGTACTGAAAGGTATATGGATACCTTTTGCAGTCGGCATGATAATCGTGACTGTATTGATTATATGGATATTTAATTTGTACTGTAAAAATATTTCTTATATCTGTCCTGAATGCCACAAGGTGTTTAAGCCGAGTAAAAAAGAAATTTTCTTTGCTAAGCACACACCGAAAACACGAAAGCTTACTTGCACTCACTGCAAAAAGAAAAGCTACTGTGCAGAAATTGCCGGCAAATAACAAAAACAAAGAAATTTCAGCTGAAGAAATGATAATTTTAAGCAATATTGTGTTACAGCACCTAAGCAAAAGCAGAGGTGCTGTATTTTTGCGTTTTTCGATGAATCAAAGTATTATTTATCTGAACTTTTCTGCAGTAAAATTAATGTTCTTTGTTCATCATTTTTTATATAAGAATTACATGACTTTTTTATTGCATTTTTCATCAGCTTATCCGCCTCAGTCTTTTCAATAAGATTATATACTATATCCTCATAAGCCGCATCGTCTGCTGCCATTATTTCAATATAGTCATTATCATACTTACTGCAGTTTGCCTTAACAGCATAAAGAATCTTTTTATAATCATATTCATAAAACAGCAGATTTTCTTTTACAAAATAATTTTCAGCATTTGAACTGCTGCTGAAAACATCACATATTTCATCAAATTTATGATCACGCAAAAGCTGATCTCTGTCCATTATAAAATAATAATGATCAATAAATTTCGATGATGCATCAGGTTCATACTGATCTCCCCATGTGACATCACTGTAGTAATTATCTCCGTTTATATTAATTACCAGCCAAGCATGATGATTATTCAGTGATGTTCCGCTGATGTAAGCACTGCTTATTCCCACCATTTCAAGCAAATACTGATATGCCTTTGAATATCCTGAGCAAACAGCACAAGAATTTAAAAACACCCCTGCAATTGAATGGGATTTATAATTCAGTACATCATCACTTTCTGTAATCTTCTCTGCCTCGTCATTATCATATGCTGTATTTTTTGAGATGTATTCAAATACAGCTAGAGCCTTACTGTAGTCATCACCTTCAGCATATAATGATTTTATAATTTCCTGTGCCTTTGAATTAATCAGTTCCGTTTCCTCTTTTGCCTTTTCTTTTGAGCAGGAATATTCAGGCTCAAGCCAGCCGTCACTTGAAAAACTGCCTCCGCCGAAACACCAGAAAATTTCAGGATGATCATTCAGCATATAAACAAATATTCTAAATACATCATCGCCTGAAAAATCAGTTGAAATATAAACTTTAGGTGCTAATGCAGCAGTGCATTTATATATTTTATCATACACCTTTTTTTCATCTTCATTAAGTGTTTCGTAAAACAGCTTTTTGCAAACCTCTGTGCCTTTATTTTCTTTAGACATGTTTTCCGACACAGATGATGAAGCTACCGGACTCGGTACTACGGGTGCATAATTTTCCTGATAATTAATATATTCATTGTAAAAGAAAAGAGAAAAGAAAATTATTATCAATATAAATACTGTTAATGCTATGATTTTATATTTCTTTTTCATAAAACACCTCTGTTCACTGCCTAATTATAGCAAATAAACGAATATAAATATAGATTATTTTTAAAATTTATGATAAAATATATGCTATTAATTAAAGCGAGATGATAAGAGAAATGCCGATAAAAATTATTGCCAGTGATCTTGACGGAACACTTATGTACACCGATCATGTAACTGTAACCAAAAGAACATATCAAGCACTTAAGCAGACACATGATATGGGAGTAAAATTAGCCATATCCACAGGCAGACCGCTTGCACTGCTTGACGGGGTTCTGGAGCAGATACCATTTGTTGATTATGTGATTACGGCAAACGGAGCAGGTGTTTATGACAGAAACAGCGGCAGAAATATATATACAAATTACATTTCGAATGATATTGCAGTAAAAATGATCAAATATTTTTTAACTCAAGAGGTATTTTTCGACGTATATATTGACGGAAGAAGCAAGTATCAGCTTGGATATGAAAAATATTTTATAAATGAAGATTTTGAAACTCCCTTCATGAAGGAAATTATGCTGTCCATGGATGGCTTCGACAATCTCCTTGACTATGTAGAAAATAAGGATATAGAAAAAATTACTCTTTACAACGTAAAGGACAAAGATTACGATATCTTCAAGGCAGAAATGGAAAATTACGGATTAAATACTGCCACCAGCTTTAAAGGAAATCTTGAGGCAACAGTCGGCACTACCGATAAGGGATATGCACTGAAAGGCTTGTGTGATATTCTCGGCTTTACTGCTGACGAAGCAATGACCTTTGGAGATGCAGGAAACGACTGCCCCATGCTTGAATTTGCAAAGTATTCATTTGCCATGAAAAATGCAACACCGCAGTGCAAGGCATCTGCAAAATATTCGGCAAAAAGCAACGCAGAAGATGGTGTTGCACAGGCAATTGAGGAATTTGTTTTGAAAAAAGTAAAATAATAGCACATTATGCAAAAATAAGCTATTGAAACTTTCATCATAATTTAGTATTATGTACTAACAAAGGACATATAATATATAATTTTATATAAATAATTCGGAGGTGCGTTATGGAAAAGAAAATTGATATTGAGCTTATCAGTCCTGTTCTTGACGAGCTGGCTGAAGTAAAAGGCTCACTTATCACCATTTTGCAAAAGGTCCAGGATATTTACGGATATCTGCCAAAAGAGGCAATATGCCGTATAAGCGAAAGAACAGGTATAGCTGAAAGTGAAATTATGGGCGTTGCCACATTTTACACTCAGTTTAGACTTACTCCTGTAGGAAAATATCTCATTATGCTTTGTCAAGGTACAGCATGTCATGTAAACTCAAGTGATCTTATTCTGCAGACAATTAAAGATGAGCTTGGAATTGATGATGGAGAAACTACGGAAGACGGTTTGTTCTCACTCAAATGTGTTGCATGCCTCGGATGCTGCTCACTGTCACCTGTAATGATGATTAATGACGATACATACGGCTCATTAACACCTGATAAAACGAAGCAGATTTTAAGAGAATTAAGGGAGGCTCAGTAATAATGAAAATTGTTGTTGGTGAAGGCTCCTGTGGTATTGCTGCCGGAGCAGGTAAAGTAAAAAAGGCTTTAGAGCAGGAAAATCTCAATGGTGCAGTGCTTACTATTGCAGGCTGCATCGGTATGTGCTATCTTGAGCCAATTGTTGATATTTATGAAGACGGCAAGGAAGTAAAAAGACTTATACGCGTAAAAGAAGCAGATGCAAAAAGCATTGCCGAATATGCTCAGACAGGTGATGAGGCTGTTATTTCTCACCTGCTTGTATCTGATGAAGACAAAGAATTTTTGAATAAACAAACAAGAATTGCTCTTCGACGCTGCGGTATTATCAACCCTGAAGAGCTTGAAGATTTTGTAAATGCTGACGGATATTCTGCACTGAAAAAGGCAGTCACATCAATGACACCTGAAGATGTTATTGATGTTATCAAAACATCAGGACTTGCAGGAAGAGGCGGTGCAGGCTTCCCTACATGGTTTAAGTGGAATGCCGCAAGACAGAGCGAAGGAGAAGAAAAATATCTTATCTGTAATGCTGACGAGGGTGATCCCGGTGCATTTATGGACAGAGCTGTTATTGAGTCTGATCCTCATAATCTGATTGAAGGAATGCTGATTGCAGCTTATGCTATCGGTGCAAAAAATGCAGTGGTATATGTAAGAGCTGAATACCCTCTTGCAATTAAGAGACTTGAAAGAGCTATTGAGCAGGCAACTGCAGCAGGCTATCTCGGCGATAATATTTTCGGTACTGATTTCTCTTGCAAAATGACTATAAAGGCAGGTGCAGGCGCATTTGTCTGCGGTGAGGAAACTGCACTTATCGAGTCACTTGAGGGCCACCGCGGTATGCCGAGACTTAAGCCTCCTTTCCCTGCACAGAGCGGTTACTGGAGAAAGCCGTCTAATATTAATAATGTTGAAACCTTTGCAAATGTAAGCTGGATAATCAACAACGGCGGTGAAGCATTTGCTGCTATGGGAACAGAAGGCTCAAAGGGAACAAAGGTTTTTGCTGTTACAGGTAAAATCAAACGTTCGGGATTAGTTGAAATTCCTATGGGTAAAACTCTGCGTGATGTTATATTCGACATCGGCGGTGGTATGAAGGGTGACAAAGAATTTAAGGCAGTGCAGATGGGTGGTCCGTCAGGCGGATGTATTCCTGCAAGCCTTATTGACACTGTTATTGACTACAAGGCACTTGGTGCTACTGGTGCGATTATGGGCTCTGGCGGTATGGTTGTTATGGACGAAAGCACATGTATGGTAGGCATGGCAAAATTCTTCCTTGACTTTACTGCAAAGGAAAGCTGCGGTAAATGCATTCACTGCCGTATCGGCACTACACGTATGCTTGAAATTCTTACACGAATTACCGAGGGCAAGGGCAAGGATGGCGATGTTGAACTGCTTGAAGAGCTTTGCTACGGAATAAAAGACGGTGCTCTTTGCGGACTCGGCCAGACTGCACCTAACCCTGTGCTTACTACTATTAAATATTTCAGAAATGAGTATGACGCTCATATCAACGAGCATACCTGCCCTGCCGGCGAATGCTCGGATTTGATTGAATATTCAATTGTTGAAGACAAGTGTAAAGGCTGTACTCTTTGTGCAAGAAACTGCCCTGTAAATGCAATTTCAGGCGAAGTTAAATCTGCACATACTATTGATGTAAGCAAGTGTATCAAATGCGGTAAGTGCATTGCAAACTGCCGATTTGATGCAATTATTAAGAGATAAGGAGGAGGCAGAAATGGATATGATTAAATTAACAATTAACGGCAAGGAAGTTGCTGCTTCCGCCGGCAGTACAATTCTTGAAGCTGCCAGACAGAATGGTATATATATTCCTACTCTCTGCTATGATGAGGCAGTAGAGGTTTATGGTGCATGCGGTCTCTGCGTTGTTGAGGCCGAGGGAGTGCCTAAGCTTCTTCGTTCATGCTCTGCAAAAATCAGCGAGGGCATGGTAATTAATACCGAAAGTGAAAGAGTCATCAAGTCGAGAAAAATTGCTATGGAGCTGTTGATGTCTGCTCATGACGGCGACTGTATTGCACCATGTCAGCTTGCATGCCCTGCAAATACTGACTGTCAGGGCTATGTTGGTCTTATTGCCAATGGTGAGTTCGACGCAGCACTCAAGCTTATCAAAGAAACTAATCCCATTCCTGCATCTATCGGAAGAGTTTGTCCTCATCCATGCGAAAAGGCTTGCAGACGAGGCAAGGTTGAAGAGCCTATTAATATTGCTCAGCTTAAAGCCTTTGCTGCTGATTTAGATTTAAAGGGTGAAAGCTATCTTCCTGAATGTGCAGACAGCACCGGTAAAAAGGTTGCAGTTATCGGCGGCGGTCCTGCCGGCTTGACTGCAGCTATGTATCTTCGTAAATTAGGTCATGAAGTAACTGTTTTTGACATGATGGATAAAATGGGCGGTATGCTCAGATACGGTATTCCTCAGTATCGTTTGCCGAAAGAAATTCTTGATTCTGAAATTAAGCTTATTGAAAAGGCAGGAGTTCGCCTTGTAAATAACTGCAGACTGGGCAAGGATATCACCATTGATATGCTCAAAAAAGTAAATGACGCTGTAATTCTTGCTCCTGGTGCATGGAAATCAAGTCCTATGAGAGTTAAGGGCGAAGATACACAGGGCGTATATGGAGGTATTGACTTCCTGCGCAGTGTAATTCAGGGTAATCCTGTTGAAATCGGCGAAAGGGTTGCAGTCTGCGGCGGCGGTAACACAGCAATGGATGCTTGTCGTACTGCCGTAAGACTTGGTGCAAAAGAGGTTTATGTAATTTACCGCCGAACAGAAAAGGAAATGCCTGCTGAAGAGATAGAGATTAAAGAATCCAAGGAGGAGGGCGTAACATACAAATTCCTTACAAATCCTGTTGAAATTCATCAGGAAAACGGTAAGGTTTGCGGTATGACACTTCAGATTATGGAGCTTGGCGAGCCTGATGCTTCCGGCAGAAGACGTCCTGTTGCCATTGAGGGCAAAACAGAGTACCTTCCGCTTGACAGTGTAATTATGGCAATAGGTCAAAAGCTTGATCCAACTGATTTCAGTAATATTCAGCTTACAGACCGCGGTACAATCAGTGCCGATGAGGACAGCTTTATGACTAACCTCGACGGTGTATTTGCTATCGGCGATGCTACAAACAAGGGGGCATCAATTGCAATTGCCGCTATCGGCGAAGCTGACAGATGCGTTAAGGTTGTTGACGCTTATCTTAAAGGAAAATCTCTTGATTTCACCGTGCCGTATATCAGCAAGCGTGCCGACGACAAAGTTGATGTAAGCGGTAAAGAGCCTCAGGCAAGAACAGTTGCTCAAGTCCTTGATGCAGATGTAAGAAAAAATAATTTTGAAGAGGTTTCTCTCGGTTTAACTGAAGAAGAGGCAAAAAAAGAGGCTCAGCGCTGTCTTGAATGCGGATGCCGTGAATACTTTAAGTGCAGACTTCTTTCAGTTGCACAGAGATATGATATTAAACCTGAACGTTTTGCAGGCGAAATGCCGCAGAAATATACAAAAGACGAAAACGCTTTCATTGAACGTAATACAGCAAAGTGTATTCTCTGCGGTCTTTGTGTGCGTTCATGCAAAGAGGTTATGGATATCAGTGCAATCGGACTGCTCGGCAGAGGCTTTAAAACAAGCGTATCACCTGCTTTTTCACTTCCTCTTGACCAGACAAAGTGCACAAACTGCGGTCTTTGCGTAAATCTTTGTCCTACAGGAGCACTTACAGAAAAATCTGCTCTTGCAAAGCAAGTTCCGCTTGACGAAGATTATTCCTACGAAAAGGTTACTATTGACGGTAAGGAATGTGAGCTTGTTGTTACAAGATACAACGGAAAGGTGCTTCGTGCTGTTCCTAATGATGATAATGCAAGAAATTGCGGACTTACCCGTGAAGAATTAATTAATCTGATTAAATAATGCCTGATATGGTTTAAATTAGTTGATTTGCCTAACCCCCCTGGGAGCTTGTAAAAATATTTCAGTCATATTATAATTTATTCAGTTATTTATAATCCGGAGGAAACAATGAACGAATTCAAGGTAATAGAAATTAAAAGAAGTGTTTTTGAAAACAATGATAAGGAAGCCGAAAGAGTAAGAGAACAGCTTAAGGCAGAAAAAACATTTTTGCTTAATCTCATGTCATCACCGGGAAGTGGAAAAACAACCACCCTTAAGGCAACTATTGCAAAGCTTAAGGATAAGGTAAGAATGGGTGTTATGGAAGCTGATATCGACAGTGATGTTGATGCAAGAACTATTGCTGACACAGGTGTTAAATCCATTCAGCTTCACACAGGCGGTATGTGCCACCTTGATGCAGGTATGACTGAACAGGGTATCAAGGAATTTGGTACTGACGATCTTGATTTGGTTGTTCTTGAAAATGTAGGTAATCTTGTCTGCCCGGCAGAATTTGACACGGGAGCATCAAAAAACGCTATGATTTTATCTGTTCCCGAGGGTGATGATAAACCGCTTAAATACCCGCTGATGTTTTCAATCTGCGACGCAGTGCTTATTAATAAAATCGATACAAAAAGTGTGTTTGATTTCGATGATAAAGCTGTTATTGAGCGTATTCATAAGCTTAATCCGGACTGCAGAATATTCTTTATTTCTGCAAAGACAGGCGAGGGTATTGATGAATGGTGCGACTGGCTTCTTGAACAAACAAAGGACTGGATTAAGTAATGCATGAGCTTGGTGTTGTTCTCGGAATATTTGATATGCTTGAAAGCATTATGGAAGAACAGGATTTAAAAAAGATTTCAAAGGTAAATGTAACTGTTGGTGAGCTTTGCGGAATTCTTCCTGATTATTTTCAGGAATGCTGGAAGGCTGCACGTCTCGGCAGTAATTTCGATAAAACAGAGCTTGTTATTAACAAAATTCCTGCCATAGCAAAATGTATTTGCGGGAATGAGTATGAAATGCTGAAAAACAGCAGAATATGCCCCTACTGTCAAAAGACAGATTATGAAATAGTCGGCGGTAAGGAATTTGAAATTGACAGCATTGAAGCATGCTGAAACAATCGTGAAAAGCAGTTGGATTACCAACTGCTTTTTCTTCTTTATTTACTAACATTGTGGAAATATCAGCACAAGCGAATCGCAGGGAATGCCGATAACGGCATTCCGCAGGACAATTCGAAAAACACATATGACATTCAAATATATAACATCGGTGCGTCGGGGACTACGCACCCTACAAAAACATATAATCTGCACATACATCCCTTGTTGACTAATATTTTTATTAGTGATATAATAAATATGCCAAACAAAACCTAATAGTTTCGACATTGTAAAGTACGGGTTTATCTTTTGATAAAAATGCGTACTCTATTCCACGTGCTTTTATAATGTCATGTTGGTTTTGTTTGGCGACAAGTTGGAGCTATGCGTTTTTTTGCACAGTTTCGGCTGTGCATTTTTTATTTTAAAGGAGAAAGTGTAATAGATAATCATTAACGGAGCAAAATAGATGAAAAAAAGCTTTCAATTAGGCTAAAAAAGGAATTAAAAATATATAAAATTCAAAATTATAAATTACAGGATAGATACCCTTGGTATTTCTTCTTGTTGACTAACATTTTTATTAATGATATAATAAACGTGCCAAATCAATTAAATATATTTTATACAAAAAGAGTGTTGATTTTGTTAAAAACACATGCTCTTTTATACACGCTTTTTGTGATGTATTTAATTGGTTTGGCGACTTATTGTTGGAGCATGCGTTTTATTGCGCAGTTTCAATGAAATTGTCAAGAGAAAGTATACAATAAAAAAGTGCATAATCATAATAAAGAGA
>JAMPEQ010000018.1 GCA_023665085.1 Bacteroides sp.
TATTATGCACTTTTTTATTGTATACTTTCTCTTGACAATTTCACCGAAGCTACGCCAAAAAAGCATTGCTCCAACTGTCGCCAAACAATTACACATAAAACCACTATCAGATTAGTATGCAAATAAGAGCATGCATTTTTTATCAAAAATAAAAAATGGCATACCTTTTCTGATAGTCAACTATTAAATTGTGTAATTATTTGGCAACTATATTCTATCATTATTGAAGCAAATAGTCAAGAAAAAACAGCATAGTCAAAACTATGCTGTAATAAAGTAAAATTGTATTTTTATGATTATGCGCCGATGATTTCACGGATAACAGCTTCTGCCTTTGAAACATCAGCCTTACCGCGTGAATTTTTCATAACATATCCGAACATTACATTAATTGCCTTATCCTTGCCGTTAAGAATATCCTCTACAGCTTTCGGGTTGGCATCAACTGCCCCCTGACATAATGTTCTTAAATCTTCATCAGACAAGCCTGACAAATCTTCTTCCTTAATATATTCACTTACGTCCTTACCTGTTTCAAGCATCTGACCAAGAACTTCCTTAGCCTTGTTTGCTCTGATTTTTTTGCTGTCAATAAGCTTTACAAGCTCTGCAAGCTGTTTAGCCGTTACTTTAATTTCAAAATTCTCTTTATCTTCTTCAGTTTGAAGAGTTGCATAAATAGGACCTAAAATCATATTAAGCACATTACCTGCACCCGCACCATTGTTTACTGCAGTGTCAAAAAACTCAGTAACATTGCGGTATTTATAAATTAGACGTGCATTATTCTCAGGCAATTTTAACTCTTCTATATATCTTTTAAGCTTAGCATCAGGTAATTCAGGCAGACTTTCTCTGATTTCTTCAACCATTTCAGGCGAAATATAAAAGCGAAGAATATCAGGCTCAGGGAAATAACGATAATCATCTGCATTTTCCTTTGAACGAAGAACATAAACAGTATCACTGTTGGCATCATAACGCATTGTAGACTGAATTACTCTTTCGCCTGAGTCAAGGATATCCTCTTGTCTTTCCATCTCAAGTTCCATAGCTCTGACAATATTTGACAATGAGTTGATATTTTTGATTTCTGTTCTTGTTCCCCATGGCTCACCGGGCTGATGAATTGACACGTTTACGTCACAGCGCATTGAACCCTCCTGCATCTTACAGTCTGATACACCTACATTACGCATAATTAACTGAAGTTTTTCAGCATATTCCTTAGCCTCCTGCGGTGTTTCGATATCAGCCATAGATACAATTTCAATAAGAGGAACACCACCGCGGTTATAGTCAACATATGTGTAACCGCCGTCATGAACAAGCTTACCTGCATCCTCTTCAATATGGATACGCTCAATTCTGATTTTTTTACCGCTGTCAAGCTCAACGTAACCATTTATGCAAACAGGCTCATCAAACTGTGAAATCTGATATGCTTTAGGCAAATCAGGGTAAACATAATTCTTTCTGTCCATATGAGAATTGTTATTAATCTCGCAGTGAACAGCAAGACCTGCTCTGACAGCATATTCAATTACCTGCTTATTAAGCACCGGCAAAGCACCCGGCTGACCTGTACATACAGGACAGCAGTGTGTATTAGGCTCACCGCCGAACTGGGTTGTGCATCCGCAGAAAATCTTAGTCTTGGTAGCAAGCTCAATATGAGTTTCAATACCGCAAACTAATTTATAGCTCATAATTGAACACCTCCCTCAACATTTCCTACCATATCCTCTGCTGTTTTTTCATAGAAATATGCAGCATTCATGATTGTTTTTTCACTAAATTTCTTGCCTATAATCTGCATGCCTATCGGAAGTCCGTTGCTGTCATTCTTAATCGGAACACTGACGGCAGGAACGCCTGTAATATTAATCGGCACTGTAGCAATATCTGAGAGGTACATATCTACAGGAGAAGCACCGCTGTAATTAAGAGGAAATGCAGTATTAGGAGCTGTGGGAGCAATAAGAATATCACAGTTATTGAAAATCTCGTCAAAATCAGCAATGAGATTTTCTCTGAGCAGGCATGCCTTTTTATAATATGCATCATAATAGCCTGACGAAAGCACATAAGTGCCAAGCATAATTCTGCGCTTAACCTCATCACCAAAGCCCTGTGTTCTTGTTTTTAAAATCATTTCTTCAACATCATTGAAGCTTTCTGCTCTGTAGCCATAACGAATGCCGTCGTATCTGCCTAGATTTGAAGATGCTTCTGCACATGCGATTATATAATACACAGGAAGTGCCTGTTTAAGTACAGGCAAGCTGATATCGATTATTTCAGCGCCATTTGCCTCAAACAGCTTAACAGCATCTAAAATTGCATCTTTCATTTCACTGTTGATGCCTTCGAAATACTCTTTTGCAATACCTATTTTCAAGCCTTTAACATCTGCATTTTCAAGAGTATCTGCAATACTTCCGAAATTGAAATCAACACTTGTCTGATCATTAGCATCAACACCTGAAACAGCATCAAAGACTAAAGCCGTATCTTTAACAGAATTTGCAAGAACGCCAATCTGGTCAAGTGAAGAGCCATAAGCAATCAAACCATAACGTGAAACTGCACCATATGTTGGCTTAAGACCTACAATACCACAGAAAGAAGCAGGCTGACGAACTGATCCGCCTGTGTCAGAGCCTAAACCATATGCAGCAATATTTCCTGCAACTGCTGCCGCAACACCACCTGAAGATCCTCCTGTAACATGATTTACATTTCTAGGATTAAGAGGTGCACCATAACAGCTTGTTTCGCTGGTTGAACCCATAGCAAATTCATCCATATTTGTTTTACCAAGCATTACAGCACCCTGTGCCTTAAGCTTTGACCAAACAGTTGAATCATAATAAGGTCTGAAGCCTTCAAGAATTTTTGAACAGCAGGTAGTCAAATCACCATCAGAACAAATATTGTCCTTAAGTGTCATAGGAATTCCTGTAAGTGCGGTTGCCCTTCCTGCTGCAATCATTTCATCAGCAGTCTTGGCATTCTCTATTGCCTTATCAAACGTTGTAGAAACATAGGCATTATACTTTTTATTTTCTGCCTCAATAGCAGTAATATATTTTTCTGTAAGCTCTGCAGCGCTGATTTCCTTAGCCTGTAAAAGCTTTGATAAAGGAGAAATAAGCTCTTTCATTTATATACCTCCCTTTACACAGAACATACCCTTTGAGCCATTTACGTTTGAAAGGATTTTTTCGTTAGGAAGCGACTCCTTAACAACATCCTCTCTGCATTCACTGGCAGGAATAGCATTTGATGATACTGTTCTGATTTTTTCTGCATCACCCTCAACAGCATTGTTGATAGTATCTGCAAAAGCAATAATATCGTCCATATCTTTAATAATCTTGTCAAGCTCTTCGTCTGAAAAATCAAGGCGGGCAAGATTAGCAAGCTTTAATACTTCTTCTTTGGTAATCATAATTACACCTCGCTGTAGTTAAATTATTGTTTAGAATTCTGTACCACTGTGCGCATTGTACGCGCAGCACTCGCTTAGTCTGTAAATTTATACGCAGAATAACAATTTGACAAATCATATGTGTTTGGTACACCGAGGACGTCGCCCCATACGTTATTGTATATTACACAATGCTTAAGCCAAATCTAAACAATAATTCATATTATTTTCTTAACTTAATGTGTACTTCTCTTAACTGCTGTTCTGTAATCTCGTTAGGTGCACCGCACATAAGATCCTGTGCCTTGCCATCCATTGGGAATGGAATAACCTCACGAATATTTTCTTCATTTCTGAGAAGCATAATCATACGATCAACACCAGGTGCCATACCTGCATGAGGGGGAGCACCGAACTGGAATGCGGTGTAAAGAGCACCAAACTTTTCTTTAAGAATATCCTCATCATAGCCGGCAATCTCAAATGCTTTTTTCATAATGTCTATATCATGGTTACGTACTGCACCTGATGAAAGCTCAACACCATTGCAAACAATATCATACTGATATGCAAGGATATCAAGAGGCTCTTTATTATTGAGTGCATCAAGACCTCCCTGCGGCATTGAGAAAGGATTATGTGTAAATCCGATTTTCTTTTCCTCTTCTTTATACTCGTACATCGGAAAATCATTTATGAAACAGAAACGATATGCATTCTTTTCAAGAAGATCAAACATCTCGCCAAGTTTTGTTCTTATCTGTCCTGCATAGATTGCAGCCTTTGACTCAGCATCAGCAATGAAGAATATTGTATCACCGATTTCAAGTCCTGCCAAATCAGCAAGCTCAGCTTTCATATCATCAGGAATAAACTTATCAATAGGTCCTTTGTAGCTCTTATCCTCCTGAACAAGAAGATATCCAAGACCACCCATACCGATAGACTGTGCAAATTTAAGAAGCTTTTCATGCTTACCCTTTGAGATATCTGCATGCACCTTAATTGCTCTTACAGTCTGACTATGAAACGGCTTGAAGGTACATCTCTGGAAAAATTCGGTAACATCAACAATTTCAAGAGGATTTCTTAAATCAGGCTTATCTGTACCATACTTAAGCATAGCCTCTTTGTAGCTGATTACAGGATATGGTGCTTCTGTAACCTCATAGCCCTTGGGAGCAAACTTCTTAAAAGTCTTTGTTAAAACCTCTTCGCCGACTTTAAATACATCTTCCTGAGTTGCAAAGCTCATTTCAAAATCAAGCTGATAAAATTCACCTGGTGAACGGTCAGCTCTTGCATCCTCGTCTCTGAAGCAAGGGGCAATTTGGAAATACTTATCTATACCTGAAACCATAAGAAGCTGCTTATACTGCTGAGGTGCTTGAGGCAAAGCATAAAATTTTCCTTTATGAACACGGCTTGGAACAACATAGTCACGAGCACCCTCAGGAGATGATGCACACAGAATAGGTGTCTGGATTTCAAGAAATCCCATTTCAGTCATAACATGACGAAGATAAGAAACAACATTGCTTCTGAAAATCATATTATCTTTAACCTTCTGATTTCTCAAATCAAGGAAACGATATTGAAGTCTTTTATCCTCTCTTGTTTCTTTAGAAGTCTGAATTTCAAAAGGAAGGGGTTGACGAACCTTTCCGAGAGTAGTAACACTCTTTGCCTCAATCTCAATTGTACCTGTAGCAATTTTAGGGTTAATTGTCTCTTCATCTCTTTTTTCAACTACACCCTCAATAGAAAGGCAGTCCTCTTTTGAAATACCATCTAAAAGGCTTGTGTCACGCATAACTATCTGCATAACACCCTGCATATCACGAAGATCAATAAATGATACACCGCCGTGGTCACGAATATTCTCTACCCAGCCTGCAACCTTTACTGTTGAGTTAATGTCAGCTTCGCTGAATTTATCCATAGTTTTTGTTCTGTAAAGTGTTGAAAATTCCATATTAAAATCTCCTTTTCAAATATCCTATAATAAAAAATAAAAAGAGCAGTCTCAAGTCCGTATAGGACGAAAGACTGCTTCCGTGGTACCACCTAAATTAGCTGAAAATCAGCTCACTCAATGAGATTAACGCTCTCATCACGCCCGATTCTACTCATAAACACTTTCTTTCGGGACTCACGGATGTTTTTCACCGCCTGCATATACTGCCTTACACCAACCGACAGCTCTCTTAAATATTGGCAGAAAGCTACTCTTCCGCTCATAGATTTATCTTATTGCAAATATAATAACACTAAAATTAATATTAGTCAATAATTTGTTTTTATTATTGCTTAATATTTATTCCTGATGAACTGAAATAATGATATTTTGCTTTTTCAACAGAATAGTACAGATAATATTGATCTCCGTCCGCTGTAAATTCTTTTATCACTTTATTTTCAGGTATCTTGTTTTTATCATTTGATATATCAAAAATTACTTTTGATGATTTTCCGTCTGCACACAAATACTGCTCGGCATTATCATTAATATATTCTTCTAAATCACTTTGATAATCAGCTTTAATTATATACTTATCGTCTTTAAGCTTTTCAAGATATGCCACAACTGTGTTATGTTCAGATGTTTCATAAACACAAAGACAGTAATTTTCATCAATATCAAATAATGCAGGTGATCCTATAAGCTCATAGTCTGCATCTTTTGTCAGCACTTCAGGCATAGCACCCTTGTTTATACCTGATATCTGCACACCGCATATAATTAATACAACAGCACATAAAGCAAGAAAAATAATCTTCCAAACAGGCATTTGTGTCTTTTTATCATTTTTATATTCTTCAAATTCAGTATTATAAGTGCTGGTTTCAAGTACTTTAAAGGTGCTGTTATCTATTGCGTCAATATATTCCTGTGAAAATTCTGCTATTTTAAGCTTTGGGGCATTACTGCAAACATATTCAAAACATACTCTTGCACTATCATCCTTTGAACTGTAGTAATTCACCAAGCCTAGATAATACTGCATAACTGCTTTATAAGAATTCGCTTGATTTTGTATATTCATGCACACATTCAATTCAGCTAAAGCACAGTCATAATCGCAATTAATAAAATCAATATAAAATTTTGCACGGGCAGCATATCCGTTTTTATCATCTTCTTTTAGCTTGATTGAATTAATCAAAGATAAAATTTCGTTACAATACTTTTGACATAATTCAAAATCTCCGCCTTCAAAAGCAAGCTTTGTAAGCGACTCAAGATAAAAAATCTTTGCAATCTTTTTATTCTTAACAAGTTTAAGCCCTTTTACAGATAATTCAATACCTTTTTGATAATCACCGATAAGCTCTGCGGTAAGAATATCATTAATAATATTTTCAGCCGGTGAAATTTCCTTGATAACTGCATAAAAAAGTGCAGGATCACATTCCATAAAAATGATGTTTTTAATATTAGAATTTATTTTAACAGAAAGCAAATACATTATTACAATAAGAATAAATGCTGCAGCTAATCTTGCCGCAATATGCACAGGCAAAGCGATAAGCTCTATAAATACCAAAACAACTAAAAACTTTATCAGTCTTTTTTGCTTTTTATATTTATTTATCAATTCTGCAGCTCTTTTTTTATCCATTGCTATTCTCCTATCTTTCGCATAAAATAATCCTAATATAGCTAAAAAGCCATGCTTAGTGCATGGCTTTTATTAATTACTTAACTGTTGTACTTTCAGCTTTTGATGTATCTGCATCCTTGCTTTTAGCACTGTAATCACTATATTTATTTTCAAGTTTGGTATACTCGTTAGTTTCCATATTTCTGGTCAGTACAGTTTTACCATCAAACGAAATATAATATTCTCCAAGTGTTTCCATTGAATAAGTTTCTTTACCGTCAGCAGAAGTAGTATCGTTCTTTGTAGGAACATTTGCTACTATCTTAACATATTTAGCACCATCAATTTCAACACCGCTTGTAGCAATCATAAACTGATAATTCTTGTCTGTAGAATCAAGTCCAAGCTCTTTTGGAGTATATGAATTCTTGATAAAATCAAGTGCTTCATTTTCCTTGATTTTAGCCTCCTCTGTTGCAATCGTCTCAGAAGTAGGAATCTTGTCTTCATCTGTCTTTGAGCAGGCAACAAGGGCTGTGCCTAAAATGACAAAAGTTATCAGAACTGCCAATACCTTTTTCATAGCATTACCTTTCTTTGAGAATATTAATCCTCATCCTCGCAGTCGCACTCATCAATCTCAACTTCAAGATTAAGAAGCTCACCGCAGTTAGGACAATTTGTTGAACCTTCAAGTGCAGTATCTTCATCAATAGAAAATACCTCTGCGCAGTATGGGCACTCAATCTCAAATTCTGCATAATCGTCGTCACAGCAATCATCACAGTCGCAGCAATCATAATCTTCATCATCAAGAAGATAATCTTCAACCTCTGCAAGATCCTCATCAACAGCATCAAGCTGCTCTGCAAGCATTTCAACACCTTCAGTCATATCGTCGATATCTTCAACAATATTGTTAAGAACATCAACAATAGCTCTGATTGCCTTTGTTTCTTTTTTACTTTCATCTAATTCAAGACCGTCAAGCAGTCCCTTTAAATAGCCTAAGCTCTCTGTTGTTTCCATAATAAAACTCCTTAAATTAATATCTTATATCGCTATTGCCTATGCTCTTTCCATATATTCACAAGTTCTTGTGTCGATTCTTATCATATCTCCCTCGTTGATGAACAAAGGAACTCTGATTTCTGCACCTGTCTCAACCTTTGCTGGCTTTAAAGTATTTGTTGCTGTGTTGCCTTTAAGACCGGGCTCAGTCTCAGTTACTTCAAGAGTTACAAATGTAGGAGGCTCAACACCGAATACCTTACCCTTGTATGAAAGAATTTTACAAATTTCATTTTCCTTAACATACTTAAAGTTGTCTGAAAGATCAGCTTCTGATACAGGAACCATATCAAAAGTCTCATTATCCATGAAATAATAAAGACCATCATCACTGTATGAATATGCCATCTCTCTTCTTTCAATATAAGCTGTTGGGAACTTTGCTGTTGGGTTGTAGCTCTTCTCAACAACTGAACCTGTAATAACATTCTTTGTCTTTGTTCTTACAAATGCTGCACCCTTACCAGGCTTAACATGCTGGAACTCAACAACCTGCAATACGTTGCCGTCCTCTTCAAATGTTACACCGTTTCTGAAATCACCTGCTGAAATCATATTTTATACCTCCAAGAAAAAATTTATATCATTTTAAATAATATTACTTATATATTTTATATTATTTCCATCAATAAATCAATACCCATTTTATAGCTATCTTTGCCATACCCGCAAATTTGCTTTACACAAACGTCAGTAATTACTGAAATTTTACGAAAATCTTCTCTTTCATGAATATTTGACATATGTACTTCTACGAATGGTGTAAAGTCAGAAACCGCTTCTATAGCGTCTCTGATTGCATAAGAATAATGAGTATATGCACCCGCATTTATAACAACCCCGTCAAATTCATCCTTGCTTTCATGAATAACATCTATTATGTCACCCTCATGATTTGACTGAAAAAAAGTGACCTTTGCACCATTTGCTTTGCCGTATAGTTTAAGCTCATCATTAATCTGCTTCAGCGTCTCACCACCATAGACATTTTTTTTTCTTATTCCTGTCATATTAAGATTAGGACCATTAAGAACTAATATCTTTTTCATATCATCACCAAAAGGTATAATATCAAAAAAAGCATTATCGGTCAAGCTGTTAATGCTTTAAAGTAAATATTATTACGCATAACAGAGAATATTATAGGGACAAAAGATGAAGCATCAAGGATAAACCTCATAGGAAAATTGGTATTATTCAAAGAAAATACAGCTGCTTTGAAACAGAAATTCAATCCCTAACCAATGAATTAATATGCAGGTTTGCTGAATCATATAATATCAGTGCAGATTACTTGCTGAAGCTGACAAATAACCCAACACCATATAAATAATAAAAGCAGGTTTAAAACCTGCTTTTAATTATGTAGTAATTACTTATACTTTCTCTTACGAGCTGCCTCGCTCTTCTTCTTACGAGCTACAGAAGGCTTTTCATAATGCTCTCTCTTTCTTACTTCCTGGATAATACCATCACGAGAAGTCTGACGCTTAAATCTTCTAAGCGCACTGTCAAGAGATTCATTTTCTTTAACTTTTACTTGGCTCATTCTATTCCCTCCCTCCGACCGTTTCGGTGGGTATTTGATACTCTTCTTAAATATCTGGCAAGATTATATACAAAATAAAAAAAAAAGTCAAGTATTTTATCAATAAATATCTTAACATTTATAAAAAAAGTTTCAATTTGTCGAATTTTTATAAGATATTTTGCATTATTATCATTTATATTAGTTTTTTAGATTACAATATCCATATTGCTAGGCTGATTTCAACTAAAAAAAGGGTACACTTTTACAAGCGTACCCTTTGCTGCATTAGGTAATTATCTTATACAAGCTCAATGATGCACATTTCTGCTGCATCACCTCTACGAGGGCCTGTCTTGATAATACGGCAGTAACCACCGTTTCTGTCTGCATACTTTGGAGCAATTTCATCAAAAAGCTTTTTAACAACATCTTCCTTAGTTACGTAAGAAAGAACCTGTCTTCTTGAATGAAGTGTATTGTTCTTGCCGAGAGTAATCATCTTCTCAGCCATTGCACGAACTTCCTTTGCTCTTGTAACGGTTGTTTCAATCTTGCCGTTCTCTAAAAGATAAGTAACTAAACCTCTGAGCATAGCCTTTCTCTGATCAGTTGGGCGGCCCAATTTTCTGCTACCTGGCATTGAAATTCCCTCCTTTAGTCCTCTTCTTGACTAAGCTTGAAACCAAGTGAGTCGAGCTTTGCAACGACTTCATCAAGAGACTTGCGTCCAAGGTTTCTAACTTTCATCATATCTTCTTCTGATTTACCAATTAAATCTTCTACTGTATTAATTCCTGCTCTCTTAAGACAGTTGAATGAACGAACTGAAAGATCAAGTTCTTCAATAGTCATTTCAAGAACCTTCTCCTTGCTGTCATCATCCTTTTCAACCATAATGTCTTGATTTCCGATTTCTTCAGAAAGATCTACAAAGAGCATTAGATGATCATTGAGAATTTTCGCAGCAAGAGAAGCTGCTTCATCAGCCGGGATAGTACCGTCTGTCTCAATATCGAGAATGAGTTTGTCAAGATCAGTTTGCTGACCTACACGAGTATTTTCAACTGTGTAATTAACCTTAACTACAGGTGTATAAATTGAGTCAATTGCGATTGTACCAATAGGCAAATCCATAAGCTGCTTGTTACGATCACAGGTAACATAACCTCTGCCATTGTCAGCAGTAAGCTCCATAACAACTTTAGCACCCTCGTCAAGATAAGCAATATGAAGATCAGGATTAAGAATTTCAACATCTGCATCATGCTTTATGTCAGCTGCTGTAATTTCGCCCTCACCTGAAGCTTCGATATAAAGTCTTTTTGGATTCTCATCGTGTATTTTAAGAATAACGTTTTTAAGATTAAGAACAATCTCGGTAACATCTTCTTTTACATGAGGAATTGTTGAAAATTCGTGTAAAACACCATCAATCTTTACAGAAGTAATAGCATAGCCTGGAAGTGATGAAAGAAGTACTCTTCTCATACCATTACCAAGTGTTGTGCCAAAGCCTCTTTCGAGCGGCTCAACAATAAATCTGCCTGTGCTACGGCTTCCGATAGTAGACACATCTACAATCTCGATTTTAGGCTTATCAATTTCTATCATTTAAAAGCCTCCTAAAAAATGTTGTATTTGTTTTCGCTAAATAATAGCCAAAAAAGCAAGCTATTATCTAGAGTAGAACTCAACGATTAAATGCTCTTCAACAGGAGTTGCAATCTCATCTCTTTCAGGGAGCTTAACAACCTTTGCTTCCATAGCATCTGAATTAACATCAAGCCACTGTGATTTAGGACGTGCTGCATTTGCTTCTACAAGATTTTTGAATTCATCTGTAGACTTGCTTGTTTCTTTAACTGCAACAACATCACCTGCGCTAAGAAGATATGAAGGAATATCAACCTTAGTACCATTTACAGTGAAATGAGCATGGTTTACAAGCTGACGAGCCTGAGCTCTTGAGCTAGCAAAACCTGCAGTATAAACAACATTATCCAAACGGCTCTCACAAAGCTGAAGCAGGTTTGTACCTGTTACACCAGCCTTACGCTCAGCCATAAGGAAGTATTTGTGGAACTGTCCTTCTGCGATGCCGTAGTAACGACGCGCAGACTGCTTTGCACGAAGCTGAAGGCCATATTCAGTAGCCTTCTTTCTATTCTGGCCATGCTGGCCTGGTGCATATGAACGACGTTCAATTGCACATTTGCTTGTATAACATCTGTCACCTTTTAAGAAAAGCTTTTTGCCCTCTCTTCTGCAGAGTTTACAAGCAGGTCCTGTATATCTTGCCATATCAAGTAACCTCCAAGTTTTATACTATACGCGACGTCTTTTTGGCGGACGGCAGCCGTTGTGTGGAATAGGAGTAACATCTTTAATAAGACTTACATCCAAACCAGCAGTCTGAAGAGCTCTGATAGCTGATTCACGGCCTGAGCCAGGTCCCTTTACATAAACTTCAACAGTTTTCATACCATACTCCATAGCTGTCTTAGCAGCAGTCTCTGCAGCTGTAGCAGCAGCAAAAGGAGTAGACTTTCTTGAACCACGGAAGCCCATTTCTCCGGCAGAAGCCCAAGAAACAGCATTACCGTTCATATCAGTAATAGTAACAATTGTGTTGTTGAAGGTTGATTGAATATGGGCAGCACCACGCTCAATATTTTTCTTCTCACGACGCTTACGTGAGCCTGTGGTCTTTTTAGTAGCCATACTGTTTGTTTCCTCCTACTTATTTCTTCTTATTTGCTATAGTCTTTTTAGGACCTTTACGTGTACGTGCATTGTTCTTAGAAGTCTGACCTCTTACAGGGAGACCTTTTCTATGTCTTACACCACGATAGCAACCAATTTCGATAAGTCTTTTAATGTCAAAAGCTGTATCTCTGCGAAGGTCACCCTCTACAGTAAGATTGTTTGTGATATAATCACTGAGCTTTTTAACATCGTCCTCTGATAAATCTCTGCAACGAGTATCAGCATTGATACCGGTTTCAGCAATAATTTTCTTTGAGGTAGTAAGACCGATACCATAAATATAGGTAAGGCCGATTTCTACTCTCTTGTCATTAGGTAAGTCAACACCTGAAATACGTGCCATATTATAGTTTACCTCCGATTATTAGTTCAGGATTAGCCCTGACGCTGTTTGTGCTTTGGATTTTCACAGATAACCATTACTTTTCCATTGCGCTTAATTACCTTGCATTTATCGCAAATTTTCTTTACAGAAGGTCTAACTTTCATTTTGAATATCCTCCTAAATATTACTTTGAGCGCCAAATTATACGACCTTTGGTTAAATCGTATGGTGACATCTCAATTGTTACCTTGTCACCGGGAAGGATACGAATATTATTCATTCGCAGCTTTCCGCTGATGTGGGCAATAACAACGTGGTTATTCTGAAGAGTTACCTTGAATGTTGTGTTAGGTAAAACCTCAACCACTGTACCCTCAACTTCTATCATATCTGACTTTGACATCTTATACCTCGCTAATAACAATTCATTACGATTGATGTTTTTAATTAACTGGAATCACATTACGGCGTAATCGCCTGCAATTGATTACATACTTTAGACTTTGGTTAAAATAACCGGACCGTTTGAGGTAATAGCTACTGTGTGCTCAAAATGAGCTGATAGCTTACCATCGGCAGTTTTAACTGTCCATCCGTCTGAAAGCTGTCTTACCTTATAGGTTCCCAGATTTATCATTGGTTCAATTGCCAATGTCATTCCGGGTAACAGTCTGATACCACGACCTGCGTGACCGAAGTTTGGTACGCTTGGTTCTTCATGAAGCTTAGTGCCTACTCCGTGACCGACAAAATCACGAACTACACCGAATCCACGTTCTTCACAATAAGTTTGCACTGCATTGCCTATATCGCCGATTCTGTTGCCGGGAACTGCTTGCTCAATGCCTAGATAAAGACTTTCACGAGTAGTATCCATCAGCCGCTTTGCTTCGGGAGAGCAAGTCCCTGCAGCAAATGTAGCAGCATTATCACCGTTATAGCCATTTTTCGCAGCACCCAAATCAATGCTGACAATATCACCCTCACGGATAATTCTGTCAGCCTTGGGAATACCGTGAATAACTTCATCATTTATAGATATACATGCAGTAGCAGGAAAACCTCCGTAATTTAGGAAGTTTGGTGTAGCACCGTGTTTGATAATAAACTTATAAGCAATATTATCAATTTCCTTAGTTGAAACACCGGGCTTTACAGCCTCACCTGCTACCATTAATGCTTCAGCCGAAATCTGACAAGCTTCTTTCATAAGCTCGATTTCACGACTACTTTTAAGCACTACCATGTTAATCCTCCAATGCGGCAAAGACGAGAGCTGTTGTATCAGCAACCTCCTCCTGACCTTCGACAACAACAAGCTTACCAAGATTCTGATAGAAATCCTTTAAAGGCTCTGTCATTTCATGATATTCAACAAGTCTTGCCTGAACAGTCTCAGGAGCATCGTCTTTACGCTGTATTAATTCGCCGCCGCAAGCATCGCATACACCGTCAACAGCCGGCTTTTTGTATTCGATGTGATATGAATTAGCGCATTTCGCACATACACGGCGACCGCTCATTCTTTTAGTAATGGCTTCATCAGCAACTTCAATGTCAACAACCTTATCAATTGTTACATTTGCATCCTCGAGAGCCTGAGCCTGAGGAATTGTTCTTGGAAAGCCATCAAGAATAAAGCCTTTTTCACAATCTTTTTCCTTAAGTCTTTCCTTGATAATACCAATAACAACTTCATCGGGAACTAACTGACCTGCATCCATGAAAGACTTAGCCTTAAGTCCCATCTCTGTGCCGTCTTTTACAGCTGCACGAAGAATGTTGCCTGTTGAAATAGCAGGAATACCATACTTGTCAACAATTTTTTCTGCCTGAGTGCCTTTACCGGCACCAGGTGCACCTAGAAGAATAAGATTCATAATTATCTCCTTTATATATTAATCAAGGAAGCCCTTATAATGACGCATCATCATCTGTGATTCAAGCTGGCGAACAGTCTCAAGAGCAACACCGCACATAATGATAAGTGATGTACCGCCGAGAGTAATTGTCATACCGCCGTCAGATCCGCCCTCTGTAAGAGGAGGAATAGCTGCTTCACAAATAATAGAATAAACGATTGGGAACAATGCGATTACTGAAAGCATCAAAGCACCGATAAGTGTAAGTCTTGAAAGAACTTTCATGATGTGATTTGATGTTGGTTTACCAGGACGGAAACCGGGAAGAGCACCATTGTTCTTACGAAGGTTATTTGCCATTTCAATTGGATTGTACTGAATTGTACTATAGAAATAAGCAAAGAAGATTATGAGTAAGAAATACAGAATTGCATATACCCATGAATCACTCTGGAAAGCATTAAAGAATTTTTCCCAGAAAGTACCTTCGTACTTGCTTGCGTCAATAAACATCTGCACTGTTGCAGGAAGTGAAAGAATTGAAGAAGCAAAGATTACAGGAAGTACACCACTCATATTAACCTTAATAGGCATGTGTGATGACTGACCGCCCATCATCTTTCTGCCAACAACACGCTTAGCGTATGTTACAGTAAGTCTTCTTTCTGAATTATCCATAAATACGATGTATGCAATCATCAATAAGAAGCATACACATACGATAGGAACAAGAATTTTATAAACAGTTCTGCCTGTATTGATATACTGGAATAACTGCTGAATTAATGTTGGGAATCTTGAGATGATACCAGCGAAAAGGATAATAGAAATACCATTACCGATACCGCTTATTGTAATCTGCTCACCGAGCCACATGATAACTGCAGTACCTGCAGTAAGTACCATAACAATAACGATTGCCTGGAATACACCATCGAAACCGGTGAATGCAGCACCGTTAGCATCCATCATAAGATAACCATTTGCTCTGAGATAGAAATAGTAAGCGAGTGACTGAAGAAGACCAAGACCTACTGTAACAAATCTTGTGATAGTAGCAATCTTCTTTCTGCCCTCTTCGCCTTCCTTCTGTAATCTCTCAAGAGGCGGAATTGCAACTGCAAGCAATTGCATAATAATTGAAGCATTGATATAAGGTGTGATTGACATAGCAAAAATAGTACCATAAGTAAATGCACTACCTGTCATCAAGCTTAAATAGGTAAGAATGTTGTTACCCTTACCAATACTGATTTCATCAACGATGTTGAGGAAAGGTACAGGAATGACAGAACCGATTCTGAATACGAGAACAATAAATGCTGTGAAAAGTAATTTTTTACGAATATCCGCAACTTTCCATGCATTTATGAGGGTTTTAATCATTTAAAGCACCTCCACCTTACCGCCGGCAGCCTCAATCTTAGCCTTAGCAGTCTCACTGATAGCAGCTACCTTTACAGTAAGTGCCTTAGTGATTTCTCCATTACCAAGAATTTTTACACCATCAAGAGTCTTTTTAATAAGACCTGATTCAACAAGGCTTTGTGCATCAACTGTTGCACCAGCCTCAAACTTCTTCTCAAGAGAAGAAAGATTTACAATTGCATACTCGGTAGCAAAGATGTTGTTAAAACCTCTCTTTGGAACTCTTCTCTGAAGTGGCATCTGACCACCTTCAAAGCCAGGTCTTCTGCTATAGCCTGAACGTGACTTAGCACCTTTCTGACCTTTACCGGAAGTCTTACCCTGTCCAGAAGCAGTACCTCTACCGACTCTCTTTACGCTCTTCTTTGAGCCCTCTGCAGGAGAAAGTTCATGTAATTTCATATCTGCACCTCCCCTTATTCTTCTACAACAGTTACAAGGTGAGCGATTTTTGCAATCTTACCCTGTGTCTGTGCGTTGTCCGGCTGAACTGTTACGTTGCCGATTTTACGAAGACCAAGTGAGTGGGCGGTGGCAATCTGGTCTTTTTTGCTACCAATTAAGCTCTTAGTGAGCATGATTTTAATATCTGCCATTATTCCACCCTCCTTAACCTAAAATTTGTTTTGTTGATTTACCGCGGATAGCAGCAACCTCATCAGCTGTACGAAGCTGACTTAAACCGTTAATTGTAGCTCTTACTACATTGCAAGGGTTGTTTGAACGAATAGCCTTTGTTCTGATATCTTTGATACCAACTGTCTCAACAACAGCACGAACAGGACCGCCGGCGATAACACCGGTACCCTTTGGAGCAGGCATAAGTAATACTTCGCCGGCACCATACTTACCCTTGATTTCGTGAGGAATTGTTGTTCCTTTAAGAGCAACCTTAATAACATTTTTCTTTGCGTCTTCGATACCCTTACGAATAGCATCCGGAACTTCACCGGATTTGCCGATACCAAAGCCAACAATACCATTTCCGTCACCTACAACTACAAGAGCTGAGAACTTAAAAATTCTACCACCCTTAACAGTCTTAGATACACGGTTGATAGTTACAACTCTTTCTTCAAGTTCCATTGAAGATACGTCAATCTTTGCCATAAAAAATTACCTCCTTCGTTAGAACTTCAGTCCGCCTTCACGAGCGCCGTCAGCTACTGCTGCTACACGTCCGTGATACACGTAACCGCCACGGTCAAATACGCATTCTTCAATGCCCTTTGCCTTAGCTCTGTCTGCTAATGTCTTACCAACAGCCTTAGCTGCTTCTACATTGCCGCCGTACTGTGCAAAGTCCTTTTCAACTGTTGAAGCTGATGCAATTGTCACACCTGCTACATCGTCAATCAACTGTGCATATATATTGCTGAGAGAGCGATATACATTAAGTCTTGGACATTCAGCAGTACCGCTGATCTTACCACGTACTCTTGTGTGGCGCTTTTGTCTTGCCTTATTGGCGTCTTGTCTAGATACCATTGTATTTCACTCCTTCCTTTATTTCTTACCAGCTTTTCCTTCTTTACGACGGATGTGCTCATCTGAATACTTAATACCCTTACCCTTATATGGCTCAGGTGGTCTCTTCTCGCGGATCTGAGCTGCGAACTGACCTACCTTCTGCTTGTCAGCACCGCTGATGATAATAGCGTTTGCTGATGGGCATTCAATCTTAATTCCTTCAGGAGCTTCCATTGTAACCTGATGTGAGAAACCAAGGTTCATAACAAGGGCAGAACCCTGAAGCTGAACACGGTAACCAACACCATTAACCTCTAAAGTCTTCTTAAAGCCTTCTGTTACACCTGTTACCATGTTAGCAATAAGTGAACGTGTAAGACCATGAAGAGATCTGTTTTCTTTTTGATCGTTAGGTCTGCTAACGATAATCTCGCTGCCTTCAACACTGATAGCCATGTTTGGATGTGCATCCATTGTAAGAGTACCATTTGGTCCCTTAACGGTAACAGTGTTATTGTCGATATTTACATCAACACCAGCAGGAATTGTAATTGGTTTTAAACCTATTCTTGACATTCCAACTGTTCCTCCTTACCAAATGAATGCTAAAACTTCGCCGCCAACGTTCTGCTTGCGAGCTTCTCTGTCTGTCATAATGCCTTTAGAAGTAGAAACGATTGCAACACCGAGTCCCTTCATAACCTTTGGCATATCTTCAACATTTGAATAAATACGAAGACCTGGCTTTGATACTCTGCGAAGACCAGTGATTACCTGGCTCTTACCATCGCCGTACTTAAGTGTTACACGAATAACACCCTGTTTGCCGTCTTCAATAATTTTATAATTTTTGATATAACCTTCATCAACAAGAATCTGAGCAATTGCCTTCTTCATGTTTGACGCAGGAATATCTACTGTATCGTGCTTTGCTGAATTTGCATTACGAATTCTTGTAAGCATATCAGCGATTGGATCTGTAATATGCATTGATAATTCCTCCTTATTAGATTAGCAATTCTCAGTTCTTACCAAGATGACTTCTTAACTCCAGGAATCTCACCCTTATGAGCAAGCTCTCTGAAGCAGATTCTGCAGATACCGTACTTACGAAGGTAAGCATGAGGTCTACCGCAGATTTTGCATCTGTTATACTGTCTTGTTGAATACTTAGCAGGCTTAGCTGCCTTAACTTTCATAGATGTTTTTGCCACGATAATCCCTCCTTACTCTGCAAATGGTGCGCCAAGAAGCTTAAGAAGCTCACGAGCCTCTTCGTCTGTATTGGCTGTTGTTACCATGATGATGTCCATACCGCGAACAGCATCAATCTTATCATATTCGATTTCAGGGAAAATCAGCTGCTCTTTAACGCCCATTGCATAGTTACCACGACCGTCAAATGAGTTTGGATTAATACCTCTGAAGTCACGAACTCTTGGAAGAGCGAGATTGAAAAATCTCTCAAGGAATTCATACATTCTTTCTCCACGAAGAGTAACCTTTACACCGATTGGCATGCCTTCACGAAGTTTGAAGTTAGCAACTGACTTCTTCGCACGGCAGATAACCGGCTTCTGACCTGTGATAATCTGCAGGTCATTAACGATAGCATCTACTACCTTTGAGTTTTCACGAGCTTCGCCGCAACCAACATTGATTACAATCTTGTCAAGCTTTGGGATTTGCATAACAGACTTGTATTCGAATTTCTTCATCAATGCAGGAGCAATCTCGTTTTTATATGTTTCTTTTAAAGCTGCTGCCATTTGTTATGTTCCTCCCTCTCTTAAAACTCATGTCCGCAATCCTTGTTCTTGCAAACACGGATGCCGCCCTTCTTGTGACCAACTCTTGTAGCTTCGCCACATTTAGGACATACTAATTGAACTTTACAAGCATAAAGTGCTGACTCAGTTTCAATAAGACCACCAGGTTCACCCATCTTACGAGGCTTAACGTGCTTTGTAACAACGTTTACCTTCTTAACGATAACCTTGTTTTCTTTTGGACTTACAGCAACTACTTCGCCCTTAACGCCCTTTGACTTTCCGCTGAGTACCATTACAGTATCACCGGTTTTAACAAACATCTTACTCATAGTCTTGCACCTCCATTAAAGTACTTCCGGAGCAAGAGAAAGAATTTTCATATAATCTTTCTCACGAAGCTCACGAGCAACTGGTCCAAAAATACGAGTACCACGAGGAGTTTTATCCTCTCTAATAATTACGGCAGCATTTTCATCAAAACGAATATACTGACCGTCGTCACGACGTACACCTTTAGTTGTACGAACGATGACTGCTTTTACAACTTCGCCTTTTTTAACAATACCGCCGGGTGCTGCTTTTTTTACACTCGCAACGATTACATCGCCGATATTAGCATATCTTCTGCCTGAACCGCCGAGTACGCGAATGCAAAGAAGCTCTTTAGCACCAGTGTTGTCTGCTACTTTAAGACGACTTTCCTGTTGTATCACGCAAATTCCTCCTTCGTACTGCAAAATAACACTTTGCTAAGTTGCAGTTATTATTTTAAATTTGACTAAATTATAAAAAAGCTGTAATCGTAACGATTATTTAGCTTTCTCAACGATTTCAACCACACGCCATCTCTTATCCTTGCTGTATGGGCGGCATTCCATAATAAGAACTTTATCGCCTACACCGCACTCATTATTCTCGTCGTGTGCCTTGTACTTAACAGTACGGTTAACAATCTTGTTGTAAAGTGGATGACGAACCTTGTCCTTGATGGTTACAACAACAGTTTTGTCCATCTTATCACTTGTTACAACACCTACTCTTGTTTTTCTGAGGTTTCTTTCCATACTTCAGTTACCTCCTTCTTAAGAATTAGCATTTTCAAGTTCGATTTCTCTCTCAACAGTCATGATGCGAGCGATATCTTTCTTGACAGCTTTAATTCTCATAGGGTTGTCGAGCTGATTGATAGCCTTCTGAAAATTAAGATTAAAAAGTTCTTCTTTAAGCTCTGTGAGCTTTTTTGCTCTCTGCTCTGCTGAAAGAGCTTTGATTTCTGATGCTTTCATTACTGCTCGCCTCCCTCTGTTTCTTTCTTTACAAACTTACATTTAACAGGAAGTTTGTTTGCTGCGAGTCTCATAGCCTCACGAGCTGTAGCCTCGTCAACACCGCCAAGCTCAAACATAACTCTGCCTGGCTTAACTACTGCTACCCAGTAGTCAACATTACCTTTACCTTTACCCATACGGGTATCAGCCGGTCTTGCTGTAATAGGCTTATCAGGGAAAATTTTGATCCATACTTTACCGCCACGCTTTGTATAACGAGTCATAGCAATACGGGCAGCCTCAATCTGAGCAGCTGTAATCCAAGCAGGCTCAGTTGTCTGAAGACCAAACTCACCATATGTTACCTTATTACCTCTTGTTGCTGCACCTGTCATACGACCTCTGTGCTGCTTTCTGTGTTTTACACGCTTAGGTAAGAGCATTATTTTCTTCCCCCTTCCCTACGATTTGATCTCTTCTTGTTACGAGATTCATGAAGAACTTCGCCCTGATAGATCCATGTCTTAACACCGATTCTACCATATGTTGTCTTTGCTTCTGCAAAGCCATAATCAATATCAGCACGAAGTGTCTGAAGAGGAATTGTACCCTCTTTGTAAGTTTCTGAACGAGCGATTTCTGCACCGCCGATTCTGCCTGAAACCATGATCTTGATACCTCTGGCACCAAGTCTCATTGTGTTTCTGATAGCACCCTTAACAGCTCTTCTGAAAGAAACACGTCTCTCAAGCTGCTGAGCAATGCTCTGTGCTACGAGTGTTGCGTTGAGATCAGGCTGCTTGATTTCGATAATATTGATGAATACCTCGTTCTCAGCTTTGCCAAGCTTCTTAGCACAAATTGCCTTAAGCTTTTCAATCTCAGCACCCTGCTTACCAATAACCATACCAGGCTTTGCGCAGTGAATGTTAATTCTTACTCTCTTAGCATCTCTTTCAATTTCTACTTTTGGAACACCAGCGCCGGAAAGTGTGTCGAGTAAATACTTACGGAGGTTATAATCCTCTACAAGTGTATCACCGAACTCACCCTTCTTTGCATACCAGCGAGAGTCCCAGTTCTTAATAACACCGATTCTTAAACCGGTTGGATTACATTTCTGTCCCATTAACTTTTTCCTCCTCGCTTAGTCTTCCATTTCCTTAACGGTAATGGTGATGTGTGATGTTCTTTTATTGATTCTGTATGCTCTGCCCTGTGCTCTTGCCTGAATTCTCTTAAGAGTAGGACCTGCAGTCGCATTGCAGTAGCTTACAACTAATCTTGATACGTCCATATTATTGTTGTTCTCAGCATTAGCCATTGCAGACTTAAGAACCTTCATTACAGGCTCGCAAGCGGCTTTTGGTGTATACTGAAGAATAGCCATAGCCTTGTCAGCAGGCTGATTTCTGATTAAATCAAGAACAATCTGCACCTTTCTTGGAGAGATACGGACGTAAGTTGCTTTTGCTGTTGCTTCCATAATATTTCTCCTTCCTATTACTTAGATGTCTTTGAGCCGGCGTGGCCTTTGAATGTTCTTGTTGGTGCAAATTCACCAAGCTTGTGTCCAACCATATCCTCTGTAACATATACAGGAACATGCTTTCTTCCGTCATGAACAGCAAATGTGTGTCCTACGAATTCAGGGAAGATTGTTGAACTTCTTGACCAAGTTTTAATAACTTGCTTATCACCTGAAGCATTGAGAGCTTCAACCTTTTTATAAAGGCTTTCTTCTACGTAAGCGCCTTTTTTAGTACTTCTACTCATATTAATCTTCTCCTTTCTTCTTATTTACCGTTACGACGGCGAACGATCATCTTATTAGATGCCTTCTTCTTATTACGTGTCTTATAACCAAGTGCAGGCTTGCCCCAAGGTGTGCATGGACCAGGACGACCGATAGGTGACTTACCTTCACCACCACCGTGTGGATGGTCATTAGGGTTCATTACAGAACCACGAACTGTTGGTCTCCAACCCATATTGCGTTTACGGCCAGCCTTACCAATCTTAACATTAGCGTGATCAGTGTTACCAACAACACCAACAGTTGCCATACAGTCACGAGGTACGTTACGAAGCTCGCCTGATGGAAGTCTGAGCAATGCATATGGACCTTCAAGAGCCATGAGCTGAGCGCTGTTACCTGCTGAACGTGCAAGCTGAGCACCATTGCCAGGATAAAGCTCTACGTTGTGTACGATTGTACCAACAGGCATATCCTTAAGAGCAAGAGCGTTACCGGCTACGATATCTGAGTTAGGACCTGACATTACTGTAGCGCCTACCTTAAGACCTTCCGGAGCTGTGATATAGCTCTTAACACCATCTTCATACTGAATAAGTGCGATATGAGCACTTCTGTTTGGATCGTATTCGATTGTGAGAACAGTTGCAGGCATGTCGAACTTATTTCTCTTAAAATCGATTACACGATACTTTCTTCTGTTTCCGCCGCCACGATGACGAACTGTGATTCTTCCGTATGAGTTACGGCCTGACTTCTTGCTGAGTGGCTCAAGCAAGCTTCTTTCAGGAGCAACCTTTGATAAAGAAGAATAATCAGTTACTGACATATTCCTTCTCGAAGGAGTGGTTGGCTTATAATTCTTTATTGCCATTATTTTTCTCCTTTCCGGATAACTTTGCGAAAGGATGGCACCTTTCATACCTCATCATCCGAAATCCTTTTTTGTTGCGTTATTTTCTATACTATTATATATAGGGATGAATTACATCATATCATTGAAGAATTCAATTTCTTTTGAATCTTCTGTAAGAGTAACGATAGCCTTCTTCCAAGATGGAGTGTAGCCCTCGTGCATACCCTGACGACGCTTCTGACCACGAACGTTCATTGTGTTTACCTTAGCAACCTTTGTACCAGGGAAAACTGTTTCAATAGCCTTAGCAATCTCAATCTTGTTTGCATCCTTTGCAACCTTGAAGGTGTATTTCTTTACCATAATGCCCATCATTGATTCCTCAGTGATGATTGGCTTTAGAATAATATCCTGAGCTACTTTCATTATGCGAATACCTCCTCAATCTTTTTAGCTGCATCCTTAAGTACTACAAATGAATCGCAGTTGAGAATGTCATATACGCAAAGTGTATCTGCTGTAACAACCTTAACGCCTTCAATGTTTCTAGCACTCTTATAAATCTTTTCGTCTGACTCTGCAGTAACGATAAGAGTTTTCTTAGCAGCCTTAAGCTTTGTAAGCATATCAACAACAGCCTTTGTCTTAATTGCCTCAAGCTCAACCTTGTTGATTACCATCATTTCATTATCAGCAACCTTTGTTGAAAGAGCTGATTTCATAGCAAGTCTCTTAACCTTCTTGTTAAGTGCTACTTTATATTTTCTTGGCTTTGGGCCAAGAGCGATACCGCCGTGTACCCACTGTGGACTGCGGGTTGAACCCTGTCTTGCACGACCTGTACCTTTCTGTCTCCAAGGCTTTGCACCGCCACCGCTTACTTCTGAACGAGTGAGAGTTGACTGTGTGCCCTGACGCTGATTAGCTAAGTAGCTAACAACAGCAAGATGCATTGCATTAGCATTTGGCTCAATGCCGAATACTGAATCTGCAAGTTCCATTTTTGAAGTTTTCTTACCTTCCTGGTTATAAACCTGAACCTGTGCCATTATTTATCTCTCCTTTCGTTAAGCTTTTACTGCGTCTGCGATAACAACAATTCCGCCCTTAGGACCAGGGATTGCACCCTTAATTGCGATAAGATTGTTTTCTGCATCAACCTTTGCAATCTTAAGGTTCTGAACTGTAACTGCTTCGTGACCATAATGACCAGCCATCTTCTTGCCTTTAAATACTCTTGATGGGCTTGAACAAGCACCAAGAGAACCTGCATGACGGTGGTTAGGACCTGTACCGTGTGTCATTCTCAATCTTGAGAAATTCCAACGCTTGATTGCGCCGGCTGTTCCGTGACCTTTGCTTGTGCCCTTTACATCAACGATTTCGCCAACCTCAAATGTGTCAGCCTTAAGGATGTTTCCAACCTCAATACCATCAATGCTTTCAAGACGGAACTCTTTAAGTGTTTTCTTTGGAGCTACATCAGCCTTGTCGAAGTGACCTTTCATTGGCTTATTTACACGAGTTACTTTAACATCGCCGAAACCAACCTGGATTGCTTCGTAGCCGTCGTTCTCCATTGTCTTAATCTGTGTTACTACGCATGGACCAGCTTCAACTACTGTTACAGGAATTACTTTTCCGTTTTCATCAAAGATCTGTGTCATGCCGATTTTCTTACCGATAAGACCTTTTTTCATGTTTATTTCCTCCTTATTGGTTATTGGTTGAGTTTCCCCAACATGACCTAGCCGCTAATTAGAGCTTAATTTCAATCTCTACGCCGGCTGGGAGCTCAAGACTTGTCAGAGCTTCAACAGTTTTATTTGAAGGTCTGAGAATGTCGATGAGTCTTTTGTGTGTTCTCTGCTCGAATTGCTCACGGCTATCCTTGTACTTATGAACAGCTCTAAGGATTGTTACCTTCTCAACCTCAGTTGGAAGAGGAATAGGACCGCTAACCTGTGCGCCTGTTCTCTTTGCAGTATCAACAATCTTTTCAGCTGCCTGATCAACTAAGCTGTGATCATAGCCTTTGAGTCGAATACGAATCTTGACTTTACTTGCTGCCATTTTATTTCCTCCTGAAAAATTATGGTGCGAGCTTTCCGATAATCTTCCACGCTACCTGGTGTTTCGTTCTGTCCTTTAATAAAAACCGAACAAATATAAAATTCATTCGGGCACAGTTTAATCCACAGAATATTAGTGTTCGCAAGTCACTAACTGCATGGTTACCTATCGGTGATTTCGCCCGGTTTAAAATCGGACATACTCCGTGTAAATTCCCGCCTGGGTTAAGGCGCCACCTCACACATCATCGCATATCTATTGTGACAGTGTTTATATAAATAAATATACAAACCTTTCACAAGCTCATTTATTATAATATATAGACACCTGCAAGTCAAGAGAAATTTTATATTTTTTTAACATTTTTTCATGTTTTTTTGCCATTTTTTACAGCTCGCAATAAAATTATCAGATTTTAATTGGAATTGTGCATAACTTACTAAATTAATTACTAATTTTTGTAGTATTGCACAATAAAAATTAAAGGTTCACTGAAGCACAGTGAACCTTTGTGATGCAAATTTATTTAATTTTTACGTTTTTAGCCTTTGACCATGAAGAATAAATCTTTGTATTTTTACCATTTACTTTTACGGTCTTATAGGTACGAATTCTTACATAGTACTTTTTTTTCGCCTTAAGCTTTGAAATAGATTTTGATGTTGTCTTGTTCTTGCTTACTGTTACAGTTTTTGTTGTCTTTGCTGTAAACTTACTGCTTGTTGAATACTGAATCTCGTAGCCTGTAGTCTGTGATGCCTGTTTCTTCCACTTTACTGTCATCTTCTTTTTGCCTGCTGTCAGCTTTGAGATGCTTGTTGACTTTGGCTTGATTGTAAAGCTCTTTGTAATTGTACCGGTATAGTTACCCTTAAATTTAACAGTAACATTGTATTTACCTACAGCCTTTCTGCCCTTTGCATATGAAACTGTATAATTGCTTGACGATATCTTATTACCCTTGCTGTCCTTTACTGTAACAACAGGCTTTTTAACCTTGCCGTCATATGTAAAGCTTGTTGCTGAAAGTGTTACAGTCTTTGGATAATAAACTGTTGTTGCGGCAGTTGCACCACAGGTTTTACACTTCTTATTAATCTTGCCGTTTGTCTTCTTTGAAGCATTTGCCGCAGTTGTTGAGGTAACATTATAAGTATGCTTATGTGTGCTCTTCCAGTCATTCCAGTAGTCCTTATAAAGTGCTACCTTTTCAGACTTGCTTACCGAGGTACTGTAATTATTTACTGTAACTGCCTGCTGAGCTTCATCACCGGATAGGAATATTACATAATATGTAAGTCCTGTCTCTTCTGATTCAAACGCACCTACACCTGCACTGCAAACCTGACTGTCTACAAAATTTGAAGTATAAAGATAGTCTGCAGCAGTTGCACCTGCATTAGCAATTTTAGATGTACACATAGCTACATAATAAATCCAGTTACTAGAACCGTCAACAATACTTCCGAGAAATTCACCGTTAGCTCTGGTTTGAGTATCGTAATGAACAACAATTTCATGTGCAGAAAGCATTGCAGCATCAAGTAAATCCTTGTCCATAGCAAGCTTTGCTACACCTGCATTTGTTCTATACGAATTAACTCTGTTCAGAAAATCAAATGCATACTTGTAGTGATTTTTACCATAGATAGTAAGGGTTTTGTAATTAACAGTGTCACTGTATTTGTCTGTATCGTAGTACACTGCCGCATTGGCGGTCATGCTCAAGCCTGCAACAGATGATACAAGCATTACCAATGCAAGAAATAAGCTTAATAATTTTTTCATTTTTTGTAAATCTCCTTTGCCATTATCTAAAAATATTTACATAAAAGATTATACCACTACTGTCTTATATTGTAAAGTAATTAATTATCGCATTAATACTAAATAACCATATATTGAGTATAGAATAACCTTTCTATAAATTATATCGCACAGTTATATTGTTTTGTGAAATTATTTTAACTCAAAAGCAATTTTTTTCAATTCTTCCTTTGAAATATTACCTGCAACATTAAAAACATAATTTCCATCATTGAAAATTATACCATTTGATTCTCCGCTTGCATGATAATGATAGTCAATATTATTATGCTTTATAATCTCATTATTCTGAGAATCATAATTAATTTCAGTATCCAAAACAGATTTTTGTATAACAAACCAGCTGTTGTTATTGACATATTCGGCAACTATACTTAATCCACCGCCATCAGAAAAACTCTTTTCTGTAAAGCCTTCAGGAATATAACCTATATAAATATCATCAACAAATTTTTTATCGTGTGAGTCAAGAACTTTATACGAATCATGATCTCTGAATTCAGTAATAATATATTGCCTTGCAAACGGAAATGCAAAAGCTGTTGCAGAAAATGATAAAACAACTGCTGCAACAGCAAGCATTCTCACTGCTCTCTTAGTCAGCCTGTGGTACTTGTTATCTCTCATTTTGTCAATAAGCTTGTCCATTCTATTTTCAAATGATGATGAAAATTTGAATTCATTATCACATTCCAATGAATCAGACTTAATTTCACATGACAAAAGTAATGCTTCTTCTAAAACGCTCATACTATTTTGCACCCTCCAGCTTATTTCTTAAATCCGCCTTAGCAAATTGTATTTTCTTTCGTACATTTGAGTCTGACATTCCAAACATTTTCGAAATTTCTTTACTTTTATATCCAAAAACATATGTAAGATATAACAAATTTCTGTATTCTTCATCAAGCGTATCAATAATCATAATAAGCTCTGTCTTATCATATATATCAAAAGCACTGTCTTCCAATACATATTCATTCATATCTTCAGTTGATATATCATTAATATATTTTCTTTCTTTTCTGTATTTGCTGATAGCAAATCCTTTTGTAATAACTGAAATATAACTTTTGGTTTGCTTTGAATCTACATCATCAATTTTATCAAAATTTTTAGCTATATAAATGAAAGCATCCTGAACGGCATCCTCAACATCCTCCTGATTAGAAAGATTTTCCTGAGCAATAAAAGCCATAAGATTTCTGTATTTATAATATAGATATTCAAATTGCTTTTTATTTTCATCACTGTCAATTAAATCTAAAAACGCTATCATTCCCAATCCCCTTAATTAATATCGAATAAAACAGCAAAATTGTGAAAATTATTTTTTAGTATAAATGAAAAAGGCAGGATTTTCAATGAACCGCCCCAAATTGTGCAGACAGCACAAAAAAAGACAGGGCTATGGTAGAA
>JAMPEQ010000019.1 GCA_023665085.1 Bacteroides sp.
ATATATTTATATAAATAACAATAATACAATAAGCGATGCTTATGCAGATAAACAATAATTTATACAAATAAAGGAGCTGTAAAAACAGCTCCTTTTTTCATATAGACTTATATTCAATTGGATTAAGCCATAAATGTACGAATAACAGCTTCACAGTCTGCCTTATCCATAATCTTAGGAACAGGATAAAGCGGATTACCTTCCTTAAGAGCACGCTCTACAAGAAGAGATAAATCCTCTTCCTTAATAAAGTCAAACTTTTCAGGAATATTCATGTTTCTGTTAAGAGTTCTGATTGCCTCAATGAAAGCCTTACCCTTGCCTGCTGTATCAAGACCTTTGCCGATACCGACAAGATCAGCAAGCTTAGCAAGCTGAGGATATGCTGCATCAGCATAGTAATCAAGAACATATGGCAGAATAACTGCATTTGCCAAGCCATGAGGTGTGCCATACAGACCGCCGAGATTATGTGCAATAGCGTGAACATAGCCAACATAAGCGTGTGTAAATGCACGTCCTGCAAGGAATGAGCCTTTGAGCATATTCTGTCTTGCCTCAATATTTTTACCGTCATTATAGGCAGTTTCAATATTGGCAAAAATAAGCTTGGTTGCCTCTTCTGCTTCACGAATAGTATCCTTTGTGTTGCTGTGGCCTATGTAAGCCTCAACTGCATGAGTAAGAGCATCCATACCTGTTGTAGATGTAATATGAGGTGGAAGACCAACAGTAAGTTCAGGATCAAGCACAGCATATTTAGGTCTGAGACAAGTATCATTGATAGCATTCTTCTCATGAGTTTCAGGATCAGATACAACTGCAGCAACAGTAGTTTCAGATCCTGTACCTGCTGTTGTAGGAACAGCAAAGAATGGCGGCAGAGCCTTGTGTACCTTAAGCTGACCGCGCATTGAACGTACAGTCTTGTTAGGTCTTACAACTCTTGCACCTGCTGCCTTTGCACAGTCCATAGGAGAGCCGCCGCCGAAAGCAATGATGCCCTGACAGTTATTCTGCACATACATATCTTTGCAATCCTCGATATTAGGTATTGTTGGATTTGGCTGAACACCGTCATAAACAACATACTCAATGCCGACTTCCTCAAGCTTCTCAAACATAGGATCAAGAAGATGAAGTCCCATAAGTCCTTTATCTGTAACAACAAGAACCTTATTCAATCCCTTGCTCTTAATGAATTCAGGCAATTTGAGAATACTGCCTGCTCCCTCCAGAAGCTCAGGAGATGACCAGTCCATAAGGCACATAGCAACCTTAAAGCATTTCTGGTATATTCTATACCAGCACTTTTTTAATGTCCAAAGCATTTCTAATTTCCTCCTTCTTATAAGATTTGTTTCTGTTTCCAGATCCAGTTCAATACTATTGTAACCTTTGAGCGTTCCTTTTTCAAGTATTTTACAAAAATAGCTTTCAAATTTTTAATATGTATGATATTATTTTAATAGTATATTATCAAGGAGATGATATGTTGAGTGACAAAATGGTAATCTTTTGCGGAAATGATGAACAATATCTTTCTAAAGAACTAATAGACGATAGTAATTCGTCCAACGAAGGCACTGCCTTTCGTATTCCTTCTATAATCAATGCAGGAGGCGGAACTCTGATTTCCACCGCAGTTATGCAGACTAAAGGAGATAACTGGGGCTACCTTGAACTTGCAATGCGTATCAGTGAAGATTTAGGCGAAACCTGGAGCAATATCAAAACAGTTTTTTCCCCGCCTGCAAGAGAAACATCTGCAAATGCAAAAACCTACTCAAGTGCATTTTTCATCAATCCATGTATGGCTTTGGCTCCGAATGGTGATATTATACTTCTGGCAGAATTTTTCCCCGAATGCAGAGATTTACATAATAATCGGATTACAGACAAGAAAAAGGCACCTTATTCAATGCACGAAAGAAAAATGTGCCCTGCTCTGTATGACAGAGACGGAAAATTCTATTTAATCCGTGATGACGGTGTTGTACTTAACAATAAGCTTAAAGAAACCATATATAAGGTTACCGACTGCAAAGGCTCACTGTATTACGGCGAAAAATATGTTGGCAACATTTTTCTTAACGGCAAATCAGGAAACGACGATGGTAACAATATAACCTTCGGTGCACCGCTTAAAGCTCCAAAGAGAAACTATATCTACATGTTTAAAAGCAGTGATAAGGGCAGAACATGGAGCAAACCTGTTGATATTACACCGCAGATTTTAACAAAAGAGGACGGATGTATTATAGGCATATCATCTGGAACAGGCTTAACGACACAAGACGGCAGAATAATTATGCCTCTTTTCGTAGATGGAAAAGAAAGCATTTCAATATACAGCGTTGACGATGGCAGCACATGGCACAGAATGACGCAGCAGCCATATTCAAACAATGTTGATGAATGGCAGGCGGTGCAGTCACCTGACGGAATAATTTTCGGAATCGGAAGTCAAAAAAAATTCGGCAGATCACCGCTTTCGATATCATTTGATAAGGGCAAGCACTGGGACAAGGCAACACCTACCGAAATATATTCTCCAAAATGCCAAAAAGGTGTTATCAGTATAGGTGAACATGTTTTCTGCTCTCATCCATCTGAAGAATCCAGAGAAAACGGAGTAATCACAATCGGTAAATTCAAGCAGATAAAAGGAAAGTCAATAGCTATAGATTGGTATACTGATATAGAAATAAACAAAGGCTTTTTCGGATATTCATGCATCACTCAAATTGATGATGAAAGTATAGGAGTTATTTACGAAGCCGCACCCAGCTCATACATATGTTTCAAGAAATTTAAATTAAGCGATATTATATAAGGATAATATCAATAACAAAATCATACAACATCAACTAATATCAGAGGTAAAAAATTATGACAGCTTTTGGTTCACTGTTTTTATTAGAGGTTATGATAGCATTTTCTTTTGTTATATCCTCACTATTTATGTTTATTCCAAAGAAAAATGAAAGTGTCCACAAAATATTCTTTTCTTTAGCAGTACTGCTTGCAGTATTTATAACCATCATCGATGCCACATCACTGCCGTCAAACATGCAGTTACAGACAGTTCTGGCTTGGGTTGCATTAGTTCCTGCAGGCATAGGAGTAATCATTACGGCTTTCTCAGGAAAGCCAAGCACACTGGCTAAACTGCTTGTTATGGTAACAAGCATACTGGGTGCTCTTGGTTATTTCTTTTTTCTTTAAAGTTATAACTATTGACAAATATAAAAATGAGTATATAATAATATGTGCAGACAATAGTCTGACTAAAATATTTTCAGGGCGAGGTGCAATTCCTCACCGGTGGTAAAGTCCACGACCTGCAGCAATGCAGCTGATACGGTGCAATCCCGTAACCGACGGTTAAAGTCCGGATGAGAGAAAATGTTTGCTGATTGAGTTTTTGTTTTGTCAATCAGTACAGGTCAAAGCATTTACGCCCTAACGTGTTAAATCGTTAGGGCTTTCTCTTTTGCCCAAAAAGGAGAACAATTATGAAAAACAAAAAAGTAAGAGTGCTTACGGGCACAGCAATGCTGACTGCACTGGCAGTTGTACTTCAGTACATCGAAATATCAATTCCGATTATGCCAAGCTTTATTAAGCTGGATTTTTCGGATTTACCTGAACTTATCGGGGCTTTCGCTTATGGTCCTGTGGCGGGTATATTGATTGCACTGCTGAAAAACGTAATTCATCTGCTGGCAAGCCAGAGCCTTTTTATCGGTGAACTGTCAAACTTCATTCTTGGTGCAATATTCGCTGGCATTGCAGGATTAATCTACAAAAAGAATAAAACAAAAAAGAACGCACTGTTTGCAGGAATCTGTGGTTCACTTGCAATGGCAGTTATCAGCCTTCCATCAAATCTTTATGTAGTTTATCCAATCTATTATCAGGCATTTGCACCTGAAAACGTAATACTTGGTGCATACAACACGATATTAGCACCGACAGGGCATCAGCTAAAAAGCATGGTGGAAGCACTTCTTGTATTCAATGTGCCGTTTACATTTCTAAAAGCCTTAATTTGTGCAATTGTTGCAATGCTAATTTACAAGCCATTGAGTCCGCTGCTAAAAGGAAAAGAGAATAAAACTGAAAAGATTCAGTTCTAACTAAGAACTAAAAAGCATCGCCGGATACACCTTCATATATGATGTATTCTTGGCGATGCTTTTTTTACATTTGTATAATTGTTGAAATCATTGCGATAACTACTACCGCAAAAACAATCATCCGCGAAATAAAGTACGGCACGAGCAATTTTTTTGCTGACACTTTCTTATCCGCCGGTTTTGATAAAAAACCAAATATAATATACCCGGCACTGAATATGATACCAATAAAATTAAAGTATGATGTTTTAGTAAAATAAGCTGTCATAGTGAAAATTACTGCAGCACATAAGCATCCGATGGCGCAAAAATAATATTTACGGCTTTTTTCTTTATCATACAGTCTTTTATTTTGAACATCATCATCTGAAATAAGTTCATCAATGCTGATTCCAAAAAAATTCGATAATTCTTTCAGGCTGTCAATACTGGGATAACCTTTGTTATTTTCCCATTTTGAAACAGCTGTTCTTGTTACAAATATTTTTTCCGCCAACTCATCTTGTGTAAGATTATTATCGATTCGTAATTTTTTCAGCTTTTCTCCAAACATATCTTTTCACCTCCTAACAGCTTTATTTTAGCAAGCCACGGCATTAAAGTCACGACACTATCATTCACATAGGCATTTTTCTTTTAGGTGTCGTCAAATCTTAACTTTCTTGAGTATGTTAGCATAAAGAATATTAACACTCTATTAATTTTAGAATGCTTTCTTGTTTTTATAAATAATATAATGTATAATATAATTTGATTTTGATAAGATGTATAGAAGTTGGTGTGATTTTGAAAATACTTGCCGTAGGTGATGTTGTTTCCGCCCAGGGATGCCGCTATTTAATGGACACTCTGCCAAAGCTGAAAAAGGAATTAAATACTGATATTGTTATAGTAAACGGAGAAAATTCTGCTGTAGGCAACGGAATACTGCCCCAAAGTGCAAACACAATTCTTGACAGCGGCGCAGACATAATCACTCTCGGCAATCACAGTCTCAGAAGAAAAGAAATATACGATTACCTTGATGATGATAATAATCCTATCATAAGACCATACAACTATCATTCCTCTGCACCCGGAAAAGGTTATATGATTATTGACAAGGGGTATATTCAAATAGGTGTAATAAATCTTCAGGGATCTATATATATGGAACAAATCAGAAATCCCTTTGATGTTATTGATAATGCTGTTGAAGAGCTTAAACAGATGGGTATCAGAATAATACTTGTTGACTTTCATGCAGAGGCAACCTCAGAAAAAAAGGCAATGGCGTATTATCTTGACGGCAGAGTATCCGCAGTTTTCGGCACACACACCCATACACAGACAAGCGATAATCAAATTATGCCAAACGGCACAGGCTTTATAAGCGATTTGGGAATGACAGGACCTTATCACAGCGTATTGGGTATAAAACCTGAAATAATCATAGAAAAATTAAGAACAAACCTGCCTTCAAGATTTATCTGTGAGGATGGTCCGTGCATTCTTGAAGGATGCTTATTTGAAATTGATAACAACACAGGTAAAACTATAAGCACCACACTGATTAGGAGATAAAAATGCAAAAAAGATATTTTGCTTTAATATTGGCAATAATACTGCTGGTTACCGCTTTGGCCTCCTGTACAAAGCCGTCTTCTGATGACAGTATGACTACAACTGCTCAAGCTGAAACAAAAAAAGAAACAGATGATGTCAGTTTTAAATTAAGTTATACTCAATCAGACAGTCTTAACCCTTTTGAAGCTAAAACTCAGAATAACCAGATTCTTGCCTCTCTGGTATTTGAATCACTGTTTGACATTGACGAAAACTATGAAGTATCGGCAAATATTGCAACCGGTTATGCATACACAGACAGTAAAACAATAAGAGTTGACATCAACCCTAACCTTAAATTTTCAGATAACAGCAGTATTGATACTGATGACATACTCTATTCTATTAATTCAGCAATAAAATCACCTGCATATAAAAACGCACTGAACTGCTTCAGCTACGCAGAAAAAAACGGAAATTCTGTTTTTATTCACTTACGATATGCAAATCCATACGCTGTAAATCTGCTTACCTTTCCTATTGTAAGCACTGAAAAGGATAAAAAAGGATACCCTGTCGGAAGCGGAAGATACAGCTTCAGCAGTGTTGCAGGAGAAACCATATTAAAAGCAAATGAAAGTGACGATTTTGCACCTTATATAACCACTATTTCTCTTGTTAATATTGCGGCGGCAGACTCGATTGACAACGCTGTAAATATAGGTAATATATCATTTGCTTTCAGAGATTTAAGCACTGATACATCCAAACGTATTTCCTGTGCAAAAAAAGCAGTGAATATGAACAATCTTATTTTTATCGGCATCAATTCTATGTCAGGAGCAACTTCCGATGCTAAAATAAGGCAGGCAATTTCACTTGCGATAGACAGAGCTATCATTGCCGAAAGTGCCTATTCAGGATACGCTTCTCCAGCGTCATCACTGTTCAATCCTTATTTTAAAGCAACTGAAAATGTAAATTTATTCAGCAAAAGTGCCGATTCATCTACAGCAAAGCAAGCAGTATCACAGAGCGGCTACAATGATAAGGAGCTCACATTGACTATTCTTGTAAGCAAAAACGAAAATAAACTTGCCGCTGCTACTTTAATCAAAAATCAGCTTGAAGCTGTAGGATTTAACATAAAAATCGCAAGTGTAAATGATAAGGAATATACCAGAAGAGTTAAAAATGTTGAATTTGATTTGTATATAGGTGAGGTAAAGCTGGGTGACGATATGAACCTTTATCCCTTCTTCAGCAAAAAAGGTGCAGTACACTATGGAATCAACAGCAAAATGAGCACCCCATCATTATACACAAATTATTTAAGCGGTGAAACAGAGCTTGGCAAGCTCATACTCTCTTTCAATGAAGAAATGCCGTTTATCCCTATTGCTTATAAAAAAGGAATGATCTGCTATTCAAAAGCGATGAATGGTGATATGCAGGGATATTACGGTAACTTCTTTTCCAATATAGACAGCTGGAATTTTATTGCTTGATTTAATCATTCATTGAATATATAATTACTGTATAAGCTATTTACAGTTTAAATGCACGGAGGAATTACTATGATAAAAATTGAAAAACCAAATGGTTATATAGAAATAACAAATAACTATTTTGCTAACCTTGTAGGTCATGCTGCACAGAGCTGTTTTGGTGTAACCGGCATGGTAAATTCAAATGCCTACCAAAGCATAAAATCAGTAATCAAGAGCAGAACCTCAAAAGAAAATAATGACCAGGGTGTTACTGTAAAAAGCATAAACGGCAATCTGGTAATTGATTTGCACATATCCGTGTCCTATGGGGTTAATATCAGTGCCATTGTTGAAAGTATAGTAAACAAGGTAAGATATACTGTAGAGCAAGCTACAGATTTGAATGTATCAAAGGTTAATGTTTACATTGACGCACTTAACTGATTGGAGATAAACAAATGATAACAGGTTTAATGTTTCGTGATTCTATAATTTCTGCAGCTAATAATCTTGCTAACAGCAGACAGGCTGTTGATGCACTCAATATATTCCCTGTTCCTGATGGTGATACAGGAACAAATATGAGCATGACAATAGGTGCTGCCGCAAAGGAAATGCAGACACTTTCTGACAGCTGCACTCTTGAAGAAGCCTCATCACGCTGTGCATCAGCCCTGCTGAGAGGTGCCAGAGGAAACTCCGGTGTTATTCTTTCACTTATTTTCAGAGGCTTTGCAAAAGGCTTTAAAGGTCTTGAACGTGCCGGTGCAAAGGATATTGCCAATGCATTTAAAGAAGGCGTTGATGCTGCATACAAAGCAGTAATGAAGCCAACCGAGGGCACTATTCTTACTGTTGTCAGAGAAGCTAAGGATGCTGCTGTAGAAATGGCAGAAATTCAGAATGATCCTCTTGAAGTTGCTTTTGCAGCGCTTGAAGCAGCGAAGACAGCACTTGCAAAGACACCTGAACTGTTGCCTGTTTTAAAAAAGGCAGGTGTTGTCGATGCCGGAGGTCAGGGATTAGTTCTTGTATTTGAAGGAATAGAAAGCGTATGGCACAATGGTGTTATCGTTCAGTCTGTTGACGGCTCAGCAGTAAAGCCTGTTGATACATCTAAGAAAACTGTTGCTGATGCTTCCGACGATATTGAATTCGGCTACTGTTCAGAATTTCTCATTGAAAAATCATCAGCATCCAAGGAAAAAGATCCTATTAAACTCAGAGCATTTTTAGAGTCGATTGGTGATTGTGTTGTGGTTGTTGATGATAATGACATAATCAAGGTTCATGTTCATTCAAATGAGCCGGGAAATGTAATTCAGGCTGCACTCAAATATGGTCAGCTTATTAACATAAAAATAGACAATATGCGCTACCAGCATGCTAATGCTGAGGTTGGCGTAAACGCAGGAGAAGAGGTTATCACCCCTGCTGTTGCCGAGCCTGAAAATGACTACGGATTTGTTTCTGTATGTGCAGGTGACGGAATTACAGAACTTTTCAAAGATATAGGTGCAGACGTTGTCGTAAGCGGCGGACAGACTATGAATCCATCAACTGACGATATACTTAACGCAGTAATGAGCACTCCTGCAAAAACCGTATTTGTACTGCCAAATAACAAAAATATTATTATGGCTGCAGAACAGGTTATTCCTTTGGTAAATGACAGAAAAGTCATTGTTCTCCAGACAAAGACTATTCCTCAGGGTATTTCAGCTATGCTGTGCTTTGACTACAGTGCTGATGCAGAAGAAAACCAAATGAATATGATAAATGCGGCTGAGCATGTAGAAACCTCGCAGGTTACCTTTGCAGCCCGTGACAGTGAGGTTGAGGGGCAAAAGGTAAGCGAAGGACAAATTATGGGACTTTGTAACGGCAAGATAAAATATCTTGGCGAAAACAAGGTTGATATTGCATATAAGACTATTACAAAGCTTTTCAAACAAAATGAACATTCACTAATCACTATTATATATGGTGAGGGCGTAAGCGAAGAAGAAGCTTTGCAGCTTGAAGAAAAGCTGAAATCAAAATACGGTGACGAGGTTGATATCGGTATCGTAAACGGCGGTCAACCCATCTATTACTTTATTAATTCTGTGGAGTAAGCTTATGCTGAGCTTAGAAAGTAACATAAAATTTATTAAGGGTGTCGGCGAAAAAAGAGCCAAGCTTTTCAATAAGCTTGGCATCTTTGATGTTGATGCCCTCATCCATTTTTATCCAAGAAAATATGAGGATTGGACAAAAACAAAATCAGTAAAAGATATTTCATCAGGCGAGATTGTTTCGATCCGTGCTACAATGATAACTCCGGTCAAAGAGCACATGGTAAGACGCGGAATGACGCTGTATAAATGCCGTTTTACCGATGGTGAAAATATAATCAATGTAACAATATTCAACAACAAATACCTGGCAAATTCGATGAGAGTTTTTGAGGACTATGTTCTTTTCGGTAAAATTGAAAAGAACTTAACAACAGCATCAATGTCATCACCAAAAATTGAAAAATTATCCACAGGTGTAAGAATACACCCTATATATTCTGCAACGGGACAATTATCTTCGGCAGCAATTGCCAAAATAATCAAAACAGCACTTGAAAATCTGCCCGAAACAGAAGAAACATTAAGTGAAGATATATTAAAAAAATATAATCTTGTCTCTCTGGATAAGGCAATAAGAGCCATTCACTTTCCTGCTGATGAGAATGAAGCACTAAATGCAAGGAAAAGATTAATATTTGAAGAACTGCTTACCCTTCAGCTCGGATTATTCAAACTAAAAAGTAATAAAAAGAAAGAAACATCTCTGTCGTTAAAAAAGGATTACACAAAAGAATTTTTAGATTTACTCCCCTTTACCCTTACCAATGCGCAAAACAGAACAATTAAAGAATGCATTGACGATATGATGAAAAAACACCCTATGAACAGACTTCTTCAGGGTGATGTTGGATCAGGCAAAACAGCTGTAGCTGCAGGAATAATATATACAGTCATAAAAAACGGATATCAAACTGCACTTATGGCACCTACTGAAATTCTTGCATCCCAGCATTATGACGGTCTTTCAAAATTGCTGAATTCTGTTGGAATAAGAGTTGAGCTTCTGACAGGATCTACAAAGCTGAAAGAAAAGCGCGAAATAAAATCCCGTTTAATAAATGGCAAAATTGATTTGCTTATAGGTACACATGCAATAATTCAGAACGATGTTGAATTTGAAAATCTTGCTTTAGTTATAACTGATGAACAGCATCGTTTCGGCGTAAAGCAAAGAGCAGCTCTTGCCGACAAAGGAAAAGAACTGCATACACTTGTAATGAGTGCAACACCTATTCCAAGAACCTTAGGACTTATAATTTATGGTGATCTTGACATCAGCATACTTGATGAGCTTCCGCCGGGCAGACAGGAAATACGCACTGATGTTGTAGACTCGCGATATCATCAGCGTATATACAAATTCATGAAAGAGGCAGTTGCCCGCAATGAACAATGCTATGTAATCTGTCCCATGGTAGAGGAAAATGAAGAGGATTTTATTAATGTAAAATCAGCAGCGCAATATGCCGAAGAGTTGTCCGAAGGTGCTTTTAAAGGATATAATATAGGATTACTTCACGGAAAAATGAAGCAAAAAGAAAAAGAAAATGTCATGAACGCTTTTTACAGCGGAAATGTGCAGATTCTCGTTGCAACCACTGTTGTTGAGGTGGGAGTAGATGTTCCGTCAGCTACAACCATGGTAGTAGAAAATGCAGAACGTTTCGGTCTTTCCCAGCTTCATCAGCTAAGAGGACGAATAGGCAGGGGCAGTAAAAAAAGCTACTGCGTTCTGGTATCTGACAGCAAAAGTGAAATATCACGAAACAGACTGATGATAATGAAAAAATACAGCGACGGCTTTAAAATTGCTGACGAGGATTTAAAAGCAAGAGGTCCGGGAGATTTCTTCGGTGAAAGACAGCATGGACTTCCTCAGCTTAAAATTGCAGATATGCTTGAAGATATTGATTCACTTCATATGGCACAGGAATGTGCCGAAAAAATACTTGCACATGACTACAATCTTGATTTACCTGAAAACAAAGCACTATGTAATCAGATAAATAAAATGTTTCAACAACTTGAATATTAATAAATTCATAAAAACGGCAAAATAACACCAAGGAACTAAAAAGCTCCTTGGTGTTCTCTTACTATAATATCAGATTAATAAGTGCACAAATAACTGTTCCTGTAATCAAAGGAGTAATAAATGACAAAGCAGTCCATTTAGCACTCCCGGTTTCTTTCCATATAGTAAGAAGTGCTGTAGAACATGGAAAATGAAACATTGAAAATACACAGGTGCATAACGCAGTCGTAGTAGTCCAGCCGTTATCAACAAGAATTCCTTTAAGACTGTCTAGTGACGAATAATCGACCATTTCTGTACTTGACAAATAAGCCATAAGTGCAATAGGAATTACTATTTCATTTGCAGGAAATCCTAAAACAAAAGCAAGAAGCATAACACCATCCATACCTATAAATTTTCCTGCAGGATCAAGCAAATCGGAAATACACACAAGAGCCGTAGTATCGCCTATATTAATATTTGCCATCAGCCATATTATCAGTCCTGCAGGTGCTGCAACAACAACAGCTCTGCCAAGAACAAAAATAATCTTTTCCCTTACAGTGTCTGCAAGTAATTTTAAAAATTTAGGTTTACGATAAGGCGGGAGCTCTAATATAAAAGCACTTTTCTCTCCTTTAAGTGCTGTCATTGTCAAAATTTTAGATACTCCAAATGTCACAAAAAGCGACAGCGCAATCAAACTCAGCAAAACTATCGTTTTAACAAAACTATTCCTGCAAAAAAACATTGATATAATTGCAATAAGTAATGGAAATCTTCCGTTACATGGAGTCAGGGAATTTGTGATAATTGCTACAAGGCGCTCTCGTGGCGAATCAATAATCCTGCATCCTGTTACACCTACAGCATTGCACCCATAACCCATACATGTGGTAAGTGCCTGCTTACCGCATGCACCGCAATATTCAAATGCACCGTCAAGATTAAATGCAATTCTCGGAAGCACTCCAAAATCCTCAAGCATTGCAAATAACGGAAAGAAAATAGCCATGGGAGGAAGCATTACTGCTACAACCCACAAAAGCACTCTGAGCACTCCGCCAACTAAAAGACTTACCGCCGTCTCGGAAACACCGATATTTATCATACTGTCAGCCAGCCAGATTTCAAAACTGCTGAATATATTTTGCAACAGATTTGATGGATAATTTGATGCCGATATTGTTATCCACAATACCACACCAAGAATTATGAGCATAGAAATGATTGATGTGTACTTTCCTAAAAGAATTTTATCAAGTATATTCTCCAGCCGTGCTTTTTTCGATGGCATTATATTCTGCACAGAATCACTTAACTTATTTGCCTGCTTCATTATTGTTGATGCTATAACTGTTGTATACTCTTTTTCATCAATTCCGCTGTTTTTCAAAACCCTTTTTGACTGTTGAATTACACACTGCAGAGGACATTTTTCCAGAATATCCTCGCCATAATTCAGCTTAAACGAGTCATTAAAGCTGCTGTCATTTTCTAACAGCCTCAGAGCAAAAAATCTGATATCATTATCTGTATCTATTACACATTTCAAAGGATTATAAATGATATCGGCCGCTTTTTCAATTTCTTTTGTATACTTCACAGGCTCTGTATCATTAATAACAATATTGTTACTGATAAGATGAATTTGTTCAAGCAGTTCATTTATTCCCTTTCCGCTTCTTGCGGTTGCTTTCACAACAGGAATTTTTAAAGTATTCATAAGCATATCCACATCAATCTGAATATTCTTTTTCTTTGCTTCATCAGCAAGATTAAGCAGCAGAACAACCTTATCTGTAAGCTCTAATACCTGATAAACCAAATTCAGATTTCTTGCCAGAGAAGTTGCATCAACAACACATACAACACAGTCAAAAGGCTCGAAGCAAAGATAGTCTCTTGCTACTTTTTCTTCTTCACTGCTTGATAAAAGACTATATGTACCAGGCAAATCAATAAGCTCATAATCATTAAACTTATAATAATATTCACCTTTGGCAAAGTCTACTGTTTTGCCGGTCCAGTTTCCTGTATGCTGATGCGAGCCTGTTATTTCGTTAAACACAGTGCTCTTGCCTACATTTGGATTACCTACAAGAAGCACTTTTTTCTTTTGCTTCACAGTACCACCCCTATCATTTTTGCATCATTTTTTCTTAGTGCAATTTTACTTCCGCAGATTTCATATGCAATCGGAGAACCAAACAAACCTCTATTAACACAAACTACCCTTTGACCTGCAATTATACCTAAATCAAAAAGCCTTCTGTTAAAAATGCACTTATCATCAATATAGGCTATTTTGCCAACATCATTTTCTTTCATTTGATATAAAGTCATATTATCACCTGTTTTATAATATGATGGTAAAATCATTTAGTGAGTATCAATTTATCTATTGAATTTACTTATATTAAATGATATAATTATTGTGATAATAAACAAATATATTTTAATTAAAGGGGTAAATTTTATGGAAAAATTAAAGTATTTTGTTGGCGGTGAATTTAAGGATTCAAAAACAGATAAATGGTATGATCTTCATAACCCGTCAACAGGTGAAATCACTGGTCAAGCACCTTGCTGCACTAATGACGAAGTTCTCGAAGCAATCGAGGCCGCTAAGGCTGCTTATCCTGCATGGCGAGCTACACCTGCAAGAAAAAGAACACAGATTCTTTATAAAGTAAGAGAGTTGCTTATTAAACATCTTGACGAACTTACAATGCTTGTTTGTGAAGAAAATGGTAAAACATGGGGAGAAGCTCAGGGTGACGTAGGAAAGGCTCAGGAAGGTACTGAGCTTGCTATTCAGGCACCTTCACTTATGATGGGTGAAAGTCTTATGGATGCATCAACAGGATTTGATACTGTAAAGTATCGTGAACCAATGGGTGTATTTGCAGGTATTGTTCCTGTAAACTTCCCTGCCATGATACCATTTGGCTGGATGGCACCCGTTTGTCTTGCATGCGGTAACACAATGGTACTGAAGGCTGCATCTCTTACTCCAAGAACTGCTATGAGAATCGGAGAGCTGTATAAAGAGGCTGGCATTCCTGATGGTGTAATCAATATCGTTACATGCTCAAGAAATGAAATAAATACAATTTTGGATCATCCTGATGTTAAGGGTATCACATTTGTCGGCTCAACTCCTGTAGGTCTTAAGATTTATGAAAAGGCTGCTTCAGCAGGCAAGAGATGTCAGGCACTCTGTCAGGCAAAAAATCATGCACTTATCATGGAAGACTGTGCACTTGAAAGAACTGTTGCAGGTGTAATCAATTCTGCATATGGCTGTGCTGGTCAGAGATGTATGGCACTTTCATGCTGTGTTGTTCAGGAATCAATTGCAGATAAATTTGTTGCTGAGCTTAAAGAACAGGCAAAGGCAATCAACTGCGGTCCTGCATGGGATAAGAACACACGTCTTGGTCCTATCACATACGAAAAGCACTACAAGGAAGTACTTGCTGATATTCAGAAAGGTATTGACGAAGGTGCAACACTTGTACTTGACGGACGTAATCCTGAACTTCCTGAGGGATATGAAAACGGTTACTTTGTAGGACCAACAATCTTTGATCATGTTACTGAAGATATGACTATCGGATCTGACGAGGTATTCGGACCTGTACTTTGTATCAAGAGATGCAAGGATTTTGAAGACGGACTTGCAATCATGAATGCGAGCCCTTATGCAAACGGCTCTGTTATTTATACTCAGAGCGGATATTATGCTCGCCAGTTCGCACGCTATACTGACGGCGGTCAGGTTGGTATTAATGTTGGTATTCCTGTACCGGTTGGATTTATTCCATTCAGCGGTCACAAGCAAAGCTTCTTTGGCGATCTTCACTGCCTCGGAAAAGATGCTTACCGCTTCTTCACAGAAAGCAAATCTGTAACTCAGCACTGGTTTGATGAGGAAGAGAAAAAAGCTAAAGAGGTTGACACCTGGGACGGTCTTTTATAAAAATAAATAATTCGTTAAATATTTAACAAAAATTCAAAGCCACCAAAAAATTATTTTGGTGGCTTTGATGATATGTTTTTATTGCTATTGACTTTTGCTTTTTTAGGTCTAAAATATATTTAAATTTTAACACTTAAAGCAAAAGAGGATTAGAGATATGGGTAATCAATTTATTATGCCGAAAAATGTTATTTACGGAGAAAATGCATTAGAAAATGCAAAATCTGTTATAGCTGCTTTCGGAAAAAAGGCATTAATAGTTACAGATCAATTTATGGTAAGGCTGGGCAATGTCAGACTGATTACTAAAATACTTGATGAAATTAACACTGAATACGTTGTTTTTGACGGTGTTAATTCAGAGCCGACAGATATCATTATAGAAAACGGTCTTGATATTTACAGAAATGAAGGCTGTGATTTTTTAATTGCAATAGGCGGAGGCTCTCCTATAGATGCAATGAAGGCAATTGGTGCAGTTGCATCAAATGGCGGATGCATAAATGATTATCTTGGTAAAGAAATCACTATTCCCACTCCCCCTATGGCAGCTGTTCCGACAACAAGCGGTACAGGCTCAGAGGCAACACAATTTACAATAATAACAAACACAAAAAAGGATATAAAAATGCTGTTAAAGGGTGCAGTGCTTATGCCCGATCTTGCTATTGATGATCCCGCCTTTACTCTAACCGCACCAAAAACAGTTACAGCGGCCACAGGTCTTGATGCTCTATGTCACGCTGCTGAATCTTATACCTCCAGAAAAGCTCAGCCGTTGACTGATGAATTTGCCTTGTCAGCTATAAAAAAGATTTTTAAATATCTTCCTGTTTGTTACAATGAAGGTCAGAATATTAAGGCAAGAGAGCAAATGTCATTAGCTGCTCTTGAGGCAGGTGTTGCATTTAACAATGCATCTGTAACAATTATTCATGGAATGAGCAGACCTATCGGTGCACTGTTCCATGTTCCTCATGGTATAAGTAACGCTATGCTTATGCTTGAATGCTTCAAATATGTCTATGACGGTGATTATAAACGATTTGCTGACATGGCAAGAGCTATCGGAGCAGCTGATAAAAAGGATGATGACAAAAAGGCTGCTGAAAAATTCATTGATGCTTGTGAAGAGCTTTGCAAAATATGTGAAATTCCTACACTTGAAGAATATGGAATTAATAAAGAAGACTTCTTTGAAGTCATGGATAAAATGGCAGATGACGCAATGGCTTCAGGCTCGCCGTCAAATACAATAAAAGATATTACAAAGGCTGATGTACTCAAAATCTATGAGGCTCTTTGGAAATAAACAATATCAAAAAGAGAATGGACTAATGCGAAGGTGCGATAACGAAGTTTTATGTATGAAGGCGGTACAGTCGAAAGACTGTGCCGTCTTTGTGCATTTAAGCAGATTGTTTGTGCCAACAGTCTTTTCTGCCGTCGGTTGCAATTAGTTCATTTACCATTTCAACCGTTAATATTTCAGAATCAGTGTACTTTCTGGCATTCTTTAGGTATTCCCTGAAATTTGGATTTTGTATGTCAAAATCCGATGCTCGCTAAAGTGCAGGCAACCTTTTAAATTTCAAAAACACCTCCTCACTATACAGATATTTCAATGCTCAAATGTGTTACTTTTTGGGATAATTAACAGTTGATTTACAAATTCTGATAAAAGAAAAAGTCGTTTACACAAGTGACTAACACAAAAAGCAGAGTTCTTAACTCCACTCGCATAGCGTGTTTATCACTATGTAAACGACTTAAATTTAGTCTATATTAATTATATGTACGGTACTATCTGCACCATCTAAAACATAAACACTTATTTAATTTGCACCAAAATATTATTAGTTTATATAAATTTTTAATATGTATCAAGTCATTTTAATTGTAACAATTTTTCCATCCTCATCAAAATTCATCTTATCTATTGCGAGGATACGGCTGTGGCGGTCGGTTTCCTCAAGCGGTCTGCGGTGATATACAATATAAAATTGTCCGTCTGTATCCACAAAGTATCCGTTATGACCGGGGGCTTTTGCGACATCATAATCGGCCTGGATGATTGTATCTATCGGCTCAAAAACAGCTGTAGGTTTATCGCTCGTTCCATAGCTGACGTGGTATGTGTCATTTGTCCAGCTGCCTGATGACCACATAAAATAATATTTGCCGTTTCTTTTGAACATACAAGGTGCTTCGTGATAGCCGTTCGGCGTAATTTCCTTAAAGCATTCTCCGTTTTCAAAGGGTACAAAGCCATCCATCGTGTCATTCATTACTGCCACATTGCAGTGATCCCATCCACCGTAAAACAGATATACCGTACCGTCATCATCTTTGAAGAAATGCGCATCAATCGGCTGTGCACCGTTAATGAATTTACCAACAAGATGTGTGCCGAGATAATTTACAAAAGGACCTTCGGGTTTATCTGAAACGGCAATTTCAAGTCCGCCGTCCTCGTCATTATTCTGAATATCATTGACTGCAAAAATGAGATAATACTTGTTATTCTTTTCAATAATTGACGGTGCCCATATACAGTGGGTTGCATATGGGAAGGTAGTCATATCAATAATATTTTTCTTTTCCTCCCAGTTTTCGCCGTCCTCACTGACATAAAGGTCAATGTTCAGGCATTCATTGCCGGGTGCAGATTGTGTTGCATAGATATAATATTTGCCGTTATATATCCTTGCTTCGGGGTCTGCGTGATATGTGTTTGAAATATTATGTGTTGCTTTTAGCATACCTTTGCTCCTTTATTCCACATTTTCCTTGGCAGCGGCTGATGCCATTGCTCTGTACTTTGCCTTTTCCTCTGCCATTTCCTCAACGGTTTTTGTTTTCAGTGTAAAGCCCTTTACCTCTCTGTATGGAACAGTTTTGTTTTCTAATCTCTGCTTTGCTTTCTTGATTTCGTCTGCATACTGAGGTAACCACTGCTCACCTGCAACAAGCATTTCATCAACCATCTGCTTAATTTCATCCGGTGTGCAAACTGCACCTGTCAGCGGATCCATCATTGCTGCCTGATAAAGCAGATTGATGTCGGCACTTACTGCTGCTTCAACAGATAATTTCTGTACCCATACACTCTGTGAGCATACTGCAGCACATCCGAGCGGAAGGTCACCAACCTTAGGAACAGATATGCCGTTATAATCAACATAGCAAGGCACTTCCACTACACATTCATCAGGCAGATTTGTGATTGTGCCGTTATTCATAACATTAAAATGACCTCTGTATGCTCTGCCTGTTTCAAGTCCTTCAATAATATAACTGCCGTGCTCACTTGAACGATTTTCAGGTGTGAACTGCTTTGCAGGCTCTTTCAGCCAATTCGGGAAATCTGTTTCAAACCAGTTTCTGCTTTCCTTGCATACTCGCAGATAGCCGGCAGTTTCGCCCTGAATCCACTTGCTGTAGTTTATCCACTTTTCCATATCCTCAGGTCTTTTGCGATACCACATAAGATATTCTGAAAGATGTCCGTTCGACTCTGTGGAATAATATCCAAAGTTTTTCATAACATCAAGTCGGATGTTTTCATCCTTTGCAAAATCAGCCTTGCACATTAAATCATACAAATCAGCCGTTCTTTCAACACCATCCGTTTTAACGCTGATATACCAGGTCTGGTGATTCAGTCCTGCACAGATAATGTCAACATCCTTTTTATCCCTGCCAAGAGCCTTTGCAATCTGCTCGTGTCCGTGCTGAACACCGTGACAAAGTCCATATGTAGGCACCTTGCCATACTTGTTACAAGCCCAGGTTACCATAGCGTTAGGATTTGAATAGTTAAGAAGAATACAGTCAGGCTTTGCAACCTCACGAATATCCTTGCAAAAGCCAAGCATAGCATTAATGCCACGCTGACCATACATAATACCGCCTATGCAAAGTGTATCACCAACGCACTGGTCAACGCCGTATTTAAGTGGAATTTCAACATCTGTTGCAAATGCCTCAAGCATACCGATGCGAACACAGTTAATAACATACTTTGCATCCTTGAATGCTTCTCTGCGATCAAGTGTTGCGTGAATTTTGATATTCAGTCCATTCTCGTCAATATCCCTCTGACAAAGTTGTGTAACCATTCTCAGATTATCAGGGTTAATGTCCGTAAATGCAATCTCAATATTGCCAAACTCAGGCACGGTTAATAAATCCGCTAACAAGCCTCGTGTAAATCCAATACTTCCTGCTCCTATAAATGTGACCTTAAATGACATAATACACCTCATAGTAATATTTTGATATTTACAACAAGCATATATTCTGCTAAAATCAGATATATAAATCTTGCTGATAACTCTATATTAACTGACAAGGTGAGATACTTCAATGGCAAGTATTTGATATTAAGGGGTAATTTTTTGATGTCTGATTTAAAAGAACAGCACAGTGATTTCGGATTTCACTTTTTGAATGATGTAAGCACGCCTGTTATTCAGGTTACAGCAATCGGCAGACAAACACGAATTGATAAAAATTATTATTGGGATAACAAAAACCGCCGTGAATGTTATCTGTTTCAATACACATTAAACGGCAGCGGCACAGTTGAAATCAACAATCAGAAATATATTGTTGATAAGGGCAAATGCTTTTTTATCAAAATGCCAAGCAACTCAAAGTATTATTTTGACGAAAAGAAAAACACTGCCCCTTATGAATTTATCTATGTAATATTTAACTGCAATATGGCAAATGCGTATTGCGATTACATAGAAAAACATTTGGGCAATGTCTTTTTCGTTCCTTATTATAATTCAGCCATTCAGCTGCTGATTGATATTCATTCAAAGGCAAAGAGCAATGTAGTCAGTGATCCTTTTATCCTCAGCAGTAAAATATTTGAATTTTTGTGTATGCTTTGCTCCTACAGTACAGCAAATGATGATAAAAAGCTGAACACTGCCCACAAAGCAAGGGAATATCTTGAAAAGAATTGTACAAATCAAATTGGTATAAATGATGCAGCCGATTATCTTAAAATCAGTCAAAGCCATTTATCAAGGGAGTTTTATAAGCAATTCGGCGAAAAGCCTATTGAATACCTGACTAAGCTCAGACTGAAAAAAGCAATAGATTTATTGACATCTACCTCACTGACAATTGAGGATATAAGCACAAAAAGTGGCTTTTCTTCATCAAACTATTTCAACAAAGTTTTTAAAAAATATATGAATATGATACCAAGTCAGTTCAGACACTTTGTTAAAGAGGAAGGCTACTCCAGCGTGCAGATATAACAAAGAGCAGACTTTGAATCTGCCCTCAATATAGCTTCCGTTTAATCCTTAATCTTTATTTTTTATTGTTGTAAAATGCAAAATGCCATAACGATTGTTTTTACTTAATTTCAAAATCTTCGTTACGGCACATCAACTAAACCCTTCTCTTTTTTTACACATAAAATATTATCCTAAATCAATAGGATTTTTATTATCGTACTTAGCTTCTCTTCCGTACTTCTGCTCGTAACCGGGATTAATATAATCCTCAACTACCTTGCCGTCACGCACACGAATAACACGTTCAGCCTCTTCTGCAATTTCATTATCATGAGTAATTACAATTACAGTTCTGCCCTCTTCCTTAAGCTCATGAAGAATAGCCATAACCTCTTTTGTTGAACGTGTATCAAGGTTGCCTGTCGGCTCATCGGCAAGAATTACAGGCGGTCTTGCTGCAATAGCTCTGGCAACAGCCACTCTCTGCTGCTGACCACCCGACATTTCTGCAGGCAGATGATGCATTCTCTGACCGAGACCAACACGTTCAAGTGCCGCTTTTGAAATTGATCTTCTCTCATCCTTCTTCATTCCTCTGTACACCAAAGGAAGCTCAACATTTTCCAGTGCTGACAAAGACGGTATAAGATTAAATCCTTGGAAAATAAATCCAATCTGCTCATTTCTGATTGCTGACATCTGGTCGTCAGTCAAATCGTCAACAAGTTTTCCGTTTATGTAATACTCACCATCTGTTGGAGTATCAAGCAGACCAAGCATATTCATTAGAGTTGATTTACCTGAGCCTGACTGACCGATGATTGCAACAAACTCGCCCTCATCAATAGTGATTGAAACACCATCAAGAGCATTAACCTGATTTTCACCCGGATTATAAATTTTATAAACATCACGCACTTCTATAAGATGCATTGCATTTGCCTCACTTTACAATTTGTATATTTAAATATTACAAAATATAATTAAAATTGTCAAGAGAATAATTATTATAATATTGTAAATAATTAATTATGATAGAGATAGTTTAAATTCTATCAAAATTATCATAAGAACGGAATGATATATATGAGCATAAGTAAAGATGATTACAGCAAAATGACCGACAAAGCCAGCCCAAATTCACCCGTACTGCTTAATTGCATTAAAGCATTTTTATTCGGCGGATTAATATGCCTGATTGGTCAAATTCTGCTTACATTATTTGCAAATATCGGACTTGATGAAAAAACTGCACAGACGGGTGCATCTTCAATATTGATTATTCTTACAGCCATATTGACAGGCGTTGGAGTATTTGATAAAATTGCACGTCATGCAGGAGCAGGAACAATTGTACCGATTACAGGCTTTGCCAACTCAGTAGTTTCACCTGCAATGGAGTTTCAGCATGAGGGCTTAATTCTCGGCACAGCGGCGCAAATGTTTTCAATTGCGGGACCTGTAATTTTATACGGAATTGCATCATCGTTTTTATACGGATTAATAATTTTCATTTTTAAGCTTTACTAAAGAATTATAATCCTCGAAATTAAGACGGCAGAATATCTGCTGTCTATTTTTTATATATTTTTTAGAAAAACTGTTGACTTTCCCCTAAGCGTAAAGTGTATGTTAATGTCATAGCATGAATAATATCTATCAAAATAAGGATGAGTGACTATGAAAAAGATACTATCATTAATAATGACAATCTGTTTGGTGGTGGGGATGATACCGTTTTCAGCATACGGGGCAGACATCACTCCTGAAACTTCTCTTGAAGAATTTTCAGAACAATTATCAGAAATGAACGAACAGTATGCTGACGAGCCTGTTTCAAACAGATTGATTGTTAAATCTGAAAGAAAAATTGATAAACTTGATAGTGTTGATATTGTAGAAGGTTATGATGATTTACATATCGTTCAATTTGACAATTCTGAAAGTGCTGAACAAGCTCTTGAACATTATAATGATAGCAAATATGTTGAATATGCTGAAGAAGATATGACTATATCTATTTCTGAAACCGAAACATCTTATAACACAACATATGACAATCATCTTTCATGGGGCAGCAGTGCAATCGGCGTTGATGATTATTTTGATTATTTAGGTAGCATTGCTGAATTACCTGAAGTTATAGTCGGTATTGTCGATACTGGTGTTGACCTTGACCATGAATTTCTTAAAGATAGAATTATTGAAACAGGTGTAAACTATAGCGGTACAGGCACAACAAATTCAGAAAATGATGATAATGGGCATGGTACGCATGTTGCAGGAATAGTAGTGGATAACACACCCGAAAATGTAAAAATTAAAGCATTTAAATGTATGAACGATAAAGGCTCCGGTAATATATCTGATGTTTGTCTTGCAGTAAATACAGCTGTTGAAAGCAATGTTGATGTAATCAATATGAGTTTAGGTTCAAGAGGGACAAGTGAATTGATGGAAGATACTATCAATAATGCTATTGAAAAAGGAATTACTGTGTGTGTAGCTGCTGGAAATAATGGTCAAAATGCAATGAATTATACTCCTGCAAATATAGAAAACTGTATTACCGTTGGTGCCATTAATGAAGAGGACCAAAAGCCTTTATGGTCTAACTATGGTGATGTTGTAGATATATGGGCTCCCGGATCAGCAATTTACAGTACATATAATGATGGTGGTTACAAATCTTTAAGTGGCACTTCAATGGCAACACCTTTCGTTGCAGCTACGTCAGCTTTATTATTAAGTAATGATAAAAGTCTTAAACCAAATGATGTAAAAGATTTAATAAAAAACAATTCAAGATTACTTGAAGATACATTTCTTGATTATGAGCTTTATGCTTTGTATATAGGTGTTTTAAGTGATTATAAAGGAGAAAGAACTGCTAAACCCGAATTTAGTATTCATGGTGGAATTTATCTTGAGAATATAACCGTTGAAATAACCTGTCCTGATGAAGATGCAGAAATATACTACTCAACAAACGGTAAACGAGCATCTCAGGATAATGGAACTCTGTATACAGAACCAATTACCATTGATAAGGTAACAACACTTAATGCTTGTGCTTACAAAAACGGCAAAGTCAAAAGCCTTATGACAACGGAAACTTACAACATAGTATCAACTGATGCTGATGAGAATTTTGAAATTGACAGCAATGGAATAATAACAAAATATAATGGAGACAATTCCTATTTATCAATCCCCGAAACAATTAACGGTATAACTGTAAATGGAATTGGTAATCAGGCATTCAGATTTAAGAAAATCGTAATTCTTAAAATGCCCGATACATTAGAGTCTATTGATTTCAAAGCATTTTCTGGAGTTCATGGACTTGAAAGAATTATCGGCGGAACTTTAAAAAAGATAGGAGAATTTGCTTTCTATCAATGTGAAAATTTAAGAGAAATAGATTTGTCAAATACTGAATCTATAGATAGTAATGCCTTTTTAAGTTGTTATAGTTTGGAATACTGTGATAGTGAAAAATTAACAAATATTGGAGGTGCAGCTTTCAGTTCATGTGATAACTTAATGTATATAAATGCCCCTACCTGTGAAATGTTAGGTCGACAAGCTTTTATGGGCTGTAGAAAAGCAGAAACAATTATCTTACCTAAAATAGAAACAATTTATGCAAACACATTTGATAATTGTAGCTCTCTAACAGAACTACATTTGGATAATCTTAAATTTATTGATGGCTCGAATGCGTTTCAATTTTGTATATTGTTCGATAACGTTGATTTTCCATTGCTTAAAGGAAATTTGCCCGATAATACTTTTTATGGTTGTTACAATATTGCAAGTATAAACACTCCTAATATTACATCAATAGGAAATAATGCATTTAAATATTGTTATCGTCTTAAATCAATATATATTCCATCAGCAAAAAAAATAGAAAAAAATGTATTTAGTGACTGCTCTAATATAGAGAATATTTATGCTCCTCAGCTATCTTCAACGCAATCATTGCCCTGCTGTGACAATGTGAACATTTATATTTCAGATAAGTTCACCTCAAGCACAGCCAAAGCAACAAACACCTACAACATAATTGCACCGACAGGCTCATACGCAGAACAATGGGCAATAGAAAATGGTCATACATTTATTTCAAGTGATTATAGGGATACTGCTAATGACAAACTTGATAATACAGAAGATGTAAATGTAAGAGCATATGGCAGGAGTATAAGAGTAACAAATGCAGGATTGCGTTTTGGCTTTGAATGGGAGGAAATCCCTGAGATTGAGGACTTAGCATCAAATGTTGAATACGGTTTTGTTTATCATTATAACTATGATAATGAGCCTTTCAGCTCTAATAAATTAACTGTTGATAATGTCGGAACAGACAATGTCAAAATGAAAAAGG
>JAMPEQ010000001.1 GCA_023665085.1 Bacteroides sp.
CGGCAGAAAAGACCGTTGGCATAAACAATCTGCTTAAATGCACAAAGACGGCACAGTCTTTCGACTGTACCGCCTTCATTCATAAAACTTCGTTACCGCACCTTCGCTTACGAATTAGGATTTTTGTTTTAGATTATGTAGAAATTATTCTGCATCCTCTGCAGTTTCCTCAGCAAGCTCAGGAATAGTCTCCTCAGGCTTCTCGAGTAATTCCTTAATTGAAAGAGAAATTCTTCTGTTGTCATAGTCGACATCAGTAATCTTGACATCAACCTCATCACCAACATTAAGAACATCAGCAGGTGTTTTGATTCTTTCCCATGAAATCTGGCTGATATGAATCAAGCCCTTGATTCCAGGAAGAATTTCTGCAAATGCACCGAAAGCAGCTGTGCCGTCAATCTTTGCCTTGCATACTGTGCCAACCGGATAATCTCTCTTGAAAATCTCCCAAGGGTTGTCCTCAAGCTTTTTGAAGCCAAGAGAAATCTTCTTATTCTCCTCGTCAAGCTTTTTAATAGTAACCTCAACAGCATCACCAACATTAACAACCTCTGAAGGATGCTTAATGCGGTTCCATGAAAGCTCGCTGATATGAATCATACCATCCATACCACCGATGTCAACAAATGCACCGTAATCTTTAAGTGCCTTTACAACACCTGTAAGCTTCTTGCCCTCTTCAAGAGTAGCCCAAAGAGCCTCCTGCTGAGCTTTTCTTTCTTCGTTAGCAACAACTTTGATTGAACCAACTGCACTGCGTCTGCCCGGTTTAAGATCAATAATTCTAAAACGAACAGTTGTGCCCTTAAGGATGTCAAGCTCCTGACCGCGAGGAACACCTGTAAGAGATGCAGGAACGAATACACGAACACCCTTTGCGATAACGATTACGCCGCCCTTGATGACAGCAGTAACAGTACCCTCAAGCACTTCATCTGACTCCTTGGCAGCAACGATGTCTTCCCAGCCTTTATACTGGTCAACAAGCTTCTTAGAAAGCTTGAGCACACCTTCGTTGTCATCAGTCTTCATAATCACAAGATCGAGTACATCACCGATTGCAACAACATCCTCAGGATTGTTGATTGGTTCAGAAGAAAGATCATCAAATGCAATAACACCTGTCTGCTTTCTTCCCTCAACATCAACAAAAACCTCAGTAGGAGTAATGTTTACAACTGTACCCTTTACTACCTTGCTGTTTTCATCTTCTCTGAATGATTCTTCAAGCATTTCTTCGAAGGTTGCCTCACCATCAGCAGATGCTTTGACAGCAGCCTCAGCGGCTTCTTCAGCGGTTTCTGCTGTCTCCGCAACTACATCAGCTGCTTCAACTTCCTTTTCAATAATTTCTTCGGACATGGTTTTTAGTACCTCCTTAATAATTAACGAGGGTGTAGAAGCCCCCGCTGTTACACCAACAGACTTATATTTGCTTAAATCAATATTTTTCAGCTCATCGGCAGTTTCAATAAGAAAAGTGTCGGCATTAGCATCACACACATCTCTAAGCTTACAAGTATTTGATGAATGGCGGCCGCCTATAACAAGCATAGCATCAACCTCTTTGGATAAATCGGCTGCTTCCTGCTGTCTGTCAGCTGTCGCATTACATATTGTACTATAAATTCTGCAATTTGTATATAGTTTTTTTATAATTTCCTCACATTTTTTCCATTCTTTCAAAGAAAAAGTGGTTTGAGATACGCAAATCAGTAAATTTTGACCACTGAAATCATTGCTTTCAAGTATATTTTTCAGTTCATTTTCATTTTTAAAAACAAAGCTGTCACCCCTGCAGTATGATCTTATACCTAAAACTTCAGGATGATTTTCATCACCTGCAATCAGGGTAATGGTATTTTTCTCCTGCTCGGATACAATTTTGTGTATCTTCAAAACAAACGGACATGTGGCATTTACATAATGAATCTTCATATCATCAGCACAATCAATGACTGACTTTTCTACACCGTGAGTCCTGATAATAACAGTATATCCATCAGGACATTGTGATATATCATCAATTATTTTTACGCCTTTGGATTCTAAATCGGCAACAAGCTGACTGTTATGAATAATAGGGCCAAGCGTGCATACCTTTTCACCTTTCTCAACCAAATCATATACAAGGTTTACGGCTCTGTCAACACCAAAGCAGAAGCCCGCAGTTTCGGCAAGCTTAATCATTTTTCTTCTCAGCCTCCCAGAGTGCAATGATATTATCCATTACCATATTAGCAGCATTCTTAATATCGTGTGCACCTGTCTTTTCACCGTCAAGTCCCAACTCACTGTTATGTATAAGCTTTCCGTAGGAAACAACTACCTTTTTGCCTGCCTTGATTTTTCCGTCACAATAAATTGCAACAGGAAGAATATCTGCACCTGTTGCCTTTGCAATTACAGCAACACCTGCTTTAGCTCTCTGGGGAACACCGTCTTTATCCTTAATTCTTTTACCCTCAGGACATATAGCCATAACATGTCCTTCTTCAAGAATTTTCTCACCGTATTCTATTGCAGATGTATCGCCCTTGCCTCTTTTTACAGGGAAGCCATACATATGTGTAATAAACCAAGCAACAACAGGATTTTTAAACAGCTCCGCCTTTGCCATAAAATGAAGCGGAGGAACATTTTTAGGGCATGCTACAAAAACAGGATCAAAAGCACATGTGTGATTTATTGCAACGATATATTTTTTATTATTTTGCGGTACATTTTCAAGTCCCTTAAACTCTATTTTATAAAGTATTTTAAAAAGCGGACCAAAAACTTTTTTTATAAAATTATAAAGCCTGTAATGCTTTACCTGAGTATAGTCAAATTCTCTCACTGCATTCTCTCCTTAATTGTATTAATAATCAAATCAATTGACTCTTCCAAGGCCAATTCTGATGTGTCTGCCATAACAGATTCTTCTGTAGGCTTAAGCGGTGCAATTTCTCTGTTAGAATCCTGATAATCTCTTTGATTTACATCATCAAGCACATCCTCATAGCTTACCTTTTCACCTTTTTTCATAAGCTCTTTATATCTTCTTTCAGCTCGGCATTCAGGTGATGCAAAAAGAAAAATTTTACAGTCAGCATCAGGTAAAACAACTGTTGCAATATCTCTGCCGTCCATTATTACATTATTTTCTTTTGCGATATCACGCTGTAAGTCAAGCAGAAATTCACGCACCTGCGGTATTGCTGAGGTTTTGCTTGCAGCCATAGAAATTTCAGGTGTTCTGATATAATCAGAAACATCTTCTCCGTTAAGATAAACACACTGTGTTCCGTCACTGTCAAAACCAAGTCTTACATCAATTTTATCAAGAGCTGATATTATCTTTTCACTGTCGTCAGCAATATTATTTCTTACTGCATTAAGTGCAATCGTGCGGTAAAGCGCACCCGTATCCACATAAATAAATCCAAGAGCCTTTGCCGCTGCTTTTGCTATTGTTGATTTTCCTGCACCTGCAGGACCGTCAATCGCAACATTAAACATAATAAAATTACCTCGCATCACATATTTTCTGCACAAAGATTAGCGGTTGAAAATGCAATCTGCAGATTAAATCCGCCGGTATAGGCATCTACATCAATAACCTCACCTGCAAAGTACAGATTATCAATAATTTTTGATTTCATTGTTTTAGGATCAATTTCTTTAACGTTTACTCCGCCGGAGGTTATAATAGCCTCCTCTACACTTCTGAACCCGCTGATACCGACATCAAAATTTTTTATCAGCTTAACAAGAGTAAGTCTTTGCTCCTTTGTAATCTGATTAACCTTTTCATCTGGTGAAATTCCGCTAAGTAAAACTATAACAGGAATCAGCTTTTTAGGCAACAGCTTTGACAAAGAATTTATAAAATCTTTATTTGAAAGCTCTGCAAAATCACGCTGAATACGTTTATCAAGAGTATATTCATCAAGTGCAGGCTTCAGATCAATTTTTATTCTGTAGTTCTTATTTCCAATATTCCTGATATGACTTGATGCAGACAATATTACAGGGCCTGACATCCCATAATGAGTGAATATCATTTCACCGAAATCGCTGTAAATTTCTTTATCATTTTCATAAAGCGAAACAGAAATATTCTTTAGAGACAGTCCCTGAAGCTTTGGTATAAAATTATTTGAACAAACCAAAGGAACAAGACTTGGCTTTATCGGAGTTACAGTATGACCTACAGACCTTGCAAGCATATATCCGTCTCCGCTCGAGCCTGTTTGAGAATAGCTTTTTCCTCCCGTGCAAACAGCCACCGCATCACAAGCAATTTTACTTCCGTTATCAAGTAAAACAGACGTGATTTTATTTTCTTTTAACTCAAAAGACTTTGCTGCGCCATGTATGATTTTTGCACCGCTGTTTTTACAGTATCCCACCAAGGCATCAACAATATCAACAGCCTTGTCACTGACCGGAAATACTCTGTTGCCTCTTTCAATTTTAAGAGGAACTCCAAGCTCTTCAAATAAAGCCATTGTGTCATACGGCATGAAAGAGGAAAAAGCAGAGTACAGAAATCTGGGATTGGTAGGAACATTATCAATAAGCTCATCAAGTTCAAAGCAAGCATTAGTAACGTTGCATCTTCCCTTGCCTGTTATCATTAGCTTTCTTGCAGGTCTCGGCATTTTTTCAATTACCATTACATTATTGCCGTTTAATGCACATTTAGCACCGCACAGCAAGCCTGCTGCACCTGCACCAATTATAACAATATTTTTCATGCTGTTCCTCCATTCACAATTATTTACTCAATCTTCTGAAGCTCTTCAAGTTCAACAACAACCTGTTCCCATTCTTCCAAAAGCTCATCACGTTTTTTAGTCATTTCGTCAAGAGATGAGGTCAATTCCATCAATCTTTCGTAATCAGCAGAGTTAAGTTCTTCTTGTATTGCTTCTATATTTTCCTCCAGAGACTCAATTTCAGCCTCAAGGTTTTTGCTTTTTGTATTCAGCTTTCTCAAATTGCTCTGACGCTCTTTTTTCAGCTTATAATCGTTAGCCTTCGGCTTGGTCTCTTTGTCTTTTTTTTGAGTGACAGCAATGTATCTGTGTTCTGCATAATCATCATAATTGCCTAAATAATTATTACATCCGTCAGGCGTAAGTTCAATAATTCTTGTAGCCAGCTTGTTGATAAAATATCTGTCATGGGAAACTATAAGCATTGTACCCTGATAGTTAAGAAGAGTATCCTCAAGTTCCTCTCTTGAAAAAGCGTCAAGATGATTTGTAGGCTCGTCAAGAAGTAAAAAATTGAAACCGCCAAGCATCAATTTAAGTAATGCTACTCTGGCTCTTTCTCCGCCGGAACACACCTCTAATTTTCTGAAAACCTCTTCACCTTTAAAAAGAAAAGCGGCAAGTGCATTTCTGACAGCAGTTTCAGTCATATAGGGAAAAGCAGTCCATACCTCATCAATAATGGTTTTGCTCAAGTCTAATTTTTCCTGAACCTGATCAAAATACCCTGTCATCAATGATGCTCCAAATTTGAAAGTACCGTCATCACGGCTCAAATCGCCCATCAAAATTTTAAGGAGTGTTGTTTTTCCGCAGCCGTTATCTCCTAGAAGAAAAACTCTTTCTCCTCGTTTTATATTAAAAGTAGCATTATTAAAAATTTCTTTTCCGTTAAAACTTTTTGATATAGAATCTGCCTGCAGAACATCCTCACCTGAAACACATTTTGGTGTAAAATCGAAACGAATTTTTTCCACCTTGCTATCAGGAACAACAAGCTGAGCCTTTATTCTTTCAACTACCTTTTCCTTGCTTTCGGCAGTTTTAATATTCTTTTCTCTGTTCCACTGTCTTTGCTGGGCTATTATACCCTCAAGGCGTTCTATTTCCTTTATATCGTTTTCGTACTTATCCTCAATTGCTTTTTGTTCTGCCTCTTTCTTTACTAAGAAGGCAGAATAATTGCCGGTATAGGAACGGACCTTTTTGTTTTCTATTTCAATAGTCTTGTTAGTTATTTTATCAAGAAAATATCTGTCATGGCTGATAACAAGGCAAGCACCTGTATAATTTTTCAAAAATTCCTCAAGCCACTGAATTGCATTGATATCAAGATGATTTGTAGGCTCATCAAGAAGCAGAAAATCAGCTTTTGACAAAAGCAGCTTTGCTAAAATAAGCTTTGATTTTTGACCGCCTGATAACTTTCCCGTAGGCTTATCAAAATCATCTTCGCTGAAACCTAAGCCAATTAAGGCAGAACGTGTAAGCGACTTATAAGTTAATCCGCCGTTTAAAGTAAATTGATTTGTAAGGTAATCCTGTCTTTCAATAAGCCTATCAGAAGTATTAATGCTGAGCTCATTTGCAATAACTTCAAGCTCATGCTCCATTTGAATTAAATCATCAAATACAGAAACCAGCTCATTCCATATAGTCTTATTGTCAGAGCAGGTATGCTGCTGCATATATCCCACGCGAATATTTTTTGACATAAAGCAATTACCGCTGTCAGCAGTATATTCGCCTGTAATTATTTTGAAAAGCGAGGTTTTGCCGGCACCGTTTACTCCTACAAGACCGACTTTTTCATTATCCTTTATATCAAAAGAAACATTGCTGAAAAGGGTGTTTTCACCGAAAGACAAGGTTAAATTTTGAACATCTAACACATTCATAACAAAATTCTCCAAAATTAATGAATATATTTTACACTATTTTTCATTGAAAGTATAGATAAAATTTGTTATTATATTAATGGAATTTACAAATATGAGGTTATTGATATGGAAATAATGAAACTTTCACCCGTATTTAAAGATTATATTTGGGGTGGTCAAAGGCTTAAAACAGACTTCGGATTTACAAGTGATTACGATAAAGTTGCTGAAGGCTGGATGCTTTCATGTCATAAAGACGGAAAGAATATAATTGAAAACGGCAAATACAAAGGAGAAACCCTTGACAGTGTTATAAAAAAAATAGGAAAAGAAAAAATTGTCGGCACTAAAAGCCTTGATTTTCCTTATTTTCCCGTTTTGATAAAGCTTATTGACGCAAAGGATAATTTGTCTATTCAAGTACATCCTGATAATGAGTATGCAAAAAGAGTTGAAAACGAATTCGGAAAAACAGAAATATGGTATGTTCTTGATGCCGAGGAGGATGCACAGCTTGTTTACGGCTTTAAAGAAAAAATAAGCAGTGAAAAATTCAGAAAAGCAATAGAAGAAAACACTCTCACAGATGTGCTTAATACAGTCAATGTAAAAAAAGGTGATTTATTCTTTATTGAGGCAGGAACTGTTCATGCTATCGGAAAGGGAACATTAATTGCTGAAATTCAGCAAAATTCAAACAGCACCTACAGAGTTTATGATTACGGCAGAGTCGGTGCGGACGGAAAGCCAAGAGAATTACATATTGACAAGGCTGTTGATGTATCTGTAACCGAGCCACCCAAATATGAAATCAAGCCCTTTGGTGAAACAGTAGTTACAGATGAAGCAGAGTCTACTCTGCTTACAAAATGTGATTTGTTTACCGTAAATCATTACAATGTAAAAACAAAAATTTCACTTAGTACAGGCAAGGAAAGCTTCAATCATATTTTGGTGGTTGACGGAAACGGAAAGCTTAATGATATAAATATAAAGAAGGGTGACAGCTTCTTTGTTCCTGCCAATTTCGGAAAATATGAAATTTCAGGAAAATGCGAAATAATTATTACAAACATTTAAATCTATGAATAAAAAGTCACTGATGGTCTAATACTATTGGTGACTTTTTTATATAGAGGTGATAATAATGAAAATCGTAAATAACATAGCTTTAATCCTTGCAATTATCGGTGGTATTAACTGGGGTTTAATCGGTTTATTCCAGTTTGACCTCGTAGCATGGATTTTTTCAGGTCAGGATTCTGTAATGTCAAGAATTATTTACAGTATTGTAGGTCTTGCAGCAATCTGGTGCATCAGCCTGCTGTTTACTAATAAAACAGCCGATTGATAAATTCAAAAACTATAAAAGCCATGCAGTTTTCAGTTATTCTGCACGGCTTTTTTGTTATAGTTTTCGGTAATCAGGCAATGTTATTTAAAAATTCTTTCTTTATTTTATTCAATATTCTTTTTTCAAGTCTGCTGATATACGACTGGGATATTCCCATTGAGTCGGCAAGCTGTTTTTGAGTATGACTTTCTCCGCCATTCAGTCCGAAACGAAGTATCATAAGATCTCTTTCTTTGTCAGGCAGTGAATTTACTACAAGCATAAGCAGTTTTTTTTCGTCATCATCCTCCAATGGCAAATATACATCATCCGGCTCTGTACCAAGCACATCCCGCAGAGTAAGCTCATTGCCGTCCCAGTCAATCGACAGAGGTTCATCAAAAGATATTTCGCTTTTCATATTATTTATTTTTCTTAAATACATTAATATTTCATTCTCGATACATCTTGACGCATATGTGGCAAGCTTTATATTCTTTTCGGGATTAAAGGTTTTTACAGCTTTCATAAGTCCAATTGTCCCTATTGATACCAAATCCTCAGTCGAGGTTGATTTTGATTCAAATTTTTTGGCAATATACACCACTAATCTGAGATTGTGTATAATAAGCAGTTCTCTGTTATCTTCTATCCCCTGTTTCAGTTCATCAATAATCTTATCCTCTTCTGCCTTTGTTAATGGAGGAGGCAGGGTTTCAGGACCGTTTATGTAATAGCATTTCTGATTTTTAAAAATCCTAAAAAATATTTTTTTTATAAAATCAAACATTATTTCACCTACATATTAATTAATTTGGGATTTAAAATTGCTGAATAATCCTTTGAGTCTACATTTGAAAAAGCAATGTATACTCTGTCCGTTTCTATTTTTTCTTTTCCGTTTGATATTTCAATCTTATCCGGCTTAAATGCCTTTAATACACCCTCACCCCCTACAGTATTGAATGGAATTATTCGTTCAGTCTCAAAGCTGAATTTACTGTTGTCAACAATAATTACAGGATAATCGGAAAAAGGTTCTCTCAGTTTATTTCCGCTGTCTGCAAAAGCGTAAAGACTAAAACACTCATTATTTTTATATACCTTTAAGAAGTAAATTTCATTTTTGCCGATGGTCTTGTTATATATTTTAATAACCAAAACAGAAACTGCATAAGCAAAAAATGCAGATGCAAGCAGTGCAAAAGCAGAAATATCAAAATATATAGAGCCATTATTTACTGCAACACCTGTAGAATTAAATAAAAGCTGTATTGCCAGAATAACACCTAAAAAAAGCATATTTGAAAAATAAAAGACGGCAAGATTTTTTATAAAAACTGTTACTCTTTTAAAACCAAATGCGATAAAGACCAGTAAAGCAGATACGGTCAGCTTTCCTAAAACAGTTATCAGTATTGACAGATTATCTGCTAAAATAACCAAAGCATATAATCCACCCGCAAATGAAGAAAGAAGGAGTCTGAAATTTTTTGCTGTACATTTAGTGAGTATTTTAGTTACAAGCAATAATAAATATGTAATAAAAAAATTAATAACAAAGAGCACATCAACATATATAGCCAAAAAAATCCCTCCTCCTGAATAATTATAATCAAGAGAAGGGATTAAATTTGTCAAAATTAATCTTCTATAATAATTGTTTCTATAACCACATCGTAAACAGGCTTGTCTGCCATGCCTGTACGGGTTGATGCAATATCCTCGAGAACATCCGCACCCGCATCAAGCATACCGAATACAGTATGATGAAAATCAAGCCACGGTGTTCCGCCGATCTCTTTATATTTATCAATAACCTCTTGAGGATAGCCCTGCTCCTTAAGCTGTTCCATCTGAGCCAAAAGATTTTCAGGAACGCTCTTTGCCTGTACTATAAAAAACTGTGAACCATTTGTGTTAGGGCCGCTGTTTGCCATGGAGAGTGCACCATAATAATTTCTTGCATCAATAGAGAACTCATCCTCAAATGATTTACCCCAAATTGATTCTCCGCCGCAACCTGTGCCTGTAGGATCACCACCCTGAATCATAAAATCTTTAATAACTCTGTGAAAAATAAGACCGTCATAATATCCGTTTTTTGCATGAGTAGTAAAATTTTCAACTGCCTTCGGTGCGGCCTGTTCGTTTAATGTAAAGGTCATATCACCTTTATTTGTTTTTATAATAGCTTTCATAAATTATAATTTAACCCTTTCATTTATTTTCTTTAATTCATCAATATCTATTTTACAATACTCTCTGTCGTATGTAAGAATGCCATTAAGTTCATCCTCGACATCTGTAAGCTGAGTATAAACTGCTGCACACAAGCCTTTTTTTATTTGAGGAATAATAACATTATTATACAATCTTTTATAGGCATCAGTTAATGACTGTTTGTTTTTAAAAATCTTATAGCCAAACATTTTATTATTAAATGTATGACCATTTACTTTAAGAGAATAACCGCCGAATTCAGAAAGAACATATGGTCTGTTTCCTGTTTTAACTCTTATCGGTGTAAAATAAATATGCTTTGATATAACATCACTGTGACCTAAATCATGCCATCCTGATGTGGTATCAACAACTCTTGTTTTATCAAGTGCTTTAACCTTGTTATAAGCAACAGCACTGTCAAACTGTCCCCAGCCTTCATTAAAGGGAACCCACATGGCAATACAAGTACAGTTATACAGATGATTTATTGTTTCTTCAAGTTCCTGATAATATAAATCTCTGCCTGCCTTATCGGTTCTGTGGAACAATTTATAATTTCTGTCATCAAGTGTTATATTTATGAATGGAATAACACTTATTTCCAGACCATACTCACCACCGCCGTTCACCATATCCTGCCAAACAAGAATTCCGTTTACATCACAGTAGTGATACCACAAAAGAGGCTCAATTTTAATGTGCTTTCTAAGCATATTGAAGCCTGCTTTTTTTGCAAAGAGAACATCATTTTCCATTGCCTCATTAGAAGGAGGTGTAAGATAACCATCTGAATAATAACCCTGATCCAGCAATCCATTATGAAAGTAAGGTTTATTATTAAGATACAGTCTTTTTATACCGTCTTTATCAATTCCGGTAGAAAATTTACGCATGCCGAAATATGATTTAATTGTTTCACCGCAGGCTTTGAATACTACATTATATAAAAACGGGCTTTCAGGACTCCATGATTTAAAATCAGGGATTTTTACAACTTTGTCTGTTGTATCTGCAATAAGCTCATCGCCATCATAAATCATAACCTCAACATTATCTGTGCCAAAGTATTCAAACTTAACACATTCGTTATCATAATCAGGTGTTATACGCACACTTTCAAGAAATTCAATCGGCGTTGACTCAAGCCATACAGACTGCCATATTCCGCTTTGAGGTGAATACCAAATTCCGCCTCTTTTAAATTTCTGTTTTCCTCTTGAATATGAGTTAGTATCAGAATAATCTCTAACAGAAACAATAAGCTGCTGATTGCCGTCATCATTCAAATAATCTGTAAGTTCAAACTTAAAAGGAGTATATCCGCCCTTATGCTCACCGACAACCTTGCCGTTAAGATATACTTTAGCAACCTGATCAACTGCACCAAAATTAATAAAAACTCTTCCTTTATTAAATCCCTCAGGCAATGTGAAATCCTTTTTGTAAAATAAATATTCACCGGGTTTGAGAATTCTGCTGACACCGGAAAGCTCTGTCTCAGGTGAGAATGGAACCGTTATATCTGCAAGAAACCGATTCGGCACAGATTCAGTATTTTTAATTACATATTGCCATGTACCATTAAGATTTAAATAACTGTCACGTACAAACTGCGGTCTTGGATATTCCGGCAAAGGATGTTCTCTGTCAAAACTTCTGCTCCATTTGGTTAATAGCATAATATTCACATAGCCTTTCTGCTACAAAAATTCAATCACAGTATCCCTGTTGTAGCTGTACAGGGTGTGATACTGATTTTATCATAAACCGGTGAATTTATTCAGGTTTTCCTTCAACAATTTTTCCGTCGATTATTTGAATATGCTTATTACAGATTTCAAGTGCTGCCTTCTTGTGCGAAACAATAATGCAGCTCACGTTATTGAGTGATTTCAAATTAATTAAAAATTCTTTTTCAGTCTCTTCATCTAATGCAGAGGTGGCCTCATCAAGCAAAAGAACAGGTGCTTTTGAAAGAATTGAACGTGCAATAGCAATTCGCTGAATCTGACCTTCAGATAGGCCGAGACCTTTTTCTCCGATAACAGTATCAATACCATTCGGAAGCTCATCAATAAACTTCTTTGCACAGCTGATTCTTACAGCCTCTTCGATTTCATCTTCAGTAACATCCGAATTGATAAAGCTTAAATTATCCCTTATGGTTCCTGAAATAAGCATATTGCCCTGCGGAACATAAGAAAACAGCTTTCTTGTATACTTGTCTATATACACTCTGCCCTGCTGAGTGTCAAGATATATTTCGCCGTTCTGTACTTTAAAAACGCCGAGAAGAAGCTTAAGCAATGTGCTTTTTCCTATTCCTGATATACCCATTATAGCAACAAAATCGCCTTTGTTCATTGTGAGTGAAGTATTATCAAGAATAACATCCCTGTCATATTTAAAGCTTATGTTGTCGAATTCTATTGCTTTCAGCTCTTCATAAAGCTTATCAGCATCAAGTTCTTTTTCGTTAATACCTATTTCATCAGGAAGATTATCTATTTCCATCAGGCGTTCTGCAGAGGCGATTAATGAAAAATACTTTGGCATAATTCCTGAAAGAGAAGCAAACGGTGTCTGCACCTGATTAACCAGCTGTATCATTGCAGTAACTGTACCATAAGTTAAATCTCTGAAAAGAATTCCCCATGCACCAAAAGCTACTGCAAAAACAGAACCTATACTGAATACTGCACTAAGTCCGGTGTTTGCAAAAATACTGAAATTTCTTCTTTTTATCTTTGCCTTAAAGTTGTCCTCCTGCAGTTCATTTGAGTGTGCTTCAATTTTATCCTCTACTGAAAAAGCCTTTATCACCAGCAGATTTATAAGTGCTTCCTGTATAAATGAGCGTGTAGCCCCCTCTGTCTCCTGCACTTTTTTGTGAAGTCTTTTTAAGCTCTTTCTAAACAACTGGGTTATAAGAAAGACAACGCAGCCACTGATCAAAAACACAACAGCAAACAGCTTGTCAATAACTATAAGATAAATTAAAGAGCTGAAAAGTCTCGACATAAAGTAAACCGCCTGTGGAATAATATTTGTAAAACCATCAGACACTATCTGGACATCATTGAAAATTCTGTTTTGAAGATCACCTGTGTGATATGAAGAAATTTTTGAATAATCTTTTTTTACAATAACATCAAAAAGATAGCTTTTCAGTATAATTTCCAGCCTGCCCTTGCAACGCTCTGCATAGCAGTTCTTTAAAATCGTTATAGCCATTTGCAGTATAACAATTCCCAAAAAGGCAATTGTATATTTTATTACTACATCAAAATCCTTATTTACCGTAGCACCATCAATAATATGCTTTGAAAATTTTGCAAAGAAAACAGACATTACACCGGCTATAATATTAAGAACTACAAGAAGAATAATTCCCATAATCTGTTTTTTGCAAATAACGGAAAGCCATTTGATAACAGGCAAATCAGATTTATTTATTCTGTTTTTATTTTTCAAATCTATACATCCTTCTTAAATATACGTCTGCGTATTTTATTAATTTTACCTGCTGTTAATTTTATAAACGGTCTAACAGGCAGCAGAGCAACCCATACTCTTGAATAAAGTTTATAAAGCTTTGAATTATTACAATCAACATAATGCTTTCCGTTTTTATAAAATCCAGCCAAAACACCGCATATCATATCATCTGTAACATATTCCCTTTCAAGAAGATTATCACCGACAATAACGTAATGATCGTCGTGCACTTCAATCACTCTATGCATAACATACTTGCCTGACTTTGTTAAATATACAGGAACATCATATTTTTTTAGTCTGCCTTTGTTCTTCACAACAATTATATTATCCTTATGCTGATGGATAAGAGGCTTCATTGATGTGCCTTTAGTAAGTCCTGTATAAATACCTGTAGTATTAATTATTTCTTTTATCGAATTAAAATCGTTCATAGAACTTCCTCATATATAAAATATAAATCTATTATAACAGATTTATATTTTATATGCAACAAGGCAAAAATAGTTTTATATTAAAATCGTATTTTGTACAGATTTGACAAAACCATTAATATATGGTAAAATGATTTGCAATAGATAGGAAAAAGTCTGAACTGTTGCAGTTCAGGCTTTTTTTGCTGAAGAAGGAGATTTTCTTTTATGAACTACGATTTAATTATTGTCGGCTCAGGTCCTGCAGGTATATTTACTGCGTTAGAGCTCATCAAGCTTAATTCAAGCAAAAAAATACTGCTTATTGAAAAAGGACGACCTGTAGAAAAAAGACACTGTCCAAAAAGCGAACTCGGTCATTGTGTAAACTGCAAACCGAGCTGTGCCATAACAACGGGATTTTCAGGAGCAGGTGCTTTCTCTGACGGCAAGCTCAGCCTTAGCTATGAGGTAGGTGGTGATTTACCTGCTCTTATAGGTGAAGATTTCGCTCAAGAGCTTATTGACTATACAGATAAAATCTATCTTGAATTCGGAGCTGACACAAAAATCGAAGGTATTGGTACAGGAGATGCAATTAAAGAAATAAGAAAAAATGCAATAAAAGCTGGACTTAAACTGGTTGACTGTCCTATTCGCCATTTAGGCACTGAAAAGGCACAGGAGCTTTATTATAAAATACAAACATATCTTATAGAAAACGGTGTAGATATAATGTTTTCAACAGAGTGCAGAAATATCATCATTGAAGATAAAATCTGCAAAGGTGTAATAGTTGACGACAAAGGTAATGATAAAACTATAGCAGCAGAAGAAGTTGTAATTGCGACAGGCAGACGAGGTGCTGACTGGCTTGAAAAGCTTTGTGCTGAACATCAGATTGCTCACAAGCCCGGAACTGTTGACATAGGTGTTCGTGTTGAATGCAGAAACGAAGTTATGGAAAAAGTTAATGAAGCATTGTACGAATCAAAGCTTATAGGATATCCAAGACCTTGGAAAAATAAGGTGCGCACATTCTGTCAAAATCCGGGAGGGTTTGTTGCACAGGAAAACTATGATAACGACTTAGCAGTTGTAAACGGTCACAGCTTTAAGGATAAAAAAAGTGAGAATACAAATCTTGCAATCTTAGTAAGCCATAATTTTACAGAGCCATTTAATCAGCCTATAGAATATGCGCAAAAGGTTGGAGAACTGACCAATATGCTTGGTGCCGGTCATATTATGGTACAGCGATTCGGTGACATACTTGATGGCAAAAGAACATGGTCACATGAATTATCTAAAAGCAATGTTAAACCAACACTTAAAGATGCTGTAGCTGGAGATATAACAGCAGCTATGCCTTACAGGGCAATGACAAATATAATAGAATTCATCAAAATGCTTGATATAGTTGTTCCGGGTTTTGCCTCAACAGAAACCCTGTTATATAGTCCTGAACTTAAATTTTATTCGAACAAAGTAAAAATGGATGAAAATCTTGACACAAATATTAAAGGACTGCACTGCTTAGGTGACTCTTCAGGATGGACAAGAGGACTTATGATGGCAAGTGTCATGGGTGTACTTATGGGAAGAAAGCTTAGCCAACAAAAGTAGAACAATAATTATTCATCCAAAAATGATACAACACACACTTCAATCATTTAATTGTGGTTGAAGTGTGTGTTTTCTATTTGCCAAAGATATTAGCTTGTCACAAGGTAATATTATAAATATTTAAAGTCCTAAAATTCATTGATTAAGCATATTAATGTATCGGTGATGAAATATGTTTAGTGCAATAATATCAGCTTTAAGTGCACACCTAATTTACTTTATTTTACACATTCAAAACACTTCAAGCTTTCCAAAACCACTGTCGCCTAAAGAAGAGGAAGAACATCTAAAAAAAATGGAGCAGGGAGATAAAAATGCAAGAGCAATACTTATTGAACGTAATCTTAGACTTGTAAGTCATATTGTGAAAAAATACTATTCAAAAACCAATGATAACGATGATTTGATAAGCATAGGAACTATCGGACTGATTAAAGCTATCGACAGCTTTAAGTCCGACAAAGGCATACGTCTCGCAACATACGCTTCACGATGTATAGAAAATGCTATACTAACATAACAGCAACAATTTGCACTTTAATGCCGCAAACAGCGAGCATTTTGCCTGAAATTGATAAATGGAGTGTGTATCAGTCATTACCTAACGCATATATCCTTCATAGAATTAAGAACGGCAAAGTTGAATACTCTCCCCTATTTTGTGTTAAACTCAGGGTTAATAATTATAAGCATTATTCTTTCAATGCATTTAATGAGATTGATGATACAACTTTCGGCGGTGCAGTCAAAAAACAAAGAATTGAAAATCATATGACAATAAAGCAAGTCGCTGATATTGTTGGTATCAGTGTTGATACTCTAATGCGAATTGAAAAGAATAAATATGATTTACATAATGCGGACAAGCTCAAAAAGTTATGTGACTTTTTAGCTTTAGACTCACAAAAAATCTGCTCACCCTATCAACTGTTCTTACTGAACAATCAAGGTGAGCAGATTATAAAATTTAGAAAAGATAATAATTTAACTCAAAAGCAATTAGCTAATATGCTTGGTGTACATAGACAAGCTATCAGCAGATACGAAAACAACATCAACCAAATGCCGTATGAATTATGGGTCAAATATAACAATTCAATTTGAAAATCTCTTTATACAATAAACTTATATCCAATATGAATATGATGTTTCGCCGTTATTAATAAACACTTCAAGTGCTTTTTCATCACGGAGTATATGGACACTGTTTACAATTCCATTGTAGTACAAGTCATTAGTTTTTCCTGAATCGTGCATTATAATTTTATCCTTATAAATTTCAATCAATTCGTCCTCACTGCTAAGCAGATGTTGAGCCTCTGCAACAGGAAACAAACGAATTGTTCCATTATCAATTTTTACCTCTCTAGGAATCGTCAATGCACCTGCAAATGGAAGTCCCGGCTCAGGTTTCTTTCCCCAATTATAGAACCATCCGATTAAAATTCTGCGTTCCTTATTATCCTGAAAGGTCTGCGGTGCATAAAACTGCGGTCCGTTTTCAGGTGACCGAAAGGATTTTGGATAAAATTTATCGCCATCAAAATCGCCTATAACAAACTGCGTTTTGTTCATATCGGAGATCATCTTGCTGAACATCAATACATAACTATCTCCCATTTTAAAGAAATCAGGACATTCAAAAACCGCTCCGAAATCCGCATTTTCATATAGAACTCCTATATAATTCCATTTCAGCAAATCATCAGATTTGTAAAGCAAAACTTTTCCGACTCCGTCTTTTCCCGAACCGACAACCATATAATATTTTCCGTCGATAAAGGTTACTTTAGGATCTCTGAAATCTTTGCTGCCATCAGCGGGAGGAGTTATAATTATAGGATTACCCTCATATTTTATAAAATTTATTCCGTCATTGCTCATTGCAACTGACTGTGTCTGACCGTATTTATCCGACACGGATGTATAGAACAGATACATAATTCCGTCTTTTTCAACAGCACTGCCCGAAAAGCAACCACCGTCATTCTCATAACACATATCAGGCTTAAGTGCAATCGGCAATTCGTGCCAATGAATTAAATCATCACTGACGGCGTGTCCCCAATGCATTGGACCCCATTTAGGTTCTTTTGGATTATACTGAAAAAATGCGTGATATTTTCCTTTAAAATAAATCAATCCGTTTGGATCATTTATCCAGCCGTGTTCAGGCTCAAAATGATATTTAAATCGTTTCATATTTTCAATCCATTAAATTCAAAAAATCTTTTCTGTATTCAACACCGAAGGCTTCGGCGAGGTGTTGCATATCCTTATCCTTGATAGTATTTACCCTCGGCAGATGTGCAGTGAGCATATAAATCTGTGCTGCTTTTTCAACAGTTTCAATAAGACCGAAGGTTTCATCCATTGTTTTGCCTGCACCGTAAATACCGTGCATTCCCCAGATTACAAGACGAAATTCCTTCATCTTTTCTGCCGTTGCTTCGCCGATTTCATTCGTTCCGCAAAGCATCCAAGGAAGAACACCGATACCGTCAGGAAATACAACAATACATTCTGTGCACATTTCCCAAAGCGTGTGGGTTATTTTCTTTTCGTCAAGCTCGTGAACATAGTTCATTGCAAGCGTATTTGTCGGATGTGAATGCATAACCACTCTGTTTTCAGGATCAACAGATAATCTTGCCATATGGCTCATAAGGTGTGCAGGGAGCTCTGATGTAAACTTTCCTCCGTCCTTGTAGCCCCAGAGTAATTCTGCCGTTGTGCCGTCCTTTGCAATACGAATGATACCGAGATTATTTTCGGGATCATCAACAACATTCTTAAAATATTTTCCTGTTCCAGTCACAATAAATAGTTTGCCAATGAGCGGCGCTGCATCAAAACCTGTCGGTATTGTACGGATAACATTATTAAGATTGAGATACTCTGCAACCTCGTTTTCATCAAGCATATAGCTGATGTTACCGCCGTTTCTTTCGTCCCATCCAAGACGATACATATTGGCTGTTGTCTTTTTCATTTCTTCTACAAATGGTGCTGTTAATATATCCTTCATCTTTTGCTTAAAATCTCCTGCTCATATCTTTTTACCTCTGCAAAAAATTCGGCAGGGGTATTTTCTCTTTCTAAATATTCATTCCACACATCACCAAACGGTGCAGTTTTGAGTTCTTCCTGTGCCACCATAAGCTGTGTGAAATCTGAATTATCCTGCATATCTTTAAGTAAATTTTTTGGCTCTAAAAGTGCAAAAAGCAGAGCCTTTTGAATATTTCTTACACCTGTTACCCAAGCAGAAATACGGTTAATGCTTGCATCAAAATAGTCAAGTGCAATATTTACCCTGCCGTCAAGTCCGCCGCAACGCACAATCTCTTTTGCAATTTCCTTTGTTTCGTCATCAAACAAAACAACATGGTCACTGTCCCAACGAACGCCACGGGTAATATGCAGTGCAATTTCCGGAAAGAATGTGAGCAGTGCTGATATTTTATCACTGACAACCTCTGTCGGATGGTAATGCCCGTTATCCATAAGCGGAATACATTTATCCTTATTCATTGCTGCATAACCGAGTGCAAACTCAGCAGAGCCGACTGTATACGCCTCAACACCTATTCCGAACACCTTACTCTCAACACAGGGCTTAACCTTGTTAAAACTATAAGACTCTGAAAGAATTTCATCAATAGAATTACGATAACGCTCTCTCGGTCCGATTCTGTCAGCAGGAATATCCTTAAAGCCATCACCTGTCCAGATATTCATAACACAAGGCTCACCGAGTTCATTCGCAAGATAATTTGAAATTCTGATACAAGCCTTGCCGTGCTCAATCCAGAAATTTCTTGTTTCCTCATTTGGCGATGAAAGCGTTAAAGGATCGCATTTAGGATGCGAAAAGAATGTCGGATTAAAATCACAGCCGAGTCCTCTTGCTTTACAGAAATCCACCCATTTTTTGAAATGCTTAGGTTCAATCTTATCTCTGTCAACCCAAGGATTTTCGTCATCAAAAATCGCATAGCTTGCGTGCAGGTTTAATTTCATCTTGCCGGGAACCAGTTTCAGCACCTCATCAATATCTGCCATAAGCTCTTCGGGAGTTGATGCTCTACCCAGATAATTACCTGTTGTCTGAATACCACCTGTGAGCGGTTTTGTCGGGTCAGTATCAAAGCCCCTTACATCATCGCCCTGCCAGCAGTGGAGTGAAACAGAAACATTTTTTAGTGTGTCAATCGCCTTATCTGTATCAACACCATACTTTGCATAAATCTGCTTTGCATCATCATATCGTGACATCGGTTTATCTCCTTACAATCCCTCCGAGTGCAGCAAGCTGCATCCACCTCCCTTTGACAAGGGAGGCAAAAAGGTTAATTAATTTATATTAAAAGAATTTCTAACTATAACTCTTGCCTGTTCAAGAGATATTTTTTTATGATACATAATCTGTGAAAGCAGATTACCTGTTGCAGTTGCCTCGCTTAAGCCTGTTACAACTCGTTTTCCTGTATATCGTGCAGTAAGTTCATTTAGATAAGTATCTTTACTGCCACCGCCGACAATAAATATATTATCAATCTTTTTGCCTGTAAGTTTTTCAATTTCACAAATAGCATCTTTATATGAATTTGCAAGTGAATGATATATTGAATTGATAACAATATCTATTGGCATACTTTCATTTTTCAGATAACTGCGAATTGCGTTAATCATATTATCAGGTGCAAGAAAATCAGGTGAATTTGTATCAATCAGTTCAAACTCACTGCTTTGCATTGCCAGATGCATCATATCATCATAACTAAATTCATCATTAAGATTTTTCTTAACATTCTGAAAAAGCCACATTCCCATATAATTTTTGAGAAAACGGAAACGATAGTCAATACCGCCTTCGTTTGCAAAATTCGCTTTTTGAGCGTCTGTATTAACAATAGGATTTAAACTTTCAACACCAATCAGCGACCACGTGCCTGATGAAATATATACGCTGTTATTGTCTATAGGGCAGGCAGCAACTGCGCTTGCCGTATCGTGGCTTGGTGCAAAAATAACTGTGCTGTCAAAGCCCACACTTTCCTGAATTTCTTTTGTAAAATTTCCTATAACTGAACAAGGTGTATCAAGCTCGTTAAACAAATGCTTTGGCAAATCTAATTTTTCGATAATATCGTTATCCCATAATTTTGTTTCGGCATTCACCATACCTGTTGTTGTGGCATTTGTATATTCATTTTTAATAACGCCTGTCAGTTTATATGACAGATATGCAGGTATCATAAGAAAATGTTTTGCGTTATCAAGCTTGCCTGATATCTTATCGCAGTAAAGCTGATAAATGGTATTGAAATTCTGTTTCTGAATACCTGTTTTCAGATATAATTCTTCAGCTGAAATAATGCTTTCAACCTTGCTGATAACATCATTTGTTCTGCTGTCACGATAGGATACGGCAGGCAGAATTTCCTGCCCGTTTTCGTCAAGCAAAACATAATCAACACCCCATGTGTCAATAGCAACGGTGCTTGGTATTTTATCAACTTCCTTGCATTTTGCAATACCCTTGATAACCTCGCTTACTAAATGCTTTATATCCCAGACAAATGTGCCGTTTTCATTTTTTATGTAATTTTCAAATCGGTGTATTTCTTCAAGCACTGATTTTTTATTCTCTATATATCCGAGAATATGCCGACCGCTTGATGCACCGATGTCTATTGCCAAATGATAGGTCATTTATTTTCTCCGTTAAAATTGAAATGGGAGTTCGTTTGGATAGGGTAAAGACTGTGGCTGGTTATACGCAATATCCTTTATACCTAAATACCTGAATATTTCAGTCAGAATTTTGCCGTAATGACCGAAAGCAACAGCACCGTGGTGCGGATAACGCTTTGCTATCAGCACATTTCTGTAAAATCTGCCCATTTCAGGAATGGCAAATACACCGATACCGCCAAAGGATTTTGTGCGAACATCAAGTATTTCACCCTCTGCGATATAGGAACGCAGAGTGCCCTCACTGTCGCACTGCAAACGATAGAATGTAATATCACCCGGAGCAATATCACCCTCAAGCGTACCACGGGAAATATCAGGCTCACTTCCTGCAGGCTCAAGCACTCGGTGCTGAATAAGCTGATATTTAACGGCTCTGTCTGCACACATTTTACAGCTTGGTGTGTTGCCGCAGTGGAAGCCCATAAATGTATCTGTCAGCTTATAATCTGTATTTGTCTTTATGTAATTATCGTACATATCCTTAGGTACGGAATTATTGATATCAAGAATTGTTACTGCATCAAGGCTTGCACACGCACCGATAAATTCACTGAGTGCACCGTAAATATCAACCTCACAGGCAACAGGAATACCACGGCTTGCAAGTCTTGAATTTACATAGCAAGGCTCAAAGCCGAACTGACTTGGGAATGCAGGCCAACACTTGTTTGCAAAGGCAACATATTTTTTGCTGCCCTTGTGCTGTTCTGCCCAGTCAAGCAGTGTAAGTTCATATTGCGCCATTCTTTCATTGAGGTCGGGATAATACTTGCCCTCTCCCATTTCCTCTGCCATTTCTGCCATAAGTGCAGGGATTCTCGGATCACCCTTGTGTTCTTTATAGGATACAAGCAAATCAAGCTCGCTATTTTCCTCAATTTCAACACCGATTTCATAGAGTCCCTTGATTGGCGCATTGCAGGCAAAGAAATCCTGCGGACGAGGACCAAAAGTGATGATTTTAAGATTTTTAACGCCGATAATGCCTCTCGCAACAGGAACGAAATTTTTTATCATCACTGCAATTTCATCAGCAGTGCCGACAGGATAGTCAGGGATATATGCATTTAGATGACGCATACCGAGATTGTATGAGCAGTTAAGCATACCGCAGTAGGCATCACCTCTGCCGTTAATCAAATCATTTTCGCTTTCCTCAGCTGCTGCAACGAACATACAAGGTCCGTCAAAATTCTTTGCAATGAGTGTTTCAGGCGTTTCAGGACCGAAGTTGCCGAGAAAGACAACAAGTGCATTGCATTCAGCCTTGTTCACCTCATCAACAGCCTTGAGCATATCAAGTTCATTTTCAACAGTGGTTTTACACTCAAAAATATCAATGCCGATTTTTGAGCATTCATTGACTACCACACCTCTTCTTTTTGTACTCAACTCGATTGGAAAGCAGTCACGGGATACGGCAATAATGCCGAGTTTAACCTCCGGAATATTGTTCATCATAATTAGTCCTCCTTGTAAAAATCCTTTAATGCAGGATATAGCTTTTTGAATTTGTTATATTTTCTGCTGTATATTTCAGCAAGTGTGTCATTTGGTTTAACAGAGTAAAGAATATCATTTGATATATCTGTTTTGATACCATTTGCTTTTGCTGCAAGAATTGCACCGCCGAGGGCTGGACCCTCATTATTGATAATGCTGATTTCAATATCAAGAACATTTGCAAGAATCTGCATCCATAGTCTGCTTTTCATACCGCCGCCGCATACAGTGGCTTTTTCTATTTTATTCGGTACTAAGCCAATACAATCCTTAATTGCAAATGATACACCCTCAAACAATGCCATTTGCAAATCGGCTCTTTTCGTATCGTGAGCAAGACCGATAAAAGCACCACGGACATCTGCATCATTATGCGGACAGCGTTCACCTGCAAGATACGGAATAAAGTAAATCTGATTACTTGCGTTGTCCGTATTTAACTCTGTGATATTTTTATCATAATCGTCTGTATCAAATATCTCTTCAACAAGCCATTTGTTTGCACTTGCAGCAGAAAGAATACAGCCCATTAAATGATATTTTCCATTTGCGTGGCAAAAGGAATGCAAGGCGGGATTCTCTGTTTTAACATAACTATCCGTCGGAATAAATACCGTTCCGCTTGTACCGAGAGAAATATTACATTGTCCGTTCAAAATTGTATTTGTACCGATCGCAGCGGCAGCATTATCTCCCGCACCGGCACAGACTGTAATATTATCACCAAAGCCGAGTTCTGCTTTAACCTTACCTACAGGCTCATAGCTTTCATAAATCGTCGGCAGCATATCCTCCGTCATACCACAGATTTCAAGCATTTCTGCTGACCAGCATTTATTTTCAACATCAAACAAAAGCATACCCGATGCATCACTCACATCTGTTGAAAACACACCTGTGAGCATATAGTTTATGTAATCTTTTGGCAGACAGATTTTTTTACACCGTGCAAAATTCTCAGGCTCATTTTCCTTAACCCAAAGTATTTTAGGTGCAGTAAGGCCTGCAAAGGCAATATTACCTGTTAAGGATTGTAATTTTTCTTTGCCAATCTCGTTATTAAGATAATCCGTCTGCTTGCCTGTTCTTGTATCGTTCCAAAGGATTGCAGGGCGAATTACCTTGTCATTTTCATCAAGCATAACAAGTCCGTGCATCTGACCGCCGACTCCTATGCCTGCGACACTGCTTTTATCAACATCAGCCGTTATTTCATTCAGTCCGTCAAGAACGGCGTTCCACCAATCGAGCGGATTTTGTTCGCTCTTTCCGTCTGCTGAAAAATCAAGCGGATATCCCTTTGAGATTGATTTTATTATATTCATTTTTTCATCAGTCAGAATTATTTTTACTGCCGATGTTCCGAGGTCTATGCCTATAAAATGTTTCATTATTTTACCGTATTTTAAATAATTTCTCCGTTTGATTCAATGATTTGCTTATAAAAGTAAGCTGAATTTTTTAATGTTCTTTTTTGTGTATTATAATCAACATGCGTTAATCCGAAACGGGGGCCATAACCCTCTGCCCATTCAAAATTATCCATAAAGGACCAATACTGATAGCCAAGCACGGGAATGCCCTCGCCAACAGCACGCTTAACATTTTCTAAATAATCCTTCATAAAATAGATGCGTTTTTCATCATTGACCTGTCCGTCAACAACTGCATCATTATCAGCCATACCATTTTCTGTTACCATAACAGGAAGGCCATAGCGTTCGTGGAAGAATCTTATTGTCCAGTAAATCACTCTGCCGTCGATAATCCATCCCATCGAGGTCTTTTTCTCATCAGGTATATCTTGTGCAGGTTTATTTCCCCAGCTTCCGTCAGAAAACGGTTGATAAACATTCACACCGACAAAATCCATTTTACACTGAATTTTAGGCATATCCTTTTTTCTTGTATGATATACACCGTAAACAGTTACAGGCTCACCTTTAAATATCGGGTCAGACCACCAGCGATTGCCCATAGCACCAAGTCCGCTGTAAAAGGTTTTTCTTCTTGCTTCTTCAATATCCTCAGGCTTTTCACTTTTCGGAATGAATGCACCTGCCGCCATTGCAATACCAACCTTAGGCTGTGTTTTTGCATATTTACGAATTGTTTCTACTGATTTGCAGTGCGCCATAAGGCAAATTTTAGTCAGCTTTGACAGTGCCAGATATCTGTGCTTAAAAGGAGCGTGAGCACCCTGCATATATCCGTTCATAATAAAGCACTGCGGCTCATTCATGGGCATCCAATATGTGACCTTATCCGAAAGTGCATCAACCAAAACCTTAGTGTAATCGGCAAAAAGAGGTATGATTTTTTCAGACAGCCAGCCACCCTTTTCATAAACCCACATCGGAGTATCCCAATGAAAAATGGTTACCATAGGTTCAATATCATTTGCTCTGAGTTCGTCAACAAGGTCAATATAAAACTGCAAACCTTTTTTATTTATAACACCCTCACGAGGAATAACTCTTGACCAGCTGACTGAGAAACGATAAGACTTTACACCTATCTGTTTCATAAGTGCGACATCCTCTTTCATATGATGATAATGGTCGCACGCCTCATGACAGGTAGCTCCGCCTTTAATTTTTTCTTTGGGAGCATTATCCCATATGCTCGGAGTTCTTCCGTCATCAAGATATCCACCCTCAATTTGCGGGGCAGCCGTTGCCGTTCCCCATAAAAAATCCTTTGGAAATTCTGTATTTTTCATTATGCTTTTCTCCCTCATCAGAATAATATTTTATTTTTCACATTCCAAAGCGTATGTTCCGCTTTCAAGCTGATATTTCTTACCGTTTGGCATAATAAGCGTGCAGGAGGTATTAACAGGAACAACTACATTTATTTTGAATTTATCACTGCTGTTATCCCAGTTTACTGATATTTTGCCGTAAATGGTATCAATATAACCTTCTGCATAATCGAGTAATTTACTTATAACAGGCTCAATTGTAAACTTTTTATATCCTGCCTCAACAGGCTCAATACCGAGTATTCGACGATAGAAAAAGCTGCCGACTGCACCATATGCGTAATGGTTAAAGGAAACCATATCTGTAATTGACTGCCTGCCCATTTTGCGAATATGTCCGTTTTCATCGAGTGCATCCCATCGTTCCCAGATTGTAGTTCCGCCTGCTTTGACAGTATAGAGCCAGCCCGGGCACTCCGTGTTAAGCAAAAGTTTATATGCATCATCAACATATCCGTTATCTGCAAGAACAAAAGCAGTATAAGGTGTTCCGGCAAACCCTGTCATAACACGATGATTGTTTTCACGAACAAGCTCGACTAATCTTTTAATAAGCAATTCCTTTTTATTTTCAGGAACTAAATCATAATAAAAAGCACAAATATAATTACTCTGAAAGTCACCTTTAAGTGTGCCATCCTCTTTTATACATAAATGTGCAAAGGCACTCTGAATTTTATTGTGTAAATCGGAATAATATTTTTCGTCAGTTATTTTGCCAAGTGCTTTTGCTGCTTTTTGCATAATACTTACACTATTTGCAAAATATGCAGTTGCAAGGTATTTACCCTTTCTTTTCCACTGACCTACACTTTCGTTTGCGGCGCACCAATCACCATACTGAAAGGCATTGACATTCCACAAATATTTTGATTCGCCGAAACCGACTGCCGCAGCAGCACGCACCTCGGAATCGGTATATTTCTTCATTGAATTATATTGATTTTCAAGAAAATTCTTATCTCCATAAGTTTTATATACAGCCCACGGAACCATTGTTGCAGCATCGCCCCATATTGCAATAGGCACTTTGAGTGGTGTTGGCTGGTATACTTTAATTTCGGGAACTGTAACAGGAAGTGTGCCGTTACTGCGTTGATCAAGCTGCAAATCATATAGCCACTTTTTCATAAAGGCAGATATATTGCGGTTTTGGGCAGCTTCCTCGGCGAACACGGCAATGTCACCTGTCCATCCCATTCTTTCATCCCTTTGAGGACAGTCAGTAGGAATATCAATAAAATTCGATCTTTGTCCCCATTCAATATTTTGCTGTAATTTTGTAAGAAGTTTATCTGAGCAGGCAAAAGAGCCTGTTATTTTCGCATCTGATGTGAGTACAACACTTTCTAAATCTATGATTTCAATCGGCTTATCTGATTTTATTTCAGCATATCTGAAACCCATAAAGGTAAATTCGGGCATAAATTCCTGGACACCGTCAGTGCCGCAAATTAAAGTGAGTTCCTGCTTTGCCTTTCTTAGATTTTTAGTAAATAGTGTGCCGTTCTCGTTTATAATTTCGCTGTGTCTTATCTTGATTACTGTGCCCTTGTCGGCATTTACTGTAAGATGAAGAACACCTGCGTGATTCTGACCAAAGTCATATACTGTTAAATTATCAATTTTATTTTTACTTATGTATTTTAATCGGCAGTCCTCGGTTACATAAGCACCAAAATGCGAAACAAGCCTTTGATTAACATCATTAAGCCTTGTGCATTTTTCCCACTGCCATTTATCTCTTGCTGATTTTGTATTATCAATTATTTGTCCGTTATAAAAATCTGCATAGCAAAGCGGAGTATCAATCGTGCTTTGCCATTCTTCATTTGTTGAAATAATACTTTCCTTGCCGTTTTCATAAAACAAATGAAGTTCTGCAATAAGTCCTCGACTATTGCCGTAAACATTATTTTTGTTTCCGATTGTTCCGAGATACCAGCCATTCGCAATATAGAATGACAAAACATTTTTGCCCGTATTTATCATATCGGTTACATCATAGGTCTGATACTGAAAATAAGTCTGATAATGTGTATATCCCGGTGCAAAAAATACATTACCTATTTTATTTTCATTTAATTCGCCTTTATAAATGCCCATAGCCGAAGCGTACAATACAGCACGCTTCGGTTTCTCTCTTACTTCAAATACCTTTTCAAATAATTCAGGCGGCAGAGTGTTTTTTCTGTCATTTTTGCGGTTTGAGCCTATCCACTTGGCAGTCCATTGGTTGTCAAGCTTGCCTGAATAGAATTCACCTTGCATCTCTGCCTGCTCATTATTCGTATCAATAACGGTCAAATAAACAGAATACATTTTATTTGCATCTAATTTTTTACCGTCATACAAAATATATGTACTACAATCACTTATAATAGTACCACTGTCCCAGAAAAGAATATTATTTTCATCTGTAATCTGTATGTGATAGCTTGACTGAAATGTATTATTTCTATCACTTTCAAGCTTCCAACTCAGAAAAGGGCTGGCGGAAGAAATACCAAAGGGGTTCTTTCTGCCATCTATAAGTAATTCAGATATTTTTAACATATTTCTTCCGCCTTTCAAAGCCTTAATAATATATAATTATTTTTTTACCTTAGCTGCTTTTTTCTCAGCCTTAGCCTTTTGCTTATCTAAATATTTTTGATTTTCTGTATCAAAATCAAGACCTTTTTTCTTGCATTTTTCTTTCAAATCGTGAATTCTGTTTTCTTCGTGAATTCGTTCAGCCTCTTCTTGCTCCATACGCTCAAGCTCTTCAGGCTCAATCCATTCTTCACCACGAGCAAGAACAGCAGCCTTTCTTCTTTCCTTAAGCTCAGAATTAATCTTAGGAAGATGCTTTTCAACATCCATAAACGGAAGAAGAACAAGATAAGCAACGGCAAGAATAATATCAAACAGATAGAATGCCATTGTCATAAACTTGATAACATCTGCATTAGGCGTTACACCAACTGCATCGACAAAGCCGAGTTTAAGGATAGATGATTCATAACCACCTGCAAACGGTGCATAGATACCTGACTGAATTGCGGTAAGAATTGAAACGCCGAGAAGACCCTCAAGCCTGAAACCTGATTTATGCTCAACGCTGTCGAATGCATAACAAAGAAGTGTTGCAGTAATGTAAGCATTAGGCAGCATACCTGTCTGACGAAGGAAGCCTGCAACCAAAGCCATAGCAGTATTATCAGCAAATATCCAGCCAAGAATACTACCGATGAGAACTAATGAAAAACCTGCAATAGTTGTGTTCTTAATTCCAAACTTTTTAGCAAGCGGGTAAATAGCGATTGCACCTAAACCAAGCGGAATACCTGTTACTACCTGATAAATAGTGAACATTAATGGATTATTTTCACCGTCTAACAGGAATTTAATGTAAAAATACTGTACATTACCGCCCTTAAAGTTATCAACAATACCGCCGATTGTCATAAGAATGAAGAAAATTACAAAATACTTGTTTGTAAGTAATGCTTTAATCTGATCAATAATAGGAATTTTATTTTCGTTTTCAAGACCAACCTGCTGTGCAACGTCCTCAATAACACGCTCTTTTGTATAGAAATATTCTAAAAGAAGAAGAGGTATTGCAATTATTGACAATATAATCAGCAAAGTTGCATAACCGTTAATATCGTGTTCAAGCCATAATGGAAGAACTACCATATTAACAAGCATACCAATAATCATACCGGAAATCAAGGTCCAGGACATCTGACGAATAAATTTAAGCTGTGCCTTTTCGCCGGGACTTCTTGATGAAATAGAAACGATATTATCTCTGAACAGATAAAAATAACTTGAACCTACCGTATGATAGGCAATAAGCAGTATAAAGAAATAATACCAATAGGACTCACCGAGTGTTGTGCCCGGGAACAGAAAAATAAGTCCGCCGACAGCAATAGAAACAAAACCAAAAATCAAATGCCACGGACGCATTCTGCCCTGCTTAGACTTCGTGTGCTGCATAAGCCAGCCTGTGAAAAGGCCCATAACTACTGCAAGTAATTTAGCAACAGTCATTATAACCTCATACTTACCGCCCATTTGTTTAATCATTTCAACATTGTCAACACCATACATTGCACCTGCCTGCTGGGTGAAAAACTTTTCAACCAAAGCGGCAATGGTATTTACAACGAAAATCAATCCGAGCGGACCAACTAAGTGACCGAGGATTTTTTCTTTTTTCGACACAGTCAGTGTCTTTACCTTTGAATCCATAAACGGCTTATCAAAAAGTCCGCCGCTAAGGAGTTCAATGCCTTTTCCTTTTGCCATAATCATACCTCTTTCATTATTTTAAAATCCAGCATATCAATACTGTAATTTCCGTTATATGTGAAAAACAATGCCTTTTTACCTTTTAAAACTCGGCACTTTGTGCTGATTGTTTTCCACTCATTTGACGGAGAAAGTTTTATTTCCCCTAAAGTTTCACTGTCCTCACAGGCAGAAACAACTATCTTTCCGTTTCCTTTACCTCTGACTGTAGCTGAAATATTGTATATCCTGTCATCGAAATCAAAATACTTAAATCCTGCTGTAAATCCATTTTTGATATTAGCTATATAGCAGTCTGTATTTTCATCGCCGTCATTGCCATCCTGTGTAATATACGGTGAGCCGATTTGGAATTTATTAAAATACCTTTTGCCCATAAGGTTGCAGGCGATATATGCAGGATATGTACCGTCAGCCTTCAGCGGTTTTCCATTCAAACCACAGCTCGTTGCTTCAACCTGCTTAATAGTTCCGTCTGCTTTGATTTCAATTTTCTCTGCAATACCCTGTCTTGAAAAGGATGTGCCGTTTGTCATTCTGTGGTCAAAAATGTACCAATCACCGTTTAATTTAACCATTCCGCCGTGATTATTTCCTCTTGGATATGCAGGATTGAGCAATGTGTGACCATTTATACCAAAATCAGATGTTGAATGAACAGAACCTCTGTGAACAAAATCTCTGTCAGGAAATTTGCTTGTAGCATAATGCAAACCCGTAGCATTACGAACAGGATATACAATGTAATACAAATCACCGATTTTTCTTGCTGACGGACCTTCAAAATATGCATCTGTATGCCATCCTTTTGTGCCGGGGAGAATAACCTTAGGCGGAGTTTTGATAGTTTTCATATCAGGTTCAAGTTCAGTTACCGTACAGCCTGCCATATTTCTTTTGATTTTAGTTGTTGTGCCTCTTTTACTTGAGCCTGAATAGAGCCAAATTCTACCGTCATCATCAATTAACACAGAGGGGTCGAACATAAAATATTCAGTTTCATCGTCACCGAGAATCTTGCCGTTTTTATAACTTACCTCGGCATAAAACTCATATTTACCTGCAGGACTGTCACAAACTGCAACATCTATTACAGAGGTATCATCCTTTGAATAAAACAAGTAATACCTTCCGTCAGGACCCTGCACAACATCAGGTGCATAAAGATTGCCTTTGCGTTTATCCTGCGTCTTTTTGTAAATAACGCCCTCATATTCCCAATCGGACAAATCATCAAGCGGCGCAGACCACGTTACATAGTCATTCTCACAGTACCATTTACCACCGAATTTATCGTGACTGCCGTAAATATAAAGACGATTATCAAAAACTCTTGGCTCGCCGTCAGGGATATACTCATAATGCGGAAGATATGGATTAAAAATTTGTTTTTTCATTATCATCACCTCCTTCTAAACAAAACGCCTGTTATTAACTGAAACATTCCTTTAAAGAATTTGTTTTCATTAACGATTGTCAAAATTCCGTCACCTGCTTTACCGTCAAGAATTCCGCCTGCCTGTTTACTGCACTGATTTACAGTAAATTGCAGCATTCCTGAATAGTATGGTGCACATATCTTCTTCAGGAATTTAAGCATCTTCCTTCCGCCGACTGTAAATTTCATTTCCTCAAAAACGGAATCACGGGTAAACTCTGTTACATCTGATTTATTTTCTGCCACACAAAGAATTGCCATATAAGGCTTTGACGGTAAATCAACAGTAACATTTTTTTCGTAAAGGTCAGGCAGTTCATCAACTGACATATTCCAAGTGTCAATAATTTTTATCTTATACTTTGCACTGCCAAGCAGAGTAAATGAATAATTGCACGGCTGATAATTACCCAAATATATGAGCTGTGTATTTGTGCCTGCAATTCCTCTTGCAGTGTTACTTGTACCCGATTCGCTCGTGATTTTTATATCAGGACATTCAAGCATAATTTGACGAAGAAATTTAATTCTCTGCTGACTTTCACCGACAAGAGTACCACCACGACTCCACCAAATTTTTTCATCCGGTGTCAGATAAGATTCACCGTGACTGAGGTAACCGCCTCTTGCGGTCGCTTCCCAAAAACGCCTTACCATTTCCTGAGCAGTTATACCGCCCCACCAAGAATTGAGGTTGCCCTCATACACACATTCATCAATAATTACAGGCTTGCCGTATTTTTCACGCCAAGTATCCGTATATTCAGCAGTCAGATAAAGCTCTGTACGCTGAATTGAACAATGCGTTATATACTTATTTTTATGGTCAAACATTTTATTGAGCTGGTGAATACTGATAAGATGATTAAAACTGTCAAACTCACTAAGCATTTCAGCTAATTTAGTCCACGCTGAATTCTTCTTTTTATAGCCTGTTCTAATCAGGTCATATTCATTAGCAAGACTCCACCATACATTATGAAAGGCGGACAAACGAGCAGTGATATATCTTATATATCGTAAATCCTGCTCAGGTGTCATAAAATTAAACTGCCATTCGTCATTTTCATACGGATGAAAGAGGATAACATCTGCTTCAACACCGATTTTTTCAAGTTGGATAATACAGTTATCAAGATGCTTAAAAAATGAAACATTCGGTTTATCGTAATCAAATCCCGATTTCGGGTTACCATCAAACGGATAGATATAAGGCTGTGAATGATTGTATTCATACCACTTAGGGAACACACACATTCTCACCTTGTTAAAGCAACCGTCTGAAAGCGTTTTAATGGTTTGAATCTGCATATCAGGTGATTGATGAATCCACGCATAACAGGTTGTACCTGTCGGAAAATATGGTGTGCCGTCCTTATAAGAAAACCAATACTTATCACAAACCTTCACCCTGCCGTGATTATTTTCATCATTTTCAATACAGATAAATTCACCTGTTTTATTATTAAGTTCATTATATTGACAGATTGTTTGATAAGAGTATTCGCCTAACTGTTCGGGCATAAAGCGAAAAGCAAAAGTATTTTCACCGTCATAAAAGCCATAAACTGTTTTAATGCTGCCATCGGGACATTTGACCTGAACAGTCAGTTCTACATCAAACGGATTACCCGCAAACTCTGCCTGAAATGATTGTTCAAAACAATCGTATTTTTTTATATTCAATAGGTCAGCCATTTTCAAAAACCCTCTGTTGTAGCACTGCTGAAAATCATATTCAAAATGCGTTTCACGCTTGCATTAAGAGCACTTTCAGGCAGTTTTCCGTTTTCATAATCTTTTTTTATGGCTTTCATTACCCATTTATTACCGGGCATTATCATATCATTGCCAACCATAATTGCTTTGGAATGCGAGCATTGATCTGTCGAGTTCCAGTCACTCATTACAACACCGTCAAAGCCCCATTCTTTTCTTAAAACTTCAGTGCATAAATCATAGCTGTTCGGAGTGTAAACATCATTAACCTTGTTATATGATGTCATAATGGTCCACGGCTTTGCCTCCTTAACGGCAATCTCAAAGCCCCTGAGATAAATTTCACGCAAGGCTCTTTGTGAAACATTTTCAGAAACACCTGTACGGTTATCCTCTTGATTGTTGCAGCAAAAATGCTTAATTGTAACGCCGACACCACCACAGTTTTGAACGCCCTTTGTAATGGCAGCAGCCATTTTTCCTGAAATGAGCGGATCCTCTGAATAGTATTCAAAATTCCTTCCGCACAAAGGATTTCTGTGTATATTAAGACCGGGAGCCAACCAGACGGAAACACCTATTTCCAGCATTTCTTTACCGACAGCACTGCCTATTTCCTCTAAAAGCTCTGTATCCCAAGTCTGCGCCTGCAAAGTGGCGTTTGGCCAAGCAGTCATAAACTGATAAACAGGTCTGCCTTTGCCCGGCTTTGCTTTTACAAGTGGTTCAAACTTTTTAAGCCAGCCCCATTTCCAATCCTCAGGCAAGCCGTCAGGATAACGGGGTGTGCCGTCCTTCATTACTACCACGGACTGATTAACATTCAGTCCCGCAGGACCATCGGCAAGAATGATGTTTGGAATACCTTTTTTCAATAAAGTGGTGTTTGTTCGTCCTGCTGCACCCATAACATTATTGAAACACTTGATTTTGTAACCGCCGCCTACAACGAGTTTGATTTTCTCATCAACTGTAAGGCGATTTAAAATTGAATTGATTTTTGCATCATTTTTCCTTATATTTAATAATTCATCTGAACTGTTAAATGTGATCTCATCTGTATCAACCTCAAATCTCGGTAACTCCTTTGAAAATCTTGCTGATTTCAAATCACTCTTAATATCAGTGAAGCCCAAATCCTTTTTTAATACAGGATTTACGGTTTCAATAGTCTTTGAATTATTGACAACTATTACTGCGCAAGGAATTACATCAATTACATTCTTTCCGATATAAATTCCATAGCGGCCTTCATCAAATATAAACTGATTAGTTTGCTCATCATAACAGCCCAAATCACGCAAATTAAATTTAAGACATAATTCTTCCGTTTCATTCGGTGCAAGCAATTTTGTTTTGCCAAATGAACAAAGGCTTAGCTTTTCCGTATCGTGAATATTCTGTGGTTTAGACACATACACCTGAACAATTTCTTTTGCTGAATATTTTTCACCTATGTTTTTAACCTTACATTTTAATGTCACATCGGTATTATCAATACTCATATCAGAAAATGCATAGTCAAATTCTGTGTAGGATAAACCATAGCCAAAAGGAAAGCGTGGTTTTATATCAAAAGTGCTGAAATAACGATAACCAACATAAATTCCTTCAAAATAATTCTCATAATCGGTATTACCGTTGATATGACTAAAGGTATCAGAAGATGGGTAATCCTTATATTCTTTTGCCCAAGTATCTGTCAGTTTTCCGCAAGGAGCAGATTTTCCGCTTATAATATCGGCAAATGCATTACCGCCTTCCATACCACCCTGTGCATAAAAAAGCACAGCATCAATTCTTATTTCATCTAATATTGAAAGGTCAATAATACTGCCACAGTTAATTACCAGAATGAGCTTTTCATAATGCTTTGAAAGCATTGTCAGGCTCTCGGTTTCTATATCCGAAAGCAGATAATCTCCTTTTTCAAATCTGCGGTCGCCGCCTTCGCCTGCCTGCCTTGCCAGAACATAAATTGCAGTATCCGTTTCGCTTGAAAGCTCATCTTCAAGAATAGGTGTTACGGACGGATAAGGCATAGGAGATTCGTGAATGGTATCAAACATTTTCATTGTTTGAATCGGTGAAAATCCTTTGATTTTTTCCTCAACAGTATTTCGCCATTCATCAACATCCTTTTTATATTTGTTCTCAAATCTGTCCATCCAGAGTGTTGTGCAAAGCTTAAAGCCTGCGTTTTTCAAGCCTTCCTCAATGGTAACACTATGTCTTTCGTGAACATCTCCGCTTCCTGAACCGCCTTTAACAGTCATCCTGCTGCCTGCACCATAAAGAGCAATGCTTTTATTTTGCAGCGGAAGAACATCATCGTTTTTTAAGAGTACCATTCCTTCTGCGCCTACTCTGCGTGCAAGCTGTTTATGATTCAATTCTCTTTGTGTTTCCTCTTTAGTTGAAACACCGTATACTCTGAATTTTTCCATCACTGCACCTCTAATTCTATAATTTGTTTATCAACGCCACTGCTTGATATAGTAACAGTTGCTTTACCGGGATTTGTTCCTGCTCTGATAACAGCAAAAACTCTGCCCCTGAAACTATAAAACGAATCGGATAAATAGCTTTCGTTCGTTTTGCAAAGTGCACTGCCAAAGCCCTGTAGTGTTGCTGCACCCTCTACCTTGATATTTACACTTTGTTCAATGTAAGGCTTAAGCTCACCGTTAGCATCTGTAAATTCAATAGGGATAAAGCACAGACTCTGTCCGTCTGCCTTGAGAATTTTTTTATCAGGAATTGCCGTAAGTTTTGTTTCTGTGCCACCGCTTTTAAGCGAATATCTTGAAATCTCTCCGCCTGATTTATCAAGTGCAACAGCAGTAAGCGTTCCGCTTTCATAAGGGATACTAAACAAGGTCTTATATTTTTTTAATTTCTTTTGAGCAACGGTATTGCCGTTCAGTTCAAGACGAATGCTGTCTGCATCACTGAAGACCTCAACAACAGCTTTTTTACCCTCATAACCGTGCCAGCTCCAGCTTTCAATCGCATTGGTGAATCTCCACGCACTTTTTCTCGGCATTTCGCCAATATGATTAAGTGGTCGAACACAGATATATGGCTCTTTTCTGAGTCCCCATATAACCTGCTGATAATATGCCTCCGCCGTTATTTTTCCTGTTATGTCTATCGTACCTGAGCCTGCAAGCAGCGGCAGTCCTTTATAGGAATAATAGGTCCAGTCGCCGACGATTGCCTCGCCAAGATAATCCCATGAAGCCCATACGAAATCACCGAGCATTTGCGGGTATTTCTTTACTCTTTCCCAGTTATAAGGCAAATCCGTCACCATTGTTTCGCTTGCAATCATAAGTCTGTTGGGATATTTTTGTACATCCTCCTCAATTCGTGAGCCCGCATAATTAAGACCGATTACATCCAAATGCTCAGCAGCACCCTTGCAAGCATTGTCACCCTTTTTGCCCTTGCTCATAAAGAACATCAAACCGCCAAGCTTTTGCGCTGCTGCATTGAAAAAGGCTGAACCCGTCTTTTTTTCTTTATAGTTTTTAGACTTTGGAGGTAATGGCTCAGCCTTGTATGTACCTTTTTCTTTATAAACGCCAAGCCCCAAATTTGCATACACATTTAGAAGTACATTAACACCTGCAGTTACAGGTCTGCTGTCATCCAAAATATGCATATAATCCACAAGAGCTTTGCAGCAGTCGACACCCTTTGGCGTAGCCGTTTCCGACACCTCATTACCAACAGAATATATAATCACACAGGGATGATTAAAGTCCTTATTCACCATTGACTGCAAATCGCTTCTCCACTCAGTTTCAAAATATCTTGAGTAATCGTGGTAATTTTTTGGAGTATACCAACCGTCGAAGCACTCATCCATAACATACATACCAAGCCTGTCGCACGCATCAAGCATTGCACGGCTCATTGGATTATGTGCCGAACGAATTGCATTATAACCTGCCTGTTTCAAGATACGCACTCTGCGTTCCTCTGCATCAGCAAATCCGCAAGCACCAAGCACACCGTTATCGTGATGAATACATCCGCCTCTTAAAAGCACTCTTTTACCGTTTACGGTTAAACCATTTTTATTGTTCCATTCAAGCTTGCGAATGCCAAACATTGTTTCTGTCTGCTCATCTTCAAATCGGCATACACATTTATATAAATACGGTGTTTCGTCACTCCACAGTTTTGCATTTTCAATTTCAAATTCACCGCTTTGACCACTTGCAATCAAAGTATCATTATCATAAATTTCAACAGTGCATTCATTGTCTGCATCTATTTCAATCACAGCAGGTGAAATTGTTTTTGTAATGATTTTAGGCTGATATAAATCTTTTTTACTGATTTTAAGCCACACGGAACGATAAATTCCCGAACCTGAATACCAACGGCAATTTGGCTCTAAAGAATTATCAACCTCAACTCGTATAATATTTTCACCGCATTCAGCAAAAGAGGTTATGTCAATTTCAAATTCTGTATAGCCGTATTTGTGCGAGCCTAAAAGTAAGTCATTTATATAAATCTTACAATTTTGATAAACGCCCTCAAAAAACAACTTGATTTTTTTGCTTAAATCCTCATCTGTAAATTCAACTGTTTTTTCATATATGTATTTACCTCCGGGGAAATAGCCCGATTGCTTTGAATTATGGCAGGAAGCTGTTCGGCTCTCTGTCAACATTGCATCATGAGGCAGAGAAACTATTTCGTATTTTTCACTGTTCTGCTTTTTAAATTTCCAATTATTATTAATATTAAAAATCATTTCTGTAAACTCCATTAAGATCTGAAAGTTATTCTATCGTAGTTTAATAATATCATAATAAAAAAAGATTGTATTGTAATATAGGCTAAATTTTTATAAAATAGTCTATTTTTTTATAATTATTATAATTATAAAAAAGAAAAACGGACACTCATAAATGAATGTCCGTCAGTTTGACTACATAGGAGCTTTATTACTCCTCATTTGAATATTTCAAATTAAATGCAAAGTAGCCTGTATTGAATGCAACCTCACCGTTATAAGCTAAATTCGGATAACCTGAAATATCACAGTTAACTTTGAAAGTTTCAGGCAGGCTGTTTTCAAGAGTCTGATTTTCAACCTTCATTGTCATTGAATAATCATCATTCAAAGTCCAAGTTCCGTTTGCTGCGTCAATGTAATCATCAAACATGCCTGGTACCTGTACTTGCATTGCCCAAGTGCCGTCATTGTATAAATCAAGCTTTGAATTACAGGTGTATTCTGCTCCGTAAAACTCGATTGTATCCGTTGCAGTCAGAGTAAGCTGTATTTCAGGTTTTACAGGTTCAGGATCAGGTGTTGTCTGTGCTGAATCTGTAAAATTGAGATTAAATGCAAAGTAACCTGTATTGAACGCAGCTTCGCCGTTATAAGCTAAATTCGGATAACCTGAAATGTCGCAGTTAACTTTGAAAGTTTCAGGCAAACTGTTTTCAACTGTTTGCTTTTCAACCTTCATAGTCATTGAATAATCATCATTCAAAGTCCAAGTGCCGCTTGCTGCGTCAGTGTAATCCTCAAACATACCGGGTACCTGCACCTGCATTGCCCAAGTGCCGTCATTATATAAATCAAGCTTTGCATTACAGGTGTATTCTGTTCCGTAAAACTCGATTGTATCCGTTGCTGCTAAAGCAAGCTGTACTTCAGGTTTTACAGGTTCAGGATCAACCGGCTTAACAGGTTCTTCAGGGTTCTGTCCACTGCCTGAAACATTAAGAACAAATGTCGCCGTTCCGCCGCCTGCAAAGTGAGCAGGAATTATAAATTGACCTTTTTCGTTTACTGTATAAACTTTTGCAACATTTGCCTGAACATCATCAAGAGCTGTATCTGCAACTTCAGTCATTGTAAGTGAAAGCTCTTTTTGATCTGCGCTCATTGACCAATAACCATCAGCCCACATAGTGTAGTTGTCACCACTCTGTGCTACATAGATTTCAAACACTTTACCTTTTTTGCCCCATTCATTAGGTTCAGTAATGTCTTTGAATGAAATATAGCCTTTACCAACAACACCGCTATAAATACCGCTATACACTTCTGTTCTGTAAATTTCGCCCTTATTCTCCACAACCGGCGGATCAGGATTAACAGGTGTAACCGGTGGATTCGGCTTATCAGGAATAGTAGCTGTACTGCTGAAATTTAAAGTAAATGTGAAATAACTTGTAAATTTAACTGTGGCAGTATATTTTCCTGATGCATCACAATTTACTTTAATAGTATTTGCTAAACTCTTTTCTACAATCTGCTTTGTAACATTAAGCGTTAATGACTTATCTGAATTTTCTTTCCAGCTGCCACTTGCAGCCTCGGTATAATCATCAAATGAACCCGGAACCATTACATACATTTTCCAAGTTTTATCCCTGGCAATGTCAAGCTTTGCATAGCATGTGATGTCAGTTCCGTATGAATTAACGGTATCCTGAGCTGTTAAGCGAACCTTCAAATCACCTTCAGGTGTTTCAGGTGCCGGAGTTGGTGTCGGAGTTGGAGCAGGAGTTGGTGTTGGAGTAACACTGTTTCCTGAATTTGAGGAGTTACCGCCGATTTTATCTCTTGAAGGTTTAAATGTAAATGTGCCTGTTCCGCCGCCTGCAAAATGAGCAGGAATGTGGAATATGCCATCCTTATCAGCCGTATAGGTTTTAGCAACATCTACCTTTGCATTATCAAGACCCGAATCATCTCCGCCAAGTTTCATTGTAAGGGTAAGTTTAGTGTTATCGCTGTTAAGCTCCCAGTAGCCTGCAAACCACATACCATAGCCATCTGAATTTGCATTAACATACGCAGCAAAAACTTTTCCCTTTAAGTCTGTATCAGCATCCTTAGTATCGACATCCTTAAATGACATATAAGCACTGCCTACAATTCCACTGTAAAGACCGTTGATTACAGGTGTTCTGTAAAGTTCACCCTTTGCCGCTGCAGGAGCAGGTGTTGATGAATTTGTTTTATTTGACGAATTACTCTTTTTTGAAACAGATGTTGTTTCTGTTGAACTGATGTCCACGCTCTTAAAATTAAGCGTAAATGTCAAATAGCTGTCAAACTTAACTGTACCGCTGTAAAATGGCTTATTAGGATCTGAAAAATCACAAGCAATGTTTATTGTGTCAGGCAAGCTGTTTGCAGCAACCTGAGTAAGCACTTTAAGTACTAATGATTTGTCAGCGTTTTCTGTCCAAGTACCGCTTGCAGCCTCGGTATAATCATCATAATAGCCTGCAACCATTACATACATTTTCCATATATTATCCTTGGCGATATCGAGCTTTGCCTCACAGGTGAAATCAGTTCCATAGCTGTTTACAGTATCCTTTGCCATTAAGCGAGCAAGAAGATTTCCTGTATTTGCTTCTGCCGGAGTTTCCTGCTCAGCAGGTGTTTCCTCTACAGTAGCAGGAGGTGTATTCTCGCCAACCTTATCAGTAGCCGGATTAAGCGTAAACCAAATTGTTCCTACGCCTGTAAAATCAACTCCGATTTTATACTCACCGTTTTCTGCATTATAGAGTTTTTCAACTCCTACCTCTGCGTCAGTCAGCGTTGTGGAATTTTCATTATTAGGATCCCAGTAGCCTGTAAGTTTAAGTGTGCCTGCTTCTTCATCAAGTGCAAATGTTCCGTCGAGCCATGGCTCAAAATCCCTGCCCTGAGCAGATGCCATAACATAGAACACATCTCCGCTTAAATCGGTTTCACCTGTAATGCTTTTTTCAGGTGTTGCTTTGTGCTGGAAAGATATGTACGCCTTACCTAAGCCAGCCCAAAAGGTTTCGGTTTTTGTTCTGTATAATTCACCATCCACAACTGCTACATCGGCTGCACTTTCTGACTGTGGTTTAATAACTCCAAAATAAACACCACAACCTATGGCAGCAGCAACAATAACAGCTACTACGGCAATAATTATACCTTTCGTTTTTTTAGTCATAGATTTCCTCCTTTACAAAATTTTTAATTGCTTTGACCTCAAACTAATATAATTCATCTAATACAAACTCCTCCTTTGCAACAAGATGTGAACGAATAGGAAAACACCATGATAATATCCTATTGTTAAGTACAATAATATCACAGGAAAACAAAGTTGTATTGTAATATAGGCTATATTGTTGCAATATTGACTACTATTTGGTTGTTTTCATTACAAAATTATCTTAAATAAAGAAAAGTCAGGTACGAGCCTGACTTTCTCAATCTATGTAAAAGACACGGATTATTCTTCTGCAGTTTTCGGATAATCCACTTTATACTTAAGGCTGACAGTACAGCTCTTAAGTGTAAGTATCGTTACCTTTGCATTTGTTATGTTGAGTATAGCTATCATCTCCGTTGAGCCTGAAATGATTTTCTTTGTTTCTTTATCAATCGTAAAATTAACTGTTCCGCCATAATAGTCAATTTTCAAGCTATCATCAACACCATCAGGGAAAGAAATCTGCTGCACCTGCGATACTGCAGTCTGAATATCTTCGTAAACCTCAAAAAATCTTCCCTGAGGTCCATTTAATCTTTTGGTTACATTTTCTTCAGCAACAGGCTTGATATTCAAGGTTAAAGTATCACCATTATCTGTTACAGTAAAGCTTTCAATATCATCAGGTAGTATCTCAACATCCTGATCAACATACGGCAGATACACCTCATAGTCACCGCCTGAAAAAGCACTGATAGCAGAATTACCGATACTTAAAATCATATTTTTAACACTTTCTTTGGTGTCACCGTTAAGTTCAACATCACCAATAGAAAGATTGTCGTCACCCTGAAATGATTTGTCAGCCTTTGATATTTTCATTACCTCATTATAATACTTTGCAATTTCTTCATTTGTACTGTCATTTGTAATATCACCGGACTGCAGGTTTGCAGATTGCTTTGCAGGATTATCTGAATCAGAATCAGAACTATTTGATGTACAAGCAGCTAACGATAAAACCATAATCAATGCCAAAATCAAAGAAATTATTTTTGTATATTTCATAATATCTACCTCCTAAATGAAACATAAATTATTTTGTATAAGCTGAAATAAAGTCAAATATCGTTGACCAATAAAGCTCGGGATCAGTTGAACTTGATGCGGCATGACCTGCGCCTTCAACAACCAGTTTCTCTTTTTCACAATTTGCAGCCTCATAAACCTTATCAAGCATATCAAACGGAACAAGCCAGTCCTCACTGCCGTGAATAAACAGTGTAGGTGTAGTGCTTTTTTTAACTTGCTCAACGGCACTTGCCTCTTTCAGTGAAAATCCGGATTTCATCTCGTTGAGCAGTGAAACCGTATACACAAGCGGGAAATCGGGTACATGACCCATACTATTTGCCTGCCACTTAAGCTCATCAAAAACAGATGAATATCCACAGTCCTCAATAACCGCTATAACATTTTCAGGCATACTCTCTCCCGATGTCATCATAACAGTAGCCGCACCCATAGAAATTCCATATAAAATGATTTGTGCTTGTGGATCATTCTCAATAATCATATTTATCCATTTCAGTAAATCAAACCTTTCAGGCCAGCCCATACCAATAATTTTTCCGTCGCTTTCACCATGTGCCCTTGCATCAGGCATTAAAACAGAAAATCCTTTATCTGCAAAGTGCATTGCGTATACACCCATATCAGCAGCTTTGCTTGTATAGCCGTGACATGCTATTACGTATTTATTGCTTTCTTCAATACTTTCACAGTAATATGCATGTAGTTTCAGATTATCATCAGTAGTCATATATACATCCTGTCTGTTCTCCTTAAACCAATTTTCAACATTTACTGTTCCGACTTCTCCGCTGTATGTAAGATTTTCATCAATTACCATATTATTGGGAATAACCTTTGTCATATGTATCGGTGAAGAAACATTAAAAGCAAAATTATAAAGGCAGACAGATATTATTCCTGTCATTACAATTACAATACAAAGTATTATACTTATCACCTTTAATGCTAAGTGCTTTTTATTTTTCGTTCTTTTGTTTTCTTTTTGAATAGTGCTCATATTACGCCCTCCTTGATTATAGTAAATAATATCACATCGAACTTGCTTTGTATTGTAATTCATGCTATAATATTGTAAATTTGACTACGGAAGGTGCGATTTTATGGATGCTTTAGCATATTGCTGTATGTTTTACGCTTCACACTATATTCCTGTTTCCTACTATGATGATAAAGGCTGTATACTGTCATACGGTTACGCAAAAGACTTAACAGAGCATAATGCCATTAATCAATTATTGATGAAAGAAAAAGAAAAGCCTGCTGTAATTATCGGACAGGATATGGGTACTTATGCAATTATAGAAGTAAAGGAAAATAAAGATCATATTATAATAGGACCGACATTTAGTTCAAATGTAACGGATACATCTGTTCGCACTTATATGACGATGAATTATATTCCAAGTGATAGATTTCAGACCGTAGCAGAATTTTTAAGAAGTATCCCACAATATTCATACAATCAGCTTTTGAATCTCGTCATCAGCATACACTACATAATTAATGAGGAAATTCTGACTTTGTATGACTACACACCTTTTTATCAGAATGAATATGAAAAAAATATAGCTATTAAGCAAACAAACACCTCGTATAATGCAAGGGAGGAACAGTCTGCTCACGGAACATATTTGTTTGAACAGCAGCTGCTTGAATATGTAAAGGCAGGAAATCCTGCCGCTATGGAGGAATTTCTTTTAATTGTTGCACAGGAAACTCCTTTAATTGAAGGAAAACTTGCTGATGATGAATTAAGGCAAGCAAAAAATCTGCTTAACGGTGCAGTAACTATTGTGGGAAAATATGGTGCAATTCCGGGAGGAATGGATGTAGAGCAAGCATATCAGCTGATTGACATATACATTCAGGAATGTGAGCATTTGCAGGATATTAATGAAATAAAGAAACTGCAGTTTAATATGCTGATGGACTTTACAAGGCGTGTTGAAAGCGCACAATATTCAAATGAGCTTTCAAACGATGTATTCACTTGCATTCAATTTATAAATTCACATATTAATGAGCCTATAGGAATAATGGATGTTGTTAACAGCACAAATAAAAGCCGTGCTTATATTACAAAAAAATTCAAGGAAGAAATTGGAGAAAATATTGGTGAATATATTACAAACTGCAAGATGAAGGAAGCTAAAAATCTTTTGAAGCATACTGATAAAAGTTTAAGTGAAATCAGCAACTATCTTTGCTTTTCCTCACAAGCCTACTTCCAAAATGTGTTCAAAAAGCAATTCGGAATCACACCGGCAAAATATCGGCAAATTTAACATTATAATAGAGAAAAGTAATAGGCAGCACTCTTTAGTTTTCAAGTACTGCCTATATTTTTATATTTCTCTCTTCAGTTCTTTTAATATTTTCTTTTTATCATTTATTGGGATTTTGAGATCATTTAGTTTTGACATAATTGTTATTGATTGAATTTCAATAATCTCTTTTTGAAATTCTTTTTGCTTATCTTCACTTGGTAAATGCACAATTATATTCAAAACATATTCTCCCCTATCAAGAAAATATATTTTAAGAACTGCTTGTCATATAACCTTTGACTGATTATTTTTGCTGCCATAAGGCAACACTACTTATTTATTTTTCTACTTCACTCCTTTACCAACTCATTCCAAATCCATGATACTCATCATAATCATTGTCATAATCTTCATTGGTTATTTTCTGACCTTGAGCGATGAGCTTTTCTATTTCTTTTTTACTGTGGTGTGGCATCCATTTGCGTTTAGTGTTGTTTTGCATTTCTAAATCAAGCAGGTTGCCTATCAGATTGAATAAATCATCTGATATAATTCCTGTCTGTGGTGTTTCATATTCCTGATACTCTTCTGAAATTATGCTGTCACAACCGCCGAGTTCAAAATATATTTCAAGATTTTCTTTGAGAAATCTCTCATCAAATAGCTTATTATCACGGCACTTGTGCTTGTCATCTGTAGTGAAAGTAATATATTTTCTGTTCTCCTGCCAGTTAACAGTTACACCTAATTGCTCAAGAATAAATATAAATTCTTCTTTACTGCTGCTGTTTTTCATAGCATACTCAAGTTTCTTTTTCAGCAATCTTTTCCATTTCGGCATATTGTATCTTGTGGCTTTTGCTTCAGTTAGAGTTAATCCATAGTCCTGACAAAGCTTGTTTGAATATTCTTTTGCCTGTATCATTTCATCTCTTGATTGATGAAATTTCTTGCCGTTTTCAAGGTTCACAGAGTTGAAAACAATATGGTTGTGTATATGATTTCTGTCAATATGAGTTGTAACTACCATTTGATAATTGCCAAAGTATTCTGCAAATTTTAGTCCGATTTCGTGTGCAGTTTCAGGTGAAATGTTATCATCGGGACTGAACGACTGCACCACATGATAATATTGTCTGCCCTCTGTTTTGCCGAATTGTTTCTTCACTGCAATAAATTCTTGCATTGCATTTTCAGGAACACAGTTGATTCCACTGATTAGTTTTTGTTCAGTCTTTTCTTTTTTCATAATATATGGGAATATATTATTCATCGGACTGCCTGAGGTAACGAATTTAACGACTGCCAAATCTTTTGCACCTCCTTTTTTGTTTCAGTCAGGTCAACAGCATACACACCACCATTGACTGCTTTTGTAATTTGATTGAGATTGTTGCCTATCCTGCGGAGTTCAGTTGCAACATCTTTTACTCCATCAATTACAATAATTTCTTTATCCAAAGCACAATCACGGAGGTACATACTGACGAGTCTGTAAGATGAAAGTGCTTTCGTTTCAATCAATTTTTTCTCTTCAGGTGTTACCCTGAAGGTTAATATTTCTGTTCTGTTTTTACTTATATTATCACCTTTGTCCTTTCTTTATATGGGTATGGGCTTAGCCCGAATGCATTTGTTATTGCCGTGGCGTAATACAAATGCGAAACTAGCAATAAACATTCCAAACCATAACACCCTCTGTTTGATTTTTTACTGTGTGCCGATATTTGGCTTTTAAAATTTAATTAGGGTAATTATCCTATTTTTCTTTTATCTTCCCAGATTTTGCCTACAGGGTCGCAAGGGACGAAAGGAACGGATGTTTTGACACTCACAATTTCTTCGTCACTTACGGCACTTGAGTCACTGTCAGAAAGATAAGAAACTTCAACAAGTCTTTGACCGTTACTTCTGTGACTTGCAAATTTAACACCCTTAACTTCAAGGTCGTACCTAAATTTATTCATTATCTGCTTTAATGATTTTGCAGTAAGATTGTAACTTGAATAATGGGTAAATTCATTTGCTAAATCAGTATTGCTTCCTTTGAAATATTTTTGTGATTTCATAAACTCAATGAAGTCAAACATTTCTTGTGGCATCGTCGGAACAGGATTCTCAAGACTGTCATTTATCAAATCCCAAGTGCAGTTCTCTTTGTTGAACGATAATTGAAATTCTCTTTGCTCAATATCTCTGCCTGTGCAAAGCAGATTTGCTTTATTTTCATTTCGCTTATCTTTATCCAAAACAAATACAGCATCAACTGCACCACTGATACCTGTTGTACCAGATAACTTATTCAACGGATCACTGTCACCTTGTTTTCTAAGATGATGAACCAGCAGAATAGAGACTGACATTTCTACGGCATATTGTTTTAGCTTTCCGATTTCATTGTAATCATTTGCATAAGATAATTCTGAACTTGAATTCCTTATCATCTGAAATGTATCAATTACAATCAGCATTGTATCATTATGAGTAATAACGAAATTCTGTATCTGCTGAATCAAGCCTGTTTCAATACTTTCAGACTTAGTAGCAACATAGAGATTGTTTGGCACTCCATCAGTTATACAATTCAACCTGTTCTGAATTCTTGCAAGGCTATCTTCAAGGCAGAGATAGAGAACCGTACCCTTTTCAGTCGGCAAATTCCAAACCGATTCACCTTTTGCAATTCGTACACACCAATCAAGCACCATCCACGATTTGCCAATCTTGGGCGCACCACCAAGAATTGAAACACCTTGTGGTAATAATGACTGAATACAAAATTTTGATTTTGGAAACTGCATATCCATTAGAGTTTCACCATCAACTACTTCAAGTAACTTGATTTCTTTTTCCATAAAGTTTACCTCCTTTCTCTAAACTAAATATATATCCTTGTTAAGAATTTCTATTTGTGTTATCATTTTAGCAGGAGTGAAACACTTAAACTATGCGTAAGTGAAAATTTGATTTTTTGAGAAAGTTTGATTATGGACAGAAGTATTTATTCAAGCACAGGGTTATATATTAAATTTAGAAACAAGAATATTATTGAGAGAGTTGCAGTTGATAATCTGGATATTACTGAATTAGAACCTATTGACTACAGAAACGAGCTCATTGCACTTTATGATTATGAGCTACCTAAGTTATGTGAGAATTATACTGTTGATTCGGCATACGATTTTGCAGAGGAAATTTTAGAAAAGAATATTGTTTTAGGCGTTCTGCTCAAGGCTGATATCAACAAATATCTTATTCACAGAAAATTGGCTGATATTTATTCACCTGAAGAGCTCAAAAGTAAATTAGAAACAGTAAGTATCCGAATGAAGCTGCTGCCATATATGAAAAACAAAGTGAACAAGCTTTTTATGTGTGTAATGCACAAGGATATACTTGCTGGTGTACTTGATATATCTATGCACGATGCAATTGAATACAAGGTTACCAAAACACGAAGCGGTGACGAGGTTTTATTCTTTGATAGTCCTGAATCATATTATGAATATTTGATTTTTACATTTTATTTGAGAGATGAAACCGTTTGCGAATGTGAGCTTTGCAACAGGATATTTGTTCCAAAGACAAAAAAGAAAACCCTGTACTGTGACAGAGTTTTTAAGAACGGTAAGACCTGCAAGCAGATCGGTCCTACGCAGAAATACAAGACAATTGCTGAGAATGATATCGTTCTAAAGACTTTTGAAAAAGAGAAGAACAAAATGTATAAGCGAATGGAGAGAAACTACAACTTTGGTGAAACACCGAAATCTATTACCAATGATGATTACAATGTTTGGCTGAGCAATGCTGTTAATGCTAAGAATTTGTATCTGAATAATGAGTTATCACAAAATGAGGCTTTGGAAATAATAAAAACAAATTAAAATTTCATATTGACTTGACATATTATACTTATATGTTATATTAGAACAAGAATAATAACATAAAGAGGTATGGTTATGGAAAAGGTATTTGCGATATATTCGAGGAAATCAAGGTTTACCGGCAAGGGTGAATCTGTCGAAAATCAGATAGAGATGTGCCGTGAATATTTAAGAATACATTTTGGCAAAAAAGAGGCTGAAAAAGCTGTTATATACGAGGATGAAGGATTCAGCGGTAAGAACCTTGACAGACCGCAATTCAAAGCGATGTTCGAGGATATTAAAAGTGGTAAAATATCTGCTGTACTCTGCTATCGTCTTGATCGTATCAGTCGTAACATTGGTGACTTTGCCAACCTCATAACCGAACTGACCTCTATGGGTGTTGCGTTCATTTCTATCAAAGAGCAGTTTGACACCAACTCCCCTATGGGCAGGGCAATGATGTATATTGCATCTGTTTTTTCTCAGCTTGAGCGTGAAACGATAGCCGAGCGTATTCGTGATAATCTGCACGAGCTTTCAAAAACAGGCAGATGGCTTGGTGGTGTTACTCCTACAGGTTATTCTTCTGTCGGTGAAACCTCAATGAATATAAACGGTAAAACAAAAAAAGCATTTCACCTTGCAGTTAAAGAAGACGAAATGCAGATTGTTAAGCTGATATTTGATTTATTTCTTGAACATAATTCGCTGACTGCCTGTGAAAGCTATTTGCTTGCACATAATTACAAGACTAAGAACGGCAGAGATTTTACACGTTTTTCTATCCGTGGTATTCTGACAAATCCTGTTTATATGATTGCCGACAGTGATGCTTTTGAATATTTTAAAAATTCAAATGTTGATTTATATTCTGATGAAGTAGAATTTGACGGCACACACGGAATGATGGTATATAACCGCACTCTACAAGAACAGGGCAAAGCAACAAAAATAAAGCCTATGGAGGAATGGATTGTATCTGTCGGAAAGCACCAAGGATTTATAAACGGCAAGGATTGGATTAAGGTTCAGAGTATGCTTGACAGAAACAAATCAAAATCCTATCGTAAACCCAAAAGCCACACTGCTCTGCTTTCAGGCATACTTGAATGCGAATGCGGTGAATTTATGCGTCCGCATATGACGACTCGTATGAACAAAGACGGCGAATACACCTATTATTATTCCTGTAATATGAAGTTAAGGAGTAAAGGCAGTCGATGCAACAACAAAAACATCAACGGCAATGAGATTGACAAAGAAGTTATTGCTGCCGTTAAAGCACTCGCTGATAATGGTGATGATTATTTTGATTCACTAAAATCTGCATTATCCGAAAATAAAATCAAGGCTGAAAACATTAGCAACGAACAGTCAAGACTAACTGATAAAATTGAGAAAAAGGAAAAGGAAATCGAGGAACTTGTAAACAATCTTGCAACGTCAAGCGGAACAGGTGCTGAAAAATACATACTTAATAAAATCAATACATTAAGCGATGAGGTTGAAAAAATCAAATCACAAATGAACACACTTTCAAAGGAAAGTAAGAATGAACTGAACTTAACGGAAAGCATTGACTTGATGAAGGATATGCTGAAATCATTTTCTGTTACAGTTGACAATATGACAATTGAACAGAAAAGACAGACGATCCGCACCTTTGTAAAAGAGATAATCTGGGACGGAGAGAACGCTCACATCGTATTCTTCGGCTCTGATTATGAATATCCGTTCCAAAAAGATGAAATGCTTGCTGATGGCGATAAATTGTATCCGCTTTGTGAGGATAGAAAATGAAATTTTAATGCATTTTAGGTCATTGAAAAAAGGTGCAAATGACATTTATTTAAATGATACTCTGGAAATAGACAAAGACGGAAATCCCCTTACAATCGAAGACACTATAAGCAGCGACAGCGACCTTGCAGAAGAGCTGGAGTCCAAAATCAGATGGGAAAAAGTATCAAAGCTTATTGCATCGCTTAAGGATGAAAGAGAAAAAGAAATAATAATTCTTAGATATGGTTTAAATAATAAAAAGCCTCTGACGCAACGAGAGGTTGCGCAGAGGCTTAATATAAGCCGAAGCTATGTATCAAGAATCGAGAAAAAAGTATTAAAAGACATTAAGAATCAGGTTGAATAAAATTAAGCAAATCAATATTAAAAATTAATCTCTTTGCCTTAATTTTTCTTTCAGCTGTTTATTTTCTTCTTCAAGAGCTTCAAGTACAGCAATATTCTGTTTGAGTTCACGGCTCACTGATTTTAGCTGAAAGTCAAGATTTGAATTAATAATTTCTAATCTCTGACATTCAAAATTCACATCCTCCAATGCTGCCATAAGACGTGAAATTTCATCAGTCAGCTTCTGAATATCCGATTTTTTAGTCATAATTCCCCTTAATACAATAGATTATATCGAAAAAGAGGTCCATAAAGGACCTCTTTTTTATCAGTTACTAATATCAGTATCCTTCTCAAAGTAACGAGAACCAAACCAATTTACTTTAGCAGTATAGTCCTCTTCAAGTTTTTCAATCTGGCTTGAACCATCACTGCTTGAAAGTGCCTGTTTAGCGCTGTATTCCCAAATTTTTTCATCGTTTGATTTTACAAAGTACATTACATGGTAACCAAACTGAGATCTTACAATAGCAGTATCCCCTGCTTTTCTTGAATTATCAAAACACCATGTTGAGAAAGGATTTACCATCTGACCTGTTACTACATTTTCATAAAGTCCGCCATTTGCTGCTGAACCTGTATCCTGAGTATTTTCCTCTGCAAGTTTAGCAAATGAATCCTCTGTTTTGTCACCTTTTTTCCAGTTATTGAGAATTGACTTAGCACTGTCAAATGCTGCTGTCCAATCCTTATCTGTTGCAGAAGACTGATCATCAGAATCTGCAAGAGGTTTAATGAGAATGTGGCGTACATTTATTGTTGTTCTGTCAGAAAGAGAAGCCGGTGAAATTACATATACTACAGTAGTTGAACTCTGGTATAAGTCTCCTGCTTTTCTGCTCTTATCAAACAGCCAGTCAAGTCCTGCATAGGTGTGCTCATGTCCTTCCTCTTCACTTTCGTGGTCATGCTCATCAGCAGTTCCGATTGCATAACCGCCGCTCTGAAGAACAGCTTTATTTACACCGATCATTGTTGAAGCACCGTCTTCGGCATAATAAACCTTATCAGATGATTCTGAAGAATATTTAACACAGAGATCAGCAAAATTAGAACCATCTGCTTTAAGTGCTTTCTTAAATGCCTTAGCATCATCTTCACTTGAACATTCAAAAAGCTTTATATCAACTGTCTTGAGTGAATCAAGGTTTTCATCTTTATACTTTTTAATGTCATCAGCAGTATAATTCTTTGCCTCAACATCAGATGTAAGGCTTTCCTGATAATTTTCTGCAATATACTGTCTTGTTACTTCTCTTGTCAATACCTTTTCTGTAACACCCTTACCCATTGCAGCTACAAGATAACCTGAAAGGGTATAGCCATATTTATTTGCCTGCTCTTTATAGTTATTAAGAAGCTCGTCAAGCTCATCTTTCTGCTCATCTGTAATTTCAGGCTCTTTACCACCATTAGCTTCTACAGCAGCAAGATAGAATGTATAAGTATTTTCGATTGAGTCGATAACCATATTGTGAAGATGCTCAGACCATGTAATAGTCTTATTATCCTCGTCAGTATAATCCTGCTTATCAAGAGGCTCATCCAAATTAACATCAAGACCAACCTGAGACAAATCAAGTCCATACTGCTCATATGTTGACTGCTGTGAGCTTATGCTGTTATAGGTTGTAGCAAAATAGAAATTATATGTTTCAACCTTAATATTAGCCTTTTGCTTTCCATTTGTTACAGTAACAGCTGTAAATGCTTTAGCAGGAAGACCTGTATATGAAACAAAGCCTTTTCTTACTGCACCTGTGCATACATATGTTACCAAAAGTGCAGCTACAACTACAACACATACAACTGACTTAATAACCTTTGCTGTGTTCTTTGACACACCAAGACCTGTTGCACTGCCGACTGCAGAATATTTATCTGAAAGCTTTTTAATAGAAGCGTTAAGCTCTTCGATTTTTTTCTCGTCAGTTTCACTTGCTTTTTTAGCCTTCAGCTCGTCAAGTTCAGCCTTGATTTTTGCTCTTTTAGCATCATTCTTAGCCTTCAACTTCTCTGCCTTTGCCTGTTTTTTTGCAGCTTTATCAGCCGCCTTGCCTGCTTTTTTATCCTCAGCACTAAGGCTGCCTCCTGCAAGCAAATCCTCATTTAATTCTTTTTTTGCCATATCTCTTTACATCCTTTGTAATTTTATTAAAGCTACATTTATTTATTTTACACTAAATTTATCAAGAATACAAGTATAAATTTTATTCATCTGTATCAACACTGGTATCTGCTGAAATTTCATCAGCAATGTTTCCTGAAGAAGCTGCTGAATTTGCAGCAGCTGCATCTCGGAGTTCATAATATGCATTCACTGCTTTTTCGACTTTTTTATTGTTTATCTTTTCATCAGCACCATTAACCATGCTGTCAAGTTTCTCATTTTTTATTGCTTTGATAATAGATGACTTATATTGTTCATAATCATTAATAAAGAACATAATATGATATCCGAAATCTGATTTTACAATATCTGTATCACCGTATTTTCTGTTTTTATCAATTGACCAGTCTTCAAAAGGCTTAACCATACTTCCAAGAGCTACAGATTCACAAAGTCCGCCGAAAGCCTCTGAGTTACCGCTTGCAGAGGTAGATGCAATATCATCACTTTTCTTTTCTGCTAAAAGAGAGAATGCATATTCTGTTTTTTCTCCATTATTATATGAATCTAAAATTTCCTTAGCCTTTTTCTCTGCATCAGCCCACTGTTCATCAGTAAACGTTTTCTCACCTGTGGTATCAGTGTTTCCGTCCTCATCTCTCGGCATAATAAGAATGTGCCTTACGCTGTAGGTTTCAGTCTTGTCAACAGTTGGCTCTTCTGTTTTCAAAATAAGATATGCATAACCTGCATCAGTATTGATATAGCACTTTTTTTCACCGATTTTAGTATCATCACTGAAAATCCAGTTAGTTGTCTCTTCATCAAAAGGAGACTCTTCTATTGTTGTAGAATAATCCAGAGTGCTTTCGTAATTTGCAACAGCCTGCTTTCTTGCATCATTTTTTGATATCTCGCTGTCACTTTCAAGCATTGAATTGATATCATTTTCGATAAAGTCTGCATATACTTCAGGAACAAGCTTTAACATAGACTCCCTATCAGTGATTTTTTCAATATAACCGTCAATACGCTTTTGTGCTTTTGCCTTTGTCTCATCATCAGTAGTATCATATTCAAATGCTAAATAACTGAAATTGATATTTTTAAAATCTTCTGTATGCTCGTCAAAATACTTTTCTATTTCTTTGTCATCAGGTATGTTGGTTGTAGAAAGATAGCCTTTGTAATTTACGGTAACATAATACTGCTCAAGCATAAGTCTGATAGTATCCTCAGTACAGTAATTTCCGAAGGTACTTGCAAGGTACTCATTAAGGCTGATATTTGATTCGGAAGCTGTGGTCTTAAAATTCTCTATCTGGGAATCAATAGTTTCTTTCTGCTTATCGGTAAGAGTAATACCGGCATCTACTGCGTTAGAATAAAGGGCACTTGTGTATTTAATCTCATCAAATATCTCTTTTTCAAAAAATTCCAGCCATGTAATCTGATTGCCATCCTCATCGGTTGTATATGTATTTGAATAATCGGCAGAAGTATCAAGTCCGTAATATGATGCATAGTTTTCATAATACTTAACAACAGATGAATAATAATAGTTGAACATACCTGTACTGATTTTTTCACCATTAATAGTTGCAACGACCGAGCCGGGATTCATATATCTGCCTTCTTTGCCATTAGGAACTGTAAAATAGCGAACAGAAAAAACAGATATAACTGCAATGCATGCAGCAACAAATATAGCTAATGGAATAAATTTAAGAGTTTCTTTCTTTATAACAATTTGTTCATTTGAACTTACTGTCTGATTATTTTGAGTAATAACAGTATCGTTTTCAGCAACGTCCGGCTTTCCGTCAAGCTGAAGAAAGTCATCGGCAATAGTCGGTGCTTCTGCCTCAAACTGCCAGTTATCATTATTTTCATACTTAACTCCGATGCCGCTTATAGCAGTATCAAAATCATCTTTCTTTTGCACTGAATTATTCTGCTGTACATCCTGATTATTTTCAGCGTTAAGTTCGTTTTCGGCATTTTTGAGAGAGGAATCTAAATTTTTCTCATCCATAGCTAACACTCCTATGATAATTATATATTTAGTTTAGTATACTATATTGATTTTTAATTTTCAACTTTTTTGTTAATACATAATTTAAAAAATATGTAAACTGCATGTAAACATATATACTAAAGACAGCAGTAAATGATGTTAATGCTTGCAAAAAAACATCACATGTAGTATGATTAGATAGAATATGTGCATAAAAATTGGCAATATCAAATTAGACTGAAGAAATAAACATAATATAAAAATCTTGAGGTTATCTTAATATGAAGGCTATATTGACAAAGCTTAGGAATGATTATCCTAAGAAAAAGGGTTGGTACTGGCTTTTGGGAACTTTGATGATGTTCCCTATTCTACCCGAATACCTAAGTCTTATCCTGCTTTTAATCACCTTCGTGATATTTAAAGTATATTGGGGTAAAGCTGATAAAAAGGCTTTGCTGGGAAATACAGGAAAAATATTTTTAATTTATATGTGTTATATGGTTATTTCAGCATTCTGGAGTGACACGCATCTGCTTTCGGCACTGATTGGACTGATGTGGATGGGATGCTTTTTAATCTATGTATATATTGCAAACACCATAAACACAAAAAGAAAGCTGAAAAACGCAATTACAATCATAAATCTGTCTGCCGGTATTATAGGTACAATTGCAATACTTGAAGTTGTTACATATAATCTTTCAACCCATTTTGATTGGTTTAACTTCTATTTCCCAAATCCGTTTTATTACTATGTAAATGACTTTATATATGACCGCATTCCCGTGGAAATAATCAACTACAAATTTGCACAAAGAGCATCGGCAACCTTTGATAATCCACTTATTCTTGCTACATATCTTGTAATTGCAGCACCGTTTTGTGCTTTTGGCTCAGTATATTTCAGTCACTCAAAAAATCGAAAAATCAGCAGTATTTGCTTTTTGCTTGCACTTGGCGGAATAGTATGCACATCATCAAGAGGTGCATATATTGCTGTAGCACTGTCAATATTAACAATTCTTATAAGCATCGGAAACAAACGTATATTTAAAAAGATTTTTCCTTTTGTAATTGTAATGGCAATAGCCGTTCCCATAGGTCTTGTGCTTAGATATAAGAACTCTCCCAAAGGAGATTTTCTGGCATCAACAGCTAAGCGCTTTGATATTTGGAAAAGCTGTTTTGAGATGTTCAAAAACAACTGTATAGCAGGTCTTGGTGCCGGCTCCGACAATATACATACACTTCTTCGTGACACCTACGGAATTGAAAACAGAACACACGCTCATAATCTGTTTTTGGAATTGGCAGTAGAAGGCGGTCTGATTGGTATTGTTTTCGTAATCGCTGTAATTGCTGCAATAATTACTGTCTTAATCAGAATGTCAAAAACAAAAGAAAAAATATATCATAGATACTGTGCACTTTATGCATCTTCGCTTGTCGGATTTATAACAATGTCTTTATTTGAGCACACACTGCAGAGTCCTAAAGAGCTGATATCATTATTCATGGTACTTGGATTTATAGAGGCAACCTACAGAATTGCTACAAACAAACAGCAAATCACCAGTGAAGAAATACTAAGCTATACCGAATATGAAAGCATAAATGACCTTGAGCCAAGATTTGCAGGAATTAAGAAAAAATAATATCATTTATTAAAGTCACATAATAATCAACACCCGAAGATTATAATCCTCGGGTGTTTTACTTTGAGATAAATTTATTATTTTTCTCTGCAGACTGCAATTTTTTTGCAGGCATTAATTATCGTTTTAATACGCTCTGTCATAACCTGCGGACTGTCTTTCATACCGCTTTGTGCCCAGCTTAGTATTACACCGGCTATACCATAGCCTAAAAATTCGCTCATAGTATTTTGACTAAGTTTATCTGTAGTAACTCCGTTATCAGTTTCTATTGATGCGACTACATCTGAAATCTGTTCTACCGCTAATTTGCCGATATACTGTGACATTTTAGGTACGCTTACATGAAAAGTCTTTTTATAAAAAGACTTATGCTGTACCATTGTTGTAAACAAATCTTCAATACGCTGATACATATTATCAAGATTAAAATTATCAATAAGCGGATTAACCAGTTCATGTAAAACTATCCAGTTAAGCAAATCATATTTATCCTCAAAATGATAATAAAAGGTTTGCCTGTGTATTGAGCATTCATTAGTTATATCAGATATAGAAATTTTTTCAAAGCTTTTGCTTTTCATTAATTCCTTTAAAGCATTTGCTATACTGATTTGTGTTTCAAAAGAGCAATGAAGTTTACTGTTTTTTGGCATAAATACACCTCTGTAAAAAATAAAGCAGACAGATTTTCTGTCTGCTTTATTTTAGCATATTACGAAAAAACATACAAGTGTATAAATCATTTAGCTTTAGTTTCACAATAAAGGCATCGGTATGTGCCTGCCTCGTCCACCAGAGTAAACACATGATCAATCTCCTCATTATTGCAAATGCAGCGTGGATTTGAACATTTTATTACATTAGTAAGAGTTTTAGGCAGAGAAAGTGATTTTTTCTCAACTGAAATGCCGTTTTTGATAACATTAACAGTTATATTTTTATCAATATAACAAAGAACATCAAGATTAATATCAATAAGTTCGTTGATTTTAATAATGTCCTTTGCACCCATTTTTTCACTTTTTGCATTTTGAATAATCGCAACCTGACAATTAAGCTTTTCAAGATGAAGAGTATTGTAAACAATCATACCCTTGCCGGCAGTAATATGGTCAAACACTATGCCATTTTCGATTTCATCTATTTTCATTATATAGTGCCTCCCCATTCCAGCAATGTTTTTATCAGTGCCATTCTTATATACTTTCCGTTAAGTGCCTGTTCAAAATATTTGGCTCTCGAATCATCGTCAACCTCTGTGGCAATTTCATTTACTCTTGGCAGAGGATGCATAATTGTCAGATCTGATTTAGCTGTTTTCAGCTTGTCTAAATCAAGAATAAATGCATCCTTATGCTTGAGATATTCGTCTTCAGAGAAGAATCTTTCACGCTGAATTCGTGTCATATAGAGAATATCGAGTTTATCCATTGCCTCTTCCATTGTCTCAACTTCTGAATATTCATTACCATTTTTATCAAGCACATCACTTTTGATATAATCAGGAACACAAAGTTCTTTAGGTGAGATAAGAACAAACTTAACATTTTTATATCTGCACATTGCTTTAATGAGTGAATGAACAGTTCTTCCGAACTTCAAATCACCGCAAAGACCGACAGTAAGATTATCAAAAGTTCCTTTTTCACGGTATATGGTAAGTAAATCTGTGAGAGTTTGCGTAGGGTGTGAATGTCCGCCGTCTCCGGCATTTATTATAGGCACACCGCTGCGGTAGCTGGCTACTCTGGGAGCACCCTCAAATGGATGGCGCATAGCAATAATATCAGCATAGCAGGAAACCATTGTTACGGTATCTTCAACGCTCTCTCCCTTTGATGCTGATGACGAACCCGCCTCAGAAAATCCGAGAACATTTCCACCAAGCTCATACATGGCAGCTTCAAAGGACAAACGTGTTCTTGTTGAAGGCTCAAAAAATAGAGTTGCAAGCTTTTTGCCGTCACAAATATGAGCATATTTTTCTTTATTATTAATAATATCAATTGCTGTTGCAATCATATCATCAATTTCCTGAAGTGATAAATCAGTAGTATCAAGTAAATGACGCATTTTAAAATTCCTTTCCGGTTTAAGCCTTTGCACCGTTTATTTCAAGATACTTCTTTATACGTTCAACATTTTCGCGGTTACTTTCATCTTCCTCAAGATATTCAATAATATCGTAAACATCTACAACAGAATACACAGGGAATCCGTATTCATCTCCTACCTCTGCTATTGCAGATTTATCAGTCTGCCCTTTTTCCTTACGATCTACCATAACAAAAACAGCAGCTACCTTTGTTCCCTCAAGCTTTGAAAGAATCGACATGCTTTCTCTAATAGCAGTTCCTGCAGTTACAACATCCTCAACAATAACAATTTCTTCATTAGCTTTAGGTGTATAACCTACAAAAACGCCACCCTCGCCGTGATCCTTTTCTTCTTTTCTATTGAAGAAGAAAGGTACATCGAGATTGTGCTTTGCAAGAGCTACTGCAACTGAAACAGCTATAGGAATTCCCTTGTAAGCAGGTCCGTAAAGAACAGCTTTTTTATTGCCGAGCTTTTCAAAATATGCTTTAGCATAAAATTCGCCGAGTTTCTGAATCTGTTCGCCTGTTTTTATATCACCGGCATTTATGAAATAAGGAATTTTTCTTCCGCTTTTTGCAGTAAAATCACCAAATTTTAAGACTCCTGCATCTTCTAAAAATTTTATAAATTCTTTTTTGTAGCTTTCCATTTTATTCTCCTTATAAACAAAGATTTTATATGTTTTGGGGAGGGTGCAAAACCCTCCCATACATTATTTTAATCTACAAACTCAGATACGCATCTTCTGTAAGCTGCAACAGGATCTTCTGCAGCAGTAATAGGTCTGCCTACTACTATATAATCAGAGCCGATTTCTTTAGCTTTAGCAGGAGTTGTAACCCTTACCTGATCTCCCACATCACCATCAGCGAAACGAACACCGGGAGTTACAGTCATAAATGCTTTTCCGCATCCGTCCTTAACCATTCCTGCCTCAAGCGGTGAGCAGACAACACCGTCAAGACCTGCTTCCTTAGCATTATGTGCGTACTTAACTATCGTATCGTTTATTGAGGCATTGATAAGAAGCTCATTCTGCATTCTTTCCTCACTTGTTGAAGTAAGCTGAGTAACGGCAATAAGAAGAGGTCTTGTGCCATCCTCTCTTGTAAGTCCTTCAAGAGCGGTCTTCATCATATCAACTGTTCCGGCTGCATGAAGATTTGTCATATCAACATCAAGCTTTGATAAAACTGCCATTGACTTTTTAACTGTATTTGGAATATCGTGAAGTTTTAAGTCAAGAAAAATCTTATGACCTCTCTTCTTGATTTCCTTTACAATTGAAGGACCTTCTGCATAAAAAAGCTCCATTCCGATTTTTACAAAAGGCTTTTCCTCAGTAAATTTATCAAGGAAATCAAAAGTAGCCTGTGCTGACGAAAAATCACAAGCAATAATAACATCCTTACCCATTAATCAATCACTCCTATAATATCACTTATTTTTTCTATACCGAGCTTTTCACATTCCTGTGGTAAAGCTTCAATTATATTTTTGCAGATGTAAGGATCAACAAGATTTGCCGCACCTACCTGCACGGCAGTTGCACCCGCCATCATCATTTCAATAACATTTTCCGCAGAAGATACACCGCCGCATCCCATGACAGGAATATCGCATGCCTTTGATACCTGATATACCATTCTTACCGCAACAGGAAAAATTGCATCACCACTGAAACCGCCCATTTTATTTGCTATAACAGGCTTTCTGCGTTTCGTATCAATTCTCATTCCAAGCATTGTATTAATAAGGCATATACCGTCTGCACCGGCCTCTTCACAGGCTTTGGCAATAGAAACAATATCGGTTACATTAGGTGAAAGCTTGATAAATACAGGTTTGCTTGTAACTGCCTTAACAGCTTTTGTAACCTCGGCAGCAGCCATTGGTGATGTGCCGAAGCTCATACCACCGCCATGAACATTAGGGCAGGAAACATTAACCTCCAATATACCTACCTGCTCCTCCTTATCAAGAAGCTCACAGGTGTATGCATAATCATCCACACTAAATCCTGACACATTTGCAATAACAGGCTTATGAAAATACTCTTTCATTTCAATAAGCTCATGCTCAATAACATGATGAACGCCGGGATTCTGGAGTCCTACGGCATTAATCATGCCTGAAGTACATTCTGCAATTCGCGGTGTGGGATTTCCGAATCTTGCATCCCTTGTTGTACCTTTAAAGGAAAAAGAGCCGAGTATGTTAATATCATAAAAATCCTTGAATTCTTTACCGAATCCAAAAGTTCCAGAAGCAGGAACAATAGGATTATCCATTTTCATTCCTGCAAGAGTTACTGATAAATCTACCATATTATCTCCTCCCTTACAAGCACAGGTCCGTCTTTGCAAATTCGTTTATTTCCGTACTTGGTTTTGCATGAGCATCCCATACAAGCACCAAATCCGCATCCCATTCTTTCTTCAAAAGAATATTGACCTGAAGTAACAGCCTTAGCTTCAATTGCCTTAAACATAGGCATTGGACCGCAGGTATAGAAATAATCATAGCTCTGAGGAAAAGCGTCTGTAACAAAGCCTTTAATGCCGTAAGAGCCGTCTACTGTTGTAACAATCACCTCAGCACCGAGAGCTTTGAATTCCTGCTCGTAAAATATTTCATCCTTTGTGTTAAAACCAAGAATTACAGTTACTTTCTGACCGTCTTCAATAAGCTTTTTTGTCAGGTTGTACATAGGCGGAACGCCTACTCCGCCGCCGATAACAAGAGGATTTTTTGAATTAGAAATATCATAGCCGTTACCGAGACCTGTCAATACATCCAGCTCACTGCCTGCAGAAAGCTCAGACATATATTCTGTTCCGCTTCCAACAACCTTATAAATAATGGTAATGGTATTTTCATCATAATCACAAACTGAAATAGGTCTGCGCAGAAATTTGCCTTCAAGCTTTATATTAATAAACTGTCCGGGAGCGGTGATATACTGCGTATCACCCTCCAGAATCATTTTATAAACATCCTTTGCAAGTTTTACATTAGATAAAATTTTATAAACATTTTGCTTATACATAGTTTTGTTCCTTATTCCGCATCTATTGTTGATACGCCAAGTGTAATTTCTTCAAGCACATCTAAAAGCACTTTAACTGTGTCAAGTGAAGTAAACATCGTTACATTGTTTTCTACAGCTGCACGTCTGATTTCAGAGCCATCCGAATGAGAATCACCTGCGTTAATATCAATAGTGTTAATTACGTAAGCTATATGTCCCTGACGAAGTGCAAGCAGAATTTCATCACTTTCATCAAGTGTAAGCTTATGTCTTACTCGTGTACGAATACCATGGCTTTTAAGATAATTAGCCGTACCCTCTGTCGCCTCAATATTAAAGCCTAAATCGTAGAAGCGCTTAATAAGAGGAAGTGCAGTAGGCTTGTCCTGATCTGCAATTGTAACCAGCACTGTACCATAATTTGCAACATTAAGTCCCGATGCCTGAATTGCTTTATAAAGAGCTCTGGTAAGTGACTTATCATAGCCAATAGCCTCACCTGTTGATTTCATTTCAGGTGAAAGATAAGTATCCATACCCTTAAGCTTTGAGAAAGAAAAGGCAGGAGCTTTAACATACCAGCGTTTTTTTTCTGCAGGATAAATTTCAGTAATTCCCTGTTCCTTAAGTGAATGACCAAGAATTACCTGAGTAGCAATATGAGCCATTGGAACTGTTGTAGCTTTTGACAGGAACGGAACTGTTCTTGAAGAACGAGGATTAACCTCAATAACATACACATCGTCCTTATCATCAGCAATGAACTGAATATTATATAATCCGATAATTCCGATAGCTTTTCCGAGTTTAACGGTATAATCTAAAATCTTATCCTTAACCTGCTGAGAAACAGAGAAGGTAGGATATACAGAAATTGAGTCACCTGAGTGAACACCTGTTTTTTCTACATGCTCCATGATACCCGGAATAAATACATCTTTTCCATCACAAATAGCATCAACCTCAAGTTCTCGTCCCATTATATATTTATCTACAAGAACCGGCTGTTCAGTATTGATTTCAACGGCAGTCTGCAAATAGTGACGAAGTGATTCTTCATTGGCAACAATCTGCATTGCTCTTCCGCCGAGAACAAATGAAGGTCTTACAAGAACGGGATAGCCAATATCAGCTGCTACCTTTACGCCCTCTTCAATATCTGTTACAGCAAGTCCTTTTGGCTGGGGAATACCAAGTTCCTCCATAACCTTTTCAAAGCTGTCTCTGTTCTCCGCTCTGTCGATAGCCTCAACATCAGTACCGATTATTTTAACCCCCAGAGCATCGAGAGGCGGTGCAAGGTTAATTGCTGTCTGTCCGCCAAGAGAAACGACTATACCCAGAGGATTTTCAAGAGTTATGATATTCATAACGTCCTCAACTGTCAGAGGCTCAAAATAGAGCTTGTCGGATGTTGTATAATCTGTAGAAACAGTTTCAGGATTGTTATTTATAATAATTGCCTCATAACCTGCATCTCTAATTGACCAGATTGCATGAACGGTAGAATAATCAAATTCTACACCTTGGCCGATACGAATCGGACCTGAGCCAAGCACAATAATCTTTTTCTTGTCAGAAACTATTGATTCATTTTCCTGCTCATAAGTTGAATAAAAATACGGAACATATGAATCAAACTCCGAGGCACATGTATCAATCATTTTATATACAGGAAAAATATTATTCTCTTTGCGAAGATTGAATACTTCTGCCTGCGTCATGCCCCACAGCTTTCCGATATATTCATCGGAAACTCCCATTTTCTTAGCATCTCTAAGGGTTTCAAGATCACATTTATTTTCTGAAATTACACTTTCAAAATCAACTATGTTCTTAAATTTTTCAAGGAAGAACATATCAATTTTTGTAGCGTTATAAATTATATTTAGGTCAACACCCATACGGATAAGCTGAGCAATTGCAAAAAGTCTGTCATCTGTACCATTTCTGATATATTCAATAAGATTATCCTCTTCGAATGTGTCGAACTTTTTGTCATAAAGGTGACATACTCCGGTTTCAAGTGAACGAATTGCTTTAAGCAGACTTTCTTCCATAGTTCTGCCGATAGCCATAACCTCACCGGTAGCTTTCATCTGTGTATTTAGTGTATTGTTAGCATCTGCAAATTTATCAAACGGAAAGCGTGCAATTTTTGTTACAACATAGTCAAGAGTAGGCTCAAAGGAAGCAGGTGTATTTGCAATAGGGATTTCATTCAGGTACATACCAACTGCAATCTTTGCAGATACTCTTGCAATAGGATATCCTGACGCCTTTGATGCCAGAGCAGATGAACGTGAAACTCTTGGATTAACCTCTATGAGATAATACTGGAAGGAGTGGGGATCAAGTGCAAACTGAACATTGCAACCGCCCTCAATATTAAGCTCTCTTATTATTCTTAAAGCAGAATCACGAAGCATGTGATACTCTTTATTTGTAAGAGTCTGTGAAGGAGCAACAACAACAGAGTCGCCTGTATGAACACCAACAGGATCAATATTTTCCATATTACAAATTGTGATTGCCGTATCATTTGCATCACGCATTACTTCATACTCAATTTCCTTGTAGCCTTTTATGCTTTTTTCTACAAGAACCTGATGAACAGGAGACAGTGCAAGAGCATTTTTCATCATAAGCATAAACTCTTCTTCGTCGTCGGCAAAACCGCCGCCTGTTCCGCCGAGGGTAAAGGCAGGGCGAAGAACTACAGGGAAGCCTATACGTCTTGCAGCATCAAGTCCTTCTTCAAGACTTTCGGCAATTTCTGACGGAAGAACAGGCTCGCCAAGGCTTTCGCAAAGCTCTTTAAAAAGCTCTCTGTCCTCTGCTCGTTCAATAGCTTCAAACTTTGTACCAAGAATTTCAACATCACATTCCTTAAGTACACCTTTTTTTGCCAGCTGAACGGCAAGGTTAAGTCCTGTCTGTCCGCCAAGTGAAGGCAGAATGGCATCAGGTCTCTCGTGACGGATAATTCTTGCAACATATTCAAGATTGAGCGGTTCCATATAAACCTTGTCTGCAATATCGGTATCGGTCATAATTGTTGCAGGGTTTGAATTGATAAGAACTACCTCATATCCCTCTTCACGAAGTGCAAGGCAGGCTTGTGTGCCTGAGTAGTCAAACTCAGCAGCCTGTCCGATAACAATAGGACCTGAGCCGATAACTAAAATCTTGTGTATATCTGTTCTCTTTGGCATATTAACCTACCTCCTTATCCATTAATTCTATAAATTTATCAAACAAGTAAACACTGTCCTGCGGGCCCGGAGCACTTTCAGGATGATACTGAACAGAAAAAATCTTATTTTTCTCACTCTTTACACCCTCAGCTGTATCATCAAGCAAATTAAGATGTGTGAGAGTGAGCTCTGTATTTTCAAGTGATTTTGCATCAACTGCATATGAATGATTCTGAGAAGTAATTTCCAGCTTGCCTGTATCCATATTCATTACAGGATGATTACCGCCTCTATGTCCAAATTTCATTTTGAAGGTTTTAGCTCCGAGAGCAAGTGAAATCATCTGATGACCAAGGCATATGCCAAATATAGGCAGCTTACCCTTAAGCTCTTTTACTACGTCTATTACAGTCTGTACATCCTCAGGATTTCCTGGTCCATTTGATAGAAACAGTCCGTCAGGCTTCATCTTCAAAATTTCTTCAGAGGTGGTGTTATAAGGAACGATGGTAACATTGCAGCCCTTTTCGTTAAGCTTGCGGATTATATTATGCTTTATACCGCAGTCAATGGCAACAACATCATATTTATGATTAGGTGTTCTTGAATACCAGCGTTTTTTACAACTTACACGGGACACCATATCGGTAGGAATAACATATTCCTTAACCTTTTTTAGAGCATCCTCATATGGAACATCGGCATCGCAGATTATAACCTTCTGTGAACCTTCATCACGGATAATTCTTGTAATCATTCGTGTGTCAATTCCGCTTATACCCGGGATTCCATATTCATCCAAAACTTCAGAAAGTGTTTTTGTATAACGGAAATTTGACGGCAAATCGTTATATTCTCTTACAATGAGACCGCCCATTGTCAAATTCTTTGTTTCATAATCCTCATCAGTTACACCATAGTTACCAATAAGAGGATAAGTCATACAAACCATCTGATCTGTATAGCTTGGATCTGAAATAATTTCCTGGTAACCAACCATAGATGTATTGAAAACAAGTTCATTTACAGCCTCTTTATCAGCACCGAAACCATAGCCGTAAAACTCTTTTCCGTTTTCCAGCACAATTTTTTTATTATAAGGCGTCATATACAATCTCTCCTTTACATATAGTCATAAGGTTTTCGCCCTGCACCTGCCAGTCCTTAAACGGTGTAGCACGACCTTTTGTTACAAATTTTTCAGGATCAACCTTCCAGAGTTTGTCTGCATCCAGCAAGGCAAGATCTGCAATTTCACCCTCTTCTATTTTTCCGCCGTCAAGGCCAAAAATTTCTCTCGGTCTGACAGACATCATATAAACAAGCTTTTCAAGTGTAATAACACCTGTTTTTACAAGCTTTGTATTCAATACGGCAAAAGCTGTTTCAAGACCTACAACGCCCATAAGCGAGCCTGCAAGACCTTTAGCTTTCTCTTCATCGGAATGCGGTGCATGATCAGTAGCAATTACATCTACTGTACCGTCAATTACACCATCTATAAGTGCTTTCATATCCTCTTCAGCCCTAAGCGGAGGATTCATTTTAAATCTACCGTCTTCCTGCAAATCCTTGTCACACATTGTAAGGTAATGAGGTCCTGTTTCGCAGGTAACATTAACACCTCTCTGCTTTGCCTTTCGGATAATATCAACACTTTCTTTTGTTGATATATGGCATACGTGATACTGACAGCCTGTTTTTTCCGCAAGCAGACAGTCACGTTCAATCTGAGCCCATTCGCTTTCAGAGCAGATTCCTTTATGGCCATTTGCTTTGCAGTATTCACCGTCATGTATATAACCGCCATTGAGAAGCTCATTAACCTCACAGTGAGCAGAAATAATTTTGTTAAGCTTAGCACACTCTGTCATAGCCTTTTCCATAAGTTCGTCTGTCTGAACACCTGTTCCGTCATCAGAAAAGCCTGCCACATTATCAGCTATCGAAGCAAAATCAATAACACTGCCGGCACCTTTTCTGTCTTTTGTAATAGTGCCAAACGGAAGAACATTGATAACAGCATCTTTTTCAATAATATCTGTCTGAGCCTTAAGATTTTCTACACAGTCAGGCGGCGGATTAAGATTAGGCATTGTAAAAATAGTTGTATACCCTGCTCTTGCAGCTGCCATTGTGCCCGACTTTATCGTTTCTTTATAAGAAAAACCGGGCTGACGAAGATGTGTATGAACATCTACGAAACCCGGAATTAAAAAATACTTGCCCTGTGCATCAATAACACGGTCGGCAATGCTATCAGAAATAGAAATACTAAGGCTATGGATTATACCATCTTTAATAAAAACATCTGACTTTTTAAAAGCATTTCCTTTATATGTCAAAGCATTTTTTATAAGCAAAGTCATAATTCCATTCCTTTCAATATTTTAGGACTTACAAGTCCCTTGGTAATTCGATTTATTATAATATATTTTGCAGTATTAAGTCAACATAAAAATATATCTATTTTCTATTTACAATATATATTTTTTATAATATAATGAATTTGATTTTTTCATCAAATTGAAAATTATAATTTTTAATGCGTTTATATAATAAATTTCATATAAAGGATGTGACGCTGATGGCATTTATCGCAGGGGCAGGTGCAACAAATGTAGATTTGTTGTATCAGGGATTTGAACGTCTGGCAGGAGTCGGAGAAGAGCTTTACTGCAAAGACTTTTCACTGCAATTAGGCGGAGGACTTCCTGCAACTCTTATTAATCTTGGCAGACTTGGAATTGAAACCAAAATAGCCACAGAGCTGGGAAATGATATTTTTTCAGAATTTGCAAAAGAAAAATTCACTTCTAACGGCGTTTCACCAACAAATCTTTACAGCGGTGATAAAATCCCGCTTAATATTACTTCTGCAATAATTTTACCGAAAGACAGAACCTTTTATACATACGGCAAAGGCAGTATAGAACCTGACGAAAAAGCGTTAGAAGAATTTTACAGCATTGCAAAAGGTGCTAAAATCTGCATGATGCAGCTTGGAGGATTTAAAGAAGTATACAAAAAACTTAAGTCCGAGGGCACTAAACTTGTGCTTGACACCGGCTGGGATGATGAAATGAGCTTTGAGAAGTACAATGATTATCTTGAGCTTGCAGACTATTATACCCCAAACAGAAAAGAGGCAATGAAAATAACAGGCGAAAGCACACCTGAAAATTCTGCAAAGGCACTCAAAAAATATTTTGAAAAAGTAGTTGTTAAGGTTGATGCCGATGGTTGCATAGGCATTGACGGTAATGATGAATTTTTCTGTAAAAGTGTTGATGAATTCAAAAATGTTGACAGCACAGGTGCAGGAGATGCTTTTCTCGCAGGATTTATGTATGGACTATTTTATGACTATAAGCTGAAAGACTGTATAGAATTCGGAAATATAACAGGCGGAAAAGCTGTTACACAGGTTGGTGCTCTTAGCGGATATGTTAACGAAAAGGAATTACTGGAATATAAAGAAAAGTATTTTGCCTAATTAAAGGAGTATATATGGAAGAAATAATATCAGCAATATTTGAGGGAATATTTGATTTAATCGGAGCATCTGTAAAAAGCAAAAAGACAAAAGCTTTTCTTTACATCATTACAATTATAATAATGATAGCTATAATTATAGGACTTTCCGCACTCGCCGGATTAGTTGTTAACGCTTTCAAATCAAATCCAGCAAGAACAATAACAATCGCATCTGCAATCATATTGTTGATAATATTAATTATTATGATTTGCCTTATAGCAAAAAAGAGAAAAAACAAATAAAATTACAAAAAGCAAACTGATATGAAAAAACATGTCAGTTTGCTTTTTTGCTATAATATCAGAACATCATATGCAATTAGATTTTAAATACCTTAACAAAATTTCCTTATCATTCGGTAGTTCATCTGATATTACTTTTTCTAAAAGAAAATTCAAAGTTTCGCCTATTTCTTTACCATTTATACCAAGATTAATAAGATCAAAACCGTTTACTGATAAATCTTTTATTGAAAATGCTTCATTTTCTGCAATCACTGAACGTATTTCCTCGGAAATCAAATCAAGCATTTTAATTTCTTCCTTGGTTTTTTCGGCATTTTGAGCAAGTTTGTCTGCCTTTTTTATCTCCAGTAAAGCCTTAAAGTAATCCTCGCCTATCCTGCCAAGCCATCGTTTTACACACTTTCTTTCAGGATTTATTTTGACATCGTGAATAGGAATAAGTGTTATTACAAAATTATATATATCATTTGACACCTTTAATCTTTTTAATATATCAGCAGATAACTCTGCGCTCACCTGCTGATGCCCTTTAAAATGGTCAACTCCATCTTCGTCGGTAGTCTTTTTTACCGGCTTTCCGATATCGTGAAGCAGCATTGTGAGCCTAAGTTTTAAGTCATTTGGGCATGATGCAACAGCCTTACAGGTATGAGCCCATACATCATAAATATGCCACGGATTATTCTGACAACAATCAAACATTGGTGACAATTCGGGAATAATCACTGCTAAAACTTCTTTATAACGCATTAAAACATCGAATACATTATCACCAAGCAAAAGCTTGGAAAGCTCAGTAAAAATTCTTTCAGCAGATACATTTTTTAACAGCTCTTTATTATCAAATATTGCTTTTTCTGTTTTTTCTTCAATATTAAATGAAAGAACAGAAGAAAATCTGACTGCCCGCATAATGCGAAGGGCATCCTCTTTAAATCTTGTATCAGCATCTCCAACACAGCGAATCAGTTTTTTATCAATATCCTGCTGACCATTAAACAAATCAACAATCCCTTTGCATTTATTATAGGCCATTGCATTTATTGTAAAATCTCTGCGGGACAAATCTTTTCTTATATCTGTAACAAATTCTACATTTTCAGGATGACGGTTATCATTATAATCTCCATCTGTTCTGTAGGTAGTAATTTCAAATGGTTCGCCATTAACAATGGCAGTAACAGTTCCATGCTTCAAGCCTGTTTCAATAAACTTAATGCCGTTTTTTTTCAGGATATCCTCTGTTTCATAAGGCTTGGCAGATGTAGTTAAGTCTACATCCTGACAAATTTTATTCATTATATTATCGCGCACACAACCGCCGACTGCATAAGCCTCAAAGCCTGACTTTTCTATAAGCTCAATCAGCATAAAAGCATTATCAGATATATTCAAAATGTTCACCCGCCTTTATTTTCCATAATATATTACCATATCAAAGCACATAATACAAATATGAAATATTTTTGGTTATATTTATATTTATCTGTTTTAGGCGGATTCGGTTACTGCACAATAGAAATACTGTGGCGCGGAAGAACTCATTACTCAATGTTCTTTGCAGGTGCTGTGGTACTTAGCAGTTTTTATTTTATTGCTCATAATACTAATCTATCCTTTTGGGCAAAATGCACAGTAGGAGCATTAATCATAACAGGAATTGAACTTGTGCTTGGAATATGGTTTAATATTATTTTAGATGAAAAAGTCTGGGATTATTCAAATATGCCGTTAAATTTCCTCGGTCAAATTTGTCTGCCCTTTTCAGCAATATGGCTGTTGCTGTCAGGTGCCGTATTCAAAATCATGGATGCAGTAAAGATTAAGATATAAATTTAAAAGTCATATTAAAATTTCGGAATGCCGAGAACGGCATTCCATACGTTACATTATGAAAAGCAAACACAAAAAAGCAGTTGAAAAATCAACTGCTTTTTTTACATAACTACATTAGATTAAAAATCTTATTAAGCTTATTTTTTAAATTTTTGAAAAAGCTCATAACGGCTTTTTCGGACTGATTTTTATTAAATACGATATTATTTCCGTTAATTTCAGTAAGCCTTCCACTTTCATCAAGACTTAAAATCATATAAGAAATATGAGCAGGCTCATCCTCATAGAGATAAGCAAAATTCCCGTCAGACAATTCTGTTAAACACGAATATGCAAAAAACTTATCATTGACGTGATACTTAGAAATCCAGTCAATAGTATTATTATCGTTAAGAACACCTACACTGATTACACCGTCAGCTCTTTCATTCTGATTAGAGGCATACGAGCCAAGTATTACAGGCTTTCCGTCAACTGTCTTGCTTGTATTTATAAAAGAAAGCATACAGTTTCCACGTGCCGTAAGAGCTTCTATACAATGAGCCTTAGTCCATGAAAAACCACCGTCTGTACTGTCGCAGAATGCCACATAGTCACCTCTGTTTCTGCAAAACATACGAAGCACTCCATTATTAACCTTTACAATCTGGCACTCACTTGTTTTACCTACGGCGAAAGAATGAGAAACTTTTTTGCCTCTCTTCCATGTAACACCATTGTCATCACTGTATACAGTAAACACATCTTCATTGCCTGCTTTGTCATGATCATACACCATAAAGATAATTCGTTCATGGCCATTGTATTCAACAGTTGTCATTCTGCCCGGTGCAGCACCTATAAAGCCATCTTTTTCAAGCTTAACAAAGGGATTGAGAATAACAGGCTTGCTCCATGTTTTGCAGTTATCGTCACTGTATCTCAGCCAAAGATATGTAGTGCACATTACAGTAAAGTCAGCATTTTTATAAAACACATTTTGATTGATATTCTTATTGCTGCCAACCTGTTTCATTTGAGCAGGCTTACCATTACTGTATATATTATATTCTTCGTCAACAAAATAATCAGTTTTGCCGTTATCGTTAATATTTAATATTTCAGCAAAGCCGTTTTTAAAATCAGACACGTAATATTTTTGATTATTATCTCCTCTTTTGGAGAGAGCAAGATAATCCTTATCATTGATTTTTATATATCCGCTTCCCTTTTTACAGGTAAGAACACCGCCGCCTGACGGATAACAGTCTGTTACAATAAATACTCTGCCTGTTTTTTTCGACTGACCTATAGCTGAGTCAATAAAGGAGGCACTGGCAGGCTCTGTTAAATCATCTGCATAATCATCAAAATAGTTAATAATATTATACTGCCAGTTACCGTAACCATTTTTAGATGTTGCAACAAGTGTATCTATATTATTAGGTGAATCAGAACCATGATTATATCTCATATCAGCTGCTGCAACAACAGAGCCATCATTGAGGGTATAAATTGCAGGAATTCTGTAAAGCTGACAATTCAAAGTGCCTTTTTCAAATGGTGATTCATAATCACTTGCGTTAAAATCTTTAGTCATAAGTAAACCTTTCTTTATAACATAGAAAAATGCTTCATATATTATCTTCGGCTAGATTTTAAATACCAGCTTTACCGGATTCTTCTTATTATATTTCTTCAGTTCCTCGCCAAGCTGTTTCAGTTCATCAACATTCAGAGCTTCCTGCTCCTCGGGATAATCCCAATGGTCAAAAGGATTTTTTCTTGTACATACCATTTTACCATCTGCTAAAACCCACGGGAAACACAAAATCTTCCGTTTGTTTTTTACATAGTAAAGTACGCCTGTACTTCCCTTTGACACATTTTTAAAATACACCAATCCTTTTGCTTCTTTCATAATAATTCTTACCTGCTGTTCAGGCGGAAGATTTCTGAAAGAGCGTCTGTTTATTACAGGAAAAATAATCACACTGAGAACGACAAGAACCACAGCAGCAATAATAATTATCTGTATACCGGTCACTGTTAAACTCCTATTGTTATAATCTCAAAAGGCTTATATTCAATAACATCTGTTTCACTCTCAACATCCTCAAGCATATTAAGAAGTTTTACCTTTTTATCAAGCTTTATTCTGCCTCTGCTGCCATTCTGCTCGCTGAGTCTGATAACAGTCATTAAGCCGCTTTCAGACTTTTTCATTGCCTGCATATAAAGAGGTGCAAAGCTTTCACCATTATATTCTGCATCAGCCTTAACAAGAGGAATATTGTACTGTAATGCACACTTATTTATATCAGCATTAACAGCATCATTACTATGAGGCATAATCATATAGCAAAAATTATGCGTTCCTATATCAGATGTTACATCAGGACGTATTGTTGCACGCAGAAGTGACAGTGACATTGTATTATTATCAAAGCCGATTCCGTACTTTCCGTCATTAATCAGTGCAATACCGCCGTCGGTTTCAGACATATCAGCCCACTTGTGATGACATGTTTCAAATCGAGCCTGCTGCCATGTAGTATTTCTGTGTGTATCACGTTCAATGAAGCCTGCTGAGGTATCGCAAAGAGCCTTTCTGCTTAAAATATTACAGCTAAATTCCGCTTTGGCAAGCTTATGCTTTTCGTTCCAGTCAACAATATTTTCAACCTCTATTCCGCGGCTGCGTCTGAATACACGAATAAGCATTGTCCAGCTTGATTTTTCAGTAGCCAGCACTGTTTTAAAGGTTGCACTTTCACCGTCTTTTTCACAAAGAGAAAGAGCCTCGCTGACCTTAACATCAATCTGCTTATCCTTGTAGTTAGGAAGAATATCCCATGCATCATAATTTCCGGGGCAGTCTGTATAAATCTTAAGCTTATTGAAATCACCGCTTGCCCACTCTCTGTCAAGCTTTTTGTCATAAAGTGATGCAATAGAGCCGTCTTCGTTAAAGTTTATGCTGTAATACGGAGTTTCAACAGTTTCGTCAACTGTGATCCACTCTTCATTATTCTTAACAGCACGTAATGAAGCTGATGAAAGTGACGGTATATTAGGAATTATCCAGTTGCCCTTTATGCCATAGCGTGTAGCAGTACCCTTTTTGTTAGGAATAAATGTAAGAACATCTCTTGTAAAATTGAGAGTATTGAAATACTTACTTCCGGTACCGATAATTTTATCAAGCTTTTCTTCAATTTCAGCATAGTCTGCCATAGCATCCTCAAAAACAGGATGAATATGAGAGCCGGGCAGAATATCATGGAACTGATTAATCAAAAGCTTTTTGTATATATCTCTTAACTCCTGTGTATTATCTTCATCTCTGAGCACTGAAAGCATTTCAGCGTCACGCAGTTTGAACTCAAGTCTGCGGTTTGCACGCTTCATATCGGATTTAGTGGTAAATGTACCACGGTGCATCTCCAGATAAAGCTCGCCGTCCCAAACCTCAAGATTATCATTATCTGCAAGGTTTTTCTCAAGAAACTCTGCTCCCCCCATATGCTCGCATTTCGGCATTATGGAAAGCTTGTCAAAACGGTGCATAAGCTCTATCATTTCTTCTGTACAGCCTGAACCGCCGTCACCATAGCCAAACATATTCATTGTCTGACCGCCGCTGTCTTTATCTATATAAGCCTCCCAGTTTTCCTGTATCTGTGACGGCATATTCCATGTAATAAAATGAGTCGGAGGAACGCATGCAAGAACATCCGTGCCGTCAATTCCCCTCCATATAAAGTTATTGTGAGGAAATCTGTTTGTGTCATTCCAAGTGGACATTTTATTTGAAACGAAATAATCAACGCCGCTCTTTTTTAATATCTGCGGTAAAATCCAGCTGTTGCCGAAAACATCAGGAAGCCATGCATTATTCACTCTTTTGCCGAACATACGCTCATAGGTCTGCTGACCATATAAACACTGTCTTATAAGAGATTCAGCAGAAGGAACATTGCAGTCAGGCTCAACATACATTGCACCTACAGGTTCAAACTGACCGTTTGCAACCTTTTCCTTAAGTTCTTCAAATACTTCAGGATAATACTTTTCAAGAGTTTCATAAACATAAGGCTGAGTATGAGTATACTTAAAATCAGGATATTTATCCATAAGTCTCAGCTGAATAAGTACAGTTCTGAGATTTTTCTGCACAGCATGAATTCTGCGCCAGTAATATGCAATGTCAAGATGCGAATGAGCAATTAAAGCTACATCACCGCAGCCCTTATAATTATCATTTGCAAACACAACATCGTTAAGATATTTCTGACATTCCTCAACTCCCGTTAGCTCATCACTGTCAAAATCAATCAAGTTCATTGCATTATTAAGCTCTTTGTTAAGGAAGCTTCTGTAATCCTCATTAAACAAATCACTTTTTGCAATATCAAGAAGGAGTTCAAAATCCCACACAAGATCCTGCACCTTATGATTTACAGTGCAGATATAAGCACCTTCAAAAATCTGACGGCATCCGCGGACCGACAGGCTCTCAGGATTACGCTCATCATCAGGCTTGGAGCGGTTATAACCCATCATATCAAAATGCAGAGTTTCTTTATCATCAATATACGGTGAAAGAAGCATACGCTCTCTGTTAGGATCTACTCCGCCGATATACTTTCCGTTTACCTTTACACAGATTTCTGCTGCAGTTTTAAGCGAAAACCAAAGCTCTTTTCCCTGCAGGTCAGCAGGAATATCTACATCCGCCTTAATAAAAGCAGTGCCATCGGGTGTAAAATACATATCACCTTTATTAAGCGGTCTGTATTCATCACTGTAATATTCAAATTCCATTTCGGAAATCTGGCGGGCATCACGAATCATAAGATTTGTAATTTCCCACTTTTTGTCATAAATATATCTTTTAAGCCATCCGAAGCGTAAATCAGTCCACTCCTCAGGTCTCATAGAACGTCTTACAACCTTAATATGTGCCATTAACAGTCACCTCCATTAAACATCCTGAAAATAAGGCTTTTTGCGAATTGCGTTAATCTTAACTGTTTTTTTCAAATCATTTTTTATCTGCTCTTCAATCCATTCAACACAGCGATGTAAAATAAGGCATTTTGAACACTCACCTCTGAAAATAAGATTGAGTTCATTGCCTTCAAGAGAAACGAATTCAACCCATCCGCCGTCACCCTGAAGCTTTGGCTGCAAAACATTTTCTACATAAGTCTGAATTTTATTCATATTCTGTCTCCGTTAATTATTAATTATTTTCTTAATTTTCTCTCTTATGCTTTCAAGTCTGAGCTTGGCATTTTCTTTTTCAGGATCAACTATTGAATAGTATATTTTTATTTTAGGTTCCGTTCCCGATGGTCTTACAGCCATCCAAGAGCCGTCTGCCCATGTATATTTAAGTACATTTTCTTTAGGAAGATCTCTAATACCTGTACTGAAATCAGTTATGCTTTCAATTCCCTCAAACAAGTCTGTACCCTTATCTCTGAAATAAGTCATGAGACTTAAAATCTTTTCTGCACCGTCCTTGCCCTTAAGCACAAATGAATCAAGAAAATCAAGATAATATCCATACTCATCATAAATTTCATTTAATCCGTCAACAAGAGTTTTTCCCTGATTTTTATACCATGCCGCCATTTGACAAATAAGCATTGATGAAACAACCGCATCCTTGTCTCTTGCATGAGTTCCCACAAGATAACCATATGACTCCTCATAACCAATAACAAATTCCTGTTCACCTGAAGCCTCATATTTATTAATCTTATCTCCGATATACTTAAATCCTGTTAAAGTTTCTTCTACCTGCAAACCGAATTTTCTTCCGATATTTGCACCAAGCTCAGAGGTAACAATTGTCTTTACAAGAGTTGATTTTTCATTTAACTGCTCTTTTCTCATAGAAAGCACAAATTTTACAAGAAGAGCCCCTGTCTGATTACCTGTAAAGAGAACATAATCATCACCGTCTTTAACAGCAATGCCGACTCTGTCGCAGTCAGGATCTGTTCCAAGAACAAGATCTGCGTCAATTTCTTTGGCCTTTTCTATTGCAAGGTTGAGAGCATCCTTTTCTTCAGGATTGGGAGAGCGCACTGTAGGGAAATTACCGTTAGGTTCTTCCTGCTCCTTAAGTATTGTTACATTCATACCTTCTAAAACCCTGCGCACAGGAATATTTCCTGTTCCGTGAAGAGGTGTGTATACAATTTTCAAATCACTTGGAACAGCGTATATTGACTGCTTTTTAACCTCTTTAATGAACGCCTCAAGCTCATCATCGCCGATAGGGATAATCATACCCTTTTCGATATATGTTGCAGAATCCTCATCTTCATTATATATTTTTGAATAATCAGTTACTTCGTTAATAAAGCCTATTGCATTTTTTGCATCTTCGGTACAGAACTGGCATCCCTTTTCATCATACACCTTATAGCCGTTATACTCTTTAGGATTATGTGATGCTGTAATCATAACACCTGCTGTACATCCGAGATAGCGTGTTGTGAAAGACAATACAGGAACCGGAACAATAGTTACATATGCATAAACCTTTATTCCGCATGAAGCAAACACCTGTGCAGCCTTCCACAAAAATTCTTTTGAATTAAGCCTTGAGTCACATGCAATAGCAACAGATATTTTTTTACCTTTATTCTTGCTTTTAAGATAATTCGCAAGACCTAATGTTGCCTTGCCTACAGTGTATCTGTTCATTCTGTTTGAACCTGCACCCATAATACCGCGGAGACCGCCTGTTCCAAACTCTAAATCCTTATAAAATCTGTCCTCAATTTCCTTTTCATCTGACAAAGACAGAAGTTCATTTTTGATTTCTTCATCAGCAAAATTAAGCCACTGATTGTACTTATCTCTGAAATTCATATTATCTTCTCCTTTTATCATCTTTACTTAAAATACATATAATACTGGCATTTTATCATGCCGTTATAAAGCTTTCTTCTTTTATCGGCCTTTCTGCCGAACACCTTTTCAAACTCTTCATCAGGCGAAATAATGCCGTATGACCATCCGCGTTTTGCAGCAAATTTTTCACCCATAATGCGATAAAGCTTTTCAGCCTCTCTTATATCAAGCATTCTTTCACCGTAAGGCGGATTTGTAACAAGAGTACCTTTTTCTGTTGAGGGATTAAAATTCTTTATATCAGCCTGCTCAAGTCTTATAAACTTATCAACATCTATTCTTTTTGCATTAGTCATTGTAAGCTCAAGTGCATGAAAATCAATATCACTGCCGAATGCCGTAAAATCCGTATCGGTTTTTATAATATCATGACAGCGCTGACGCTCCTGCATCCACGCACTTTCAGGAATAAATCCCCATCTGTCACATTCAAAATTACGATTAATACCAGGAGCAATATTATGCGCAAGCATAGCACCCTCAATAAGAATTGTTCCGCTGCCGCAACATGGATCATAAAGTGTATGATAATGCCGAAGTCTTGACAGTGAACACAGTGCAGCTGCCAGAGTTTCTCTGATAGGTGCATCATTTGATTCGGGACGGTATCCTCTTTTATGCAAGCCTCTGCCTGTTGTATCAAGCATTATTGTAACATCATCCTTCATAATTGAAAACTGAATTTGATGTACAGGTCCGCTTTCTTCGAACCATGAAATATTATAATCTTCCTTAAGTGATTCAACAACAGCCTTCTTTATTATTTTCTGGCAGTCCGGAACTGAATGCAAAGCAGAATTAATGCTGTAGCCCTTTACAGGAAAGGTATCTGCAGAACCGATAAATTCTGACCATGGCAGAGCCTTTACTGCCTGAAACAGCTCTTCAAAGGTAACTGCCTTGAACCTGTCCAGCACAATAAGTATTCTTTCTGAAAAACGGCTGTTTATATTTGCTCTTGCCAGCATACACTCGTCGCCTTCAAAAAATACTCGTCCATTTTCTGCAGAAACATTTTCTGCATCCATTTGCTTCAGTTCATCACTGACCAAACCCTCCAGTCCGAGAAGACACGGAGCAACCATTTGTAAATACATAAATAATCCTCAACTTAAAATTAATAGCTTATCTAAGAAAAAAAGGTCGAAAACTCGACCTTTTAAATCTTACTCGCTTGCCGAAATATCATAAAATACAACTTCGTCGGACTTGGCATATCCTTTTTCGCGTGCTTTTTGCTCAATATAAGCATCCTTATCTTCATTTTCAAGAATTGCCATAAGCTCATCATTTGACTGATTTTCAGCCTCAAGCTGAGCAGCAACCTCCTGTTTTTGAATTTCAAGACGATTAATTGATGATGTATTTTTTATAAGTGTAGCACTGAGAAAAATAAACGCGCTGAGCACAATAAAAATCATAACACCATTTGTTATTTTCTTTTTATTATTTACAATGTACTCAAGCAGTTTATTACTGTTTTTTTCCTTTTCCATCAGTATCACCTTTACTTTTCACACTCATTTTACGCTTTGGTATATTATAATATAGTCTACGCGGTAAATGCAACACTTTTTGAAAACTTTTTAGCTTGTTTTTTAATTTTTTCAGCCTTACTCTTACCTTTTTCGCAATTGAATGCTCAAGCTTTTTTGTAACATAACCTGCTGTTAATAAATAAAGCACTAGTCCAAGTAAAATAAACAGCAGGCATCCTGTGCGAACTGCACCATTGGTAAACACCAGCAAATAGCAGTAAAACACCAGAGCTGAAACCACACAAAAAATAAAATCAAAAACAAACTTTTCTTTGAACACCAGTCTAAAAAATCTGGTCACATCATAATATACACCTAATATCATACCGACAAGCACAGCATAAAATACAGCCTCAGCCACCAAACAGCTTCTTAAAAATTGAAGTTGAGGTAACTTTTTCACTATACACAAGAGATGTTATTTTTCCGCTTACGGTAAGCAAACCGCTTTCAACACTCAGCTCCTCAACATGCAAAAGCTCGCCCTTAATATTCAATTCGCCAAAATCACAGATAACGAGTATCTCCTGCTCGTTAAAGGCATCTACATCACTAACACCCGTAACAGACAGATTCTCTCTGTTAGTAAGTGATAGGCTATGCTGTACTTCTCTTTCCATAAAAAATCACCTGCTTAATAATATGCAGGTGATTTACAATATATTATAACTGTTCAAACATTTTTGAGGCATCTTCTTTTAGTGCATGTTCGGTAATCATCAAAACCTTATAGCTCTTTTCGCTGTTACCGAGAGTAACCTTGATTACATCACCAATCTTAACATCATAGGATGCTCTGACGATTTTACCGTTTACTTCAACTTTACCCGCATCACAAGCCTCATTCGCTATAGTTCTGCGCTTTATAATTCTTGAAACCTTAAGATATTTATCTAATCTCATAAAAACTCCGTTTTATCCAAACAAATTAAAGTTTAGCTAAGAAAAAAATTAAGGCACTGCAAGCTATGCCGGCAATGCCTTTGATGTAAAATTTTACTTATTTTACAGCATCCTTAAGAGCTGCACCAGCCTTGAATGCAGGAACTTTTGAAGCAGCGATTGACATTGGCTCTTTTGTAAGTGGATTGATACCTGTGCGAGCTGCACGCTCTTTTACAGAGAATGTTCCAAAGCCTACAAGTGAAACCTTATCACCGTCAGCAAGAGCTTCCTTAACTGCATCTAATACTGCTGTTACTGCTGCGTCTGCATCCTTCTTTGAAAGTTCTGCCTTCTCTGCAACTGCTGCAACGAGTTCTGTTTTGTTCATAGTAAAATTCCTCCGTTTTTTGCTGATTAATCAGCTAATATTTCTTTTGCCTTATTCCAAAGTTCATCAAGCTCTTTAATAGAAGAATCCTTCATAGACATGCCCTTTTTCTCTGCCAACTGCTCAACGATTATATAGCGCTGAATAAATTTATCCGTAGAAGCCTTAAGTGCTTCTTCACTGTCAACGCCTATAAATTTGGCAATATTAACACAGGAAAACAGCAAGTCGCCGAATTCATTTTCAATTTCAGACTGATTATTATGGTCTATGGCACTATTTAACTCGTTAATCTCCTCATAGATTTTATCAAAAGCGCCTGAACTGTCCTGCCAGTCAAATCCTGACTTAGCCGCCTTATGCTGAACTTTTTGTGCTCTCATAAGTGCAGGCAACTCAATAGGTACAGAGGTCATAGCCTGACTGCTCTTTTTCTGACCTTTGGTTTTCTGCTTGACAGCGTCCCAGCTTGACAGTGCATCCTGCACATTATCAGCCTCAGCATTGCCGAACACATGGGGATGGCGAACAATCAATTTTTGACATAGCTCATTGCATATATCTGAAAAATTAAAATTATTCTGCTCTCTTTCCATTTCGCAGTGAAGCAAAATCTGAAGAAGAACATCGCCAAGCTCTTCCCGAAGTCCATCAACACTTTCTTTATTGATAGCTTCAATAACCTCATAGGTTTCTTCGATAAAATTCTTTTTAATAGAAAAGTGAGTCTGTTCCCTATCCCACGGACATCCGTTCGGTGATCTCAGTAAAGTGACAACCGAGATTAAATCATCAATGTTATATTTATCTTTCTTGTCAAAATGAATAGCCACAATTTTTCTCACTTTCGATTAACTTGTCAAATTAATGATACAATATCAAAATAAAAATTTCAAGTATTTAGGAACAAAATTTACATTATTTTAGGAGTTTAATCTCACCGATTGAAATAATCTTAAAAATCATTAGTAATATTGAATAAAAAACTGCAAGAATAATCAGCAAAATGACTAAAAGATAAAATTTTCCTATATCAAGAAAAAGTGAGGTTTTTACGTAATCAACCGCAAAATAAGTCAGAATTCCCACAAAAACAGGCTTAATAATCAAGCTTTTCAAATCAAATTTTGTATTGGTTTTCTTATGTATTGTAATCATATTAGCAATAATTATAACCAGAAACCCGAAAAAATTTGATACGCATGTGCCAAGGATATTTATTTCACTGTTAGATACAAGAAGAAAATTCAGTGCAACCTTGACACCTGCACCTATAGCAAACGGCACAATCGTTTGCTTTGCAAATCCAAGTGCCTGTGTACAATATACAGAGGTAACAGCAAAACAGCACGGCAGAATCGTTACACCCGAATAAAATAAAAATCGTTCTGCATTCATTACAATATCTGCATTGTTTTTAGAATAAAACAAATCCAGTAATTCATTAGAAAACAAAGAAAGTACCAGACCTCCGCCAACTCCAAGAATAACAGTATACTTAAATATTTCATTAATAAGCTTTGAAAATCTCTCAGCACTGCTTTCAAATGCTGAGCTGACAGCAGGAACCGCCGTAACACCAAGCGCCATAACTATTGCCGGAACGAGATTTTTAAAGTCAAGAGCGGCGGCAAATATACCGAAAACATATGTATATATATCATCGCTTTGCATTTTATATATTTCTGCTAAAGTCTCTTTGTTACATAGAGATAGGCAATACTGTATGCTTGATGTATCAAGAAAATTTGAAATACTTTGGATAACCGTAGCAAGCACCAGAGGTGCACAAAATCTTAACAGCTCATCATACTCGTTTTTATAAGACAATCCTTTAATTTTATATTTGCTGTAATTTATACAGGTATATATCTTTGAAAATACATATGCAGCCATACTTCCAAGAGTTGTACCAAGCATTGCCGCTGCAGAGGTTAAAGGATAAATTGCCGATAACGCCTGCTTTTCATTATCCATAACTACACCAAGAACAGTGCCGTTAATATAATAAAAATCATACAAATACGACATTGCTGATTTTGCCAGAAGCAAGCCGAAAATCAGCTTTATAAAGGCTTCTATAAGCTGACTTATCGCGGTAGGTTTCATATCAAGAAAGCCCTCGCTGAAAGCTCTGTGACAGGCCGCAAGGCAGGAAAAGAACACTGAAGGTGCTAATGCCATAATCGTATAAATACTCTTTGGTGATGATGATATAAAATCAGCATAAGGCTTTGCACATAGCAAAATAACAACCATACCGGAAATACCGACTATAAAAAAAAGCTTTTTTGAAGCTTTCCAGAGCTTAGCAATTTTTTCAGCATTACCTTTTGCGTTACAGCTGCTTACAAGCTTTGTTAATGCTATAGGAAAAGCACCCATGGTAAGTGCATGAACAGGCAGGCAAAGATTATATGCTATTGAAAAATAGCCCCTTCCTGTAGCACCTATATATGTTGTAAGCGGAATTTTGTAAACAGCACTTATAACCTTCACCAGAATTGTTGCAGCAAGCATAAATACTGCAGAGCTGATATATTTTTGTTTTATTCCCTTTTCCAAAATAATCACCCGAAATAAAAAAATAGGCAGTGTAAAATACACTGCCTTAATTTATACTTCCTATTGATTATTTATATTCATTATTCATCATCTTCAGTTTCAAAAAATTCAGAAACATCAACCTCAGCTTTTGGTGCTGCAGCCTTTTCCATTTCTTTCTGGAAGGTTTCCTTTGTACGCTGCACAGCCTCGCTGAACTTTGCCTTTGCGGCATCTATTTCCTCTTCCAAAAGAGAAATTTTTTCATTAATCTCAGTTATTTTTGATATAAAATCCTCGGATGATTCATCTTCTGCATCTAATCCTACAATAGAATTATACTTCTGTTTTCCGAATTTTTCATATAATTTTGAAAGCTTTGTTTTCATGTCAAACAGCTCAACTTTTTTACGGCTTAAATCAAGATGTTCTGCACTCTTTTTACCAAGAATTTCAGCAACATCACGGGTTTTTGAAAGCATTTCATCGAGCTTAGGATTATTGGATTTAGAAAATAAATCTGAAAATGGATTAGACATAGCAATCACCTCTTATTGATTATATTACAAAATACGGAGATTTTCAATACAGTACGGTCATTAAATTATATTATTTATAAAAACTTAATATTCCGTTCTTTCGCTTTATTATCTCATCAAAATCATTTATATATTCATAAGGATATTTATAATTATAAATTCTGTCGATATGACCTGTATCCTGATTTTTAAGTCTTGTAACTGCACCTGCACCAACAGCGAAAACCGAATGAGTTTCATCCATCATAAATACATTATATAAACAGTCTTTATCAGGCTTGCACCAGCCGACATTTTCAAGATTGCCGAGTGATTTTGACTGACGGTACATATAATATGGATAATATCCCGCTCCTGAAAGGAATTCGTTAGAGAAATCCACCATTGCTGACGTTGTAAGCCTGTCTGTCAGATCAAAGGTTTTATCCCTTGTCGACATATATGAAGCTGATTTTATCGCAAGAGTATGTATTGTGACTGATTCTGCAGAAAGGTCATCAGCAATAGTTATACTGTTCTTAAACGAATCAAGATCATCTTTTGGAAGTCCTGCAATAAAATCCATATTTATATTATCAAAACCGCACTTTCGTGCCAAATCAAACGCCTTAATAGTCTGCTCTGCTGTATGCTTTCTTCCTATCGCTTCAAGAACATTGTCATTAAAGCTTTGAGGATTAATGCTTATTCTTCCTACACCTGCATTTTTCAGAGCAAGCAATTTTTCTTCAGTAACAGTATCCGGTCTGCCTGCCTCAACAGTATATTCTCTTAACGTTGACAAATCAAAGTTTTCTTTTATTGTATCAAATAATTTGGTAAGCTGTTTTGCAGACAGAGTAGTCGGTGTTCCTCCGCCGAAATAAATAGTCTCAAGCCTTAAGTCAAGCTTCTTCGCTATTTCACCTGTTTTCTTAAGCTCTTCACACAAAAGCTCTACATAAGGTGTCATCAATTTTTTAGTACGTTCAATTGAATGTGATACAAAAGAACAATATGAACATCTGGTAGGACAGAAGGGTATAGAAACATAAAGAGAAAAAGACTTATTTTGTGAAAGTGCAATAATCTTGTTTTCGTGTTTCATAACCTCAATGGCGAGATCTGTTTTTTGGGGTGAAACAAGAAAATTATTAATAAAATAATTTCTTGCCCCCTGCAATGTATACTGCTCTGCAAATCTGTGCATAAGCTTGGCAGGGCGGACACCGAAAAGAATTCCCCACGGCACTTCAAATCCCATAAGTTCGCTTAACACATTATACAGCAAAACAGACACGGCGGTTGCCATATCCTCATTTTGCATAACGGTATGTTGTTTTCTTAATATTTTATCATATACCCTTGCATCAACAATAAAGTCATTACCCCGCATTTCAGTGATAACAACAATATCATCTTCTCCCTCTTCCCTGATTTTTTCATAAGGAAAAAAGACTGTGCAGATATTTTTCATATCATATCCAAAGGCATGATTAACTACTTTTAAAATCATTTGATTACCTGTTCATATAAGGATTATTTTCACGTTCAAAATCAAGAGTAGATTCTCTGTCATGACCGGGATAAATTTTATAATCTCCTTCAAGCTCAGAAAGTTTCTTCAAACTTGCAAGCATTTCTCTGCTTGAGCCGCCCGGAAAATCAGTTCTTCCGCAGGAGCAGAAAAATAATGTATCACCGGTAAAAATATTATCATCTGCAATATAACATACTCCGCCTTTAGTATGCCCGCTTGTTGCCATAACTTTAATTGCAGTTTTGCCAAGCATTATTTCATCGCCGTCTTTAGCAATGACATCAGCAGTCACATTATTCTGTTTAGCTCCGCAGAAAGCGGCAAGACTGCTTTTTCCTGATGAAAGCATTATTTCATCCTCACAGCTTATAACAACCTCAGCACCTGTCAGCTCTTTTACTTCTTTAACACCGCCGATATGATCAAAATGACCATGGGTAAGAAAAATATATTTAAGGTCTGCACCGCTGATAAAATTTTTCATTTTGTCACTGCATTCAGTGCAGTCAATCAGTGCACTAATACCGGTATCCACGTCTGTTATTAAGTAGCAATTATTTTGCAGACTTCCGAAAACAGCTGATTTAATTTCTAACATTATTTCAGATCCTTACTGTCAAGAATTATTGTAACAGGTCCGTCATTGATAAGTGACACTTTCATATCAGCACCAAATTCCCCTGTTTCAACCTTACGAATACCACTCTTTTTCAATTCATCAACAAAGTATTCGTAAAGCTCATTTGCAATATCAGGAGGTGCAGAAGCAGTAAACGACGGCCGTCTGCCGTGAGAACAATCTGCACACAGGGTAAACTGCGATATAACCAAAATTTCGCCATCTACATCAAGGCATGATAAATTCATTTTGCCATTTTCGTCCTCAAAAACACGAAGAACGGGAATTTTTTTAATAAGCTTATCTGCATCTGCCTTTGTGTCACCCTGTTCAACACCAAGTAAAATCATATATCCCTTTTCCACTGAACCGACAACCATTCCGTCAATTGCAACAGAAGAATTTATTACTCTTTGTATTACCGCTTTCATTCATTTCCACTTCTTTCAATATGATAAACACCATCTATTTTTCTTAACAGCTTTACAACACTTTCAAGATGCTCCTTTGAATTTACTGAAATTGACATTGTTGTAAGACAATTTCCATCATTAATAGGTCTTGCATTAATAGAGTATATTTTAACATGTGCACTTGCCATTTTTGTTGTGATGTCAAGCACAACGCCATCACGGTCAATTGCATAAACATCAATAGTTGAGCGTGCTTCAACCTTAACACTGCTGTCCCAGTGAGCATTAACCCATCTGTGCGGCTCGGGTGACAAAGCAATATCTACAGGAACATTTACACAGTCCTTTCTATGAATAGTAAGACCTGTTCCTCGGTTTATAAAGCCGATAATTTCTTCTCCCGGAATAGGAGAACAGCATCTGGCAATTTTGATAAGGCAGTTATCTATACCCTCAACAATAATGCCGTCTGTATTTTTACTTCCTGTATTCTGGGGCGACGCAGGAACAGAAGGTTTAGGTACTTCCTGAGGCTTCCAGTTTCTGTTATATTCATCCTTTATACCGGGCATAAGACGAGTTATCTGAATACCGCCATAGCCTACTGCGGCATAAAAATCATCCAGATTGGTAAAATGCTGACGTTCCGCAATTTTAAGTAAAAACTTTTCATAGTCCTCACCTGTAAGGCGTATAAAGTTACGCTTAAGCTCACGCTCAACCTCAGATTTTCCGCGGACAATATTTTCTTCACGCTTTTCTTTTTTAAACCATGCACGAATTTTGCTTCTCGACTCACCTGTAGTAACAATATTAAGCCAGTCACGGCTCGGACCTTTGCCCTGCTGATTTGATGTAATAATTTCAACAATCTGCCCTGTCTTGACTTTATAGTCAATATTAACTATTTTTCCGTCAACCTTAGCACCAACCATTTTATTGCCTACAGCTGAGTGAATTGCATAGGCAAAGTCAATAACCGTAGCACCCTTAGGCAAAGATTTTACATCACCGCGAGGAGTAAAAATATATACTTCTTCAGTTGAAAGGTCACCCTTAATGTTATTTACAAGCTCTTCTGCATTTTCTGCATTATTGCCTGACTCGACAATTCTGTGCACCCATTCAAGATGATCATCAATCTTATCCTTGCCGAACTTGCCGAGCTTATATTTCCAATGGGCAGCAATACCGTATTCGGCAGTACGATGCATATCCCATGTACGAATTTGAATTTCAAAAGGAATACCTGACTTGGTAAGAACTGTTGTATGAAGTGACTGATACATATTGGGCTTAGGCATTGAAATATAATCTTTAAATCTGCCTGGCAGGGGCTTAAACATATCATGCACTATTCCGAGAGCATTGTAGCAGTCAATCATTGAATCAACAATAATTCTTACGGCATAAATATCATAAATCTGCTCAAAATTCTTACCCTTTATATATACCTTGCGGAATATTCCGTGTACAGATTTCACTCTTGAAGTAATCTGCACATTTTTTATAACAGGAGTAATTCTTTCACTGATTTCATTTGTAATCTCAGAAAGGAATTTTTCACCCTGCTCTTTTTTCATAGAAAGATTTTTTTCAATTTCTTTGTATGCGATAGGATCAAGATAAAAAATTGCAAGATCCTCTAATTCCTCTTTAATGGCACGAATGCCTAATCTGTGGGCAATAGGAGCGTATATTTCAAGCGTTTCAAGGCTCTTTTCACGCTGTTTGTGAGGAGGCATATGCTCAAGAGTACGCATATTATGAAGTCTGTCACAAAGCTTTATGATAATAACTCGTATGTCCTCATTCATAGCCATGAACATTTTTCTTATATTTTCGGCCTGAACCTCCTCCCTTGTAGAAAGCGGAATCTGACCAAGCTTTGTTACACCGTCAACTAAATGAGCAACTTCCTCACCAAACTGAGTTTTTATATAGTTCAAATCATAATCTGTATCTTCCACAACATCATGAAGAAGTGCACCGACGATACACTCATTATCCATACCAAGCTTAAACAGTATTTTAGCTACGGCAACAGGGTGCATAATATAAGGCTCACCTGAACGCCTGCGCTGATTCTTATGAGCTTCTCTTGCAAGATTGTACGCTTTTTCAATTATTTCCTTGTCATAATGAGAATCCTTTACTTTTTCAAAAAACTCGGCAAAGCCGTCTTCATAATTTTCTGTATATACAGTATCACTCATTTAAAGTCTTCCCTTCAATGATTTAAGTATATTAGTATCGTCCAAAACAACTTTTTGAGTTGTTTTATTAAGAGTTATAATTTTATTTCTGCATATCAGTCCGGCTTCCTCAAAAGCCTTGAGAGCAAAGCAAAGCTGACCGAAAGTAATCTTTTGTTCCAAAGCAAAATACAAGTCCTCGTCGCTGTATATCCAGCCGTTATTCTGTTTTAAAAATTTATACACTACAGCACAATTCTCTCGGCTCGGATATAGCGCTGTTTTATTCTTACAGCCTATATTAAACAGCTCATAATCTGACTTTTCGCTGAAATATTTGTCATCATTAATACCATTAAGTCTATAATCAACAGCCTGAACAGACAGATAATATTTACCCTTAAAAAGATTTTTTGAAAGCTTTACGGCAAGGTCAATCTTATCCCCTGTTTTATAAGGAAACATATCCTCAGTTGTTCTGAAAACCACTGCTCTGATATTTTTTCCCTTTTTTTGCAGTTCCAGTCTGATATGCTTTCCTTCGCTGATAGGAGAAACGGACAAAAGCTCAAGATTATACAAGCCAAAAACAGGCTGAGAATTATCAGCACCATAAGGCTCTAATGCTGTAAGATTATCCACCAGCTCTGTGTTAAGATAAAAAGGTGAAAGCTTGCAGTCAAGCTTCAAAGTTTCCACAGGCATAACCGGATAATTCTTCTCTGCAAATTCGTTTATTTTTATTCTGAAATTATCAATATCATCTGCCATAATGCCGAGACCGGCAGCTAAAGGATGACCGCCGAAATGTGTAAGTATGTCAGCACATGAATTTATAGCATCAAAAATATTAAAACCATCTATGCTTCTTGCTGAGCCTGTTGCCTCGCCGTTTTCATCAACAGCAAGTATAATTGCAGGCTTGCCGTACATTGAAACAATATGAGATGCTACTATTCCGATGACACCATGATGATAACCTTTGCCTGACAATACAATTACCCTGTTGTCTGTAAGCTCAGGATTTTTACTGATAATATTTTTTATATCATCAATAATATTATTTTCGACTTCATGACGATGTGCATTTTCTAAATTAAGCTGTTCTGCTTTAAATCGGGCTTCCTCATAATAATCACTTATCAGCAGTTCAAGTGCGTTATAAGCACTGTCCATTCGACCTGCAGCATTAATTCTGGGGCATATCTGAAAAGCAACATCAACTGCACCGAGAATTTTGTCTGCATTACCTGCTGCCTGTCTGAGAGCAGTTATTCCTATTCGTGAATCATTATTGATAAGTTCAAGTCCGTAACGAACGAGACCTCTGTTTTCACTTTTCAATGGAACTACATCACCGATTGTTCCTATAGCAACCAGATCAGAAAACTGATCAAGCAGTTCATCTACATCACCCTCATATACAGCACATGCAAGCTTGAAAGCTACTCCGACACCTGCAAAATCTCTGAAAGTAATATTATTATCTTTTCTGTGAGGATTAATAACTGCCTCAGCTTTAGGCAAAACCTCACCAACCTGGTGATGATCGGTTACAATAAGCTCCATGCCGAGTGAATAAATATATTCCGCCTCTTCAATGGCAGAAATACCATTGTCCACAGTAATAATTAAATCAGTATTCTTCTGCTTTATTTCATCAATAGCAGAAAAATTCATACCATACCCGTCAGTAAGACGATTTGGTATGAAATAAATAACATTTGCACCAAGACTTTCAAAAAAAGTATACAGCAATGCCGTAGATGTTACTCCGTCACAGTCGTAATCACCATAAACACATATTTTTTCATCAAGCTCAAGTGCTTTATTTATTCTGCTTACCGCTTTGTCCATATCTTTCAGTGAATATGGTGAAGAAAAAGCACAGCGGGATGACATAAAATCACTTGCTGAAAGCTCATCATCTATTCCGCGTGAAACAAGCAAAAAAGCAATAAACGGATCAATATTCAGTTTTTCACTTAACAGCGATGCTTTTTCTTTATCAGCATCAGCAACAATCCATTTCTTATATGCCATTATGAGTTTTTATCTACCTGATGAAATTTCTTTAAATTGCCTGCTTTTTCGGCTCTTTTATGAAGCACAGCCTCAACATCCTCAATGGAGATACCCTGATCAACCATCATAACAAGAGTATGATATAAAAGATCACAGATTTCACCTACAGTTTCATCCTTATCACCATTTTTAGCAGCGATAACCATTTCTGTTGATTCCTCGCCGACTTTTTTTAATATTTTATCTATTCCCTGTTCAAAAAGATAGCAGGTATATGAACCTTCTTCATTTGCTGATTTTCTTGCAAGAATTGTTTCATAATCGTTTCTGATATAATCCATTATAATTCTCCTTTAATTTCGTTAAAAAAGCAGGAATGATTTCCTGTATGGCATGCAGCACCGGTCTGCACTACCTTAATAAGCAGTGTGTCGTCATCACAATCGCCGTAGATTGACACAATTTTTTGCAGATGACCTGATGTTGCGCCTTTGTTCCAAAGTTCCTGCCTTGATCGAGACCAAAACCATGTATATCCTGTTTCGAGTGTTTTCTGCATTGATTCCCTGTTCATATAGGCAAGCATAAGCACTTCGCCTGTAGATTCCTCCTGAATAATCGCAGGAATTAAATCCGCTTTTTTAAAATACTTTTCTACATCAATCATTTGCAAACCTCCACAGCTTCTCTTAAATCAAGAGTCTGCTTATAAATACTTTTTCCGCAAATAGCACCATAAAGCTTTTTATCGCGCAGAGCAAGAATATCGGTTATTGATGTAACTCCGCCTGATGCGGTAATATTACATGAAACAGCCTCATTAATTTCTACCAGCTGTTCAATATTAGGTCCTGACAATGTTCCGTCCTTACCAATATCTGTATATATAATTGTTTTTACTCCCACAGCTTCCATCTGCTTTGCAAGATCAGTAAAATAAACATCACTGTTCTGTACCCAGCCTTCTGCTGCAGCATAACCGTTTTTTGCATCTATCCCAACAGCAATAACATCACCGAATTCTTTTACAGCCTCTTCAACAAGCTTAGGATTTTTAAGAGCTACTGAACCGAGAATAATTCGACTTATACCATTATTTACATAGAAGTCAATATCGTTCATAGTACGTATGCCGCCGCCAAGTTCTACCTTAAGATTAGTTTCATTTGCAACTCTTATAAAGGTTTCACTGTTTACTGGCTCTTTTTTTAATGATCCGTCAAGATCAACCATATGTATCCATGTACAGCCTGCCTTTTCAAAGCTTTCAGCAGTTTCAAGTGCATCTGAAGCAACCTGCTTTGCTGTGGAAAAATCACCCTTATAAAGCCTTACAGGCTTACCATCAATAATATCTATTGCAGGAAAAATAATCATTATAAAACTCCTTTGGTTGAAAGAACTGATCCGTCCTCATTTTTACGGCTTGCAATCTTCATGGCATGAGCCACCGCTTTAAATATTGCTTCAATTTCATGATGAGCATTTGCACCATACGGAACACTAATATGAAGTGTAATGCAGGAATTCATTGCAAAGGCTCTGAAAAATTCTTCTGTTACACAGGTTTCATAGTCACCGCACTTTTCCTGCTCAAAGGATGCTTTAAAAACAAGAAATGGTCTGTTTGAGATATCCAGCACACAGTTGGCAAGAGCTTCGTCCATAGGAATAGAAAAGCTTCCGTATCTGACAATTCCGCTCATATCACCAAGAGCCTCTTTGAATGCCATACCGAGAGCAATTCCGGTATCCTCAACAGTATGATGTGTATCAACCACCAAATCACCTGTAACCTTAATTTTAAGTCCGAATCCGCCGTGAACACCAAATGCAGTCAGCATATGGTCGAAAAATCCGATACCTGTGGAAATTTCAACATCTCCTCCGTCAAGATTTAACTCAACAAGAATTTGTGTTTCCTTTGTATTTCTTTCAATTCTAGCAGTTCTCATAATGAAACCTCAATCCTTAAACAAGCTGTTCATCAGCTTATCTATTTTTTCTTTTCTGTTATCTGTTTCTGCTTTATCTGCAAAAACACTTATAACATCCCCCTCTTTTACACCTTCAGGCAATGCCTTAAGGGGAATGTTAATTATTGATTTATCTTCAATTTCGCACAAGGCAACACTGCCCTCAATTCTATCTATAGTCCACTTCATAATCACCGTCACCAGCAGTAAAAATAGTTATTGTACCAAGCTCATCAGTTCTGTAAATTTCCGAATTAACGGCATTCAGTCTGCTGATTGCTTCCTTATGAGGATGTCCGTAAGAATTATTTTTGCCGCATGAAATCACTGAATATACAGGAGAAACAGCCTGCAAAAATTCTGTTGATGAAGAATACCTGCTTCCGTGGTGACCTACCTTAAGAACATCTGAATTCAATTTGGAATATGAGGAGGCAAGCATTTCATCTTCTGACAACTCTTCGGCATCACCTGTAAACAGAAAAGATGACTTATTATATGTAATTTTCAGCACGGCAGAAAAATTATTAAGATCTTCATACCCGTCATTAACAGGTGCTAAAAATTCAATATTTATATTATCATCTGTAATCACCTTACCGGCTTTAGCTGTACTGATAGTTAAATTCTTTTCAGAAACGGTTTCAAGAAGATCTAAATATGTTTTTGTAGTTGTAACAGCTCTCGGCATATATATTTCACCGATATCAAAGCTTTCAACAATTTCCTCCATACCGCCGATATGATCTGCATGAGGATGTGTTGCAACAAGATAATCTATTCTGTCATAACCAAGATTTTCAATATAATCCTCTATATCACTGCCGTACTCAGAGATTGATGCATCAATGAGCATGCACTTGCCTGTAGGAAATTCTATAAATTCACTGTCACCCTGACCTACATCAAGATAATGAACAATAATACCCTCTGATGAGGTATGAGTGTTTTCAACCTTATCTGCTTTGAAATCACCTGCACCGCCTGAAATAAAATAGATAATTGCAACGATTATAATCACCAGCAGAGAGCTTAAAGCAGGCACACCCTTAACATTCTTTTTCTTTCTGCTCATTATTCAAATCTAACCTTTATGGAATTTGCATGAGCAGTCAAGCCCTCAGTATCAGCCAATTTGATTATATCATCCTTAGCCTTACGAAGTTCGTCTTCTGTATAATATATAAATGAGCTCTTTTTAATAAAGCTGTCAACTGAAAGAGGTGAGAAAAATCTTGCAGTACCACTTGTAGGAAGAACATGGTTAGGACCTGCATAGTAATCGCCAAGAGGCTCCGGAGAATAATTGCCGAGAAATACAGAGCCTGCGTTATCAAGCATACCAATATATTTTAACGGCTCTTCAATACAAAGCTCCAAATGCTCAGGTGCAAGCTCATTAGCAAATTCAATAGCCTGCTTCAAGTTTTCGCAAACAATAATTTCACCAAAATTGTTAAGAGACTCTGCAATGATTTCTTTTCTTTCAAGAGCCTTCATCTGCTTTTCTATCTCTTTTGCAGTCTGCTTTGCTATGTCTGATGATGTTGTGAGAAGAATTGCCGAAGCAAGCTTATCATGCTCTGCCTGACTCATAAGGTCAGCCGCAAGGAAAGACGGCTTGGCACTCTTATCTGCAACAACAAGAATTTCTGACGGTCCTGCAACCATATCAATATCAACTACTCCGTAAAGCAGTTTTTTTGCAGTGGCAACAAAAATATTTCCAGGTCCGACAATTTTGTCCACCTTTGGAATTGTTTCAGTACCATATGCAAGAGCAGCAACAGCCTGTGCACCGCCAACTAAAAACACTTTATCAACACCCGCAATTGCAGCAGCAGCCATAATATCAGGATTAGGTGCACCATTCTTTGACGGAGGTGTAACCATAATAATTTCTTCAACACCTGCAATCTTTGCAGGAATTGCATTCATCAGAACAGATGACGGATAAGCAGCTGTACCGCCGGGTACATATATACCTACTCTTTTAAGTCCGCGTACACGCTGGCCCATTATAACACCATTTGGCTGAGTTGTCATCCATGACTGCTGAGCCTGACGCTGATGAAAATCCTGTATATTCCTGCAGGCATTGATTATGGCATTTTTAAAATCCTCGTCAACCAAATCAATATACTGCTGAAGCTCATCCTTTGTTATTATCATTTTCTTAGGAACAGAGCCGTCAAATCGTGCTGTAAATTCCTTAACGGCAGTGTCACCCTCGTTTTTAACTGAATTGATAATGTTTGTTACAGCATCAACAATTTTGCTGTCAGTTTCACCTGCACGCTTTTTCAGATTTTTTATTAATTCATATTCAGACTTACCATTAGCTTTTGTAATATTCATTCTTATCCCGCCTTTACATTAAACCTTTGAAGCAAGCTCAAGGTCATTCAAAAATTGTTCTATCTCGTCCTTGCGGAGTTTCATAGAAGCCATATTTACAATAACTCGTGCAGAAATCGGCATAATTTCCGCAACGACCTCTAATCCGTTTTCCTTTAGAGTTGAACCTGTTTCAACAATATCTACAATACCGTCTGCAAGTCCCAGAAGAGGAGCAAGCTCTACACTGCCCTCAATCTTAATAATATCAACATCCATACCCTTTGATTTAAAATATTCCTTTGCAACCTTTGGATATTTGCTTGCAACAACCTTTCTCTTATAGCCCGAGAAAAAGTCTGTGCCTTTAGGACAGGCAAGTGCAAAACGGCATTTTCCTATACCAAGATCAATAACCTCATAAAAACCATTTCCATGCTCAGCAATTGTATCTTTTCCGACAACACCGATATCACAAACACCGTGCTCAACATAAGTAATTACATCAGGTGCTTTTGAAAGAACAGCCTCATAATCACCTACAGGAAGAATTAAGCGTCTGCCCTTATTTTCCAGCTCTGAAGTATCAAGTCCCATTGTTTTAAAGAGTGATACAGATGATTTTTCAAGTCTGCCCTTGGTAAGTGCAATACGAAGAGGTCTGTCAATATTAATTTCCTCACGCATAATATCACAGAGAGAATTAACATCAACTCCAAAGCCAATTGCAGATGCATCCATTCCGAATTCGCCTATAAGATTATCGTAGCGTCCGCCTGAAAGAATTGTAACACCGCTGCCCTGTGCATATCCCCTGAAAATTACTCCTGTATAATAATTACTTCTATTCACAAGACCTAAATCGATAAGTATATTATCTCCCAATCCAAGATCACAAAGCTTTTCATAAACCTGTCTGAGATAATCAAGAGCTTTTGTAGCCTCTTTATCATCATATAAAGCCTTCGCCTTATCAATTACATCAGCACCGCCGAATAAACGGGGCAGCTTTCTGATAACATCTACCTCAACACTATCACCGAAAGTATCAAGCAAATCACTGAGTGCTGAATAATTTTTACCCTCAATATAGCTGCATATATCAGCCTTCTGAGATAAAGTTAAATTCATCTTATTCAGTATAGCATTAAAAAATCCAGCATGACAAAGCTCAAGCTTAAAGGAATTAACCTGATTTCTCCTTAAAGCCTCATATGCCATTGAAATTACTTCTATATCAGCATCAATACTGCCGTCACCGATAAGCTCAATACCGCTCTGCTCTATTTCGTCAGTTCTGCCGGCAAGCTGTTTATTACGGATATAAATATTTTGATTATAATAAAGTCTTACCGGAAAATCCTCTTCTCTGAGTCTTGTAGCAACAAGTCTTGCAATAGGTGCAGTATTATCAGGTCTGAGAACTGTGGTCCTGCCCTGATTATCACTGAGCTTATACATCTCCTCAGCCTCAACGCCTAAATTGTCACTTTTAAATACATCAAAATATTCGATTGTAGGTGTCATTACCTTACGATAATTATTTTCTTTAAATAAATCTGAAAGAATAGCCTCAACTCTTCTTCTGTCATCACATTCCTCAAAAAGCAGATCACGGCTTCCCTGTGGTGTAATTTTCGAATATCTTTTCATAAACTTCTCCTTCAAAATCTTATTATAGCAAGTTTTTTTGCACTTTAGTATAGTAGAGTGCTAATATGCTACCACACTAACGTGCGGATGTCAAGTATAAAAGCATTAAAACAGGGATATTTGGTTTGATTCAGGCATATTTCCAAGAGCACCGGCTTCTTTAAGTGCCTCAACAACACTTCTTCCGATACCTGCTCTTGCCATTAAATCATCATACGACATAAATTCACCGCTTCCGTCATTTACCGCATCAGCAATTGATTTTGCAGCATTTTCTCCAATACCGTCAATAGCACCAAATGGCAGACGGATTTTGCCGTCTTCTATTTTATAAATTCTCGAATCGGATTTATATATATCAACAGGCAGAAATTCAATTCCTCTGGCAAGCATTTCTATAACAATCTGCAAAACAACATAGGTGCTTTCATCCTTTGCTGTCTTATCATTTCCCTTAGCCTTAATTTCCTCCATTTTTTTCTTAACAGCACTCTTGCCTTCAACCGCAGCAACAGCATCTATTGCACCGCCGCGAACAGTAAAGTAGGCTGAATAGAAATGGATAGGATGATAGATTTTATACCAAGCAAGACGCAGAGCTGCAATAACATAAGCTGCCGCATGTGCTTTAGGAAACATGTATTTAATCTTATAGCATGAATCAATATACCACTGCTCAACACCGATTGTTTTCATAGCTTCTTCATAAGGAGGAAGCTCCTTCGGTGCTTTACCCTTACGGGTGTATTCCATTATTTTAAAGCAGTCTTTTTTGGACAATGGTGATTCTTTGCCTGTTCTTTTCTCATATGCTTCAGCAACATGTATCAAGTGAGTCATAATATCATCACGGCAGCCAATAACATTTGAAATGGTGCATGTACCCTCTTTAATAAGCTCCTGTGCGTTGCCGAGCCATACGTCTGTTCCATGAGAAAGTCCCGAAATCTGCAGCAAATCCGCAAAGCTTTTTGGCTTTGCTTCAACAAGCATTCCTATAACAAATGGTGTACCCATTTCGGGTATAGCAAGCGTACCTGTTTGACAATCTATATCCTCAGGCGAAACACCTATAGGCTCTGTTGAAGTTATAAGCTGATAAAGCTTAGGATCACAAAGATCAACATCCATAACAGGAATGCCTGTGGAATCCTCAAGATATTTGTAAAGTGTAGGATTATCATGACCAAGCTCATCAAGCTTAAGCAATGTGTCATGAAGTGAATTTTTAAAGTCAAAATGAGTTGTATATGTTCCCTTTGACTCATCATTTGACGGATACTGAATAGGTGTGAAATCCTCAACAGTATATTTATCAGGAACAACAACCATACCGCCCGGATGCTGTCCTGTTGTACGCTTAATACCCGTACAGCCTGCAGTAAGTCTGTCAATTTCTGCTTTGGTGGTAGTATTGCCCTCACCGCGTTCATCAAGGTATTTTCTTACATAACCGTATGCAGTTTTATCTGCAACAGTTGCCATTGTACCTGCCTTGAACACATATTCCTTGCCGAACAGCTCTTCTGTATATCTATGAGATCTGGACTGATATTCACCGGAAAAGTTAAGGTCAATATCAGGCTCTTTGTCACCATCAAAGCCAAGGAAGGTTTCAAAAGGTATTTCGTGACCGTCTCGTGTGAGAGGAGTATTACAATTAGGACAATTTTTGGTAGGCAAATCAAAGCCCGAGCCATATTCACCATTAAGGAAGAATTCACTGTATTTGCACTTTTTGCAATAATAATGAGGAGCAAGCGGATTAACCTCTGAAATACCGCCGAAATGAGCTGCAAGAGAAGAGCCTACAGAACCACGAGAGCCTACAAGATAGCCGTTTCTTTCGCTCTCTTCAACAAGACGCTTTGCAATAACATAAAGAACACCAAAGCCATGGCTTATAATTGAATCAAGCTCTCTTTCAAGACGTTTTGCAACATACTCCGGAACAGGATCACCATAAAGTTCTTTAGCCATGCTCCAGCACTTTTGTGTAAGTTCATCATCCGCACCCTCAATGTAAGGCTGGAATGTTCCCGGCGGAATCGGAGGAATATTATCCATAACCATATCTGCAATTTTATTAGGGTTATCAATAACGAATTCCTTTGCTCGATCCCCTGCCCAAGCAAAATCTTCAAGCATTTCATCAGTAGTTTTAAAGTAAAGAGGTGCTTGCTTATCCGCATCATCAAAGCCTTTTGATGCCATAATAATCGCTCTGAACTTAGCATCCTTTTCATCAAGAAAATGTACGTCACCTGTAGCAACTACAAGCTTTCCTAGCTCATCGGCAAGTGAAATAATCTTTTTATTTATATCAATTAAATCCTGTTCGCTATGGATATTTTCATGAAGCTCCTTTGTTGATCTGAGCATAAATTCATTATTGCCGTTTGGCTGAATTTCAAGATAATCATAAAAATCCGCAATTTCTCTTATCTTATCTTCAGGTTCATTATTAAGAATTGCCTGATAAAGCTCTCCCTGCTCGCAGGCGGAGCCGATAATAATACCGTCACGCTTTTTTGCAAGCATACTTTTCGGTATAAGCGGACGTGATTTAAATGTTTTTATATTAGACGCCGAAATAAGCTCATAAAGATTTTTTCTGCCGTATTTACGTTCTTCTTTTGGTATACTGTCATCAAGAGAAGTATCTTCCTTAACAAGCAAAATAATGTGATGACGCTTAAACTGCTTAAGCTTTAAATTCATAAAATCGGGATATTTTTCATCATCGACAAGATATCCTTCCATTCCAAGAATAAGCTTAATCTTTCCTTTAGCAGCAGAATATGCTTCAGGCAGGGCTTGTACAACACCATGGTCTGTAACGGCAATAGCCTTATGCCCCCACTTAATAGCTCTGCTGACAAGCGATTTAGGAGAAGAAATACCATCCATTTCAGAAAATGATGTATGAAGATGCAATTCAACACGCTTTTCTTCTGCAGTATCCATTTTTTCTACCTTTGATATTGAAAAAATGGAGGTCGGTCTAAGAATATACTGATTTGCAAAATTATCGAATTTATATGTACCGCTTACTACTAAAGTAACACCCGGTTTAATTTTTTCCAAGAGAGGATTAATTACATTCTTATCCTCAAACATTTTTATCGGCAGTGAGGATGTGTAGTCACTGATATCAAAATCAAAAATCTTGCTGATACCGCGCTTAGTATCCCTCGCCTCAACCTTAAGGACATCACCCCATACAGTTATGAATCCATCGTCTGTAGATATATCCTTCATCGGCTTTGGTTTTTCTGAAAGCTGTCTGCCGTAAATATGCTTTACAGTATCTTTATAAATAGGAAGCTCATCCCAAACCTCATGAACAGCATTCTTTTCTGCTTCTTCAGCAAGTCTGGCTTCCTCTTCTCTTTTACGCTTTTCAGCCTCTTCTCTCTCTTTAACGGCTTCTTTTACAGCCTTTTCCATGTCAAAAGCCTGCACTTCCAAAAAAGTAACGGCATCATAGTCAACTTCAAACATATCAAAAAGAGTTTTTCTGATAAGCTTATCAATTTCCTGACTGTCAAGCATTTCTTTGCCGCCTTTTTTCAAAAACAGAGTTAATGTATTATCCTCAACCTCTGCCTCAGCACCATCGAAAAAACCGTTTACTATAGGTGTTTTTTCAGAAATATATTTAAGTATATTTTCTATATTATCAATCGAATATACACTTTTGTCATATTTTATATCAATAACAGTTTTGCTGAGCTCCATAGCTGTTTTAATTTGTCTTTGTGCTGTTTTTATTATTTCAACGTCAACAAAACTATCCATCCTCAAGCCTATAGTAAGCATTCGCTTACTTCTTGATACAATAAAATCTGTAATATCACCATTACCAAGCTGAGTTATTACAGCAGCATCAACATAGCTTGAAAAATAATCTGAAAACTTACTCATTATAATTTATCAATCTCTTTCATCAATTCGTTCAGCAGATCTTTTTCATCTACCTTTCGGAGAATTTCTCCTTTTTTAAAAATCAGACCATTGCCGTCTCCGCCGGCAATACCGATATCAGCCTCTTTAGCTTCTCCCGGACCGTTTACTATACAGCCCATAACTGCTACCTTTATAGGCTTTTTACAATCTCTGAGTCTTTCCTCAACCTGTTTTGCCAACCCTACTAAATCAATTCTTGTTCGTCCGCAGGTTGGACATGAAATAAGATATGGTGCGTCTTTTTTCAGTCCGAGAGCTTTAAGTATATCAAATGCCGCAAACACTTCCTTAACAGGTGCATCAGTAAGGCTTACACGGATTGTATCACCTATGCCCTTATTAAGAAGTGAACCAATACCTATTGATGACTTAATAATACCCATTCGCTCTGTTCCTGCTTCTGTAACACCAAGATGAAGCGGATAACAGCACTTCTCTGCAGCAAGCTCATAAGCACTTATCATCGTTTCAACATTTGAAGATTTAATAGAAATTATGATGTCATTGAAATCAAATTTTTCAAGAAGACCTGCATGATACAGAGCTGACTCCACCATAGCTTCAGGGGTAGGAGCACCATACTTGGCAAGTATTTCTTTTTCCAGCGAGCCTGAATTAACACCTATTCTTATAGGAATATTTTTTATTCTGCAGGCATCTGCTACTGCCTTTACTCTTGATTCATCACCGATATTTCCGGGATTTATTCTTATTTTGTCAATTCCTCGCTCTACAGCACCCAATGCTAATCGATAATCAAAATGAATATCGGCAACCAAAGGAACATCAACTGCATTTTTTATAGGCTCTACCAAAGATAATGCATCTTCATTTGGAATGGCGAATCTGATAGCCTGACAACCTGCTGCTGCAAGCTCCTTTGCCTGTGCTACAGATCCTTCTATATCGGTTGACGGAATATTGAGCATGCTTTGAACAAGTATATCACTGTCTCCGCCGATAAAAGTGTCTGCAAGCTTTATTTTTTTACTTTCTCTTCTTTTCATTTTCATCACCTAATTTTTATTAAAACAGCTTTGTTATATCACTGAAGGTTACAAAGCACATAAATGCCAGAAGAACAACAAGACCTATGGCATTAATCAAATATTCTGCTTTTGCAGGAAGCTTTCTTCTCGTTATACCTTCTGCTATCAAAACAAACAATCTCCAGCCATCAAGAGCAGGAATAGGAAACAAATTAAATAAACCTATATTAATTGTAAGCAGTGCAACTATTCTAAGCAAAGAATATGCAGAAACCTTAACCGCCTGTGATACATAGCTGACTGCACCTACAGGACCGCTCATATCTGAAATTTTATATCTTCCCACCAGCAGATCATGGAGAGATAAGAATATTGATCTGGCATATGAAACAGTCTCTTTAAAAGACTGAGACATAACATTAAAAAAAGTTTTAGGCTTTCCTAACAGCCAGAAATCCATATTTATATATTGCGTACCTTCATATTCCTCAGTTGCAAAAATAACAGTAAGCTTTTTCTCTTTACCGTCACGCTCAACAACCATTTCAACAGTATCGTCAGGACTTCTTGAAAAAGCGGTTGTCAAATCGTTAGTAGTATAAATACGCATTCCGTCAACACTTTTGATGTAATCATTTACCTGCAGACCGCTTTTTGCACTTACAGCATTATCCTCAAATTTAGCAACTGTCGGTGTGCCAACCAAATCATTAGAGCTGACCATAATAAGCACAACAATAAATCCCAGAACCAGATTCATAAACGCACCTGCGACAACAACCATAATTCTCTGCCATACCTTTTTGTTGGAGAACGCATTTTCGCTGTCACTTTCCTCATCCTCACCCTCCATTGCACAATATCCGCCAAAAAGGATTAGTCTGAGTGTGTACTTGGTATCACCTTTTTTAAACTGAAGAAGTTTAGGTCCCATACCGATAGAAAATTCATTGACTTTTATCTTATTTATGCGTGCTGCAATAAAATGACCGCCCTCATGTACTATAATAATAAGTTCAAAGCAAAGTATTGCAATTAAAATAGGATAAACTGTATTCCAAATTGAACTAATGCTCACTTAACCGCCTCAATCACATAATTTCTTGCCGCTCTGTCAGTTTCAAGCACATCCTGCAGAGTAAAATCTTTTATATCAGGGGCATTTTTCATTGCCTCATTATTAAGATATGCAATATCTGTAAATTTAATTTTACCATCTAAGAATAATCTTACACTTTCTTCATTTGCTCCATTAGCAGCTGCAGGATGAAGCCCGCCTAATTCTATAGCTTCCCTGCAAACATTTATACATTTAAAAGTGTCATAATCAGGCTCGAAAAATGTAAGTCTGCCATAATCGGTAAGAGATAATTCTTTAACCGGACTGGGCTCACGCTCAGGATATGTTAAAGCATACTGAATAGGAATTCGCATATCGGGCACTCCCAGCTGGGCAATCATTGAATTATCCCGATAAACTATTGCAGAATGCACAACGGACTCACGATGAACAACAATTTCAATATCATCATTAGGCATATCAAAAAGCCACTTAGCTTCAATAAATTCCAGGCCTTTATTCATCATTGTAGCAGAGTCTATGGTGATTTTTGCACCCATATCCCAGTTTGGATGCTTTAGTGCATCCTGAGCTGTAACATTTTCAAGCTCACTTAAACTCTTATTGAAAAATGGTCCGCCTGATGCAGTAAGAATAATTTTTTTTACAGCCTTTTTATTCGGCATTCCCTGCATTGCCTGAAATATTGCAGAATGCTCGCTGTCAACAGGAAGAATTGACACACCGTTTTCTTTAGCAAGATTAGTTACAAGATGACCGCCTGCGACAAGAGTTTCCTTATTTGCAAGAGCAATTGTCTTTTTTGCCTTTATTGCCTCAAGTGTAGGCTGTAAACCAACCATACCGACAACAGAATTAAGCACTGTATCCGCACCCTGATATACGGCACATTCAATAAGCCCATCCATACCGCAGACAACTTTTGTATCTGTATCCTTGATTCTTTCCTTCAGCTCCTTTGCAGAAGCTTCATTCATCATGCAAACAAGCTCAGGATTAAATTCCCTTACCTGATTTTCTATAATATCAATTCTTGAGTTGGCTGTAAGGCATTTTACATTGTAGCCGTGCATACGGCATACATCAAGGCTTTGTGTTCCTATAGAACCTGTTGAGCCAAGCAGAGAAATATTCTTCATATCGTACCTCTATAAAACATTCATTGTAATAAGGGCAATAGCGTATGTACACGGCAGAGTGAAAAGTGAAGAATCCATTCTGTCCATTACACCGCCGTGGCCCGGAAAAATTTTTCCAAAATCCTTAACGTCAAAGTTTCTTTTAAGAACAGATGCGGACAAATCTCCCATCATACCCATAAATGACACAGGAACACAGCATACAAGCAGTATTGTAAACATAGCTTTATCAACAGGAACAACTGCAACCTTGTTGTAAATTGTAATTGCAACTGCATTTAAAATAAAACTGAAAATCAATCCGCCCACTGCACCTTCAATAGTTTTTTTAGGTGATATATTGGGAGACATTTTATGCTTTCCGATTGCCATTCCCGTAAGCTGAGCACCGGTATCTGTAGCCAGAGCACAAATCAGTGCATAAAAAATCAAATAAACACCGAACTGCATATTGTCGAACATATCACGAAGTCTGATAAAAATACTGAAGCCAAACGGCACTATAACACTTGCAAATACCGATACGGTAACATCCTCAAATGTAGTATAGGCATAACCTTTTAGCATTGCCAAAAGAAATACAAGGCACAGCACAATAACAAAAACTATATTAGGGACAGTTCCGATAACCTTACCCCAAATTTCCTGGCTTATCCAAGGTGACATAACCTTTTCACTTGCAAAGAAAGGAACAACAGCTGAAAAAGCAGTTCCTGCAACCTTAATAAATGTATTCTGCACATTGGCACACTTCATAATTTCATTGCTTGCAACTGCAGAAAGAAAAGCAATAACAATAACAAGCACAGGAGTTTTAATCTGCCACACCACAAGGGCAAGCACTGCCAGCAGACAAACTGCCGTAATAACTCTTTGTTTCATATTTATCCTCCAAAGCGTCTGTTTCTTTTTTCAAATTCTTTTAACGCATCATGTAAATCAGTCGTTTTAAAATCAGGCCACAAAACATCACTGTACCAGAATTCACTGTAAGCAGCCTGCCATAGCAGAAAATTAGACAATCTTTCTTCTCCGCTGGGACGGATTATCAAATCGCAGTCAGGCACAGTATATATTTCTTTTGAAATATCATCTTCCGTAATTTCGCTCTTTCCCTGAGCAATCAGTTTATTGACTGCTGAAACGATTTCCTGTCTGCCGCCGTAATTAATGGCAAGATAAACAGTTGTGCCTGTGTGACTTTCGGTTTCAGCCTCAGCCTCATCCATTAAATCAAGCAGCCGCTGCGAGATACCCTCACGCTCTCCTATAAACTTAATTTTACTGTTACCTGCCTGAGCCATATCACTTTTCGCCTCAAGCAGATAATCCATAAACAAGCTCATCAGAGCATCTACTTCTTCCTTAGGTCTTTTCCAGTTTTCAGTAGAAAAAGCATAAAAGGTCACATACTCAATACCAAGGCGCTCACACTCCTTGCTTATTGTACGAAAAACATTTGCACCTGCCTTATGGCCGGCAGAACGAGGCAGTGCTCTTTTCTTCGCCCATCTGCCGTTACCGTCCATAATTATACCAATATGTTTGGGCAGAACTTCAAATTCATACTCTTCATTTTTTTTGTTAAACAGTGCCATAAAGCACCTCCGTTTTGGAAATATATACTCTCTAATAATGCAGTTATAGGGCGACATAAAATTGTCGCCCTAAAGATTGATAAAAATTAAAGAGAAAGTACCTCGTCTTCCTTCTTTGAAGTGATTGCCTCAGCCTGCTTGATAAAATCATCAGTAATATCCTGAAGCTTCTTCTCACCTGTTTTCTGATCATCCTCAGTGATTTCATTGTCTTTCTTAAGCTTTTTAAGATCGTCCATTGAATCACGGCGAACATTTCTTATAGCAACCTTAGCCTCTTCACCTCTCTTAGAGATATCCTTCTGCAAGCCCTTACGATGTTCCTCTGTAAGCTGAGGGAATGCAAGACGAATAACCTTTCCGTCATTCTGAGGGTTGATGCCGATATCAGCAACATTGATTGCTTTTTCAATATCCTTAAGTGTTGATGCGTCCCATGGCTGAACAACAAGCAGTCTTGCCTCAGGCACGCTGATAGCCGCCATTTGATTAACAGGAGTAGGTACACCATAATAATCTACCATAACTTTGTCAAGAACAGCAGGATTAGCTCTTCCTGCTCTGATAGCCGAAAAATCTCTTTCAAGTGCAGTAAGGCACTTTTCCATTTTTTCTTTTGTTTTTGCAAATAAAGTTTCCATAATTTTACCTCACATATATTTAATAGAATTGTTTTTAGCTAACTAAAGTGCCTATTGCTTCACCCTGTACTGCTTTAATAATATTGTCAGGATCAGTTGAGTCGAACACAAGAATTGACAAATTATTATCCTTGCAAAGTGAGAATGCAGTGGAATCCATAACCTTAATATCTCTTGCAAGAGCCTCTTTAAATTCGATTTCATTAAACTTAACAGCATCATCAAATTTGTTAGGATCCTTATCGTAAACACCATCAACATTTGTAGCCTTAAGAAGTACGTCTGCATTGATTTCAACAGCTCTGAGTGCTGCTGCAGTATCGGTTGAGAAGAACGGCGAACCTGTTCCGCAGCCGAAAATAACAATTCTTCCTTTTTCAAAATGTCTGATAGCTTTATTTCTGATATACGGCTCGGCAATCTGACGCATTTCGATAGCTGTCTGTACTCTTACAACTGCACCAAGCTGTTCAAGTGCATCGCAAAGTGCAAGTGAATTCATTGCTGTAGCAAGCATTCCGATATGGTCAGCTCTTGTTCTGTCCATATGCTCGCTTGTTCTTCCGCGCCAGAAATTTCCTCCGCCGACAACAATGCCAACCTCAACACCTAAATCAGCAACAGCTTTTACAGACTTGCAGATTCTGACAACAGTGTCATTATCTATGCCTGTGCCCTTTTCACCTGCAAGCACTTCACCGCTGAGCTTTAATAAAATTCTTTTATACGCAATACTCATTTTTGGATTAAACCTCCGCATTTATTATCTTCTATATAATAATATAAAACAGACTTAAAGTAAATAGCTAATGTAAAAAATATATATAAATTAAACATAAAAATAACCGCCATTAAGACGGTTATTCAAAAATTAATTTTGATTTGCTCTGTACTTTATAACAGCTTTATTTATTATGCTGTAATCCTTGGCATTAACAAATCCGTCACCTGTAGTTTCATACAGATAGCCCAGCGCTGTATTGCCTGAATACTTATTTGCATAAAGAATAAATGAGCTTGAAATTGTAATAGGATTTCTTGTAATTGTATCACCGCAGACGGAGCATGTATATACCAGTTCACCATTGTTCTGTGTTCTTGTATAAGAAAGCTTATGCCCTGCCGCTGTACCTGTATAAGATCTTTTTTCGGAACAGAATTCACATGTATCAGTTGTTGTTTCAGGTATATTGCAAGTACCTTTTATCGTAACTTCTGTTGTATAATGTCCTTCAAGCCACTCATCATGAGTTCTTTTTCCGGAATTCCTATAATTACATACCGTACATACCGGCGTTACCATACTGTGCCCCGGCATATCCTCAATAGGTTTTACCTCATCTTCAAAATTATGGCCTGTTTTTGACAGAACAATATCATATTCTGCACCGCATACATCACAGACAGATATGGCAGATCCGTCTTCTTCGCATGAAGCAGGGTTTATTATGGTATAATTCTCTTCATCAGAGGAATGCCCCAGCGGACTGATAATATCATTCTGCACATAGCTGCAGCCTGCTCTGCTGCATATATAATATTTATTTCCTGCCGTTGTACAAGCAGCAGATGTTGACTTATCCTCTTGCAAAATAAGGTCGTGACCTAATGCCTCTATGTTATCACTCTTTGTCATATCACAATTTCGGCAGGCATAATATATTTTTCCTACAGAGGTGCATGCCGGCTCAGTTCTGCTGGTTTCATACCAATCATGCTGTCCGTTTGCTTTTAATGTCACCAATCTTCTCTTATCACAGATTATGCAGATATCAAGCTGCTGGCCGTCAATAACACATCCCGGTTTAATAAGAACAGTTGATGTGTAATAGTTCTCAATCCATATATCCTCACCATCAACAGATGCATGGGTAGGAATTGATGTTTCAGCACCGCATACAGAGCACTTATAAACCTCATAGGTATGACCGTCTTCTGATGTGCTGTCAAGATTTTCAATCAGCACATTTATGTGCCCTGTTTCTGCAATATTTTCAGTTACAGTTTGACCGCATACGGTGCAAACGCCTTCTTTTGAGCCTTTTTCTGTACATGTAGGTTCAAGAGTTACTGTATAATTTTCGACCTGATGATTGCCGATAATAGGATTGCGCTTCACTTCGCCGCAACCATCAACAAGGCAGGTATACACCTCGTATGCAATTCTGCAGTTTCCTGTTCTGGAATATTCATAAAAGCCGTCAATAAAATCAACATGATTTATAATACACTTTTCTTCATTACAGATTGTGCAGAGATAATAAGTATATATGTGTCCGTTTGTCTGACTTTCATCTACTGTATTTGCAAGCTCCCAATCGTGACCGATTGCGTCAATATCAGCCTCTGCTTTAACATGACCGCATGCATCACAAACCCATGAAGTTCTTCCTTTTTCTGTGCAGGTGGCATTTTTAATTATAACTTCATGAGTTACCTCATGAGAACAACTGTCTATCGAAACAAATTTATAATTTTTTTCATTTGCATATGTTTCTGCGGTTGAACCGCTGTGGCCATACATTGTAAGAGACTGATTAGAACCATTGAATGGATCTTCTCCGCTGTTAAGTACCTGAATTCCGCCAAATTCACAATTAGCATTATATATTGTTACATCAGAAATAAATGTACAGTTAGCAAAAGCTCGCATACCAATTGATTCAATCTGTTCAGGAATTTCAATAGCGGTAATCTGAGTATTAAAAAACGTATACTGATCTATTGATGTTATTGTAGGTGAAAATTCAACATATTTAACACCTGATTTATAGAAAGCATATTTTCCTGTTGAGGTCATACCTGTTCCATATCTTACAGTTGTTAAAGAAGTACAATCTCTGAATGCAAAATCTCCTAAAGATGTAAGGCTGTCCGGAAAGGTTACACTTTTAAGTGATGTACATCCGCTGAAAGCGTGTTTTTCTATAGTTTTAAGGTTATTAGGAAGTATAATGCTTTCAAGTGCAGTGCAGTCTCTGAAAGCACCTCTTGTTACATCAGTATTGCCTGTAAGATCATATGTTCCAGATCCGCCAATTACCACAAGAGTGCTTGGCAGAACAACGGTTTTAAGAGCAGTGCAGTTATAAAAGCAATACTCACCTATTTCTGTAATACCTTCTTCTACAACTATTTTAGTAATATTAGATTTATAATCCTTCCACGGAGCTTGATTCTTTGCAAATCCGATTGCAATTTCACCGCAGTCCTTCATTTTACCGATACCGGAGATTGTAAGCGTGGTAGTATCCTCATCATAACTCCATTTTACACTGTTGCCTGTGCCTGTTGCACTCCATTCGCCTGATGCTGCCGCAAAAGCCTCAAACATATTTGCGCTGAAAACCGCAGTGACAATCAGTGTTAAAGATAATATAATCGAAACAGCTCTTCTTTTCATATAAATCACATCCTGCACATACACTATTACAAACAATATATCATATTATAATGTTTTTTTCAACATTACATCAAATTATTGTTTATTTAAATTATGTCTTTTTCCATCAAGCATCGTTATTGGAAAAATTCCACTCGGTCACATATCCGCATATGCTCACGTCGATGAAATTTCACCAAAGCCTAGCTTAACGAAAAAATCCAAAAATTTAAAGGCGTTTTGGATATTTGCAACATTTAAGAAAAAGCCCCCTGTGCCACCATGCGCATTGTACGCATGGCACACGCTTAGAGGGGGTTATCAGGGGGAATTATCGCAGGCTATCCCCATGATTCGTTTTCTTGGTATCACTCTTTTGCGACACAATAGAATGATACGACCGTGCGTAAGCAAAAAAATTTATTTAAAATAAAATATATTCTATAAATTTGTACACAGAATAACAATTTGACAAACCATATTTGTTCGGTGCGCCGAGGACGTCGCACCTGCGTTTATATATATTACGCAATACTTAAAATCTAAACAATTTTTCTTATAGCCATTTAAAAATCATTTAATTCTATTACAAATATCTCACATATGCCCTCTTAAATATAAAAAAGAGCATCTCAAACGAGATGCTCTTAAAACTTATTATTTCGCTTCGCCGATTTGCTTTGCAATCTCTTCAGCGAAATTCTCTTCGCGCTTTTCGAGACCGTCACCCTTCATCATGCGAATGAAGCCTGTGCAGGTAATTGTTGTGCCAAGCTCTTTAGCTACTGAATCAATGTAACCCTTAACTGAGCCCTGGAATATATCTGAACGAACAAATTCCTGATCAACAAGACAGTTTTCCTTGAAATACTTGCTCATTTTACCGGCAGCAATTTTAGCAAGAACCGCTTCAGGCTTAGAAGCCATTTTAGGATCTTCCTTCATCTGAGCTGCAAGGATGCCCTGCTCATGCTCAATTACCTCTGCAGGAACAGAAGCCTCATCAAGATAGCTTGGGTTCATAGCTGCAATCTGCATAGCTACATTCTTACCCATAGCATCAAACTCTGCCTTAGAAGCAACAGCCTCATCAGCAACATCAAAGCCAACCATAACACCAACTGAGCCGCCGCCGTGAATATATGTTGAAACAATACCATCCATAAGCTCAAAACGGCGAACCTTCATATTCTCACCAATTGAAAGAACAAGCTGATTAAGAACATCGGTTACAGTCTCATCTGTACCATTAAACTTAGATGCACAAAGAGCCTCAACATCTGCAGGATTTTCAGCAATAATAGTCTTTGCAACACCCTCAACAAAGTTCATGAACTTCTCGTTCTTAGCAACAAAGTCTGTCTCTGAGTTCACCTCTACAACAACACCCTTCTTAGCAGCGCTGTCATAGTAAGGAAGAACTACGCCCTCAGCAGCAATTCTTGATGCTTTCTTTGCTGCTGCAGCAAGACCTCTTTCACGAAGAAAGTCAATAGCCTTATCCATATCGCCGTCAGACTCAACAAGAGCCTTCTTACATTCCATCATACCAACACCGGTCTTCTCACGAAGAGCCTTAACATCTTGTGCTGTAAATGCCATTTTTATAATCCTCCTATTAAGTTATATTGTATAAATTACTCTGCAGCTTCTTCGCCGGCTTCCTCAGCAGGAGTTTCATCTGCAGTATCCTTACCGTCACGTCCCTCAATAACAGCATCAGCCATTGCACCTGCAATAAGCTTTACTGCACGGATAGCATCGTCGTTACCCGGAATAACATAATCAATTTCATCAGGATCACAGTTTGTATCAACAATAGCAACAATTGGTAAACCAAGCTTCATAGCCTCTGATACAGCGATTCTTTCCTTGCGTGGATCAACAATGAACATAGCGTTAGGAATCTTCTTCATTTCTGTGATACCGCCAAGGTACTTCTCAAGCTTTTCGATTTCAAGCTCAAGACCTACAACCTCCTTCTTAGGAAGCATATCGAATGTGCCGTCCTCTCTCATAGCCTTAAGCTGAGCAAGACGAGCTACACGACCGCGGATAGTCTTAAAGTTTGTAAGCATACCGCCAAGCCATCTAGCGTTTACATAAGGCATTGCACAACGCTCAGCCTCTTCTTTAACAGACTCCTGAGCCTGCTTTTTTGTACCAACGAAGATGATTGAGCCACCCTCTGCTGCTAAATCACGAACGAACATATAAGCCTCATCAAGCTTCTTAACTGTCTTCTGAAGATCGATAATATAGATGCCGTTACGCTCTGTGAAGATGTACTCAGCCATTTTAGGATTCCATCTTCTTGTCTGGTGACCGAAATGAACACCAGCCTCTAAAAGTTGTTTCATTGAAACTACGTTTGCCATAATTAATTCCTCCTTTAAGGTTAATCCTCCATAAGCAAGCTGGCATGAGCCGAAATTTATAACCTATGGCTCACCTGCTTATGTGTGTATTCGCTTGTATTTCTACGAATGCGATAGCATTATAACAAAAAAGGCCTGAAAAATCAAGCCTTTTCTAATTATTTTATTTTCACATTATTTTTTTGTTGTAACAGCCTTTGCTTTAGACCATGATGAATAAATATTCGTGTTCTTGCCGTTTACTTTAACAGTTTTATACGTACGAACTCTTACATAATACTTTTTCTTTGCTTTAAGCTTTGAAACAGATTTTGATGTTGTTTTGTTTTTACTTACTGTTACAGTCTTTGCACTTTTAAATTTTGACGATGTGCTGTACTGAATCTGATAGCCTGTTGTCTGTGAAGTCTGCTTTTTCCATTTTACAGTAAACTTCTTCTTGCCCGATGTAAGCTTTGAAAGACTTGTTGACTTTGGAACAATCTTATATGTTACTTTCTTTACAGCATTTTTATAACCACTGCCAAATTTAACAGTGACAGTATAAGTGCCAACTGATTTTTTGTTACCTGAAATTGAAACAGTATATGCTGATTTTGAAATAGTTTTACCATTAGTATCCTTAGCTATAACAGAAGGCGTCTGAACTTTTCCGTTATAAACAAATGATGTTTTACCAAGTGTTACAGACTTAACCGTTCCAACATTATAATCATAAGCATTATAATCACAATACTGACATTCGATATAATTAAATGAGCTGTAATTTTCAGTGACAAGAGAATGACTGTGTGCTGAGATTTTCAGAGTAATATTCTGCTGGGCATAACCATATTCACTGTTTTTATACGAAGCAATCTCTGACATAGAATCATAAAGCGTAATATAATATGTCTGTCCCTTAGTCAGCTGAAAAGCTTTTTTGGTAATCAAATTAAATTCATTTGTATATGTACCGCCGACAGTTTTACCATTAATATCATTAATACCTATTGAGACATATGGAGTTTGTCCGTCGATATATTTTGTTTTTTCATATCCTGTTGCCTGAAATTCGAAATATCCGGTATACGCAGGAATAAACTTAAAATATATTTCATTTTCATAAACATATTTATCATAAGTACCGTCAGGATACCCATATTTGAATGTTGTAGTAGTTGAGCCAACTGAAATTGTCTTTGCAGTAGCAGCTGTGTTCACAGAATCAGCAGAAGCCGAAAACGGCATTATGCATGTACATCCTATCAGCATAACAACTGATAACAAAATTGATATTGTTTTTTTCATGATGATTCCTCCATTTGCTAAATCAAATTAAACCTATGTTACATAATGTAACATAATCATTGTAACAAATTGTTACAATAAAGTCAAGGTGATTTTATTGATTGGACTTAAAGAAATAAGGAAACTAAAAAAATTAAATCAGCAAAAGGTTGCAATGGATTTAAATATCAGCAGAGAAGCATTGTCTCACTATGAAAACGGGAAACGTGAACCAAGTCTTGCTATGCTGCAAAAGATGTCAGCATACTTCAATGTTTCTATAGATTATTTGATTACAGGAAAAGAATTCGAAAAAAAATAAAAGCTTTCTGAAAATAATTTTTCCGGAAAGCTTTTTATTATTTGTTAAATTATGTCTTTTTCTGTTCAGCATCGTTATTGACAAAGTTTAAGAAAACACCCTGTGCCGCTGTGCGCATTGTGTGCGCGGCACACGCTCAGAGGGGATTATCAAGGGGAAATTTGCTTGCAAATTTCCCCTTGATTCGTTTTCTTGGTATCGTTCTTTTGCGACACAAAAGAATGATACAACCGTGCGTTAGCACAAATATATTTATATAAATAACAACAATCCAAATAAGCAAGGCTTATGCACATATACAATAATTTATTTTATATACAATTTCATAACCTGTCTTTGTGCAAGGGATTCAAGCTTGTCATCAAGAGGAGCAAGCTCTGCTTTGCCATATCTGTTTTCGATAGCTTTTGTTATTAACAAATCAGCAAGCTGAGGATTTTTAGGAAGAACAGGTCCATGAGAATATGTTCCGAAGGTATTTTTGAAACGAACTCCCTCGGTTTTATCTTCTCCGTTATTTCCGCAGCCTTTTATTACTGTTCCAAGCGGTTCAACACCATTTCCCAGATATGTTCTTCCGCTATGATTTTCAAAGCCAACAACATCTATTCCTTCTTTTGTGCGAAAAGCATAATTGCCTATCATTCTTTCTTCCTTGCCTTCGGTATAGAAGTCAAGAGCACCCATATACTCAAGCATTTTACCGTCATAAGTTTTATAATACTTACCAAGCATCTGGTATCCGCCGCAGATAGCAAGCATTGCCGTACCGTTGTGAATAGCCTTATTTATTTCGACATCCTTGCCTTTTTTCAAATCATCAAGAAGAACATCCTGCTCAAAATCCTGTCCTCCGCCGATAAAAAGGATATCATAATCATCGGCTCTGAAGGATTTTCCCATAGTAATCTGTTCGGTATAAACATCTATTCCTCTTGCTTTCATTCTTTGTGTGAGGACTATAATATTTCCTCTGTCACCATAAAGATTGAGCATATCGGGATATAAATGCCCTATTCTAATGCTTATTCCCAAAAATCCTTACCTCCTAATCTTTTTGCAATAACAGGTCTCATAGTCATCATTGAAGTGTATGTCGGAACAATATATACATCTCTGCCCTGCGATGTGGCAACATCAACAAGCTTTTCATAATCCTCATTTTCGATTATTTTAATTTCTCTGTCACCTACACCCTCATACTTAACACGGATTGCCATATCGTAACAGCGTTTTCCCGTAACATAAAGAGTTTTAAGATTGGTTTTATTAAATATTCCATCAAAATCAACATCCCATATCCAGCTGATATCTCTTCCGTCGGCAGCATTATCATTGAGACTTAATATCATTGTAAAATCATCATCAATAGTTTTAAGGAAGCTCATAGTCTGACTGAAGCCTGCCGGGTTTTTAACAAGAATTACATTAACCTTGTTTTCACCGCATTTAAACTGTTCCATTCTTCCGAAAGCACCGTTAAAGCTTTCTAATGCCTTGATAATTGTAGCTTCATCTACTCCTGCAGCAAAAAGAGCGGCAGCACACCCAATTGCGTTATACACGTTATATGCCCCGCCGATATTAACCTTAACAATATTTTTACTGCCGTTAAAATCAGCTACAACAATAGAATGATTCTGTTTAAGTTCTTCAACAGAGGTTACTGCAAAATCAGGCGAAGGTCTGCTGTAACCGCATTTTTTGCATATAAATCCACCCAGATGACCATAGGTATGATATGTGTATTCGTATTCATTTTTGCAAAAAATACAATACTTTGCATCAGATATTTCAGGTGCTTTTCCTTTTTCATCGAACGGAACATTGACACCGAAAGTAATAATCTTATTTGTAATTTCTCTGCTCATTGAATAAGTAAGAGAGCAGTCTGCATCAAGGCATATTACTGCGTCAGGCAGATTTTTAACAGACTCTTTAATTGCATTAAGGGTATGAGTAACCTCGCCGTATCTGTCCAGCTGGTCACGAAAAACATTTGTTACAAGAACAACATCAGCTCTGATATATCTTGAAACCTCACGAAAAGCATTTTCGTCACACTCAACAATAGCATAATCATACTTGTTTTTACCGCCGATTGAAGAATTCATAATAAATGAAGATGTTATACCGGTTATAAGATTTGCACCTGATTTATTAATAAAATAAGTCTTGCCTGCCTGCTTTAATCCCTCTTCAATAATTCTGCAGGAGGTAGTTTTTCCGTTAGTGCCTGTTACTATAATAACTTTTACGTTTTTTGACAAATCGGTTAGCACATTTCGTTTTACCTTAAGTGCAATTCGTCCCGGAAGAGTTGTTGCCCCTCTGCCAAGCTTTTGTAAAATGAAATGAACAAGTCTGCATACTATACAGCTTAAAATTACTCTCATTAAATCCCTTCTCTTCTATCTTGATAATAATTACAATTTTAAACTAATGAATAATTCAAGTCAATAATAATATATGGTTTTTTTATCTTAATTATTGTGTTATAATGAAATTGAGGTGATAAAATGCTAAATAAAATCATTGAAACAGTAAAAAAAGCAGGAGAAATATATAAGTCCGCCGGCAGAGATTTAGGTATTGAGGACAAAGGCTCAAAAGTTAATCTTGTTACAAAATATGATAAAATGATACAGGACTTTTTATTTGAGGAGCTCAGTAAAATTGTTCCGGGCTGTACCTTCCTCGGAGAAGAAGGTGATGGTAACAAAGAGCTTTGCGACGGATACTGTTTTATTATTGATCCTATTGACGGAACAACCAATTTTATCAAAGGATTTCAGCATAGCGCCATCAGTGTCGGACTTGCAAAGGAGAAGGAAATAATTATAGGAGTTGTGCTTGATCCAGACTTGGATAATATTTTTTATGCAGAAAAAGGCAAAGGTGCATATTTAAACGGCAGAAAAATTCACTGTTCTGACTGCTCAATAGATGAAAGTCTTGTACTTTTCGGAACTTGTCCATACGAGCACGAACTGGCACATAAAACCTTTGAGCTTACCGAAAAAGTTTTTTACAAAGCACTTGAAGTAAGACGAGGAGGATCAGCGGCACTTGATATATGCTATGTAGCAAGCGGTAAAGCCGACTTATATTATGAAATGATACTTCGTCCATGGGACTGGGCAGGTGCATCATTGATACTTTCAGAGGCTGGCGGAAAGGCATATACATTTGAAAAAGAACCGCTTGATGCAAATAAAACAGCTTCGCTTGTATGCGGAAATGACAATAGCTTAAGGGATTTTTATGAAATATTACAGTCTAAATAATTATCTTCGTGACATCTTTGGCTGCAAGGTATACAAAATCAGTCTTAATGCAGGCTTCACATGCCCCAACAGAGACGGAACTATTGACACAAGAGGATGTATATTCTGTTCTAAAGGCGGAAGCGGTGATTTTGCCGAAAGCTCTGCCCTATCAATTACCGAACAGATAGACAAAGGAAAAGAGCGGGTTGCAAGTAAAATAAAAAACGGAAAATATATTGCATATTTTCAGGCATTTACAAATACATATGCACCTATTGAAATACTGAAAGAAAAATATATACAGGCAGTTAATCATCCTGACATCGTTGCTCTTTCTATTGCCACAAGACCTGATTGCCTTGATGATGAGGTAATTAAACTTCTGGATGAAATCAACAAAATAAAGCCAGTATTTGCTGAGCTGGGATTGCAGACAATACACAAAAAAAGTGCAGATTATATCAGACGCGGATATAACCTTGATGTATATGATAACGCTGTAAAAAGGCTGAAGGCAATTAACATCAATGTAGTAGTGCATATTATTTTAGGTCTGCCGAACGAAAGCAAAGAGGACATGCTGGAAAGTGTAAAATATGTATGCAGAAATCATGCTGACGGAATCAAGCTTCAGCTTTTGCATGTCATAAAAAATACTGATCTGGAAAAGGATTACCAATTAGGAAAATTCAAAGCATTAGAGCTTGACGAATATATCGATATAATTAAAAGCTGTGTTGAAATAATACCTAAGAATATTGTAATACACAGATTAACAGGAGACGGAGCAAAAAAAGATCTTATTGCACCTCTCTGGTCTGCTGACAAGAAAAATGTGCTTAACAAAATCAATAAAGCCTTGCAGGACTAAACTCCCTGCAAGGCTTTAATTATATATGTGTTCAATTATATTTTATTCATAAAACTCTGCTGTATCAAGAACAGGGTTAGAACGGCTCTGCTTAATAACAAGTCTTGCACCGACAGCATTTTTACCGTTAATTTTTACAATACACTGCGAACCTATAACAGTGCCTTTATAAACTCTTCTATACTTTCCGTCAGCTTTTCTGATATATAATTCAAAATCTTCGACACGCTGACTATATGACAAATCTTCTTTTAAAATAACCCATTTAAGCCTTCGCTCACTGTCAAAATTAAAATCAAGCACAGGTCTTTCATTTGAAAGCATACCGATTTTTGATTTGAGTATCAGACTGCTTGTAATACTGTTAATTTTCCTGCCAAGACGTCTCAGAACTCTGACATCCTTGCTGTGAATCACACCCTTATCACTTGGCGGAATATTCAGCAGCAGTGTAGAATTTCTGCCTACAGAATTAAGATAAATATTAAAGAGCTTACCTGCTGATTTTACTGTTTTATTCTCATCCTTTGAATAAAACCAGCCTTTTCTTATAGAAACATCCACCTCGGCAGGATAAAAGCAGAGATTTGCATTTTTCTCAAGCACCTTACGAGAACCTAAATCTTCATCCTTAGATCCTATACGTTTTAAAGAAGACGCCTGACTTTCGCTTTTCTGACTGTTTTTCATGGTGCTTTCAGCCTGCTGTAAGCATTTTGGAACGACGGAATATTCACTCTCTCTTGTTTTTCCGCCCTCATTACCTATCCATCGAATGTCAGGACCGCATATTGCAATATTTGCATCCGGCTGAAGATGGCGGATAAGCTCAAAATATCTGTTCCAGTCATATTCAAAATCAACAGCGTTTGAGCCTTTTGCTCCGTCAAACCAGACTTCAAAAATATCTCCGTAATTTGTAAGCAACTCTGTAAGCTGATTGCAGAAATAATCATTGTAGGCATCTGTGCCGTATCTTTCGTCATGCATATCCCATGGTGAAAGATATACACCAAAATCCATATTCTGCCTTGCACATTCCTTTGATACCATATCAACAATGTCGCCATCAAAATCAGAATTTTTTACTGAAAAATCAGTATAATCTGAATTCCAGAGACAAAAGCCGTCATGATGCTTGCAGGTTAATATAACACCTTCAGCACCGCCGGCTTTAATCGCACTTATCCACTGCTTTGCATTGATTTTTTTAATAGTAAAATCTTTTGGAGTTTCCTCGCCCGAACCCCACTCTCTTGCAGTGGCAGTATTCATACCAAAGTGAATAAAAGCATAAAAAGGCTTGCTTAAATGCTTAAGCTGACGGTTATCCGGAACAACCGAAATATAACGTTCAACCTCACTGTCAATAAGATTATATCCGTTATTATTGGTTGCCCAATTCTTTTCAAAATTATAATTCATAATTAATGTCCTACCGATTCAACTGTCCTTGATTTTAGATTTTTCTTTGTTTGCTCAACTCTTTTTCCGTTTCTTCCGTTATTATAATGGCTCAGGAAATTATCCTTATCATTAAGCATCCATACGCATTTGGAATGGAGATACCAAAGCTTTTCCTTAAAATTCATTTTAAATGTAAATTCACGCTTTTGAACTTCATCCATAAGAGGCGTTACAAGAGATGCATCAGCTGAATCAATCTCTGTCGCTGAAAGTATAACAAGATCAGGATGATTTGGAAGCTGAACACTTCCATCAAAAGTAACAACCCAAAAATACAAGCCCTTTGCATATCTTGTATTGCCATTATCGTCAACACTGTGCGTAAACTCGTATCCAAGATGACCTTTCTTTACATATGCAGTTTCATAAAAATCATATAAATCCCACTGTGCAAAAGGCTCATCAACAGAATTTATTTTAACATATTTTTCTTTTCCGCCAACAATAAATTTTTCTTCAATATCATCATCAAGAAGTGAAGCTATAAGAAGCTTAAGCTTATTGCCCTGCTTAACATTAATTGTCTGTCCCGAACAGGTCATAAACGCATTTTTATTAATTTTAAACTTAACACCATTTGAATTAATTTCACTCGGAAGAAGCCTGTCAGGAATATGGGTATCATTATCATCATATTCAAGCTTAACAGGAGTGCTTTCGTCCTTGCTTCCAACAACTGATGAAGACTTTAATTTAAGAGCAAAGGTTTTGACCTCATATGGCTTGAATGATGTTACCAGCTTTCCGTTTTCAACAACTGCATCTGCGATAAATTCTTCGCTGGCATAAAGCTCTCTTGCACTTTCAACACCCTCTCCGAGAGTAAAGGTAAAATCATCAACTTTTTTATTAGCCCCCTCGTTAAAACGCACGATAATCTCATCGCTTTCAGGCTTATGATGAGGCATCTTAATTGCACGCACAATTACATCATTTGTTGAAACCCTTCCGAATGAATACTGTGTACCCAGACTGCCCTGATGCTTATCAAATACAACAGCAGTCATCGGCTGTGTAAATTTCTTTGCTTCAAGCTGAGTAGCTGTGCCAACCTTGCCCTTATGACTGAAAACTGCAAAGGAATACATGTTAAGTCCCAAATCCATCATAGACTGCATAGAGTCAATACGATAATTTTTCTTTGGTGTATGTATTGCTGTAAGACGAAGGGTATTATCATTAAACTTATCCCATCCGTGCTTGCAGTCACTCAGAATCGAAACGCCGAAATCACCGCTTTCGTCAGTAATATCAGCCCACTTCTGTGCAGGAACTTCAAAGAGCTTTTCACTCATATTTTCACGAGCAATTGCACCAAGGCCAAGATCAAATACAGCCTTTGGATTCTTTGCTGTAAGAGCAAAGCGGTTTTTGCACATTGTTCGCATTGAACGCCATTCGATTTCTTTATAAACCTCAACAATATTGCTTGAGTCGGACAATGAAACAACTGTATTGAATGTGGATTTGCCATCCTTTTGAATTATCTCAAATGCAACCCTTGCAGGTCCGTTTTCACGAATTTTAACGGTTACGCAGGCAGGTATTCTGTCCGCCTCCTTATTAGCCTCTTTATAATTCATTTCCCATGCAGGCCAATCCTTTGAGCCTGTATAGTTAAAGAGTCCGAGAACAATAGGCTTTTCAAGAATCTCCCTGTCATTATCCTCTTTATCAATAATTGACTGAATATCACCGTTTTTGTTTAGTCTTACAATATATTTCTGATTTTCCATAGTGTTATCATCAATAGAAATATTTGACTTAACGCAGCAAGGCTCATTGCTCGGTCTTATATCATATACACGCATGCCAAGGCTTTCGGTCTCTGCAATGAAAACTACCTCCATAATGCCGTTTTCAATGCGGTTCACCTGACTTTTTACCTCTCTGCCCTTATCATTATAGACACGAACGAACGGAGTACTGATATCTCTTAACTTCATAGTTACAGCACCGATACGTTTTACCTCAACAGAGTTATAGACCATAACGGGAATTCCCGAACAAAAATCAGATTTCATAAGAGTTGTCATTGATGCAAGAGATGCTTCAAGCTCACCGCTGAACTGATTTATTGACATTGCATAATCATTCCATGAACGCTTATAAGCACGCTGAACAGATGTACCCGGTGTATCATCATGAAACTGATGTGCAATTGCTCTTTTCCATGCTCTTTCAAGAACCGGCTCATTGTAATCGGCAGTACCGAAATAAGCTGCAGCCACACCTGCACGCTCAGCCATATCGCCAAGCTCCTGACATTTAGCATTCCATCTCTTACCGATAGCACGAGAGGTATAACCGCCTACACCATGATTCTGCATAACAAGCTCTGTTTTCCACTCAGGCAGCTTATCCTTAATATCCTGCGGAAGCTTTTCTTCAATATCATGATAAATCTGATCTGCTGATGCAGCAATAACCTCAATATCACTGCTGCTGTTTTTCTTAATTTCATCATCAACAAACTTAACTGATTTTTCTTCAGGAGCACCGCCTCGGTCACCGATACCATGAAACATATACGTCCAGTCAAGTCCGTATTTTTCATTTTTCTTTAACTTATTCTGAACAAAATCCCAGTCACGAAGCTTTGTGAGAGTAAAATAGTAATCATGGGGATTGCATGAAGTGTAAATATAATTGCCGTCAACACCGTACCATTTACCGAGATCAAAAGGAACACCGTACGCACTTCCCCATGCAAGCTTCTGTGTAGTAAAACCTTTAAGATTTGAATGGTGCGCTATACTCGGCAATGCCCATCCAAAGCCAAAACAGTCAGGAAGATAAATATCAACACTGCGTTTGCCGAATTTTTCGTCAAAATATGAATTTCCGAAAAGAATATTTCTGAAGAGTGCTTCAGGCGAAGGACAGTTTGTATCACCATTTTCATATGCTGAGCCGCAGACATTCCATCTGCCCTGCTTGATGTATTCCTTCATTTCTTCAAAAAGCTCAGGATAATATTCCTCCATCAATTCATAGCGGTATGAGCCCTCAAAAGAAAAAATATAGCTCGGATATTTTTTGAAAAGAGCAATATTATCAACCAGAGTATCATAAATATATCTGCTCACTGTTGTTTCAAAATCCCATGACCATATAGTATCAAGATGAGAGGTTGCAACTGTATATATTTTTTTCTTGTTTTTTTTCATAAAATACTCCTTTTATTATAATTTTTCAATTTCAGCAATTTTTGTGTTTGCTTCTTTTATCTTTTTATAAACACTGTCTGAAAATTTCTTTTCTCTGTTATATGTATAAAGACCGTTTTGCTCCTGCTCAATATCATAAAGCTGGGTATAACAGAAGCCGAACATTTTTTTGTTTGAAATAAGAGCATCGGTAAGTCCGCAGTAACGCTCTGCAAATTCATCAGGTGTTTTAACATTTTTGCCGTATCCCCATGACTTTACATTTTTGTCGCTCTGCCATTTTATTCCGCCGTATTCACTGACAAACACAGGCTGGCCTGCGTATTTCTGACGATTTGGATTATCTATAAGTACATGCTCATAAAGTTCATTGTCCGTAACTAATCTGTCAAAATTCTTTTTAAACAGAACAGGATCATAATTATAATCATGAACATCATAAATATCTGTTTTCACATGAAAATTTCCGCTTGTATCAATACAAGGTCTTGTGGAATCAACAGCCTTTGTATAGTCATAAACAACAGAAATCAGTTCATTTTTCTGTGCTCTTCCTCTGTAATTCCATGTTTCATTAAACGGACACCAGCCAACTATTGAAGGGTGATTAAAATCACGGCTTACAGCTTCACTCCACTCCGTCAGGAACACAGAAAGAGCAGCATCAGAGGAATGGTCAATTCCCCAGCTTGCATATTCACCCCAAACAAGATAGCCCATTTTATCACAGTGATATAAAAAGCGAGGCTCAAAAACCTTTTGGTGCAAACGTGCACCATTAAATCCCAGTGCAAGCGACAGTTCTATATCCTTAATCAAATCCTCTTCGCTCTTAGCAGTATAAATTCCGTCTCTGTAAAAGCCCTGATCAAGCACCAGCCTTTGAAAAACACTTTTCTCATTTATCAAAAATTTATATCCGTCAAGACGAACAGTTCGCAAACCAAAATAGCTTTTCACTTTATCATTCCCGAATGTTAATTCAAGATCATACAGTCTTCCGTGACCTGCTTCCCAGAGATGCTTTTCACCTAATGCAATATTATAAAATCTATTTCCGCATGCATTTTTCTGCTCTGCTTCGCCTACACATTTTCCATTATACAGCACATTGCAGGAGAAATCAGCTGTACCCACAAAATCAGTCATAATTGTTACACTGCAATTATCAGTATCAGGATAGATTTTGAAGTTTTTGATATATTCTTGCGGTGTGTATTCCAGATATACTGTCTGCCAGATACCTGTAGTTCTTGTATAATCACAATCATGGCTCTTTTTTTGTTCGCTTTGCTTTCCACGACTTACAAGAGAATTTTTCACATCATCCTCACAGAAGATAAATATTTCATTTTCGCCGTCAACAGCCAAATCCGTAATGTCAAATCTAAAGGAAGTATATCCGCCTCTATGACGGCCGGCAGGCTTTGAATTAACAAGAACTGTTGTCAAATAATCAGCAGCACCGATATGCAAAAAAATCCTGCCGTCTGTTTTATTGATATTAACCTTTTTTCTGTACCATACCATATTTACAAAATCAGTATTTCCTATACCTGAAAGCTCACTTTCGATGCAAAACGGCACATTTATTTTGCAGGGATATTCACATTTATCATGATAATTTAATGCCACGGATTCATCTTTAGAGAATTTAAAGCCTGCTGCATACTTTTTAAATCCAAAATCCCACTCTCCATTTAAATTTTTCCAATTTAAACGCTCAAACTGCGGATTAGGGTATTCATTTCTATATGTATTCATACAAATTATCTCCATCTTTTTATGCTTTAAGTATAGTGCTTTTAATCTTTAATTTAAAGATATTAAAACGACATTTTCATAAATTTTATGTCGTTTAATATAAAATTACAAATATTTATATTTTCCCCCGTAAACTATAACAGCAGAAAGTGACTCCTTGAAACTCTAAATATTTTATACAGATTATCAAAAGTTAACTTTATATTAAACACCTAATATTCACTACAGTTAATAAGGATATAATAAAAAAATAAATCATCATGATTTTTTGGTATTATAAAAAGCTTCTTTTCTTAAAGGGAGCCCTTTCTTGCAATCATTTAACACTTATGCTATAATAAAAGTGCCAAAACATCCAACAAGTGAATATTAAGCCATATTATAGGTGTGCTGTTTTTATCTCTTGATAAAAATGCATGCTCTAAAAAGCATACCGTTATTATGGCGACTATGTTGGATGTTTGGCGACAGTTGAGCTATGTGTTTTTTGTGCGTATAGCTTAAGCTGTACGCATTTTTTATTTTTATAAAGAACTTAGGAGGTACGATTATGAAAAAATGCAAAATTCTATTATGCATATTCTTGGTAATTATAGTTCTTGGAACTGTTATACCAGCTTATGCCGCATCATCACCATCATTAAACACCAGTAGTGTTTCAATTATTGTAGGTGAGAGCCAAAACATATACATGCGAAATACTAAAGGTAAAAAGATAACATCTGGGGTTACATGGAAAACATCAAATAAATCAGTTATTACTGTAAGCAAGGGAAAAATAAAAGCAAATGCAACAGGCAACGCTACCATTACAGCAAAATACAAAAAGAAAACATATAAGTGCAAAGTCACTGTAAAAAAAGCAAAGCAAAAGGTTACGAAGAAGACATTGTATTTAGGCGAAAAGTATACTCAATCATTGAAGAATGCAAAAAACAAAACAATTGATGCTTCAAAAATCAAGTGGTCAAGTTCAAATACATCTGTTGCAACAGTATCTTCAAAAGGAATTATCAAAGCAATCAAGAACGGTAAAACTAATATAACTGCGAAATATAAAGGAAAAAAATATGTTTCAACTTTTACAGTAGGCAACAGCGTATCATCAAGCACAACCAACTCTACATTTGGCGTAAATGATACTAAAAAAGTGATAAAATTGACCATGAAAAATGGTAATACTTTGAAATTAAAATTCATATCTGGAGAAAATCTTGTTAATTATTCATGGGGAAATTGGAAAGGCAATGATACTAAATTAACTCTAACTAAGGTCAATGATAATTCTACTGGCACAGTAAAAATAAAGTTCTATTGTAAGGAATATCCACAAAACTATGTTATTGTTACAGTAAACATCGAAAGCAAATACAAACTTGTAGTAAAAAACAAATTGCCAGATATTGTTTATTCTTATGAAAAAGGAACAACTCTTAACCCCAGTGGAATGTCCGAAGCTGTCATGATTAACAAAGTTACGACTACTAATTCAGGTACTACAATGTGTATTGATGTAGAATTTCAGGCTTACGATTCCATATACAAAGAGGGTAATTATTCAGCATTTTATAGAATATTAGACTCTAATGGTTATGTAGTGAAAGCATCCAGCATTATTTCAGAAAGAATGTATATAGGTGACAAGAGTAAAGCTAAAATATATCTGTTTGATATGAAGCCAGGAACATATACTATAGAATTTATTGATCATTATGCAAAATAATAATTAAAAGGACACCTTTCGGTGTCCTTTTAATTATTGTAGTGCTTCCAATTTTATTTCATATAGTGTTTTAATATTAATATAAAAATCTACAATCAAACTGCAACTATATTTACAAGTTTTCCGGGTACATAGATTTCTTTTTTAATTGTCTTGCCTTCAATTGCTTCAGCTATACGTGAATCCTGCTTTGCAAGTACAATCGCATCTTCCTTTGAAATATCAACAGGCACTGTAATTCTAGAGCGAACCTTGCCCATAATCTGAAGTGCTATTTCAACAGAGTTTTCCTTTGTCTTTTCTTCATCATACTCAGGCCATTCAGCTTCATTTACATATCCGCCGAAATTCATAGCTTCCCAAAGCTCTTCAGTAACATGAGGAGCAAAAGGATTGAGAAGAATGGTTAAAGTCTTTAACTCTGCCTTATTTACACCCTTTGAATACATTTCATTTACAAGGCTCATCATAGCTGCAATTGCAGTATTAGCCTTAAGATTATCAATATCTTCTGTAACCTTCTTAATAGTTTTATGCATCATTGCTTCAAGCTCAGATGAATAATTATCACCGTCTTTAACAATATCCTGCAAGTTCCAGAAACGTTCAATAAATCTCTTACAGCCTTTTATTGAATCACTGTTCCAAGGAGCCGCCTTTTCAAAATCACCAATAAACATTTCATAAAGACGCATTGTGTCAGCGCCATACTGGTCTACAATTTCATCAGGATTTACAACATTACCTCTTGACTTTGACATTTTTTCGCCGTTCTCACCTAAAATCATACCATGAGAAGTACGCTTTGCATAAGGCTCTTTAGTAGGAACAACACCGATATCATAAAGGAATTTGTGCCAGAAACGAGAATAGAGCAAGTGAAGAGTAGTGTGCTCCATACCGCCGTTGTACCAATCAACAGGGCCCCAGTATTTTACAGCCTCAGGATCAACAAGAGCATTGTCGTTATGAGGATCCATATATCTTAAGAAATACCATGAGGATCCTGCCCACTGCGGCATTGTATCAGTTTCTCTCTTTGCAGGCTTTCCGCAGCAAGGACATGTTGTATTTACCCAGTCAGTCATCTTTGCAAGAGGTGATTCACCGGTATCTGTAGGCTCATAGCTGTCAACCATAGGAAGACGAAGAGGAAGCTCGCTTTCAGGAACAGCCACATAACCGCAGTCGTCACATTTAACAATAGGAATAGGCTCTCCCCAATATCTTTGTCTTGAAAACACCCAGTCACGAAGTTTGAAGTTTACCTTCTGATGACCTTTACCCTCTTTTGTAAGCCATTCAATAATAGCAGTCTTTGCTTCTTCAACGCTCATACCTGTTAAGAAAGAAGAGTTTACAAGCTTGCCTGTATAACAGTCTGTAAATGCTTCGTTTTCAACACCAGCTGTTGAACCAGCAACAACTTCTATAATAGGAAGGTTAAATTTCTTTGCAAACTCCCAGTCACGTGTATCGTGAGCAGGAACAGCCATAATAGCACCTGTTCCGTATGATGTAAGTACATAGTCAGAAATAAAAATAGGAATTTCTGTATCATTTACAGGATTAATACCCATTACACCATCAAGCTTAACACCTGTTTTTTCTTTGTTAAGCTCTGTTCTTTCAAAATCAGATTTATGTGAAGCCTCCAGCTGATAAGCCTTAACCTCATCAATATTTTTGATTTTATCAGCCCACTTTTCGATATAAGGATGCTCTGGTGAAATAACCATATATGTTGCACCGAAAAGAGTATCCGGACGTGTAGTATAAACAGTGAGAGTATCTCCGGCAGTTGTGCCGAAATCAACCTCTGCACCTGTAGATCTGCCTATCCAATTCTTCTGCTGTACCTTAACTCTGTCGATAAATTCAAGATCATCAAGGTCATCAACAAGTCTCTGAGCATATTCTGTAATTTTAAGCATCCACTGGCTTTGATTTTTTCTGACAACTTCACTGCCGCAGCGCTCACATACACCATTTACAACCTCTTCATTTGCAAGAACGCATTTGCAGGATGTACACCAGTTTACAGCCATTTCTTTTTTATATGCAAGTCCCTTCTTGAAAAGCTGAAGGAAAATCCACTGAGTCCATTTGTAATATGAAGGATCAGTAGTATTAATCTCCCTTGTCCAGTCAAAAGAAAAGCCCAAAGCCTGAAGCTGTGACTTAAAATGAGCCACGTTGTTTTTTGTAACCTCTTCAGGATGAATATGATTTTTGATGGCAAAATTTTCAGTAGGTAAACCGAAAGCATCCCATCCCATAGGGTATAGAACATTATAACCCTGAAGTCTTTTCTTACGAGCAACAACATCAAGTGCTGTATAAGAACGAGGGTGTCCTACATGAAGTCCCTGTCCTGACGGATATGGGAATTCAACAAGACAATAGAACTTTGGCAGAGTATAATCCTGCTTTGCTGCAAATGTATTTTGGCTGTACCAGAAGTTCTGCCATTTTGTTTCGATTTTTTTAAAATTGTAATCCATTGTATCAGTCCTCCAAATAATTTGTAATATCTATTTTCTGTCCATCCTCCCAAAGACGCTCAAGCTGATAAAATTTTCTTTGTTCTTTGTAGAAAATGTGAATAACAACTGAATTATAATCAAGGCATACCCAAGGTGTCTTTTCGCCTTCAATGTGATGAGGCTTTAAGCCAGCTTCTCCAAGTTTAAACTCAACCTCATCTGCCAAAGCTGAAACCTGAGTAGAGCTGTTACCTGTTGCAATAACAAAATAATCTGCAAGAATTGTTAAATCGGTTACACCGATAACTTCGATATCCTCGCCCTTTTTACTGTCAATTGCTTTAACAGCTGTTTTTAATATTTCCTGTACTTCCATTTAATCACTTTCCTTATAAAATGTAATAAATAAAATTATATTAATCATTAAAATATTTTTCAAGTAAATAATTATACGCATTAACCGTATCAGGATGAAGTGCATCGCCTCTGTCTGCCACGGATTTTATAGTATAGCGTGTTGCATAAAGCAAACCGTATTCTTTTCCCTTTTCGGTTTCGTTTCTTATATTTTCGATATCATCATAAGTCCTGTCAGCAGAAATAAAATCTGCAAGATAAATAATTTCCTCCAGCAAAGTCATATTATCTCTGCCTGTAGTATGATAGCGAATAGCATTTAAAATTTCTTCATCCTCAATTCCAAGCTCCGCCTTTGCGAAAGCTGCTCCTGATATCTGATGATAAAACTTTTTGTGCTTTATTTCAAAATCACTAATAGAAATACCTGCTTTTTTAATAAATTCAAGCTGTTCCTCTGCTGTGCTTTCTTTAGTCGCATCATGCAGTATTCCTGCTGTCTCAGCTTTGTTCACATCTGCACCATAACGCTCTGCAAGCTCTTTTGCACTTTCAGCAACGCAGACAGAATGATAAAATCTATAGTCAGAAAGCTTTTCTCTTATTACCTTTGTCAGTTCTTCAATATTATACACGATACAGTCCCTTTTTCAAAATATATTCTTCTACCTCTTTAGGTACAAGTTCAGCAATACTTTCGCCCTTTTTGACTTTCTCACGAATATCGGTTGATGAAACAACCATAGGCTTTGTTACAACCACACCAACACGATTCTCAGGAAAAATATCTTTATTGTCTATCATATATTGCCTCAAGACATCGGCTTCGCCTTCTTCGCGTATTAAGCCAATAACATTAGTAAGCTTTAAGATTTTTTTATACTTATACCACTTAGTAAAATTTAAGAACTGGTCAGAACCCATAAACAGAAAAAAACTGTCAAAAGGATAAATCTGCTTCAGTGCTTTCAAAGTATTATAAGTATAGCTTTTGCCTTTCAGCTTAAATTCAATATCACTGATTTCTATACGGTCAGTTACATCAAAATTGAAATTATCTTTATTATTCAATGCCATCTCAAGCATATTAAATCTATCCTGTGCATCTGCAAAATCCTCGTCAGATTTATGAGGAGGATCAGCAGTAGGAATAACCAAAAGCTTATCAATATTATTAATTCTGACAAGTAATTCCAATAAATTCAAATGCCCTTTATGAACAGGATTAAAAGCACCGCCAAATATACCTATTCTCATTTATCTGCCCCTGAATTTAGGTCTGTCATACTTAGCATAAGGATTTTTTGCTTCCTTTTCCCTCTGACGCTGTCTTTTACCCTTAATCTTAACCTTTTTCTTGGCTGTAGCTTTTGCTGAACCGGATCCTCTTTTCTTCTTCTTTTCAGCAATACGCTCCTCGTCGGCCTCACGATAAAGAACAATTATACCGCCTATTACCTGAATAACATCTGCACTCAAGGCATCTGCTAATTCCTGAGCAAGCTCCTTTGGTGTCTTAGGTGAAGTTTCAAGATGCACACGAATTTTTATAAGCTCTCTGGCATCAAGAGTATCATCAATCTGAGTAATCAGATTATCGCTTATTCCCTCTTTTCCGATTTGAATAATCGGCTCAAGAGGATTGGCTTTTGCTCTTAATGCTGCTCTTTCCTTTGATGTCATATAAATTTCTCCAATTCCTTCGTAAGTTTTCTTAATGCATTTCCTCTGTGGCTGATTTTGTCTTTATCCTCAGCAGTATATCTTCCGAAAGCCTTTCCGTTTATCAAAAACAAAGGATCGTAACCAAATCCCTCGTTACCATCACGCTCAAAGCCGATATGACCATGGCATTCTCCACGGACAATTATTTCATTTCCGTCAGGAAATTCACAGCAGATCGCACATACATAATATGCTGTACGCTCTTCCATAGGAACTCCTTCAAGCTTTTCCAGCAATAAATCATTATTGCGTTCGTCATTGCCGTGTTCACCTGAAAAACGTGCTGAAAATATGCCGGGTGCACCACCAAGATAGTCTACGCAAAGACCTGAGTCATCGGCAATTGCAGGCATATTAGTCGCTCTGCATGCTGCCACTGCCTTGATTTTTGCGTTTTCTTCAAAGGTATCGCCATCCTCTTCAACATCTTCAAGGGTTATACCCAGCATCTTGGCTGTAACAACATTTATACCAAGAGGTGATAAAATACGCTGCATTTCTGCAAGCTTTTTCATATTATTGGTTGCAAGAATAAAATCCATAATCTGTTCAGTTCTCCTCTTTGCTATCATTAGTGATAAAGTCAACAATATCCTTGTCATCCTCAGGAATGCTTGCATCAAATAAACCTGCTGCAAATGCATCAGCATCAAATGGCTGAAGATCATCAATCTTCTCACCAACGCCAACAAATTTAACAGGAACATCAAGTTCATTATTAATAGCAAGCACAACACCGCCTTTTGCAGTTCCGTCAAGCTTGGTAAGCACAATACCTGTTATGCCTGCAGCCTCTTTGAAATCCTTCGCCTGATTTACTGCATTCTGACCTGTTGTTGCATCCAATACCAGAAGTATTTCCTTGCTTGCGCCCGGAAGCTCTCTGTCAATTACACGGCTTATTTTATTAAGCTCATCCATAAGATTTTTTTTATTGTGAAGTCTGCCGGCTGTGTCAATAATAATTACATCACAGCCTCTTGCCTTGCCTGCCTGAATTGTATCATATACAACTGCAGCAGGATCAGAGCCCTCGGCGTGTTTAACAAGATCTACATCTGCTCTGTCTGCCCATACCTGAAGCTGTTCTATAGCAGCAGCACGAAAGGTATCGGCTGCACCGAGAATTACCTTACGGTTCTGTGATTTTAAACGCAGTGCAAGCTTGCCGATTGTTGTAGTTTTGCCTACACCGTTTACGCCAATCATAAGAATAACCGAAGGCTTTGAACGTAATCTTAAATAACTACCGCCCCATACTACACCTGAAACAATGTCTTTCATAGTTTCTCTGACTTGTTTAACATCGGTTATTTTGTCATTATCAATCTTATTTTTCAGATCACGAATAATTCTTTCGGCTGTAGGCATACCCACATCACCCATAATCAAGACTTCTTCAAGCTCATCAAAAAGCTCGTCGGTAATCTCCTCATAAGTCTCCATTATTTCATCCATTTGTGCTGTAATGCCTTCATCTCTTGTTTTTTTAAGACCTTTTTTAAATATAGAAAAAATACCCATCTAATTCACATCCTTTATTATTCCAAGCCCATTTTTGCAGCCAGTTCAGCTGTTTGCAGTTCAATAAGCTTTGATACACCCTTTTCCTGCATGGTAACACCGTAAAGAACATCCGCCTCTTCCATAGTACCACGTCTGTGGGTAATAGAAATAAACTGAGTTTTATCGGTCATTTTTCGCATATACTTTGCAAAACGTTCAACATTAACATCATCAAGTGCAGCCTCAACCTCATCATATATACAGAATGGTGCAGGCTGAACCTTAAGCACACTAAAGAGGAGTGCCATTGCTGCAAGTGATTTTTCACCGCCTGAGAAAAGATTAATATTCTGTACTGATTTTCCGGGAGGCTGAATTTTAATTTCAATCGGTGATTCAAGACAGTTATCAGGCTGTTCTAGAACAATTTCACCCTTACCTCCGCCAAAGAAATCAGCAAATGAAATCTTGAATTCCTCATTAATTTTATTGAACTTTTCAAGGAATTTTTCACTCATTGAAGAAGTTAAGTCTTCGATAATCTTAAGAAGCTCAGACTTTGACTTTTCGATGTCATCAATCTGCTCCTTCAAAAACTCGTAACGCTCGGAAACCTCTTTGTATTCTTCAATAGAACCTACATTGATTGAGCCTAAGCCTTTGATAGCAACTTTAATTTCATGAAGCCGTTTCTTAGCCTCTGTCATATTTTCAATCTCAATATTAAGCGCTTCAGCTTCTCTTCTTGTAAGCTCATACTGTTCAAAGAGCATGTCATTAAGTTCATCATACTCCTTTTGCATATTTACCTTATGCTCTGTAAGTCTTACAATTTCACCTGAAAGCTTTTCTCTCTCCTGACTCTTATTACGTTCAAATGTTCGCAGTTCAGCAGAACGCTTTTCCAGTGAATTTCGCTCTTCAATTTTCTCGTCAGCATTATGAAGAGAGTCCTGTGCCTTTTTGCGATAATCATTTGCTGTTGCTTTTATCTTATTTATATCAATAAGATAAGCATCATTTTTTTCCTCTATTGAAGCAATTTCATCAGCAGTTGATTTAACTCTGTTTTTCTGTGTGTCCTTACGCAGTGTAAGCTCTTCGACTGAAATCTTAAGTGCCTCAATATCCTTAGCTGTTGTAACGATATCAAGATTAATTTCCTGTATTCTTTGTCTGTAACTGTCACGCTTTGCATTAATTTCTTCTGCATTTACAGCAGTCTTATTAAGCTCATTTTCAGCATCAGCCATTTGCTTTTCTATTATATCTGCATCTGCCTGTGCTGCCTTATTTGCCTTTTCAAGCTGTGAAATTCTTTCGCCGGCATTTGTTTTTTCATCAATAAGCTGTTCTTTCTGGGCTTTGGCAGCATCAAGTTTTTCACATATGAGAGTATGATTGCCCTGTGCCCTGATCTGCTCTTCTTTAGCCTGCTGTAAATCAGCTTCAACACCCTGCAAATTTGCACCTGCAAGGTTTGCAGCTTCTATTGCAGCTTTCAATTCTGCTTTCAGTGCTTCAGATTCTTTCTCAAGCTCACTCGCCTGACTGTTAAGCTCATCTATCATATTGCTGCGGGACAAAATACCTGCACCCTTTGACTGTGATCCGCCTGTCATAGCACCGCCCGGATTAATAACCTGACCATCAATGGTCACAATCTTAAATCTTGCACCGTACTGTTTTGAAATACCAATAGCAGAATCCATATCATCAACAATTACAACTCTGCCAAGGAGATTTGAAACAATATTTTCATACTCACTTTTACAATCAACAAGATTTGATGCGATTGCCACAAACCCCAAGCAGTCATCAAGATTTTTTTCATCGAGCCTTCTTGGTTTTATTGCCGAAATAGGAAGGAAGGTTGCTCTGCCGAGCTTATTATTTTTCAGGTAATAAATTGCTCTTTTCGCATCAGCTTCATTTGTAGTAACAATATTTTGCATTGCCGCACCAAGTGCTACCTCGACAGCAACCGAATATTCGTTATCAACAGTAATAAGCTGTGACAAAGGACCATGAATTCCTGAAAGAGACTTACTCTGTGATTGTTTCATAACAGCTCTTACAGCACCAGAAAATCCCTCCATGTTTTTTTCCAAATCGAGAAGCATTTTTGCTTTTGATCTTTTTTGAGAAAGATCATAATTAAGTTTTTCTAAACTCTCTTTAAGCTTTTCTGCCTTAGCTTTTTTGTTTTCATATTTAAGTCTGTAACCTGAAAGAGAGTTGCTATTTTCATTTATACGCTCTTCCAGAAAATCTAAGTTTTTCTGACTTTCCTCCTGCTGAGCAATTGCAATATTCAGCTCCTTGTCGCAAACTGCAATGCTTTCATCAACAACGCTTTGACGTGCCTTTATTTCATCAATTGATGATAAGGCTTGTGTGCACTTAACTCTGCATTCTGAAAGTGCTACTGTCAAGCTTGTAATTCTTTGATTTATCTCATTTGTAAGCTTTGAGTTTGTTTCATTTGAAGAAACAAGGCTTTCCATTTTTTCACTTGTCTGTTTAAGTTCAAGCTGCTTGTCTGCAAGTGAGCTTTCACCTTCGGCAATAAGCTGATTTTTTTCCTCAATCTGTGTATCAATAGATTGATTTGCATCATCTGTCATATTGATTTCATCACGAAGCCTCTGAATAGTCTCGTTATTATGAGAAACTGTGCTTTCGAGCACCATTGCCTTACCGTCTTCACGAAGTGCCTCTTCCTCATTTGATTTAGCTATTGCTCTCAGCTGTTCAAGCTCAATATTAATTAGTCCTGATTTTTCAAGTGCTTCTTCGATTTCGTTTTCAATTTTTTTCAACTCATTTTCGCAAACCTGATAAGAAGCCTCAGCAGCATCAATTTTGTGTTCCTGCTCTCTTAAATCATTTGTAAAGCGTTTTATTTTGTTTACCCAAACGCCTATTTCAAGAGTTTTCTTTTCTTGTGAAAGCTCAAGAAATTGTGCTGCTTTTTCGCTCTGCTTTTTTAAAGGACCTACTCTGTTTTCAAGCTCTCCGAGAATATCAAGAAGTCTTACGAGATTTTCCTGTGCCTGATCAAGTCTTCTTGTGGCATCAGTTCTTTTATGTCTGAAAAGAGAAATACCTGCCGCCTCTTCAAAAAGCTCTCTTCTGTCCTCATTTTTCTGTGAAATAATAGAGTCAATCTTACCCTGACCTACCATTGAATATCCGTCAGAGCCGAGACCGGTATCCATAAACAGCTCATGGATATCCTTTCTTCTTACAGTTTCACCATCGATTTTGTATTCACTTTCGCCTGAACGATAGTATCTTCGGCTGACAGTAACAATTTCGCCTCTGTCCTTCAAAGCGCCGTCAGCATTATCAAGAGTAAGCTGAACCTGAGCAAAACCCAGCGCCTTTCGTGCAGATGTTCCGCCGAAAATAACATCTTCCATTTTTGAACCACGCAGTGATTTAGTGCTTGTTTCACCAAGCACCCATCTTACCGCATCAGAAATATTACTTTTGCCTGAGCCGTTAGGTCCTACAACAGCAGTAATACCCTTGCCGAAATTCAGCTCTGTTCTATCAGGAAAGGACTTAAAACCCTGCATTTCCAATGTTCTTAAAACCATTTATTTGATCCTCAATTCATCGACAGCCACACGGTTGTCGGTAATAATCTTTATATTATATCCGCTTTCAATAAGAAGATATATATTGCTTTTTCTGTTTCCTTTCAGCTTTGAAAGTGATTTTTCATTTACATACACCTGATAATCGCCGGGAGGATAATCAAGTATTTTATTTACCAAAATTCGTGATTTTACTATCTCACCAAAGGAGTCATGGAATCCGCCGGCGAGCATATTTTTCTTTATATCATCACTTGAATGAAGTCCGAGTCTTATAATTTTTATCCCTGCCTTTTCAAACATGGGAACTAATATTGAGCAAATATATGCCGAATCATCAACGCCAAAGGGTTTATATTTCTCAGCAAGATAAAGCTCAGCAAGATATGTATTTTTAAGCACAACTGTTGGATAAATTCTTACAGTTGACGGTGCAAGCTCAATTATCTTTTCGGCAGTGTCAATATCCTTTTCAAAGGTGTCCTTATAAAGACCTGTCATCATCTGAAGTCCCAGCTCAAAGCCGTTTTCTTTTATAAGCTTTGATGCATCTGCAACCGCCCGTGCACTGTGACCTCTTCTGTTTGCGATAAGCACCTCATCATCCATACTTTGTGCACCAAGTTCAATGCTTGTTACACCATAGCTTCTAAGTATATCAAGAATCTCCTGATCAATACAGTCAGGTCTTGTAGAAATTCTTATGCCATTAACCTGTCCGCTTTTTACGTATGAATAAGCTGACTCAAGCAGAGTTAACATATAATCTCTGTCGATTGCAGTAAACGAGCCTCCGAAAAAAGCTATTTCATATTCATAATCTTTACGCTTTAAAGCCTTTTCTACTGTATTTTTTACATCCTCTGCAGTAGGCTGGTCTGCTTTGCCTGTAATAGTTTTCTGATTGCAGAAGGAACAAATACACGGACATCCGAGATGAGAAACAAAAATACTGATATTTCCTTTTTTCATATTCCCATTAACCTTAATGCTTCTTTAGCTGCAGCTCTTTCAGCACCCTTTTTGCTTTTTCCTTTGCCTCTGCCGATAGTATTTGAATTAAGATAAACCTCTGCAACAAAGGTTTTATTATGATCAGGACCATACTGGTCAACTATTGCATATCCAAGAGTTTCATCAGGATTCTGCTGTACAATTTCCTGAAGTGTGGTTTTATAATCAAAATGCTTCAGCTTGTGACTTTCGAGAACGGGCACAAGAAATTTCAATACAAATTTCTTTGCTTCCTCCATACCACCGTCAAGATAAATTGCCGCAATAAGAGCTTCAAATGCATTTTCCAAAGTTGAATCCCTGTCATAGCCCTGCATATTAATCTCTCCTCTGCCGAGAAGAAGATAGCTGCCAAGATCCAATTCCCTTGCAAAACCCGAAAGACTTTCTGTGCAAATAAGCGATGATCTTATTTTTGTAAGGTCACCCTCCGGTGTTTTTGAAAAGCGTGTATATAAAAGTTCTGCAGATACAATTGAAAGCACTGCATCACCTAAAAATTCCAATCGTTCATTGCAGACTGATCCTTTATGCAAAGGCTCGTTGGCGTAGGATGAGTGTGTCAATGCCTGCACAAGATATGACTTTTTTTTAAATTTATAACCTATTTTTTCCTCAAGTTTTTTCATTACATTTCCTTCAATCTGAATTACTGCCACTGTCACCAGAATTATTTTTAATATTTTCTAATTCTTTTTTTATTTCATCAATAAGGCTGTTTTCCAAAAACCATACAGCCTGCTTAACAGCATTTTTAAAGGTACGTGCATCTGCAGAGCCATGAGCCTTAATAACAGGCTTTTTTACCCCCAGCATCACTGCACCGCCGTATTCTTTATAATCGAATTGCTTCTTCATATCATCAACACCTGACTTAACGCCAAGATATGAAATTTTTGATAATGTATTTTTCATAAATGCAGCCTTAATGCCGTTCATAAGCACCTTTGCTACACCCTCATATGTTTTTAAAATCAGGTTGCCGGCAAATCCGTCTGCAACAATAACATCAGCATCACCAAAAGGAATCTGTCTGCCCTCTATATTTCCGACAAAGTTATACGAAGCGTTTTTCATAACAGAATATGCCTCTTTGACTGCAGGAGTACCCTTAGTATCCTCTTCACCGATATTTGCAAGTGCAACTCTCGGGTTATCATATTTCATGATATGCTTCATATAAAGACTTCCCATTAAGCCGAACTGATACAGATGCTCTGCTCTGCATTCCGCATTTGCACCGCAATCCATAAGCAGAATAGGCTTTTTCGCACTAGGCATTATAGAAGCAATAGCAGGTCTCTTAACACCTGATATACGCTTTACAATAAATGTTGAGCCTACGGTTACAGCACCTGTATTTCCGGCACTGACAAATGCATCACCTTTTCCGTCGCTAAGCATCCTGAAACCTACAGCCATAGATGAATCTTTTTTTGTTTTTCTGACAGACATAGGATCATCGTGCATAGTTATAACATCTTTAGCATCAACGATTTCGGTATTCTTTAATGTTATATTATTTTCCAAAGCACATTTTTTTATTACATTGATATCCCCGACAAGTATAATATCAACACCGTATTCATCAACAGCAAGCATTGAGCCTTTTATTATTTCAAGAGGTGCATTATCACCGCTCATAGCATCAACAATAATTTTCATATTCTACCTCTGCATAAAAACATAAATTTCAAAATCAGCCCTTATTTTGTTTGACTGATTATCGACATTTTCAAAGATTTAACAGCCCTGTCAGCCAAAGCCGTATATCTTTCTTTTTTATCTCTTATCTTCGGCTCTATTGCAGGAAGAACACCGAAGTTTGCACCCATAGGCTGAAAATCAGTAACAGTTTCATCACTTATATAATCGCAAAGAGCACCAAGCATTGTAATATTCTCAGGAATAAAAGGTGGTTTTCCCTCAGCCATTCTTACAGCGTTTATGCCAGCAAGAATACCGCTGCCTGCAGATTCCATATAACCCTCAACACCTGTTATCTGACCTGCAAAGAATATATTCGGATGAGTTCTCAGGCTGAAATCAGCATTAAGAAGCTTTGGTGAATTTAAAAATGAATTTCTGTGCATTACACCATAACGTACAAACTGTGCATTTTCAAGTCCGGGTATCATTGAAAACACTCTTTTCTGCTCGCCGAATTTCAAATTTGTCTGAAAGCCTACAAGGTTGAACATCGTTCCCTTTGAATTCTCTCTTCTAAGCTGAACACATGCCCAAGGTCTGTGATTTGTATTGGGATCAATAAGACCAACAGGCTTCATAGGTCCGAAACGCGGAGCATCAAAACCTCTTTTAGCAAGCTTTTCTATAGGCATACAGCCTTCGTAAACATCAAAGTCATGAACTATTGCACTCTCAGCATTTACAAGCTCATTAATGAAATTTTCATATTCTGCTTTATTGAAAGGACAGTTTATATAATCACTTTCACCGCCTCTGTCATAGCGTGATGCACCAAAAGCCTTAGTCATATCGACACTTTCGGCAGTAACTATAGGCGCCGCTGCATCGTAAAAGGAAAGGTATTCACCTGTAATTTTACTGATGCTTTCTGCCAGTGCACCGTCAGTCAGAGGTCCCGTTGCAACAATTACAATTTCATCGTCGTTGCAATCCAGTTCTTCAACTACTTTGTTAATTACGTTTATATTTTCATGTGATTTTATTTTTTTCGTTATATTTTCTGAAAAAATATCTCTGTCAACAGCCAGTGCACCGCCTGCCGCAACTGCACATTCTCTTGCTATCGGCACAGTCAGCGAACCGAGCATTGTCATTTCTTCTTTAAGAAGTCCTGCTGCACTTTCGATTCTTGATGCCTTAAGGGAATTTGAACAAACCAGCTCTGCGAACAAATCTGTTTTATGGGCAGGCGAGCGCTTAATGCCTTTCATTTCAAACAAGTCAACATGATACCCGGCATTTGCTATCTGCCATGCCGCTTCAACACCTGCAAGTCCTGCACCGATTACTTTAAAATTCATAGTTTAAAATCTCTTTATTATTCTTCTGTTTTCTTTTTTCTTGGAACAGGTTTTGTAAAACCGCAATTCTCTGTATCAGGGCAATAGAGCACATTGCCTCTGCGTTTGAACAAAGATTTGCTGCAATTAGGACAAACCTCATCTGACGGTGCATCCCATGTCATAAAGTTGCAATTAGGATAATTGGAACAGCCAAAGAAGGAAGCACCTTTCTTTGTTTTCTTTTCAATAACATCACCGCCGCATTCAGGACATTTTGCCTTTGTCTTAAACACAAGAGGCTTTGTATTTTTACAATCAGGATAACCCGGGCATGCAAGGAATTTTCCGAATCTGCCAACTTTGATAATCATATTACGTCCGCACTTTTCACAGACAACATCGGTTTCCTCTTCCTTAAGCTTAATTTTCACACCCTGCATTTCTTCCTTAGCTTTTTCAAGCGGATCTTCAAACTCATCATAATAGAGCTTGATCATTTCTTTATAATCCTTGTCGCCGCTGTCAATCTTATCAAGATCAGTCTCCATCTTTGATGTGTATTTAACATTTACGATATTAGGAATTCTTTCCTTGAGAAGATTGGTTACAGCTTCGCCAAGCTCTGTTGGCACAAACTGCTTGCCCTCACGCTTAACATATTCACGGTTCAAAATTGTTGAGGTAATTGTAACATATGTTGACGGACGGCCTACGCCGTTCTCTTCAAGTGCCTTTGTAAGTGATGCTTCAGTATATCTTGCAGGAGGCTGAGTAAAATGCTGATTGCCGAGAATGCTTTTCAGCTTAAGAATATCTCCCTTTTCCATAGGCGGAAGCGGTGATGCCGTATCATTCTTTTCTTCATCACCCTTTTCTTCGTAAAGAACAGTAAAGCCGTCAAATTTAACGGTATGCCCTGTAGCAATAAAGATATATCCGTTTGCTTCAATCTCAATCTTCATTGTTTCCTGCTGGCAGGCCTCCATAAGAGATGCGATAAAACGTTCCCAGATAAGTTTATAAATTTTGTACTGATCAGTAGTAAGATACTGTTTTACAGATTCAGGTGTTACATTAGGCATTGATGGTCTGATTGCCTCATGACCATCCTGAATATTGCTTTTTGATTTATAATATCTTGGTGTTTTCGGAAGATATTTCTCGCCATAGGTATCAATAATATACTGATTTCCCGCTGCTCGTGCCTCTTCAGATATACGAAGTGAGTCAGTTCTCATGTAGGTAATAAGACCAACTGTTCCCATATCACCGACATCGACACCTTCATAAAGCTCCTGAGCAGCTTTCATTGTCTTTCTTGCCTGAAAAGACAATCTTCTTGATGCTTCCTGCTGCAAGGTTGAGGTAATAAACGGAGGTGTGGGATTTTTCTTTCTGCTTCCTTTTTTTACTCCTGAAACTACATATTCAGCATTTTCAAGATCTGAAAGTATTTTATCACTCTGTTCCTTGCTGATTATTTTGATTTTTTCACCATTCTGACTGTAAATGGCAGCTGCAAAACTCTTTCTGTCAGGAGGATTAGTAAACTTAGCATCAATTGACCAGTATTCTTCCGGATTAAATGCTCTGATTTCTTCTTCTCTGTCAACAATCAGGCGAAGAGCAACAGATTGCACTCTGCCTGCTGAAAGACCTCTTCTTATTTTCTGTGAAATAAAAGGTGAAAGCTTATATCCAATCAGACGGTCAAGAATTCTTCTTGCCTGCTGTGCATTTACAAAATCGATATCAATGGCTCTTGGTGATGCCATACCATTTTTTACACCGTTTTTGGTTATTTCGTTAAATGTTACTCTGTTTTTATCATTCATATCAAGACCGAGAATAGTTGCAAGATGCCATGAAATAGCTTCTCCCTCACGATCAGGGTCAGTTGCAAGATATACATAATCGGCTTCGTCTGCTTTTTTCTTTAAATCTTTTACAAAATTTTCTTTACCTTTTATGATAGCATATTTGGGTTCAAAATTATTTGAGATATCAACGCTGAGTCTTGCTGCAGGCAAATCTCTTACATGGCCCATAGAGGCAATAACATCATAACCTCTGCCCAAATAACCTTTTATATTCTTCGCCTTGGCAGGTGACTCCACAATTACCAATTTCGACATATTATTCACATAGCCTTTCTGCCCAAAATATATTTTTAAAATTTTTACGTCCTGTCGGGCAAACAGGATTCAAAAGGAAAAATCAATTAAGATATTTTATATCTTCTGCCTGAGGCACTAACTGCAAGCCCGCGGATCTCAAGCTGTGTCAGAGCTGCCAGTACCTTTGAACTTGTAAGCTCTGTTTTGTTTATTATTTCATCAATATGAATGAAGCTGTCATCTAAAGCCTCATACACCAAGCGTGTATCACCCTTAAGAGCTCTTGCATTCTCTTCATTTTTTAATCTTTTTTCTCTGCCTTTATCCAGATTGTCAAAGGAAAACGTATTCTTATTTTTACTTATATTAGCACTTTTATCAGATTGTTCATACATAAGCTCGTTAACACTTCTTACCTTCGACATATCAAGAGTATCAAATCTTACTGCATAGTTAGCAATTATGTGCTCCGGCTTTGTAACAACCATTGCACCATCATCAATAAGCTTGTTAGTTCCTGCAAAATCAAGTGACAAAACAGAACCGGGAATCGCAAACACATCTCTCCCCTGTTCAAGTGCATAGTTAGCGGTTATAAGACTTCCGCTTTTAACCCCCGCTTCCACAACAAGAACACCTAACGAAAGTCCGCTGATTATTCTGTTTCTCAAGGGGAATGTATAACGTGATGCCTTTGTGAAAGGAGGATACTCTGTAATCAAAGCACCATTTTCCTTTATTACATTGCGAAGAGATTCATTTTCAATCAGATACTCAGTACCTAAACCGCATCCCAGCACGGCAATAGTTTTGCCCTTTGCCATAAGAGCACCCTTGTGTGCAGCAGTATCAACACCAAGTGCACCGCCGCTTACAACTAAAGCACCTGCTTCCGTTATTCCCATACTCATTATGTGAGTAACTTTTACAGCATATTCGCTTGCCTTTCTTGTTCCGACAATACCGATAGTAACCATATTGTCAATGTCAGGTAAATTGCCGTCAACATACAAAACAGCAGGAGGATTACTGATTTCTTTTAATCTTTCAGGATAACAAGCGTCATCATAGTCAATAATCTGCCAGTTATTTTGCTGACAGCTGTAAATTATCTCATCAACTTCATGTATATCTGTCATTTCGAGATGTGTAATCTGCTTTGCTGTTAAAGCCGAGCTCATACGAAGCATAATGGAATTAGCATTATATAGATTTTCTACACTGCCGAAATCCTGAATAATTTCTTTTATAAAAGCACCTTCGCCGAGTGCTCTTTGAAGCCATAGCCAATATCTTAAATTCTCACTCATCTTAACATTTCCCAGATTGTAATAGAGGCTGCCACAGATGCATTAAGACTTTCTGCTCTGCCGCGCATTTGTATTGTAATAAGGTTTGTGCATATATTCCTAACATCATCGCTGATACCATTTGCTTCATTTCCGATTACACAGACACTGCCTTTTGAAAAATCAATTTCCGTAATCTTATCCGCACTGCTGTCAGGCACAGTACCATAGATTTGCAAACCAAGCTTTTTTATATTTTCAAGATAGGCGGAAAGATTGCCTGTATTATAAATATTCATTCTGAGCATTGAACCCATAGAAGCACGAAGTGCCTTTGGATTATAAATATCGCATCCTCCGCCTACAATTATACCATCAAGTCCAAGAGCCTCTGCAGTTCGCACAATTGTTCCGAGATTACCGGGATCCTGAACATTATCAAGAGCAATATATTTTCCGTCTGCCCTGAGGAGATTTTCATCGATATCAGGCATTTTGCAAACAGCAAATATCCCTTGTGAATTCTGAGTATCAGAAAGCTTGACTGATATCTCATCAGTAATAATATATGACTTTTCACTGCGTTCAATCAAGCTGTCGGAATTATTCTTATATTTTTCATAAGCCTGTGAGGTTACAAGAAAAGCTTTCACCTCACAAAATGAATTAAGGACATCAAAAACCAGTCTTGCCCCCTCTAAAACGAACAATGCTTGTGACTTACGCTCTTTAGAAGAAGAAAGAAGCTTTTTAACGCCCTTTATTAAATCATTATTTTTACCTGTGATTTTTTCCATACACAACTCCATAAGATAACTATCTTCAGCGTGCCAATAATTTACATTCGTTTAAAGAAATCACTGACTATATATTATTAATTTATTTTATATTACATTATAAGGAATAAAAATCAAAATTTCAATAGTAAAAATAAAAAAGGTTTATAATAAATATTTTAGTATGAATACCACAGCATTTATTTTTTAAAAATTATAAAGTAAGATATAAATCAAAAGGACTATGACAAAAATCATAGTCCTTTTGATTTATAGATTTTACAATTATAATGCTGCTTTAGCTGCTTCAACAAGCTTTGTGAAAGCTGCTGGATCAGCAATAGCAATCTCTGAAAGCATCTTTCTGTTAAGATCGATTTCAGCCTTCTTGAGACCATTCATAAATGTTGAATAGTTCATGCCGTTTGCCTTACATGCTGCTGAAATACGAGCAATCCACATCTGTCTGAACTGTCTCTTCTTCTGCTTTCTGCCGATGTAAGCATACTGACCGCTCTTCATAACAGCCTGCTTAGCTGTTTTGAAAAGACGATGCTTTCCGCCGTAATATCCTTTAGCTGCTTTTAATACTTTCTTTCTTCTCTTGCGAGTAGCCATAGCGCCTTTAATTCTTGCCATGATAATATACCTCCGTGTTTATGTTATTATGCCTGAAAGGCAGTTTAATTCTTATTTGTAAGGAATAAGTCTCTTGCACTGCTTCTGATTTGTTACGTCAGCAACAGATGTTTTACGAAGATTTCTCTTACGCTTTGTGGACTTCTTTGTAAGAATGTGTGAGGTATAAGCATGAGCACGCTTTACCTTGCCGCTTTTTGTTGTCTTGAAACGCTTTTTAGCGCCGCTGTGTGTCTTAATCTTTGGCATGATTAACCCTCCGTATTGTAAATTATTTTCCTTTTGGGGACATAAACATAAGAATCTGTCTGCCCTCAAGCTTTGGTGCTTTGTCAACATTAGCTTCTTCTTCAAGCTGAGCAGCGAAACGCTTCATATTATCAACGCCAAGGTCTGAATGAGCCATCATTCTGCCCTTAAGTCTGATAGAAACCTTAAGCTTATGACCTGATGCAAGAAACTTTTTTGCCTGATTAACTTTAGTGTTGAAATCACCGATGTCAATTGTAACAGAAAGGCGAATTTCCTTTGTTTCAATCTGCTTCTGGTTTTTGCGGTTTTCCTTTTCACGCTTTGCCTGTTCATAACGGTATTTTGAATAATCCATAATTTTGCAGACAGGCGGTTTTGCCTGCGGAGCAATCTTAACTAAGTCAAGATCATTATCCTCAGCTATTCTAAGAGCCTCTTTAGCACTCATAATGCCAAGCTGTTCACCGTCGGCAGAAATCACACGCAATTCCTTGTCCCTGATTTCATCATTAATCTGTTGAGCTTCCTTGCTGATAAAAAACACCTCTTATAAATTAATAACAAATAAAGTGCGAACGCATAAACGCCCGCACTTCAATAAATACAAATATATAAAAATAATTATTAGTAAATATTGCCCTTTTCGCCCAATTGCTGAAGGAGAGAACGGGTGCGTTCTTCTTTGTTGCGTAGATATACTAACACACTATGAATTATTTGTCAATAGTTTTTTTGAAGAACAAATACTTATCATTTTTGTGCATTTTATTGAATGCTGATAATAAGAAATCACAGACAAGCATACCTGCAAATCCCAAAACAACAGTCAGAACAAATGAGATAATAATATGCTCTTTTACAGAAAAATCAAAATGGCCTTGTCTTATTAATTCCCTTGCTGCACTCTGGCAAAGATAAAGCGGTAAGGACGCTTTACCCAAGAAATATGTAATTCTGTTATTATAAACCTTTGTTTCAAAATCTCTGCTGAAGCATATTGCAATAGCTAATGCATAAATAAATGTAACAAAAATTTCGTATTTTGATTTCAAATTGGAAAAAGTAAAATAAAGTCCGATTATCCAGCAAATGTTTTCGATTAATATAAGTGATATTTTTCCAAGCTTTGTAAATTCAACGCTTCTGATTTTTTCAGAAACAATATAGCAGAATATACCAAGTGCAACACAACCTAAGGCTCTTAAATTACATACAAAAATATGTCCGTCAAATTCAGCTGTTCCCGGATAATTTGTGTAATTCTTTGCAATATAGCCGATAATCATTACTGACGATACAGGTGCAATAACTCTTGCTGTGAAATCAAAATTTTTAAGCAAGAGCGGATACATAATAACAAGCGCCAAAAGCATTGAACAAATATACCACTCGACTTGAATAAACATCTTTTCGCTTATGCCTGTTTCAGATAAAAAGCAATACTGGGAAGTCTGTCAATAATATCAAAAACAAAACTCTCTCTGTTATGATAGAGAAATGTAAATACTGCAAAGGAACAAAATACAGCAAACAAGTGATAAGGTAAAATAGATACAATTTTATTTTTCATAAAATCATAAGTTGTTTTACCGATGTTTATTTTGCTTTCCTTAAATTTCAATGCACTCTTTGCAGCGAGAAAGCCTGACAATAAAAAGAAAAATTCTACTGCAGCTCTTCCGTGAGCAAAAAATGACAAGTAAGCAGTAATCTCTTTAGATCCTGACATTGCATCCGAACCTATATGAAACACAATAACTATTATACAAAAAATAAATCTTAAAAGCTCAATTTTACCGTTTCTTTTTGATTTTGAAGCCATTTTACTCCTCCGATGTCACTATCCGAAAATTTTACTAATTAGTATTTGTACTGCCGAGTTTTGCCCATTCGGTCTGAAAATCATTATAATTATCAGTAAAGTAAAAATCTGCACCATTGTTATATGAGAAGAAATAGAAATAATCTGTATCATTATGATTTATAACTGCATCAATATTGGCAATACCCGGATTGCATATAGGACCGCTTGGCAGTGCTTTACATTTGTAGGTATTGTATGATGTAACAATATCATCACTGAAGCCAGCCTCGCGCAGAGCATTACCATAATCAATAGTAACATCGCTTTGTAACTGTTGTCCATTATTAAGTCGGTTTACAAATACTGATGCAATATTCTCTGCCACACCGTCACCGAGTGTTTCTTTTTCTACCACTGAAGCAAGAGTTATCAGTTCATACAGTGTCATATTGTTAGCCTCACAATATTCATTCCATGAGGCTGAGACACGGTTTGAAAATGCTGTAAGCATTTCACGAACAACCTCCTCAGCAGTGCTGTTTTCGCCCAAATCATATGTTGCCGGAAATAAGAAGCCTTCAAGTTCATATGCTACAGACGAAGAAGATGATACACTGTTTAAAAAGCCGAATTCATCGGCATACTTGTCAGCACTTTTGCATTCTGCAAGAAATTCATCAGATGAGCAGATATTATTTTCCTGCATAACATCAGCAATCTTAAACACTGTATAGCCTTCAGGAATACAAACAGAAACGGTTGTATGGGAAATATCAGGATCCTGCAGCTTTTGAGCAATTTCCTCATAGCTCATAGCAGAATTAAGAGTATATTCACCATTTATATATTTAAAGTTCGGATAATTTTTATCCATCCATGCAGACCATATGGTATCATTCTTTATGATATCATTCTGAACAAGCTTTTGTCCCACATCATACTGAAAGTCAGCAGATTCGATTTCAAGGTTATACTCTGTTTTATTATCTCTGTCACCGTTAATATCACTCTCAGCATAATCATATCCAAAATATCCGACAGCAGCAATAACAGCAATCACAAGAAATACAAACAAAACTGCTATACCCTTATTTTTTTTCTTAGCCATAAAACACACAGCCTTTCTATTCATCGCCTAAGGTATCATCAAAATCCTTTTTTAATATAATCATAGGAATATGAGGAAGTCCTCTGTCATATATTTCTGAACCATTCACAGTAAATCCAAGTTTTTCATAGAACGAAACAGCATAATTCTGAGCATCAACAAAAACCTTATCTGCTCCGAAACTAAATGCTTTTTCGGTAACAGAATTAACTATAACAGCACCATATCCCTTGCCCCTGCATTCTTTAGACACAGCTATTCTGCCGATTTTGTATCCACAGGGTGTTTTTGCGATTCTTGCAGTTCCCACTGCTGTACCGTCTTCATAAAGAAGCGCAAATAAAGCAAACTCATCATATTCATCAAATTCCGTTTGAGAGTCTGCTCCTTGTTCATTTGTAAACACCGAAGTACGAATTTTTTTCACTTCGGCATAACGCTTGTCATTACAATAAAAAAACTCAATACTACTCATCAACTTTATGAACCTTTAGCATATTTGTTGTTCCGGATATACCGAGAGGTATACCTGCTGTAATCACAACAATATCATCCTTATTTACTATATTTGCATTATGTGAAACCTCAACAGCATGAGCAAAAAGCTCGTCAGTATTATTCTTAACCTCACACATAAGAGGAGTTACACCCCAGCTCAGACTAAGCTGTCTCCAAACCTTTTCATCAATAGTAGCCCCGATAATTTTTATATTAGGTCTGAATTTTGAAATCATACGTGCGGTTGTTCCGCTTTTTGTAACAGTTATAATAGCCTTTGCACCTAAATCATGAGCAGTTGTAACAGTTGCATGACTTATTGCTGATGTAATATCCTTAGCACCGCTTTTGGTATAAAAATTATTAAAACGCTTTATATAATCAATATCTTCCTCAGTCATTTTAGCTATAGATGTCATTGTCTGAACAGCTTCAACGGGATGTCTGCCGACAGCAGATTCGCCAGAAAGCATAATTGCACTTGTTCCGTCATAAATAGCATTGGCAACATCTGTAATCTCAGCCCTTGTAGGTCTTGGATTAGTAATCATCGACTCAAGCATCTGTGTAGCAGTTACTACAATCTTACCTGCATTGTAGCACTTGTGAATAAGTATCTTTTGAATAGCAGGAATCTTCTGGAAGTCAATTTCAACACCCATATCACCGCGGGCAACCATAATTCCATCAGATACATTAATGATATCATCAATATTATCAACACCCTGACTATTTTCAATCTTTGAAATTATTTTAACATTCTTCCAGCCGATAGCTTCAACATAGTTGCGAAGAATAGTTACATCTGTTGCACTGCGTACAAAAGAAGCAGCAATAAAATCAAAATCATTATCCTTACCAAACTGCAAATCAGCCATATCACGAGCAGACAGATAAGGCATTTTCAAATCAACATTAGGAACATTTACACCCTTATGATTAGTAAGAAGCCCTCCGTCAACAACAGTGCAGTTAATATCTGTAGCGTTTACAGACTCAACCACCATTGAAACAAGCCCATCGTTAATAAGAATTCTTGTACCTGCAGACACATCAGCAGGCAGTCCTTCGTAATTAATATAGCATTTTTCATTATTTCCAAGGCAGTTCACAGTAGTTAAAGTATACTTGTCACCTGCATTGATTGTAACACCGTCGGGATTTTCAAAATCACCAAGTCTTACCTCAGGTCCTTTAGTATCAAGAAGCGTTGCAATTGGCTGATTTAATTTTTTTCTGACCGCAATAACTTCATCAAGTCTTTTTTTATGGTCCTCATAACTGCCGTGGCTGAAATTAAATCTAGCCACATTCATACCCGAAATAATCATTTCCTCCAGCACCTTTGGATTATCAGTAGCAGGTCCAAGGGTACAGATTACTTTTGTTTTTGTATCCGCAATTTTTTTCATATCTAACTCCATAGGTTATAAGTTTATTAATAAAAGCAAGTTTGAAATATGCCAAATCTTTCTCATTATGTATGATACCACAAAAGAATAAAAATGCAATAAATATAATAAAATATTTTGCTTAAATATAAAAAACAGCATTTTGAAAAAGAGAATTCTCTTTTTCAGAATGCTGTTTTTATTGATATTATTTTTCCTTGCCTATATGCTCTTTAAGGATATATATAGGTCTGTTTTTTACCTGCACATATATTTTAGACAAATATTCACCGATTATTCCCATGCAAAACATCTGAACGCCGCCTACAAACAGTATAAGAACTACAGTCGTTGCATAACCCGGAACATTAATTCCAAAAAATAGTTTTTGTACAACAACTACTACCAGATATATCACTGAAATAAGTGACGATATAAATCCAATATATGCTGATATTCTAAGCGGTGCAGTTGAAAAAGCACATATGCCCTCCAATGCATATTTAATAAGCTTCCTTGTCCCCCACTTTGATGTTCCGTTCTCACGCTCTGCGACATCATATGAAATATACTCGTTTTTAAATCCTACCCAGCTGAACATACCTTTTGAAAAGCGATGGTATTCGCTCATACTAATCAAAGCATCAGCCATACATCTTCTCATTAATCTGAAGTCGGAAGCACCATTCACAAAATCCACCTCAGCTATTTTGTTTATAAGCTTATAAAAAGCTGATTTTACAGATGACATCAGAATGTTTTCTTTTCTCTTTTTCTGATAGGCAGTTACACAATCAAGCTCGTTATTATTTTCAATAATTTCAAGCATCTGCAAAACCACTTCAGGTCTTTGCTGTAAATCAGCATCAATAAGGCAAATCAAATCTCCCTGAGCATTTTGCAGACCTGCAAAAATTGCAGCTTCCTTTCCAAAATTTCTGCTGAAGGAAAGCACTTGTATATTGCTGTTATCCTTATTCTCATTATACAATTTTTTCAATTTTTCTAATGTTTTGTCGTGGCTTCCGTCATCTATGAATACATACTCATAAGCATCAATTTTACCTTTAAACACCTTTTCGGTTTCACGATAAAATTTTTCAACGTTATCCTCTTCATTATAACAAGGAACTACAAGTGATAATTTCATATTAATTTCCATAGCCTTTCTGGCTACAAATAGTTCATTAAAAATTTATCCATAGCCTCATTGCAGCCAGACAAGGCGTATAATGGAAATTTAGCCATCTCAAATTATGACTATGGCATAATTTTGAGGGCAATATAATCAGAATAGTGTGATTTTCACACTATTCTCCTTATTTTTTGGCTTTTGCTTCAGTTATATTTCATTTTAGCATATTGCAATATTTAAAGTCAATACAGGCATATTTTTGCAATAAATATTGATTTTTAAACAAAATCAGACAATCAAATAAAAATTAATTTAATCTGACTGTCTGATTCATGTTATATTTAATTATTTTGCAAGATCGCCTACAAGCATCATGTAATCGCCGATTTGAACGCCAAACTCAGGTGCACCCTCCATAATAAGCTGTTTATCAGCTGTCATCTGGAACATATCACCTGTTCCTAACAAAATTTTTAATGCCGAGGTAGCACAGTCAAATTTCATACAGAAGAAAGGCTTTGATCTTTTATACTCGCCTCTTCCAGCTCTTGACTTTCCTGCCTTAACTCTCATATAAGCGGTACATTCAGGATGACCTTCAACTGCCCACTGATAGCAACGGTCAGGACTCTTTAAAGCCCATTCATGCACAGCAGGATGCCCCATCTTATTAAGCTGGGAAATTCCCGAAGAAAGCAGATAGAAATACAGCTTGCATAAAAGCAGTGAAAGCTCTTCGTCATTTTCAGGCGGTTCTGAAATTCCAAGCAGAGATGACATTTTCAGAAGCACCATCATGAATTTAACAAACTTTCCAAACGACTTGATTTTCAGCTTTGGAAGAGAGGTCATTTTTCCTTTAAAAAATTCATTCATCTTTTCCATAGAAGAAAACTCAAGCTCTGCATCAATTTTCTTCTGCCCGAGATACTCACCGAGCTTAACACTCCACTCACCGTTTTCAACGATAAAATGTGTTGCTTCTTTATCTTCGGCATTAGTCTTGGCAGAAACCTGATATATAGCATCAACGCCCTCAAACTTTTTTCTAAGCTCAGGAACATCAGCAGCAATAGTTTTCATAAGCGGCAGTGCCCCTGCCATAAACACTTTATTAGTATAGCGTGTTTCATCACTTGCCATAATAATACACTCCTTTCAAATTAGATAACCGTATGGAATAATACAGCAATAGTCTTATTACTGTATTAAAATTCATCATCCCATGCATCATCTGCTTCAAAATCTGCATGCATCATTTCAGCAATCGCTTCATTGATACCATTAGCATCAATTTTAGCCATAGCTAGCAAATCTTCCTGCAAGCCGATAGTTGAGAAAGAATCCTGATGACCAAGCATTTTAAATGCGCAGGCCTTACCGCTCTTTGCAACAACTTCTGCAACTGCAGAGCCGAGACCTCCCATCACCTCATGATCCTCAACAGTGATAATTCTTCGGGTATCCATGATGGCTGACATAACTGCCTCCTCGTCAAGAGGCTTGATTGTATGCATATTAAGCACACGCACTTTAAGACCTGCATCAGCTTCAGCCATACGAGCAGCCTGCATTGCCTCAAACACGCATGAGCCACAGGCAATAACAGTAATATCTGTTCCGTCATTCATAAGTGAAGCCTTTTTATAATCGAATTTGCAGTCATCAAGATTTTTATATATAACCTGATCGAAACCGCGGTTAATTCTGATATAAACAGGGCCGGGAATATCATAAGCAGCTTTAACTGCATGATAAGTTTCTGTACCGTCACAAGGACAGATAACTGTCATATTAGGGAGAGTTCGCATACAAGCCATATCAATAAGAGAATGGTGAGTTGAGCCCGCCTGGCCGAATGAAGTACCTGCATGTGTTGCAATTATTTTTACAGGAACATTCTGATAGCATATATCTGTATGAATCTGATCTAACGAACGTGCTGCTGTAAAAATAGCAAATGTAGAGGCAAAAGGAACAAGTCCGTTTTTAGCCATACCTGCTGCAACGCTGAAAAGATTTTGTTCAGCAATACCTACATTAAAAAATCTATCAGGAAAATGCTCACCGAACATACCGATTTTAGTTGATTTAGCAAGGTCAGCAGTAAGAGCTACAACATCCTTATGTTCTTCACCAAGCTCACAAAGAGCAATACCATAGCATTCAGCAGTTGAAAGCTTTGTAGTATCTGTCATTGTATATGTCATTCCACCCATACTTATGCCTCCTTCTCTGCTCTTTCGCAGCGTTCCTTATAGTATTTATCAAGACTTGCATGAGCAGTCTTTATCATTTCATCATCAAGAGAACCGTAGTGCCACAGATAATTATCCTTCATAAAGTCAACGCCTTCGCCCTTGAAAGTATCCATAACAATAGCAGTTGGCTTGTCACCGCCATCCTGATGATTTTTAATTGCAGCTTCAATGGCATCATTGAGTTCTTTGAAGTTATGACCATCAACACGAATAACATTAAAGCCGAATGCTTCAAATTTCTTATCGACAGGCTCAACCTTCATTTCATCATCAACTCTACCGTCAATCATGCATTTATTTACATCGGCAAAAACGACAACATTAGAAAGCTTAAACTGAGCAGCACTCATTGCAGCCTCCCAGTTTGAGCCTTCGTTAAGCTCACCATCACCTGTAACAACATAGTTCATATAATCAATGCCGTTTACTCTGCCTGCAAGAGCAAAGCCGACAGCAAGCGAAATACCATGACCTAATGAGCCTGTAGAACAGTCACATCCAACTACCTTATTACAGTCAAGGTGCATACCGATTTTAGCCCCGGTTAAGTTAAATATTTTAAGCTCATCAACAGGCATAAATCCGTAATCAACAAGTACAGGAGCATAGCCTACTGCAGCATGACCTTTTGAAAGAACAAAACGATCTCTGTCAGGCATTTCAGGATTATTAACATCAAGTTTCATGAAGCGATGATACAGAATAGTCATAACATCCATAGCACTCATTGCTCCGCCGAGATGACCTGAACCACCCCAAACTGCTGTCTGAATAGACAGTCTTCTAAGTTCATCTGCCTTTTTCTCAAGGCGCAGCCATTCATTTTTATCAAACGGCTTGTAGTTAGCTGGCATAAAAATTCCCCCTAAAAGTTTTTATATTACTTAAGATAAAGTTCAGGATGATTTGCGGCAACTACTCCGAAAGCATCTTCTGCAATATCAACAGCAAGCTTAATATCATCATCAGTAACAGCGGCATTCATGAAATGATTGTGGTGAGAGGCAAGGAACAAGCCTCTTGAAACACACTCAGCAATCCATTCCTGATGAAGCATAAGGCTGTCATCATTTGCTATTCTGAGATAGAACAATGCCGGCTCACCTGAAACAACAAGATTAAATCCATGCTCCTTAGCTGCTTCTTTTAATCCTTCAGTAAGCTTAATACCATTTTCTCTGAACATGGCAGGAGTATCAAGTCTTTTCATTTTTGGTATACATGCAAGGCAGGCAGCAAAGGGCTCTGCACTCATCCAATAAGAGCCTGTATAAACAACTGACGAAGCAGTATTTTTCATATGCTCCTGACCGCATACAGCAGACATATTATATCCGTTTGCAAGTGCTTTGCAGAAACAAATAAGATCAGCCTTAAATCCGTAATAATGGTCAGAGCCCTGAAGATCAAGTCTAAAGCCTGTACGTACGTCATCAATTATAAGCACCATTCCATGATCATCACAGAACTTGCGTACTTTAGCCCACTGTTCTTTAGTAGCACACTCATTATCTTTAAAATTACCATGATCATAAGGCTGAGCAATAAGACCTGCCACATCTCCGCCGCAGGCATCATAGGCCTCCTGCATTGCATCAATGTCAAACCACGGTACGACAATATTATTCTCTACCTCTTCAGGTAAAATTCCGGGATAGTCAATCTTTTGAGCCCACTGGAAATCACCATGATAATATCCCTTAAAGAACATCATCTTTTTCTTGCCTGTATGTGCTCTAGCACACATAACACTAAAGGTTGTAGCATCTGAACCGTTCTTCATGAAGAATGCCCAGTCAGCCATGGCAACTGTATCCTTAAGAAGCTCAGCACATTCTACCATTTTGTAGGACGGAGATGTGGTGCAGTTGCCTATTTTAAGCTGTTCCATAGCGGCAGCATCTACATCATCATCACAGTATCCAAGAACATTAGGACCATATGCGCACATAAAATCAAGATATTTGTTTCCGTCAACATCCCAGAAATATGTACCCTTTGCTTTTTGAGACATTAAAGGCCATTTTGTGATAGGAAGAAAAAGACCCTCTGATGGTCCAAGATGACCATACACGCCTGACGGAATTGCATTCAGTGCTCTTGAAAACCATTCTGCACTTTTTTCATGTTTATATTCAGGATATTTACTCATTTACCTTTCCTCCTTAACCAAGATAAACAGCAACTCTGCCAAGAATTCTGTTGATATTATCAACCATAGAAATCATACCGCTCATATAAATATTACCTGCGCAGAGCTCTGCCATTGTTGAGGCAGTGCCCGTAAATAAACCAAATGCAAGATCAAGAGTATTGAATTCCATGATTGCTCGTGGTGTATCAGGTTTTTCCTTGATTGTTTCAAACTTATGGTCGCGTACTCTGATGGTTGCATAGCAAACATCGGTTATACCAATCTGAACATCGCCGTCAACTGTATATAATGCCGACTGCTGTGAAATAGAATCTGCATTTGCAAGAGCAGAAATAGCACCGGCAATAGTATAGAATGTCAAAATTGTTGACTCTTCAAAAAATGCTCTGTTCTTTAAATCATCTTCACTTGGTCTGAGCAGCTTAGTAAGCCTGTCTGTCAGCTTAGTAAATGGACCAAGAAGAAAAGACAGAACCTGTGGAATATTTTTTACAGGCATGCCCGGTTTGCTGTCATCAATAAGAGCATTGAACTTTTCAGGTGAAGAAAAATTCATTTTGCAGGTACAGCCATAGCTTCCTTCACTTATTGTGCATCCTTTTGGCGAAAAATGAAATGTACGGCATGGACCATCAGCAACATCAAAGCAGAGAGATACAGGCTTTTTGATTTGTTCACAAATTCTTTTAGCCTCTTCATCTATTTCACAAAGATCTTCGAGAGTCGCAAGCACACCATACATATTTACATATGCTAAAGCTTTTGCTTCTTTCAATATAATTCCTCCTAACAAATATGTAGTAAACACGCTAATAAAATGTACAAATTCATTATAGCACACCTAAAAAAATATAGCAATATTTAATAAATAATTTATATTTTAATTCTAAAAAAACAGCTTCACAAAAATTGTAAAGCTGTTTTTAGACTACTTAATTCTTATTTTGTTTTTACTTTATATACCTTGCTGTATGTTCCATACAGCTTTGCATTGCCAAACTTCTTATAAGCTCTAATTTTAACATAATATGTTTTCTTTGATTTCAAACCGCTGATAGTTTTGGAAGCAGTCTTAATGTTGTCAACATAAACAGATTTGCTTGATGAGAATTTGCTGTTTGTGCTGTACACAATTTGATAACCTTTGCCTGAACTTTGTGCAGTCCAATTTAATTTGAAACCCTTCTTTGCTGCCTTAACGCTTTTTACTGTAACTTTAGCAGGCTTTGCCTCGGAATAAACAAGACAGTTTTTGAAATCTACAAAATCCTGAATTCCGCTGTAATAAAACATGTAACCATCAAAAAGATACATTTTACTTTTCTGTGAACCGCGAAGAATTCCGAAATAATCCGTACCTGTTTTTTTGCTTGTATAGCCCTGAAGTCTCGGATCAAAGATGTACGCAACACCTGAAATATAAAATACAGACCATTTATGCATTACAACAGAGCCGTCGGCATTTTTGACATCACCTGCCGCAAGGAAAAGATATTTATCATATTTGTTACGGCTGTTTTGCATAAGAGCCTGTAAGCAACTATTAAAGTTCATATTGCAATCCATACAGCTCCAGCCGTAATCAGTATTATGTTTTGAATGCCAGTTGTAGATTGCCTTGATTCTATCATATGTAGTATCGTACTTTGCAATATCTACACCATTATCAGTCAAAGACTTAATCAGCTTTCTGCCTGCCGTATCTGTCTTGATACTATTAAGCATCGTTTTTAACGAAGCACCTTTTTTTATATTAACACTTTTAGCGTCAGAAAAATCACTGCAGAACTTGTTTGTGGCAGTAGTTTTATAAGTACAAACTTTTACATAATATTTTTTCTTTGCAAGGCCATTAATTGTTCTTGAAGTATTATTAGCACCCGATACAAGAATTGTACATGTGGCAGCACTGTCGTTAGTAATCTTTGAATTGGGAGAATACTTGATAATGTAACCGCTTACGCCGCTTACCTTTTTCCAGGTAACCTTCATTTTGCCCGTTGAAACATATTTTACACTTTTAAGTGTAGTTGTCTTAGGAGCAGTTCTTACGGAAATTATTTTTGTATAACTGCCGAAAACCTTTTCGCCCTGTGAAACGCTGTATGCTCTTAATGCAAATTTGTATGTAGTATCAGCCTTAAGATTCAAAATACGATAGCTTTTTTGTGATGCTTCACTGTTTTTTACATAAGCCACATGAGAATATGTTTTACTTGAATCACTATACTTACAAATCTGCACACCTTCTTCAGTGTCACCATATGAAAATGAGTGAGCATACCACTGCAATGTTACATAATTTGTACCTGTCTTTGACACCACTATTTCCTCAGGCGGATCAGGCACACCTACAGTAGACATTGTACCATCTTTATAATAGTGGTCAACATATTCGCCCCATGCCAATGCAGACAAATCAACACTTGCCACTACTGAAACAAGCATAATAAGCGACATAATAAAGCTGATAGTTTTTTTCATATTATACACCTCGTTTATAAGAAAATATTAAAATAATATAGCAACTGTTTATTTTGCTAAAAAGCCGATTTTTTTCATCGCCTTATCAAGAGTACGCTGTGACACTCTTTGTGCCATTTCTGCACCCTGCTGCCATTTTTCCTGCAAAAATGCTTTATCGTTAAGCAATTCTTTATATTTTTTCTGCACTGGCTCAAGCTCAGCAACAACAGCCTCGCCAACAGCCTTTTTAAAATCACCATAGCCTCTGCCATCGAATTCCTTTTCAATAGCATCAAAATCTCTGCCTGTAACTACAGAATATATTGTCATTAGATTATTTATTCCGTCCTTACCCTCTGCATATCTTACAGACATTTCGCTGTCAGTAACGGCACTCTTAAATTTCTTCATTATTACATTAGGCTCATCACTTAAATAAACAGTACCCTTTGGATTAGGATCAGACTTGCTCATCTTACGCGTAGGATCGGCAAGGCTCATTACTCTTGCACCCGCTTTTGGTATATAAGGCTCAGGAACAGTAAAGACATTGCCGTAAATTCCGTTGAATCGCTCTGCAATATCTCTTGCTATTTCAAGGTGCTGTTTCTGATCTGCACCAACCGGAACAATATCAGCCTGATAAAGCAAGATATCTGCCGCCATTAAGCATGGATATGTAAACAAGCCGGCATTGACATTATCAGCATGCTGCTGTGACTTATCCTTGAACTGAGTCATTCTGTTAAGTTCGCCGAACTGCGTATAACAATTCAAAAGCCAGCCAAGCTGAGAATGCTGAGGTACATGTGACTGTACAAACAAAATACTTTTATCAGGATCAAGGCCAACAGCCATCAGCATTGCATACAGCTCCATTGTTTGCTTACGAAGCTTTTGAGGATCTTGTCTTACAGTAATTGAATGCAAATCCGCAACACCAAATACAGTATCAAAATCCTCCTGAAAAGAACTCCAGCCCTTCATTGCTCCAAGATAATTTCCAAGAGTAGGAACTGAGGTTGGCTGAATTAAAGAAAGGCTTCTTTTCTTTCTTTCAATTTTAATATCTTCAGGCATAATTTAACCTCCTATAGATTTGCGATAGTTATATATAACAGATAATAATCAAAACTTATTCAGATTATTTATATTCCTTTGCAACCTCACCAAGAGCTTTAATACCTTTGACAATGCCCTCATTTGTAGGGGTTGAAAAATTAAGTCTGATATATTGAGTGCTGTCAGTATCATTCATAAGAAATGCATTACCCGGAACTACGGCAACCTTCTTTTCAACTGCTTTCTTTACAAATTCCAGCATGTCAACATTATCAGGAAGCTTGCACCAGATAAACAATCCGCCTTCAGGCTTTACATATTCTACAAAATCTCCAAGCTCTTCATCAAGGCATTTGCACATAAGCTCAAGCTTTTCTCTGTAAATACCGCGAATTTTTTCAATGTGGGCATTAACATCATACTTTTTAAACCATTCGTTTACAATCATCTGATTAAGACAAGAGGTATGAACGTCAGAAGCCTGCTTGCCGACAGTCATTTTTGCAAGAACAGCTTTTGGTCCAATGCAATAAGCAACACGAATACCGGGAGCAAGAACCTTAGAAAATGAGCCTGCATAAATAACAATACCCTCATCATCTATAGATTTAATTGTCGGCAGAGATTCACCTGCAACTCTTAAATCACCATAAGGATTATCCTCAAGAATAATTACACCGTATTCCTTTGCAAGTGCATAAAGTCTCTTTCTTTTTTCAAGAGACATTGTCGCACCTGATGGATTTTGGAAATTAGGTATAGTATAAATAAATTTAACTTTATCAGTTGTTTTAAGTGCCTCTTCAAGAGCATCAATATTCATACCGTCTGCATCAACAGGAATTCCCTTAAGCTTACAGCCGTAAGAACGGAAGCAGTTAAGTGAACCTATGAATGACGGCTCTTCGCATATAACAGTATCACCTTCGTTACAGAGGACCTTTGTTGTAAGATCCATAACCTGAGTTGCACCTGAAACAATAAGAATATCATCAAAATCTTTGCCGATATTCTCCCTGTCTTTCATCCAGCTTTTTATTGTATCCCTGAGAGGCTGATAACCCTCTGTTACACCATACTGCAAAGCCGTTATAGGATCATTTGCAAGAATATCCTTTGCAATTTCCTGTACTTCTTCAACAGGGAAGGCATCAGGTGCAGGATTACCTGCAGCAAGAGGAATAATTTCAGGATTTGAAGTTGCTTTTAAAATTTCTCTTATAGCACTTGGCTGAAGAGATGATATTTTGTCAGAAAATTTATATTCCATTTTTTACACCAGATTTCTTTATTTATATAATTCCGTCTTTCTTAAGAAAACTAATCAGTCTTTGAGTATTGCAGCCGTCATGATAAGCAACAATTTTCTGATATTTTTCTTTGTTTTCTTTAGTCTGCGGATTATAGTAATTTCTTTCTATAGACTCGGTTAAGCCGTCTGTGTTATAGAAGAAATCACCATATACATTATTTTCATTAAGCATAAGCTTTGTTGTAGGTCCATACTGTGCCATACAAGCATCCTTTTCTTCCCAGTAAAAGATTACTCTTGTACCACGGTAGAATGCATCATATGCTATTGAAGAATAGTCTGTTATAAGAATCCTTGCCTGACGCAGAATTTCATCATACTTTGCATCCATCACAATAGTATCTGTAATTGCCTTCGGCAAATTCTTAAGCTCATTGATAATAAGAGGATGCGGAAGAATAAGAACCTTTTCCTTAAGCTCTTCGGGAACGCTGTTAAATATTCTCATTATCATCTTGAAATAGCTGGTTTCAAGAAAATCGTCACGTGCTGTATTAATTTCCCAAGGACGCCATGTAGGCATAATTATAATCTTGTCAGCATCGTCGTTGAGAATGTTTTTATCAAATTTTGGAAGACCTGAAATATACAAATCCTCATATTCATGCCTGCCAAGCTCAACAAAATGATCCGCCTCAGCCTTAGAGGAAACAACAACTCTGTATTTTCCGTTAAGATTGCGTCTTCTGAATAGATATCTTGCCTCACTGTCAAGTGAAACCATATACATTACACCGTGCTGCAAGAAAACATAATTGATGTTTTTATCAGCAACCTTTTTCAAGGCAAAAACATTAAACAGCTTCAAATCAATTGAATGCACCATAGTTTCTGTTCCGATAAATGTCTTTGCTCTAAAGAAATACAAATAATGCTTAAAGGAATTCTTATAAACAATATTAGAAAGATATTTCTTAGGAATAGAATCAAAATACTGATAATTTTTATCTACAATGAAATAAGCATTTTTATAGCCCTCATCAATCAGCTTTTCAAACAAAACGCTGGCACTTTCTTCGTACTTAGAAGAATTCTTTTCAAACAGCAGGACAAGACTCTTTGCCTTCTTGGTCTGCCATAAATATGAAATGCAGAATGCAAAAAACTGCTTAATTCTTTCTATAATCTTATCAGAGGTAATAAAAGATCTTACATACACATTAAGATTATTTCTTCTTGACTGACGGAATACAGCGATTGTATTTGTCTCTATATCACGAAGCATTGAGCTTCTTAAGCCAAGAAATCTTGAGCCTAACGGAGCAAAATAATACATGTGGCACTGAACAATTTTGCCATGCTTATTCTTATAGCACATCATTACCTTGCTGTTAGGAGGCATATCAATAATTTTTCCCACAGGAACTTCAAATGAAATAATGCCCAAGTGTTTTTTTGACGCCTTATTTTTATTACCGATTATCTTGAAATCGTATTCTTCATCACCTATATACAGGAAAGCATCCTTCATTGCAAGATCAATTGGTGTGTTAAAGCTGAAAAGGCTGACACATTTAAGTCTTTTTGAAGATGACATATATATAGGAATTATATTTTTAAACTTTGAAAGCCTTCTGTATGAAGAATGAGCATATATTTCATCTGCACTGCTTTCAATATAGTGCATATTCTCTTCAGCAAAATTATCAATTTCAGTAAATCCGCAGTTTCTTTCAAAATTCTTAATGAATTTCTCACTGTTTCTGTTACGCTTGGATATTAAGAAGAAATCGCCATGCTTCACAAAGCTCTTTTTGCCGCTAAGCTTTGAAAGAATACCTGCTACAACAAAATTGCTGCTTACAAAATCGACCACATTGACAGGCTTCATAGAATAAAAACGTCGTCTTGCCTCTTTTTCAAAGAAACTGTCGAGTGTCTTTGAAGAATCAGCCTTATGAAAAATTCTGTGCAGAACAATTGAAACCGCCTCACTAAAATTGCTCTGATACGCTGTAAGAAGTCCGTAAAATCCTGCTTTACCGTTAAGAGAATTAATGAACTCCTTTTTTTCATTGTTAAGCTTTTTGCCGTAAACAACTATATGATTATATTCAGGGTTTTCTTCAATATATCTTCTTATGCTGTCATAATATACAGAGCTTAAAGTTCCCGCATAGATCAGGCTGAGATTATCTGAAACACTGTGCTTTTCAGTCTCAAACTTATCTGTTGAGCCCTCAATCATCATTTTGAAAACATCACCGCACTGAGTAGATGAGCCGTTAGGACAGTACTCTTCGATAAACTGAGAATAAGCCTGTACCGGCTTTTCCATTTCGACAATAGTAGCCTCAACACTTTCAGTGATAGGAAACGGCAAATCTTCAAAAGGTATATACACACCTCTCTGCTTGAAATAATCATTTTTATCATATGCAAGAAGAATGATTTTTCTGCCAGTAACGGCAAAATCAAAAAATACGCTTGAATAATCTGTAATCAAACCATCACAGGCATTAAGCACCTCATAGGTGTCGTAAGACTGATTAAAATACCTGATATGCTTAAATTTACTGCAGTCAATATTGCAGGCAAGCAGGAAATGAAGATTAACAAGAAGCACCTGATTATCCTTAAGCTTTTCATCAAACTGTTTAAGAATTTTCATGGTATCATTAATCTGCTTTTTAGTATTAGCAGTTCTTCCCGTACCACGCCATGTAGGCATATATGCAAATACGCATTTGCCGTCTAATCCAAGCTTTTTCTTCAGACTTTCGCCTTGTTCTTTGTTATAAAAAATATAGTTTCTGGGATAATTGGCAATCAGTGACTTATTGCTGAAAATATGCTTTAAATCATAATCCTCCATGAATACTGATTTGGTAAAGCTGTTAGGAAACAAAGCATAGTCACTCATCAGATAATTCTTTTGAATATTTGAAGTACTTCCTCTAAAGGATTTATCTGACTTACCGAGAGTTTTTAGCGGAGTTCCATGCCACGTGTTTAAAAACACTTGTTCATCACGCTTGTTAAAATACGGCGGAAAAGAATTATCCGTCATAAGATACTTTGCAGTGGCAAGGTATTTACAATATTCATCAGAATTTCTTAATGAAATAACAACTCTTTCAAAGCCGTAAAAGCTCATTCTGGCCTTTGCTGCATCAGCAGTTTCTTCCGTAACCGAAAAAACTGCTTTATAATCCTTCCATTCAGGATTAGTCATAATTTCCTTAAGCATGGAAAACATATTTCCGTTGATATTTGTGCCCTGTCCGCCCTCCAGAAGAACAAGCTTGTCATTAACAGGCATCTGACTGTATTTTTGATAATTAGGCTTAATCGAGTCCTTTACTTTTTTTAGCTTTCTTGTAATTTTATTAAGCTTTTTTAACACAGTATTCACCTCACGCGTCAGAAATTCCTTAACTGCATCGAAATAAATTTTGCAAGTATTTCCGCATTATTATCATTTGTATTCTCAATATATTTAGACTTAAACGAATACAGCAAATTTAAGTCATAGCTTTTAAATTTGATTGCATTGCAAAGCTCAGCCGCATCTTCAAAAACAGCACCGGGAAGCTCGGAATACAAATCAATGTTAAGTCCTCGCTCCGAATTATATTCATTATAATCAGGCACGAAAAAGTAGAGTGGCTTCATCAGCAGACTTGCCTCAAAAGCACAAGCTGAGTAATCTGTAATAATTACATCTGCAACCTTCATTAAATCATAGGTAGAAAACTCACCTTTAAATGAAAACCTATCATCCTTTTTAACCTTGGAAAACAATGGATGAGTGCTGACAATCAGATGATATCCAAGCATGTCGTCTGCAAATTCAACCTTAAGCTTCTGTGCAACATAAGCCTCTCTTTCTCTAAAGGTAGGAAGATAAAGCACAATCTTTTTTCCGGCTAAATCAGGATTTTCATTAAAGAATCTTGCAGCAACATCATTATCACTTAATATCTCATCAACCCTTGGAAGTGAGCAAATCTTTATTTTTTCTACATTATAACCGAATGCATCCAAATAAATTTCTGCAGTTGCTTTGCTTGGTGCGAGAATATAATCATAATTCTTGTGCATACGCATTGCAGCACTGACTTTTTTGTCTCTGCCCTCTTTTGTGCCTATACTTTGAAAACCAAATTTCTTTATAGCTCCCAAGGCATGCCACATTTGAATAACTCTCAGATCATCTTTATGCTTAAGGCATGATACTGCAATAGAATATGTATCAAGAATTGCTACCTTGGACGTAGCAAGATAATACATATCTCCTATAACGTCAAAGCAATATTTTATTTTAGCTCCCAAGCCGTCTGGTATTGTTCTTAATCTGAAAATCTGCTCAGTATCAGGCAGAAATTTGTTGATTTGCTTTTCCAAAAGTATCATATCAAGACTTTTAGAATCACTCTGCCGTGATAAATACACAATCCTGTTTTCAGTTTTTAAACGCTTCATAGGTGCATAAATAGCAGCCATACCCAGTCTGAGCAATGTAATCAAAAATGCCTTCATAATTATTCATAAAGAGGGTATTTAGCACAGATTTCTGCAACACCCTTTGTAATTTCTTCTTTTTTATTATCAAAATCAGTAACTGCAAAATAAATATATTCTGCAATCTTATCCATATCCTCTGTGTTAAGACCTCTTGTAGTAGCTGCAGGAGTACCGATTCGAACACCTGAAGTAACAAACGGAGAAAGAGGCTCGTTAGGAACAGTATTTTTGTTAAGTGTAATATGAACCTCATCAAGTCTGTGCTCAAGCTCTTTACCTGTAACATCTGTTCCGCGAAGATCAAGAAGACAAAGATGATTATCTGTTCCGCCTGAAACAAGATTAAGACCTCTGTCTGTAAGTCCCTTTGCAAGAGCCTTTGCATTTTCAACTACTCTCTTCTGGTATTCTGTAAATTCAGGCTTAAGAGCCTCGCCAAAACAAACAGCCTTACCTGCAATAACATGCATAAGAGGACCGCCCTGGGTGCCCGGGAATACTGCTGAATTAAGCTTTCTTGCAAGATATTCATTGTTGCAGAGAATGAGACCGCCTCTTGGACCGCGAAGTGTCTTATGAGTAGTTGTTGTAACAACATCTGCATAAGGAATTGGTGACTGATGAACACCGGCAGCAACAAGACCTGCAATGTGAGCCATATCCACCATAAACATAGCACCATTAGCATGAGCAATATCAGCCATTGTCTTGAAATCAATCTCTCTTGGATATGCAGATGCACCTGCAACAACAAGTCGAGGCTTAACTCTGTTTACCTGCTTTGCAAATTCCTTAAGATCAATAAAACCATCATCATCAACACCATAAGGAACAAAGTTAAAATACTTACCGCTGATATTTGCAGGTGAGCCGTGTGTAAGATGACCGCCATTGTCAAGGCTCATACCCATAACTGTGTCACCCGGCTGAAGAAGTGCAAGATAAACTGCAGTATTTGCCTGTGCACCTGAATGAGGCTGCACATTTGCAAACTTGCATCCGAAAAGCTCACATGCTCTTTTAATAGCAATATCCTCAACAATATCAACATACTGGCAGCCGCCGTAGTAACGCTTTGCAGGCAATCCCTCAGCATACTTGTTTGTGAGTACTGAGCCCATAGCAGCCATAACCTGTGGTGAAACAAGGTTTTCAGAAGCAATAAGCTCAATGTTACCACGCTGTCTGTCAAGCTCAAGAGCCATAGCATTAGCTACCTCTTTATCAGTTTCAGCAACCTTGCTGATTGAATCATAATAATCCTTATACATAATTTACCTCCATAAATACAAATTTATACGGATATATAATATCATAAAAAAATATAATATACAACTATAAATTTAAACTATTAATTTAGGTCTTGAAACAACTGTAAATATATGATAAAATCTTTTGTGTTGAATTTAGTGTAAAAATGGAGTGATACTATGAGCGGACATAATAAATGGAGCACCATAAAAAGAAAAAAAGGTGCAAATGATGCTGCAAGAGCAAAAATATTTACAAAAATCGGAAGAGAGCTTGCTGTTGCTGTTAAAAACGGCGGACCTGATCCTAACAACAACGCAAAGCTTCGTGATGTTATCGCTAAAGCAAAGCAGAACAATGTTCCTAACGATAATATTGACAGAATGCTCAAAAAGGCTGCAGGTGACACTGACAGTGCTAACTTTGAAGAAATTGTATATGAGGGCTATGGTCCATCAGGCGTTGCAGTAGTTGTTGAGGCTCTTACTGATAACAGAAACAGAACTGCATCCGAAGTACGTCACTATTTTGATAAAGCAGGCGGAAACATGGGTACTCCCGGATCTGTTACCTTCATGTTTGGCAGAGAAGGTGTTATCGTTATTGAAAAAGAGGATGTTGATGAGGATCAGCTTATGGAGGATGCTCTTGAAGCTGGTGCATCAGACTTTTTGACAGATGATGAGGATATTTTTGAAATTAGAACAGAGGCAAACGATGTTGGTGTAATCCGTGATGATTTAGAGGCAAAGGGTTACAATATTATTTCTTCTGAGCCTGCATATATCCCGCAAACCTATACAAGATTAGAGTCTGAGGAAGATATGAAAAATATGCAGAGAATGATTGATATGTTTGATGAAAATGAAGACGTACAGAATATCTGGCACAACTGGGAAAATGAAGACGAATACGAGGGATAAACCCTATATGAAAAAATGAGCTGTTTTTACAGCTCATTTTTTCATATAAATTATTGTTTAGATTTGATTTAAATTTTGCGTAATATATACAAACGTAGGGTGCGATGTCCTCGGCGTACCGAACAAATATTGTTTGCCAAATTGTTATTCTGTATATAAATTTATAGAATATATTTTAAATTAAATTTTATGTGCTGACGCACGGTCGTATCATTCTTTTGTGTCGCAAAAGAACAAGGCAAAGGCAACCAAAGCTGAGCACGGTTTAAAATGGCTGATTTATCCTTTATCTGCGTTAAAAATGCTCGGCATACGACAAGTATTCCTGTGCTTTTTGCCTTGCTTAAGAACAAATCAGCTCATTTTAAACTGCTTCGCACCAAAAACAATAGAATAAAAGATGAAATTTTCTGCTTTGAGATTGCAGCTTTGCTGACGCAAAGCAAAAACGAAAACAGAAAATATCGCTTTTAGGGTTTGTTTTTGGCGGCTTGGCTTTGATTGTCTTTGCCTGTAAGAAAACGAATCAAGGGGAAATTTGCAAGCAAATTCTTATTCCCCTTGATAATCCCCTCTAAGCGTGTGCCGCGCGCACAATGCGCACAGCGGCACAGGATGCTAAACAATTATTTATTTTAATTTTATTGTACGCAACTAAAGCTCCTTGGCTGTTTAATAGCTGAGGAGCTTTAGTGTTTACTTATTTTTTAGTTGTAACAGACTTTGATTTCGACCATGAAGAATAAATTTTTGTATTCTTTCCGTTTACTTTAACTGTTTTGTAAGTACGAATACGAACATAATACTTTTTCTTTGCGCTGAGCTTAGATATAGATTTTGAGGTTGTACTGTTCTTACTAACTGTTACAGTTTTGTTGTTCTTTTTTAAGTTCTTGTCTGTCGAATACTGTATCTGATATCCTGTTGCTTGTGAAGTTAGCTTTTTCCATCTTACAGTAAACTTCTTCTTGCCTACTGTCAGCTTTGTTATACTTGTTGACTTCGGTATAATTGTAAATGTCTTTGTAACAGTTCCGCTGTAGTTGCCTTTAAATTTTATTGTTACATTATACTTGCCGACAGCTTTTCTGCCTTTTGAATAAGTTACTGTATAATCAGTATTTTTCTTCAAGGTTTCGCCTTTGCTGTCCTTAACTGTTACACTTGGTGTATTCACCTTACCATTATATGTATAAGATGTTGCTGAAAGAGTAATTGTTTTTGTATAATAGATTGTTGTACTCTTAGAAACATTGCCACAAACAACACATTTTGTTTCTATACTTCCGTTTTTGCTTGTTGTTGCTTTTGTTGTATATGACTTATATGTATGCGACTTTTTTGCTATTGTTTCAGTCTTCTTCTGTCCACATAAAGTACAGGTATAGGTCTTTACACCTGTTGTTTTACAAGTAGCATTTTTACTAATTTTACCATTATTCCAAATACAAAAATGTTCTAAAGGTTGAGACACTTCAAATGCTTTGTTTTTTTCCCATACAGCATAAAGTATTTTTGTCTCATTTCCATAATATAAATCCGAAGTAATCTGAGATGGTACTAATTCATTATTCTTATCAGAAAAAACTTTGTCACCATTTTTCGAAGTACTCCACCCTTTAAAAGTATATCCTTCTTTTACCAATCCAAAAGTTGTGCCATCATATAATCCATATTTCTGAGGTGTATCATAGTTCCAATAATGTATTAGAATGCTATTATCATTCTTGGTGAAAATAGTACCATTATAACCATTGGAATAATTAGCATAATATGTAGCAGAATTAATTGTTCCTCCATTTACATTATACAATACACTCAATGTATTAGGTTCCCAAATTGCATATAAAGTTGTTGAACAATTTTTGTTTTTAACATCGGGATTAATATCTGTTGGAAGCAAAGAACTATCATCTTGGCTAAATATTTTTCCACCAGCAGATGTTGTTCCCCAACCTGCGAAACGATATCCACCTCTACTTAGTCCAAAAGTAGTATAATTAAAAAGACCGTCTTTTTTAGCAGAATTATATGTCCATTGTTGTGAAAAAACTGTATCACTATTTTTTTGTAAACTAATCCGTTTTTAACTCGGTAATCTCCATCCATATTATAAGCAGCACCATTAGCATTATAACAAACTGATAATACATTGGTCGTACTTGCACTGCTTGAATCATCAACATTATTATAGTGTGCAACGGTTACTGTTGAAGTATAGAATTTTCCATTTTGATAGATACTGCTTTCATTTATAGTGTAAGTTGAATTGCTAACACGCACTTTATTTGAATAAGCTCCTTCTGCTGTAATCAATTGATTTCCATTTCTTTTTAAAACTGCAATATAATGATTTGGAAACTTTAAAATATCACCAGATTTAATATTAGAAACTGTAGTATGAGAACTTTTTCCGTTAGGAGTATTATAATCATATACATATTTTGCAAAATCTGCCACATAAGCACAACAGCCTTTACTTGAATATGGTGACAATTTTTGTGAAATTTGACTCCAAGAAGTACCATGCTTCCACCTAGCATCAGAAAGAAATGATTTTACTTTACTTGCATAATCAGATGACAAATTTGAAATTGATATATTTCCTTCAGCAGCAGAAACTGTTATTGATGTTCCAGCATAAGCTGATAAATCAATCCCTGCTGTTATACTAAATAACATTACTAATGATAAAAATAAACTTAATGTCTTTTTCATAATACACCTCTAATATTCATTATATGAATATTAGATTCACAATAATAATTAATGTCAAGAATATTTTATGTACAATAAGAATATACGGGGTGATTGTATGAAAAATATTAAGCTTATTCGTGTAATTAACGATTATACACAGCTAAAGGTACAAATGGAGACAGGTATAAGCCAGAGCATGCTCTCAAAATATGAAAACGGAGAACTCTTACCAACAACAGAAAATCTTATGATTCTTGCAGAGTTTTATAACACAAGTCTTGATTATTTAATGGATTTAACTGACACAAAAGAAAAATACCCACCTAAACAATAAAAGGTTCTGATTTACCAAATCAGAACCTTTTATTTTATAACTCAATATAGTAAGGACAAATATTTGCATATGTTCCGTCCTTCATACGAAAACCGTTTTTTATTGTGCCAAGCTGGATAAATCCAAGCCGTTCATACAAATGCCGTGCATGAATATTACTTTCTACAACGGCATTAAACTGCAGTATCTTAAAGCCGTTGGTTTTTCCCTGCTCAATACAATCAAGCACTAATTTTTCACCGATATGTTGACCTCGGCAGGCCTTGTCAACTGCATAGCTTGCGTTGCATATATGACCGCATCTGCCGATATTATTAGGATGAAGAATATACAAACCCGCTATTTTACCCTCCAGCTCTGCAACTGCAGTATATGTTTGCGAGTTGAAAAAGTCAAATCCTGTTTTTTCATTCAGAAAATCCTCCTGCGGAAAAGCAATACCATCCGCAACAATATCGTTCCAGACTTTAATCATCTGAGGCACATCCAAATCCGTAAATTTTCTTATAATCATAACAGTAAATTCTCAACTTTCAAAATATTTTGCCAACGGAAAGCGGTCAAAGAAATCAATATGCTTTTTAAACTGATTTGAGAAAAAAGCAATTATATTTCCGTTAAAAACAGCCATAATCAATGTTCCCAAATTTATTCCGATAAACTTATGAAATAATATCAACGACAGAAGAACAGACAAAGCCAGCATGGAAAAATCGTATCCAAGCTTCCATTTGCGCATATCAAGCTTTTTTTCACTGCCAACCTCTCTTACAAAATAATCATATGCACAGGGTGCAAGATAGGTATTAAAAAACATGGCAACCGAAAAGCTTGTCAGCAACATCCCCAAGGCAAACAGAATAACACGAACAATCATATTATCTGCATTGATGCCACTTGTAATGTACCTTGCAAAATCAAGCAAGGCTCCATAAATCAACGCACTTACAAAAGAAGTGAGATAAGATATTCTGAACTTCTTTATTATCACACACATCAGCACAAGAAAAAGTCCCTGCATGATCCACTCTGTCTGACCGTTAGTCAAAAATGAAACTTTTTCGCTGATTATATATGTAGGAGCGGCAATCATTGACATGCCCAAGTCAGCCTTAATTGTAAATGAAACTGCAAAAGGCATAACTATCATTCCAACAATATATGCAAGCTCTCTTGACATTTTAATTTTTTTCATACTTTACTCTCTATGTAAATATGCCCTCAAATATGAGGGCATATTATTCTTTATCTTTCTTCACGGAAATAGGACAAGCCCAGAGACTGAGGTCCTTGATTTTCCTTTTTTTCTTTAATACTTACAAATATCAAAACAATAATTGTAACAATATACGGAAGCATTTTGAAAAGCTCTTGTGTACGAAGGGCAAGGCCCGGGATAAATAGATAAACTATATAAAGTCCTCCAAAAATGACAGCACCGAAGATACTGAAATTTGGTCTCCATATAGCAAATATTACTAAGGCAATAGCAAGCCATCCTCTGTCACCAAAGCCCTCGTTAGACCATACACCACAGGCATAATCCATTACATAATAGAGACCGCCTAAGCCTGCGATAGCACTGCCGATAACTGTCGCAAGATACTTTGATTTTGTTACGCTTACACCTGCCGCATCCGCAGTTGCAGGGTTTTCACCAACAGCACGAAGGTGTAATCCCCCTCTGGTATGATTAAGGAAAAAGCTGCAGGCAATTGCTATAATAATTGCAGCATATGCAAGGAAGCCGTATGACAAAAATATCTTTCCGAAAGCTCCTGTAGATTCTGCTATAGGTAAAGTCTTTCTGAAGAAATTACTTGTAGTTGTAAGAGCAACAGACGGTACATCTGAGCCTGTAAGCTTAATCAAAGATCCGCCGAAAAAGTTACCGAAGCCGACACCAAATGTAGTCATTGCAAGACCTGTAACATTTTGATTTGCACGAAGTGTTACTGTTAAGAAGCAATAGAGAACACCCATAAGAGCAGAGCCGAGAATACTGCAGATAAGCGGTATCATCACAGCAAGAAATCCTACAGCATCTGCCGGATTTGCCAGAGAATTCTCATATAAGAAAGCACCTATAACACCGCTTATTCCGCCGACATACATAATACCGGGAATACCAAGATTAAGGTTACCCGATTTTTCGGTCATAATTTCACCTGTTGAACCGTAAAGAAGAGGAATTCCCTGCATTACAGCTCGCTGAAGAAAAGTAACAATAGTTCCGGATATCATATTACTTTACCTCCTTATGTGACTTATTGGACTTAAGCTCATAATTAATGAAAAATTCTGATCCTATAATAAAGAAAAGAATTATACCTGTTATAATATCTGCCAAAGATTCATTTAATCCGAAAACAGTTGAAATCTCACCTGCTCCGCATTCCAGAAATGCAATCAAAAATGCAGTAAGCACCATAACGATAGGATTAAACTTTGCAAGCCATGATACCATGATCGCAGTAAAACCTCTTCCGCCTGCCGTTGTTGTTGTAACCGTATGGTTTGTACCGCTTACCAAGAGCAGACCTGCAATACCGCATATCGCACCTGAAAGTGCCATTGTTCTTAAAATAACCTTTTTAACATTAACACCAATATATCTTGCAGTATTTTCACTTTCACCAACAACAGTAAGCTCATAGCCATGCTTGCTGTACTTAAGATATATATACATAAAGATTGTTAAAAGCAAAACAACTATGACGTTTAAAAGATAATCATAATTGCTGATAACAGGAAGCCATCCGTCATGAGTAGCCTGATTAATAATACCAATATTGCTTGAACCCTTTGGATTTTCCCAGTACATTTCAAAATATGAAACCAACTGAATACCAACATAGTTCATCATAAGAGTGAACAAGGTTTCATTAGTATTGAATCTGGCCTTAAACACTGCAGGAATAACTGCCCACAAAGCACCTGCTACTACACTTGAAACAAGCATAACAACAATCAAAAGGGCATTAGGAATCTTACCACCCAGGCAAATCATACATGCTGCTGTGGCAAGACCTCCCATAAGAACTTGTCCCTCAGCACCGATATTCCAAAAGCGCATTTTAAATGCAGGTGTAACCGCCAAAGATATGCATAACAGCATTGCCAAGCTCTGCAGCAGTTTCCATACTCTTCGTGACGAGCCAAAAGCACCTTTTATCATAGTTGCATATACACTGAAAGGATTTTCACCTGTCAAAAGCATTATTACTATACCTGAAAAAATCAGAGCTATAAGAATTGAGATAATTCTAATTGCCCATGACTTATACGCAGGAATGGCAGCTCTCTTTGCAACATGAAAAAGAGGCTGTCTTTTTTTTGACATATCGCTCATTATGCATCCTCCTTTTCAGTACTTTTTGTCATTAAGAAGCCGATTTCTTCTTTAGTAGCCGTCTTGCCGTCAACTATTCCTGTAATTTTACCCGAATTAATAACCATAATTCTATCACAAAGCTCAAGAAGTACATCAAGATCTTCACCGACAAAAATAATTGCCGTTCCGTTTTTCTTCTGCTCGGTAAGCAGATTATATATTGTGTAAGATGAATTGATATCCAGTCCTCTTACAGGATATGCCACCATAAGAACTTTAGGCTGAGCTGCAATCTCTCTGCCTACAAGCACCTTCTGAACATTACCGCCGGATAATCTTCTTACAGGTGTTGTGGCACTTGGTGTTACAACCTCAAGACCATTAATAATTTCATCGGCAAGCTTTTTTGGTGCCTTTCTGTCAAGAAAAGATGATTTACCTGATTTATATGAACGAAGCATCATATTATCAATAATGTCCATATTTCCTACAAGTCCCATACCAAGCCTGTCCTCCGGTACGAAGGAAAGGGCTACACCAAGCTTACGGATTTCTCTGGGGCTTTTTCCGACAAGCTGCTGCGGACCTAAATCATCGGGTTTGTAAAGGATACTTGATTTTTTAGTAGTAATCTGAAGCCCTGCTATAGATTCAAGTAATTCCTTCTGACCGCATCCTGAAATACCTGCAACACCAAGTATTTCTCCGCCAAAGGCATTGAAATTTACATTTTCCAGAGCAAGAGTACCATCTCTGTTTACAACAGTAAGATTTTCTACAACAAGGCGCTCAATCGGATTTTCAGGGGCATCGCGCTTAATATTCAAATCAACTTTTGCTCCCATCATCATTTCAGTAAGTGACTGCTCTGTTGCCTGGTCAGTATCAACTGTTCCCACATATTCGCCCTTGCGGAGAATTGAAACTCTGTCTGAAATATCCAAAACCTCATGAAGCTTGTGAGTAATTATAATAATCGATTTATTATCTTCACGCATTCTGCGAAGCACATCGAATAATTTTCTTGTTTCCTGCGGTGTAAGTACAGCGGTAGGCTCATCCAGAATAAGAATATCCGCACCTCTATAAAGCACCTTAATAATTTCAACTGTCTGCTTTTCAGATACAGACATTTCATAAATTTTCTTGTTCAAATCAATAGAGAATCCGTATTTTTCCGTAATCTCTTTAACCTTTTTTTCAGTTTCTTTAATATTAAATTTTTTACCGTCTTTAATTCCGAGAATTATATTTTGTGTGGCAGTAAAAACATCAACCAACTTGAAATGCTGATGAATCATACCAATTTTGTATTGAAATGCATCTTTAGGTGACGCAATGACAACCTCTTTGCCATCAACAAAAATCTGCCCTTCATCCGGGAAATAAATACCGGATACCATATTCATTAATGTAGTTTTACCCGAGCCGTTTTCGCCCAGTATTGCAAGAATTTCGCCTTTATTTACTTTTAAATCAACATTCTTATTAGCAACAACATTGCCAAACTTTTTTGTTATGCCTTTTAATTCTAACGCTAAAGTTTCAGCCATAAGCCCCTCCAATAAATAAACTATGCCGTGACCGCATAAACACGGTCACGGTAAGCTTTTTCATCAATATCTGAATTTATAATATTATCAGCAATTACTGAATAACAGAGATACCATCGATATCAATGTCAAAATATGGAGCTGAACGATGTGTTGATTCCTCAAATACACCGTCTTTAATAGCCTCTGTGTCACCTTCAAAATTAGCATCTGTATTTACATCAGCCATATAAGTTGTAAGCTGTTTGCCGTCAACTGTAAAGTTAGCTGTATCAAATACGCTGATTTTGCCTGACTCAAGATCAGCCTTAGCAGCATCAACAGCTTCCTGTGTGCCTTTAGCTGCAGCCTGAGCATTAACCTCTGTAAGCTCTACAGAACCTGTAGCAAGAGTACCTGTCCAGTCTGCATCAATAGCAGTACCATCCTGCATACATTTAATCATATATTCAAAATATGGAGCCCAGTTGATTCTTGAAGAAACAATGAAAGTGTTAGGGCATGCTGATACTGTTGAACCATTATAAGAAACATTTGGTACACCTGCTGCCTCACAAGCTGTAGGAGCACCCATTGAATCTGCATGCTGGCTGATAAGTACACAACCGTCTGAGATGAGCTTATTAGCAGCTTCCTTCTCAAGTGTTTCATCATACCAAGAGCCTGTAAAGGTTACTTCCATAGTAACTGAAGGGCAAACTGATTTTGCACCAAGATAGAATGATGTATAGCCTGATTTAACCTCTGCATAAGGGTGAGCACCTACGTAACCCATCTTAGCCTTATCAGCAGTAATCTCCTTAGCATCAATCATTTCATTGAGCTTCATACCAGCAGCAACGCCTGCAAGATAACGTCCCTCATAAATTGAAGCAAAAGCATTATGATAGTTTGCAATGCCCTCTGTGTGAGCCTTTGTACCTGTAGCATGGCAGAACTGAACATCAGGATTTGCCTTAGCTGCCTCAATCATAAAGTCCTCATGACCAAAGCTGTCTGCAAAAATTACGTTACAGCCCTGATCAACAAGATCAAGAGCAGCTTCTTTACAAGAGTCATCCTCATTGATGTTGGTCTTGTTTACCATTTCCACGCCCAATTTTTCGCAAGCTTCTTTTGCTGCAGTTAAGAAGTTATTATCATATGTTGAGTTTTCATCATGAAGATAGATAAAACCAACCTTAACCTTAGCAGCGTCTGCGTTGTTGTCATTATTATCATTAGCAGCAGATGAACAGCCTGCAAAACAGCCTGCTACAAAAAGAACTGCAAGAAGAACGGCAACAATTTTCTTTGTGAGTTTCATTTGTTTTTTCCTCCGAAAATTTATTTATTATAATGGCAAAAGCCTTATAACCGCTATTATTAATCTCTGAAATAAACTGTTGAATTTATATGATCCATACTTTCAACAATGGCAAGGGATTCTACTTTGACACCTTTCTCTCTGAGCTTGTCCCCGCCATGCTGAAATCCCTTTTCAATTACAACACCGCAGCCGATAAGCTCAGCTCCGCTGTCATTAACCAAATCAATCAAACCGTTAAGTGCATTACCTACCGCAAGAAAATCGTCGACAATAAGTACCTTGTCATTTTTATCAAGAAAACGCTTTGAAACAATTATGTCATATGTGGTACCATGCGTAAAGGATTCAACCTTAGAGGTATATACATCACCGGCAATATTTTTTGTTTTCGTTTTCTTTGCAAATACCAGCGGGCATTCAAACTCCTGAGCAACCAGAGCGCCAATTGCAATTCCTGAAGCCTCAATAGTTAAAATTTTATTAACACCCATATCTTTAAAGCGTCTGTGAAATTCTCTGCCGACTTCTTTCATAAAAGGAACATCTATTCTGTGATTAAGAAATCCGTCAACCTTGAGGATATTACCCTCATAAACCTCACCTTCACTGAGAATTTTTTGTTTTAGTAACTCCATAAAAATATACCACCATTTTAAATTAATTTCATTTTATTACTAAACTGCATTTTTTGCAATAAGTTATTATATTTTGACATCAAATTTTAATAACTGACTTTAGTGGAATATAAAATTTTTATGCGTATATAGACTGGACTAAATAAATATGATAGTGTAAAATATATTTATGGGTGATATGATATTATGAATAATAAAAAAATTGTACTTATCGTTACTGTATTTATAATTACATTGCTTATAATCATAGGTATTATTGCACTTGCAGAGCACATTCTTTTTTTAGGCAAACCTATTGTGTTTAGCTTTGCAATAATTCTTGTGATATTCACAATGGGATTTTTTGCTGTTGTTATCAGGAGGAAAAACAAATGAAAATAGCTGTCAGTGCATGCCTGCTTGGCGAAAACTGCAAATATAGCGGAGGCAACAACAAATGTGATGAAGTACTTGAGCTTGGAAAAGAGCATACACTTATACCTATTTGCCCTGAATGCTTTGCCGGTTTGCCTATTCCAAGAGTCCCAAGTGAAATCAGAGACGGCAGGGTTTATTCCAAAATAGGCGATGACTTGACCGAAGCTTTTGCTGACGGTGCTGAAAAAGCACTTTATGTTGCAGAAGAAAAGGGCTGTCAAATAGCAGTGCTTAAAGAAAAAAGTCCAAGCTGTGGATTCGGTAAAATATACGATGGAACTTTCAGCGGACAGATTATTGACGGTAATGGAATTACTGCTCAGCTTTTTTATGACCACGGAATTATTGTGCTCGGAGAAAGCAAAACATATAAAATTAAGGACTATGAATAATTATGAATACTGTTATTTTTGATATGGATGGAGTTTTATTTGACACTGAAAAGGTCTGCATGCTGTCATGGGACAAAGCAGGTGAGCAAATGGGTATCGGCAAAGCAGGATACATGGTAATGAAAACTCTTGGAATGAACAAAGAATCTGCAATAAAAGTAATACAAGATGAATTTGGTGAGAATTTTGATGCTGAGGAATTTAAAGCTCTGGGTAAAAAATTCTCATATGAATACTTTGAAAAATACGGAGTTCCCGAAAAAGACGGACTTTATGAAATTCTGACCTATCTTAAAGAAAAAGGATATAAAATTGCTTTGGCATCCTCCACCGGTTCAAACAGTGTTTTTCATCATCTGCGGGAAAAAAACATTGAAAAATATTTTGACACAGTTGTGTGCGGTGATATGATAGCCAAATCAAAACCTGAGCCTGACATTTATCTGAAAGCATGTGAAAAGCTCAATGAAAATCCCGCTGACTGCTATGCAGTTGAGGATTCGAGAAATGGTATTATTTCAGCATTATCCGCCGGATGTAAAACCATTATGATACCTGACTTGTGGCAGGGAGTGACTGAAACAGATATTCGTCTCTTTGCAAAATGCAAAAGCTTAAATGAGCTGAAAAAAATCTTATAGAAAGGATCAATAAGCATAATGAATATAATCTTAAAAAACTTAGCAGACGATATTGAGGCTGTTGTTAAATTTGACGGCGAAAATGCAGGAAGTATATTCTCAATTCTGCCCGATGAAGAGAAGGAAATAACAATAATCAGTAATGAAATCTGTTTTGAGCTGGAATACAAAAGAGATTTTTCTGTTTATGCCGAAGGCACATACAAGCTTGATAAACTGCAGGATGCTTTTTCAAACTCAATCGGCAATGCAATTGTGCAGATAAATAACATCTATACTGTTACTGATCTTACCGACGGAGATATTATAACATTAAACGATAAGGCTCATTATGTACCAACCACAAAAAGAGAGAGCAGATACAAATGTCTTCCTGCAATATATTATTTCGGTGAAGCAGAATGCGAAAGAGCAAAAATACAGGTTAATCATTCAATTTGCACCAACAGAAATGAATTTTTAAAGCTTTACAAATGGATTTTCAGAGCAATAAACCTCAACGGATGGTTTAGAATTTTAAAATACATAAAACAGAATAAACGGCAGAAAACAATTTCCGATGAAACAATACTAACAAGTACATTTCAAAAATTATATGAATTAGATTACAAGGAAAGAGCGTATCAATTCAAGCCTCTTCTTGTAATTACAGACAAACTGATAGAAAACATATTGGCAAAACTGCCTAAAAAATTAAGAATCAAGGCAAAAGAAAAAATTAACAAATTCAAGACAGACTACGATTTAATTTAGGTAAGTAATGGTAGAATAAAATAAATTACAGTTTGGTTAGGAGTTTAAAATATGATTATAAAAAGCTACAATGAATTGCCTGATGAGGCAAAATACATAAGAACTGCTGTGTTTGTTGAAGAGCAGGGATTTAAAGAAGAATTTGATACTGATGACAGCATATCAACTCACATTGTATTATTTGACGATAATAAGCCTGTTGCGACAGGAAGATTTTATTTTAACATCGAGAAGCAGGAATATATGATTGGCAGACTTGCTGTCATAAAAGAATACCGAGGCAAAGGACTTGGCAGTGAAATCGTTAAAGAAGCAGAAAAGCTAATAAAATCAGAAGGCGGAAAAGCTGTTTCGCTTCATTCACAATGCCGTGCACAGTCTTTTTATGAAAATCTTGGCTACACAGCTTTCGGTGAAAGTGATTTTGATGAAGACTGCCCTCACCAATGGATGAAAAAAGAATTATAATGACATAAAAACAAGAGCAGAATATTTGAAAATTCTGCTCTTTTCTACTAATATCAAGTTAAATTAAAAAATTTTGCATTTTTGCAGACACATTTCTATTTTGAGCGTCTTAACAGATGAGATCTCAAAATAACAAAAAAAGGAGAACGATTATACCCTTGTTCAAAAGAAATATAAAAAAAACAATTAATTCATCCTGCTTTGATTTAAGGAATTACACGGCTGGTGCGCTGTCAAATATCAAACGTATTAATTCATCATTTCTGATACTGCCCAAATCGCCTGATGAGGAATTTATTACAGCTCTCTCTAATATAGAGCTTAACAATTCCAATGTAATCAGGCTTGAAAAGGAAATAAGCGTAGACTATATTAATGGTGAATGCGAACTCAGCAAAGCAGCATACAAAGAAAATTCTTTTTATATTGTCAATGGATGTATGTTAATAAAAAGAATTGACAATGAAAATCCTATCAAGCTTGTTGTAAACGGAATAGTTGCATACGATAAGCATACAAAAATAAATCCTTTTCAGGTAAATGGCGAATGCTTTGAAATCCCATTTGATGACGCCTATGAATCAAAAACATTCGGTAACCGTGTATGTTTGAACAATCAGTTTTTTGAAAACATTTCAAAAAGCACTATTGTCTGCTGCGGCAACAAGCTGGAATTAGATACAGATGTTAAACTTGATACACTTAAATCAAAAAATATTTTACTGGTTGCAGGAAACAAAATAATATGTAGTAAAGAAATTATTGGCTATGTAAACCTTATAGGAAAAGTCGGAAACAGAATAGAAAGCTATGGAAAAGAAAAAAATCAATGAGCTTTTTGATGAATTTTACGATAAATATTCAAAATACATCTTCAACTATTTCAAAAAGGAATTCGGCAAGGAGGATGCTGAAGATTTAACTCAGCAGGTATTTCTTCAGCTATGGCAGTGGCTTCCGAACAGCTCTGTTATATCAAACAAAAAATCATTTATTTTTAAAATCGCAAAGAATGTTAAATATGACAAGCTGAGAAAAAATCTTACTGCACTCAGCACAACACCTCTTCTTGAAGAATTTATTTTGGAAGATATGAATAATTCGTACAATATTATTGACATAAAGCTTTCAATAAACAAGCTGTCCCCTAAAGAACAGCAAACGCTTTACTTAAAACTGCATGGCTATAGCAGCAAGGAAATAGGCGAAACCTTTGACATCAGTCCATCAGCAGTCAGAACAAGGCTACAAAAAATCAGAAAAAAGTTATTATGATTAGTCTCATAATTAATCTTACTACAACTTTTGCAGCACTTATCATACTTTCATATACAATGATTGCAGAAGCGAATAATCAATAACACGAAAAACGTTAGGAATATGATTTCCTAACGTTTTTTAATGATAATTCGGATTATTATTCAGTAAATTACCGTATCTGTCCCAGTTCGTATCAAACATATAATAATAAACTGTACCTGTACCGTCATAGCAGTATCCGCTTTCTTCATTGTATTTTATTATTCCTTTTTCATCGTAATAGAAATATCCTTCACTATCTATGTAACATTTATAATAGTCAAATTTTTCATTAGTAGTTTCATTTACAAGAAACGCAGAATCATCATTACACTCAACATGATATGCATTATCCTCCCTGTCATAATAAACCATATTGTTGACATCCTTAACAGGATTACCCTTCTTATCATGATAAGGTGCAATATGTCCGGAAATCTTTTCCGATATTGAAGCAATTATACCGCTGTTATTATTCACAAAGTCATAATCAGGATTAGCAAGCTGGTAAGTATCTATACCTATAAAAACCACACAAATAACTATTGACAAAACAGTAGAAATCATATGTTTCGTTTTCTTTTTGGCAATAAAAACAATATCAATTACTATGATTACCGAAAAAACGATTATAGAAATAATCTTTGGAATCATAAAAGTCACCTCCGATTTATTTTATTATACCATTGCAGATGTGCTGATTCAAGTAAAAAGCCATTGACAGTTAGAATTCTAACTGATATAAGGAGGAAAAATAAGTTGTACCATGAACTAATGCTTGAAAATCAGACTATTTTTACAAAAATGGTGTTTGAAAGGCTTGCAGGTGAAGATTTAACTGTAGGTCAGCCAAAAGTGCTTGAATACTTATTTTCACACAATGGAGCAATACAGAAAGACATTGCTGACGCATGCTTAATTGAGCCTGCAACACTTACAAGTCTGTTATCAAGAATGGAGAAAAATGATCTCATTGTAAGAAAAAACAAAAATGAAGACAAGCGGTATTCATGTGTTTATCTAACTGAAAAAGGGAAAAAAAGCGGTAAAATTGTTATCGAAAAGCTGAATGAACTTGAACAAAACGCTCTAATAAATTTTTCAAAAAAGGAGACTGAAATGTTTATATCTTTTCTAAAAAAAGCAAACAGAAATTTAAAAAACATAAAAGAGGCTGAAAAAAATGAAAGCAACGATAAATAAAAACATAATAAAAAGATATTTAATTTTTCTTATAGGATTATTTATAAATTCACTGGGAGTAAGTATGGTTACAAAGGCTGATTTAGGCACATCCCCTATTTCGTCAATACCATATGTTTTAAGTCTTCATTTTTCTATGACAATAGGTCAATTTACGATAATTTTCAGCATACTGCTAATTATTCTGCAGATTTTTATTCTAAGAAAAAATTTCAAATTAGAAAATTTATTGCAAATTCCCGTATCAATTATATTCGGATATTTTATTGATTTTACGATGCTTTTACTGAAATTTGTTAATCCGCAAACTTATGTCACAAAAGCTATATATCTGCTGTTTGGATGTATAATACTTGGTATAGGTGTATATCTTGAAGTTTTGGCAAATGTAATAATGCTTCCCGGAGAATCCTTTGTAAGCGCAATAGTAGATACATGGAAAACAGAATTTGGAATTACTAAAATAATATTTGATGTGTCCATGACCGTTATTGCTGCCCTGCTGTCATTTGTATTTATACACGAGCTTAATGGTGTAAGAGAGGGAACAATTGTGGCAGCACTGCTTGTAGGGTTTATTTCAAGAACTATAGGAAAAATGGTCTCTAAATTGAATCATAAATCAAAAGATACTGCAAATTCTTAAAAATAAAAATAATAAAGAAAAAAGCTCTATGGAACATATCCATAGAGCTTAAATTTTATCTATCTGTAATTACTCAGCATCAGGTGCATAGTAATCAACGAGCTTAGCAAGCTTATTATACTTCTCAATTGAGTTTTCAGCTGCAATTGCGAAGAGCTCTTCAGCTTTACCCGGGAATGCTCTCTTAAGTGAAGAGTATCTAACCTCACCCTCAATAAACTCAACATAATCAGCTGTAGGAGCTTTACTGTCAAGTGTGAATGGATTTTTGCCTTCTGCAATAAGAGCAGGATTATATCTGAACAAGTTCCAGTAACCTGCAGCAACAGCCTTCTTCTGCTCTGTCTGGTTAAACGGCATCTTAATACCGTGGTTGATACAAGGAGCATAGCAGATAATGATTGAAGGACCATTATAAGCAGCAGCCTCCTGGAATGCTTTGAGACACTGATTTGCATTAGCACCCATAGCAACCTGAGCTACATATACATATCCATAAGACATTGCAATCTGAGCAAGATCCTTCTTCTTAACTACCTTACCTGATGCAGCGAACTTAGCAACAGCACCTGTTGGAGTAGCCTTTGAAGCCTGACCGCCTGTATTTGAGTAAACCTCTGTATCGAATACAACGATATTAACATTCTCGTTAGAAGCAATAACATGGTCAAGACCGCCGAAGCCGATATCGTAAGCCCAACCGTCACCACCAAAGATAAACTGATACTTCTTAGCAGCGTAATCTGCATCCTTAAGGAAGTCAGCAGCAGCATCTGCAGCATCACCTTCAAGAGCAGTATTCTTAAGAGCATCAATAAGAGCAACAGCAGCAGCTTCATTTGTTTCTGCATCCTCATAAGTGTCAAGCCAAGCCTGAGCCTTATCAGCAACAGCAGTGTTAAGAAGAACTTCTGCATCCATAGCAAGTCTTTCACGAATCTGCTTCTGAGCAAGCATCATACCATAACCAAACTCAGCATTATCCTCAAAGAGTGAGTTTGACCAAGCAGGACCATGACCGTTTTTGTCAACAGTATATGGTGTTGAAGGAGCAGAACCACCCCAGATTGAAGAACAGCCTGTTGCATTTGCAATATACATCTTATCACCGAAGAGCTGAGTAGCGAGCTTAGCATATGGTGTTTCACCACAGCCTGCGCAAGCGCCTGAGAATTCAAGATAAGGTTTCTTATACTGAACACCGATTGTGTTATTAGCAAGAACCTCAGGTTTAATTGATGTATCAACAAGTGCATCATAAGAAATCTGTGAAGGAAGCTGTGAAGCGATTGGCTTCATTGTAAGTGACTTTGTAGGACAAACATTTGCACAAGAACCGCAGCCTGTACAGTCAAGAGTTGATACGATAAGGGCATACTTATAAGGAGCCCTCTTATGATCTACCATTTTTGTTCCTTCCGGAGCTGCAGCAGCCTCATCAGCGTTAAGACAGATAGGTCTGATTACAGCGTGAGGACATACCATTGAACAAAGGTTACACTGAGCACATTTTTCAGGATTCCATTCAGGAACAGTAATAGCAATACCTCTCTTCTCAAATGCTGCTGAACCCTGTGGATATACACCATCAGCACAGTCAACAAATGTTGAAACAGGAAGATCATCACCATGAAGTCTGCCGACCGGATCAAGAATATCCTTTACAAACTTCTTCATTTCAGGGCGCTCAGTAGGAATATCAAGTTCTACAGGCTCATCTGCTGCATCTTTCCAAGAAGCAGGAACGTCGATCTTAACAAGCTCTTTAGAACCTCTTTCGATACCTGCATGGTTAGCATTTACGATAGCTTCACCCTTCTTTGAGAACTTCTTAACTACTGCAGCTTTCATAAGCTCAATAGCTTTTTCAACAGGAAGGATATTTGAAATTGTGAAGAATGCAGACTGAAGAATTGTTGAAGCTCTTCCGGGAAGGCCAACTTCTTCTGCAATCTTGATACCATTAATTGTGTAAAGCTGAATGTCATTTTCAGCAATATATCTCTTCATCTTTGCAGGAAGCTCTTTATCAAGTTCTTCAGGAGACCAGATACAGTTGAGGAGGAATGTACCGCCCGGAACAATATCCTGTACCATATCATACTTAGTAACATATGAAGGATTATGACATGCTACAAAGTTTGCCTTATTGATGAGATAAGTAGATGTAATTGGAGAAGAACCGAAACGAAGATGTGATACTGTAATACCGCCTGACTTCTTTGAATCATAGAAGAAGTAACCCTGAGCGAACATATCAGTATTATCACCGATAATCTTGATAGAATCCTTGTTTGCACCTACTGTACCGTCTGAGCCAAGTCCCCAGAACTTACATGAGGTTGTGCCTGCAGGTGTTGTGTCAGGACTCTCTGTAACATCAAGAGAAAGATTTGTAACATCATCATGAATTGAAAGAGTAAAGCTCTTCTTTGGCTCGTCTGCGTTCATATTATTGTAAACTGAAATAATGTGAGCAGGAAGAGTATCCTTTGAACCAAGACCGTATCTACCGCCAAATACAGCAACATCTGCAAACTTAGAATCCTTAAGAGCAGCAACAACATCAAGGTAAAGAGGTTCGCCAAGTGAGCCTGGCTCCTTTGTTCTGTCGATAACAGAAATTGACTTAACGCTTTCAGGCATAACATCAAGAAGATGCTTAACTGAGAATGGTCTGTAAAGATGAACTTTAATCATACCAACCTTTTCGCCGCGTGCATTGAGATAATCTACTGTTTCCTGAATTGTATCACATACAGAACCCATAGCTACGATAACTCTTTCAGCATCAGCAGCACCATAGTAATTGAAGAGCTTATAATCAGTGCCAAGCTTTTCATTAACCATGTTCATGTACATTTCTGTTGTTGCAACAGCATCATTATAGTACTTGTTGCAAGCCTCACGATGCTGGAAGAAGATGTCGCTGTTTTCAGCTGAACCGCGAAGAACAGGTCTTTCAGGATTCAATGCTCTTGCACGGAATGCCTGAATATCATCCATATCTACCATTGACTTGAGATCTTCATAATCCCAGATATCAATTTTCTGAATTTCGTGTGATGTACGGAAACCGTCAAAGAAATGAAGGAACGGAACACGGCTCTTTAATGTTGAAAGATGAGCTACAGCACCAAGGTCCATAACCTCCTGAACATTTGCAGAGCAAAGCATTGCATAACCTGTCTGACGGCAAGCCATAACGTCTGAATGGTCACCGAAAATATTAAGTGCATGAGTAGACACACAACGTGCAGATACGTGAATAACTGAAGGAATTAACTCACCTGCAATCTTATACATGTTAGGAATCATAAGAAGCAATCCCTGTGATGCTGTATAAGTTGTTGTTAAAGCACCGGCTGATAGAGATCCGTGTACAGCACCTGCTGCACCTGCCTCAGATTCCATTTCTGCAACCTTAACAGTTTGACCAAAGATGTTTTTTACTCCTCTTGCAGCCATAGCATCAGTCTCTTCTGCCATGTTTGAGGAAGGAGTAATCGGATAAATTGCGGCAACTTCTGTGAACGCATAACTTACGTGTGCAGCAGCACTGTTACCGTCCATGGTTTTCTTTTTTCTTGCCATTTATTATTTCCTCCTACATAAAAATAATTGTTTTTATACTTTTTCAGGGAAAAATCCCTAACCTTGCTAATTATATCACTATCACAAAGCAAATTCAATGAAAAGTTTAATTTTTAGAAAATAAATTAATCGAGACCGCCATCCATCATTTCAATACCTGTAGCAAGTCTGATAAAAATATTATCCTCGTCAGCCAAAATTGTTCCTGTGTTCTGTGAAAGACTCTTTATTCCGTCAATTCTGACAATTACTTTTACATCACCCTTAAGCTTGCCGAGATCTACAATATGCTCACTTCCGTCAAGAACAACTTCTTTAGTTTCGCCCTCTATATACTCTTTGTCGCCGGGGAGCTTATACCATACAGACATGTCATGAGTTTCATTATTGTAATATGGCAATTTTACCGTTACTGTAACCGCTCTCTTTTTTGGCTTTGCTGTAGTAGAAGGCTTAGTGGTTGTATTTTTCTTAGTAGTTTTTTCTTCGCTCATATTTTCTTTTTTTGTAGTATCTTTTTTATCTGTTTTCTTTTCAGTTGTTTTGCTGTTATTCTTGGTGCTTTTTTCAGTTGTATCTTTTTCAGATACTGCTGAGGAAGCATTTTTTGACGTGCTTTCATTTTTACTGTTTCCCTCAGTTGTTGAAACAACCTCTGTAACAGGCTTACCGTCTTTATCGGTAACTTGCTTTCCGTCTTCGTCAGTTACAACAACAGTATCTTTATACTCTTTTTTTGAACAAGCAGAAAAAGAAACGGTAACCGATGCCATAACTGCAACTGCCATAACCACTGATAATAGTTTTTTCATAATAATCTACACCTTTCTGCCTGCCGAGAAATAGATTTTTGCAGGCATATCAAAAATAATAAACTTAAATAAATACATTGAATGATGCATCACTCGGCATTCTCCAGTCACCTCTCGGACTTAGTGATACAGAGCCGACTTTTACTGAATCAGGAATACACGAACGCTTAAACTGGCTAATGAAGAATCGTTTTAAAAATACCTCAAGCCATTTTTCTATAGTTTCTTTATCATATTTTCCGTCAAAGGCCTTTTGAGCCAAAGCTGACAGCTTTTCTTTCGTAAAGCCAAAGCGAACAAAATGATAAAGATAAAAGTCGTGAAGCTCATACGGTCCGATATTATCCTCTGTTTTCTGTGCTATTTCACCATTTTCATCAGGTGGTAAAAGCTCAGGAGATACAGGAGTATCTAAAATATCGTATAAAATATCCGCAGTCTTTTTGTCACTGTTATCTGCAACATACTGAACAAGATATCTCACCAATGTTTTCGGTACAGATGCATTGACGCCATACATACTCATATGATCACCATTATATGTGCACCATCCCATTGCAAGCTCGCTTAAATCACCTGTGCCGACAAGAAGCTTTCCATGCTTGTTTGCCATATCAAAAAGAATTTGTGTTCGTTCACGAGCCTGAGTATTTTCATAGGTAATATCCTTGATTTCTTCACTATGGTCAATATCCTTAAGATGCTGGATGCAGGCATCTTTGATACTGATTTCCTTAATTGTAACACCAAGGGACTTCATTAAGTCCAAAGCATTCTGATATGTTCTGTCAGTTGTACCGAATCCGGGCATTGTAATGCCGAGAATGTCACTGCTCTGCTTTCCCAAAAGTCTCATTGCCTCAACAGCAACAAGAAGTGCCAGTGTTGAATCAAGTCCGCCTGATATTCCGACTACTGCACCTGATGAGCCTATGTGCTCAATTCTCTTTGCAAGTCCTGCTGACTGAATGGCAAAAATTTCCTGACAGCGTTCTTTACGTTTTTCATCATTTGCAGGAACGAAAGGACGAGGATCGACAAAGCGATACTTTAAGTCATTATCTTTATTTTCAAGAGGTATAAGCTCTTTACAATATCCGTCATCAGTTTCAAAGCTCATATTCTTTTGGCGCAGTGTATTAAGCTTTTCATAGTCAACATCTGCTATGGTTATAACATTTTCTCTGCTGAAACGCTTCCCCTCTGCCAGCACTGCTCCGTTTTCAGCAATAAGAGTAGCACCGCTGAACACCAAATCAGTTGTGCTTTCATAAACAGATGCACCCGCATAGATATACGCACACATACAGCGTGCAGACTGATTGGAAATCAAACTGCGTCTGTACTCTGCCTTTGACACATATTCATCACTTGCAGAAAGATTAACAATAATATTTGCACCCGCCAATGCCATTTTTGATGACGGCGGAGATGCCACCCACAAATCCTCGCAAAGCTCTATTCCGATGGTTATATTATCATTTTCAAGCTCCACAAGATAATCATCAGACAAAAGGCAATTATACTTTTCAATAAAGCAATTCATCCCCTCACCTGAGGAAAACCATCTTTTCTCGTAAAATTCATTATAATTTGCAATATTTATCTTGGGAACAATTTTGATTATTGCACCATTGCTTATAACAAATGCGCAGTTATACAGCTTATTTTTAAACTCGCATATTGATCCTATAATAACAACAATATTTTTGCCCCTTGTGTATTCAACAATATCAAAAATTGCATCATCGGCAGAATTTTGCAGTGCTCGTGTAAAAAAAAGATCAGCACATGTATATCCTGTTACCGAAAGCTCAGGAGTAACAAGAAGTCTCACCTCTTCCTCCAAGGCTTTATCTATTGCTTTTATTATTTCGGTTTTGTTATATTCCGGATCCGCAACCTTAAGCTTAAGAGAAGCGGCTGCCACTCTGAACATTCCATAATTCATTTAATCACCTGTTTTTATCATAATAATATAATGTTGACAAACTATTAAATTAGTGTAATTTTAAATTTAAAAGATATTGTTTCATTTGGATTAAGGATTGTCATACCACGTTTATTTTCAAATATTTCATCTTCATCAGAGCAATTGGAAATACCTGTCCATGACTCAAGAGCAACAAACGGTGCTCTGCCGACAGCAGACCATATAAGAAGATTATTCATATCCTGAAAATCAAGTCTTACTCCCTTTCCTTTCGGACCTGTAAGAGTTGCCGATTTCGCACAGCACTGTTCAAAAATGAGAGCATCATTTTCTTCAAACAAATCATGTCTGAGCTTTAAAGTATCTCTGCCCTGCATAACATCATAATTTTTACTGATATCAACCAAGCCCGTATAATGATCAGGTCTCAGGCATGGTTTATTAATAGGTTTATCAAAAACAACTTTGTAATCCTCAAAATCTTCTCCTTCAGCTAAAGGACAGTTGAAAGCCGGATGACCTCCTATAACAAACGGTAATTTTTCATCGCCTGTATTTGTAACGATATATTCATTAGTAACTGTATCATCGTTTACTGTATATTTTATTTTTAATTGATAATCAAAAGGAAAATCTTTCTTTGTTTCTTCACTGCTGTTTTGCACAAAAGTAATACTGTTATCCAGCTTTTCACAAACTTCAAAAGGATTTATTCTGGCAACACCATGACGTTTCATATTACAAGCTTTGCCGAAAGCCTTAGCCTGACCGTCAGGCAAAACACCGACTATCGGAAAGCAGACAGGAGCTTGTCCTGCCCAATATTCAGGATCAGCCTGCCAGAGATACTCGGTATCATTCTTTTTTAATGAATTAAGCTGCGCACCTTCAATACCGAGTACAACCTCGCATCTGTTATTCTTTATTATATATTGCTTATTTTTAACACTATTGATACTCATAGTAAACACTCCATTCAAAATTTATTATAAACCATATAAATTTGTAATGCAATATTGAAAATATTAGTTATATAGAGTACAATAGGTGCAGATAATTTCATCAGATAAATCAGGAGGATTAAAATGGATATTGAAAATTACATTGAAGATGCAATTTTTGGTGAAAAACAACAGCACAAACATTTTTATCAGCTTATTTGGGACAACCTTATTGAAAACGGCTTTGTTATCGTAGATGAAAGCGGAAACGAAATAGATGCCGTGATAAAAGCAGTTGCACTGCAGAATCTTCTGGGCGAATTTATTTACAGAATATATGACGAGGTAAATGAAATAAGCTTTGAAAATATAATTGAAAATGCACAGAATCTTGGCTTCAGCGAAGAAGATATTTTGACTTACTGCGAAAATGAGCCTGAAATTGATGTAGATGACGATATTGAGCTTACAATTAAAAATGCACTTGATTACACTTCAGAAATTATTGCAGATAAAATGCTTGAAGAGTTTTCTGCCGATGATATATTTGACTTTATGTTCACATCAGCATATGACTTTGAGCAGGATTTCGTATTTGAGTTTGAGGATTACGAAGAAATGATGGCATTCATTGACAACAATCAGGATCAGCTTGATAACTATAAGGAAGAATATTCATCTGTTGTGAGTTGGATTAACAGCGGTATGATTTGCTGATTAATAACATATAATAGCTGTAGCAAATAAACCCGCGAATATTATATTCGCGGGTTTCAACATATAAACTATCTATTCCATAATCTATAAAAGAATTTGTTCTATTAATTTACCTTTTCAAGTCTGGCGAAGTTCGCCATCATTTTCTTTGTGCCTGCTTTATCAAATGACACTTCCATAAGCACATCATTACCCATAGGCTGAAGGGTTAATATAGTACCTGTACCAAATGTCTTATGAAGCACAGTATCACCAACCTTGTAATCAACAGTTGATTTTTGAGCAGTATTACCCACTTTGCCGAACTTAACAGCACTTTCGCTTGAACGTGTCGCCGGTGCTGATTTGAAAGCAGTTGCAGTATTTGCACGATAAGACTTAACAGAAACATCCTGAGTTACAGAAGCAGGAATCTCTCTCAAAAATCTCGACGGCATATTACGAGAAGTCTGACCATACAGCATTCTTTGCTGAGCATTAACTAAATAGAGCTTTTCCTTAGCTCTTGTTATTCCAACATAAGCAAGACGGCGTTCCTCTTCAAGATCCTCATCACTGTACATAGACTGATTACCGGGGAATATTCCTTCTTCCATACCCGGAATAAACACAACAGGGAATTCAAGACCTTTGGCAGAATGCAATGTCATAAGAACAACAGAGTCTTCATCCTCATTATATGAATCAATATCGGTAATAAGTGCAACATCCTCAAGAAAATCAGAAAGATTAGGCTCTTCGCTTTCCTCCTGATATTTAATAAACATTGAAGAAAGCTCTTTGATATTATTTACTCTGTCATCATATGTTTCAGGATCTTCACTAAGATAATCAAGATACTTTGTTTTTTCAATAACCTCCTGAAGAAGATCACTGAGCAGCATTTTTTCGTCAACACATTTTTGAAATTCCTTTATCATATCTGTAAAGCCCATAAGCTTAGAGGCACTTCGTGAAGTTTTCTGAAATTCATCTGCCCTCTCGCAAACTTCAAATGCAGACAAACCAAGACCTGTGGCAATTTCCATAACATTGCCAAACATAGTATCTCCTATCTGGCGTTTAGGAACATTGATAATTCTTTGCAGTCTTACATTATCTGCAGGATTATTAATGATTGCCATATAAGAAACTATATCCTTGATTTCTTTTCTGTCGAAGAAACGATGACCGCCGATAATTCTGTGGGATATACCACTCTTTGTCAGCATAATTTCAAGATTTCGTGACTGCGCGTTCATACGGTATAAGATAGCATGATCGCTCAGCTTTCTACCTGCTCTGACGTTTTTTAATATCTCATCAATTATGTAGGCAGACTCATCACTTTCATTCATTGCAGTATTTAGAATGATTTTATCACCTGATCCGCTTCGGGTAAACAAAGTCTTTCCTTTACGATTTTTATTGTTTGAAATAACTGCATTAGCACCATCAAGAATATTTTGTGTTGAACGGTAATTTTCCTCAAGCCTTATTACTGATGCACCTTTGTAATGGTTTTCAAATGACAAAATATTTTCTATGGTAGCACCGCGGAAACGATAAATACTCTGGTCATCATCACCAACAACGCATATGTTTTTATACATATCTGCCAGCATAGAAGTAAGCACATACTGAGCATGGTTAGTATCCTGATATTCATCCACCATAACATACTTGAATTGGTTTTGATATAGTTCTAATACATCTTCATTTTCACGAAGTAAAGTAACAGTATTATAAATAATATCATCAAAATCCATTGCATCGGACTTCAAAAGCTCCTGCTGATACATTTCATAGCAAAGAGCTATCTTGCTTTTTCTGAAATCATTTACAGCGCTTGCTTTATATTCTTCAGGCGAAATAAGGCTGTCCTTTGCTCTGCTGATTTCATTAAGAATAGACTTATGATTAATAAATTTATCTTCGATTCCAAGATGTTTCTGACACTGCTTCATAACTCGACGTGAATCATCCGTATCATAAATAGTAAAATGACTTGTATAGCCAAGTCTTTCACCATATCGTCTCAAAATTCTTGCACAGCAGCTGTGGAAGGTATATGCCCATATACTGTTAGCTTCTTCACCAATCGCCTTAACAAGTCTTTCACGCAGCTCGCCTGCTGCCTTATTTGTAAAGGTAATGGCAAGCACCTGCCACGGCTGAGCCAAGCCTGATTCAATAATATGCTGAACACGATTAACAAGCACAGTAGTCTTTCCCGAGCCTGCACCTGCAAGTATAAGCAAAGGACCTTCTGTAGTATCAACAGCCAACTGCTGCATCTGGTTTAGTGCCATAATAGACCTCCTTATAAATATACTGATAAAATTAGGGTGTCCTTTGGGACACCCTAAACACTATTTTATCTTAACAAAGTTAAAAGAATACCTGCTGCAACTGCAGATCCGATAACACCTGAAACGTTTGGTCCCATAGCATGCATAAGAAGGAAGTTTGACGGGTTTTCTTTCTGTCCTTCCTTCTGTGCCACACGAGCAGCCATAGGAACAGCGGATACACCTGCCGCACCGATAAGCGGATTAATTTTACCCTTTGTAAAAATATACATAAGCTTACCAAACATTACACCACAGGCAGTACCAAGGCAAAATGCGATAAGTCCGAGAAGAACAATCTTAAGAGTATTAAGATTTAAGAAGCTGTCTGCAGATGTTGTTGCACCTACTGATACGCCAAGCATAATAGTAATAATGTTCATAAGCTCGTTCTGAGCAGCCTTTGCAATACGCTCTGTTCTTCCGCTTTCCTTAAGCAGATTACCAAGCATTAGCATACCTACAAGTGAGGCAGCATCAGGCAAAAGCAATGAAACAACAATTGTTACTGCAATCGGGAATAAAATCTTTTCCATCTTTGATACAGGACGAAGATTTCCCATTACAACAGAACGCTCTTTCTTAGTTGTTAACACCCTCATAATAGGCGGCTGAATAACAGGAACAAGTGCCATATAGGAATATGCCGCCACAGCAATCGTACCAAGCAAGCCCGGTGCAAGCATAGATGTTACAAATATGGCTGTAGGTCCGTCAGCACCACCGATAATAGCAATTGAGCCTGCCTCATTAGGAGCAAATCCAAGAGCAATAGCACCTACATAAGTAAAGAATATACCGAACTGAGCTGCAGCACCAAGTATAAAGCTCTTTGGATTTGCAATAAGCGGTGAGAAATCAGTCATTGAACCTATTCCAAGGAAAATGAGCGGTGGATAAATACCTGCTTTTACACCGAAATACAGAAAATCCATAAGTCCCGGTGTACATCCGACAAATTCACCTCTGCCGGCAATTAAATCTCTGAAGCCGTCTAAATCATGATACTGAACTGCCAGATTTGCATCGGGTATATTAGCCAGAAGCATACCGAATGCAATAGGTATCATAAGCAATGGTTCAAAACCCTTTTTAATTCCAAGCCACAGGAAAAACAATGCTACAACGATCATAATAAGATTTTTATAACCGCCGTCTGCTGTAAAGAAGTGTGCATAACCTGAGTTTGAGAAGATACTAACGATAACTTCCCAAAGTCCCTGAAGTATTTCCATTATATATCTCCTCCTTTTTAAAATGGTCTTGTATTATCAATATTAGCAGCCTGAGCCCACGGATTTCTGCCGCCGATATTTTTCTTTTTGATAGAACGAACAACTGCACTGCCGCCTTCTGTCATTGCCACTGCAGCCGCAATAGCTGCCACAACCTCACCGCTTATGCCCTCTTCAACTACGGGAGCAGGTGCCGGAACAGGAGGTGTATTAACAGCAGGCTTTTCACTTACTGAAGAATTTACGGCATTAGATACATTTTCTTTCAATACTTTTTTAGCCTTTTTTTCTGCCTTCCTTGCGGCAGACTTTTCTTCCATTGCCCTTGTTTTTCTTTCTATAACAGGAACAATTTTACCAAACAAAGCAAAAACACAGATCAAAAGTAAAAGCACACCCACAACTATCAATATACCTGATATAACAACAGTAGCAGTAAACGTTACACTTCTGTCTGCAGTCAACATTAAAATTGGATTCACAACATATCCCCCCATTTTATAAATGTTATTGGTATTATAAAACATATCACTTCGGATTTCAACGAAATTTTTATTTATTTTTAAATTTAGCAAATTGTATAAAAATGCTTGATTTATTTACAAAATAGTATATAATATTATTAGTAAAAGGAGGTTATCGTATGACCGAAAAAACATTAATCATCGCAATTTTTGTTGCTCTTATACTGCTTTGGTTTGCAGAAACATTAAAGATGAACAAAACCAGCAAAATTTTAGGCGGTGTAATTGATTTAGGTTTTGCTATTTTGCGATAGATAACCTGATTATAAAATCATATACTTATCAAAAGAGCAGTTTCTTGCTCTTTATTATTTTATTCAAAAGTAAACAAAACATAAAAAAGACTTATGAAAAGCTGATGTGCTGTAAAATCATAAGTCTTTTTTATTTTTATTCACATGAAATAATTACTTTTTAAGCTCTACACCATTTGACTTAAGGTCTGAAATAATATCATCAACCACAGCCATAACCTCTTCTCTGGTAAGAGTTCTGTCACTGTGTGAGAAGGTGAGTCTTGTAGTAATTGACTTACTGCTTTCATCAGCATAAATATCAACTACATCAACCTTTTTGATAAGACTGCACTTGACAGATGCAATAGCCTTTTTAACAGGCTCAAACTTATCTGTAATAAATGAAAGATCAATTTCCATAGCAGGATACTTTGAAGGCTCTTCATAGCTGATGCTGAGATTTTCAATATCAGCAAAGATATCTATATCAAGCTCAGCATAAACAATAGATGCCTTCTTATCAATCTTCTTTGATACAACAGGGTGAACTATACCGATTTCACCAATAATCTTGTCATCACAGATTACTGTGTTCAGATTTCTTGGATGCTGATATGAATGAGATGCCTTAAGCGGAGCAAAGCTGATTTCTCTGTGCTTTATATCATCCGCAGCTACAGCAAGCATATCACGAAGCTCAAAATAAAGCTGTTCAACAGTTTTTGTTTTGCTGTAAAGGGTTATTGCAAGTTTCTTTTTCTCATTGCAAAGTCCGTCATCATTTACACCATCAACTACTCTGCCGACTTCAAACACACCGAAATCTGTACTGTAGCCTGTATTGTACTTAACTTGACAAAGCTGTGTAGGAATTATTGATTTACGTATTGTTTCAATATTAGGATTTGTTGCATTTACGAGCTTAATATTATCTTCAACATCAATGCCAAGTGACTTATATTCATCGTAATATGCCCACACATATGAATGAAGCTCATGAAGAGAGAAACGCTTTACAAGAATATCCTTAACCTCATTCTCAACAACCTTTTTAATGTCAGCTCTTACAGGATAAAGCGGTGCTTCTACTGTGTGAACATCAAAGTTATCATAGCCGTAAATTCTTGTAATTTCTTCAATAATATCAGCTTTGATTGTAACATCTTTTGTTGCGCGCCAGCTTGGAACAGCTACTGAGAAATTATCATTATTAAGCTCCACTCCAAAACCGAGAGAAGAAAGTGTATTAACAATAGTATCATTGTCAATCTCTATACCTGTATATTTATCAACAAAAGCCTTGTCAAAATCGAGTTTGACATCATCATAATGAAATGCATATTCATCTGTAAGTGACGAAACAACCTCAACCCCGCTGTCAATATCAGTCATAAGCTTGACAAATCTTGCAATAGCAGGAACTGTCATTTCAGGATCAAGACACTTTTCATAACGCATTGAAGCATCTGTTCTATGTGAAAGACGAACGGTTGACTTACGGATTGAAACTGCGTTAAAGGTAGCAGACTCAAGAGTAAGTGTAGTTGTATCTTCAACAATTTCACTGTCAAGACCACCCATAATACCGGCAATGGCGACAGGAGTATTATCATTGCAGATCATAAGAGTATTTTCATCTATATTTCTTTCAACACCGTCAAGTGTTTGAAAAACAAAAGGAGTATCAAAACGCTTAATTCTGATTTTTTCTACCTTGCGTGAATCAAAGGCATGCATTGGCTGCCCCATTTCAAGCATAAGATAGTTTGTAAGGTCAGCAAGGAAATTAATTCCTCGCATACCGCAGTAATAAAGTCGTATTCTCATATTAACAGGTGAAACTGTTTTTGTAATATTTTCAACCTGAAGACATGAATATCTCTGGCAAAGGTCGTCTTCTATTTTCATATCTACTTTAGGCAGACTGTTATACTGTGTCAAATCAACAGTATCAAGAGGTTTCAGCTCTCTTCCTGCAAGAGCAGCAAATTCACGGGCAATACCGTAATGTCCCCAAAGATCAGGTCTGTTTGTAAGAGACTTATTATCAACTTCAAAAATTATATCGTCAATCTCATAGGCTTTTTTAATATCAGTACCATTAGGAATATCGTCTGTAATTTCCATAATACCTGAATTATCATCACTTATACCTATTTCTTTTTCACTGCAGCACATTCCGCAGGAGGTATAGCCTGCAAGAGCACGTGGAGTTATAGTAATATCACCAATCTGTGCACCAACCTTGGCAAAAGCTGTTTTCATACCTACTCTTACATTAGGGGCACCGCAGACAACATCTGTAAGTGCACCGTCACCTGCATCAACCTTAAGGAGATGAAGCTTTTTTGACTCAGGATGATTTTCTACAGACTTGATTTCTGCAACAACTACACCTGAAAGATCACTGCCTTCAAAGAATATTTCATTTTCAACCTCAGCAGTGGAAAGCGAAAAACGGTGAATAAGATCAACCTTATCAAGACCTGTAAAATCAACAAAGTCTGAAATCCAATTCATTGATAAAAACATAGCTTTATTCTCCTTTCTTATTCATCATAAGTGAACTGTGACAGTGTCTTAAGACTTCCGCTGTTCAGGTCACGAATATCTTTAATGCCGTATTTCATCATAACAAGTCGTGTAAGACCAAGACCAAAGGCAAAACCTGTGTACTCATCAGGATCAATTCCTCCTGCCTTAAGTACCTCAGGATGTATCATACCGCAAGGGCAAAGCTCAAGCCATCCGCTGTGCTTACAGCTCGGACAACCCTCACCGCCGCAGATAAGACAGCTTATGTCAAGCTCAAAGCCCGGCTCAACGAATGGGAAAAATCCCGGACGAAGTCTTACATTAATATCTTTTTGGAACACTTCTGAAAGCATTGTTTTCATAAAGTAAATAAGATTTGAAATTGAAATATTCTTATCTACCATTACACCTTCCATCTGGAAAAAGGTATTTTCATGGCAGGCATCTGTTGCCTCATTTCTGAAGCATCTGCCCGGGAAAATAGCTTTAATAGGAACGCCGTCATTTATAAGGGCATCTTTATATTTCTTATAAATAGCATTCTGTGCAGCAGATGTCTGGCTCTTAAGAAGCTGTCCGTTTTCAAGATAATAGGTATCCTGCATATCTCTTGCAGGGTGATGCTTAGGAATATTTAAAGATTCAAAGCACTCATAATCAGTTACAACCTCACTGTAATCCTCAACTGTAAAGCCCATTGACTTAAATATACGTTCGCATTCACGCTGAACAAGAGTGATAGGATGATATGAGCCTCTGTCAAGCTTTGCAGGCATTGACAAATCAAATTCAGGCATAAGATTAATCTGTGCCTCAACTTCTTTTTTCTTAAGTTCTTCGGTTTTTGCTGCAATTTTTTCTGCAACAACACCCTTAAGCTCATTTACTTTCTGACCAAAGGTCTTTTTTTCATCATTTGAAAGAGCCTTCATTCCTTTAAGAAGATCGGTTACACTGCCCTTTTTTCCAAGATATGCAACACGAACATTCTCAAGTTCTGACATATTTTCAATCTTTTCCAGTTCATTTTCAAACTTTTCTTTAAGACTGATAATCTTTTCGTCCATACTGTGACCTCCTGTAAATAATTACATAAAAAAATAAAACCGCCTCAATACATGAGGCGGAATAAATCCGTGGTACCACTCAAATTGCAGTAAAACTGCCGCTCTTATGCTTTAACGCAGCAATACGTTCGGCTTAGTTTCTCGCCGAAAGCTCCAAGGCTGAAATTCGATTTACAGATGCTGTATGCTCACACCAAACGCATACTCTCTAAAAGCTAAAAGCAAACCTACTTACACCTTTTCACAGCCATATATCATAAAAGATTATAAACCAATCCAAAGCAATAAGTCAAGTGAAAAATAGTACAATAAAAAACTAAATTAAAAAAAGTATTGTAATTTATAGTTTTTTTGTATATAATTACTTTGTAATATTTTATTGGAGGTGACTTTACCGTGACTGATAAAACCATGACTTTCAGAATTGGCGACGAAAAAGAAGATGTATTAAAAGGAACTTTAACAGAGGTATTTGATGCTCTGCGTGAAAAGGGATATAATCCGATTAACCAGATAGTCGGCTATATACTTTCAGAAGATCCTACTTATATCACCACTCATAACAATGCCCGAAGTCTTATCAGACGCATCGACCGTGACGAGCTTTTGGCTGCAATGGTAAAGTCCTATCTCGATTAGTTGAAGGAGGGTTATCTTTGGAAGAAAGCAAAAAGGAAAAATTCCTTGAGTACAAAGGTAGACCTTTGGTTAGATGCAAAAATACAATTTACTATGGAAGCATGAGTGATCCATATGTAATCTGCTTAAACATTCTTGAAAGCAAAAACGAAAATAATCTGGATATTTCAGGCAAAGTGGCAATTCAGCTTCTCAGCACTGATCCGGATGCATCACCAAAGGAAATGGTTGTAAAAAAGAGTGAAAAGGTCGGTCTTTTCAACGCACTTGATTTAGGTGCAGTTTGGCTTCAAAGAGCTTTAAAGCAACAATAAATTCATTAAGAGAAAAAGAGAGGTTTAAAACCTCTCTTTTTTTGTTATATCGCTTAGTTTATATCTCGTGTCTGTTTTTTACCTTAAGACGATGCATTGCTCTTGAAAGATTTGCCTGAGAATGATGATATTCAAGCTGGGAATGATGCTGACGCATTTCCTCTTCAGCACGTTCCTTTGCTTCTTTGGCTCTTCTGGCATCAATTTCATGAGGAAGCTCTGCAGATACACAAACAAGCTTTGCAGTATTATCAAGAAATTCTAAAGATCCATTACCGACAAATGCCTCAATAATCTTACCATTGGCATCAACAATTTTCATTTCACCTGTTTCTACAGGCATAATACAGTTTTCATGATTTGCAAGAAAGCCTATTTTTCCGTTATCAATGTGCGGAACAACCAAAGATTCAGCTTCGCCGTCAAAAAAAATCCTGTTTGATGCAATGATTTTTAATTTAAAGGTACTCATAGACGCCTCCTGATTACGCTTTCATCTGCTCTGCTTTTTTTAACACATCTTCAATAGTTCCTGTGTTGAAAAATGCCATTTCAGGAATATCATCTACTTCGCCGTCAACTATAGCCTTAAAGCCTTTTACAGAATCCTTTACAGAAACATATATACCCGGCTGACCTGTGAATGCTTCTGCTACGTGGAACGGCTGTGAAAGAAACTTTTCTATTTTTCTTGCTCTGTAGACAGTAAGCTTATCTTCATCCGAAAGCTCTTCCATACCGAGAATAGCAATAATATCCTGAAGCTCCTTGTACTTCTGCAAATAAGCCTGCACCTTTCGTGCAACATCATAATGCTCCTGTCCCACAACATCAGCCTCAAGAATTCTTGAGTTTGACTCAAGAGGATCAACGGCAGGATAAATACCCTTTTCAACAATCTTTCTTGAAAGTACAGTAGTAGCATCAAGGTGAGCAAAGGTTGTTGCCGGTGCAGGATCAGTCAGGTCATCTGCAGGCACATATACAGCCTGAACAGATGTGATAGAACCATTTTTAGTAGATGCAATACGTTCCTGCAATTCACCGACATCGGTTGCAAGAGTCGGCTGATAGCCTACTGCTGACGGCATTCTGCCCAGAAGTGCAGAAACCTCTGATCCGGCCTGTACAAAACGGAAAATATTATCTATAAATAAAAGCACATCCTGATGATCAACATCACGGAAATACTCCGCCATTGTCAAACCTGTTTCAGCAACTCTCATTCTTGCTCCCGGCGGCTCATTCATCTGACCGAAAACCAATGCAGTTTTTTCAAGTACTCCGCTTTCGCCCATTTCTTTCCACAAGTCGTTACCCTCACGGCTTCGTTCACCTACACCTGTAAAAATAGAGTAACCGCCGTGCTGAGTTGCAACATTCGTAATAAGCTCCTGAATAAGCACGGTTTTACCAACACCCGCACCTCCGAAAAGGCCGATTTTACCGCCTTTCTGATAAGGTGTAAGCAAGTCAATTACTTTAATTCCGGTTTCAAGAATTTCAACCTCGGAGGCCTGCTCTTCAAAACTTGGTGCAGCACGGTGAATTGCCCAGTGATCTTCATCATCAAGACTGCCTTTACCATCGATTGCATCACCGACTACATTGAATAATCTGCCAAGAGTTTTATTACCGACAGGAACTTTGATAGCATCTCCTGTAGCAATTACCTCCATATCCTTGCAAAGACCTTCTGAGGCTGACAGCATAATACAGCGTACACTGTTTGCACCGATATGCTGGCTTACCTCCATAACACATCTTTTATCGTTAAATCTAACTTCAAGAGCGTCCTTAATCTTAGGCAGTTCTGCGTCAAACTCAACGTCAACTACAGGTCCCATAACCTGTTTTATTTTACCTATATTCATAAAGACACCTCCTAATTCATTTTCTTTTTCTGTGCCTTTGAACCTGCTATAACCTCAGTAATTTCCTGAGTAATAGCAGCCTGTCTGGCACGATTATATTCTATATCAAGTTGCTTAAGCATATCCTTTGCCGCATCAGTTGCAGTCTGCATTGCCATCATGCGTGCATTATGCTCAGAGCAGTATGACTCAACAAGAGCACCGTAAACAAAGCCCGCGATATAATTTGGAACAATATGCTCAAACACTGTATCAATATCAGGCTCAAAAGCTGAAAGCTGATAATTGTTGTCTTTTTTATCCGACAGCTTTGGTAAGCTAAGAGGAAGAAGCTGTTTAATTTCTGCATTAAAGGTAACAGAATTAATCATTCGTGTATATACAATATACACTTCATCAAGCTCTCCTCTTTTAAAAAGATCCACAATTTTTTCGCTGATGATTCTGGCTCTGTTCATATTGGGATTCTGAGCGGTATACTTAAAATCAATATCAACAGGTATATTCTTTTTTTCAAAATATCTGCGGCCGACCTGACCGACAACAAAAAGCATATTTTTATTATCGGACAAAGCTTCTTTTTCTGCAATTTTAATTACATTGTGGTTATATGCACCTGCCATACCTTTATCGGCAGTAACAACAATATAGCCCTGCTTGCGTTCTTTTTTGGGGATATTATATCTCGAATTAAAGAACTCATTACCTGTTTCGGGTGATAATTCAAGTATCTTTCCCAGGGTTTCCTGTATTGCATAGAAATAAGGCTCTGTATTTTTCAGATCGCGTCTTGCCTTTTGAAGCTTCGATGAGGATATCATGCACATAGCATTTGTAATTTTCATTGTATCCTTAATCGACTTCATTCTGGCTTGTATTTCACGGGAATTAGCCATTATTTACCTTCTTAAATTCATTCACGGCAGCTAAAATCTGCTCTTTAATATCATCGTCAAGCACCTTTTCCTTTTCAATAGAATCAGGTATTTCGGAATAATTTGTATTTATAAACTCAAGCATATCCATCTGATATTTTTTAATCTCGCTGACAGGAACATCAATAAATTTTTTTGATGTTGCAGCCACAAGAGTTATAACCATATCAGCTAAAGACAAAGGATTGCCTAAAGGCTGTTTTAACAGCTCCATAAGACCTTTGCCGTAATCAAGACCTGCTTTTGTTTCTTCATCAAGATCGGAAGAAAACTGGGTGAACACTTCCATTTCTCTGTACTGAGCAAGATCAATACGAAGTGATCCTGCTGCTTTCTTCATTGCCTTTGTCTGTGCCGCACCGCCTACACGAGAAACGGAAAGACCTACATTAACCGCAGGGCGCATACCGCTGAAGAACAAATCACTTTCAAGGAAAATCTGCCCGTCAGTAATAGAAATTACATTTGTAGGAATATACGCAGATACATCACCTGCCTGTGTTTCAACTATAGGAAGAGCTGTTATTGAGCCTCCTCCAAGCTCGTCGCTAAGCTTGCTTGAACGTTCAAGCAAACGTGAATGCAAATAGAAAACGTCACCTGGATAAGCCTCTCTGCCCGGACTTCTTTCAAGAAGCAATGACAATGCACGATATGCAACTGCATGCTTGCTCAAATCATCATAAACAATAAGGCAATCCTTACCCTGATACATGAAATGCTCAGCAAGAGCTGTTGCCGCATAAGGTGAAATGTACTGCAATGATGCAGGATCTGAAGCAGTAGCACATACAACGATCGTATAATCCATTGCACCTGCTTTTTCCAGTGTGTTTACAAGCTTTGCCACGCTTGAAGCCTTCTGACCGATTGCATTATATATACAGATAACACCCTTGCCCTTTTGATTAAGAATTGTATCAATGGCAATAGAAGTTTTTCCTGTCTGTCTGTCACCGATGATAAGCTCTCTCTGACCTCTTCCTATAGGGAACATAGAGTCGATAGAGAGAATGCCTGTAGCCATTGGAGTATCCACACTCTTTCGGTCAACAATTGACGGTGCACTCTGCTCTATAGGTCTGTAATCCTCAGCTTCAATATCACCTTTACCGTCAATAGACTCTCCCAGAGAATTTACAATTCTGCCGATAAAGCCTTCACCTACAGGAACGCCTGCCATTTTATGTGTTCTTTTAACCCTTGTACCCTGATGAATACCAACATCAGAACCGAAAAGAATGATACCTACAGACTGTCTTTTAATATCCTGCACCATTCCCTTAACACCGTTTTCAAACACAACAATTTCGCCATACATAGCATGGTCAAGTCCGTGAACAGTTGCAATACTGTCACCAACCTTGATAACAGTTCCTATTTCTTCACTGTTTGTTTTTAGTTCAAAATCTTTTACATCCTTGCGAAGAACGGTTATGATAGAGTTATGATCGGCATCACTTTCTTTTGCAGTTTTTATAACACGGTTTTTGATAGTTTCCAGCTTTGTTTTTAAGCTGAAATCAAATTCCTTACTGCCGATACGGATTATAAATCCGCCGATAAGACTTTCGTCCTTGACAATTTCAACATTTGCCTGTGACGCGTTTTCCTCTTTGCAAACAAAGTTCTTAATTTTTTCAAGCTGCTTGTCATCAGGAGGTGTAACACAATACACTGCAGCATCAGCAATATTGTTCTTTTTATTAAGCTCTGAAATAAATTCCTTAATAATTTCTTCGAGTTCGGAAATTTTGCATTCTGCCGACAAATTTACTATAAACTCTCTGACCGACGGAACAAAAAGATCGTCAGCAACCTGCTGCTTTTCACTGAGCAACACATTCGGATTATCAAGTATTTCGGAAAGTTCGCTGTTATTCTTTATAAGCTTAAGTGCATCCTCAAGACCTGAAACACCCGCCTGTGAAGAAAGCAGCATTTCAACATATTTATTCATATTTATTCATCACTGCTTTCATCTAAAAATTTATCATACATAGCACTGTCGTAGTCTGATGATGCTTTATCAGCGACCACCTTTGCAGCAGTTTCCATAGCAAGAGACGCAATTTCTTCTCTTACCGCACGCTTGATTTTTTCAGTTTCAATATTAGCTACTTTCTGTGCATCTGCTTTAATTTTATCAGCATCGCTGTAGGCTTTATCAACTATTTTATTATATTCAGCCTTTGCACTTGAGCGGGCATCAACAATAATCTGCTTTCTCTCATCTTCAACACCGCTGAGCTGTGACTGATATTCGTTATAAAGCTCCATAGCACTCTTTTCTTTCTCTTCAGCTGCACTGAATTGATTATCAATCATCTCTTTACGCTTATCCAAAACCTTTTTTATAGGCTTGAATAAAAACAATCTCATAAGCAGAAAGAAAATAACTAAATTTATAATTGTCCAAACTAAATTAAAGTCAAACTTTAACATTTGATTTTGTTCCTTTCAATAACTACTTCGCCAGCAATATAATCAACAGAGAGCCAACAAGACCGTAAACAGCTGTAGCCTCTGAAAGTGCAGCACCTATAATAAGTGTTGAACGAATTGAACCTGCTGCTTCAGGCTGACGAGCAATAGCCTCTACTGCCTTACCCGTTGCAATACCGATACCAATACCTGCGCCTAATCCGCACAAAAGTGCGATACCTGCACCAATAGCAATAATTGAACCTGTCATAATAATAATCTCCTAACAAAATATTTTTATTTTATATTAAGCAGTTTTTGCTGCTTTTTTCTTAGCCTTTTTACTTAATTTTTTCATCTTCTTTGTCTGTTTGTCTTTAGCAGGCTCTTCCTCTTCTTCTACAGCCTCCTGAATATAAAGTGCAGTCAGGAAAACAAAAATATACGCCTGAAGCAGAGCATCAAACAAATCAAAGTATAAACTGAATACAACCGGAACGCCAACCTTCAAAACAGGTATAGCCTTGATAAGTTCCATTATTATAAAGGCTCCGATAATATTACCGAAAAGTCGCATACAAAGCGACAAAGGCTTTGTTAAAATTTCGAGAATATTAATCGGTGCGACTATAGGAGTAGGCTTTGCAAAAGCCTTTATTCTTCCTATAAATCCTTTATCTTTAATAGAGGCATATTCAATAATAACAATACTCGTAAGCGCCATTGCAAGAGTTACCTGCATACTTTTAGTCGGTGGTTTCATTCCAAACAAACCCATCATATTTGAAACTCCGATAAATAACGCCATACTCATAAGCCACGGAATAAAATTTTCAACCTTAGGGCCTAATATTCCTTTAAAGAAATCTACAGACTTTTCATAACAAAATTCCAGAAGCTGCTGCCTCTTTGAAATTTTTCCTGTAACCTTTAGGTTTCGAGTTAAAATTATTGCCACAATTGTAAGTACCGCAATAATTATCCATGAAACAACTGTTGATTCATCAAATCCAATATGAATACTTCCTAAATCAAATCCAAAAACTTCTTCTATCTCAAGCTGTTCTGACAATTCAGCCTGCAAATCAAGCTTCATATTTATTGCACCTAATATTACAGTCACCCCCTAAATCAATCTGTGCTAATTATACTACAATTAATTTAAATTTTCAATAATTAAAATAAATTTTATATACATTACGTTGTATGCATTATTACATATTGTATAATCTCATGTGATAACTTTCAGTTATTTAAATATACTTTGTGTATTTTTTTGAATAAAATTATTTTTTTATTTACATATTATTCTAATTCGTATATAATATTTTCCAAAAGAATTAATTACATCTTATAAAGGAGTTTAGATATGGCAAAAGATCAAAAAAAGATGGTTGACAGCATTACAGCCATGGATGAAGATTTTGCAAAATGGTATACTGACGTATGCAAAAAAGCAGAGCTGGTATCATACACAAGCGTTAAAGGATGTATGGTAATACGTCCTTACGGTTATGCTATCTGGGAAAATATACAGAAAATTCTTGACGGTATGTTCAAGAAAACAGGTCATGAAAACGTAAATATGCCTATGTTTATTCCTGAAAGCCTGCTTCAGAAGGAAGCCGATCATGTTGAGGGATTTGCCCCTGAATGTGCGTGGGTAACCTACGGCGGAAGTGAAAAGCTTGAAGAAAGATTATGCGTAAGGCCTACATCAGAAACACTGTTCTGCGAGCATTTCAAGGATATTGTACATTCTCACAGAGATCTTCCTAAATTATATAACCAGTGGGTATCAGTTGTACGATGGGAAAAGACTACAAGGCCATTTCTTCGTTCCAGAGAATTTCTCTGGCAGGAGGGACACACTCTTCATGCCACTGCTGAAGAAGCTATTGAAGAAACTGAAAGAATGCTGAATGTTTACACAAAATTCTGCCAGGAGGATCTTGCAATCCCGGTTGTTCAGGGTATGAAAACAGAAAGTGATAAATTTGCAGGTGCAGAAAGAACTTACTGTATTGAGGCTCTTATGCACGATGGCAAAGCACTTCAGGCAGGCACAAGCCATTATTTCGGTGACGGCTTCGCAAAAGCCTTTGATATCCAGTATTCAAACAAAGAAAACAAGCTTACCTACCCTCACCAAACCTCTTGGGGTATGACAACCAGACTCATTGGTGCTATCATCATGACTCATGGCGACGATAACGGATTAGTTCTTCCTCCTGCTGTTGCTCCTATTCAGGTAATTGTACTGCCTATTGCTCAGCACAAAGAGGGTGTACTTGAAAGAGCGAATGCCCTCACAGATGAACTCAAAAAAATATGCCGTGTAAAGATTGATGATTCAAACAATTCTCCCGGCTGGAAATTTGCAGAATATGAAATGAAAGGCGTTCCTGTAAGAATTGAACTTGGCCCTAAAGACATTGAAAATAATCAGTGTGTTGTTGTAACTCGACATAACAGAGAAAAAACTGTTGTTTCTCTTGACGATATTGCTGAAATAATTCCGCAGAAGCTCAAGGAAGTTCGCGACGGTTTATATGCAAAAGCTTTGGAAAACAGAGAAAACAAAACTTATAAATGTACAACTACAGATGAAATTGTAAAAGCACTTGAAGAAAACGGCGACGGCTTTGTTAAAGCTATGTGGTGCGGTAATGAAGAGTGTGAAGACAAGGTTAAAGAGCTTACAGGTGTCGGCTCACGCTGTATTCCATTTGATCAGGAAGAAATCAGTGATGTGTGCGTCTGCTGCGGAAAGCCTGCTAACAAAATGCTCTATTGGGGCAAAGCATATTAATAAATATATAAACACGGAGGTAACATTATGTCAGTTTTAGTAACCGGAGGATTAGGCTATATAGGATCTCACACCTGCGTTGAACTTATGAATGCCGGTGTTGATGTAGTAGTTGTTGATAATCTTTACAACTGTAAAAAAAGCTCGTATGACAGAATTAAGGCTTTAGTAGGCAGGGATTTCAAATTCTATCAATGCGACATCCGTGACGCTGATGGAATGGGTAAAATTTTTGAAAACGAAAGCATTGACTCGGTTATTCACTTTGCAGGACTTAAGGCAGTTGGTGAAAGTGTTGAAAAACCGCTTGAATATTTTGATAATAATGTAAACGGTACTCTCGTTCTTCTTGATGTAATGAGAAAGCATAATTGTAAAAAGATTGTATTTTCATCATCTGCAACAGTATACGGAATGAACAATATATCTCCTCTTAATGAAAATATGGAGGTTGGCGGAGTAACTAACCCATATGGCAGAACAAAATTCATGATTGAGTGTATTCTCAAGGACTTATTTACTTCTGACAACAGCTGGTCAATCTGTCTGCTTAGATATTTCAACCCAATCGGTGCTCACAAGAGCGGTACAATGGGTGAAGATCCTAACGGTATTCCAAACAACCTTATGCCTTATATAACACAAGTGGCTATCGGAAAAAGAGAGCATCTTAATGTATGGGGTAATGATTATGATACCCCTGACGGCACAGGCGTAAGAGATTATATTCACGTTGTCGACCTTGCTCTTGGTCATGTTAAGGCTGTTGAAAAGGTACGCGGTGAGGATGGATTATTCATTTATAATCTCGGAACAGGTACTGGATACTCTGTACTTGATGTTGTTAAGGCTTTTGAAAAAGCATCAGGGCAGAATATTCCTTATGAAATAGGACCAAGGCGTGCCGGCGACATTGCAACCTGCTATTCAGATCCAAGCAAAGCACTCAATGAGCTCGGCTGGAAAGCCGAAAGAGGCATTGAGGAAATGTGTGAGGATTCATGGAGATGGCAGAGCACTAATCCAAATGGATATCCCGACTAATAAAAAGAAAACCCTTCAATGATATGCATCCAAATATTAGACTTTTTGGGAATTCATATCACTGAAGGGTTATTTTATGCCTTCTTGTTCACACCGCACCACTAAACTTTCTGCAAACGCAAATGTTTCAATGATATTATTGCATTAATTCAGCAGTTTTTATAACAAATTTATTAACTTTTTTCATTAATAAATATGAGATTATCAATGTCACAATTTCAGCTATCGGGAATGTAAACCAAATAACGAAATTATCTATCTGTGACTTTAATACCAGCTGAGAAAATACCAAAACAACAGGAATACTGCATAAATTATAATCGCGAGAAACTGAGCATTGCCCGCTACCTTGCTTGCCTTTTCCTTATCACCTAAACCTAAATTTTTAGCAACGAGCACACTTGTGCCTATTCCTGTACCAATTGAAATAACTACCATAAGCATTTGAAACGGAAATGCCGGTGTTAATGCACTTTCTCCATTTTCTGCCATATTAGAAATAAATACGCTGTCAACAATATTGTAAAGTGCTTGCAGCATCATTGAAACAATCATTGAATTCCCATTGACAGCATTAACTTTTTCACATGCATAACTGCCATTTTTCATCTCTTTTATCCATAACTACCTCCTGAAAACAAAAAAGATGCATAGCCATTACGATTGGAATTACGCAATAAGCTACACATCTTTGTATTATTATAATGTCTTTTCTAAAATTATCAAAGGCGATTTTGCACAAACTTGATACATAAATCGCACATGAATTTATGTTTTATTTCGCTATTCAACGCCCTTTAGCGATGTTACCATATCAAGCTTTTTAATATTTTTTCGAAATAGCAGACTTACAAGCAGCGATACACCGATTGTTATACCTGCACTGATAAAGAAGGATGGAGCACTAAGATTTACCATCATATCAAATTCATCACCTGCCGATTTGATAACAGCAGATACCAAGCCAAGTCCGCACGGTACACCAAAAATAACACCGGCAACAGCAAAGATTAGATTCTGGATAAGATTGAGATTTAATATTCTGCCCGTCGAAAAGCCTATAACCTTAAGCGTTGCATTTTCTCTTTCTTTTTCAGTAAACGTCAACTGACCGAGGTTATAAAGAACAACTACAGCAAGAATCAATGCAAACAGTATCAAAACTGCAACCATCATATTCATAGTTTCCATATAATTACTCCAGAAATTATGCATATCATCAGCAGTTAGAACATTAATTACTGAATCACTCTTATAATCATTCAGTTTTTGCAGAGTATCAACATAGGTCGGATTAAATTCGCAGCCGAGGCTTTCAAGTGTATTCCTTGTGATAACCAAACCCTGTGTCATAGGTGTTCGACATATTATGGAAACCTTTGATTTAACCCATTTATCAGAGGTGTAGATATGCCATTCAAACTCGTCACCCTCTTTAAGACCGAGTGCGTTTGCTGCTTTTAAAGACAGTGCAATCGTATTATTATCAGGTGCAATCTGTTTTCTTCCTGAGTCAGTAATATAAAAACATCCCTCGCCGTCTGCAACAGTAACAGTCTGCGTCTTTTTAACACCATTTGCTCTGATTTCAATCGGCGAAGTCATAATCAATTCACCGTTGATATTCTTAGCGATACTCTCAGCTTCTTTTATTGATACTGATGAATCAAGTGTAAGTCTTGTTTGCTGCACCTGAATTTCATTATACATCCAATGTTCCATATCGTCCATACAGTCATACATTGAAAATGCGCCGACGAGCAGTGCCATACAGCTTACTGTACCTACTATTCCCATAAGAGTTCTTGCTTTTCCTCTTATAAAGCTTCGCCAGCTCCACCTGAAATTGAAATTCATTTTACTCCAGACGGCTGATTTTTCAATTTTTGATATTTTAAAATTCTTTGGTGCTTTTGGTCTGAGTGTTGCTGCAGGAGTATCTCCAAGTACTTTATATACAGTTAAAAATGTTGTAAGCGTGCATGCAAGAACAGTTACAACAGCTACTAGGATAAACGAAATATCAAAGCCCGATTTCCATTCAGGCAAGGCAAAATAGCTCGACATTGAACCATAGAATAAATGCGGTAAGGTTAACGGACCTATAATACATCCGAGCACCGCACCAATTAGGCTTACCCAAAAGCCGTAATTTACATAATGCAGTGTTATTTTTGCCTTACCAAATCCAAGTGCTTTGAGTGTGCCAATCTGTGTTCTTTGGTTATTAACAAGCCTGTTCATACTTGTAATAATTGCAAGAATTGCAATTATCAAAAATGCCACCGGGAAAATCGCTCCCATCATTTTGTGCTGTGACATCTCGGCATCCAGCATCATAATTCCTTCAGTTTCCGCTCTTGTGGTAAAAACTGCATAACTGCCTTTTAGTACCTCGTCTATTTCATCAGACAAATCCTTTGCATCAACTGAGGATGTAAAAATAATCTGCGTGAACGGAGTCATCTCGGCAAACTCGCTTGCGTCTGCCCTTTCAATTATGTTAATTATACTATCTTTAGAAAAGCGTTTAATCAGATTAGCATTCTTTTTTATATCTTCGTTATCGTCTGCAAACTCACCAATAAGATCTTCAACAGATTTATCACTATTTTTTACGTAATTGATAATATAGTCCTTAATTGGAAGAGATTTATATGAGCAGTACGCAAAACCAACAGTATTATAATCAGGCCACAAGTCATTTTCATTTGCATAATACTGATATTCACTGCTGTATATCAAGCCCGCAATTTTCAATGAAAAAGGTGTACCCTCAAATACAAATGTATATTCGTCTCCCAATTTTAAGCCTTTAGTATCTGCAAACTGCTTATCAAGCCACACCTTGCCATCAACATCAGGGTTAAACTCCTCACCCTCAACTACTAACGGCTTGCATATAGAGTTCTTCTCTAAGCCGTAAAGGTAAACAGTAGGATTATACTTGTCCTGTCCCGTGACCTCAACATAGCATCTCTTTTCTGCACCGGTAATACCATCAATATTTTTAACTTTATTTACATCGGCGTTACTGAATCCCTCGCCCCATATCCAGCCGTCTGCAAGATTAGTCTGTTCGTAGTAGCCTTTGCGGAAGCTATCAACGCCTGCCCATTCACCGCCGATTCCCGTAAATATAAAAACGCCTAAAAATGCCATTATCATAACAGAAATGAACTGCCATTTATTTTGCTTTATGTCCTGAAGCATTTTTTGTTTGAGCATTACCAATTCACCTCGCAAACTGCTTTAGGATTTTCGTTGATAATAACATCTTTGATTTTGCCGTTTTTAACCTTTATAATTTTGTCTGCCGCCTCAGCAAGTGCAGCATTGTGAGTAACAATAATTACAGTTGTGCCCTTTTCTCTGCTTAAACTCTGTAAAAGCGTTAATATCTGCACACCTGTTTCACTGTCAAGTGCACCTGTTGGCTCATCACATAAAAGCATTTTAGGATTTTTGCAAATTGCTCTTGCTATTGACACTCGCTGTTGCTCACCGCCTGAAAGCTGTGACGGAAACTGATATTTATGATCAAGCAGTCCTACCTCATCAAGCACCTGAGATGCAGTCATAGCATTGTCGCATATATCTGAAATCAACTCAATATTTTCAATAGCAGTCAGGGTTGGAATTAAGTTGTAAAACTGAAATACAAAACCAACATCTGATGCCCTATACTTAGTCATTTTCTTGTCGTTAAGAGCAGCAATATTCTTGCCGTCAACAATAATTTCACCGCTTGCTGCCTTTTCCATTCCGCCAAGCAAATTGAGTAATGTTGACTTTCCTGCGCCTGATGGTCCGAGAATAACAACAAATTCACCCTTATCAATACTGAAGCTTGCCTCATCAAGTGCATTAATAATGTGAAGCCCTGTAAAATACTGCTTTGTAACATTTTTAAATTCAATTAACGCCATTCTGTTCACTCTTTCTTGAGTTAGTCACTACTAACTATCTGTAAAAAAATATAGGCATAATGCCATAAATCAGAAATAATTATAGTCATGTATTTATTTCTATATATAAGTTAGCATAAACTAACTTATTTGTCAATAATAATGTCAAAAATAAATGTGTCAGGAAAATTCTATCTGATTAAATCAAACTGAATTTAATCTGCAATCAAATCATTTGGCTGTTTACAAAGTTTTAGGACACCCTCTTTATCAAGGATGTCCTAAAGTACTTTTTTTAATGGTGGAGATGTCCAACATTGAAAAATTGGAGTTCTTCAAAAACGGCGTAACTACGGCACTTTTTAAAGTTAATCAATTACTGAATTTTAAAATCTACCCCTTATTCTACCCCACTAAGTAAAAAACTATAAATATTTGTTCAACAAAACAACAACTCACTTATAATTGTTAATATAGATTATAATCATTTATTATATTAATGTCAAAATCTTTTATTAAAATATCAACCTGCTAAATTTACAATGTAACTATCTAACTTTGTAATGGAATCATTGTTCATACTATCGAATACATCTGCATAGGTATCCAATGTTATATGAATATCCGTATGCCCCAACCATTTTTTTAATACTATTGCAGGTACATTAGCTTCAATACAACGGGTAGCAAATGTATGCCTTAAAGAATGCTGTCCTCTTTTTTCAATACCACATTTTTCGCAAACTCTCTTAAAAAAGCAATTCACTTGACTTGTGCTAATAATACCATTCTTTTGCTCATCGTAAAAAATCAAATTAAATGGATTCTCGCTTTTATTATCAATAGCATCTTTAAGAATAGGCTTTAACATATTCATTATTGGAATATCTCTAACACCTGCATCTGTTTTTGTACCATTTTTTATAAAATCCCTATAGTTTTCTCCTCGTGCTACAGTTGACCTAATATGTATAACATCTTTCTCAAAATCAATACATTCAGGTGTAAGGGCATTAATTTCGCCCATCCTCATTCCTGTAAATAATTCAATCAATAACTGTCTACTATAATCATTTCGATTTTTTTGCCCTTTATAATTTTGCAAAAAGGCAGCAAATTTTGCTTGTTCACACCTTGTAAGTGCTTTAACCTTTTTATCGGGCTTATTTGATTTAGGACACCTTAGATTATTAGATAGCATTATATTTTTCTGAATAATATCTCTATTACAAGCCTCTCTAAAAGCCATTTTTAATTGCAAAAAGACTTTTCCTATAGTGCTATTAGAATAGTGTGTTATCGAGCGAAGAAACATATCAACTTGAAATTCAGTTAATTCACATATTGGAACATCTCCAATAAAACTTTTTTCAATGATACGCAGATTAGCCATATTTCTTGAATATCCCTGCTCGTGAACAAAATTCTTTTCTAAATCCGATTGGTACTTTTCTTTAACTATATCAGGTATAGTAGCATCAATATCTATACCTGATTTTTTCTTTTCTAAATCGCAAAGGAATTTTTCTGCCTTTTTCATACAGATAATATCGCTTTGACCATAAAATGATTTTCGTTTGATTTCGTTATATTCATCTGTATATACGATTCTGTATTCAAATGTACCATTTGAGCGTTTTCTGAAAGAGCCTTCACCTTTTTCTTTTTTCACTTGCTTTTTTGTTTTTGCCATAATTACCTTTCTCCTTATTTCCAAAATCCGTCATTCTGTTTCAAATGCTTTTTTGAAAAGTAATCAATTAAAGCGTGTGCCTCTACTACCTTTATTCTTCCGAAATCAGATGACGGGAATTTAGGATCATTAAATAATTTCTGCACAGTATTTTCACTCCAGCCAAGCATTTCCTTAAGGTCTGAAATGGTATAAAATTTCACATCACTTGATATATACATCTGACGATGCTTTTCACTAATACTGTTCATAACTACCTCCTTGGCGCTGATTTTATATCGTTTATTAAAATCTGTTAATTATGCGATTTGAAAATTTGCATATTTGACAGTTGTATATGTTTTTATTATTTAATTTGCCCTATGCCCAAACTAATACATATTGCATTATCAATATTTTCAATATGAACATCACTCAAATGTCCGATATATGAATCTAATCGTTTCTTATCAATCGTTCTTATCTGCTCAAGCAAAACGATTGACGGAGCCTCAAGACCACTTTCGGTATTAACAAAGTAGTGAGTAGGCAGTTTGGCTTTTACTCCCACTCGGCTTGTTATGGCTGCGATAATTACTGTCGGACTATGCTTGTTACCAACATTGTTTTGAATAATAAGTACAGGTCTGTAGCCCCTCTGTTCAGAGCCTATGCCTCTGCCTAAATCGGCATAATACATATCTCCTCTTAAATAATCTTTCATAAGTAACCTCCTTCATAGACTTTTGCCTATGTAAGAGCCAATCAATAAGACTTTAATTGTTGAGTTTCTCATTAAGAAAAAATAAATGTTGTCCTACTGATTGGCTAATATATGAAAGCAATTTAATTTGTCCTCAACACCCCAAATTGCAAATAAGGGAATCATCAAACGGCTGATTGCTAATCAGCTCCACAGGAGTTCCACCTCTCCGATTTCATCCGAGCTGCTCTCATTAGTTGCGACGGTTTTATCACGCTCGACTTGTGACTAAGCAGGAGTATCATTGTCCCTATTGCCTGTCATCGCCGTATCAGTGGCAAACTGATATTTATAACAATCAATTCTCGCTCGGCTAAATAGTGTCTTGGCGTGATTATTAAAGCAGCTTATGCACCCTGCATAACAATAGGAATGTATTTGATGAATGACTTATTCAGTTGTACGAAAGGTAGTCCTTTCATAAACTTCAACTTGTTCGGGGCGTTTTGTTCGGGGTATTATTCAAAATTTTTCAAAAACTTTTTTCGAGCAGTCATAATTGACTCATAAATTGTTGATACTGCTTTGCATTCCTCCTCTGCAATTTGTCTGTATGTATAGTTTTCTGAATAGTGTTTTAGAAACCTTCTTTTCGGCAATGGTAATAATGTTGACAATGCCATTTCAATCTTGCTTTGCAATTCGGCATTATTTAATATTTCGGCAATAGAATCAGTTTCATATCTCATCAGAGTATCCGATTCAATTCTTTTTGACTGCCTGATTTCTCTCATTTGATGTTTGGATTCATTTCGGTTATATAACTGATTGATTTCCAAATACTGCTGCCATTCACCAATACTAAAAACCTTGTTAAAATTCAATTTCAGTTCAGGCAATATTGAAAACAGCTTGTCCTGTTCAATATCACTAACACAAACCAAAACTGAATTTTCTTTCATTTCATATTCGTGAGAAACATCATATATCTCACATATCTTTTTCATTTGTTTTAACCTCCAAATTTTGAACTGTCCTGATTTTCAAAATTCAGAGATTATGGATATTTTGCTATGTATGGTTGCCAAAGAGATATAGTTATATCGTCCTTTCAAAAAGAACAAAAGAGATAGAAGCCGGATTTCTCCGACTTCTATCTCTTTTATAACTATTCTTTTGTCCTTTTAGTCTTTTATATGTTAAGCATATATTATATGCGTTATTATCAAATTTAGGTGTTCCCCATTGGGTAACAGCAAGTTCAAAAAATATATCCCGATTGGGACATATTTTTATTTTTCAATTTATTTCAATAATTCATTCCAAAATTCATTTGAATATCCAAGTTTGCTTGCTTTCCGTATAAGGTTGTTTGCCTTTTCCTCGCTGATCAAATATTCAGAAATATCTGCAGGGATATAAAAATTCTTATCATCATTTATTCTTTTACACTTGGCAGCCAAGTCAAAGAATATTTCAGCAGATTCATCATCAAGATTTAATCCCTTTGCAAGTCTTAATAAAACATCATCACTTGGTGGCGGTTTGCTGCCATTTTCTATTTTCAAAATATATGTATGTGCTACATCTGCTTTATTAGATAATTCTCTTAAAGAGATATTTTTTTGCTGTCGTTTTTCTTTCAGAAAGACACCAAACAAGTTATGTTTCAACATTCTGTTTTTGCGATACCCTCTTAATTTTTCCTGCAGCAAGTAATATACTTTCAAGAATTAAACTCAAACAGCAAGGCACAGTAACCATTTTGAATTTGAAAATATATGAAACAACAATTACAGCAATTATCACCAGCAATACGATCCACGAAACCTTGCGAAAGTATCTGAACTCCTTATCAGACAATGGCTTTTCAGGTGTATCAAGTGGGCAAAACACAAATATACAAACTGCTGACAACGCACTGATTATCAGTAATGTAATCTGAATATCATATGTTTTTGACAACCTGATTACAACAATACAAGCCAAGATTGACAGAGTAGATAATACCTCACATCTTGTTTCTGTTGATGCGTGATAGCCTCCTGCATATCTTCTAATGAACTGAAATGCAATATAGAAAATTATACTTTCAAACACACATCCTAATATCAAGCCAAATATACAGGCTATGATAAAAAACATAAGATGAGAAATCAGCATAAACAAGCCATATATGTATAGGTCTTTATCTTCTTCGCTGATCGTTCCGTTTGAAAGCAGTTTTTCGGTAAGGCAGGTTGATAGTTTACTTATCATTCTCTACCTTGCTGAATTTCTTTAAAGACACTGGTGCTTTTGGCTGATAATAAATCATACAACTAGTACTATTAGCCTCTCGCACAAGTGACTTTTCAACAACAGTTTTCATTACTTTTGTGAAAATTTTCTTTTGAGATTTCATTAAAAATCCCCCTTTCCTTGATGAGTTAATTCTATTTTATAAATGCTTTCAAGTCAATATTGGTATCAAAACTATTAAAATATTGGCAAAAATTATCGAAAATACCCATAATATAAGAATAATCTAATTTTATTTGTCTTTAATTCTATTATAATAAGAATATACTAATTATATGCGTGTAATAAATTGTCAAAAATTGGTAAAGTTACCTTGAGGTGATTTTATGACATATGAAGTATTTCTAAAAGATTTAGGTTTTAAGTTAAAACAACAAAGAAAGTATCTTGGGCTAAAACAAAGTCAACTAGTAGAAAAAATTAATAGTGGATTAGAAAAAAACGATGATGATTATTTATCTGATAAACAGCTTTCCAGAGTTGAATGTGGCAAAAGTGCAACTAGATTAGATAAATTTATAAAACTATCGTTAGCATTAGAAAAAACGCCTGATTATTTTTTATTAGGTATAGACCATGGTGACGATAACAAGGATGGAAAAATCCTTCAGATTTGTGGATGTTTAAAAAATTGCAGTAATGAAGATATAGACACCGTTTTGATGTTAGTTCGAGGAATGAATGCAAAAAATCAAAATATTAAATAGATTTGACAAATTTATTTTTATATGGTATTTGTATGGTATATAAAACATATCAATTTTAATTCGGATATGTTTTATATACTTTTATTTTTTGAAAGGCAACATTTATGAATATAGCAATATGTGATGATGACAAGTCTTTCAGAGATTTGTTAGAAAAACATTTAAGAAACTATTTTAATGAAAGAAGTATTTCTCTTAACTTTTTTCATTTTGGTTCAGGTGAAGAATTACTTGACAATCAGCTATTGTTTGATTTAGTTTTTCTTGATGTAGAAATGGGTAATATCAATGGAATTGATACAGGGAAAGAATTAAAAAGACGAAATCCTCACAATATTATTTTTGTTATTACCTCTTATGATGGTTACCTTGATGATGCTTTCAAAATCAGAGCATTCAGATTCTTGCCTAAGCCGTTAGATGTTATTCGCCTTTACAAAGCACTTGATGATGCAGCAGAGCTTATTAACAATGATATTATTGTTTTCTATGATGTTAATACAGGCTCAGATGTTCGTATATACACAAATGATATAATTTATCTTGAAATAGAGAAAAAGAAAACAAAAATTGTTACTGTTAATGGTGTCTACTATTCCAATGATAAAATCAATGTTTGGAAGAGCAGATTAAATGGTATATCATTCGTATGTCCTCACTCAAGCTATATTGCTAATTTAGATTATTCAATAAATCATACAAGAACTCTTCTTGTTTTAGCAAAAAAGGATCTTGATGGAAATATTATTGAACGATATGAAATAAACATTGCTCCGAAAAAACAAGCTGAAATTAAAAGATTATTCTTTTATGTTTTAGAAAGGAGATAACGGTGCCTGCTTTAATATTTTTGATTTTTACATATTTTGCTGAGGCTTTAATTGTTTATTCATATGCTAAATCGGTTTATGAAGAAAAAAGAAATAGTATTATTACATTTGGTGTTATTTTCTTATCGTATGTGGCATTGCTGGTTATTTTTAAATTTCTGTTTAAGAATGAAATTTTCAATATATTTTCTATAATTATCGTTAATATACTCAACATTAAATTCCTTTTCAACAGTTCATTTAAATCTGCGGTTTTTCATGGCTCAGCACTTGGAATTTGTCAGCTGCTTTCTGAGTTTTTTACAGCTTATATATCTGCAATGATTCTGAATATATCAACTCAGGAAAGTGTTAACACTCATTTCGAATTAGGTGCAATATCGAGTATGATGCTTTATTTCTTGATTTCTCGCTTGTTATCAAGATTTTCAGTTAAAGAAAATAATTCTCATTCTTGGGGAAAATGGTTTTCATTGTCTTTGCTGCCGATTGGAAGTTTGTTGGTGCTAATTTCGTTTAGGGTAATAACAAATAGCATTATCCTGACTTCATCAGAAAATACCTTTTTAATAGTTGCTGTTTCATTTTTACTAATCATAAATATAATCGTATATTTAATTTATGAACAAGCTGAAAAAAGTAATCAAAAGCTTGTAGAATTAGAATTAATTAATCAAAAAAATGATATTGATATGCAGTATCTTAATTTGCTTGAAAAGAAAAATGAAACAATGAATGTAATGGCTCATGATTATAAAAATCATATTATGACAATCAGTAATATGTCAGACTCACCTGAAATTAAAGATTATATAAATAATATGATAGGTGAAATCACTAAATATAATCAAATCGGCAAAACGCAAAACAGATTGCTTGATGTTATTCTGAGCAAATATAGAGATATATGCAAAGAAAATGGAATAAAGTTTGAAACGGATATTATGTCAGATAATCTTAAATTTATCAGCAATTATGATTTGTCTGCAATGCTTAACAATATTCTTGACAATGCAGTAGAGGCAGCTGTTAAATCAGCAGTTAAGCTCATCCATATAGAAATTGCAAACAGCTTAAGCTCATATCATAAAATAACCATAATTAACAGCTGTGATAATGAGCCGAAAAGTAATAAGGATAAACTGATTACTACAAAGCGTGATAAAAACACCCATGGTTTTGGAACAAAGAGTATACGAAAAATTGTTAATAAATATGATGGTGAACTGCGGTGGGAGTTTGATAATTCGAGCAGACAATTCAAACTTGTAATCTTATTTCCAAATGAACAATAGAATAAGTTGATAATAAGCACTTCAAATGAGGTGCTTATTTTTTTCGATAATTTCGCCCTGATTTTTAATAATTTTGACCTGCGTATTGATTCATATATATTAATTATTTATTTTAATAGTGAATATTTTTCTTAACTTTCTTTGAAATATTTTTATGGAAGGGTGATATTTTACTAACAAACAAATTTCAAGTAACAACCCATTTATTAAGAAAGGATTAAAATTTTATGAAAAAGACTTTTAAAAGATTTCTTTCTGTTTTTCTCGCCGTACTTATGGTAATCACTGTGATACCAATGGGTGTGTACGCAGCAGAAACAGAAGAAACGGAAGTTATACAGGTTTCTGTGCTTGAAGAGTCAAGAGATTTGTATTCTAAAACTTATGAAACTTCAGAAGATACAAATGTTGTTATCTCTGCTGCTGTTCCACTTCACTATGAAGAAGATGGCGAACTCAAAGACATTGACAACACACTTGTAAAATCTGAAACGGACAGTTCAATTTTAACAAACAATGCAAATGCGTATAATGTTGAGCTGCCAAAGAAATATACCGACGATTCAGAAATCAAAGTTGATTATGACGGTAATTCAGTAAGCTTTAAACTCATAAACGATGTTAAGTCAAGCAAGGGTGATATTGCTGAAACTGAAAAAGCTAATGTTGATGAAACAAATGCTGAAAGTGTTGCGTACGCTGAAAGCAACATGGATAAGTTATCATCATCAATTACATATGAAAACATTATGCCTGATACTGACTTTGAGTATAATGTTCAACCTGATGCACTTAAAGAGAACATCATTTTGAATAAAGTTCCTGATGAGAATTACAACATTCAGTATGAATTGAGTGTTGGAAATCTTAAAGCAGTATTAAATGATGATAACTCAATCTCACTCTTTGATGGAGATAACGAGGTATTTACTATTGAAGCTCCATATATGATTGACGCTAATGATGTTATTTCTGAAAATGTTACTGTAGTTTTAGAAAAAGCAGAGAATGGTTATGTACTCACCTATACACCTAATTATTCTTGGCTTTCAAGTGAAGATACAGTTTATCCAGTAACTATTGATCCAACAATTAAAATCACTAGTAATAATGAAAGTATAGAAGATACTTTCATTGATAATGAAGATATTTATGCAGTTAATTCAAGTTTGGATTATGTATGTGTACAAAATTTAAATGAAAACGATGAAAAAATTGCTTTCTTTAAGATTAATTCATTACCAGATTTAGGATTATCTAATTCAATAATTGACGCATCTTTTAATTTCACTATTATTTCAGACGTAGAAAATGATTATGAAAACAATAATTTTTTATCATTATATACTCTAATTAATAGTTCTTCAGAAAATTTAAGTAATAATTTTATAAAAAGTTTATCATCATACTCATTTAATAATAGCAATTTTAAATTAAATGAAAATGTGTCAGACATTATTAGTTTTTATAATAAGTCACCACAACAATATTCGTTTAATATAACTAATATAGTAAATGAGTGGAATAAAAACAAAAATACACCTAGAGTATTAGCAATTAAAGCAACTGAAACTACCGAATATGTAGAAATTGCAGCAAATTGCTATGAAGATTATTCTCAAATTCCTTATATTACAGTAGAATATCTTACAAACTCTGGAATTAATGAAAATTATACATATACTAGTCATAATTTAGATATGGCAGGTATTTCATACATTAATGAATTTAGCGGAGAAAATATATTAGAAAGAACTGACTTTAGTTCTCCTAGTGCTATTGGCGATCTCACTTTCTATTTTGGTAAAAATTGCAACACCCCTGAAAATAAAATTTTCGGAAACAATGCTTCAATGAATTATTATAAAACATTAACAATAGATGATAATTCACTTGATAACAATGCAAATTATATTATTACAAATGGTGATGGAACAACGATTCGTTTAGATTCTAACTATTCCGTTAAAAACAGTGTGAATGAAAACAATCAAAAAGAACGCATCGTTACATATACCGATAATGATAATAATTCAATCCTTGATGTTTATAATGCTGCTTTTGTTAAAAGCAATGATAACAGCGATAATGATATATATGTTTTGACTAAACACACAATAAAAAAAGAAAATTCCAATGAAAATGAATTACAAAATGTAATAATCAATTATAACCCTTCAAATTATCGCATTACTTCGATATCGGATGATCATTATTCTTATAATTTTTCATATTCAAATCAAAAAATAAATCGAATAACTCAAGAATCATTATCAACTTATGATATAAACAGTGATAATAATTACTTGTCAAGAAAAATTATACAAGATGATATTACGTCAACGGATGCTACCGTGAAGCCTATAAAACAAATCTATTCAAGATATTCATATACAAACAACAACTTAACTTCCGTTACTATGGGATATAACAGCAAAAATTTTCCAACCAAAAACATATCATATGAATGGGATGAAAATAGAATAACAAAAGCTATAGATATATTTGGCAACTGTTATATATACACTTATAATGATTTAGATCAAGTTGTCAAGGTACAAAAATTTAACAAAGATAATCAGGAAGGTGAATACCTTACTTTTGAGTATGGTATTAACACAACCATAATTTCTGATGGCACTAATACATATACAGAATATTTTGATAATAACGGAAATCTTTTATCAACAATTGATCAAAATGGCAATGCTGTATTCAATCAATATGAAAACGGATTAATTACACAAACGTCACAAATTAGAAACAGCAGTAATTACGTTGCTGACTTTTATGGATTTGAAAGCAGCAACGATAGTTTTATTTCATTAAATTCAAGTAGCAAAGTTCTTGATTCTGATGTTAAGTTTAACGGTGACAAATCCTTAAAACTTACTGCACAGGCAAATAAAAAAGCTACCTTTGACGAAAACATAAGTGGTCTTGATAAAAATACTACTTATACTGTTTCTATGTGGGTAAATCAAAATTCTGAAACAAACTCTAATTTTGAATTATCAAATGATGCAGGAATCACTGAAGATTTTGAAATAATAGAAACCATTGGTGATTGGCAGCGTTACTCCTGCACTTTAGACACAGAAGATGCTAATTCTCTTGAAATCAGTTTAGAAATTAACAACAAGGGCTCTAATTCTTCAAGTGTTATCTATTTAGATAATGCCTATGTACAGAAATCCACTACATCAACAGCCATTAACTGTATAAAAAATGGTGAATTTACCGACAGTACGGATTCATGGACTGCAGGATCAAATGCAAGTGTTGTAGAGAATTCTGATACTATTGCGACAAATGATTCTAATTGTCTTAAACTTAATGGAATATACACTGATACTAATACAGTTTCTCAAGAAGTTAATCTAAATAATACAAAAGAAAATGATAAATATGTTTTCGGTGCTTGGGTAAAAGCAGTAAATGCCCTTCCAATCAAAGAAGGTACTAACAGAGAATTTTCCGTTTCAGTTTATCCAACTTATTCTGATAATAATATTGTTTCAGAGCCATTAAAAACAATAACATATTCGACTGATAATTCATACTGGCAGTATATTGAAGAAGAGTTAATCTTAAATTCTGATTCTGTTAATAATTTTGATAAATTAAACGGTCTTGAAATAAAAATCAACTATAATTATCAAATGGGTTATGCTTTAGTTGATGGTATTTCTTTGTTGAAAGATGAATTATACAACATCGAATATAAATATGATAAGAACGAGAATATTGAAGATGTTCAGATTGACGGAGAATCTATTTTAACGGATGAGTCAAATAATGAAAGTTCTGAACAAGAACCATCAGTTACTGAAGAAAACAAAACTGATTCCAATAATACACCAAATGTTACATATGATTATGATGAATATGGCAATTTGATAAAAACAGTTTCATCTGCAACAATTAACGATGTAACAGAAAGTCTGTTATCAAAATACACTTACGGAAACAAGGGCTCTTTACTAACATCATCGTTAAATCGTGTGGGATACAGTACAAAATACGGCTATGATTATTTTGGAAATGTTGCTGCTGTTTCTGATGCAAATCAATTGTTTGATGAAAAAGGTAATCCGATAAACTATAATACAACATACTATCAATATGATAATTTTCAAAATATTTCTTCAATTCTCAATACCTTTGAGCAATATTCAACAGGTAATGATAGTGACGGAAACCCTATCTACAAAACTGCAACATTAAATGTAAAATATACATATACTGGCAGCCGTTTGGATAAAATAGAAACTATAAACCTTGATAATACTGATAATTCTGACAGTGAAAATACTGAAACAGGTGAAATCACAGATGGTTCAAACACTGAAGATGAAGAATCTAACGAGTTCACCGAAACCAGTACAAACAGTATTTATTCCTTTGAATATGATTCTTGGGGTAATTTAACTAAAATTTTTATTGAGAAATCAAATAAAACTAAAAGCAATGAATCCGTGCCTTATATTCAGTATGAATATGATGACAATAATTATCATCAGCTAAACTCTGTTTCATATATAAATGGACAGAAAATTCAATACACCTATGATGAAAACAATAATTTAATTCATCAGAAAGATTCCAATAATTTAGGTAAAGATTCTTTAGAGTATAGTTATTTTTATCTTGATGACGGCACTTGTTATGCAAAAAAGAATTTGAATTCAGGTGTTGTTGAAACATACTCAAGCAATACTACAACACTAAGAGATTCAGACGGCAATATTATTCATTCTTACTCATATGATTCTAACGGAAATACAATTGAGCAAGTAGGAAATAACTCAATTGAAACATATACAAATAGTGAAAACAACGGAACAAATTATATAACTAATATAAATGGCTCTGAAAATGTTCTGTTCTCAAAATATGATGAGTTGGGAAGAATTTCAGAAGAGCATTTTTCTGTTGATAGTGCTAACGGTCATATTTCAAGAGAGTATACCTATTATAAAAAGGAAATTAAATCTGATGGCGAAAATACAACTCTTTATGATGATATAGTTAAAGGAATTGAAAATACATATGGCGAATCTGATACTGAATTCAATTCATCTGAATTGCCAAGATATATCACATACTATTATGTTAATTCTGATGAAGAAAAAACAAAGTTGTATGAATATAGGTATACATATCTTCCTAATGAAAACACTTTTACCTATACACTGGTAAAAGGTGGAGATACTGCAAATGCAGGTCAAACACAAGACGAAGAAGGAATACAGACAAGAATAGTTAACTATAATTCTTCAAATATGGTTTCGTTTGATTTGAATCTTGATGCTAGCAGATATACTAATGCTAACACAGCGAGTAATTCTTCTGCCGAAGCATCAAAAAAATCATCATTTCTTGAGTCACTTGGAGACTTTATAATCAGTATAGGCAGTGCCATCGGGCAAGTATTAAATGAAAATACAACTAATTTTGCCTATGATTCAAATGGTAATATTTTGATAGCTGAAAATGGTTCCAGTGGTCCTGTTTATTTTACTTATGATGAAGCTACTTCCAACTCCAACATCAGTAACTGCTTAACAGGAATTCATTTTGGAGAGAATAATGAAATATCAATTTCTTATGATGAAATCGGAAATGTAAACAAAGTTGATCTAAGTAATTCATCTACAATGAACTTTGATGGAATTCTTGATTCAGTTAATTTGAATTGGTCAAGAGGAAATACTTTAGACAGTATCTATTTGAAAAGCCGAAAATTCTTGGGTGTAACCTCAGCTAATATAAAAGTTCTTGATTATCAATATGATGATAATAATTTAAGAACTCACAAAACGATTGATTTAGGAAGTCAATTAAGTTACTTATTTGGTGCTCAGGCAATTGCAAATGCTGAAATTGATTATATTTGGAACGGAAATAAACTTGTTGGTGAAAATATAGATTGTTCAGGTTCTATATTTAATGAATTCAGTGGTGATGACCAAATTAACGAAGCAGGCAAATTTAACCTTGTTATACTTTATGATGATAATGATAATGCCTATGGATTAGTTGTAAATAAAACAGAAGATGCTTATGGTAATGAGATAGCAGACAACAATCCAGAAAAAACAAATGTTTATTATTATCTTAAAGATGCTGACAATACAATTACCGGATTAATAGACACTGAAGGAAATTGTGTAGTTTCTTATTCATATAATACATTCGGTGCAGCAACTGCTGATCACGCAGAAGGATATAAATATTTAATGCTTATAAATCCATTGGCATATAAGGATTATATCTATGATTATGAAACAGGAATGTATTATTTACAGTCAAGATATTATGCCCCATTTGTTGGTAGGTTTATCAGTGCAGATAGTTTATTGGATACAGGCTCAGGAACAGCAATGTGTACTAATGCATATGCATATTGTGAAAATGATCCGATTAACAATTCAGATCCTACTGGTATGGCATCAATAAAAAGAGGAACTCTTGCAACATTGTTGGATATAGCATTTGATATACTGATACCAGCTGCTGCAGGTTCTGTTGATGTTATAGGAAAATCTCTTAAAACAATTATCGGCGGAACAAAAACATATGCCAAAGTTAGTAAAGTAATTAATAAATTAAAAACAGGTGTAGTTCCAACAGTAAAAGGAATTTATAGTAAATTTCACACAGCTATAAGAACAGCAATATGGAGGGCAACAGGATATACAATATCCAGTGCGTTAGGAAATTCAATATCCTCTGGATTAAATAAAATTGTTAACTGGATTACAAATTCCAAATTTACAGAACAAGTTGAAATAATATTCTGCCTTTTTTCACTTGGAGGGTGGATTGCATTACTAATAGATGCAACTGACGGTAGATTAAATGGAGTTTGTAGATTATGGTAAATGAAAGAGCAATATAAAAATATATTAATTCTTATTGCAGAATTAGGACTTTGCTTTTTTGCAATAGGTAATTGCATAAATCATTGGATAAATCATCCTAATGAAAACTCCATTGGAACAAGCGTAATTAATTTTATCAGTTATTTTGCTTTGGCAATATTTTTTATAGTAATTTATTTAAAGGATAGAAATTAACCTAAAAGGAGTGGTGTTTGTGAAAAAATTAATAAGCATTTTATCAGCTATCTGTTTGGTGGTGACAATGATACCGTTTTCAGCATATGCGGCAGACATCACTCCTGAAATTTCTCTTGAAGAATTTTCAGAACAGTTATCAGAAATGAACGAAGAGTATGCTGATGAACCTGTTTCAAACAGATTGATTGTTAAATCTGAAAGAAAAATTGATAAACTTGATAGTGTTGATATTGTAGAAGGTTATGATGATTTACATATCGTTCAATTTGACAATTCTGAAAGTGCTGAACAAGCTCTTGAACATTATAATACCATTAAATATATTGAATACGCCGAAGAAGATATACCAATGTCAACCAGTGAGATGTCAAGTGGTATAACATACGATAATCATTTATCTTGGGGTAGCGAAAGTATAGGCGTAGATGATTATGTAGATTATCTTGGTAATGTATCAGCTTTGCCTGAAATAGTTGTTGGTATTATTGATACAGGCATTGATTTAGACCACGAATTCTTAAAAGATAGAATAATTCCAACAGGAATAAACTATAGTGATAGTGGCACAGAAAGCTCAGAAGATGATGACAATGGACACGGAACACACGTTGCTGGTATTATTGCAGACAATACAACAGAAAATGTAAAACTAAAAGCATATAAGTGTATGAATAACACGGGAACAGGAATAAGTTCTAATATTGTCATGTGTTTACTGAAAGCAATTGAAGATAAGGTAAATGTTATAAATATGAGTTTAGGGGCAAGGTCAAACAGTGATGTTTATGAAGACATAATCAATAATGCTACACAGCAAGGAATAGCTGTTTGCGTCTCTGCAGGAAATGATGGCGCTAATGCCGATAATTACATTCCTGCTAATGTTGATTCTGCTATAACAGTAGCAGCAATAGACTATAATGATAGTTTTCCATATTGGACTAATTATGGTGACTGTGTCGACATTATTGCCCCTGGCGTATCAATATACAGTTCATATATAGATGGTGAATATAAGTCCTTAAGTGGTACTTCAATGGCAAGTCCTTTTGTTGCTGCCGCTTGTGCACTAATTAAATCAAAAGATATAAACATATCTGTTGATAAAATAAGTGCTACATTAGAATCGAATGGTAGGGATTGCTCACCACCCAACAGACTCTCAAACAAGCATGCACTATATATAGGCAACATATCAACATATGATTACGCACGAACGCCTGCGCCAACATTCAGCATTGAATCTGGTAGATATGATGATAGGATTACACTTGAGATAAATTGTTCAGACAACGAAGCAGAAATATACTATACCCTTGATGGTAATAGAGCTTCTCAAAATAATGGTATATTATATACCCAGCCAATTATTGTTGATTGTGTAACGACTATACATGCAGTTTCTTATTCTGCCGGTAAATTAAAAAGTTTGCAATCAAAAGCAGATTATTATATTACGCACACTGATTCAAATTCTAATTTCATTGTTGATAGCAATGGCACAATTACAAAATATTTAGGAAACAGCAAATATTTAACTATACCTGATAATATTTCAGGTATTAGTGTAACAGGTATTGGTGATAATGTTTTTAAAAATTCTGATATAGTAATGATAAAGTTTCCTGATACATTAACTTATATCGGAAACAGTGCATTTAGTAATTGTCAAAATCTGATTTCTGTTTATGCAAATAATATTGAAATTGTAGGAAATGAAGGATTTTATCACTGTAGAAATTTAGTAGATATTAATTTATCTAATTTGACGAGTGTTGGACAATACGCATTTTTTTCATGTATATTAATACCATATGTAAAAAATGATAGAATAAAGATTATTAATGAATATTCTTTTGGAGATTTAAGTAGTGCAGTTAGTGTAAGTTTTACCAATGTAACAACAGTAAAACAAGGAGGTCTAATGGATGTACAACAAGCTAAATCTATATTTCTTCCCGAATTAGAAACTGTGTATCCACAAGCTTTTGAAGGCTGTTATTCAATCAATGAATTAAATTTTCAGAAACTTAAAACATTGATTAAGGTTGAAAATGCCGAGTATTTTGGGCACTGTGAAGCTCTTGAATTTTTTTACGCTCCTAATATTACAGGTGATTTACCAAATTATTCTTTTAGATGCTGTCAAAATTTAAGAAAAATAATACTTAATAATATAACAAACATAGGTAAATATGCATTTGATTTTTGCCAAAAACTTGAAACAATATATATTTCAAATGTAAAAACTATCGACTTGAATGCTTTCTCACATTGCAAAAACATAAAAATGATTTTTGCACCAAATCTTGAAAATACTAAAGTTTTACCTGAATGTAACGGGATAAATATTTATCTTTCAGATAAATTCACCTCAAGCTCTGCAAAAACAACAAATACCTACAATATTATTGCTCCAAGTGGCTCAAATGCGGAACAATGGGCAAAGGATAATGGTCACACATTTATTCCGAGTGATTATCGGGATACTGCCAATGACAAACTTGATGATACAGATGACTTAAATGTCAGAGCATATGGCAGGAGTATAAGAATAACAAATGCAGGATTGCGTTTTGGCTTTTCATGGGATACAATACCTGAAATTCAAGATTTAGCATCAAATGTTGAATATGGTTTTGTTTATCATTATAACTATGATAATGAGCCTTTCAGTTCTAATAAATTAACTGTTGATAATGTCGGAACAGACAATGTCAAAATGAAAAAGGCAGTTAATCTTGATGATACAACTGAAGGTAAAACAGTATTCAATTTGGTGTTTACAAACATTCCTGATTCTAACCAAGATACAAATATTTCTGTAAGGGCTTATGTTTGTATTGACGGAATGTATTTCTACTCTAACAGCCTTAATGGCAGCTTTGCAGAGGTATCAAGTAAAGTGCTTGAGGATGATGAAATTGATCAATCAACAAAAACCATGGTAAAACAATTATTAAGAAGTGAGGTATAACTATTATGAAAGAAAATTACACAAAACCGATTGCTGAAATTGATGTATTCAAAACAGTTGATGTTGTTACAACAAGCGGTATTGATGACATCCAAAAGGGTGATACTGACTTGGATTTTGGTGACTAATGAAAAAACTAATACTTATAATTTCAGTGTTAGTTATAATAGTCAGTATTTTTGTTTCCTGTTCTGTAAACAGCAGTAGTGATGATATTTCAACTACTGCTGTTACTGATGGCAATGGCACAACACATTATTATGAGCCTCTTACAGATGATAAAGGCAATGTGTCTACAACAGAAAAGGAACAGGGTGTTTTTGCTGAAATTGAGACACAATCAAACGGCAAGGCAGTTACCAAGAAAAATGGTACTTATATTACAAATGAGCATACAACTGTTCTACCGATTGAAAGTACAACAAACAGCAAAACTACCTTAACAACACAAAACTCAACATCTGAAACCACAAAGAGTGCTAATGACGCTGATAACGAGATTGAATTTAAACATGATGAAACAACATCATCCTCAAAACCGACTGTAACAACTACTACTGAAAAAGAAACAACAAGCACTACAGTAACCACAACCGAAACCACAACCACAACAAAAAAAGAAATTCCACCTGCAACTGATAAAGACGGTTGGATAACAAAGTGGTATTAATAAGGATTAAATAATGAAAAATAAAGTAATTTGTATTGTCATAATCATAAGTTTTTGTTTTGCATTTTCTTCATGTGCCAAAAATTCCGATACCGATAACAGTAAAACAAGAAACGATTCGAGTTATTCTCAATCAACGGATGATACAAACCAACAAAGCAATACTTCTTTAGAATACGATGGAAAAAAAGTTAAAGATGTTGTTTTAAATTTATTGGATTCTAAAACTTCAATGGGCACAGACAATGTTGAAGAATTACTACACATTGAAGATTTTTGTGAGCCTGTTGATGTAAAATTAAATATGCAAATCGGTAAAATTGTTATTATTTATAATGATGACAGCGAATATAATTTTGGTAAAATATATATTGGGAATACCAATAATAAATATTATCTGCAAATCGAAAGAAATGGCACAACAAACATTTATGAATTAAATGATGATATTACTAATTAAATCTAACAGTAAAATTGCTCACCCATTTGGTGAGCAATTTTACTTATACAAGGTTCTTATTATTCTCCCATCCCCAAGCAAAACCTTTATATGTTTTAATCCAATCCTCAATAGGCTCTATTTTTATATAGCCAATATTATGTGCAACCATACCATTACCAATATAAATACCGACATGTCCGTATTGACTTGAAGAATATCCGTAAACTGTTGCACCAACAGGAATTTTGCTCCAATCAGTAGATATTGCCCACATATCAGCTGCACATAATGCACAATGAGCAGATCCCCTTGAGCCTGTTACAGCTTGATACACATCTGCTACCCACGCCTGACAGTAACCTGACTTTGCCGAAATACCGTAGCTTGATGAATTTGTAGCAACAGTTACAATTTTCTTTTGCGTTTCATTTACAACCTCATCACCAAAATCTAATGTTCCTATATCAATATCAACATTGCTGTTGCCTGTGCTGAATATGATTGATGCCCATAGCTTATCATTACTATCGTTCATCAGTTCTGCAAGGTAGGACTTTTGTTTATTATCAAAACAATAAGCCTGTGCCATTTCATCAGCCGTTTTACTGCTAATGGAAATAATCAAAACCTTTGTAGTAATTTCATCAGTAGATATAATCTCATTGCCATATTCATCAGTGGTAATGGTTTCTTTCGTTTCTGTTCTTGTTTCAGTCTTTGAATCAATACTGTTCATATCCCAAAAGATATTTGATAGTATTGATTTTTTGTTATCATCAATGGTCGCAATCTCCATAGGGTTATCAGGATCAGATGTCACCTTAACTGCATATATAGATAGAACATCTTTCCAATTCGCTTTACTGCCGTTAATTTCAACACTGTCATAACTGTCTGATGCTTTTAGCTCATCAATTCTGTTATCATAATCAGCGTTGATTTCCTGAATAACGCCTGATATATTCATACCGTTTTCAGATGTTTCAGCAGAGAAAAATATCCCGTAAAAAGAGCTTGCCAAAGCACCCACAAGGCATAATACAATGATAACAATAACAGCAATCCAACCTCCTGCAATAATGGCAGATACAAGGCTTTTAGCTGCCTTAACAGCACCCTTGATTGCTTTTATCAAAGCCTTTAAACTGTTCTTTGCAAGTTTAGCAGCCTCTTTTGCAGTTTCTTTCATATACTGTGCTGCTTTTCTTGACCTCTCTGCATTTTTGCTTATTGCAAGATGATTGACTGCTATGTTATTCTTTGGAGCATTTACAGTCTTAACACCTTTAGCTTTAGAGAAAGTATCGTTAGCAGTCTTGATTGTCTTGCCTTTGTTTTTAGGTGCAGAATTGTTACCCATACGAATATCATTGCTTGCCGTTTTAGGTGCGTTCTTTACAATCTTTTCAGCTTGCTTTTTGGTTTCAGTTTCAGCAGTTTTAACAACATTCTGATTTGTCTGTTCTGCTGATTTTGCTTTAGCCTTGCGTTCTGCTCTGCGTGCCTTTATATCCTCAAGAGTAACCTGTGCATTTTCAATATTCTTTTTTGTTTCAATAATACTCTTTTTGCCCTTCTTGTTGAAATAGTAGGCTGTATCGGTAGCAGTTGAATGAACAGTATCCTGAAATCTTTGAGCTGCATATTGTTCAGGTGTATCGGAATCAGTGTTAATAGCCTTACCAATATCATCTTTTGTTTTAACACCTGCATCTTTTACCTTTTCAGTAATTATGCCGACAGTTTCAAGTGTCTTGATATTCTTTTTAGCAACTGTTTTTATATCGGTTTTAGCCATTATGATACCTCCTTTAACCTTTCTCTTAATGCAGTATAAAATTCCTTTTTATGAATGCTTTTACCTTGAGTCTGCCATTCCTCCTCAAAGTCAAAGCGAACATTTAAAGCCTGAACGGAGTATCCGGGCTTAAATGTTCGCCAAGTATTTTTGTCCCAAAATTCAAGCTGTTGCCATAATTCAGGAAAATATTTTCGTAGTTTTCTTAATTCATCAAGACTTTGTAAAGGACAGCACCAACAGGATACACGATGAAATATATTATACAGTCCATCCCAATCAAAACCACGCTCATAGCAATAATTAAGACAATCCTTTTCAGTCATATTCCATTTCACTAATGGATAGCAGGCATCTTTAACTCTGTGTGGCTCATCAGCAGCAATACCGATGTATTCAATGATTTCAAAATCTTTCTTTAAGTCCTTGAAATAAGCATCTAATACTCTTTTTTTGAGCATTGCAGTACACCAACGATTACGAGGTCCACCCCAACTCATTCCGTCATACTTTTCTAATTCAGGATTTTTGCGTTTTGGATGATAAATGAAAAAGTAATATTCAAAATCGTGTTCAGCTTTAATCCTGATAATCGGTCTGCCGATGTATTTTTCTAACTTGTCGATATGCTCATACATTTGTGGAAATTCCAAGCCTGTGTCACAAAAAATGATGTAGTCAATAGGCTTGCCCTCCTCAATCAATCTTAAAAGCATAGCAGTGGAATCTTTGCCACCTGATAGGGATACAACATACTTTTTAGGTTTCATTATTGTTTACCTCTATCAGCTTTGCCACTACAACAAATCTGCCGTTGTTCTGTGAATACTCACAAGTAGAAAGTGTTATCAACTTATCGCCGTACTCAGCAGTAACGCCCGTGTCATAAAAAGAAAGTGCCTTGCATTTTTCAATGTAGGCACTAAAATCTTCTTTTGTATTTGCATTGACAAAGTTATAGTAATCAAAGCCGTTGCTTGTATAAGCAACCGTCTTAAAGGCACAGATAACCTCATAAGTTCGCCGATCCGATAAGGTATCAAGATTGATGAATTTGTGAGAGTTATAAAAGTTCTTGTTTGAATATTTCGTCAGTTCATTGAACATAGATTTGTTTTTCATATTATGTGCATAGACGATAATATTGTCCGATGATAACGAGCAGTTCTCCTGAATGTACGGAACACCAAAACGAGAATATTCTTTGTTAAAATTGTGATTGAGATAAAAGTTAGGATTGTCCTTTGACTGCATAACAGGATAATCAATGACAGTATCATCAATATTTATCCAACCGACAAAATCTTTATTCTGTGCATACAAATCAGCATACTTGTTATCAGAGCATTGCTCGCTGTCCTCGACGGCCTGCGCAATGCTCTCAAATTTATCCATTTGCTCTATATCCTGCATACTTTGCGTTACAAGAAAATAGGTGCTGACTGCGAAAATCGCAGCCAACACCAAAATCATAACAATACATATTTTGTTTTTCATTTCTTCCTCCATAAAATAAAGTGCCTGTAAAGATACAAGCACTTCAAATGTCTTTTTTAATCGTTGTTGTGTTTAGGGAACAAATCAGAATAATTTTTGCTTTGCTTGTTCCCTAAATCAAAATGTTTTCCAGCATTTTGTTTTTATAAACTCTGCAATTTCGCCATTATCCTTATCTTCATAATATGATACAAGCAGTTTCTTGAATTCAGGTACAAATTCTTCTGATATAGCAATAAATCCCTGTCCCATTGATATTAAATAGTGGTTAGCAAATATAACTGAAGCCCTTTTGTTCCCATCGTTGAAAATCTGTGTTTTCATACAATAAAGGCAAAGCTGAATAGCGTTATATATATACTCATTTTTACTGTTAACAATTTTATCAATATCATCTTTGACCTTAAGTTCATTTGGCAATGGTGGAATATAACTTGTTCCTCCTATCGTAACAGGAACTCCTCTTATTCTGCCTCCGTCACTGTAAAATCCCTCATTGACGAGTTTAGCAATGTGGCACAAAATATAATAATTACTCTCACATTGTATAACATCATTATCAAGAATAAATTCCCAAGCGTGTTTAAGATTTAGAATTTTTTGAACATCGGTTGCGGTAACACCATTAATTTTACCATTATCAATAATATCTTCAGTTTGTGGAAATGTTGTTGCAACACCCTCTAAAACTGCCTGAGAATATATATTTGATTTCATATTCGCTCTTGCAAATTCTAAATTCAAAACAATTTTTTCAGGCAATTCACCGGAAGAAAATCCTAATTCTGCAAGCCTTTTATCAATTTTTCGTATGCTTTTATTAAGTTCTCGCCTTTCACGATTATTTCTTAATAAAAGTTGGTATAAATCATCAGAATATGCATCAACATAAGTAGATGTTACTCGGCTGCCTATTCTTTTTCTAATATAAAGATATTTTTTATCATTGATATTTTTTATTTCAGGAGTACCATCATAAGCAAGCAGATTAATTCTTGCCTGAAAATCAGCTTTCTGATTTAAAAGTTCCTGTATTTCATTAAAATTATTATCCATAGTGCCTCCTTATAGGGAACATTTGTAATTTAATTATACAATTATGTTCCCTAAATTGCAACCAATAAATATTATTACCTGAAAAAATTAAGTTATTCTGATTTTTGCATAATCAAGTCCGTTATGACATTTGGTGCAGTTCACTTAATTTCGTAGTCATCAACTTATAAAGTTCAGTGTCTTTAGGGAATTTGTTTACATAAGGCACAAGGCTTGAGCCTATCTTCATAAGTCCGTGACCTGCGTCAACATTTGTAAAGAATTCTGTTTGATTATCAGAAATATCAAGCAGTTGTGCAAGTTTTGCCTTATCCTGTCCTTTTTGATTAAGCATAACAACAAATTCCGAATTGGATACCATTGTGCTTGCAGTATGGCTCTGAAGCATATCACCGACATTCTGTGTAATGCCTGTTGCAAAAGCTCCATACTTTCGCACTCGTTTCCATACTCGGTATAAGAAATCGGCAGAATATTTCTGTGCAAGAAGGATATATATTTCGTCAATAAAAATATATGTTGTTCTGCCTTTTCGCCTGTTTGATGTAATTCTGTTCAGAATATTATCAAGTACAACAAGCATACCAACAGGCAAAAGCTGACTGCCTAAATCGTGAATATCAAAGCAGATAAGTCTGTTGTTTGTGTCAACATTGGTAGGCTGTGCAAAGGTATCAAGTGAGCCGTTCGTGAAAAGCTCAATCGCAAGTGCAATTTCCTGTGCCTCAATCTCACTTTGCTTTAACAACTCCTCTCTGAAATCCTGCAAGGTAGGGGGTGCAATCTTGTAGCCACTTTTGATATATTCGTCATAGACATTACGGCAGCAACGGTCAATGATTGATTTGTCTTTCGCATCGACAGTTTCACCGATAAGCTGTTCACATAGTGACATAATAAATTCTGCTTTTGTTGCAATCGGGTTCTTGTCATCCTCATAGTTTGCGTTCATATCCATAGCGTTGATATGATTTTCAGAGTTTGCAGAAATGTTGATAACCTCACCACCGAGCGTGGTAACAAGTGGGTTGTACTCTCGTTCAGGATCAATGATTAAAATATCTGCATTTTCATCAGACAGGAATATTGAGGTAATATCCTCTTTTACAAAGAAAGATTTACCCCCACCTGATACACCAAGCACAATGCAGTTACCATTGAGCAGCTTGTTACGATTTATGAAAATCATATTGTTGCTGATAGCGTTCTGTCCGTAATAAGTGCCGTGCTTGTGTTGCATTTCCTGTGCGTTAAATGGCATAAAGGCTGCAAGGGATTCAGTGGTAAGTGTTCTGAAACAATTTATCTTTCTTGTTCCGAATGGTAATACTGTATTCAGTCCGTCAAGCTGCTGATAACGAAGTGTAGCAAACTGATTTGTACTGCTGTCTGCAACCTTTGCAAATATAGTTTCGGTTACATTATCAAGTTCCTGCTTTGTATCAGCAGTAATAACCATTGTGATTAAGGTTTCATATATCCTTTGGTCACGGTTACGCATATCATTCTTGATTTCAAGAATTTCACCCTCACGCTGTTCAAGGTCATAATTTGTAGCACCGTAGTTATTGTTCTGTATTTGCTTTCGATTGAAATTTGCCTTATCGGTCTGAATGCCGAGCAGTACCTTGTCAACCTCTTTCGTAGCCTCGCCTGTAGGTATCGGAATGAAATCAACGGACAACATAAGGTTTCTGTTGATAGAGGTTAAGTCAGATACAGTATTGTCATCAACAAATGTGCCGTAGTTTCGCAGGAATATTGTTCTGCAATACACATCATTGATTTTCATACAGTCACTTTCAAAGTCCATTGAATCAGGGCAGATGTAATCACGAATATCACAGCCGTTATTCATAAGCTGCTCAAAATCGAGATTGTAGTTCTGCTCATTACCGACACGATAAAAATTGTGGAATATACGCAGCTTATCATCAGCAGTTAACGGCTCACATTTACTGCCTATTTTTGAAAGCCTTGCATTAAGGTCATTTCCGATACGATTGAAAAAGGCTCTTACATCATCAATACTTTTCTTGCTGACTGTAACAGTGAAATACTTATCCTGAACAATACAGTTTGATGAATTAGCTTTATCAAGCAGCATTTCGTTATATTCCTTTCGATAATCATCAAGACCGTCATACTTGAACGGGATAAGGATTGACTTTTCAAATTCTGCTCTGTCAAGTTTATGATTATTGATTGTCAGCTTAATTGTGACACCTGCACCAAAGGAATTGATAACCGACCAATAGCCCTGCATAAGCTCCTTCTTTTCCTCATCACTTGCGATGTGGTAGTTAATATCAGAAAACTTGAATGTTTTTGAGTAATTGTTATTGCTCAAAAGAAAAATGCCGTCTTTGTAGACGGCTTTGATAGGGATAATGTCCTGAACAGATTTAGGAATCGTAAATCGTTCCTGTTCTTTTTTTATCATTGCTTTAAGCGTTTTCATTTGCCTTAAAAATCTCCTTTTCTTTCTGTTTGATTAGTTCCTTGCTTTGCTTGCATAAATCGCTTTCTGCCTTAAATATGAGCCTTTTCGGTGTTAAAAATTCTGATTTGATAAATGCCCATACAAACTGCTCGGCAGTCATTCCGTTATATGTTACAAAACCGAGTGCAGCAAGGATAATGCACAGCCACGATAATGTTTCCAAGCTCAAATATGGCTTGAGCAGAAAATATGAGCCGACTGCCATAACAACTGCAAGGGCAGAAAAAATGAGCTGACGCATATTCAGCCCAAAATATATTTTTTCGCTGTAATCACGAAATTCTTTATTGATTTGAATATCCAAAATTATACCTCCTTAAATACCCATCATTTCGTGAACAGTTCTGTCTGCCATCTTTACTGTTCCGACAAGAATTAGCATATTGAATACAAGCTCGCCGATATATTTCCATACCATTGTTACGGCAGCTGCACTTGTATCAACCTGTGGTGGTGATGAAGCGTAGAGAGAAAAAATTATACAAGCAAGTATGATTACTGCACCCTCAAGCAACACACCACAATATGCTTTAATAAATGACCTTCCTACATTCTGCGTAGGCTCACCTGCAAAGGTCGATAACGGTATCGGTGCAAGTGCTGTGAACATATATAACTTAAAGAATCTGCCATACACGGTTAATATCAATACAAATGATAAAACCGTTACGAACAGACTGCCTATCAAGGTGACTGCCCATAACGGAATACTCTCAAAAAATCCACAGTTTTCAATAGCCGTTACCATTTCATCAGGTAAGGTTGTTTTACTGCTTGCTCCAAGTCCTGCACTATCCATAATTGTTGAAATAATACCCTGCACAATTTCAAACAGGGCAAGCATTAACTCCATACCATAGGTTACCAATGCTTTTGCAAGAGCAAAACGCACAAACAGTTTCAAAGCGTGTTCAGGCTTTTTAACCTCGACAAATGACGAACAAGTCTTTACCATTCCTATTACAAAGAATAGGACAAGAAGGGCAAGACCAATGGCTTGAACAGCGCCATTGATATTGACGATTACATTCCATATTCCGCCACCCTTAAAGTCCTGTGGTGATTGTGTCAGTAAAGTCCATATCTCTGACAACTTTTCATTCCAAGTGTCAAGTGCATTTTCAAGGTGTTGTACTACCCAATTATCTGACATTTATTAACTCCTTTCGTAAATATTTTAGTATATATTAAAAGTCCCAAACGGTGTCGACTTGCCGTTTGGGACTATGTATTCTACTAGAATTAAAAAATGTCATACTTTCACTGAACTTTACCTTTTGGAGTGTTGTGGGGCTTTTCTAGCAGCCTTTAATCCATATTTTTTTCGCTCTTTTATTCTAGAATCTCTTGTTAGATATCCAGCACTTTTAAATTCTGCCCTCAAAGCATTATTATATATCAATAATGCTTTAGATATACCAAGTCTAACAGCACTTGCTTGTCCCGCAACTCCACCACCTTTTACATTACAAATTATATCGAAATTATTAACATTATTTGATAAAACTAAAGGTTGTTTCACTAGACATTTTAATGAATCCATCGCAAAATAATCATCTATATTTCTGTTATTAATAATTATTTTACCAGTACCATAGTAAATACGCACTCGGGCAACGGCTTTTTTTCTACGTCCAGTACCATAATAAAATAATGTAGAATTATACGGTAGTGTCTTGTTTACTTCACTATAAAAATTTTTGATTTCGCTTTTTAAAAAACTATTAGGTATTTTATATGATTTGAAAAAACAACATATTTTATCAGAAGTACCAAAAATCATATCATTTTCTTTTGGTTGGAATGCATAAATTGGTTTGGAGCCCAAAGAAATTTGTATTACAGAATTTTCAATATTGTTCAAAGGAATAATTTTGTCATTAATATCGTCCAAAATTTCAGTAAATTCATAAATTTCATCATTATCACCATTTTGGAAATAAAAAGTATTATTATATTCAAATACAGGATATGTAAAATCAGGAATTATATTAAACACATTTAAAAAACCGATTAGTTTGTATTCTTTTTTCATTTAATATATCCCTCCTCTTTAAAATATTCTATAACTTTCTGAAATATAACTTCATTATACCTATTAGGTGGACAGAGTCTTCTTGTTTCATATGTTTTGCATTTAGCAACAGTATTTTTTAACCATTCATTTACTGTATCATTTTTTAATAGACTATCTGGCAAAATAACACACTTAACAATATCACTCAAAACATATGATTCATCAGATATTATTTCTATAGTATTTGCTCTTTCATCGTATTCTTCAACATTATCAGATTTTAATAAATCGAATAAAGATGTTAGCTCTGGTTTTTGATGAGGTGGCAATTTATCAAAAATTTCACCGAACATATAGTTTTTATTTGAGCCATAGACAACAGAAATATATTTCAGTATACCATTCTTATCATCAATAAGATAATGTTCAATTTGTGTTTTACGGTGTATATATCTCTCATAACGTTTGCTCATAAAAGCTCCAGAATCAAATGGAAAAATTTTTTTAGGCTTTATTTTTTCGACATCTATTATAAAACAAACAGGATTAAAAGAAGATGATGCCGTATTGATCTTGATTTTTTCAGTTGGTGGATAAGATGGTTTTCCATAAAAAAAATATAAAAGGTTCTCATTGAATACTGGACATAATTGAGTTTTTAATTTATCATCACTTATAATTAAATAAGCTTCATATCCACCACAGGAGTGTATCAATGGTAATAATCTATCGTCTGTATATACAAAATTACGAGTAATATAATCATATAATACACTCATATTATCCACCCCCTAGTAAATCAACATTGAATAATATCTAATATTGAAATGATTTTCAAGCAAATTCAAACAATTCCAATAGCAGAATTACTAATTAGATGAAATTGCTCTTTTCAGTAAATCCTATATCATATTAAATCAACAAATATAGCTTGTCAACAATCATCGTAAAAATCTACATAATTAACAAAAATATACAAGCATTTTTGTTATATTTTACAAATTATAATTTTTATAATGTATTGACTTTTTAATATTAAAATATTATATTATAAATAAATATAATACTAATCAGATTGGATAAAATAATTTTATGAATGAGATGAACAAAAAATTTGTTACTTCCGAAGTATTTTACGAACGAATAATGAATATAATGGAGTGCAAAGGAATAAGTATCGACGAACTTTATAATATAATAAATAACGAAGTTGGATATTGTATAAATAAAAATAACTTAAATATATATTTCCAAAGAGTACCTAGTGTTAATTTTTTAGTAGCATTAAGTAAGTCTTTAAATGTATCAACAGATTATTTATTAGGTCTAGAAGATTTTAATTACTATTCGTCTGGATTTGATTATAACTATAATAATAAAAGATATAAAAAATATATAAATAATTATTATTTTTATTTCTTTCCAACAGTTTCAAATTCTCCAAAAAAAATAATGAAAGCAGAATTATCTATTGTATTCGATGTTGACTATTTTGTTACATTGAAAATAAAAACCGATGAAAATGATAATAAAGAATATTCTGGGAAATTACTTTTATCTAAAGATTATCCTATTGGATATATCTCTTTAAAAGGTCAAAGAATTGGGGAAATAGTTCACTTATCATTTTTTGATCCAAGTATTAATGGAAATGCTGTTACCATAACTACCATTTTAGGTGCAATGATTTCAATATCAAGTGGAGATTCAAAACGAGCACCCGTAATGTCACGATTTTTCATCTCCAAAGAAGATGTCTCAGAATCTGATTATGACATAATCAAATCTCATCTTTATCTAAATAGCAAATTTATTAATATTAGTTCTGAATTAATTGAAGTATCATTGTCTACCATTGATATTGACGATAGTCAAAAAACAAAAATATTATCAAGACTTACATCTGCTTTTGAAGAAAAAAAGTATTTTAAAATTGAAGAAAGCTATTTATTAAACACTTTAAAAAATGATTGCAATTTGTCATCGATTCAAGTCGAGCAAATCATTTCACAATTAAGATTAAATTCAGAAGTAGATGCCAATATAAAAATCAATAAATCTTTAGATAGTAGATTATTCAATTATTTATCTCATAAAAATTAATATAAAAGATTTCTATTAAAATCATCATCAAACAAAGAAACTATGTATAATCCAGAGGAGATTAACCTCTGGATTTTTAATTTTACCCAATAATCAAATCAAGGATTTCTTTTGCAAAGGTGATAACAATACCACCTGCAAGGGTGAGAAAGCCGTTGGCTCTCTGTGACGGATCGTGTGATTGGAATGATAATCCGACCTGCACAATACCCCAGCCGAGAATTATCATACCAACGGCACGGATAATACCGAAAATGAAGGTTGAAAGATTATTGATTACAGCGAGAGGATCACCTGCAGCATAAGCAGTTACCCCAAAGCAAAAGCAGAATACTACTGTTAAACATACAGCAAGTATTCTGCTTAATTTTTTACCCCTTTTGTTCTCCAAAGGTGATTTGTTTTTATTCAGTTTTGTCATTTTGAAATTAGCTCCTTTTCTAATATTTCTTCAAGTTCTGTTTCTGTTAAAAGCTCATAGCCATAGTCAGAAACATCTATTTTCTCAATATCCTTAAGTGAAATATTGAGAATTTCAATATCTGCAACATCTCTGTTGACTTCATTGTGGATATACGGCTTTGCTCCTCCGTCTTCGGTAAGACTGAATTTAGGGTGCTTGAATATATCAAACTTAAAATCTAAAATCGGTCTTTCACCACGAATGAACAAAATCGCATATTGATTGTCAAGCATACGCACCTCATCAGGTGTCATAAGCTCTCTGCCTGCATTTTGGTAGTTCGTAGAATAACTGCCGTTGCGACCTCTGCTTTTGCCGTAGGTGTTGGTGTCGATTGTTTCCTTTCCGAGCAGTTCGGACACATATTTATGCGTGCTTTGCTCATTGCCGCCAAGATAAAGAAATTCATCACAGTTACCAACTATGGATTCCCATTGCTTTTCAAACAAGGCTTTGAGCTGTGCCATATTCTGTATGATGATTGATACGGATACACCCCTTGACCTCATTACTGCAAGAATTTTGTCAAAGTCATCAGGCAGTGATACATTTGCAAATTCATCCATAAGAAAATGAACAGGCACAGGCAATGCACCTTTGTGGATATGGTCAGCCGAATAGAATAATTGCTGAAATAACTGTGTGTAAAGAATGGATACAAGAAAATTAAAACTTGTGTCATTATCAGGTATTACAGCAAATATAACGGTCTTTTCCTCACCGAGTGTGTTCAACTCAAGCTCATCCGTCTGCGTGAGTGATGCAAGACTTTCAAGGTTGAATTTCTCAAGCCTTGAGATAAGTGTAATTTGAATAGATTTCAAGGTCTTTGCAGAGCCTGAACGATAGGAATGATAATACTTTACTGCAATGTGTTCGGGATTATGGCGTTCAAGGTCATAGAACAGCATATCAAGTGGACTGTATGACATCTCCTCCTCGTCATCAATCGCACCTGCTCTGATCATTTCCATAATCATTGCAAAGTTTTGTTCCTCCTCAGGTGCCTCATAATAGAGATAAAATATGAGTGCAAGTAAAAGCATTTGTGCTGCATTATCCCAAAACGGATCATTGTTTGTAGAATCCTTTGGCGTTGTACTCTTAAAAAGATTTGTAACAAGCCTTTGAACATCATTATCGCTTTGGATATAGACAAATGGATTGTAGCAGTCACTGTGTTCCATATCTACTAAATTCAGCACACGCAGCTTGTAGCCTTCATCTTTGAGCATAGAGCCACAGTTACGCAATATTTCACCCTTTGGATCAAGCACAACAAAGGAGCAGTTACACTGCATAAGATTTGGTTTTGCATAGAAAAAGGTTTTACCTGCACCACTGCCGCCTGTGACTAAAGTATTCAGATTTCGTCTGTGCTTTTTAGCATTCAGACCGATACTGACATTCTGTGTCATAATCTTGTTATTGTTTTCAGGCTGTTGGTGATATTTCTTGTTTATCCTGAATTTATTGCCCCATTTTGCAGAGCCGTTCTCCTCACCTCGTCGGTAATTTCGCATACTTGAGAAAATAACACCGATAGCAATTCCATAGATTAAAAGCAAAATGAGGACAGTTTTTAAGCTGTCCTCACATAAATGTATATCAAAAGGCTTTTCAGTCCACCTTGCAAATGCAGAAAGTATTTCAATAAGACCTTCGTCAGCAGACGGGGCAATATATAAACCAATCCATATTACAGGAATAATGCCAAGCAGAGATAAAATCATAATAGCCTGTTTGTTATTCCTATCTTGCATTCGCATTAGCCCTTTCAACTGTCTTGAATTTCTTTGTAGGTGCTTTACCGACCTTGACGATAAGCTCATCAACTGCATCAGTAGATTTCTTTTGCTTAATCAAGTCCGTTCTTTTGTCATTCAAGGCACGGAGTAAAACACCTTGCTCATATTCATCAACAGAAAGATAATAGCGTTCTTCTTTCATTCAGAATACCTCCATTATCGTGCAGGCTCTTTGTTAGCCTTTTCCTTATCCTTCTGCAACTGCACATAAAGATTTTTGCTGACTGCATAAAGTCCGTCATTTGCCATAGCAAGATTTGTACGAACATCCTTGTTCTCAAGACCTGACCATTCCTTTGTGGCATTTGTAACATTCATATCAGAATTATCAATGCCGTATTTCTGACAGAGCATATATGATGAACATACGGCAGAGGGCAGGCATTCCTGTCTGTTGTACTCATCGCAGCCGTCTGCAATTTCAACAAGTGCAAGCTCTCTTGCAACATCTTTAAATAATGTAGCAGAATTAGAATTCAATTTGATAAGCAACGCATTTTTATCGTGGTCATAAAATGCCGTTGAATTTGAAACCGGTAAATTTTCAACTTTTACTTTTCGCACAGGGGAAGAATCCATCAATGCTATTGCAAGCACTTTCGGCTTATTTTCAATTTTCTGTGGTGGTTTAGGTTCTGCGTTGGTCTGTGAAATATCATAGACATACTCAACATTGTAGGATCTTCGCTGATTACCCTCGTTATCAATATAATCAGAGGGTTTAAGAATATGGATTGATTCATCCTCACCGACAGTAACCTCAACATCAAGGTCTTTCCACACGCTCTTTGACTTAAGCTGTGTAGCATCAGGACAGCGTGACATAATGAGAATTGCATTTGAAACGGAATAGCTTTCCATTCGTGACTGAAAATTGAGGTAGTTTACAAAGCTCTCATCACTCTGCATCATCTCACTGATACTGTCATCAATCGTTTCATAAGCGGCCTCTTTTTCTGCTTTCTTGCGAGCTGCATATTCTGCCTTTGTTTCACGCTTTCTGAAATTTCTTTGTTTTGACTTGTAAGCCATAGTTATCTCTCCTTTGGAATTTTAATATTGGGTTTAGGAATTTGATGTTCGCCCTTTGCAACATCAAGAATCTTTGATTTATCTGATTTCTGCTTTTCGGCTGCTTTCTTAAAATCGTTTAATTTCGATTTAACAGATTCCTTTTTGTCCTTATCGGCAATACCCTTATCAGATAATTGTGTTGTGTCTGTTGAGCTTTGCTCGGACAGAGGGCTTTCTGTCCTCTCGGTAAAAGGGTTTTCACTGTCATCAACCTCTGTGTCTGCTTTTTGAGCAGGCTCTTTCTCTGCCTTTTCAGTTTCAGGCTCATCATCACCAAATATATCTTTATAGAAATCGTCATCTTCTGATTTTTCATCAGACTCGGTTTCTGCATTGTCTTTGGATTCGGATTTTTTCTTTTTGCTTTCCATATCCTTTTCAACTGCTGTGACAATTTTACCTCTGTCAACACAGGCAAGCTCAAATCTATCCATAATTCGCTGAATTTTTGATGCATCCTCTGCTCTTGCAATAATATCAATAACAGCGTGCTGATCCTTATTACCTTTTTCACGCAGAACAGTATAGAGTACACCATACTTTTTAGCCTGTTCCTTGAATTTAGATAAGTCCTTTTGCTCAACTGAAAATACTTTAAGCTCTTTACCTGATTTAATCATATTGGTAAGCCTTGCTTTACCTTTGGTTTTCTGTTCCTGTCTCAACACAGAAATCAAAAGCATTGCAATATTTTTTGCAGCCTCGCCTGTGATTTTGGCAGCCACCTGAAAGCCTTCAAGGGATAAGCGAACAATTTGTTCGGCTGCGTCACCACCGTTATACATTTCGGTTTTCCTCCTTTGAAATATATTTACTCTTTCGGTTTAGTCTTTCATCATCTGCAATAATCTGCTCGACATTGTTTTCTAAAATGTGGGAATGTGCAGCAATATCATCGCAGAGTGAAATCTCCCGACGGAGTTCTTTAAGTCTTTGACTTATCCGTGAAATCTCGGACTTAACCTTTGCCGACTCAACCTCACTTATATTTCTTCTCTCTTTATTTCTCAGGTGTTTACGGTCATCGGTTAAAGTTTCAAGTTCCTTTTGCAAAGACTCTTTATATGAGAAAAGCTGCTCGGTAGTATCAATGTGATTTTTACCGAGCAGCTCTGCCTCCTGTGAATATTTATCGACTTTCATTAAATCTTCTCTTAAAAGATAATGCAGTCTATTGTAATCTCGGATATTCTGCTTTTCATTCGGCTTATTAAAATATCCGAGCCGATAGCAATAGTATAAATACAAATTATACAGACTGCCTTTGACTTTACGAGGATTGTATTTCTCATTAGGCACATATATAGCAGGCTGATATGATTTCATATTTATACTCATAAATATATCGTTTTCCTTAATGCGTTCCTGAATACGCACATTGGTGTAATTTTCACCAAGTCTGTAAAGACGGATTGGCTTATCCCAGCCTTTAGGGGTAACTGTCCAATATTTAAGGGTAGGACTGATTTTGTACTTATATCCCATTGCTGAAAGACATCTTTTGAATTCTTCAAGTGTTCTGCTGTTTTCAACTGCCTCATCAATGGCAGCACGGGCAAGATTATATCTTGTAGGTATTCCTGCCTGTTCCTTCATTGTTTGTTGACTGTCAAGCAAAGTTACATAATCAGGTTCTTTGTTCCTGTCAGGATTTTCAATAACAGACAATCCATATTCCCTGCAAACCTCGTCTGCAATATGCCTGAAATAAAACCAAGCCTTTTCTCTGTTCTGCAATCTCTTGCCGTCAACAAGTGAAACAGAATTTACGACATAATGGCAGTGCAGACATTTTGTGTTCAGGTGAGTAGTAACAACGACTTGAAATCTCTCGCCCCATACTCTGTTTACAAATTCAATTCCGATTTGTTGAGCAAGATCAGGAGATATGTTATCTGTGTCCTTAAAACTGATATATCCGTGATACGCTTGTATGCCATCCGTTTTATTGTATTGCTCTTTTACCATAACAAATTGCTCACGGGCTTTATCAGGATTACAGTTTATTCCTGACACATAAAATTGTTGTTCTGTTTTTTCCTCATCTTTGGCATATTTCAAAACATCTTTGAGTGACTGCCATTCCTTTTCGGAATATTTCGGCTTGCGTGTTTTTTCTTCATCCTCGGCATAGTCTATCACTCGGTCAAGATTATCTGTTACCTTCCATAGCTTTGTTACTGCCATAATTATTCCTTATCGGGTTTAAGATATTTTTCATACAAATCGTCTTTCAGTTTTTCAATACTTTCAAACTCTTTATACAGTCTTGGAACATCAACAAAGCCGAGAGAATTTGCTTTCGCTGCAATCTGATTTATGCTGTTGCCGATTGATGATAAATTTCTTAATGCGTTGTAAAATTCTTTATCAGGTTTCGGCTTAGGCTTGTATCCGAGAATTAACATACGAACAAGTGCAGAATCAGTCAGGCAGCAAAACTGTGCCTTATGCTTTAAGATTTCATTTTCATCAATGTTAAATCTGAATTGTCTGATTATGTTTCTTTTCATTTTCAGTTTCTGCCTTTCTTAATTCATTTTCGGTGTCACGGTTTATCTGCACCATACACATACAGATAATTCCTGCCGTTCCACCGATAATAAATCCAATTAAAAAAATCAATATTTTCATTTTACATTTTCCTTTCGATATTTTGTTAATCTAAATGGGATAAAATTGTACCTCTTTTGAAACCTCTTGACTGCATATCAATATTTTGATATAATTTGAGTATAATAATAACGGAGGTGAGTTTAATGCCAACAATAAGACCAAGTGCAGATTTGAGAAACAGTTATAATGAAATTTCTCAATTTTGTCACGAATATTGTGAACCTGTTTTCATAACAAAAAACGGAAAAGGTGACCTTGCCGTTTTGAGTATTGAAGCATATGAAAAACTCTGTGGTAAATTTGAATTATATAATCTTTTAAACGAGGGTTTACAAGCTGAAAAATCAGGCAACACAAAACCTTTTGATGATGTCATAGCTGACTTAAGGAAAGGATTAAATGCCTGATGTATAAAATTATTGTAACCGAGCCTGCACAAAAAGATTTAAGCGATGCTGTTTCATATATTTCAAACGAATTAAAAAATAATCAAGCGGCAGTCAATCTTCTTGACCTTGTTGAAAAAACTGTTCATTCATTAACTGATATGCCTGAAAGATACGCAATTGTTGATGACGAAATTCTTGCAAGAGAAGGTTTCAGATTTATCACAATAAAAAACTATCTCTTGTTTTATATTATTCGTAAAGAAACTGAAACTGTTGTTGTTCAGCGTTTTCTTTATGCAAGAAGAGATTGGATGAATATTCTTAAATCAGGAGATATGAAAAACAATTGAATCTGAATTAACACAGCCTGCATGAAAATGTGCAGGCTATATTTTTCGGTCCTCTTCAAGCCGTGACAAATTGTCACGGCTTTATTTTCTCGATTTTTAATCATTATTTTAACTTATACCAATATAGTGTCGGAACATCATTATCAGTTTGAATAATAAACTACATCAACTATTGATTAAAGGGGTATTAGGGGCTTGCCCCTAAACAGCTTTTACTGTTTGGATGTAAGTACAAACAGTCTGCTGGCTAAGATAACGCAATCCTTTTTACGCCATTTTTTCAATTACACAATTCTTTAAGAAAAATCATACTTTTTTATCGTTCGATTGCCTTTTCAGAATTGCTTTTTTCACCGATTACTATAATTTCACCGTTCTTATTTCGATGAAATTTATCAGGCTTTTCAAACTGTTTGAAATACTTATCGACAAGTTCCTGCGTTATATCAGCAAGAGTATTTTCACCCTTTGGTGTATGGGCAACGATGAAATTGTCGGCTAAAATTTGATTAACAACAGGCACATTTTCTTTGATTATTGCAACACGATTAAGCATTTTTCCGTTCTTCACAGCGTCTTTTTGAAAGAGAATTGTAACATCATCAGAGGGTATTTTTATCCTGTCAATCTCTCCTCCGACAATAGATTTTATAGCCTGCTCGTCATCCTCAATCTGAATAATTCTTGGCTTTGATTTAGGCTCAACGAGCAGGACATAGGCTTTGTTTTTTGGCACTTTTATCATTCCTCCAATCGTATTTGAAAGGCTTAATTATACCTTTCTTTATAAGCAAAAAGTCATTGACATCCTTTCCAAACGGAGTGGGATTATCAATGACTTTTATATCGTTTGGCAGTATTATTTTGAGTGCTTTTGTCATCTTTCTGCCTGCAATATCGTTATCCAAATGCAGATAAATTTGCTTTGTATTTGGATATTCTTCAAAGTATTTTACAAGTGCAATAGGGACTTTACTGTCCTTAATTTCTTTCTTTGGCATATATACTCCTGACAAAGAAATGAGGTTGTGTTTTTGCCAATCGCCTTCAACCATTTTAATTAAGGTGGCATAAGACATAACATCAATCGCACTTTCAAAAAGGTGTACGGTATCATTGCTTTTACTACCAATCAGCCGAAAAGAATACTCCTTTGAACTGCCTGAACAGTCGCCCATAACTCTGCTGCCATCGCACGCACGAAAGGCTGCATATTTAGCAACATTATTACTATCATAGCCGACAAAAACAGCACTGTGATACCTTTTGCTTTCATAGATAAAGCCTTTTTGAATACAGTAATCTACTATCTCGCTGTCAATTCCTCTGACCTGTGTAAGATAATTTGCAACATTTGTAGCATACCTATATACATCAGGCAAAATGAGCTTTTCAGGTCTATTTTTACGCTCGATTTTAGAAGGAATTGCAGGCTGAATTGCTGTTTTGTTTACGATTCTGTCAACTGCATCAATAAAAGACATACCCCTGACCTCTGTCAAATATTTTAAAGCAGATCTGCCCCCGAAACCTCTTGACCACCAAAACCATAAGCCATTTGAAATTTTCAGACTATCGTGTTCTCTTGTGGTATATATGCCATCAGAAAGTTTAACGAGTTCATTCGGCTCATAGTTTTCAAGATATGTCAGCAAGTCAATTTTCTTTACCTCTGCAATGGTTTCTTTTGAATAATACGGCATATAATCACCTTGTTGTAATTTCGGTTTGCTTGTTATTTTTGCCGTACTGAATTTCCTTAGCAGCAGAATACTTTATACTGTCAACAAGCAAATCAATATATGAGCTGTCCATATCAAGCCACTCCTGATAGAGATAATCAAGAGGATTCTTTTTAGACAGTAGTGCCTTTGCCTGCTTTTCATCAAGTGGATTACTCTCATCAAAACAGTTCAATATTTCCTCCTTGAAAACTTTTTCGTATGAGCTTTCAATAATCTTTTCAGGTGATAAAGTTTTAAGATTATCAATAAAGCTATCAAATTCCAATTCCATTTTCAGATATATGGATGTATTAAGTTTTGTTGCTCGTATATCTTCAGGAACTGATGTTTTAATTTTATATTTCATAATGTAATCTCCTTTACAATAGAAAAAGCCGACTGATTTTCTGTTTGAAAACCAATCGGCGTATCATCATATTAAATTTTATATAAAATTGATTACTATTCCCGCAATTCCTATAATTGCTCCGACAACACCTACTACTATGCCCCATTTGCCAATAGCTGCATCTTTTGTACTTTTATGCTTTGCTATTTCTAAATTATCCAATGAATCTTCAATATATTTATGAAGATCATAATAATTGTTATAAGCATCTTCATATTTTTCATATAAAAGTTCTTCTTCCGAATCAGGTTCTAATTCATACGACTTTGCGATAATTAATGACTCTGTAGCTTTTTTACGCATTTTAGATAAGTTGGCAATAAATTCACCATTATCTACAATAGACATATCAGTACCTTTATACATTGAATTAAAAACATTATACTGATCATCAAAACTTAAACAGCAGTATTTAAAGCCATCAAGAACAGCCCTTTTTATATGTCTTTCTGCTTTAGTTATATTATCTTCAATAACATCATCGCTCTCTGTTAAATTCATTTTTGCAAGATGTGTCATTGTCGCTCTAATCTCATTTAGAATTTCGGTAGGAAATTCACCATCCATTACCTCTAACTGAACAATAAAAGGAGAAACAACATTTTTATATGTTTCAAAAAGGATATTAATTCTTTCATTAATTTCAGGATTAATAGTATTGTTTGTCATTATTTAATCTTTTTTAATCCTTTATCTACATCTTCAATTGTTTTTATTCTTCTTCTGGAAAGCAACGGATTTCCTCGTCCGAATTTTCTTTTATCAATATCCGTTGGAAATACAGGCTTTCTATTGTTCTTTTCAGTAACGAATGCAATCTCATCTTCGAAATCCAAATTGACAAGTTCATCAAAGTTAAGACCGATTGTAGAACATATGTTATTCTTCGTTCTCTCTGAAATCATTGGCATATAATTTTCCTCTTCTTTTAACATCCTTTTTGTATTCATAAATTATAGCACAACCATTCGTAATTTGCAAGTACAGTTTTAATAAGCAAATAATAACTATTATAATTGTATAAACAAAAAAACAATGTCGTAAATTGAAAATCATTTATCTAACAAGCACTTTTTCTCGTTTAGGCTGTTTGATTTCATTCTCATCAGGTTCTTCGTCAATAAAGCCGTCATCTTCATCAAGGCATAAAATCTCATTAAGCTCGTTCAAGCGTTCCTCTTTTTGAGCAAGCTCATCAGCCTGCTCAAACGGCTCTTTTAGGCTTTCCTGTGCGATTTCAAGCTGCTTTTGTGTTTCAGAAAGACTGAATTTTACTATGTGCAAATCACTTTCAAAATTGTCAATACAGTTATCAATTCGGGTTATGTTACCATAAACATCATAACCGAGTTCAAGTTTGTGCGTCATAGCTCCTTTTATTAAAAGGATATACTCTGCTCCTCGTAGACCTGCAGCAAGCGTCATATCCATTTCAAAGCCCCTGTAAGTGCCGACAGGGAGTGTCTGCAAGCTGTGTTTAAAGGTTTTCATTATGCGAATAATAGCCTCACCTGCAGCTTTCTTTTCGGAATAGGTTTCACCGTTTATTACCATACCACCAAAGTAATCAGAGGAGCTTTTGAGGTGCCGTTTTGCCGTTTCAATATCAATTTCAAGTGCCTTGATTTTCGATTTACACAGAGTAATCTGCTGTGGATATTCCTTTGTAACCTTATCCTCAAAGTCATATCTTTCGGAATAGTAGTTCCTTTCAAGCAGTTTCAAATCCTCAACCTGCTTATCCAAGTCCATTTTTTCCTTGATAAGTGGATTGCCTGTCGCAAGCATTTTAATTTCTGCATAGGACAAAGCAGCCTCATCAATATCCTCAATGGAACGCATAGGCGTTTTGCTTGTCATAACCTGACCGATAAATTTCTGCTTGTTCTCAACAAGCTGATAAAGATAAGCGTCAAAGGTGTTTTCCGTAACATAACTGAATATATATACCTCATCATTTTCATTACCCTGACGAACAATTCGACCTTCACGCTGTTGCAGGTCACTCGGTCGCCACGGGCAGTCGATGTGATGAATAGCTATCAGCTTATTCTGTACATTCGTACCTGCACCCATTTTCTGTGTTGAGCCAAGTAACACACGCACTTTACCTGATCGGACTTTTGCAAACAAATCAGCCTTTTGCTTGTCATTTTTAGCATCGTGGATAAAGGCTATTTCTTCAGGTGGAACACCTTTTTCAATGAGCTTTGTGCGAATATCATCATAGATATTTTGAAAAACAAGCATCTTTGCTAAATCAACATTATCCGTTTTGGTTGTATTCGCACTTGGTGTAGATAGGTCGCAGAACACAAGTTGTGTTGATTTCTTTTCGGCAGTGTTTTCCCATATATCATAAATATTTCGGATACACTCATTTACCTTGCTGCCCTCAAAATCAGGCAGTGCAGGATTCATCAGCCTTTGGTCGAGGGCTAATTTTCTGCCGTCATTGGTAATTTTAAGCATATTATCCTCATACGGCTTGACCAACCTTTCTCTGATTGCATCGGCTCTGTCTGCAAGGTCGGACACCATTTCCCTTTGAATTTCAGACGGCTTTACAGATATATTTTTGTAAACTGCCTTTGGGACAGGGAGTTTCAGCATATCGGCAGTCTGAATATCTGCACACATTCTGAATATCGACATCAGTTCAGGCAGATTGTTGAATTTTGCAAATCGTGTTTTCATACGATAACCTGTGCCTTCGGGTGCAAGTTCCATAGCAGTAACTGTTTCACCATACTGTGCTGCCCACGAATCAAAGTTCAGATAACCGAATTTGCGTAGGGTTTCATATTGCAAATATCTCTGCATTGTGTAAAGCTCAACCATTGAATTGCTTATCGGAGTGCCTGTTGCAAACATTACACCCTTGCAGTCTGTCAGTTCATCAAGGTATTGACATTTCATAAACAGGTCACTTGATTTTTGAGCCTCTGTCTGTGAAATACCTGCGACATTTCGCATTTTAGAGTAAATGAAAAGATTTTTGTAATAGTGTGCCTCATCAACAAAAATACGGTCAACACCGAGTTCCTCAAAGGTAACAACATCATCCTTTCGGCTTTGGTCATTCAGCCTTTTAAGCTTTGTTTCAAGCCTTTTCTTTGTCTGCTCAAGAGCCTTTACTGTAAATCTTTCGCCGTTTTCTGCTTTAACATCTTCAATACCTTGCATTATCTCCTGAATTTGCTTATTGATATTGAATACCTGTCTGCCGACACTCAAAGGTATTTTTTCAAACTGACTGTGACCGATAATGATTGCATCATAATCTCCTGTGGCAATTCTTGCACAGAATTTTTTACGATTTCTTGTTTCAAAATCTTTCTTTGTTGCTACAAGAATATTTGCAGAAGGATAGAGTGTTAAATACTCACTTGCCCATTGAGGTACAATATGATTTGGTACAACAAATAAAGACTTAGTGCATAAACCAAGTCTTTTACTCTCTTGTGCTATCGCTGCCATTGTATAGGTTTTGCCTGCACCAACGCAGTGTGCAAACAAGGAATTACCTCCGTATATTCCTCTTGCGACAGCATTTCTCTGATTAGGTCGCAAGGTGATTTCGGGATTCATTCCCTCAAATACAATGTGATTGCCGTCATATTCACGAGGTCGGATGCAGTTGAATTTTTCATTATATAGCTTGCAGAGCGTATCCCTGCGTTCAGGATCACGCCATATCCAATCCTTAAACTTTTGCTTGATGATTTTCTGCTTTTGCTGTGCAATCGTAGTTTCATCCTTGTTAAGAATGGCAACTCGCTTGCCCTCATCATTTTCCTCATAGTCAAAGACTTTTACATTACGCAGGTTGAGCGTGTTTTCAATAATATGAAAAGCATTTTTACGGTCAGTTCCGTATTTCTGTGTAACATTCAGATTGATGTTATCAGCAGATTTATGCTCGATGTTCCAACTGTCTGCAACCTCGTTGTAATGCACTCTAATCTTGCTTTTAATATGATACGGAGTATCAAGCAGTTCATACATAAACTGTTCAATATATTTAATCGGTATCCAAGTGACACCGAGATGAACAGAAATATCGTTTGGCTTAAGGTCAACAGGCTGTACCTTTTCAAGAGCCTGCACATTGATTTTGAAACGCTCATCCTTTTCGGCTAAATCTTTAGCCTGTCGGAGCTTTACTCTGACATTGCCTGATAAATATTCATCAGAGGTGAGGTATTTCGGTGCATTGCCATTTTCGGAATAATCAGGATTGAGATAGATTATATCCATCAAATCCGAAAAAATTTCATCCTCGCTTTTGCCTGTAAGCTGACACATATATTCCATATCAACACAGGCTTTTTCTCCCATAGAGATACCGAAAGCCTCAATGGAATTATCTGCGTGAGTTTTAGGATTATGTGACTGAATTGTTCTTTTGTTGAACATATCTGCCTTGCGTTCAAATTTACCCTCCTTGAATATTTCAAGTGAACAGATTAAGAAATATGAGCTATCCTCTGCAAATGCAGACTCATTGGCACGGCTGTTGATATATCCGTATTTATCAACAAAACTGTCATAAACAACATTTAGATTTGCTTGCTCTGCTTTGATTTCATCATCAGGATAATTTTCACTCTGCATTTCAAGCAGCTTGCGAACACTGTCACGAATCGCAATCATACCCTTAATTCTGTTTTCGGCAGTTATACCTGCCTTAACCTCTCGCATTAGGGAGTTTTCTCTGTAATATATTTTGCCGTCACAAACTGTGTAAGAGAAATTACGCACATTCGGATCAGCAGGGATATATTCCTCGTCATCATCTGCAATATCATCAATGGAATATTCTGTGATTTCACCTTTGATATTTGATACTGCTTTTTCAAGCAGTTTGGAAAGGTCGGAATTTTCAAAAGCCTTGCAGGCACTTTCAGGCTTAAATCTGCCTGATTCCATAACCATATCGCCGAGTATCATTTCAGGATGATTGACAAAATATTTATTCATACGGATGCCGTTCTCATCTGTATCAAGCTGCACCCATTCAGGCTCTACATCTGCCATTCTGTCACGCTTTTGGAGAATGAGAATATCGGATGTTACCTTTGCATCTGCATTGCCCTTAAAGGTGTTGTCAGGCAGCCTGATTGCACCGAGCAAGTCAGCCCTCTGTGCTAAATATCTGCGTACATCTGAGCTTTCCTTATCCATTGTGCCTTTAGATGTGATAAGGCACATTACGCCCCCCGGTCTTAACTTATCAAGGGACTTGGCAAAGAAATAATCGTGAATGAGAAAATTGTTTTTATCGTATCTTTTGTCATTCAGCTTGTAGTTGCCGAAAGGAACATTGCCCACAACTGCATCAAAAAAACTGTCAGGAATATCAGCCTTTTCAAAAGGTGTTACCATAATGGATGACTTTGGATAAAGCTGTTGTGCAATGCCTGCCGATACGGTATCCATTTCAACACCGAACATTTTACTGTCCTGCATATTTTCAGGCAACATACCGATAAAGTTACCTATAGCACAGCAAGGCTCAAGGATATTGCCTTGCTTAAAGCCGAGATTATCAAGTGCCTTGTATATGGCAGAAATAACGGGCTGTGGTGTGTAAAAGGCAGTTAGAGTGCTTGCTCTTGCAGCATCGTATTCATCAGGACTTAATACTGTATACAGTTCAATAAATTCATCTGCCCACGCACTGTTGTTTTCATCAAAAGCCTCTGAAAGACCACCCCAACCGACATAGCCTGATAATATTTCCTGTTCTTCAGGAGTTGCAAAACGATTGTCAAATTCGCATTCCCTTAAAACATTGATAGCGTTAATGTTGCGACGAAAACGCTCTTTTTTACCGACAGTTTCAATTTCTTTATCACGAAAGTTATAGTTATGCCTGTCTGCCATTGGTATTTCAGGATGCAAATCAAAGGTTTGTACTCTTGATTTGGATTGCGATGTTGATATAGAATTAGACTCATTATCAGACTTAATCTCTAAATCATCATATACACGCTCGTAATTCTGTGATTTAATATTCTTAAACCACTGATTAGCAAACTGATTCAAATCTTTTTGAAGATTATAATTTGGTGTTTCATACGCATAGACATTTTGATATAAAGCCAAGTTATCCTGCTGATATGTTGCTGCTGTCAATGTTCTGTTTTCGACATCAACAATAAATTCCATATCAGGATCAGCAACCATATCACCATTTACTTTATAGTAATGAACAACTGCAATTCTGTCATCGCTTATCCACTCAATTGTCAAAGGCATTAAGCTGCCACTTTCAAACTTAACATAATCCTGTTCTTTAGAAAATATTTCAGGGCAAATTTCGTTGAGCAGATTATAATTTCTTCTTATAGTAGAATTGCTTGAAATTGAATTATTGTTTTTAGATGCAAATTCACTCGTATCAAGCTCTGTTTTATTTTCAGAAAGTTCCTTGAATTTCAATTCACTCTCATCACTGACAGATACCAAATTATCAAAATCAAGCCATTTCAAAGCCTTTTCAGTCATATCATCAAGACTGTTGTACTGCTCTGTATAGACCAATTTGTCATCAATAAACTGATTTATTGTAAAGTCAATAAGATTTGCAGTTACCTGAATTTCGTGCAGATTATCCTCTGTTGTGGTATAGGCAAGTGCAATATCAGATAAATCTGCATATTGACTTTCGTCAGTATATTCAGTTGAAATCTCATTGAAATTCTTTATATACTGTAATGCCTGTTCAATGGTGACAGGAGCTTTTTCAAGTTCTGAAATTTTATCCTCATCAATATATACCAAATCGTCAAAGCTCAAGCCCTCAAGCTCATAGTTGATAAGGTCATCAAGGCTTTTATACTGACTGCTTTCTGCAAGTTTTCCGTCATAATATTTATTGACTGCAAAATTAACAAGGTCAACAGCTGCCTGCACCTCGTGTTCCTCATTGTCACCGAGATTTGTATAGGCAACATTAACATTTGTCAGGTCACTGAAATCTGCACCGTTGCTATGCTCATATTCCTTATTAACAAAATTGTCGATAAGGTCTTTAGCTTGCTTGAGTCTGTAATCATCAGCTAACGGAGGGTAGGGATATATCTGTTCCTTTCTCTCTCCATTTTCCATTGCCGAAAGAACAACAGAAAAACCAAATTCATTAAGCCTTTTAGCATTTTTATCAAGATCACGATTAGGAAAGCCACACATAACAACTCGTTCAGTATCGTTAATGTGCCTGCTTGTAAGAACAAGATCAAGATGTTTGGCAACTACTTTTGCATCATCGGAATAGGTTTCAAAGAAATCTCCGACCTGATAAAAGGCAAGTGTATTCGGATATTTTGATTTTAAGCCGTTATATGTTTTCAGCCATTCGGGTGATGTGTTATCATCATTAACCTTTTCAAATTTGCTTTCGGCAGTTTTTTCAGCCTTGATTAGAGGTGCAATGGTCTTGTTCTTATCTCCAAAGCAAGTGAAAGTGCCGTCAGCAAATTCATTGATTGTCTTAATACCAATATCTGCATAATCTCTGTATCTGTCCTCAAAATCAACACTGTTATACAGTTCAGTCATTATGGACTGTATCTCTGATACTCTGACGGGGCTTTTAAGTTGTTCAGCTATATTTTCAACCGATTCCCAATATTCATCATATTCATATTCATTCAATTTTGGTATATTAACAGGCACACCGAAATAGAAATGATGAATGGCTAAAGCTGCCTGTTTTCGCTCGTAGTAATCAACTAATTTCAAATCATCCTGTGAAAGATATTCGTGATTTGCAATCATATTGCCGATATACTTATCAACTTGCTGCCAAGACACTGTTGTTTTCGCATAAGGTCTGAATAAATCATTATGACTGAAAGTAAAGCCTTTACTATCATTTTCATAATAATTAAAGCCCGACAAACTGCTTGCTCCTGTATGAGATTTTAAATGTTTTACTCGTTCCTTTGCATTAGAGTGTTCAAGATAATATGAATATCTTTCAAGTCTATCTTCTGAACCTCGTTTACTCTCATAACCTCTGATTATTGCCTTTATCTCATCCTCGGATATAAAGTATTCAGAAGGTGTGGTAAAATCAGGTTGAGCCTTAAATGGTATAGGCTCTCGGAGCATACTCTCAACAAACAGATTGACATATTCAGGAGTATATTTTTTGCCGTAGTTAGAACGCAGAAAATATCCGTCATCCTCTAATGCCTGCATAAAGTCTGCATACTCATCGGCAATCACATTAAAATATGCAGGAGTGTTCAAAAGCTCTTTTACCTTTTCCACTCGGTCAGGGTAGCCACCAATGTTTTTAATATGGTGCTTAACAAAGGGCAAGATGTTATCTCTGTTGGTATATTCCTCCTGCATATCTCTTGCAAATTCAACAAGACGGTCTGCAACAAAGCTGATTTCAAAATCATCAACCTTGTCAAGCTCGCTTTGTGGCATATATCTGCCGACATCAAGCAGTTCAGATATTCGTTTAGCTGCCTGTTCCCAAGTCACAAGAGTAGCACCTGAACGGTTAGCATAATTACCTTTAGAAACCTTTATGCCTTTATCATCATAATATACAGATACCTGTTCACCCTCAAATATGAAACCAAAAGCACCTTGCTCATAATGTTCCTTTAAGAATTGAACATTATCATCAAGACCAAAATCACGCCTGAAATATGCACAGATTGTCAGTCGGCTGTCTTTTTCATTTGCTCCCGAACACAAAGCCTCATCAATAATCTGCTGTGATACACCAAAGTCGGTGAATAAGGACACCTGTGAATCAGCCGTAATATCAAGTTCATTGACAAAGGTTTCATTGAAATCAAAAAGACTGAATTGTGCAGTGCTTTTCTGTTCCTTTTCCTTTTTTGGTAAGTATTCGCCGTTTTTAATAAGTTTCCTTATCATTTCGGCTACAACATCCCAAGAAAAAATGGACTCCTTAGTACGAGTTTGGTAATTACCCTCATACATAAGGAGTCCTATATCCGTTGTAGTGAATCCTACGGCTTTATCATCAATGATAAATTCGTAAAACCTTCTCGGATACATTGTTTGTATATAATTTTTCTTTCAACTCTTTTAAGTGAGTTGAAATTCTTAACAATAAGCTCCTTTCGATGCACCAAGTCATCGTTAGGATTTTTCAGCATTGCAATGATTAAATCATTGTCTGTAAAAGGTGGCAATTCATCTGTTACAGACTGTAAACTACCTCGTTCATAACGATTTCCTGCACTCTGTTCTTCAAATTGTTCATACCTTGTACCCAAGCCATCATATCCTGTGCCTTGAGTTCCTCGGTCAATCCCTCCTGTGCTGACATCTGTATCATCAACTGCTTTTCCAATGCTCTCGCTCTGTGTTCTATCTCCGACAGATGACTCTGCAATGTTCCTTTCGTCAGGTAATTGTAATAAATCACCCTGTGATTTTCCTGAAGGAACTGTTTCCTCATCTGCGAATATCTGCCCGTAATCAAATTCGTCTGTGTCGGGACTATCAGATTTGGAATCTGAACTTCGCCCTGTGTCCTGTAATCGTACTGTACCATTATCAGCACTCCTTTCAATATTTTTGTTTTCGGCTTTAGTATAATCTGCATTTGATTTTTCTGCAATTATGCGATTTTCAATATCAAGTGATTTTACAGTTTGGGCTATATCTGCAAGTACCATCTGTGAAATATCACTCGTTGCAAAACCGAGAGCATTAAGCGTATCAGGTGTGTTGAAATTTACTACTGCCTGAAAATCATCTCCGTCAAAATACTCACTTGCATTAAAGCCGAGTCTTGTTAATACCATAAAGGCAATACTGTTTTTAACGGTTAGGCTATACATTGATGAAATCATATCCTCATCAAGTCCTGCAAGAAAGCTATCGTTTGATACTGCCAACAAGTCCGAAAGATAATCAGGAATATTATCAGCAGTAATATTGTCAGTCATTGACATTACTGCATTATACAGATTGTCTTTATTCTCAAGCTCACCAAATGAATTTTCAAGGGTTTCGATAACATCAGCCTGATACTCCTCCTTGTACTGCCACACAGGAACAGGCTTTGATTGCTCACGCTCAACTGTATCTGATATATCAAAGTAGTATTTGATATATTTTCTGTTTTCATTTGAAAATACTGCAATACCTTTTGAGCCTTTTTTGATTTTACGATTAAACCTTCTGTTCCATTTATCAAATTCAAGGACAGCCGTTGCATCAGGTCTTTGTGCATAAACGAGTAACTGTTCATCAAAACGCAGTCGATAATTATAACAGACAGACGCTAAAAAGCTCTGCCAATTATCAGGTGAGCGTACAACATCCTTGCTGATTTCATCATAAACATTTGATAACAATTCAAATTTAGATGCCATATTTTCACCTCGCTATATTATCAAATTTTCTGCCCGTTTTAGTACACACACCATTTTTGTCATAGTTGTCAGGATTAGCACAAGGATCTTTCCAACCGAACATAGAGCCTGCCGTCATTGCTGAATACTGAACATCACTGATATTCAATTTGTCATTCAGGTATTTTACAAGTTCTTTATTCTTTTCAGGATCCTCAACCGTATAACTCGAAACAGAGTATCCTTTTTCACCTTTCTTAACTAAACCTATTTCATTTGTGGTATCAACATAAACAAAGCATTGTTCAGGCAATGAGGAACGCATAGGAATAACAGAGTTTCCGTTATTCTCCATAAGCTCGGCAAACTGACAGATATGATAAAGATGTTCGCCAATTTCCGTATGATATTCGTCAATATATCTGCAAGTGCGAAGTTCCTTTGTTCCGTCATAAAATGTGATTTGAATTTTATCTCCGTCAGGAATCGTGAATAGCTTTTTATATCGGCTATCTACAAATTTAATTCCTTTTTCGGCATTTTTGATGTGTCTGTCAAGGCAGTCCTTATCAAATGCAGTTACATAAAAGTTATAGTCACCCTTGTGTGTCTGACATTTGATAAGATAAGCATAGTTATCCGTATCTGCTCTGAATACAAAAGCATCAGGTAAGTTATCAAATTTGATATAGCTTTGAGGTCTTGTTGAACAAAGTAGTTTCATATCATCAAGATTGCGTAAAATTCCTCTGTATTTCGGATCATCACGCAGGGCATTTATGACATCGTCAAATTCCGATTGAAATTCAGGTGTTTTGTGGTCTTTAATTTCATCCATCCAAGTGGAATAAAATTCACTGCCGTTTCTGCCGAAATCACCACGCAGATAACCGACATAGCCTGTCTGCATTCTAATCTGCTGACTTTGAGCAAAGGCGTATTTCTTTTCATTTCCTTTTGCAGCACACAAGGTCATAGTATCAGTTACTTTGCTCATTATCAGCACCTCCGAGATAAGTAAAGAGCTTGCCTGCTTTTACGGATTCCTGCAACTCGGCAATGATGTTCATTTCTGCAACAGTAATACCCTTAATAGCAACAATGCTTTTGAGAGAAAGATTTTGCAGTTCTTTTTCGGTATTGATATTACTTTCAAACAGTTTATTTATTACTTTTGTTTTCTGCTGAAAGGTTATTTTGTTTGCCATAATATCAGCCTCCTTTATAACTCATATTTCTTTTGGCTTGTTTAATAGCCGCCCTTAAAAATGATAAAAAGCACCGAAAATACGGTGCTTTCAGAAAGTTATATTTAATTATTATTGTTATCTTTATTCCACAGGTCTAATACATTCTCAACCTGACTGATTAACTGCTCTTTGTCAGGCATATATAAAACATATCTTGAAGCAAATATCTGATTTGACAAACCTCCGAGTGCATATTCGGCAGTGATGCTGTCTTTATCTGTACAAAGGATTATGCCGATTGGTTTATTGTCATTTTCATCATTTATTTCATTTTCGTAATAATTCAGATACATATTTATCTGACCGGCAGCTTCGGGAGTAAGTTTTGTAGTTTTAAGCTCAATTAAAACATATGCCTTTAGTATTTTGTTATAGAATACCATATCCACATAGTAATGTGTATTATTTATTGTAACTCTCTGTTGTGTTCCAACAAACATAAAACCTCTGCCAAGTTCCAAGAGAAAATTTTCTATCTGTCTGACCAATGCTTTTTCCAAATCATTTTCAAGCATAGGCTTATCCTCAGGTATTCCGAGAAATTCAAAAACATAAGGATCTTTTATTACATTTTCAGGTGTTGAATAATCAATTCCTTTTTGTGATAATTCAAAAACTTTTTCTTTATTTGCATCGCCCTTTGATAATAACAATCTTTCAAATAAGGAGCTGTTTATCTGCCTTTTTAATTCTCTGACTGACCAAGAAGAATTAATACATTCTTTTTCATAAAAGCTTCGTTTATCAGTATCCGATATAGATATAAGTTCACAATAATGTGACCAACTCAATTTTACAGACAGTGTCTGGAATTTTGGATATTCCAAATAAAAAGCTCTCATATTATAAATATTTGAAACGGAAAAACCTTTTCCGAGCTCTTTAGATAATTCCTTTGAAAGCACTTTAAGTGTCTTGTCACCATAAGCTGCTCTGATATTATCATTTTGCTCATACTTAACAATAATTTCACCGATTTTCCAATAGGTAATCAGTAATTCATTATTAACCTGAACGGCAATGTTTTTGCGGGAATTTTCAATCAAACCTTTAATTTCATTTACAGCAGAATTTACTGAAAAGTTATTATCTGCAACCAATATATTAGACATATGCTTTCTCCCGATAAAAGTTATAGATATATAATACTATAAAAATAAGATAACATCAATTATTTTATTTAAAGCAAACTGAATTTTAATCAATAAACACAACAAGAAAAATTTAAGCAGTCATAATTTTTCCTAAATTTCATTATCTGCTCTCCTTGTGAATATCTTAAAATGAACAGGGTGGACACAATTCATGCGCCACCCTGTGATGTTCAATTAGTCCTTTTTTCTGTTTTTAATCTGCAAAATAACAATAGCTGCAACAATAACAACTACCATAACAATTCCGATAATAGCTTTAGGTGTCATTATGCTTTACCTCCTTTATTCGATTTCTTTCTCTTAATGAGGTAATACGCAAGTGATACGATACCGAAAGCAGATATTGCCATTACAGTAGCAATCGTTCTTTTGTTACTATTATCACTTGTCTTTGGTGTCTTAACTACATAAGGAGTTAATTTCACAGTCTGCCCCTTATCGTTAATATCAGCGTGAGCAGTAAGCTCAATGCCGTCACGATAAAGCGTTTCAAATACAACAAGTTCTGTATCGGTCTTGATGCCACTTGCATCAAAGGTAAATTCAACATTCACCTTGCCGTTGCTTTTTTTAGGAATAAAAGTAACCTCGCTTGTAACAGGCTTGCCGTCAATTTCAAATGGTTTGCCTGTGGACTTATCCATAAGAGTTCCAACAATTTTGTATTCTTTGCCGGGAACAAGATGCTTGTACTCAACAACATCATCAATTGTGATTTCGCCTTTTGCCACAACTTCCTTATTTCCATCAACAGTAGCCGTAGTTTTCAGTTCAGGAATTCTGTCATTCACAACAGTAAATTCAATAATCTGTTTGTTTGTATCAATCTGAACAGGGTAGATTTCATCATTAGCAAGATAATTTTCAGCAGGCTTTAATTCTTTGATTAACCAATTACCGATTGGGATATTGTTAAAGGTGAATATGCCGTTGCCGTCTGTTTCGCAGGTGAGTAATGCGTTATCCTCTGTAAACTCGGTTTCATCAGGATTAAATAAACCAAATAAAGCACCCTCTATTGTCTTTTCGGTTTCACGGTCAATCTTTAAGCCTTTGATATTGCCGTAAATGATTTTGTTTTCAATAGGGTTACCGTCATTTACTGTTAGATTTACAACTGCCGTGTCCTGTCCTGCATATTCAAAAACAACAGGGTATTTATTGTCATTGAGGATATATGCGTTGTTTGTTGCAATTTCTTGAATATAATAATCTCCGATTGGTAAATCAGTCTTAACCTCTGCTTTGCCGTTCTTATCCATATTGATAATTTCAATCAAAGCATCGGCAGGAATTACTGCACCACTTGCAGATACAAGTTCCTTTTCTGCATACAAACCAAAGGTTACACTTGTGACCTCACCGTTGTTACCAAGTCCGAACAGTTCGTCAAGCTCCATTGTCTTTTCAAACTTGATTTCGGCTTTCTGCCTTTCATTGTAGAAAGATGTTGCAGTCTTGCTGATTTCTACATTCTGTCCTGCGTATGCAAGTTCAACCGAATGAATTTCATCATTTAACACCATTCCATACGGAGCAGTTTTTTCTTTTACATCATACTTGCCAAGATAAAGCAATTTGCTTGTTGCAGTGCCGTTATCATCTGTGGTAATGGTATCAACAATATCACCCTTTTGGGCTCTTGTTGTTCCGTCAAGTGTAACAATATCCTCGGCTGAGATAATATCAAAAACTGCACCCTTTAAGATGTCTTTAGCAAACACAGGCTGATAAATCTGTGTTGAGCCGTCATTGCCCGATAATGCAACATCAGAGAATACCTCACCTGATTTTGTAACAGTTATTGTGCCTTTCTGCGCAGTGTTTGCCTTTTCAACCTTAACGATTGTGAGAGCATCTTCAACTGTAGCATTGTCAGCAGATATATCAAAAACAATCGGTGTTTTATCAACGATATAGCCATAAGGGGCAGCAACCTCAACTAACTTGTAATTTGTACCATAAGGTAGCTTTTCAGGTGTTACAAGGTAGCCTTCGTCATTGGTATAGAAAGTATCAATGGTAGTCGGCTTTGAATAGGTGAATGACATTGAGATAAGATTATTATGCTTGTCATAAAGCTGAAAGCCTGCATTAGCATAAGGAATTGTTTTTCCTGTTTCGGCATCTTTCTTAACAACCTTGAGATAGCTCTCAAAATTTGAATTGTTGATAAGGTAAGGATATGTTTTTCCGTTTTCTGAAACATAAACAGTAAAGTCCTTTATGAACTCTCTGCCATCCCAACCTTTCGTTTGATGAACAACATAGGTGCCGTATGGCAATAATTTTGAAATATCATATCCGTATTCATCACAAACAAGAATATCTCTTTCATCAGGATCAGCCTTTTCATAACTGCCTGCTGATTTCAGATATATCTGAAATTCAGCATCCTTTTCGGGTGTTTCAATCTGCGTATCACCATTGTCTGTGTGCTTGATGATTGCAATTCTGCCCTTGATTACCTGTTCGGTAACAGCGTTTTTACATTCGTTATACTCGACTGTATAGAGTTTCGGATCAGCACCGACAGGGTGCTTTGTGCCGTCAACAAGATAGCCTTCACTTGAGGATAACTCTTGAATATACCAATCCGTATCACAGACATAGTAATCTGTTGTGAACTGTCCGTATTCATCGGTGTAATAGGTGTCAACAAGGGTTGTGCCTTTATATATTCCGTATGATGCACCTGCAAGCGTTCCGTCACCCTGTGGGGCTGTCTTTTCAACATCTGTCTTTGTTACCTGTACTCTGAATTTTTTTAAATCATTGTTAAAGGTAAGGGTTGATGTTTTATCAGCCTCAATGGTAACTGTCTGATTGTCAGGAGTAACATATCTGACAGGCACATTCGTTTCCTGAACAGTATATGTTATCTTGTTATTGTTTTTATCATAAACGGGAACACCTGTGATTGTGGCAATACCGTCTGCATTTGTTGTTGCGTTATATGTTTTGCCGTCACTGCCTTTGACGATAAAGGTAAAGTCTTTTACAATCTTGTCCTCTGAATTTTTCTGTATCTTAATATTGCCTTTTAAGAGCATATTGTTGAACGAAACATTAACTGTTTTTCCGTCTGTAACAGTAGCCGTTTTTGTAGCCTGCTTAACATATCTGACAATATCGTTTTCCTTGATTGTATATGTTCCGATAGGAATATTTTTAAGCTCTGCATTGCCGTTACTGTCGGTAGTCAGAGTATAGGTTTTTCCGTTGCCTGTTACTGTGAAAGTAATATTTTTGATAATCTCATCCTCGGATGTTTTGCTGATTTTCAGATTACCAAATTCAATATTGACATCAATCTTAAAGGTCTGTGGATCGGCTTTTTTTGAAAACATCAAATTCTGCACATTGCCCTCAAATTCAAAGTACACATAATTTGTTGTATCATCATCGTAGGCACTGCCGTCAGGTAAATTCTTGTATATTTTCTGTGATGCTGAATTAAACTTAACCGAATGGGTAGTGCAGTCACTTGCAACGGAGATTTTCAGCTTGTTTTCGCCTTTTGTGTGAGAAAATGTTACCTTATCAATCGTCTTTGAAAAAGTAGGATAATATTTTAACACACCGTTAGAATCGGTAAGGGTGGTTGAGCCACCGAGATTGATTTTCTTTGTATCTCCGTCAAACGAAACTGCCTTATCATAATACAATTCAATTAAGTCCTCTGTGTCGGATAGCCAATCTGTATATAGCTTGTCACTCATATATGTGCTGTCCCACGAGGAACGAGAGGGATTCACGCCGAGCATTTCCCAAACAAACTGTTGTGTGCAACAGGCAGCTATCCATTCGGCTTTTGTGTCGGGCAATCCATCACCATATTGGAGTGTATATCCGAATGCAATATAGTCTGCGATTTCACGATAAGTGTCACCTGAACGATTCAGATATTTCTTGAATTCTTTGCCGTATTCATAGGTACTGCCATCAGGTGAGGTTACACCATATTGACAGCAAAACACGATATATGTTTTTCCTCCGTAAGTCGAGTAGTGCATTTCGTGTCCGTATTTGTCATAGCTGCCACTGATAACACCGAATTTTGCATTACTGTTCATATCGGTAATATAATCGTCAGCAAATACAGTAGTCGGGAATACCGACAGAATAATCAGTAAAGACAAGAGCATTGATATTGCTCTTTTTGAAATCGTTTTTATTTTGTTTTTCAAAACAATCTTCCTTTCGTTTTTTATTTTGGATACAAAAAAAGAGCCGAATGTTAATTCGACTCTTTGATGCACCATATTAATTTAATTTTATGCTTGCAGTATATTTACCACACCAATAGCAATGTTCTACCCTAAAATTACCTGAAGCATCGTGACTGCCGATATATTCAAGTGCTTTATCCATAGCCTCTGCCTCACTGTCTACCCAACCAATCGGACCGACTTTGCAGGAATGTCCGTCTACATTACAATCCCAATCATCTTCGGTAGTTGTAACCTTTTTGGTGGTAGCAGGTTTCTGTGTTGTGGTAACTTCCTTTGTTGTTGTCTGCTTTTTGGTAGTGGTCTGCTTTTGTGTTGTAGTCTGTTGCTTTGCCTTTGCAGTGGTAGTTTTTACTGTGGTATTTCTCTCTGTTTCTTTCGGCTTTGTTGTTGATTTAGCAGTAGTAGTTTGAGTTGTTGAAATCTCTGTACTGCTTTCAGTTTCTGTGACAATTTTACTATCGTGATTTTCGGTTTTACTTGCCGAAAAAGAAACTGTTTCACTCTCATCAGCATTTTTACTAACCTCTGCATTATGGCTGCAACCTACGAACATCATTACTGCAATCAGCATTATTGCAATCAAACCGTACTTTTTCATATTCATCGCTCCTTTGTCAATATATTAACTCTAACGGGAATATTTGGCAATAGTGCGATCTAAAATTAAATCATAAGCATCATTCCTTTATTTTTTGTATTGTTTATATAAACTCTCTTAATGAGATGTTTATTCTTATTTCGGTAAGTATTGTTATATATGGGTTAGGGTGTGGGGAAGGGTGACTGAAAATTTACAATTACACTACCTTGCACACTTTAACCTCTGCCTTTCAAGATACCTGCTGTAATGTTCCAACGCTTTGCAGATAAAATCCTCCGTCTGCTCTCGTTTCACATTCCTTGGCAAATACTTGTTTATCTTTTCGGCTTGTATTGAGATTTTAGGCTTTTGATTGCCTTTCTCCTCTTTCATAACCAAATAGATTTTTTCTCTTGTGAGTATACCCTCATTAAAATCCTTGTGCATTCTGATTGCCTGTGCGTGTGACGGAGTGCAAAGCTCATCATCAATAGCGTCAACTAAATCACGCTGACAATCCTCATCAAGATATGAGAGTTCAACGGCAGGTGACAATTTCATTCTGCCCTCGTCAACCATTTCAAGCAGTTCAACAACGAGATAAGTTAAACGGATATATCGTCTTATTTGATCTTGACTATCTCCGACCTGTTCAGCTAACAGTTCTCTTGATGTTTTAGACTTCTGTGCAACTTGCACAGAAGTTAAATCTGTTCGCTGTCCCTGATGTTTCATTGCATCAAGACGCATTTTATATGCAAATGCTTTTTCACTTGGCAGAATATGCTCTCGTTGAATATTACTGTCTACCATAATGATAGCAGCATCTTCATCGGATATATCCAAAATAACACAACGCAAAGAATTTAATTGATTTAACTCACTTGCCTTTTTTCTCCTGTGACCTGAAATCATTTCATATCTGCCGTTATTCTTTTCACGAACAAGGGCAGGGGTTAAAACACCTCTTTGAGAAACACTGTCTATGAGTTGTATCATATCATCATCAAATCTAACCTTAAAAGGATGATTTGGAAATTCATCAAGCAATGACAATGGAATATCCTTAATATCAGGCATCTTGCCGTTCTCTCGTTCCTCCTGCGATGAAAACAAATCATCGAGCTTGGGCAAAGTAAAGTCGGTTGTTCTGTCTTTGCTCAATATCAAGCACCTCCTTTGTCAAGTTTTTATATGCCTGTGCTGCCGTACTGTTCGGAGCGTAAGTATATATACTTTTGCCCTTTGAGCTTGTTTCGGCAGCCTTAACTGCAATAGGTATATTTGTATTAAATATTTTTAATACTTTACCATAACTATCTGTTATGGCATCTTTGGTGCTTTTGGCAAAATTTGTCCTGCCGTCAACAAGGGTTAACAGTACACCCTCAATTTTTAATTGTGGATTGATTTGTCTTTTAACCTTATGAATTGTCTGAATAAGCTGTGTCATACCTTTTGCCGACAGATATTGAGCCTGAACAGGAATAATTACACTGTCGGCAGCAACAAGGGCATTGATTGTTACCATACTTAAAGAGGGCATACAATCTATGAGGATATAGTCATAATTATCCTTAATAGATTTCAAATATCCTTTCATTGCTACCTCTCTGCTCATAGCATTTACAAGACTTAACTCAAGTGCAGACAATTCAACATTAGCAGGAATTAAATCGACATCCTCATCGTGATGTAAAATGACATCATCAGGTGCAGTGTTATTATCCTGTATATACTCTAAAATCTTGTTTGAAAGAGTATTTGACAAATTGTCATTATCCTTCCAACCAAGACTGACAGTTAAATCACCCTGTGGATCTGCATCAACAAGCAATACCTTTTTGCCCTGCATTGCTAATCCGATACCAAGATTAACTGTTGTGGTAGTCTTGCCGACTCCGCCTTTTTGATTACATATAGCAATCGTTTTGCATTTTGACATATACTATCTCCTTTCCATTTTTTGCAAATAAAAAAAGCCACTCATTCATAAAAGAATAAGTGGCTGTATATATAATTATATTTATAATTATTTTACATATGTAACGGTGAAATAAGCACCCCAAAATCTACCCCAATTAGTACCCCTTGTACCCCTAAAATCTACCCCTCAAGTTTGATTTTGTGTATTGTTTATATGAGTTTATATCAGTGCAAAATCGAAATTAAAAATGCTGATTTTTCCTGTATTTAAGCCAAATTTGGATTAAATACAAGACGGCACGCTGTTCTAAGCAGTGTGCCGTTTTCGTGGTGGAGTTAAAGGTGATAAATCCGAAATATTATTCAATTCATCAATAGACAGTTCTTTTGCACCCTCTTTATAATTGAAATGAAATATAATTCTGTCATCATAAAGAACAACTGCATTTACAAAGCTGTCAATCAATTTTCGTCTGTGTTCTAATTTATCAAAATCAAATTTTCTAAATTTATAAAACCAAAATTCAAGCTGCTCTCTTGTGATTTGCGGTTGCTGAATATTCTCTTCGGAAATTTGAATTTCTAACTTTTCTTTGCGTTGTTCAAGTTCATCAAGCCTTTGCTTAGTGGATTTTGTTATTATACCTTGCTCAATAGCCTTAATAAGATTGTTAATTGATTTCTCGGTTTCAACAAGCTCTTTTTTCAGAATAGGAACAACTGTATTTTCTTTTTCTAAAGTTTTAAGAACACTATCAATAATACGATTGATTAAATCGTCGTCCATTATAGTTTCCATTACCTGTTGAACAACAATATCTTCAATCCAATCTTTTTTAACTGCTTTCTTATCGCAAGACTTAGTGCGTTTTGCATTAACACATTTATAGTATGTATAACGATTACCTTTAGCTCGTCCGCTTTCACCAACCATAAAAGACATACATTTTCCGCAATACAGTTTAGTAGTTAACAAATAATCATCTTCTGCCTTATGTCTGGCAGGAGCCCTTTTACTTTTAGCGAGTATTTCCTGAACATCATTAAACAATTCTTTTGAAATAATGGCAGGAATTCCATCAGTAATAACTGTACCACTATAAATATACTCACCTATATATCTGCGATTTGTTAAAATACGAGAAATATTGTTAACTTTAAACTTACTGCCACGCTGTGTTCTTAAACCTTTATTGTTTAGTGCATTCGCAACTTCTTGCTGCGTCATTCCGTTTTTGTAATTTTCAAAAACTTCACGAACAATCGGTGCAGTCATCGGATCAATCTGAAAGTGCTGTTCGTTATCAATGCGATAACCAAGTGCAAGCGAACCACCATTATATTTGCATTTCAAAGCATTCTCTGTAAGTCCTCGGTTTATCTTTTCAGCAAGTTCAACAGAGTAATATTCTGCCATACCTTCCAGCACAGACTCAAGAATAATTCCTTCTGCGCCTTCGCTTATTGCTTCGGTAGCAGAAATCACACGAACATTATTCTTCTTGAGGAGATTTTTATAATGAGCCGAATCATAACGATTACGAGCAAAACGATCAAGTTTCCAAACAATTACAACATCAAATAAACCTTTGTTGCTATCCTTAATCATCTGCTGAAACTGAGGACGATTGTCCGTCTTTGCAGACAATGCACGATCAATGTACGAGTCAATAACACGAATGCCATTCTTTTCAGCAAAAGCCTTACATTCTCTCAACTGACCATCAATCGACTCTTCACGCTGATTATCGCTTGAATATCTTGCATAAATTACACCGTTCATTCTATCACCTCACTCGCATCTTAACGCTCATTAGAATTTTTGTCAACCAATTTATCAAATAGAGTTACTCTCTCATTTCAATTTTTGCAGTTTCAAAAAAAGTGTTTGTATCTATAAGCATAGCTGATTTTAATGGTTTTGTTTTTAATAAATAACCTTTTTCTCGATTACTTTTTAAAAAATCATCTTTTCCATCAACAATAATCCTGTATTCATTTTGTTTTTTATACTTTGCATCTTTCACGAAGAATCTATTATACTCATCTTCAGTGGAAAACTTAACTGGTACAAAATCACTATAAATCTCTTTATAAACAACATAATCGGCTATGCAACCAATATTATTTTCAGATGTAACTTCCGAAATATTGTCAAGCAATTCGTTTACATCAAAAATCAAAACATAATCGCCAAACCTATTCATCTCTGCTTTAAAGTCGTCACTCAAATATTTAGTTTCTTTACCATTCCAAACATTACTTTCTTAATACAGAGCAACAAAATATATGAACAGATTCATCATGCTCATAAGTCCGCTTAATTGAATCTGGAAAAGGAATCCTTCCGTCTTTAAAAATGCTTTTACCATCAACAATCATATCAAATTCAGATGGATCAATAAAAACAGCGCCCTCATTTTTATCTCCTCTAAAATCAGTACCATCTTTCAAAAATTCTTCTATCTGCGTAAAGAATATATTCCCATTCTTTAATTCTTCCAAATGCTCCTTCTTCCCAAACTTCACACAAAGATAAGGTATCTTATTTCTAATCTCTTTTTCATCTTCCATAGTCAATTCTTTCTTGCCTCAATTATTAATTTATTATTTGTCTTCATCTTCATTTTTTAATACATCCAAATATCCGGCAGTTATAATGCCTGAGGGCAGTGCAATGATTGCAACACCTACAAATGCTGAAAGCATTGTAAATAATCTACCAACATTTGATACAGGTGTAATATCACCATAACCTACGCTTGTCAACGAGATTGCTGCCCAATAGATTGCATCAAAGAAATTGTTAAATGTGTCAGGTTCGATATTAAACATAACCAGTGCAGTAAACAAAACATAGAACACAGCCATTGAGAGCACGGCTAACAATGATTTTGACTGCTTTTTCAACACCTCAACAAGTCTTGATATATTCTTTGAATATCTGAAAATTTTAAAACTACGGAACACTTTTAATGTTCTTACGATTCTAAATAACCTTAATACTTTAAAACCTGAATTTATAGGCACAAGTGATGGTAAGATTGACAATAAATCAATTATTGCCATTGGCTGAATCGGATAAAGAAAGTATGATTTTATACCTTTATTCAATTTTTGCTTTGCGGTAATCAACCTGAATATGTAGTCAATAATAAATAAAACAACTGTGATTTTATCAATGATATTTAGAATCATATTGTCCGATTTTATTGCTAATGGTATCATACTGGCAATAATGCAAATCAGCATAATAATATCATAAAATGAACTCACTTTTGAGTTTTCATTATCAGATGGTTCTATTATTTCGTAAATCTTTTTGAGCATATAATTTGTCCTGCAATTCATCAATATTTTAAACCTATTATATACTATTTTAACATCATTGACTATCTTTATTTGATAACTTCTTCTTTTTCATTATAATAACGACTATTCCAAGTAAGACAACAACAGATATTACGATAATTATCATAGTTTTATTTGAATCATTGCTTTCATTATTCTGCTCTTCTGTATTGGTTGAATTATATAATTTTTCAATGATATCAAGCGCGTCATCTGTTTCCAAATCCTTTGAAATATTCGGTGTGTCAGGATTTTGTTCTTTCAGTTTTTCTTCAACCTTTTGAACAAACTTCGCTTTGTCATTATCATCAAGCTCGTCTATTGATTTTACTTTAAATTTATCAAGCGTTTCTTTGACTACCAAATTGATTTTATCATAATCAATATTATTTGTAGTTTCTGTGATAAATTCGCCTTCGTAAGCACTGTTATACATACTTTTAATTGTATCAAAATCTGTAACACTGTGCTTGTCTAAGCCTGTAATTGTTTCAAGATTTTTATTAAAGTCTTTTATAAAATCATCAGTATTTTCAACATCTTTCAAATTCTCATAACCATTCTGCTCAAGAGTCGTGTCAACAGCATCTATAATTTGAGAATTATCAATCGGAGCAGGTGCTTTAGTTGCAGCTTCTCCGTTTTGAATAGTTGTTTCTTGCGTTGTTGGTTCAATATAATTCGCACTGATTATTATATTTTTGCAGTCAAATGTAACATCTTCCCACGCCTCATTAAAAGTATCTTCCTGACTGAACAATAACTTTATAACAATATCATCGGTAATCTCTTTTTCTAACTCCACACCTAATACAAAAATAGAGCCGTCTTTTTTTACATCTTCAATGCTGTTCCAGACAATATCAATCTTACCGTCTTTTAAGCCAAGATTGTGATTAAAATTACCTCCGCTTGTTACAGAACCTTTTGTAACGGATTTAATACTTAAACATTCACTTGGATATTCTACAGTCATTTTGAATCCCATTATTCCTGAATTGTTTTTGATATTAACAGGTATTAACTGAAGTTCATTAACTTGCAAAGATAATTCATCAGAATAAATTTCAGGATTTACGGCAGCTAAGCAAGTAAAACTACATTGCAGAGTTAGTATAAATGCTAATACAAACAATAAAAACTTTTTCATTTATCCTCCTATGTCAACAGCCACACAAAAGTGTGGCTGTCAATTCTTTATTAGTCTTCTTTTTTCTTTTTAGCTAAGCAGAACAAACCAAAGGTAAAAGCTGTACTTAAAGCCACAGGTAAAGCAGTCATACTTCCTGTTGCAGGACTTGTTTTACTTGTATTCTTCTTAACACTTTCAGTACTATCTACAGTAGTCGTTTCCGACTTTTGTGTAGTAGTTTCTGTTTTATCAGTTGGTTCTTCTGTTGAATTCGTTGTAACTGACGGCTTTTCAGTTACATCAATTGTATTTTCTTCAGGTTGAGTTGTATCTGCAGGCTTTGTAGGCTCAGTAGTTTCAGGTGATAATTTATCAATCTGTGTTCCGCTTTCAAGTATCGTGCCACATGATTTACAATATTTATCACCAGTGTAACCAGGATTATCTACAGTAGAAGCAATGTAACCCTTAATTTCAATATCACCATCATGATTTGACAAATCAATCTCGCCATACTCTGTACCACAAACCTCACAAACAGCACCACTATGACAATTAGCTATGCCACCTTGATGTCCTATTGGCGGAATAACAACCGCATCTTTGGTTTCGTCACAATTTTCACAGTGAATTGATTTACTGCCTTCTGTAGTACAATCAGGTTCGACATCTACTGCATAATCATTATCCCAGCTATGACCTGTTTCAGATATAACGCCTGTTTCAACAGCATCACAAACTGTACAAACTCTTTGCTGTATACCTTTTTCTGTACAAGTAGGTACTGTAACGACAGTCCAATCACCATAACTATGACCTGTTGGAGGAATCACTGTAACATCTGCTTTTGAATCGCATCTTGAGCAGTGCTTTGATTTTTCTCCACTCTCAGTACATGTTGCTGCTTTGTCTACAGTAAATTCATTTGAATAATCGTGACCTAAAGCACTAATCACTCTTGTTTCTGAATAATCACACTTTGAGCATTTGCTCTCTTCAAGTCCTGTTTCTGTACAAGTCGCAGATTCAACAACTTTATATTCACCAAAATTATGTCCTGTCGCAGGAATAACCTGTGAGTCTTTTATTACATCGCAATTCACACAATGAATTGACTTTGAGCCTTCGTCAATACAGGTAGCAGGAACATCTATTGTATAATCTTTGTTCCAATCATGTCCATTAGGATTTACACTTTCATTTTCAACAAATCCACAAACCTTGCATACACGATGTTTACTGCCTGAATTTGTGCAATCAGGTGAAATAATCGTCGTCCACTCACCAAAGGAATGACCTAAAGCATTAACAACTGTTATATCTGTTCTGTCATCACATCTTAAACAATGTTTTGATTTTTCACCTTCTGTTGTACAAGTAGGCTCAACATCAACAGTAAAAGCATCTGAATAATTATGACCTAATTCAGAAATAACCTCGCTTTGTTCGTATCCACAAATTGAGCAAATTCTGTGTTTTGCACCGCTATGTGTACAATCAGCCGGAGTATCGATTACCCAATCTCCATAAGTGTGACTGTCATTTACTGTAACACTATAAACTGTTTCATTTCCTGCTTTATCAACTGCAACGATCTTATATTGAGAATTAGCTGAAGGCAATGTATACTCACCTGAATCAGTTAATGCTTCTATTCCATTAACAATTACTTTCTCAATATATTTATCCGATACAGTGAATGAAACAGGCTGACAATATACTGCATTATCAACAATTCCGTTAATAACAGGAACAGTTTTATCTACAACGAGTCCATCTGTGCCGGCATATGAAATATTACCTTGTTTATCTGTTGCTTTTACATAGATAATGAATTCTTCATCTTCCGAAACAGTTAAACTATTGCCTAAAATCCATTCCGTCTGCAACGCAATATCACTTTCACTGATCTGAGTATTTGTTTTGATATACTCAATCTTTTCAATACCTGACTCGGCATCCTGTGCTGTTATCGTAATATCAACAGTTTCTTTAAAGAACAATCCGAAAGAAATATTATTGATGAATGATTTGAATGAATTATCCTTAACCTTGATTTCAATCTCAGGTGCAGTTATATCATCAAGCATTGAAATTGATTCGGTACCTAAAACAGTTTTGCAAACGGTACATTCCTTATGCCTTGAACCATTTTCAAGATAATTTGGTGTTTTATCAATTATCCAATCTGACGAAGTATGTCCTGTTGCTTTCAGTACAACCTCTTTTGTGTGTGATAAATCGTTTTTACAAGTATAAATTTCTTTACCATCGTCAGTACAGGTAGGTTTGATTGTTTTTGTTAATTCAAAACTATGACCTATCGGCTGTATATCTTCTGTGTATGTATGGGTTGAATCATTTGAGCACACAAAAGTCTTAATACCATTTTCTTCACAGGTAGGCTGTTTTGTTATACTTCCAACATAATTGTGACCAAGTTTTTCAACCAACTCAGTGTAAGTATGAGATGCATCATTCTTACACACAAATGTCTTTATTCCGTTTTCTGTGCAAGTAGGCTTTTTTGTGATACTGCTTTCATAATCATGACCAATAGGTTCAATAGATGTTACATCTTTAATCACATCACACCTGCTGCAGTGAATTGATTTAGAACCTGCTGTTTCACATGTCGGCTCAATATCCACTGTGAAATCTTCGTCCCAGTTATGACCTAATGGATCAACATCTCTCATTTCAGTTTCTTTACATACAGAGCAAACTCGTTTTTCAGAACCCTTGTCAAGACAGTTAGGTGATGAAACTGTCTGCCATTCACTCCATGTATGATTGTGTACTACATCAATATCAAAAGATACACTCTTATCACCATAACTTACAGTAACTGTTTTTGTTCCAACAGAATTAGTTTCAAAACCTGTTACAGTATAATCTGTGATAGTTTCAACTAAGCCATCATCTTTTGTTGCTTCAATAACCATTCCATTTCCATCAAATTCTTCAAATAATTCATAAGTGAGTTTTGAAGGCTTTGATTTCAATACTAAATCTGTAACAATAGGGGTATGATTGAGGATGATTTCAATGTTTTCGAATCCAGGCATTCTATCTACTCCATGCAAACTAACAACCATGCCCTCTTCACCTGAAATTTTTATTACACTATTAACTTCGTCTTTAGTTATGACTTTAAACTTTATATTGAAAAGTTCCCCATCTTCAACTACATCTTTAGAATTTGTACCGTTTTCACCCAAGCAAACATATTGATTGTTTTCCTCATCGAAATATCCTCCAAACCAACCTGGCCAAACTACTTTTTCACAGGAAATTAGTTCAATTTGTGTTGTATCATATTTAAAGTTAAATGTAAATTTGAATAGTCCTTTATTGTTCTTAATTTTTATAGGAATAGTCATTATATCATTATAATTACCTTTAACTTTATCTGAATATAATAATGTCTTATCATTCTCAATAATATTGATACTTGAGATGGTCGGTCCTTCTTCATTTAATTTTAAAAATTCATAGTTTTCGTCGTATGTAGAATATTCATCATTCTCAACACTTATAGAAACTTCACCAACATAATTTGTAATTGTTTCAAATTCCACATAAAACATAACACCATTTGCTGAACAACTTTTTTCATCATTATAGCCAACTATCTCAAGTTGTCCTGGTATTGCTCTATTAGAACCTATATTGTCATCTTTAACTTCATAATCAAATATATTAGTAAATACAACTGATTTAGGGGCTAATTTAGTTTCGTCATAATGCAATATAACTTTTATTCCAACAAGTCCTATATTATTTTTGATATATATAGGACTTGTTACATTTTCGCCACTTTTTACTGTTACATTTTCGGAATAAATTACCGTATCATTTTGCTCTTTTGAAAATGCAGTTATTACCGAAAAACTTGATAGTAATATCAAAAAAGCAAGTATTATAGATATAATTCTTTTAAATTTCATATTGACTCCTTTAATTCTGCTTTTCCTACTAAATATTGGCTTAAAAGAGCTTTATCATGCAAATTAACAGTCTTATCATTATTGACATCCATTGCAATTCTTTGAATTTCATTTATTTCTCTTTTTTTAAGAATATACTGACCTAAAAATGTACCATCTAAAGTAGTTATTCTTCCGTCGCCATTATAGTCACCTGTCATAATAACAGTTACTTCATCAAGCACTTTATTACCATCAAGCAGTTTGATCACAACACCTGTTCCGACTTTGTCGGCATCTAAAAGTTCATTACCATTCACTCCATAAAAATGAAGTTCATCGTTCATAAACTCATCTCTCAGTTCTGCAACAGTGTTCTTGCCATCAGGAATTTCTCTAACATTCCTATCGCTGTCAAATCCAAGAATTGAATTTTTGTTAAGTGTAATTTGTGTATCAGGGTTCGAAGTTACTACAATTTCAAAATGGGCTGTTTCTCCTGATGATTCAACCATAACAGTGATTGTAGTCATTCCAGGTTCAAGCAATGTAACCAAACCCTCTTCATCAACCTCTGCAACAGTAGGATTACTTGAAGTCCATATAAGTTCAGCATCAGCTTTTTCTGCAGGCGAAACTTTGACTAACTTATTCAGTGCAAGCGGAGTTCCTGCCATATAACCATTAGGATTAGGCTTTTTGATAAACTCAACAGTTGCATAATCCTCTTCAGAAACATATTTTGCTGTGAAAGTACCGTCTTGTGTTATGCACAAATAATCATCAGAATCCCAACCAACAAACACATATCCTTCTTTGTCAGGTACAGCTGGCTCTTCAACAGCAGTTCCGTATTCTGTCTGAACACTCGCTATCAAATTACCGTTCTCATCATTAAATGTTGCCGTATAAACATTTGGAATATAATGTGCATAAAGCGTGATTGATTCACCAATAACCTCTGATTCATTTAAAAATGGGACTGTTATATTTTCATCAGTGTATAAACCATCGTATTTATAACCTTCTATATTCTTTAAATCATCATCCTTAAATAAAGTTGAATCCTTTATAAGCACCTGATAATACTCATCTTCTGCCTGAAGTAAATCAGAATAAACAGTTACAATATGATACCATTTCCCTGAAATTGAAGTATTGATGGCATAAATTTCAGATACCACGCCACTGTTATTGTGATTATATGCCCATGCATAAAACTGTAAATGACACGATGTTGTAAGAGTAATCGGATCGGTATACTGAATAGCGGTTTCTGAAGTTTCAGGATTTGTTCCATCGATCGTATAATAAATTATTGCATTAGCTGTTGAACAAGTCAATTCAACTATCTGATTGGATGAGTATTCGCCTGTTTTAACACTTGCTTCAGGAATATCACAAGTTTTAGAATATTCGTATACCGGAATCAATATAGTATCCTCTGTAATCTCCGTATCAGTTATAATTTCGTGAGTTTTTATATTTATCCAACCTACGAAAAGATAATCTGGACTTTCTTCTATTTCCATTGGAATATCCATTCTTGATCCGTATTCGACAACCTGTTCACTGATAGTTTCATTCTTCATAACATCGCCTTCTGTTATCTTACTGGCGTGTTCTTCGTCTAATATTCCGAGGCTACTTGGATCAATAATATCACAATTATGTTGAGAAACTTCATAGTCGGCAGAAATTACTGCATTGTGTGTTATAACATATTGTTCTACAGTTGTTCCATCTTCATATGTTTGCGTTATTTTTGTTGCATCACTTAAATCCCAAGTTATATCATAGCCTTCAAGTTTTTCTAATTCAGGCAATTTTACCTCTTGTCCATAGAAATATGTATCAGATATTGTCTCGTGATTCTGCCAATCTATGAATACAACATTATAAGTTTTCTGCCTTACAACAGGTCTCACAATAATATTCTCGGTTACTTTGTTAGTAGGAGTATCCCAATACAAAAATTCAAATCCTTCTTCAATACCAAGTTCAGAGTTTGTCATATTTGGAATGACAACAGCGGAACCTTCTACAATTTCGTCAATTGTTTTAACAGTGTTATCGTTAACATCTTTAATTTCTATCCTGTATTTCGGACGCTCATATTCAATCTTGCCAATCTTAATAGAAGCATTTGTTCCTTCAACTGCAACTGCAATGGTAAAATCACCAGTCTCTTCTGTTGGAGCCTCACGAAGATAAACCTTATCCAGTTTAACTTCACCATTTTCACCAACTGTAGTTGTTCCAATATATTCATTGGTGTAATCTGCTGTTTGAGTATATTTATAAATATATACTGTCGCAGACTTATTCGCATATTGACTATCAATAGTAGCATTAACCGATACCTTTTGATGCTCTGCATCAAACGAAGCGTCTGTCACTGGATCAACCGCTTCAGGATTTATAGGTTGATACTGATACAAGTAAATCTTTTCTGTTTTCGTCTGTAATCTTTCTTTTTTGTTGCTATTTGTCGTCTGACGTGTAGTTGACCAAGCAGACCAAGGAGACCACTGTTCATATGTGTAAAGTTTTTTATAAGTAGTATACTTTTGGGTATAAACAGCAGTTAAGTTATCTTGTTTTGATTTATAACCATTCCAGTTATAGTTATAAGAACAGACATTTTTATTACTGAAAACATATGCATTGTAGCTTGTACCTTTATACGCTTTTTTTGTTGGACTCTCAAAAGCATGGAACTTTTTATATGTAGAATTTTGCGTCCAATTAATAAGATGATTTGCTGGTGTAGAAGCTGTTTTACCTTCACACCAGTGCCAATATATATAACCTGTTTCACTGTCTGAATCAATTTTCACAATAGTCGTATCATTTTCGGAACCCTTCATTTTTTTACCGTTATAATTCTTGTATAAAGCATTACCTTTATCAAAACCATTATGGAAATACGCATACTTATTTGTCTTTTGTCCTTGGCTCACAGATTGATAACCATCCAATCTCGTCCATCCACTGATGGAAGTATCATAGGAGGTCTTTGTAGAACGAGTACTATAAGAATATTCAGTTGAGACTACATCTTTCGTATCAAATCTAATATTATCCTTTCCTTTGTAGTCAACACCTTCTTTTTTAGGCACTTCGCCTTTATACTCATACCAAGGGCTCCATGTTCCACTATTGTCTATTTCTTCAGAACGAGGTTCAGCAAGAATACCACTATGCTCATAATCATTAACAGTATAAACATTTAGAATATAAGCGAATTCATTATACGGGATAAAAAATGATACTGTTTTTTGATTTGTAGTATCCCTCGTTATTCCATCATACTTACCCAGGGTAAATGCAGCAGACTCAGTAGTTGTTAACAGAATTCCAGATTGTGATGTAAGTGCAGCGACACATCTACCATTGACTGTTTCGTTGGTATTATTTGTCAGTTTAACAGATACCTCATAACCTTGCACACCTTTATTATCCTTTTCATATTTAATGGAAGTCACCTCTGATTTTAATTTATAATCATCGTTATACCACTTATAGACAGATTTAATAGTTGTTTCGCCTGTAATATTTTTATAATCTTGATCCCAATTTGTAAAATTGTATCCTTCGTCTGTATGATCTTCTGCTGTTGGAGCTTCTGCAGATGTACCATAAGGAACATACTGCACCTTGCCAAGCTGTTTTCCTGTTAATCCATCGACAAATTTTACAGCATATTTAATAGGCGTGTATACTGTACTGATTCGAGTGTTTTTTGTAATATTTTTAAGCGATTGATCCCAGCCACCGAAAGTTCTTCCTTCAGGTGCTTCAATCGGTGGAGCTTCCACGTCAGTTCCATAAACGATATTGTTCTTTGTCAATATAACTTTTTTACTTTCAGTATCATAGAACTCCACTTTAACATTTGGATGAACTGTCACCGTAAGTTGCTGTTTTGCAGCAGTATTACCTGCCTCATTCATTGCTGTAAGTTTTATGATATAGGTACCGGCATCTCTAAATGCATCTCCAGGAATGGTATAATTGTTATTGTTTTTATCTAAAGTTTTTTCGTATCCACCAGTTGTTGCTCCGGCTTTATTAACATCAATCTTATATTTATTAGTATTCTTCGCACTACTCCACTTGATATTAACTGTTCTTCCGATACCAATATCGGTATCGGAAGTTGAAGCAATCTGCAAAGTAGGTTGGTCTGGCTTAATATCAGTTGTCTTTCCATAAAAAGATTTTTTTGACGATGTTCCAGAATAATATTTCTTTTTGTCAATTGTAACCCTAATAACATAATAATAGGTTTTTCCAGGATTTAATCCTTTTACTGTTTCGTTAAAATCTTGCATTGATGTTCCATTTTTACTATAAGACTTAACCGAAACATATTTAGAAGTTTTAATATCTCCATTATCTTTGTGAGCTTCTACTGAATCCTGATCGAGTCCTACATAATAACCCCATTCTTGAACGCTTGCTTTAGTGTTCAATTTTCCCTCTATGTTATTTGTCGTATTAGTTCTGCTTTTTGGAATATCATTTGCAGATGTAAATTTGTAATTCGTTTCTTTTACTTTCGACAAAAATGCAATTTGTGAACGCAAGTGTATATAAGGACCTTGGTTATTATAACTACTATTAGCTTTTGGAGCCTTATAATAATTTAATTGATCAGCTGTTACCCACTGATACTTACCAGAATTCTTTGATAATCTTTTGGTTTTATTTGCAGCAGAATCCAATATTAAGAAAGTGTCATTTGATGAATTATAATCAACAATTGCCATATTATGACCCATAACCAAAACTACAGCTACTTCGCCATTACTTAAATGAGTTTTTAAATCATCATAAACTTTATCCCATTCAGAAGAAGATGGATACAAACTGCTTGTTTGAGTTATATATCTATTCTCTTTTGATGACCAATATCTATATTTCATTGTCCTTTTAGAACTACCAAAGGTATAATACTTTGTGCATTTAAATCCATATTTTTCACCAAAGTCCTTACTATTTGCTGTATCTTTTGCAAACTTTGGACCATTAATACCTCCGTTAACTCTATTTCCATTTTTTATAGCAAAATTTCCAAGTGTATGTGGATCAATTTTTTTATCAGTTAAATACTTAACAGCATTTACAATTGCATAAACTCCACAACCCGATGATGAATATGTTGCGCCAGAACCACCTGGGTAATTGAAAGCCACCTTATCACCAAGTTGTGAATAAACTGTCGGCGTTTTTGCCGCCTCTGCCGTTATAGCATTATACGGCAAAATTGTAACTATCATCATCAATGCTAAAAACAAAGATAATGATTTTTTTGAAATTGATTGTATTCTTTCCTTCATAGTCATACCTCTCATTCTAATTTTGTTAGCGATATATAACTAACATTATATATAAAATATTTTTGTTTGTAAATAGAAATTGATAAAGTTTTAGTGATTTTTCACTAACAAGTGAATATATAGTGATATATCATCAAAGTATAAAATTACTTTGAGGTGAACTATGGGTATATATGAATTAGTTGTTGAAAGAATATACGAACTTTGCAAAGAGCGAGAAATAACCCCTAATGCGTTAAGTTATTTGGCAGGAATTTCACAATCAACAATCAAAAGCATTTTGAATGGGGAGAGTAAAAATCCCGGTATTGTCACAATCAAAAAGATTTGTGACGGTTTGGATATTTCAATCATTGAATTTTTTGACACTCAAAAATTCAGAGATATTGAACAGGAATTGAAATAATCATTTATCAAGTATCTCCAAAATAAGATTTGCACCTGTTTTTAATCCTTGGTGAAAATTTTGCTTACTTTCAATAAAAGCAGTTGTTGACAAAGAATTGATAAGTTCTGTCAACTTGTTTTTCTGTTCATCGGATAATTCAGATAGCAATTCTTTTTCAAGCTCATAAGATTGTTTTTTAGCAGATGAATATTCTTCATCTCTTAAACAACACTTACTGACCTCTTCTTGCATTTCAATAAAAATGTAATTAATTATGTTATCGTTCATTCGCCCTCCTTGCAGGAGTTATTTCCCAAAACAATTTTATATCTGTAATGATTAAAGTAAAAATTCCTATTCCGTTTGTTTTGGAATAGGAAATTTTTATTTTGAAAAAACTTGACACAAAGATAAAAGAGCGTTAATATAAAGATACTCCCCTTGGAAAAGGAGTTGGAATACGGCAGTGTGTGAACAGTTCAGCACACTCGTAAAGCAGCTGAAAATTTAATCAGCATCCAAACCAATAATGGCTTTACAGAATATGAGTTAGAAGAAACTGAGTTTTTGAATTTTCATGAACTCGGTTTTTTTGTCCCCTAAAATCAATTACAAGGAGTGAATCTATGATTTCAGAATAACTATCCCTGAGGGGATAGGCAAGCATATTGTTTGTATATACGCTCAAGCGATACAAACAGCTATCCGGGAGTACCCGGAACCCCTTAAATTGACAGTGGTGTAATCCACAGAAAGAGAGGTAAAAACCAAAACAAACAACAAAACTAAAATGGTTGCAATGCGTTTTCGTGAAAACGATTACAATGCAATCAAAAAGAAAGCTGACAAAGCTAATCTGAACTTTACTGAATTCGTTACAAAATCTGCATTAGACAAACCAATAACTATCATTGATGGATTAGGCGATGTTCTAAAAGAACAAAAAGCAATCGGCAGAAATCTGAATCAGTTAACAACACTTTGCAATATGGGCAAAATTGATTGTCCTGATTTAACTGAAATGATTAATCAGTATTCAGCAGTGTATAACTGTTTGAACAATATTACCGAAAGGTGCAGCTAAATGGCAACCTTCACAGCAATATCGAATAAAACACAAAACAGAACAGCAATGAGAAAGGTTCTGGACTATGTAATGCAGGATTACAAAACTGTGTATAATGGTCAAAAACTTGTTAGCGGACAGAACTGTATTCCGAATAGCGCCTACTCTGAATTTATGGCAACAAAAAATCAATACAATAAAGCAAACGGAGTATTTTTCAAGCAGTATGTTCAATCATTCAAACCGAATACTGCAACACCTGAATTGATTCATCAGATAGGAAGAGAAACAGCAAAATATTTTGAAGGTTTTGAGGTTGTAGTAGCAACACACATTGATAGAGATCATTGGCATAATCACTTTGTAGTAAATAGCGTAAACTGTGAAACAGGATTGAAAATCCAAATCAATGAAAAAGGTTTAGAAGATTTGAGAAATTACTCCGATAGTATATGTCAGAAATTTGGTGTTGAAACTCTGAAACCATATACCAAGCCTAAACAAAAAGCTATGAATACAAGAGAATACAGAGCAGCTATGAAAGGTGAAAGTTGGAAATTTGCACTAATGGCTATGATAGATCAGGCAATGAAACATTGCAGGACAAAAGACGAATTCAGACAATATATGAAGCGAAACGGATACGATGTCAAATGGCAGGACAATTATAAATACATTACCTATACTTGTCCGAACAATCTGAAATGCCGTGACATCAGATTACACGAAGAGAAATACAGAAAGGAGAACATGGAGCTTGAGTTTAGATTACGAGGAACTCAAACGAAGGAACAGTACGAATATCAACAAACTTCAGCAAGCACCGAGTATAACGATAATAAATCAGGAACTATGGCAGACGCTGATAGATTTGAACAAAGACCAATCGACACTGCTGGAGGATACAGCAGATATACAGACAATGCAGACCTGTACGGAGAATTCAAAGAAAGCAGTGATACAGGAACTGACGAGTCAAACGAATTCTCTGAAATCGAAAATAAAAGATTTAGAGAAACAGGTTGGGAATCTGAACGAGAATATCTCTTTAATAGAAAAGCAACTGAAGAAAACGGACAATCTGTCGGAAGAACTGAAAAAGAAATGGCTGCCGATACTGATTGGAGTACCGACAGCAATGCAAATCCTATCCTTGACAGTTTATATACTCTGGCAAGTGCTGCAGAAATAATACGAAAGCCAACAACAAAAACATCAAGACAAGCTAAAAACAAAAAGAAAAGTCTTGGACAACGAGAAGATGACCACAGCGGAGATTATCAGAATAACAACAAGCTCTACTATGGACCATCTATGTAACAAAAAAATCCCGGTGAATAATCACCGGGCAGAAAGGATAATATGATAACTAAAAATATGAATAGGATTAATAATTTTAGATAGGAGTGATATAGAAAATAAATAAAAGTACTGTTGCCGTATGGCAACAGAGAGAATACCACAATATGAAATTGATTCACTTGTAAGAACTTTTCTGCCAAGTATAAAAGAATTCTTTGAAAATGAAAAATACAAAGAAGAGTTTGAGGCGTGGAAAAAGTCAAAAGATAAAACAATATAAAAGATAAAATGGCAGAGAGTTCTATGAACAAGTCCGTAAAAAATAGACAATAGAAAAAAGGCATTCCCCTATGGTAGAA
>JAMPEQ010000020.1 GCA_023665085.1 Bacteroides sp.
AGCGTAATCTCCTGCTGTTCACTGTCACTTTCTACTGTCAATATAGAATTTGTTACGTCTAATCCGTCTGCTGACAGTTCTTCATATTTTCCATTATCACTTAGGAATTTTGTTCCGTCACCGTTAACCTTTACAATATCTTTTATGGGGATCCACATTTTTTCTATGACAGGCAAATTGCAGTCAGGATTTAATGTTTCATTATAATTATTTACAACAACATAATCAGGCATATCACTAAGCATCTTTGATTCATCATATACATATCCCCAAGGCTGATTCGGATTATCATTTTTCTTATAAATATAAACAATATATGATGAATTCAATATTGTTATAAAGATATATCTATCCTTACTGCTCTTTCCATAATTATCAAGAACTTTTCCGTCTTTTATAAAACAAAGCATTCTTTCATTTGCGATGCTTAAAGCTCCCCAGCTTCTAATATGGTAAACCTGATTTAATTCTACAGGAATAAAAGCGTGACAGTAATTTGCAAATTCTCCGCTTGTGTCAACTGTGCCATCACTTAGATAAACACCATTTTTAAAAGATACATCAGCTTTTATGGTTACAGAAGAATAATCTATCACACTGTTTCTTGTAGGATAATATTTATCTTCATTAACAGACTTATTGTTACATGCAATCATATTATATGATGATGTATCGTCAGTTTTATTATCCTGCTGTTCAAATTCAGTTTTGACATCCTCTGCAAGTTTGTCCGATGTTACTGCACCGTCTGCCAGCTTAGGAGTTGTAATGCAATTATCAATGATGCCGGCAGAATCACCTTTGTCTCCTTTTTCGCCCTGTTGCCCTACAAAATCACCATTTTCTAGTTTTCGTTCAATCTCGTTGCACAACTTTTTTGTATCATTACTCATACTAACCAAGGCTGAGTATTCGTTTGTTGACAGAACGGCATCGTCAAATTCTTCAACATCATCAACCATAATAGAAAACTGCGGTGCATAAAGCACAGCATTTTCTGCAATAAATTTAATTCTTGCAGTGACCTCACCGGAAACAGAAACTGTCTGCTGTGTAAAGTCATATTTGATTGTATTGCCGTTAATTTCACATGCGTTATATAACACCTGACCGTCAGGCTTAACAGCATAAAGTATTGCCTGCACATCTTTGCCGCTTAAATCCAAAGGCTTTCCGCCGTCAACAATAGAAATAATCAACTGTCTTGACAGAGCTTCATTTTTTACTGCATTTATAGAGAATTGTATACCATTTTTTTGAACATCAAGCGTTTTTCTGTAAATAGATTTATTCATTTTCACTCTCCTTTGTATACAATTCTAAAAAAATAATGGGAGGATATGTAACCCCCCCATTAAGCATTATTTAAGCCAGTTTTTATTGATATATGATCTGACATCCTCTCTGTTTCCGTACAAGCCTGTGTTAGTCATATATGTAATAATTTTTGCTCTTGTATTTGCATTGCCGCTTATAAACTCTTCTTTATAAATTTTAGTAATTGTTGTCTTGATTCCTTTTTTTGCCTCTTTTTCATCTATGCCAGCATCACCTTTAGCCTTCACTCGCTCAGAAACATAATTTCGTGTATTATCTAATCCATCCTCAAAAGCTTCAACCATTTTCTCAGTATCATAAGAATCGGCAATGGCTTTATTTGCAGATTTTTCAGCTTCTGCCTGTGATTTTCCATTTTCTTTTTCTATCTCAACAATACTGTTGTACATATGGTCATATGCTGTTGTATCACTATTATCCAAAGCCTTAATTAAATCACTCTTCGCATATAATTGAGATACTTTGTCAGATTTTTCTTCTATAACAATATTATCAATAGCATTTTCAATTACAGACTGCTCTAGTCCGCTTGTCATAAGATTTTCAAGATACTCATTATACTTTTCCTCGTCACCATCTTCTAAATATCCTTTAGCGGTTTTCATAGAGCTGTAATAACTGCTAACTGCACTCTCGGATATTCTTTCATCAAATCCATCAGCGGTTATCTGATTTATAAGATCAATATATTCATCCATATCACTGTCAGAATATGCTATAGCAGACTTTGCAACACGAATATCATTTTCAGATAAAGCACTTTTAATACCTGAATTAATAGTATTCTCATTTACATCGGCATTCTGCAATTCCTTGTATATTTTATCATAATTTTTCTTATCGCCGTTGATTTTATATTCATATAGCTTTTGGTATCGTTCTCCGTTAGTATATGTCTGGCGCAGTCCCTTTTCAGTGAACAGATTTATAACACTTTCAAGTTCTCTGTATGCATTTGCAACTGGAATACCTGAGAACTGAGAAAATGCCTTGAAATACGAATATACATCACTCATTACAGGCTGTTTTGAATTGCCCTGAATTCTTTTAACAGTACGCTTTCCTGCATCAAATAATGTACTTACTGCCGTCATATCCATTCTGCTGACATCCCAGCCATCAATCATTGACATAACATCTTTTGCACCTGGAAACATATTCAAAGGATTAATATTGTCACCCAGATTTTTAAAGAAGTATTCTAACAACTTTTCTAAATAGCTTTTTTCATCCTCACCCTTGTGGCGTATTCCGTCAATAAGCGCAGAAGCAAGGGATACAAGTGCTTGTGTCAATACAAATGTATACGCGGTATGAAGCAACTTCTTTTTATTTTCCGTAGTTGGATTTTCATGCACTTCGATTACTGCATTTCTAAGCATGTTATAAGACTTAGTTGGCTCGTTCATAAAGGCAGTTGCACTTTTTACAAATAAGTTTTTTCGTCTCATTAATGCTGAACGGTGGAATACAGAATCAACAACCTGAGTAGCATTAATAATTTCCGTAAGTCTGTCAGCTGTTGCCTGATAAAACTCCGGTGAATTAACTTCTAAATCAGTTGTATCTGCAATTTCAAGCTTGCAGGCCGTCCACAGCTTCGCCCATGTTATCTCGTCACCCAGCTCTGCAAGTATCATGGATTTTTCTTTGACATTATCATAAAAAGAAGATTGATTTAATAAAATACTTTGCATACTGCGGCTTACATCTGTTTCAAAAAATCCCCATGACTTCCACTGTACTATAGGGCAATACTTCTTTGCTTCTCTAGCCGCTTCAGAAACATTGATTTCCTGAACTAATGCCTTGCGCAAATATTTTCTTTTCATAAGTATTGCTGCTTTTTCATAAGCTGTACCCTGCTGTATTGCAACACGCAGATTTGCACCTACCGCTGCGACCTTAGTGTTTGAAAGAAGCTTATTTGCGATTTTTTCGCCGTTTGATAATTTTTCATTATCTCCGTTTAAGTGATGTATAAAATCAGTAAACCACTTTTCAGCACCTACTCCGTACTTGCTTTGCAGTGCCTCTTTTACAGTTGTCTCACCGTTATCATAGTTAAGCCACTTCATAGCATTAGAAATTGGAATGGTATATGCATTGTAGTTAATCATATCGTTTACATGGCGAGCAAATACATCAAACATATCATCAAGATACAGTGATGTTGCTGCACCTTCAACGGTATGCTTTGAAAAGCTTGGATTTGCGAATCTGTACATTCCTGCCGTATCAATGGTGTTAGCATCTGTAGAACGGTTTTCAAAGCCGGGTGTTTCTATAGGGAAATAATTTTTCTCATTAAATGCTTTATACAAATACAGTTCCATTGATATGTCATTACCCCATGCAGCAACCTCATTTGACAGAAATTCGCCCACCTTATCAGCAACACGCTTTTGTTCGTCAGTCATTGAAGAAATTATTTCAGAAATATCTGAATCAGTCAGCTTATACTTCTTTACGTTTTCTTCATTCCAGTTGACTTTTTTGTGAGCTTTTCTCATTTCCGCTTCTACTTTTCTGCGAACAGATGAATTATATTTAAGCACAACACCGCCGTTCTGAATATGATAAAGTGCCTGTTTTCCTCTTTTGTTCAGAAGATACAGTGACATAACCATTGATGGTGTTAAATAAATTGTTCCGCCCGATACATCAAACTTTTTCAATTCAGCTTTAGTGCCTGTCCATGTTTTGTAATTAATTCCTTTTAGCAATTCTGTGCTGAATTCTTTTGTTTTCTGTATTAATCTGACCTGCTGCTGAAAACCTTTATCAAATAAGTTTCCTACCATCTTACCTGCTGTACCGCCCAGAAGCTTTATATATGAAAAGAAATCTGTCTGGTCAAAGTTAAAGAAATTTGAAAGAACATTACTATGTCTGAATCCTCTTTTATCCTTGATTTCATTAATAGACTTATCTCCGAGCTCCTGAACAGTTTTTGCAATATCTTCACGATGAAGCTCATTTATTTTTGAAACAGAATAACGAAGAGTGTTCATTGCATGTGCCAGTGATTCAAGATCACCTAAATTCATTTCATAGATATTAGCTTTGCCCTCATTTCTCACGGCTAAATCTCTAATTGTTTCAGTCAGAACACGGGGAATATCTATATATAAATCCTTATACTTTGGAACATAATTTTTATTTCTGTCCTTTTCAGGCTTATTCAGTTCTATTTTTTCATTTCGGATATCTTCAAGAATACCTGCAAGCACCTTGAATTTATCCTGCCATGCACTGTCATGCTTAGTTGGCTCGCCATATCTTATAACACCTGATTCAAAATTAACATAGGAAAGCATATTGAGTACAGGCTCACGCAGTGCATCAGGAACAGCACGCTGTTTATTAGGATTAACCAGCTGTCTGTAAAGAATATTGCTGTTTCGTTCAATACTTTGGCGCAGTCTGCGTTTTTCGGTAACTTCTTTCTGCTTCTCAATTCTGCCGTCCCACTTAGCTCTTAATGCTTTTACGGTATCATCCTTATACTTGGCATAAGCTTGTCTGGATTCACGTTTAAATTCTTTTAGTGCATATTCTGCATCAAGACGTTTTTCACGTTCTTTGTCTGCAATAGTTTCAATAGGTCTTAAGCTGTCAAAACCTTTGAATATTTCAAGAGAAACGAATTCTGCATATTCTTCTGCAGGCATACCTAAATCATTATACAGATTATCATTTAGTGCTTCAGTAATTTCAAGAAGCTTAACAGGCATATCCACATCAGCGGTATCAGCATCAAACCACTCAGGATATTGTGTGCTCAATTCCTGCCACATGACTTCAAGAGGCAGTCCGCTATCCTTAACAGTATACCTTGCACCTTTTCTGACAGAGCTGCACCATTTCTTCATACTGCCCACATAATAATTAACTGCATCTTTCTGCTCTTCCGACAGGGTAAAGGAATATGTTTTTAAATCATCCAGAACTTTTTGAACTTCATAATCAACACCTGCTGCATCTGCTCTTTGCTGATAAACAATATCCCTTGCTATACTCTTAGCAATTTTCTGAAATGTCTCACGAGGTGTATTTCTGTCATTGCCTAAGTCGGTATACAGTCTTAACAAGCTGTCAGTCAACTCGTCAGTATTAATATTGCTGCCATAATCACGCTTGATTTGAAGAGCAATTTTTCTGACATCTTTTCTTCTGAAATCAGTCTGAGTAGTAAGCGAAAGATTTCTGTAATATTCAACCGCTTTTTTCAGCTTTGCATTTTGAGTAAGCAAATCATCATTGTAATAGTCGTCAACGTCTATTGATTTTTTTGCTTCTTCTCGCAGGTTATCATAATCACTAATTTGAGCATATCCTCTTTCGTCACTTTGCCTTTGTTCTGATATCTCTTTTCTAAGGACTTTATCATTGACATTTGTTGTTCTGCTGTTTTCAATGCCGGCATTATTGCTTCTACTGTTTCCCAATCTGCTCCCAGCATTCTTAAATCGTTCACTAAATCCTTTTCGATTTTTGTCAACATTTCTGTACTCTCTTCCTTTCTTGCTATCTACAATTGGCTCTTTCAAAAGCACCATAACATTATAATCATCATCAAGAATATAATAATATGCGCTATTTTTAGATATTAGGTTAATAGAATTAACCTGATTATTTATTCTTGGATGATTCGTTAAAATTTCTGATTTTAAATGTTTGTATTCCTTATGACTAAGTTTAGGATAATTATAATCTTTTTCGTCAAATTCGTCAATTTCAAAAGTTTCAACATCTTTTGAAAAACGAATTCTGCCATCTTCTTCAGGAACAGATCCTTTTTTAAAATAGTTATCTATGTCTGATATAATCATATCCGGATTTGCTTCTTCGCTATATTGAATCCCCCAAATATTATTATATCCTTTGTTATTCGAGACATCTACAAAAAAACGGTCGTAATCAGAGTTTATTAATCGTCTAATCGTATCATATTGCTCAGCTGTAGGTTCTTTGGTAATATCTACACTATAGTCAACAATACGAATATTTCCCATATTCATAAAAGCCAGTAAGCCATCTGAATAACCGGCAAAAGACGGCAAGTCAAGTATTCCGGATATTTCTCTATGATCCATATTGCGCATAGTTTTACTGCCGTCACCAAAATCAATCATTGAACCATCCGGAGTTATATATGAAGCAACTTTAAAATTTTTCGTTGTTCCGAAAACCTGTTTGGCTTTATTGATATAATGATTGATTTGTTTATTTGAAAAAGAATTCACATAATTCATCATATACTTATGACGAAGATTTTCTATTTCTGTTTTTTCATTTCTTTTTTCAGAAGACAAATGTGATTTTTCAAGTTCTAAATTTTTCAGTTTTTCTTCTATAGCATTATATCCGCTTTCCTCTGACCATTGACTATATGCTTTTTTATATTCTCTAAACTGCGCTAATGTTTTCGCATGTTCCCTCTGTTCAGATAACTCAATATATTCTGCACTTTCAATAAATGGCTTGGCTTTTTCTTTAAGATTATTTATTTTCTTGTCTAACTGTAGTACTTGTCTATTGTATTTATCATCATCAACAGACAGATTTTCAAGTTGACTGGTTGTTTCTTCATTTACCTTGGTGATATCTACATCAAGCGAAAATTTCTTGACATTATCTGTATTATTGGATATACTGTTATTAGAAGCTGTACCACTAAGCGTTTCGGGCGTTTGCGAGAAGAGACTTGTCTCACTTGGCGTAGTGGAAAGGCTTTTCTTTTTTTTACCCGAATACATTGTTTGTACAGTTAAATCTCTATGTTTTTTTGAAACATAAGAAATAACAGTAGTCTTACCATTTATCGTTTTTATGAATTCTATAACAGACTTACCCTCATAATCCTTTTCAGAATGTCTAATATCATCAGCTTCTTGTATGATTTTAGGAATAGAAATAATATCGTCAATAGTAATGGCGCGTTGTCCTCTCATAGCTTCTTTTTCTTCATTGCCATGTGAATTCAATAAAATTTTTCTTACTTCATCAGCTCTAATGCAGCAATTCATCCCTTCTGTTTCAAGCCCTGTTTTTATCTTAATAAGATTACCTAATTGCTCTGGAATAGCACCAAAATACATTTTCTTTTTAAAGTTATTATTATTTAAAGCTGAATTACAAAAATCTCTAAGTTGCTGCTCGTTTTCATATGTTACTATTGACTTGCTATCTTTCCAATTCAACTTTTGGCGTTCTGAATATGGTGTAAGCGAATATTTAGTGGTTTTGCTAATCTCAACACCATTTTCAAAATTATTAATTGCGCCGTTAACCATTTGCAGTATTTCTGTTCTGAATTTATTTGCCTGCTGCAATTCCATATTTCTTGCTTCAAGTTCGCTATGGGAGAATTTCTTAGGATTTACATATTCATTTAACTTATCAAAAATATTCTTGATAAAATCTTTAAGGGTTTCAAGAATATTCTTTTTTTGTTTTGTATTGGTTTTCTTATCCTCCGTAAGCCAATCAACATACTGCTGCATACCTTCAGGACTGGTGAACAATGCGGCAAGGAAATCATTATATAATTCATCCTTGGCATCCTCAATGGTAGTCGATTCATCACCCTTGACATATGTACGGTAATAATTCAATATATCTTCTGCTGTCTTAGCACTGCTCTGTTCTGTAAGATACTGTATTGCATTATCTCTGTTGATCTTATAAGCTTCCTGATTATAAGCTTTGCAGTATTCACCTATATTTTCATGGAAGAATGTTGTCAAATCACCACGAACAGCACCTTGGCCGACAAAGCTTTCTGCACTTCCCTGTAAAAAGTAACCGTTAGACTTTTCAAGAGTTTTAACATAATTAAGCTTCAATCCCAGCTTATTTGCAGTTGCAGAAAATAAACCATCAAGGGTATTGTCAGAAGTTTCATTGTTATACTCACTCTTAGAGGGTTTCTGTACGGTCTTTTTAGCCGTTTTCTTAGCCTGTTTAATATCATTGCTGACTTTATTTAAAATTCTTGTATCAGTCACTCCTGCATTGTAAAAAGCTTTTGCTGTATCAACGCCAAGAGTATTAATCATAGGTGCAATATGCTTACTGATAACATTCCATGGTGAGCCTATTACACCAAAATTATAAAGCTGAGTTGAATAATCTCTATACGTCTGATATTTACTGCTGTTAAGCTTTACATCAACAGCATTTTTTATATACACAGATGCACCATTAGCACCAAGATTTACAGAATCATATACAACATCAGCAACATAATTATCAGGCAATTCAATATCATTTAATGATACTGTATCACCTGCTGCGGTTTTAAATGTAATATCACCATTATATGTAGCTGCGACACCTGTAATGGCATTACTGCTTCCATCACTCATATTGACAACAGGAATATTAAAATTATTATTTTTTGAAATCTCTGCACTGGGTTTTATTTCTGTTTTAACATATTTACCAATTGAAGATGTCTTTGACCTGCTTTCAACAGGAGTATTAACACTGCCGTCACTTTCTGTTTCAATTTGCTGTACAGATTTAAATTTTTCAACCGAATGCAAATATGCAGAAGTAATTTCACCCTGAAAAAATCCGCTTGCTTTATCAACAATATTTGTATAGCTTTCAGTAAGCTTATCTGCATTTTCTGCATTATCAAAATTCTTCTTTATTTCTTTAACTGTATTAACATACAATTCGCCTATATCAGAATTAGTTACATTTTTACTTTTCTTGACTTTATCAGCCAGCTTTGCAGAATATGTATTTGCATCCAGTATGAATGCAACATCAAGAATGCCATTAAGCTCTTTAGTGTTCTTTGAAATATCCTTGCCGATTTTTGCAAGATTACGATTATTGAGTGTTTTACCGAAAGCACCCATAACGCCACCTGACAAAGCACCGCCTGCATATGATTCTACAAGCTGTAAGCCGAATGATTTAGCAAGTTCATTCCATGCCTTTTCACTGTCACCATTATATTCGTAAAGAAGTACATTATACTGCTGTGACAGTTCAGCCTGACTTCCGTTAATAAGCTGATCTGTAATAGCATTAGCTATATCTGTAAACACCTCTTCAGAGCCTTCGGTGAACGACTGCTTTAAAGTATCAAGTACAAAATTTTTAACTCCTTTTTTACCTGATGATTTGAGTGCATTAAAATTTTCTAAGCTTATTTTCTCAAAAATAAGTTCCGCTGCACCTGCTGCCAATCCTGTCAAAAGTGCCTGATCTGCCGACACTCCTCTGTCGCTTGCATCCTTAACGGCACTTATACCTGCAGATGTACCCATTATGGTGAGTGATACAGGCTCAGGCAACAACGCAAGTGATGCAAAATCTCCTATTGATAATCCTGTTTGATAAGCAAACGCTGCAGCATTAGACCAAAATTCGCTATTTGTTTTATTCTTCATTTCTTCCTTTATATTTTCGCTTACAGTTTCAGCTGTTGTATTTCTGAAACGAGAAAACGCAAAAGCAGGAGTATTCGTATCCATAGGTGTGTAATTTCCGTCTATGGCATTTGATATACCTGCCTGCAGAATTTCCGGAACGGCAACAGTTTGCAGAGCATTAACGCCAACATAACCGACACTTGCCATAACAGGATGCTTGTCTGCAAATTCTTTGTTTGATGTTTCCTGCTCCTTAGCAGATAATCTGTTTTGTTCTCTTGTGTAAGTATCAATTAAGCTATTTGTATCTTCAAAAGAATAACCCTTTGCCATTATAGCATTAACAGCTTTGTCATATCTATCATTTGCATATGATGTACCTATTGGAATCATACCGCCACTATTTAACAACGTCTGTGAATCTAATTTCGCATCTCTTTCAACTTTTGCATCGTATGCATTTTTTACAAGTTCGGCAAGTTCACTATCTTTCTGCATTGTTTCAAGATTTTTAGCAGTGTACTCTTCATTCCACAAGTCAGCTCTATACTGGTTATATGTATTTTGCTTCTGTCTTTCTTTGTCTGCATTCTCTACTGACTTATTAATCTGTTGTACATAATTCTTATTCATTGCCTGCGTTGCCTTTGTAGGCAATGACTGAGCAGTCGCAGAAAGTGCAAGGGAATTTAATGCACCCCCTAAATAATTAAGCCATTTGCGATTCTTAGCATTTTCAGCTTCGTCACCAAGATACTGCTTTTTGTCCTCATAACTACACTCTTTATAGTCAATGGTATTCATATAATCTTCAAAATACTTTCGGTACACAGAAGACTGCATTGTTTTAGAATCTTTTTTGAGAGCATTATATACATCATCACCGAAAGAAGATTTTATAAAATCACTGTCTTTTTTCACACTATTTTGCAGTTGATCCTGCACATTTCGAGTGCGTGCTGTAAATTCATTGTCTATTGATCTTCCTTCGTTATATGCACGCTGCATTAGATAATCTCTGTCTGCAGATTCAGCGTATAGATTTCGTATTTCTTCCTCTTTATCTTTTTTATATGCTTTTTTTAAATGAGTTTCTTTATCCCAAGCCATTTAACAAACCTCTTTCATTATACTTTAAAGTAACTTGCAATCCACTCTTTCAAATCATCATCAATTTCCAGCTTATCTATTGCATTAACACGACCGGGATTACTTCTGTTCATACCGACCTGCTGAAGCATTCCTGTTTTAACGGTATAGTCTTTTTCTGACGGACTATCATATGTGCCAACAACCTTGCCCATATTATCAACAACTGTAATTTTACCGTTTTTATTTACATCAGCAATACCAACATCTATTCTACCTGAGCTTTTACCGCCGCTACTTCTGCCACCGCCTGAGCCGGTTTTAGATGCAGTATACTTATAATTATCATAAATTGTGTCTGCCATATACTGAGTGATTTTACCGTCCTTAACAAGTCCGTTTAAATAAGACTTCATGCCCTTATTGTCCTTATTATTTTTATATTTGGATGCTTTTTCCTCGGCAAGCTGTTCATATACACTGTAAGACTGAAGTGTATAATCACGTTTATTCTGTCTATCCTTTTGTACCAGCTCCTTATTGAAATTATCAGTGTTTTGCTCAAACTGATACTGATCAGCCCAGAAATTACGGTTATCCTTATACTTATCATAGCCGAAGTTTCTTTCATCACTGTATTTGCCTGCTGCTGTACTGTACATGTCATTATAGGCAGAAACACGATTAACATATTGATTAAGCTCATCATTGTGTGCATCAGCAGCAGCGCTGTACATATCATTAAGTCTATCGTTATTCACCTTATAAGCTTCCTGTGCTCCCAGCATAAAATACGGCTGTGCATTATCAGCATTAGCTTTCATAGAAGATAATCCCTGATTAGCCACCTCAGGTGCATATGTAGAACCATATCCGCCAGTAAGGTTTTGTGCCTGATTTTGATTTCCCGCAATAGCAAGACCACTTAAAGCATTATATTCATCGGCAAATTTTCTGAAGGCAACATCATTTTTAGGATCATAGTCAAATGTTTTTCCGTTTTTAATTTGACCGTAAATATCTCTAAGCTGATCAGCATACGAATTTTGATAGGCAGGAGCTTTTCCTGCCATACTTACCAAATTATTTCGAGTATTTGCAATATCATTATTTTCCTTATACGCAGCATTGGCTTTATTGTATTTATTTTGAGTATTTTTGCTTATTGCCATATTTATACCTTACTTTCCCGTATACCTTTTTTTACCAAGATTATAGTTTTTCTTATTCCATTTTTCAGTCTGGTCATAATCCTTCTGCCAGTTAATCTGACTTTGAGCATTTTGTCCCTGAGTCTGCCAATAGTTACGATTATCAGAGTATTGATTGTACTGAAAGTTTTTATCATCCATCCATGCATTATATGAAGTATCTGATTTCTGCTGTTTTGAGTCCAGCTGTTTCCAATACGCTTCATTGCCTGCATTGTTCATATCCCTTGCAGTATTATATCTGTTCAGCAAATTCTGCTGATCGTACTTATACATGTCAAGTGCATTCTGGTATGTTTCGGAAGCTTTTTCAGAAAGAGCATCCATATATCCCTGAAATGCACTTTGTGCAGACGTTTGTGCAACTGAAGAATTATATCCGCCTGAATTAACGGCAGCTACCCCCATTTGATTTTGCATAGCTTTGTTACCCTGTGCATTATATTGCTTTTTATGCATTTGAAACAGCTTGTCCTTTTGCGGATCATAGCTAAATTCCTTTTGATTCATTACCTGGTCAAATAGTTCATTAACATCAGTAATATATGCGTTATAACCGTATTTTTCAGGATTATTGTAGAAATTGTTATAATCGTTGTAATCCGTATTATATTGCTTATCTAAATTACCCTTATATTTTAAACTGCCAAGTGCATTGAGTTTAGAATTTGCAGTGGCAAGATTTTTCTCTGCTGCTGATTTCGCCATATTATCACCCCCTTTATGAATTTTTATTAAACTCTATAACTTGTTCAGATTTATCTGCCCTGGTTACAATCATACCTTTATCGGAAATTGCAATATTAATTATTGCAGTATCTGTTGGTGCTTCATAATTAGCTTTATGCTCTCCCATAGACGTTTCCAGTGCATTTACAAGCGTATTAAGGTAATTTACAAGATAATTTATCTGTTCCTGCAAAGAGCCTCTTGTGCGAAGATAAGACGGTTTAGGAAGATTATGCATTATCGGTCACCACCCTCTTCAAGTATTTTTGCAATAGAATAGATTTTGACATCACCCTTGCCCTCAAATTTTATTTTCATATGGTCACAGCGTATAGGAACAATGGGTATGAGGTGTGTTCTGATACCCTTTCCACTCATTTCGCCTTTGCGATGCCATATGCCGTCAGAATTATATTGTATATAAATACTTGCCCTTGCACCCGGTGCAATCTGCATACGCACCTGAAGACGTGACAGATATTTATTATTCGGATAAGAATAACCGAAAGTTCCAGTTTCACAAGACCAATCAAAATCATCTTCTTTTTTATACTCATCTGTTTCAAGGACATTTTCATCACTAATACAGTAAACACAGTTATCTTTTGAATCAGAGAACAACAATTCATTATTTACCTGCAAAAACTGCATTACTTCTGTTTCATCTTCCTTGCACCAAGTGCCGAGTGATGTATCATATAAAAACAAATGATATACACCTTTTCTGTCCTGCATTGATATGTAATATTTATTTTTATAGACACCTGCAACAGCATTAGAATACTTTTCTTTACCGAGTGCATCAGATATTACAGTAGTTGTTGCGCCGTCATAAGCCACAACTCCTGCAGATGATTTGTAATAAAGAATATTGTCAATGACTGCAAGGCTCTGCTCACTGCCTTTTTCAACGCCTTTAAAATCAGTTGTTGTATTTACTGCATAGCTCAATCCGTCTATTGTACCGCTATTAGATGGATAGCTTCCGCTTATATAATGCAAAGCATTTTCCTTAAAGAATAGAGGACGACCAAGATAATTACAGCAGCCTGTAAATTCGCCGTCAGTTCCGACATTTACGGCATATGAATCAGTTGACAAACCTGAATAATCATAAAAGCTATAAGGATTTCCTAAAGCAGAGGAATAAATCTCATGACCGTCTTTAGAACAGCACCACAAACGATTTTGTGATTCACAAGCAAAAGCAATATCAGGACATTTGCGTTCAAATGTAACTGAACCTGTTTCCGTAAAATAACCGTAATCCTTTATAAGTGTTGACGATACACCACCACTAATAACATCACTTGCCATTTTTTTAATCACTCCTCTTTATCTATATTTTTAAACCATGTCTGACATATATAACCATCAACAATTATATAATCAGTTGGTTTTGTTACATCCATCTGACCTACTGCCAGCGTTCCTTTTTCTATAATTTTCAGTGACTTTTCTGTGTATTCTTTCTTTTGCGAATTCCATGTCAAAAGACCTTTCAACGTTTTTTCGGGCATTTGACCGTTATTTTTAATATTTAGAACATCATTTACATTAAAACTGTCAAATGTACCTGTCTGATTTTCAACATATATCATTACATATGTTGTAGCTGATACCCACATATTTGTACCGCTGATATAATATTGAACTGCATTATCCATAATCCGATAATTTTCTTCACCATCCGTACTGTTAGCAAAAAGAACTATTGGAGAATAGCCTAATTTTGTATCATCAGCTTTTACTACTGTTTTGAACGTAACATTTGAGTAATCTGTTTTTTCAGAAACACTGAAAACAGGAATATCATCTTTTTTATTAGCGGTTTCATAAATAACACCGTCTGGCATGACGCATATATATGATCCCATTCGCACAATACTGCGTTTTCTTCCATCAACACGAGTAGAATTGTCACTGACATCAAAGCAAGCAGCTTTTTTCATAAATTCCATTTGCTTTGTACTATTAATAATGACCGCATCTGATGTTTTATTAAATGAATTATCAATAGTTCCTTCGATATCAATAGTAAAACAATTCTCACCTACATAAGTGACTAAACCATTTAATTTTTTACCGTTTGTTACAGCCAACATATCTGATATAAAAAATGATACTTCATCACCTTCACTAATATTTGTATTTTTTATATCATCGCCTGTAAAATTAAAATATATAAACGGTTTTCGCTCTATGGTAACTGAACCATCTGAATTTATATTTGTTATTGTCTTTAATGATGTACTTGTACTTATATTTACGTTTTTTAATTCATATACAGGATAAATATGATTTAATGCCACAAGCTCACCGTCGTTTGTAAACCATGTGCCAATGGGATTATTTTCCTTATCATATATCTGCTGCAATGATATAAGCATTTTATCTGTATAACCTAAAGCACAGCAGCCCTTTGCATATACCAAATCAAATAACAGCGGATTATCTTCATTGATATCAAAAATGATTTCCATATCTTTTAACATTGTTTGCAGAGACCTTTTGTCTCTGGGACTGGCAACAGGATAATAGTCGGTAGTCATATTATGCTGGTCATACCATTCACCAACAGAGTTGCGAAGATTATGATTATATCCTGCAAATTGCTCTGTATTATCCTTAACTGTTGCCAATTCTGTAAGCTGAGGTAAATTCATTTTCAGTTCTCCTAAATAATAAAATGCTGTTTTGTGGCAAACCTGTGATTACGGTTATACCAAGCAAAATAATTGTCATAATAAGTTTGATACATAAGCATAGCGTTGTTAAAGGCACCGATTTCACGGTTATTAAAATCAACGCTTTTTTCAAGCCAGTATCTGTATATTTCTTTAAAAACAGATGGTACAAGAAGTGTTGTATCATTGTCTGTATTTTCATCATATCCGTTAAATTCTGTTACAGGCGGATTCATTCTTGGTTTTATAATTTCCTCATAAATCTGCTCGTCAAGTTCACTTATCCACCCAATTTTGTCTTCCCTAGTATACTGGTTGGGACACTGTTCATCAAAATAGGTTATAGCCTCTTCTAAAGTAATATTTTTCATTAAATTTTCTCCAATATATAAAAGAGGGCAAGGGCACTATACCCTCGCCCCTTAATTTAAGCGGTAGTTCTTCTATTTCACCTTTTCACTTGCCTGTTTTACGTACCTGTCAGCCACGCCCTTTTCCTCATCTGCAAGGCGCAGAACCTCTGCATAAGGCTTTGGGATTTTCACCCGCTGACCTCTCGGAACGAACATTGCAACACCATTTACTGAAACATAAATATTTTCACCTTCGTCACCTGTTCGATCAATAGGGATATAGATTTCAACCAACTCTTCAGCAGTTTTCTCTGCTTCAGTATTATTATCAGCCATAATAATCTCCTTTAAATTTTAGTTAGTAACATCATCAGCACCAAATGAAGAAACACATTCAACACGTATAATTCTTTCAGGATAAAGAACTCTTGCAGCATTTGAAAACTTATAACCGACTGTTGAACGCTGGTTGAGGGGATCAGCTGTACCACTCGAACCTTTTCCCTTAACAATCATCTCCATACCTGCACCCTCTGGATCAATAACACCCCACGCATCTAAGCCAAAGAAAATACAGCCGTATACAGAAAGATCAGTAGGCGCAGAACTTTCCCCGGCTCCCCAAACCTTTACGTTGGTAGTTTCTATAAATCTGCAGCCATGGAGTTTTCCGATTTCACCATTATAAATTTGTTCAGGGCTTGCATACTTATGAGCTTCCAACCAGCCGTCACATTCTCTTATATCCATTGAAACAGATGGATGAATAAGTGCAATATAATCACCTTTTATTCTAGGTACTTTATTCTTCTTTAAAATAGTTACAGCCTTATTTACGAGCCAAGGTGTAAGATAACATCCGGCAACAAGTGCTGAACGTGACATAATAGGTGTGCCATCTGGTTTTGGAGCAAACAAAACATTCTGATTTTCATCTGAAAGAATTTCATTACGGATAACGATATCCATAGTTTCTGCACCTGCAGCACCGAATTCTTCAGTAGCACCAAGAATAATATCATCACAATATGTAAGCTCAAGCACATCTGAGATAGTAGCATAGTCACCATACTGCTTAATTGTTGCTTTTTTTGATGTTTGTCCGAATTTACTGCCGTCAGGTGTTACACCCTCTGTAAGAGGCACTATTTTTGACGGAAAAGTATTCCACTTTCTCCATTCAGCAGTTTTACCTCTTCCTTTAGGTAATCCCTGCTTTTTTCCAAACTGTGCAAAATAATGCTGGGTTCTTGCATTCTCAAGAAGTTCAGTATCATAATACTCTTTCATTCCGGCAGAAAGAGAACCGCCCGCTGCACCATCATTTGCAGTTGTATGAGTGTTTTGATTTGGTGGTGCTTCGCCTGCAAAAAGCTGAAGCGTGCTAAATGCCATAATAACTTTTGGTATTGATTTAAATTTTTTCATTTTTCTTCTCCTTATAAATTACTGCTGTTATAAGAAAAAGAAATTATTTATCAGAGATATTCTCTAAAATTCTCAGGGGAAACTTTCTCCCCTCTTCTAACAGCAGCTTTGATTTTTTCGCGATCAGACTTTGAAATTTTAGTCCAATCATCTGTTACTGCTGATGCCTGCTGTGAAGAAGTACCATTTTCATTAACTCTTGCAGAACGAGCAGTGCGCTTATCTGCTATTTCCTGCTGAGCTGAGTTATACGCAAACTGCATTGCTCCACCCATAATTTCATTACGATGTATAACAGTGTATGCCGTTTCAACATCAACACCACTGTTGAGCAATCTTCTGAAATCTTCAGCTGTTTCTGCGACTGACGATTCATAATCAAAGTCAAAACCGGGGTATTTTTGCTTTGTTGTCTCTGCCTGCTGCATCCATCTACTGTAGGTTTCATTAAATTGCTGTTGACGAACTCTGTCAGCCTCAATTCGTTCATTTTCTTTGGTAATTCTTTCTGCTTTGATAATCTGCTTAGCCGTTTTAACATCAACACCATGGCGCAGTGCATACTCTTCATAGTATGAATCATCCTGCTCTGCTGCCTGCATAATAGCGGAAATGTCCGATACATCATCAATTCCATACTTGACTGCTAGCTTGTCAAGCAATGGTGAAATCTGTCCCCTGTAAGCATCATATTCAGCTATTTTTGCATCCCTTGATTTGATTCTTTTGCCTAAAGCCTTTTCAAGTGCAGCCTGATACTCTGACTTATATTCACCATTAATAATTGATTCAAATGCGGCTTTCTTATCTCCTGCATCAGATTGTGAAGAACTATCGGTAGCTGTAGTTCCATTGTCAGCGGCGACCTGACTACTCGCTTCTGATGAAGCTATACTGCCTGTTGCGGTCTCAGCAGTGCCTTGTGCACTGCCCTCACTACCATCAGCAAAAAGCTGTAGACTGCATTTAATAAATTTGTTCATAACAGAACTCCTTAATATTTCTGTGGTAAGTCACGACCTTGAGTTAATTTTATAAAAATAGTGAGGGATTGTGTAACCCCCCACTTAAAAATAATTATTCAATAAATTTTACGTATGTCGGATATGTATGTTCAAGCAGTCTTAAGCCCTGTTTTATGGTATATAAAGAATTATTCAAAGCACCCTCATATTCTTTCTTCGGTTTCCATTCCACAATGCAGTGTCCGTTGTGATTAACAATTCTTGGTTTCTCTTCCAGCTTATCTTTATTATCGCTAATGACCTGCCCCATCGTAAGACACAGAATTGAGGCAGCGGCACAAACAATATCCTTACCCTCTTCAGCATATCCGCAGTGACCTTTCATTTTCAAACGATATTTTTCATTCTTTGTATTTTTTTCAATATAAATTTTTAACATAATATTCTCCTTACACCTCTGTTGAATCTGCAGCCTGACGTCGCATTTGCTCAGCTTTTGAGTTGCTTCCGTCTCCCTTGTTAATTGAATTTGTAGTTTTTCCTAAAGCAGACTGCAAATCTTCTCTCGGTACCGACTGCCCACTTTGCTGTACATTCTCGCCTTGCTGTGCAATCTGAGACTGTCCGCCTGCAAGATTAGTACCATAAGCCATATCAGCTAATTGTTTTAACTTCTGATTTTCCTGCTGGAGTTGCATAAGCATATCGTAAAGCGTACCATTCTGCTGTACTTGCTTTATAATATCTTCCTTATGGTCAAAATCCATCATATTCAAGCATGCAAGTGTCATGTCTGTATTCTGCGGTGCAAAAAATCCATTACCATAAAACTGCAATGCAAGTTCATTCTGATTCATCTTGTTGTATGGTGAAGACTTTTGAGCAGATACCTCAATATCAAACATCGGCAAACGACTTACAGAGTTACCGTTATATCCCTGATATGTTTGCTCTTTAAGATATTGATTGTTATATGTAGTAAACTGCTCTGAGCCGTCTGCACCTGTAATTCTTACATATCTAGGCTCATCATAGAACTGGCGCATACGTTCAATAACCTTATACACAATTTCTCTATAGGCCCTGTATGTACCTTTTATAGTATGCCTGCTGCCTTTTGAGCCAGTTTCAATAAGCTGAGAAATTGCAGATGCAGCTGTTACACCGCTTGCAGCCGTTCCGGTACTTACATCACTATTACCGCTTGTCTGCTTCAATTCCTGTATTTTTCCGTCTCTTGCGTTATACACACCTGCATCAAGCTGTGATACTCGTATCTCTCTCAAATCCTCTTCGCCAAGTCTTCCGTTGGTTTCTACAAGAGGCTTTTTCCAGTTCAAGAAATCAGCATCATTAATTGATGATTCATTTCTTTTGAAATATCTCGGTCTGGCACACATTAATGCATTTGTTATAATTGCCTGATCAAGTTTATCAATATACTCCTGCGGTGACTTGCAAACATCAAGATAACCGAAGCCTGCAATAGTGCCTTCCATTTTGAAAAGAGTATCAACAACAAAAGGATATTCACCATCATCATACCAGCCGTTAGGAAAATCATCAGGCTCATTTTCACTTGAAATAAGCACAGAATTATTGACAAATTTGCAATAGTGCAGAATACCTTTGCGTTTATAATACCAATCAACAACAGCAGATTTTTCAGTTGTATCTATATTATCTTCATATAGATATTTTGCAGTTGTAACATCATCACCGGTATCCAAATTAACATCAGGATAAAGCTCTTTAAGCAAATCATTATCAACAAGCTCTACTGTAAAGAAATTACGGCTTGCCTGTATATGCTTTACGCCGGGCTGCCAATATACTTGCAGTACGTCAATAGGTTTTATATCTATATCGTCCTTATCTTTATTCCAAAAAACACCTGTAATACTAGTGCCGTTTTTGATTTTGCTAAGGCAGGTATCCATATAAGTTGCTTCATAATCGTTACTGTCAAATATCATAGGCAAAATATTCTTTATACGCTGTGCTTCAGGTACATCTGCCTCAGTTCTTGCCCTTATATTCGGCTCAGGGAAATTATCACTATAATCAGCAAGCTTATTCATTATAGAATTAAAAAGCCATGCAGAAGTAGGCTCAACGCTTTCAAAGTCAGCTTTTCTCATTCTGTCCCAATGACGAAGCTTCCACCACTGCTCATTCTCAATAACACGCTGATCGAAATTAGACTTTTGAGCTTTATACTTTTTTAGTGTATCAAGTGCTTTCTTTATCTGCTCTTCACCGATAATATCCAAATGACGTTTCGGTGCAACAGATTCTGTCTGCAAATCTGCTCCCTGCTGCTCCAAAAAACCACCTTCTGCATGGTTTATGGAGTTCTGCATATCATCATTGATATACAAATCATCCTCTGTGGACATATCATCATTTATATCAATATCCATAGTATCATTTTTTAGTTGTTGTAAATCATCTTCATTGGTTTTATAGCGTTTCTTTCTCCTTTTTGACATTAAAGTAATTCCTTTCAATAATAAAATTTCATATGTGAATTGTTATAAGAATCTAACTTAATATTAAGAGGATCATCACGCAAGTCTGGTAATTCCTTTGGTTTTCTTGGTGCTACAACATATTCCATAAGTCCATAGCGTATAGCATCATAAATATGATCTTCGCCTTCAGTGTCTACATCCTCAATATTCTCTTCGTCATATACAAGTGCAGGAAGTGTTCGAATTGTATTCTTGCAATCCTTAAACACCTGAAATAAGCATTCTCCGTTTTCATCAAAGTGCATTCGATAATGGTACTGCATCAGTCCACTGAGACGATTATTATTACCTGGTCTGAAATCCAAATAATATGGATGCTTTTCCATTATTCTTGCAATACTTTCACCCCTTGACTTATCCCAGATACTTGGATCTGCCGTGCCTAATATGTGTCTTCCATGTAAGCGTTCACTGGTCTTTTCAATTTCGCAAATTTTTTGTGCTATTTTATATGGATTCATTTTTTTCCCTTGATTAGCTATACCATTCCAACCGTAATATTCCTGAATAACATAACATTTACCCTCTTCATCAAATGCAAGCCACAGTACAGCAAAGGGACGCGAATAACCGAAGTCAAATACACGCATGATTTTCCAGTTCTGAGGAATAGGAAACGGATTAATAACATGTGTCCACTTTCCATCATCATAATGTGACGGATCATTTTCCCATTCGCTGAAAACCTGTCCGTCAAAGCTATCCCATGAGCCATGCAGCAGAGCTTCTCTTTCAGCTTCAGGCAGTGATGCAAGTGTAGCAAGGTATTCTGGATCATTACTAAGCAACTCCTGATTATCAAAAACAGTAGCCGGGACAAATATTCTTCTCTTGCTGATTTGTATTGTTTTATTTTCAGGTGTAAGAATATTATATTTCTTTTCTATCGGGGTAAGAGGCGGTGCAGGTGTAATAAATCTTTGCTTTACCCAAGCATGTCCCACTCCACCGGGGTTTGCCGTTGCTCGTATATAAACTCTTGTATTCGGGCCTGTTGGTCTGTTACGGCTCATTAAATACATATACTGCGAATAAGTAAAATGCGTTAATTCATCAAATCCAATATAATCATACGGTTTACCCTGATAATTATATTTATCTTTTTCATGCTGCATATATCCAAAAAATAACCTTGCACCACTGGGAAACAGCCAGCGTTTTTCGCTGGAATTATACTTAGCTCTTGGATATATTTTTGGATACAGCTCAAAGGAACGTGCAATAAGAGCTTCTAACTGCGGATATGTTTTTCTAAATGTTATGCCTCTGTAATTAGGTATTTCAACTTGTCTCAACGGCTCAATCAGCAGTGCATCAGATTTACCTCCGCCTGCTGCTCCTCCATACAAGCATTCATACTCAGGACGGCTCATAAATTCTATTTGCTTCGGCTGTGGCTTCCATATCACATTAGACATCTATTTCACCTTCGATAACTATGTTTTCAGAACTCTCAGAAACGAGTGCAGGAATCACTACAATTCCTGTCTCTTCCTGCTCTTTTTCATCGGAAGAATTTCGTGCTTTTTCATGCTTCAATTTTTCTTCAGCAAAAGCAAACGCAATTTCTTCCTTTTTTGTCAGTATTCCATTCAGGTTTCTCTGCAGTGCAGTCAGCTCTTTTAGGGTAGCAACTACATCCTTAAAGTTTTTATATCTAAAAGCACTGTCATCATCATATGTGTTTATAAACTCTGCAACAACCTCAATAGCCTTGTCTGTTGCAGAAGTTAAGGTAGCCAATTTGTCGCTTTCTTTTTCGGCAGTTTTTTCGATTGCTCTTTGTGCGACCTTCGTTTGATATTTTTCTCGCTTCTTTACCCACTCACCTTTTTTTGCGTATTTTGTGATTGTAGCAGTGTTCACCTTGTACTTTTCTGCAAGCTTTCTGTAGCTCATTGAGTTGTCAGTTATATAGTCATGTTCAGCCTTTTTTGCATTAAATTTCATATACAATCTCCAATCTCAATAATTACTTTAAAGTATTACTCTTCAAACATGTAACCCCCCCATAAACAAAAACACCACCGCAGCAACGGTGGTGTAAAATTTTATTTTTTTATTTCCATGCTAATAGTAATCCTTGGAAGAGGTAAATCGTTTTTCAAGCATTCAAATTTTATTGAGTTTAATGCACTAACTATAATCTCTACTCTCTTTTCTTCAAATTTCTCATCAAATTCTTTTAAAAGTTTCTCTTTCTGCATAGTAAATTCAGTGTTTAACTTATCCTCTATAGTTTTGTAGATACAGTTAAAAAAATCAACATCATTATCATTCATAATTTTCACCACACTTATATTTTTCATAAGCATTTTTGTATATATGGCAATCCTTGCAATTATGTATTGATTCACAATACTTCTTTTCCCACTTTTTCTTATCTTCTTTGTTGGGAAATATCTGTCGCAAAGTTGCATTATCATTTATTCCTTCACAATTAATTGATGTTGCATCATCTCCATGAAAGAAAGGACATTTAATTAATTTCCAATGTGACTGTTTCCCTTGCTTTTTCGCCATAACTATCACCGCCTTAACAAAAAAATTTTAACCCCATCGGATAAATCACTAACCGCAATTCTATAATCAATAAAATAGACAATTACTAAAATAATCAGAATTGCAATAAAAATTAAAATATCTTTTTTCAAATCTTCCATAATCTACCTCCTCCTAAAAACTGCACGGCCAATAAAGCTGACAAGCGTGTCAGCAATTTTGCCTGATTAATCTGTACTGCTGGTA
>JAMPEQ010000021.1 GCA_023665085.1 Bacteroides sp.
GAAACAATAAAAAAGACTACTGTCCTGTCACATGAAACAGACAAAAAAGCAGTATTAGATAATTATGATGATAACGAAGATTATGTTTATGATGTGATATATTGATTGATATTTTTATTCTATTTCAAGTAAACATTCAACCGTAGTACTGTTGAAAAGTGTATTGACCTAGCAATTAAGGATAGCAAGGGTAATTTTCTTAAAATAAAAACTATAAAAAACTTTATAATTTAATTCGCATACAGCATATTTCAGATGCATGATCGAATACACGGAGTTTTATATTTAAAAAATTTACTTTTTCGTGCAGTTTGGTAAAAATTTGACTTTTATAGTATAATTGTTACATAATTGTATAGAATAAAGGAGGGCTTTTATGGCAAATATAGAAAACACTGATGAAAAAATAGTAGGTATTGAAAGCAATATGGAAATAAAAGATTTATTGAAAAGTTTTGTGAATGAGACTATAAAATATAGTCAGGAACAATCAAAATTAATTAAAGAGTTTTTAAAGAAAAAAGTAAAATATGGAAAATTTACTTTTAGATATCCATTTATTTTAAAAGAGAAAAATGTTATAGAATTTCAAAATTTGATTAAGGATCAGCTTTCTATAAAATATAATTCAAATTATGAATTAAGTTTTTTATGTCAAGTTGAATTTAAAAATAATGACAAAATAATTTGTAATAGTATTGATGAATTGTTTAATGTATCACATGAACAGCCTATACATCGTTTGCATTTGATATGGACATATATAATTGAAGAACAATTAGAAATGCTTACATTACCAGTAGAATATGAAGTACAAGTTTTTTATGAAATTGAGCAAGATAGCGATCAAAAAGAATTATATACAATGGAAGAATGGGGTATTGTTTTAGTAGAAAATAGCGAAACAGCTTGGATAAATGAGACTTTACAAAAAATGAGAAATTTGGTCGATGCTACAAAAATGCCTTTTTGGTGGTATTATCCAAGAAAGTTCTTTTTAGCAATTAGAGAATATGTAAATTACTCATTCTATATAGTAGGAATATTTATTGCCACTATTATTTATAATCTATCTACAAATAAAGACTCCCATATTAGTGATTTTATAAATAAAATTAGTGGTGTTTCAGATACCTCTGAAAAGTTGCAGATGTATATTGAATATACATTGCAGCCTAAAGATTATAAAAGTTTATGGATTATGTATATTGCAATAATAATATTTGGTGGCATATTAGGAATGATTTTTTCGAAATTTAGTCGATACATATTTCCGAAGAGTATAATTCTGATTGGAAATATGAAAAATAAATTATTAAATAAATATAGAGCCTATGGATTTATTTGGGGACCAATAGTATTGTCGGTTTTAGGTGGAATTGTAGCGTTATTAAAACAATTATTTTTTTGATAATACTTTGAATTTTTATATAGATTGTTTATATTGTAAAAAGAACTATTATAAAAGTCAGACTTTTATATACAATTCAGTATATATCTTTCTGCCATACGGACCACCATACTGACTGATTATAATTGCTGCGGCTTTGGGATCGGGATTTTTTATATTGATTGGATATTGTAATTTTTTTATATAGTTAAACATAAATTCAGCTCCTTTTCTGCTACATCCTATGTGATTGTTGAAATTATGACACAAATGAATTATAATTAATTAAATTCATTATGGAGGAATTTTATGAGACGGGAATTTGGAAGACCTGCATCAAAAGATGGAAGAGCTGAAAAGGAAATGAGGGTATATGATTTTCTTGACAATCTTGGTATTGAATATCAGCGTGTTGATCATGAGTCAGCTGATACAATGGAGGTATGTGCTGAGATTGACAAGGTTCTTGATACTATGATTTGTAAAAATCTTTTTCTTTGCAATCGCACTAAGACAGAGTTTTACCTTTTGATGATGCCGGGTGATAAATCGTTTAGAACTAAAGATATAACAAAGCAGATCGGATGTTCGCGTTTATCCTTTGCCGGAGCTGAATATATGGAAGATTTTTTGAATATTTCTCCCGGTGCTGTATCTGTTTTAGGACTTATGAATGATAACGAAAATCATATTCAGCTTTTGATTGATAAGCCTGTAATTCATGATGAAACCTTTGGATGTCATCCTTGTGTGAACACATCAAGTCTTAAACTGAAAACAGATGATTTGATTAATAAATTTCTTCCGGCAGTTAATCATGAGCCAATAATAGTTGATTTGCCTATTTACGAATAATGGAAGTACAAAAAACTCTCTGCGAATATTTGATTCAGCAGAGAGCTTTTGTTATTTATACAATTATTTTATTGAAATATCTTTTAAATTTATTGCTTCTGATGCAACGCCGAGAAGTGCTGAATTACTGCCAAGCCCGGACTGAACAATTTTTACGCTTCTGAAATTTTCCATTAGCTGATTGTAAATCTTTCTGTCAATAGCATTGATGATATAAGGTTCATTCATAATTCCTCCGCCTAATATTATAAGAGATGGATTGAATATATAAACTATGTTTATTAATCCGGTTATAACTTCGTCTATCCATTCATCAACAGCATTTCGTATTGCTGGTTTGCTGAAATTTTCTTCTTTAAAAATCTCAATCCCATCAAGCTTTAATGAATTGTTTTCATTGACTTTTTGTACAAGTGCTTTTGCCGAGGCATAGCACTCATAGCATCCGCAGCCTCCGCATGTGCAGTCTTTTCCATTAGAATGAATAATCATGTGCCCGAATTCACCTGCAGAAGAGCCTGAACCCTTGTAAAGCTGATTGTTCAGATATATTGCTCCTCCTATGCCTGTACCATAAGTCAGACATATAAAATCAGATTTATCTTTTCCTGCACCGAATCTTGCTTCTCCAAGTGCAAAGGAATTTACATCATTTTCTACAAAAGCAGGAATTCCTGTTCTTTCCTCAATTATTTTTTTTACTTTTGTTCCTGTGTACTCAGGTATATTTCCTGTAGAGTAAACAACTGTTCCGCTGGTACTGTCTACCTGCCCTGCGGTTGAAATTCCGATACGGTCAATATCTTCAAATTCTTCTATAATCGAAATTACTTTTTCAATAAGTGCCTTCCCGCCTTTTTGAGCATCAGTAGGCACTTTCTGCTTTTTGCTGATAACAAAATTCTCATCGCATAGTGCATATTTTATATCTGTTCCGCCGATATCAAATGTGAGTATTTTCATTGCTCCTCCGTAGATACTGAACTAAATTTTTATTTCTCAAGTGCACTTACAAAATGCTTTGTTATATCCATTGGTCTGGTTATTGCAGTACCTATAACTGCTGCGTGAACGCCAATGTCAATGGCTTTTTTCAGCTCTTCGGGAACCCATATTCCACCCTCAGCAATAACAGGTGTATGAAGTTCCTTAACATATCTTTCCATAAGTGAGAAATCAGGAAGCGGAGTGCCTTTTGTATAAGGTGTATAGCCTGCCATGGTTGTTCCAATAAGGTCAAATCCAAGTTCTTCAGCTTTCTTACCTTCTTCAAAACAGCTTGTATCAGCCATAAATAACTGATCAGGATATTTTTTTCTGATTTTGGTAAAAAACTCTTCAAAGGTAACGCCGTTTGGTCTGAGTCTGTCGGTTGCATCAACAGCGATAATCTCACATCCGATTTTAACAAGTTCATCAACCTCTTTTTCTGTAGGTGTAATGTAGACATCACTGTCATCATAAATCTGCTTAATGATACCGATTACAGGAAGGTCAACCTTTTCTTTTATAGCTTTTATATCTACAATTGTATTAGCCCTGATTCCTGCGGCTCCGCCAAGATAAGCAGCCCATGCCATTTTTGCCATTATATAGCTGTCATAAAGAGGCTCAGTTTCAAGAGCCTGGCATGAAACGATAAGCTTTCCTTGTATTTGATTTAATATTTCTGTGTTAGTCATGATTTTTACCTCAAAAATTGATACGATAATTATAGCATCTTTTTTAATATTTGTCCATTGATTGTGAAAATCATATGTGATACAATTGTGTTGAGGTGATTTTATGACAGATTTAAGCAAATTCCGAGGAGTATTTTGTGCACTGAATGCTATATATGATAAAAATAACAGTATAGATGAAGAAAAAATTAAAGAGCTTGTAAAAATTTATAAATCACTTGGCGTAAAAGGTGTTTATGCCTGCGGTTCTACCGGAGAGGGATTTTTGCTTTCTACGGATGAAAGGAAACAGGTTGCCAAGGCTGTTAAAGAAGCAGCGGGTGAGGATTTTACTGTTATTATTCATGTAGGCTGTGCCTCAACAAAGGAAAGTATCGAGCTTGCAAAGCATGCCGAAGCTATTGGTGCAGATGCTATAAGTGCAGTGCCTTCTGTTTATTATCGGCTTCCCGCTGAAAGTGTTAAAATGCATTGGAATTCAATTGTTTCAGCAACGGATGTTCCGTTTATTATTTACAATATCCCTCAGCTTACGGGATTCGATTTAACTCCTGATATGCTGTCAGAATTTGCCGAAAATAAAAAGATTATAGGTGTAAAGAATTCTGCTGAGCCTGTTTATCTTATGGAAAGATACAGAAAAGCAGCAGGTGATGATTTTATTATTTTCAACGGCTCTGATGAACAGTTTGTTGGCGGAAGGTTAATGGGAGCAGATGCAGGAATAGGCGGTACATATGGATGTATGCCGGAGCTTTTTGTGGCTCTTGACAATCTGGTAAATGAGAATAAAATTGAAGAGGCAAAGGTTCTTCAGTATAAAATTAACGAATGTATTTTTGATTTACTTGCTTGCAAATCTCTTTATGGTGCAGCAAAGCAGGTAATGTCAATTCGTTTTGGAATTGAATGCGGAAATCCAAGAAGTCCGTTTCTTCCTGTTTCCCGCGAAGACGCACTTCCGATTGCAGAAAAAATAAATAAATTTGTAAGTGAATTGTAATTAAGAATTTGATTTACTATTACATTTATAATAAAGCTATATTCATAACAAAATCACCTGTCATTAAAGACAGGTGATTTTGTTATGAATTTTTTCTGTTGAAATTCTCAATAACTTTATAATATCTGTTATAAGCTTTGCTGATTGCATCTTCCCAGCTTATATAAATGCTGTTTTGTGCATTTTTTCCGACTGTATCAAGCAAAATTTTATTGTCCATAATATTAGCAAGGATTTTTGCTATGGAGTGAGCACTTTCGAGACAGAGAAATCCTGTTTTTCCATCAACAATACCCTCGGCAGCGCAGCTTCCGCTTACAAGAAGGCTTGGTGTTGCACATGCAGCAGCCTCTCTTACTACAAGACCGTTGGTATCAAAAACAGACGGAAAGAGAAGTATATCAGAAATTGAATAATATTCCTGAATTGAAACACGATCAAGTATTTTTCCTGTCCAGATAATATAATTTTTAAGTCCAAGCTTACGGATTTTTTGCTTGATAGCGGATTCATCTGCACCAAATCCCAGCATAATGAGTTTGAAATTCTTTCCGTTTTGCTTTAGTTTAGCACAAGCATCAAGAATGAGCTCAATGTTTTTGTACCAAATCATTCTTCCACTGTAGATAAAAATAGGAACATTTTGCGGAATATTGTACTTTTTTTTAATTTCGTTGGTCTTTTCAGAAGATGTATTTGTAATTGGTAAATCACAGCCGTTTTGCATAAGAATATAATCACCGGTATATCCGATTTTTTTTAATGAATCAGCCGTTCCCATGCTTGTTACCCAAACCTCATCAGCTGCATTTATATTATTTAATAGGAACTTGTAGGCGAAATCTCTTGCAGGTTTTGCAGGAACTCTTCTGTCAATATCATATTCATATTTTGTGTGATATGTAAGCACAACAGGAAACTTTTTCTTTTCAACTACACGTCGAAAGTAATAGCTTGTTGCTAATGGTGTATGCGAGTGAAGCAAATCAAATTTTCTGTCAATTATTTCCTGATGAAGTGAATCTTTAAAAGGCCATCCAACACTGTATCCTTCCTTAGAAGGAATCCACCAGCTTTTATATCTGAAGATTTCATAATCATATTTATAATCTTGCTGGTTGGGGTTTTTAGGCGTGATTACAACAGCCCTTCCTAATCCTTTATTTATATGAGCAGCGTAGTTTTGAACCACGTTGCTTATTCCGTCAGTGGTAGGGGGAAAGGCGTCTGAGCCGATTCCGATTTTAAGCTTTTTATCCAAATCCAAAATTAACTACCTCATTTAAAATTAATGTATCGGAATTATACCACTAATTAACAATAAAGTAAACAATGTTAATTATCTTTTGTGAGTAATTTAAGAATTACTTAATAATTACAAAAAATCACTTGATTAACATTTCAATATAAACTATAATAAAATTTGTATAGATATGTATTTGTACTGTATTAGAATAGTTCTATTCAGTAATATATAAAATACTGCTGTAAAAATAATCACTTGGAGGAAGGTAATGTCACAGGCATATTCAGTGTCTCTTAAAAAAATTATAGAGGCTCATAATCTTGAAGTGGTTTATCTGCCAATGGAAGCGGATAAAATACTTATCACTACCAATGAGGTAAACCGACCGGGAATAGTTTTAACAGGATATACGGATTATTTTGATCCTTTAAGAATTCAAATTCTTGGCTGGACAGAGCTTGGATTTATGCGGAATATGAGCACTGATGAAAGGCAGAAGGCACTCGGATACTGGCTTAGCCTGAAGCCTGCAGCTGCTGTTGTTACAAGAGGACTTGAGATACCCGATTATTTTGTTGAAGCCTGTGAAAAATATGAAGTGCCTTTGCTTAAAACAGAAGAAGAAACATCACCGTTTCTTGCTTCATTGATTGAAAGCCTTAACAAAGAGCTTGCCCCGAGAATAACAAGGCATGGGGTTCTTGTAGAGGTTTATGGTGAAGGTGTTCTTATTACCGGAGAAAGCGGTGCAGGAAAGAGTGAGGCTGCCATTGAGCTTATTAAGCGCGGACACAGACTTATTGCCGATGATGCTGTTGAAATAAGAAAAATAAGCGATAAAACTCTTATGGGAAATTCACCAAGCAACATAAGACATTTTGTTGAACTAAGAGGTATAGGTATTATTGATGCCAGAAGAATTTTTGGTATGGGTGCAGTTAAGCCAAATGAGAAAATTGACATGGTAATCCAGCTTGAAGCATGGGACTCAACCAAGGCTTACGACAGACTTGGTCTTGATAATGATTACGCGGATATTCTTGGTGTTAAAGTACCCGTAATGACAGTTCCTATTACACCGGGACGTAATCTTGCAGTTATTGTTGAAACAGCCGCTATGAATAATCGTCAGAAAAAGATGGGCTATAATGCTGCTAAAGATTTGATGACTAATCTAGGTATGGCTGATGTTGAACCGCAGGATAAAGAAGTTGAAATATGGCAAAGTTGATGAAAATATTTTATCATTCATATAATAGTAGGAGGATTTTAAATTATGTACACAATAGGAATTGATCTTGGCGGAACTAATATTGTTTCATCTGTAGTTGATGATGATTATAAGATTGTTGCTTCTTCCAAAACACCTACCAACAGTCCCAGAAGTGCTGAAGAGATTTTTGATGATATTGCAAGAATTTCTTTTGAAGCAATTGAAAAGGCAGGTATTACAATAGGTGATATAGAATCTATTGGTCTTGGAACACCCGGTACTGTAAACGGAGACGGTGTTATAGAATTCGCCAATAATCTCGGCTTCAATAATGTTCCGGCTAAGGATATGCTTGTTGAGCGTATGGGTATTGAAAAGATTTATTTAGAGAATGATGCAAACTGTGCAGCTCTTGGTGAGGCATACGCAGGCTGTGGCCACGGAGCCAAGGAATTTGTTGCTGTTACCTTGGGAACAGGTGTAGGCTCAGGTGTTATTATTGACGGTAAAATTGTAAATGGTGTAAACTACGCAGGCGGTGAATGCGGTCATATGGTTATTATGGTTGACGGCGAGCAGTGCAGCTGCGGACGTAAGGGTTGCTGGGAGGCTTACGCATCTGCGACAGCTCTTATCAGACAAACCAAAATGGCTATGGAGGAATATCCTGATTCTTATATGCATCAGCTTGCTGCAGAGGAAGGAAAGGTTTCAGGAAGAACTGCATTCGATGCCATGCGCAAAGGTGATATAGCAGGTATCAAGGTTGTTGATACATACATTAAATATGTTTCCTGCGGTCTTATAAATCTTGTAAATGCCTTACAGCCTGAGATTATTTGTATCGGCGGTGGTATCTGTAACGAGGGCGAGACTTTGCTTAAACCCCTCCGCAGATATGTTCAGGCTGAAAGATATTCTATTCACAGCAAAATACAGACAAGAATTGTCAAGGCAGAGCTGGGCAATGATGCAGGCGTAATCGGTGCTGCAATTCTTGGTAAGGTTAAAGAATAATTGGTGATATTTTGACGCAGTTAATAGAACTATGTAAAAAATTAAATTGTGAATATGCTGAATATGAACCGATGAATAAGCACACTACATTCAAAATCGGCGGAAATGCAAGACTTGTTGTTTATCCAAGCAGTCTTGAGCAGATTTCTGCTATCGTTAAAGAGACTGAAAAGAACAATGTTCGTCTGATTACTATCGGAAACGGATCAAATCTTCTGGTTGATGATAACGGAATAGATGCATGTGTGATGATACTTGACGACAGATTCGGTAAAATTCATCTTATTGATGACGAAACTCTTTTTGTTCAGTCAGGTGCAATGCTTATTAAGCTTTGCCGTTTTGCTCTTGAGCATGAGCTTACAGGTCTGGAATTTGCTTATGGCATTCCCGGAACCTGCGGAGGCGGTGCGTTTATGAATGCAGGTGCCTATGGCGGTGAGATGAAAGATGTGTTATATAAATGTCAGCATATTGATCAAAACGGAAATATTGCTGAGCTTGAGGGTGATGAACTGAAACTCTCGTACCGCCATTCAGCTTATTATGATAATGGCTGTATAATCACCGGACTTTATCTTAAACTTAAAAGGGGTGATAAGTCCGAAATTAAAGCAAAAATGGATGATCTTATTTTAAGAAGAAGAGATAAACAGCCTTTGGAATTTGCATCAGCCGGCTCAACCTTCAAAAGACCTGAGGGGTATTTTGCAGGTGCGTTGATTCAGGAATGCGGTCTTAAGGGAAAGACAGTAGGCGGTGCACAGGTCAGCGAAAAGCATGCAGGCTTTGTAATCAACCGCGGAGGTGCTACATGCAGTGATGTATTGGAATTATGCAAATACTGTAGTGATACTGTGCTGAGAGAAAAGGGCGTTAAGCTTGAAATGGAAATCCGTGTTACTAAATAGTTATCAAAGTTGTAACTGAACTATAAATTTTTAAATAATTTAAAGAGAGGTGCTTTTATGGATAAGGATCTTGTTGTATTAACAGGTGTAAGCGGTGCAGGCAAATCTACTGCAATGGGATTTATGGAGGATATAGGATTTTATTGCGTTGATAATATGCCGCCTGAGCTTATGCCGACATTTGTCAGCATTATGGCTAATAATGACCGATATCACAAGGTTGCTATAGTTACAGATGTTCGCTCTATTCATATTGTAAAGCATCTTCAGAAAAGTATCGATGAAATAAAAAAATATGGTTATATTGTAAAAATTATTTTTCTTGATGTTAATGAAAAGGAAGCGTTAAAAAGATATAAGCTAACACGCAGAAAGCATCCGTTTGCCGATAAATTTAACGGAAATATATCAGAGGCTATTTCTTATGAAAAGCAGACCTTAGCACCGCTTAGAGCAAAGGCGGATCATATTATTGACACCTCTGATATAGATAATCCTAAGCTTCGTTCAAGGCTTACACAGATTCTTCTCGGTAACGATGCTGACAAGGAAGTAATGAATATCCACTGCATGTCTTTCGGCTTTAAGCACGGTGTTCCTGCTGATGCTGATTTTGTAATTGATGTCAGATGTCTTCCGAATCCGTATTGGGTTGAGGAGTTAAGAAGCAAAACAGGCATCGACAAGGAAGTAAAGGATTATGTTTTTGCTTTTGAACAGTCAAATGAGCTTTTGAATAAGCTGATTGATTTTCTGGATTTTCTAAATCCTTTGTACATCAAAGAGGGAAAAAGCCAGATAGTTTTTGCCATCGGATGTACCGGAGGAAATCACAGAAGTGTTGCAATAGCAGAAGCATTAAAGGATCACTTTGCAAAAAAGTGGGATAATGTTACAGTTAATCATAGGGATATAGATCGTAAGTAGTAGGTAAAATGTCATTTTCAAAACAGGTAAAAAACGAATTATTACAAACAGAATACGACAGCGGATGCTGTGAAAAATCATTTTTATATGGTATGTGCATATTTGCAAAGTGCTTTTCAGGCTTTGAAATATGTGCACAGTCAGAAAATATAGGTACAATAGAGACTTATGCAAAGCTTATTAAGAAATATTGCAATATTGATTGTGAAATAAAGGTTTCACCTAAAGGTAAAAGCTATTCGGTAATAATAAATAAAAAAAGTGAAATAGATAAAGTATTAGGTATTTTCGGTCATAAGGATTCAGGCAGTTTGAGAATTAATCATGCTAATTTTGACTGTGAAAATTGTGTGCATGCGTTTCTTGCGGGTGCATTTTTGTCATGCGGTACGGTATCATCACCTGAAAGGGACTACCATCTGGAGTTTACTGTGCCTTATATGAATTTGTCTAAAAGCCTTTTTACTTTGCTTGAAGAGCTGGAGCTTAGCCCGAAAAAATCAACAAGAAAAGGCTATCATATAATTTATTTTAAGGACAGCGAGGCTATAGAGGATTGCCTATATATTATGGGTGCGGCATCATCAATGTTTGACATGATGCGTGTTGAAATAGTAAAGGATATAAGAAATAAGGCTAACCGCACAGCAAATTGCGAGGCGGCTAATATTGAAAAAACAGTAAAAGCCAGCTTTGCTCATATTATGGCAATAGAAAAGATTGAAGAAAGAAAAGGTCTTGATTATCTAAAAAAAGATTTAAAGGATATTGCTGTTCTCAGACGTGATAATCCCGAAGCGTCGCTGGCAGAGCTTTCTCGAATGAGCGGACTTTCACGCTCAGGTGTCAATCACAGACTGGCAAAAATTGTTGAGATAGCCAATAATTTATAAAAAGGAAGAAAAGATAATATGTTTACTCATTTGCACACACATACAGAGTTTTCACTGCTTGACGGTGCTTGCCGTATTGAGCAGCTTGCATGCCGTGCAAAGAGCCTCGGAATGCAGTCTCTTGCTATTACTGACCACGGTAATATGTACGGGGCTGTTGATTTTTACAGAGCTTGTAAAAAAAATGATATAAAGGCTATTATCGGGTGTGAGGTTTATGTCGCACCTCGAACAAGATATGACAGAGATAAGGTGCTTGATAAGGAGTATAACCACCTTATACTTTTGTGTGAAAATGAAACAGGCTATAAAAATCTTACAGCAATGGTGTCAAGAGCATATACGGAGGGTTTTTATTTTAAACCGAGAGTAGATCATGATTTGCTTGAAAAATATCACGACGGACTGATATGCCTTTCAGCGTGCCTTGCAGGTGAAATACCACAGAGTATATTGAAAAGAGATTATGAGCAGGCAAAAAAGACTGCATTGTGGTATCGTGACATTTTTGGCAAGGACAATTATTTTCTTGAGCTTCAGGATCATGGAATAAGTGAACAGAAAATTGTTAATGAGGGCGTTAAAAGACTTTCACGAGAAACGGGAATTCCGCTTGTAGCTACCAATGATGTTCATTATATTGAAAAACAGGATGCAAAAATTCAGCAGGTGCTCATTTGCATAGCTACGAATCATGTTATCGGTGATGATACAGGATTGGAATTTCATTCAAATGAATTTTATCTCAAAAGCGAACAGGAAATGCTTGATCTTTTCTCAGATGTTCCGGAAGCTGTAAGCAACACACAGATTATTGCCGACAGATGTAATTTTGATTTTGATTTCGGACACACGAAGCTTCCTTATTATGAAACACCTGGTAATATGGATCATTTTGAATACTTTAAAAAGCTTTGTCTTGACGGCATGATTTCACGATACGGAGCCAATCCTCCGAAAGAGTATTATAAGCGTCTTGATTATGAGCTTGATACTGTTGAAAAAATGGGATATACAGATTATTATTTAATCGTTTCGGATTTTGTTTCATTTGCAAAAAGCAAGGGCATACCTGTAGGTCCCGGCAGAGGTTCGGGTGCAGGATCAATTGCTGCGTACTGTATGGGTATAACAGATCTTGATCCTATGAAATATAATCTTCTTTTTGAGCGTTTTCTTAATCCTGAAAGGGTATCTATGCCTGATTTCGATATAGATTTCTGCTATGAAAGAAGAGGAGAAGTAATAGAGTATGTTACAAATAAATACGGTGCTGATCATGTGGCACAGATTGTAACCTTCGGAACACTTGCAACACGTGCGGCTATTCGTGATGTCGGCAGAGCAATGGGTATGCCGTATTCTGCAGTAGATTCTGTTGCAAAACTTGTTCCTAATGATTTTCATATAACTATTGAGCAGGCAGTAAAAAAATCTAAAGAGCTGTCAAATCTTATGGCTGAAAATCCGCAGGTTAATGAATTGATAGAAACTGCACGCAAGGTGGAGGGAATGCCGAGAAATACATCAACTCATGCAGCAGGTGTAGTAATAACTCATAATCCTGTATCAACCTATGTGCCTCTGGCAACTAACGATGGTGTTCCTGTTACTCAGTATGTTATGACAACTCTTGAGGAGCTTGGATTGCTGAAAATGGACTTTCTGGGACTTCGTACACTTACAGTAATTGATGATGCTTCAAAGGCAGCAGGCATTGATATTGAAAGTATTTCAATTGATGATGAAAATGTGTACAAGCTATTTTCAAGAGGACAGACAGAGGGAATATTCCAGTTTGAATCTTCAGGAATGAAGCAGATGCTGATGAATCTGAAGCCTGTTTCATTAGAGGACCTGATTGCAGCAACCTCATTATATAGACCGGGACCTGCTAAGCAGATTGACACATTTATTGAAAATTCACATAATACTGAAAAAGTAAAATATATTACAGAAAAGCTTAAGCCTATTCTCGAAAATACTTACGGCTGTATGGTGTATCAGGAGCAGGTTATGCAAATTTTTAGAGAACTTGCAGGATATTCATATGGCAGAGCTGATATTGTACGCCGTGCAATGAGTAAGAAAAAGCTTGATGTTATGGAAAAAGAAAGGGAAACCTTTATCGCAGGCTGTGAAAAAAATGGTATAGAAAAATCTGCAGCGGATGTTATTTTTGATCAGATGTCTGATTTTGCAAAATATGCATTCAATAAATCCCATGCTGCCTGTTATGCTCTTGTAGCTTACAGAACAGCTTATCTTAAACGCTATTATCCGTCTGAATTTATGGCTGCTCTTATGACATCTGTTCTTGATCAGTCAAATAAGGTTGCAAGATATACTGCTGAATGTAAAAGACTGGGACTGCAGTTAGGTCCGCCTGATATTAACTCTTCTCTCAAGGGCTTTACTGCTAATGGAAAAGTTATAAATTACGGACTTCTGGGTATAAAGAATATAGGCTCTGATTTTGTTGACGAAATTGTAAAAGAGCGGGAAAACGGCAGATTTACTGATTTGACGGATTTCTGCAAGCGAATGTATGAGGGAAGTCATTTTAACCGAAGAGCAGTTGAAAGCCTGATAAAATGCGGAGCAATGGATTGCTTTGATGCTAACAGAAGGCAGATGCTTCAGGGCTTGCCGTCACTTGTCAGCAATATTGAGGATTATTACCGAAGCACTCAGTATGGACAAATCGGCTTGTTTGAGTTTGGAGAAAGCGGTAATAACGGTATTGAAATAGAATTGCCGGATGTTGCAGAATTTCCCAGATCTGAGCTTTTAAAAATGGAAAAGGATATGACCGGACTCTATCTTTCAGGACATCCCATGGAAAAATATGCATCAATTTGTGAAGAAATGGGATTTGCAGTAACGGTTGATTTGATAGATGCTGATAAAGAAATTAACTCAAAATATAAGGACAAGAGCTTTGTTAAGCTGTGCGGAATTGTAATCCATACAACCTTAAAGCAGACAAGAAACAATGCATCTATGGCTTTTGTTACTGTTGAGGATTTGTATGGCTCTATTGAAATTATTGTATTTCCGAAAACGCTTGAAAAGTATTCGCATTTGCTTTATGACGGCAGTTATATTACTGTTTCAGGAACTCTTTCCATTGAAGAGGAGAAGGGTGTGAAAATTCTTGCAGGGGATATTTCAAATCCTCCATCAAAAAACGATATTAAGCAATCGGAAAATATAAATGCTGATGAATATAGTCAGAGCAATACCGATAAATCAAGCGGAAAAAGAAAGAAAAAAGGTCTGTTTATGCGTTTTAAGAGCAAAGAAGATGAAAGAATTCATTTAATAAAACGCGTTACAGCTATATTTGACGGAACAATTCCGCTGTATTTCTATTATATTGATAGTGGAAGCTATGAGCTTCAGCCAAGACAGGATTTTGTTGAAGTAAATAAAACTATGATAAATGAGTGCAGAAGAATTATTGGTGACGAAAATGTGGTGTATATGGGCTAGATAAATCGTGCAAATAGCTGAAAAATCAGTCAATACTTGACAATTTTGTGCGTTGATATTAAAATATATACCATTATAGCTATATTTTTATGTAGGTATAGGAGGATTTAGTTATGAAAACTATTGCGGTATTAACAAGCGGCGGCGATGCACCGGGAATGAATGCTGCTGTTCGTGCAGTTGTTCGCACTGCATGTGAAAACGGTATGAAGGTTTACGGTGTTATTCGTGGATACAACGGTCTTATTAACGGTGACTTTGTAGAAATGGATCTTCGCTCTGTATCAGATATTATAAATCGCGGAGGAACTATTCTTTATTCTGCACGTTCAGTTGAGTTTGCTACTGAAGAAGGTATGCGTAAGGCTATTCGCACTTGTCAGGAGTGGGGAATTGAAGGTGTTGTTGTTATCGGCGGTGACGGATCATTCCGCGGAGCAAGAGATTTATCTGAGAGAGGTATTCCATGTGTTGGTATTCCAGGCACTATTGATAATGATATTGCAAGCTGTGACTACACTATCGGTTATGATACATGTCTCAACACAATTATGGAAATGGTAGACAGAATACGTGATACCGCTGAGTCTCATGACAGATGCTCTGTTATAGAGGTTATGGGCAGAAGAGCAGGTTATCTTGCCCTTAACGCAGGTATTGCATGCGGTGCTACTTCTATTCTTATTCCTGAAGTATCTTTTGATATTGAAAAGCATGTTATTGAGCGTATGAAGAAGACTCAGAGAACGGATAAAAAGCATTTCATTATCATTGTTGCTGAGGGCTGTGGTATTGATGTTAATGCACTTGCTGAGGAAATTCAGCTTAAAACAGGTGTAGAGTCTCGTGCAACTGTTCTTGGTCATACCCAGCGCGGTGGTTATCCGACCGTTAAAGATAGAGTAATGGCTACAAGAATGGGCAATTATGCTGTTAAGCTTCTTATGGACAATATCGGAAATCGTGTTGTTGCAGCTCAAAAAGAAAATGTTGTTGATTTTGATATTTTTGAAGCACTTAACATGAAGAAAACTATTGACATGGAGCTTTATAATATTGCTCATGAGGTTTCAATTTAATTATGATATTAAAGTTAAACTAATTTAAAAAATTTACATATTTTCAAAAAATTTTAAGGACATCTTTTTGGATGTCCTTATTTTTTTGTTAATACTATAATTGGTGATTTGTGTGAAAAAAATAATTCGTATAGGCGATGCTGTGATTTCAGTATGCGTTGCAGTTATTATGATATTTGTAACTGCAGGAAATTTTATCCTGCCAGATTCTGTTTCGACATATTCTAATAAGGATATAAGATATTTTAATATATATAATGTTTCAGCAGGTAATGAAAATTTTGTTGATTATCAAAATAATAGTATGGTTTCTTCAAGGCAGGAAAAGCTGAAATTGTTTGGTATTATTCCTGTAAAAAGCACTAAGCTTTCACAAGGAAGAGCAAAACAGGTTGCAGTAAGCGGTGAAAGCTTTGGTATAAAGCTTTATACCGATGGTGTAATAGTTGTCGGAACAAAGGATATTGAGGCTGATGACGGAAAGCATAATCCTGCAAGTGAAGCAGGAATAGAAAAAGGAGATATCATTGTCAGCATCAATGATGAAAAAACCGTTTCCTCTGAGCAGGTTGAGCAGGCTTTCAATGATAATAACGGAAATGAATACAGAATTAAAGTTAAGCGAAATGGAAATTACAAAAGCTTTACCCTAAAGCCTATATATTCTAAATCTGAAGGAAGATATAAAGTCGGTATATGGGTAAGAGATTCAACGGCAGGTATCGGAACAATTACGTTTTTTAATCAGGATAATCAGACTGTCGCTGCTTTAGGACACCCGATAAACGATGTTGACACCAATGAAATTATGCCTATTTTGAATGGTGAAGCTGTAGAGGCTAATGTAACCAAGCTCTATAAAAGTATTAACGGTGAAACAGGCTCACTTTGCTGTGACTTTACTAATAATGTTATAGGTACTTTATCACTAAACAGCAGACTCGGTGTTTATGGTAAATATGTAAGTGCGGTAAATGAAAATAGGATTATGGAAATAGCACCGTCACATGAAATTGAAAAAGGGCCAGCAAAAGTGCTGTGTACAGTTGATGATAAAGGACCTCAATATTACGATGTAGAAATCACAAGGATTTCTTATAAAGCAAATAACAATGAAAAAAATATGGTGGTCAAAGTTACAGATAAGAATTTAATTGAAAAAACAGGCGGAATTGTTCAGGGTATGTCAGGCTCGCCGATTGTTCAAAACGGTAAGCTTGTCGGAGCACTTACGCATGTCATTATTGATAATCCTGAAAAGGGTTATGCTGTGTTTGCCGAAAAAATGGTTGAAGAATCATATAATGTCAGCTAATGAACAAAATCCGCAACTGTAATTTAAATTAGTTGCTTTTGGTATATTGAAATTCATAGAAAAAACATCGCGCAAAAAATATTTGCATAAAAAAGCAAAAAATACTTGCATTCGAGCGATTTATATGTTAATATTTGGAAGAAGTAAAGATTTTGGAGGTTTTTTCTATGAAAAACAGATTAAAAGTTTTAATTGCTGATGATTCAGCACAATTTGGTAAAGAATGTCAAAAAGCTTTAAAAGGTTTGGGCTTTGATGTTGTTTTGTGTTCAAAGGATGGTGAAAGAGTAATAAACTCAATAGACAGCGGCAATTATGATGTTGTGCTTATGGATGCTTTTATGTCTAATGGTGACGGTATTGATGTACTTGAGCATATAAACGAATCTCTGGTTGAAAAACCGCTGGTTATTCTTGTTTCATCTGTTGACTCATCTGATTTTGAAGAACAGATGATTAATGCTGGTGCAGATTACTATTTTATTAAGCCTATAAATCCTGCATCGGTTGCAAAAAGAATTTCAAGACTGTCAAATTGGAAAACCGAGAAGAAAAAGCGTGAGCTCGCACCATTCACTGATAGTGATATGGATGTAGTGATTTCTGACATTATGAGGCAAATCGGTGTTCCTGCACATATCAAAGGCTATCATTATTTGAGAACTTCTATAAAGCTTTCGGTCAACGACAGTGAAATGCTGAGCTCTGTTACCAAGCTGCTTTATCCTACAGTTGCAAAAGCCTATAATACAACTGCCTCCAGAGTTGAAAGAGCAATCAGGCATGCAATTGAAGTAGCCTGGGACAGAGGTGATGTAGATGTTCTTTCATCCTACTTCGGCTATACGATTCAGTCACAGAGAGGAAAGCCTACAAACAGCGAATTTATTGCTATGATAACCGACAAGATAAAGCTGTCGATGCGTACACCGGCATAAAAACAATAATAAAATAAAGGCGGGATTATTGTGAACAAGTCCGTAAAAAATAGACAATAGAAAAAAGGCATTCCCCTATGGTAGAA
>JAMPEQ010000022.1 GCA_023665085.1 Bacteroides sp.
AGCGTAATCTCCTGCTGTTCACTGTCACTTTCTACTGTCAATATAGAATTTGTTATGTCTAATCCGTCTCCTGCATCTGATGCAAGCTTGTCCGCTGTTACTGCACCGTCTGCCAGCTTTGGTGTGGTAACTGAATTGTCAGCAATACTTTCGCTATTCATATTCTTTATCAAAGCACTTATTCGCTGGTAAAATTCTTCAAGCTCAGTAGGCGCAGGATTTTGAGAATCAACTTCATTGCCTTTATATGAACCTGAATAAACATTTTCTGCACATGGTGCCGGTGATACTCTTTCAACAACTTTGCCGTTATCAATACTGTAGCCGTAAACACCTATGATGCATCTGCCCTTAGCTAGTTCAGGCGCATAACATTCACCATTAACAACTGTACAGGCAACACCGTTGAATACAGCTCTTACTTCTAAATCATCGAAATCTTCCGACAATTCAAAAATGCATTTGATTCTGTTGACATTACCGCTTGTCAGTTTATCCGACTTTTCTGTAATAATCACATCAGTTGACGAAACTTTGAATTTAATTACCGCCAAAATTTCTCACCTCTTTCTTTAACTTGGTTATTTCATCATTAAGATTTTGTATAAGCTTAAGCATTGCTGAAATAACAGGTCTTTCATCCCAGGACTGTATCGTACCATCCTTATTGTAAATGGCAGCACACGGAAATTTTTCTGCAATATCATCCGCCATAATACTTAGTTCTTTATTGTTAATACTTATAGCCTTATCTTTAAATTCATCCTTATAATTAAACTGATATACACCAACCTCAAGAAGATTATCAGGATTTATTTTTGAATCATAATCAGTTGTAATATTTTCTTTATATCTTCTCGCAGAGCTTGAGACCGTAACTGCACCATTCGCAGTAATTCTTAACGGAACATTACTTGTCTGAGTCAGCATTGAAGATAATAAATATAATGAATAATTACTATGTATAACTAACGCACTGCTGCCTGAATCAATTAATGATCTTTTTCCGGTTGAAGTGTCAACAAGATAATAGTCAGTACCTACTTTTATTCCGTTGTCACCATCTGTTATTCTCTGTGCAATCAATTCATTACACTCAACGACACCTGTATCACTCACAGCAAATGGATAATGGGATTCACCATTGTCAAGACATATCAAATATGGTGCTGTAGTACTTCCACTAATATAACCAACGGAAAACGTGGAAGTTTTCCCTTTAGAACTCTTAAAAGATTTCTTTAAATAATCCGCTTTAGCTTCAAAACCCGAAATATTGGCACCATTATCGTCAACCGTAAAATTCTTACTATCAACAATAAAATGTCCTGCTCTCAGTTCGATTTTCTCTTCAGTCTGATTTATTTCACTTATCAAATCCCCTTTTGAGACTTTTAACTGAATTAATGCATCTTGCTTATTGATATTAATTTCAGCATTTGTGATTCTGTCTGATAAACTGTTTTCCAATTGCGAGGTTTCTTCCTGAACAATCTCAGATTTTATATCAGCCTTTATTCTGCCTGTACTTACATACGACAAAACAGGCAAGTTATAAGTATTGCAATCCCTTGCATTCACTGTTATTAAATCATTTAAATCTATTACATAATCATCAATGATATTTTCCAATATGTAATTTCCCGTTATAAGACCGATTATATTCGGTGCAATCAACTCAATTATCTCATTTTGATTAGGATTACAAAACGGATTGTCAAAAATTCTATACAAAACAGGCGTGTCAATATTTTCAGGATAAATAACACTGTCATTTATTCCTTCTTGAGTTGATACAGAAATTTGATTGATAATTCCAAAATCTTCACCGATTTTAAATTTGTTATAATTGCTGATAATTACATTGTTACTCGCCTGCTGCCGTACAAAAGACAAATCTCCTTCACGATTAATAATACAAATTGCACCATTTATTTCAGCCAGCTTTGAAAGCAATATTCTTTTGCTTATATTTTCACTGACGTTAGGTAATGATTTCATAATTATATTTTTCAAAGGAAATTCATCATCAGACAGAACAACATCCGTATCAGACAAAATAAATTCTACAAAGTCACCATATGTAAACGAATTTGTAAGTACAGGTAATGATTTTTGTGCAACATCAAGTTGCAATGCCCTATCATACCCCGTTACAGATATTTTATTACCATCATTACTAGTGATTATATCCTCTGCTTTCGCTTTGAATATGCCCTGTAAAACATATTCTATAGTATCACCAATATAAAGTCCTCTATATACAAAAAACTCTTTATCTGCGAGTTGCAGAGCATCTGTTTTATACATTTCAAATGTGACTTTTTTTGCAGGAAAACCACCTATCAATGTATCATTTTCAATAGAAATCATTGGATGTGATATCAGTTCATCTGTATATTCTTCTCCATTCAAAACTAACTTTGATGAAGTCTGACGTGTATATTGACCTGCTGCCTCAATATAATCATCACTTACATGTTGCATATCATCATCTCCTATAAGTCAATTTTAGTAGCCTTCATCTGAACAAATCTTAGTTCAAAATTTTCAAAGACAAAATCACCATTATCATCAATATAAGAGGCCCTTGCCTCGTCAGCTACAGGATAGGCAACAATATTGCGCCATTCACCTTTTCTTAAGTCATAAAATTCAAGATTTCCTGAATGCTTAGCTCTGGCTTTTAACAAAACACGCATAGTCTTTTCATCGGCATAAAGACAAGTGCCACCGAGCTTCATTCGCTCAGGCAGCACCTCTCTTGTTAAATCATTATTTTGATTTGCACCGCTTTCATCAGTATCATCCTGCGGATAATCCCAAAACATAGCACTGTCAAAAGTCAATAAAACACCGTTAAATTTCATTTGATATTTTTCCATGTATTCACCTATATTTTTAATAGAACCTTTCCGCTTGCCATTTGTGCGTCATTAATCTTCTTAATGATTTTTTTGCCATCCTCACCAATCACATGAATTTCAATAATCAATTTATTTGATGAGCCTCTTGAGCTGTTATCATAGCTATCCATAGCCTTTTTCACAGCAGTTTCCAACTTGCTTTCCGGTGCAACAAATTCACCTTCTGTTCTGTTATCACCAACCCAGGCAAGCTGTGGATTATTAGCCTTAAGATAAGCACCTGTATACAGTTTCGGTATTTTTGGTGCAGACCAACTCCATTTTTTACCTCCAAGAAAATCAGGCATCTTAAATGAAAAACTGAGCTTTGCAATAAGATTTTTATTAATGCTTTCAATAAGCTGATTTACAAAATTTTTAACACTTCCGACTACGGTTGAAAGTTTTGCTTTGATGTTAACGCTTTTTTCTTTTAAACCCGATGTAAGACTGTTCCATTTATCTGTCAGATTAGTTTTTGACTGATTAAACTTTGCATTTATCTTGCCTGTTTTAAGCTTTATTTCTGATGTAATATTGTTCCACTTATTTTTTATATCGGTTTTTGTATTGGTAAATTCTGCACTGATCTTACCTTTCTTTAATTGTATAGATGATGTAATATCTGTCCACTTTTTACTCAATGATTCTTTAGTATCATTGAACTTAACAGATAAGGAAGTTTTCCATTCACCTGAAAATACTTTTGTAAGCCAATCAAATGCTCCGCTTAAATCATCAGCAAATGCACCGATTATATCTGAAGCATTAGAAAGTGCATCCAATAGTTTACTTCCTATTTTTTCAACAATCCAAGATATAATAGGTGACAGCTTATTCTGCAACCAATTAAATACAGGAACACAAACACCCTGCCAGAATGCACTTACACATTCACTTATAGAGCCTATTAATTCTGACACCTTGTCTAAAGCTGGCTGAATATGTTTCTCCCAGACATTTTTGAACTTAGTAGAAAGTTTATTAAGCACCGGATTCAAATACTTGTTCCAGTTATCAATAAAAGTGCTTCCCAGTGAGCTGAAACCATCTTTAATTCCGGTTATCGCAGGATCTATTTTTCTGTCATAGACATCTGAAAAATATTCAAAACTATCTTTTACACCATCATGCAGTGTTGATAATACAGTTGATACCGGCTTAAGAAAATCATCAATAGACTTTTTTATTTTATCCTGATTATCTATAAAAGGGCCTGTTATTAATTCTACAACAGATGCACTGAATTTTGATGCTAATTCTGTAACACCTAAAAAGCCATCAGAAAATATACCTATGATTTCAGCGGTGCAATTATTTGCATTTTCACCTCTGAACACCATAAACACATTAGAAAATGCATCCAAAAAATCAGCGGCAATATCATTTATCTTAGCACTTGCATCAAATATTCCGGCTATTTTATTTTGAATATACTCTTTACTTTCACTGAAATATTTATCTGCACCGGAAACAATATTATCTGCGATTGTAGTGCCGATAGTTACTGTTGAAGATACTACCGAAGTAAACAGCCTTTCTGCACTTGCTTCAAATGCATTCATTGAAGATACTACATCTGCTGATGTAAATATATCCTTAATATTATCCTTGATATTTACAAGCTTGTCCGAAAAAGCCTCAGCATCAAAATCACCAAGTCCGTTTGTTATGCCCTCACTAAAAAGATTTTTAATTCTTTCAAGACTTCCGGCGATTTTGTCTATTGTTTCACTTTCTTTATCAAGTGCCTTATTAAGTGCAGATACTGCAGATGTATCAATGCCTGAACCTGCTGCCGAGTCAGTTGATGTACTATTATCAAAATTCATGATATTAAGCTCATCGGACTTACCGAAAGCTTTTTTCATTTTTTTGATTTTATCTGCAGTTTTATCAGCAGAAGCACCAATATTATCAACACTTGATGCTGTGACATCGGCACTGCTTCCAATTGAAGAAACATTTGAATCTGCACTGCCTGCATCACCAAATATTCTTTCAGTTACAGATTTAAAGGCATCTGCCATAATCTGAAGTTTGGCAATAATGTTATTTACCAATTTGAGAACAGGTGTAAGAACATTAATAAAGCCTTGGCCAAGCGAAGCTTTTAGACTGTCCCATCTTAGTGACAGCACTCTGGTCTGATTGGCCCATGAATCTTGTGTTCTTACAAAATCTCCTGCAGCATTTGATAATTTATCCTGAACAAATTGATAACGAAGTGCGACCTTTTCTTGTTCAGTCATTGCCGAGGTTGTTTTACCAAAACCATTGGCCAAAGCGTATTGATCAAGCGCAGATTGTGTCATTACTACGCCCAAATCTTTAAGGCTTTCTGTTTCACCTGTAAATATTGATTTGAGCTTAGTATATGATTCATCACTTGACAGATTATAGAATGATGCAACATCACCTACAAGTCCTGTGATTTTTTCAGACATATCAAGAGCCTGATCAGTTGTGTAACCGAAAGAGGTTGCCATTGAGCCAAAAACACCTAAATATCTTTTAGCAACAGTTTCAGATAAGCCGAAATCAGTTATTGCGTTTTTCGCCCACTCGTCAGCCTTTTTCGACATTGAACCAAAGGCAACATCAACAACATTCTGCACCTCAGCCAAATCAGAACCAAGATCTATACATGATTTTCCGAAATCAACTACTTTTTTAACAGCAAAAGCTCCGGCAAATGCACTCGTCAGCTTCTTTATAGAACTGCCAAGCTTGCCGGAACTGATACTGCTTGAAAATTGATTTTCAGTATTTTTAATAGAATTTGCAACGGAGCTGTTAAAGCCCTTTTTGTCCAGTTTAAGATTTACAAATACTGAACCAACATTTGCATTTTGAGAAGTCAATAGTTACCTCCTATCCAAAAATTGTTCTTATAAAATCACACAATTCTTTATTTGTTTGACTTCTCTCTTTTTCTTTGTTCTCTCTGCTTAAAAGTGATGCACGATATTTACGCCAATCGTTATAAATTCTGCGTTCACTTTCATTGAAATTTTTTATAATTTCAGGATTAGTTTCAGCTCTGATGCTTACTATTCTTCCAAGCGTTGTATTTGGTCCCAGTCCTGTCAGCAGTGCAATATATTCACTATAGCATATATCACAATCATCGGACAGTAATCTTATTGAATATTGCTCTGCAAAGCTTGCAACAATTAAATTCCAATCAATCTTTTCATCATAGTAAGAATCAGAGTAATCTAGTTTTTTCCATTTATAAACTCTTGTGCCTCTTCAAAAGAAATTTCTCTGATAGCAGCAATAATGTAATACATAAGATTTTCCTGACCGACTACAGAAATATCGCTCATTATTTCCTTTGCTGCCTTTTTACCAAGTGCCAAAGCAACAAAATCAAAATCCTTATCTTCACTCTCAACATTTCCTGTAAGAACATCACCCATCTTTTTCCATGTACTCTGACGATCATCAACTACATAGCATTTGTCGCCTATTTTAAGTTCAGGATGATTGTCTCCTGTTAATATTTTGTTTTCTGTATCAATAATTCTTTTTGCCATAATTTATATCTCCTTATAAAAAATATTTAAGGAGGGCATATTAACCCTCCCTTAGTTTTCTATTTACTTTCAGTAAATCTCGGCTCACCGTCACTTAACAATTCTGCTTCAAGTGCATTCATATCGTTTGACGGGCCACCGAAAGCATTTGTTGTATTAACAATACAATCATATTCCAGAATATCACCATTAGGCAGCGTTACCTTGAACTGACTTTCAGTATCTTTACCGAGTTTAAGCAGCTTACTTGCAACATAATCATTTCCGGAATCACCATAATTACGCTTACCTTTAATAGCAATTCCAATTTTCTTGCCAGTTAAGCCTCTTCTCGCCCAGCCTTTCTGGTCATATGGAGTCCATTCAACAATATTACCGTCAATTGTTACCTGCATTTCCTCAATATCTTTTATAGCTGTCCAAGACGGAGTTGCTGACCTTCCTGCAGTGTTAATTTCAAACGCACAATCATATGCAGGAATAACACCTGTTGTTTTTGTTTCGTTTGACATATTTATACAACCTACCTTTCATAATAAACATCAATTTCAAAAGAATATTCATAAACACCGGTATCATCAGTACCTAAAAAAATAGGCTCTTGATACAAGAGCTTAAAATAAATATTTTTTTGATTAATAATACATTTTCTTTCATTAAAATAATTCTGAATAGCTATTGCCTGCTGCTCTGCTTCAAGATTATCTGTTGTATATCGAAGCAATACTGTTATTGCTTTTACCGAATATGATGAATTACATAATCCGCCAACAGTAGTAATGTGCGATAATATTCTTTTTGAATTATAAAAACAAATCGCTATATCTTCGTCACATATTTTTCCAATTGTTGAATTAGTAGGGAAATTAAAATTTTCATCAAAATCCAGAGATAAATCATAAACAGTTATCATATTTTTGCAAACCTCGTAAAAATCATTATAACTTTATCTTTTTTATCACCGTTGATATACGGCTCAAACCATTGAGCATTAGCATACGGATTTTTGATTTTATTAAAGTTATATTCAGGATGAAAATATAATCTTCTTGCGTATGGTGTATCAGATACTATGCGTACAGTGCCTGTTTGAACATTACTATCATCCACGAAAGTAGAACGGTTCTGCATCGCACCTGTTTCCATAGGCATAGTCTGCGATTCTATTAAATTCGTTTTAACTGCATCTGCTGTTTTTTTTAGTGCAAGCTGCATATCATGTTCAATATGCTTTAAAGCACTGTAATTAACTACACTGGTAACATTCATCTTAAATACATCTCCGTTGAAAACACAGTGCCGTCAGGATTTCTTGGCTTTTCGCAAGATATAACACTATATTTTTGATTATTTACAATTACTTCACCATTACTGAATTTCAATATATTCCCAAATATATCTCCGTTTGCAATTATGTAAGCTGTTGATGTAATTTTTTTACTGTCACTGTCAATCACTGCTTGACTTTTCTCTACAAAAATGCATTTTCCACGTTGATGAAGTACAGGTACATTACCGCCTGTTTTACTAACCTTATCACTGAATATTGTAAGTTCATAATCCGTATTAGCTAAAAAATCAGGGAAATTCATATTATATCACCCTTTGCATTAAGCCTGTTGCTTTGAGCAATCTGAAACCATCTTCACTGAATCTCTCACGTTCTGACGGTGTTTTTGCAGATATATCATAGCTTATACTCACATTACCGGCAGTATATGAAGATATATTATCGTTATTACCATTACTGCCAGCATTGATATAATCTGCCTGAAGGCAGCAAGATTTTTTTATTAAATCCTGCTGCTCAACAGACAACTTACTAAAACCGATTCGTTTAATTCTGTTAAATGTAAGTCTATCAATATCACAGCTTGCAAGTAATAAATTCAGCTCAATACTTTTTACATCCTGCATTTCACCTACATGCTCAGTAAAGTAATACTTACTATCTGCATACATTGACATTTAGTTTCCCTCCGTATCAGCTTTATTAGATTTGCGTGATTTGGCTTCACTGAAGACTTGGTATTCAGGATTATTTTTCATTTTATTGACGGCATCTTCAGTTCGCACTTCACAAACACCGCCATTCTTGTGTCTGAATTTCAATTAAATCACACCCTTATGCTGCATCAGTGCCGTCATACTCCTTTGTATCAACATCGACATAGATGGAATCAATCTTATTATCCTTGCCGTTCGGGAATGTAAATACATCAGAAAGTGATCTATGCTGATAAAGATAGCCGTCGCCCTCTGTATGCGTACCCGGTGCAAAGTAATAAATGCTCTCTGTCTTCGGCACAACCTTAGTTGTAAGCGGGGAAGCAATAAAAACATTCAGCTTCCTTGAACCTTTAACCGCCTCGGCTTCGTCGGATGCTGCAACCTTTGCAATCGGCTCAAAGCCGCCGTCTTCACCTTCAAAACTGAACTTATCATAGAACACTTCATCATCAATAACTTCAATAATCGGAACGCCGTCAATCTCAGTGATTCTTGTTTCAATTCCCGTTCCGCCGTCTGCAATTGTAGTAACCTCAATTTTTCTTGTGAAATCGGGTGACTGCTCAAGCAAGTCCATAATATCAGATACAACATACACAATAAGAGCGCCCTTGGCTCTGTATCTTCTGAGCTTGCCTGCTGCAATCATCTTCTTAAGCTTACTGAATACATTTGCCTTAGTATAGCTCGAAAGCGCAGTTTCGCTGTGGTAACCATCAAGTGAAAGAGCCTTCTGTGCAGTCTTTGAAAAGAAAAGTGCATCTGTTTCAGGGCTTGCCTTTGTTTTCTGGAAGGTCTTAGCAACATTTTCAATGGAAGCTGTTGCATTTGTTTCATCCACATCCGCCGTATCCACAAGAAATTCAACATCTCTGTCATGCTTACAGGTGAACGGCACATCAGTCTGAAGATACTCTCCCTTATTCCAGCCGCCCTTGCGGTTATGATTTTTGAATCCTGTTGTGCTCATCTGTGTAAAGTGGAAGGTACGGGCATCAAGCCACTGTACATTCGTTGTAATAAAGGGTGAGCAAAGTGTTTCCTGCTGCTGAATTTCAAGAAGTTCAGGACTCCATCTTTCAGCGTAATTGTTTGTTGGCATAATTAATACATCCTTTCATTAGTTATTAAATCTGTTCCAGCGCTTACGATTTTCAGCGGCAATTTTGTTGTGGCTCTCGTTCTGACTGGTATTTCCTTCAGAGCCGAACTTAAAGCCGCCTTTTGCTTCATTATCTGCAGAGAATAATTCAGGAAAATCAGCCTTGATGCTTTCAAGCTCTTTCTCAACCTTATCGGTGTCAACCTCACCCTTTTCATTAACACAATCGCTAAGATTAATCAGGTTGAGCATTCTGTCAGCCTTTTTGCCTGTAAATCCCTTTTCGGCAAGAACATTTTTAGCCTCAGCCTTAACGGCTCTTTTCGTAATCTGTTCAAGAGCCTTAGCATCGGTGTTCTGCTCCTTTGCTTCTGCCTCCTCAGCAGCCTTAAGAATACTTTTTGCCTTTTCAACATCCGTAATACCTAAGGATTTAAGAAGCTTCTGCTCTGCCTTTGCAGCATTTTTGGCAGAAATATCATTGACTTCCTTGTCACTGTATTTCTTTTCCTCAGAGCCTGTGCCTGCTGGCTCAGCACCTGCTCCTGCGTTTGTTTGCTGTTCCTTCACTTCGGTTTCAATAGCCGTTGTTTCATCAGCCATAACTACTCCTTTTTTACAGATAAGGACATCTGCACCCCGTTTTTACGAACACGGGCAAACGAAATTATATAAAAAGCTCTGCAGAAATCTGCAAAGCCTTTTAAACGATTTAAGGCAGTAAGCTGTCAACCTACTGCCCCAAAGAAAAAGAAAGAATACCAGTCTTATTTACCCTCCCACTGATTAGGAGCAGATTTTATTAAAGGGTATAAAAATAGCACCCTGCAGTCGCCTGCAAAGTGCTAAAAAATATAAAGTTTCTATATTCTAAACTGTTCTAATTCTTCAATTGTTATATCCTCTTCACTTAGATTATTTTTTAACATATAATCAATTATCTCATCAATACAATATTCTGAACAGTTTAACAATATTCTATCTTTAGTAAAATATAAAACATCATATATCGTTCGTTTTTCATCCCAAATAAACTCCGTATCCTCGGGATAATCTTCAAAAGATTTTCCTTTAGGAATATCTGATATTTTCACTTTCATTTATTCACCTCAATTTTAAATTCAAATCCCATATCTTCCGCAATTTTTCGCACAGCCTCTTCTTCAATATTTGGTAAATATTTAATAATACTTTCTCCTTGTTGTGCCGCAATATCCCTATATTTATCAGCTAATTCTATTTCATATTTATTCTGCATTTTGTCAATATCATATGATTTTACATTTTCGCTCCATTTTTCAGGGGCTTTAATCGAATAGAATTTATTTCGGGTTACTGCTCTGATTTCATTAGCTCCGCTTTCCTTCAGCATTCTTATATCCTGAGAAGAAAAACAAGAGCCACTGGGATGATTATGTGTTATAACGCTGTTTTTCAACAAAGGCAAATCCTTATTTTTGAATTTTACTTCATCTCGAACACCTTTTCTGGTTAATATTCTATTTCCGTTTTTATCATAAACCAAAGCTGTTTCATAATTATTGCCGGATATTATAGATTCATCTCTGCGAATTTTATCCTGAATATCTTTATCAAAGGCTTCAATACCTTTTTTATACGCAGGAGTCGTTTTTGATTGCTGTTTCTGTTTTTTTATTTTAGGCTGTTTAGAAGTTATTTCACTCGGATTATTCTTAGAATATTTATTTTCTTTTATTGTATCATTATTATCCTGACTTTGCAATTTATTTTCTGTGAGTTTTTCGCTTTGTGGATCATCATTCCAAATATCAGCAATTTCAGGGTAATATGTACCGCAGCCATGACGGCAACGTGGATGATATAAGCCTGCTGCCATCGCTTCGCTTAATAATGTATAAGTACCGTCATTTGCTGTACCGCCAGAATAAACATCATCTATAAGAATTTTATCCTCCCACTTGGCACACAGCGGACAAGTACCTCCGTGCTTTGAAATGCGCACAAGTGTATTGCCTATTTTCTTTCGCATTTCGCCCTCTCCCATAAGAAAAGCTCGCTGACTTGCTGTTTTTATTGCCATATCGGCATAGTCGGCAATATCTCGCATTGAGCCGTCTGCATATTCAATGCAGTGTATTCCCTGCTTTGCAAAATCTTCAATTGCCTTTTCAACAGCCTTTTTCTCAGTAAACACACCGTTTGCGGCATACATTTCACTTTTAAATATTACCTTTCGGTATGCATCATCAGTGTAACGCAAACAAGCCTGATTCGCTTTATCCAAATCATTATCAATACTTTTAATAAGCGAATTAACCTTACGTGTGTTTATTTTGAAAAAGCTTTCATTCATCACAACAGACGATTCATAACCTGCTGCTAAGGCATCCTTGAATTTTTCAATTTCCTGCAAACTTCCCTGCTTAAGCTCATTTTTCAGAATTTCCTTAACCTTTGAGGGTAAACCGTCAGTATAAGAATTTATTATCCTTGCATTTTCAATTTGATACTTTCTTAACGAGCGAAGCTTTTCTGCCTGCCACTGTGGAAAATCAAAGCCAAACTTTTTTTCTTCTTCAATATGCCCTGCAAGATTTCTTTGCATAGAGGATATAAGTTCCTGCTCCATCTCCTTATAAATCTGAGCAATATCATAATCGTTACTCATTTATATCAATTACATCCTCTAAAAGCATTTCACTATTTACAGACGGCTCCTGAGCTTGAGTTATTCCCATCTCTTCCTTAAGTCTCTTAATCTCTTCAGCCTTCCACTCTGCATCCTTTGAATCTCCCCAAAGCTCTTCAACCTGTGCCTCAACACTCATTACAGCATTTCCTGCACCTCTTGCCTTGCCCATAGTCTCAACAACAGCTTCAAAGGACGGATTTGCATATTCACCAAAACTCACATCTATTGATGCTTCTGCAGGAGTTTTTTCGTTAAAAGTATCATATACGGCAATTACGGCATTAACGAGTTTAGGCAACGTATTTTGATATATTGTCATAAGCTGGCCCCTTGTATAAAGCGTAGTCTTTTCTTTTTCACGCTGACTGTCGGCATTATCAAGCTTCTTGACATCAATACCTAAGGTTGATGGAGAAATCAATCCAGTAAGACAGTTATCAAGGTCAGTACAATATGCAGCAAGCAATTCCTCGGCTGGAATTTCAGCTCTTGTGCTTGTTATTTTGTTTTCAATACCTTCCTTCAGGTCAGCTTCGGTAATAATATAATTATTGTCAAAGTGATTAAGACCGTTATATGCACCTTTTGTTGTCATTGAAAGCAGATTTTCAGGCACATAAGTCATAATCTGACCTTTTCTGTTAGCAAGGCCCCAAAGTGATATTGTTTCATCAAGCTTATCAAATTGTGGGATCCTGCAGTTGATTACACCCTCACCTCTGCCATCAAACAGCTTTGACTTTCCATATTTTACAGGGATTGCCATCATCAGATTATTGTTGATATATAGATTTTTACTGTAATCATCTAATTCGGGCGGGAATTCAACTCTTTTTCCGTCACACCACAATGAATTATCAATGCCATTCTTATGGTATCTTTCTTTTAGCATATAGGTCCTGCTGCCTATTTTATGAATTGATTTAAATATGCAGGCAACAGTTCTTCCACGCTTTATTTCAAAATCAACCTTATCGCCATCCCACCATTCAATAATAGGATATTTTGATATATCTGTATCGTATGAAATCTTAAATGCACCATCACCCTTAACCATAATGCCTCTTATAGAATCCTGCAGTATCTCATTAAATGAGTTATCCTGAGCAATTTTATTCCAGATTTCCTGTCTTTCATCCACGCTTATTTCCACCATATCGTTAGTCATAATATTAACGAAGATTTCAACTATAAGCAGAGGAAGTGAAAAATGCGTTTTTCTGAGATTAAATGATTCTGTCGGACGAGAGGCCCAAAAAGAATTATTTCCCATTCCGTCATCTAACTGTTCATAAAAGGTTTGAAGCTCATTTGCCTGACCTCTGTACCAAAGATTATTTACAAAGAACACTGATGGCAAATCATAAAGTTGTTCAATATTTATACTCAATCCCTGCGGTTCTTTAATGTCTAAAAATGATTTTATCATCCTTTTTAACCTTTCACCTGCTCTCAATCTTATCACCTATACTTTCTTTGAATGGAAGCCAACCATATTGTCCTGCATTAATTGTATGGTCATTTGCATCCTCAGGAGTATTATCCTTTTTTTCATCATATGAATATGTCTGAAGCTCAATGATGTGATTAATACAGCTATCAACAACATAATAATGTCCGCTGTGTATCCATCCCATCTGTAGCTTGATTCTATCAATTATTTTAGTTTTCTTATACGAATTATTGAAAATATAAATACATCCATTTGAGCGCTTATATTTAAGAAGCTCTGTTATAGTTGCCTGATCAGCACAGTCAATGAATGTATTTTTACAATATATTTTTCCATTCGTCCAATAATCATTACATCTGTCGAGGAAATCTATAAAATTCTTAGCTATATCTGACGGAGCAACCGGCTCATCAAGAACCTTGTTGTTATATATCTTCTCTTCAAGTATAAAAAGCTTTCCTTCATCCGTTATTCCCATAAACAGCATTGCAATCGTGTCTCTGCTTTTGGAACTATAGGATGTATCAAGTCCTGCCGAAAAGCATTCAAACTTAATTTCGCCTTTATCAATTTGCTTTTTCAGCCATTTTGCTGAAACAACATGCTTTTTCTCATCAAAATTAGGAAAGACAAGACCTGTTGCCCTGCCCCTCAATCCTTGAATTTTATTTTTGTACTGCTTTGTACCTTTAGGAACACTTGATTTTATTTGTATTTTTTTCTCCTCAGATAATCCATAATTATCCTCAAAGGAGAAATACCACCAAGTATAATTGCTGTTAATCGGTTGATCAAGCATATCAAGAAGCTGACTTGGTGCATCATTCCACTTTTCCAAAGGCCTTGCATGATTAATATATTCAGAATAGATATCAAGCTGAGGACTATCAGGATTAAGCGTTGCCAGCATATAATCACAACGCATAGATATCTCCCTTACAAAATCCATATCAGCAATATTTATTTCATCAATATAAACACAGCCATATTGACCTCCGAGAATTTTCTTCCATCGTGCCTGATCTCCATATCCGCAAACAAATACAATTTTATCGGTTTTATTACTTCTATGAAGTCTTAGATGTGCCATTTTCACACCGTCTTTTCCATTTGGAAAGTATTCAACATAATCACCGAAACAATCAAGAATGCCTAAATCTTTTTGAATAATATTCTTTTCAATAGTTCCTTCATCAAGACCGGCAATAATATGCTGTTTTTTACTGCTCTTGAAGCACTCTTTTATGAACTTAAATGCTCCTACAGTGGTTTTACCTGATGCAGTTGTACCTTCCATAAATTCAACAGGTGATTTATGTTTTATAAAGGCTTTGGCTTTTGGTGATAAAATAAATCTATTACTCACCATCATCATCCTCTAATTGCTTAAGAATATCACTTACCATTCCGACAGAAAAATCGCCATTAATTTTAACAGATGAATCTGCCTTAAATCCTGCTCTGTCAAGAATATCCTTAGCAGCGTTTAAGCTTACGCTGTCGGAATCAGCTTTTTTGAGAAGTTGAAGCTCTCTTTTCAATGCTTTGCCTGCTGCAAGTTTTATGTTATGTCTCACAGCATCATTATAAGTATTCATAAATTCATCTTTCTTTTTCCAGTTGACTATTGTCTGCTCTGAAACCTTGACTTCTGCTGCAATTTCTTTTTGATTTAATTCACCCTCAATTAACAATTCAAGTGCATGTTTTTGCTTTTTAGTGAGCATCTTCTCCCTCCTCTCAAAAATTAAAAGAAATTAAAAAAATATCAGACAACAATTTTGCTGTCTGATAAAATCGTCTTATTAACAATAAGAATTTTATATAAAATATGTGTTTCTGCAGTTGTGATTTTTTAATTTTCATTTTAACCACTATACACATAATAGCATGTTTTTTGATGGCTCAGGTGCCGTTTTCAAAATTTTTTTATAAAATTATTTTTCGATGCAACCAGAAAAATAAATTCGGATTTATATTGATAGAATTTCTTTTTGCTTATATTGGGAAGATATAATCTTTCATAAGTAAACTCTCGTCTATAGTTTATATTCAATAATATAGATTTTCTAAGATTTTCTCTGAGCTTATCATCTGCAATATCATTCCCTATTTCAGACAGAGCCTGCTGCACGCTTCGCATTTTTATAGTTTCTTCTGAATTTTCAAGTGCATCCAAAGCCAGTGCTTTAATTTCAGTAGCACTTTTATTGTTCCCCTTAACTGAGGGCAAATAAATTCTCTCGGTTTCGTTGCCTTCTTTATCTCTTTTGCTTATGTAATTTGCTCCGCCACCTTCAAGAATATCTGAATACGCTTCCTTGTAATTCTTTTCTCTTCGCACCTGCCCTTTTATAAACCAAATAACTGAATTTTTAATATCATTCGGTAATTCATATCTATTCCTCATTCTATCATCCCTCCTAAAAACTGCATTGCAAATAAAGCTGACAAGCGTGTCAGCAATTTTGCCTGATTAATCTGTACTGCTGGTA
>JAMPEQ010000023.1 GCA_023665085.1 Bacteroides sp.
TTCTACCATAGGGGAATGCCTTTTTTCTATTGTCTATTTTTTACGGACTTGTTCAGAGGGGACACCTTTTTGTTTTACTGCAATCTACAGAATATCTTTTTATGCCAAAAATTCAGATACGTTTTCGTAATCCTTAACCTTTTCGTGATTATTTTCAACAATACGTTCTGTAAAGGAAAGCTTTGTTTTCCTTTTGTGAAGAGATTCTGTAAATCTTCTTGATACTGCAATGAAAATAATGAAAATGTAAGGCATACCAAGATTAGTTTCCAGAAGGGAATTAATAATCATCGGTGAAACAGCATTTACATCCATGCCTGTAACGCCGAGATTTGCAGAGCGTATACCGCCGAGATACAAGCCGATTTCCCATCCTGCCTGAACAAGAATTCCTATTATCAGAAGCCATGGAATATTTGCTCTTTCATCTTTTTTCTTTCGGCTCATATTCCATATAAACAACAATACATAACCAACAAAAAGAATTAAAGCCATCCAGCCGTGGTATGCACCTGTTTCACGCCAGATTGTAATGGTGTAATTATGAGGACCAAATGTTTTTGTAAGCAGTGGACAGCAAATCCACCAACCGAGTATCAGCGTTGTCCATTCAAAAAGATTTTTGTCCTTTGAAATCCACAGCCATATCCATGCAAAGTTTGTAAAACCGTAGCTCATAGACATCCACATAAGCACCCAGAACAGCTGACTTTCCGTGCCATCTGCACCGTTCATCAGCAAATGTCTTGAGCCGGTTGCCAAATGGAAAATACCAAAATCAACAATTTGATATAAAACACCTGCCAAAAGACCTACAATTATTGTTGTGTACTTCTTTTTGAATAGGAGTAATCCTATAAAAAGAACTAAAAAGCCAATGTCAAGCCACATATAAAACGGCTCGAAAACTCTTTGTGCTACTACTTCCATTTAATTTCCCCCTTAAGTATATTGTTTTAGCTGATTTCAGTCTAACACATCACCAAAACATTGTCAATAATTTGACAATTACAGCAAGTTATCCCCCAACAGTTACATAAACTGTCAGGGGACACTTTGCTATGATAAAGAGGAGTTAAGCTGTTAAAATGAATTTTTTATTTTTATACAATATCTTCTTTAAGTGTTTCAACAATGGAGTCGTGCTTGAGCTTTGATACAGAATAAAGCATTGTAAAGCCTGTGATTACGAATACTACAAGAGTTGCTGCAAGGTAAAGTACCCAATCAATTTCAAATGGAACCATATTATCTCCCAGAGCATTATTCATTGCAAAGCTTATTAAAATGCTCAACGGCAGACCAAACAATAATGCCTTTAAACCATAGAACACACTTTCAAGGCTTACCATTTTTCTGAAGCCAGTAGGAGTTGTTCCAACTGATTTAAGCATTGCAAACTCTTTTCGTCTCATAGCAATTCCCGTTGAAATTGTATTGATGATATTAGCCACAGTAATCATTGTAATAAGCACAATAAAGCCGTATACAAACACCTGAAGAATAAATGCAAGTGTATTCATCATCTGAACACTTTCAACATAGTCTATAACATTCTGTCCTGAATAACCCATTTCAGCCAGAACGTTTTTTAGGTTTTCCGTCACCTTTTCATGACTGTCTGTTTCAATTCCAAGCAAATAGTTACCTGTATTCATCAGCTCATCAAAGTCCGCACCCGATTCTTCAAGAAATTCAGGATTACTGTAGTAAGCTGTGTAATAAGGTGTGTAAGGAGTATAAACCGAAATAGAGTTTGCAGGATTAAGGTTGCAGATATAGTCATCCTTGTCATAATCAATCATTGCACTCACATTAACACTGTTGTCTTTATTTCCTGCTTTTATGCCAATGACAGAAGCATTGAAAACCTTATCTCCGTTTTCCTTATGACTGATGTTATTCATGATAATGCCTTTGACACCATCAGCGTAATAATCTCGGTAATCAATATTATTATTTTCACAAAACTTGTTAAATTCATCATCATCAATGATGTTTACATATACATTAAATCTGCCGGAAATCAGATTTTGGTATGTTTTTGTAAAGTGCTTTGAATCTCTTATATCATTACAGGCATCATTTTCAATACTGTCATCATTATCGTAAACATAATAACCATTATTTACGCAGTATGAATCTTTTACATCTGCCATTTCTTTAAGCTTTTCTTTTACAATGTCCTTATCCTCATATTTGATAATTGCATTAATCTGATAAGGCATGGTTGCCTCAAGATCAACTGTTCGGGTGAAGATTGAACAAAAATAGTTGCAGCTGAAAAACAATACTAAAGAAAGTGCAATTGATGCTGTAATAACTCTTGATTTTCTGCCGTTTCTCTTCAGATTTTTGTATGCAAGCTCACCCTCATATCCAAAAACTGCTTTTACAATTTTTGGTGATCTGAGCTTTTTATTTTTTAGTTTAATTTCTTCACGCTGTCTGATAGCATCAATAGGTGTGATTTTTGATGCCTTTCGTGACGGAATAAATGAAGAAATAAATATTGTAAGAATACTAAAAATAATAATTCCGATAATTGCCCAAATCGGAACAGAAACCTCCATATCAACATTGCTGTCATTTATACCATTTATCATGCCTGTTGATATTATTTTAGAGCCTACTGATTTCAGTGTGATTCCTATTCCTATAATACCTGCCACTATACCTACAGGTATTGCTATTGTGCCAAGAATAAAGCCTTCAAAATAGACTGACAGCTTTTTCTGCCTTCTTGTAGCACCTACCGAAGCAAGCATACCCAAATATCTTACACGTTCTGATAATGACATACCAAAGGAATTGTATATAAGAACAACAGAGGCAATAATAATTATAATCAGCACAATCAACACAATTGGAACAAGCGACGACATAAGAGCCCCATTCTCATCAGCGGCAAACTTAGTATCGAGATAGTCCGTATTAATGGTATATTCTTCAATTTTATATTCCTTAATCTTACTTTTCAGCAGGTCAAGGGATTTCATATTTACTTTTTCCAATGTACAGTGTGCACTTAAATTTTCGTTCCCTGTTAAGAATTCATTTCCTACGCATTTTATAATTGAGTAGTAATAGGTTGCCGGATTTTTGTGCAGAATTGCAGTTATTTTGTACTGCTCAGTAGCATTAATCTTGATTTCTGTATCATACATATTATCACTTATCAGCGAGCCGACAGGAATTGATACAGTGTCACCTACCTTCCAATCAAGACCATTCTTTTCAATAATTTCTTTTTCTACTGCGATTTCGTTATGATTCTTAGGAATAGTACCATCATATTCACCCGTAATCATCTGACTGATATTTACAGCATCTCCGGAGTATATGCTTCCTGTGCCCCATACCTTTGATTTTGCATTTTCAAGCTCAAAATATGAGTTTTCCTCTTCAAGTTCTACACCAATCTCCGAAAAATCGTCGTCATTTTTCAGCTTCTGAAGCTGTTCCTGATTAACCGAGAATGTTGCATGCTGATTGCCGGTTGACAAAAGTGTAATATTCCCGAAAAGGTTTATGAATGATGCCATTGCAACAAATACGGCTGTGATCATTGCAACCGACACACAAATTCCAAGGGTGGTGATGATTGTTCTGCCTTTATTTTCTCTGAGGTGACAAAGGGTTAATTTGTTTACAATATTCAACCCACATTCACCTCATCTCTTTTTATCCTACCATCTTCAATAAAGATAATTCTGTCGGCAGAGCGTGCAATCTGTTCGTCATGAGTGATGATAATTACTGTCTGGCGGTGTTCTTTATTGAACTGTCTAAGAAGTGCCATAATTTCTTTTGTCTTTTCACTGTCGAGATTACCTGTAGGCTCATCTGCAAGCATAAGAGCAGGATTATTTACCAATGCTCTGCCGATTGATACTCTCTGCTGCTGACCGCCTGAAAGCTGGTTTGGCAGATGAGTAAGTCTGTTTTCAAGGCCAAGTCTTTTTACGATGGCATTAATCTGTCTTTTATCAGGCTTTCTTCCGTCAAGCAGAAGAGGAAGTGTAAGATTTTCCTCTACAGTTAAAATAGGAATAAGATTGTAGAACTGATATACAAGGCCTATCTGTCTGCGTCTGAATACCGCAAGGGCAGTTTCGTCAAGCTTGGATATATCCTGATTATTTATTATTACACTGCCGGATGTGGCTGTGTCAACACCTCCAAGGATATGCAAAAGTGTGGATTTGCCTGAACCTGACGGTCCTATGATAGCAACAAATTCGCCTTGATCAACGCTGAAGGATACATTGTCAAGAGCTTTTACAAGGGTGTCTCCCTTTCCGTAGGTTTTAGATAAATTGTTTACTTCAAGAATTTTCATAATAGTTTATCTCCTTTCTTGCTATCATCATATAGATACAATCTTACACCTTCGTGACAATTAAATTACAAAATAGTCACTTTAGAAAATGAACAGTAATCCGTACTCAGTATTTCTGAAACACCGTCATATCACTGATTTATAAAAGCGTATTTCAAATTCCGTTCCTTTATTTTCTTCACTTTCAGCAAATATTTCAGCTTTTTCCTTTTCAAATATCGTTTTTGCAAGGGCAAGTCCGATTCCGACACTTTCGCCCGATGAATTTTCACCATGATAAAACCGTTCAAATATATGGGGTAAATCCTTTTTTGCAATTCCAGTACCGCTGTCCTTGATGAATACAGAATTATATACCATTGTTTTCTTTGTCGTTATGCTCAGCTTTCCGTTTTTAGCCGTATGTTCAATACAGTTTTTTATAATATTCTGAAATGCTTCAATGCTCCAGCTTCTGTCACCATCAAATATAAAATCCCCTGCTTCGTCAATAAAATCAATATTTTTTATGTCCAGAGTTATCATAAATGGTTTTATACTTTGATTAATTACATCTCTTGCTGATACGCTTTCTTTTTTGAAATCTGCCGTGTCGGCATCCAGCTTTGACATTTTAAGCAGATTAGTTATAAGCCATTTCATTTTATCAAGCTGAGTTTCAATTATATCTATAAACTCTTCTTTTTTATTATCATTCTGATTATTCTTAAGCAAATCAGTCATCACCATAACAGATGTGAGAGGTGTTTTCAGCTGATGAGATATATCAGCAAGCGAGTCTGCAAGGTAAATTTTATCTTTTTCAAGCTGTTCCTTTTGTGTCTGCAAAATGCTGATAACCTTGTAAAGATTATTTTGCAGTATTGAAAGCTCGCCCTCAGTATTTTCACTTACGTCAAGAAAATAATTTCCTGAACAAATAAGAGAAAGATAATCATTAAGCTTGTTTAGCTTATCAAATCTTTTCTTTGTATAGCAAACAAAAACCGCTGTTACAGCTGCACCAAGTACAAAGCAGATTACCGCACATTTTATATTTATAACAGCACAAATTATTGTAAGCAGAACAGTTATTGCCGATGACACGGCAAATATTATTTTTACATCTTTATTAATCATTTTCTATTACATAACCCAGACCGCGAATTGTTTTAATATATTCAGGCTTTGTGGGATCCTCCTCAATTTTATCTCTGAGCCTTTTGATGTATACAGTAAGCGTGTTGTCCTCTACAAAATCACCTGCAACATCCCATATGTTTTCAAGAAGCTGCGTACGAGACAGCACCCTGCCCCTGTTATTCAGCAATATAAGAAGCAAGCGGTATTCCATAGCGGTAAGTATAATTTCAGCGTTATTCTTATACACCTTTGCTTCATTAGTGTTAATAGTTAGCTCTTTTATTCTTACCATGCCGTCAGAGCTTTCTTTATTGTATCTGCGAATAACACTTCTTACTCTTACCAAAAGTTCTTTTACTCTGAATGGCTTTGCAATATAATCATCTGCACCTAAATCAAACCCCATAACAACATTGACCTCGTCGTCATAAGCAGTAAGAAATATCACAGGCAGGTCACCGATATCCTTGATTTTTCTGCACACATCGTAACCGCTTCCGTCAGGCAGTGTCAAATCAAGTATATACAATGAGAATTTTTCATTTTCTACAATTTTCATAGCCTCATTTACACTTTTGGCAAGGTGCACAGTGTAGCCCTCATTTTCAAGTGAATAAGATAATCCCAAACCTATTGCATCATCATCTTCAAGCAAAAATATATTCATAAGCTCACTCTTTCTTATATTTTTATTCAAGTATATATTATCATACCTGCACTGTGAGTTCCATTACAATATTGTAATTAATATATTTTGACAATATTGTATATATAATGTTATAATCAAATTATAACAAATAAGGAGAGAATACTTATGAAAAGAATTATAACAATACTGCTTGCGGCAGTTATGACAGCATCTATGTTTGCTGTTCCCGTTTCTGCGGCTGAAGCTGTTACCCTGAAGGTAGATAAAAATGCAGACAGCTATGATATATCCGATAAGCTTTACGGCTTGTTTATTGAAGATATTTCATATGCCTGTGACGGAGGACTTGTTTCAAATCTCGTCAACAACGACTCATTTGAATATGAGTTCAACAAAACTACTGCGTGGAAGTCTGATAAAATAGAGCTTTCAACAGATGATAATTCTGCACCCATGAATGCAGGCAATCCTACCTACGCCACTATTAAGGCAGACGGAAACGGAAAACTTACAAATCTTGGCTTTACTGAGCTTTATGACTACAAAACCTATGATATTAACGAATCAAAGAAAAACACTGCTGACATGGGATTTAAGCAGGGAGTAAGCTACGACTTCTCATGTTACATAAAAAACACTGATTTTGACGGAACAGTTTCAGTTTATCTTGACTCGCCGTCAAACAAATCAAATATTACTCAGCTTGACATTTCAAATACTAATGGTATCTGGACAAAGCTGACAACCTCAATTGAATCTGCTGCAACCGAAGACGGCGGACTGACTATGGAATTTAACGGCAATGGCACAATCTGCCTTGATTTTGTGACTCTTATTCCTCAAAACAGCTATGGTTACGGCACTGAAGCATGGAAAAACACCACACTGAGAAGTGACCTTTTCACTGCTCTTCAGCAGATGAAGCCGAGTTTTATTCGTTTCCCCGGCGGATGTCTTGCAGAGGGAGACAGCCTTGCAAATCTTTATGACTGGAAAGAAACTATAGGACCATTAGAAGAACGAGTTCAGTTCTATAATTTGTGGCGTGATGATGTTGGCAGAGATTATATCAACACTATGGCAATGGGTTATCACGAATATTTTCAGCTTTGTTCCGACCTTGGTGCAGAGGCACTGCCGATTTTAAATGTTGGTTTAACCTGCCAGGGCAGAGCAAATTACGACAGCTATGTTATCGCCCTTGAAAAATCATCAATGACCGATGCTCAGTGGGAGGACTATCTTACAAGCGAAAGAAATCTTGATTCTGAAAAGGATAAAGAGGAAAGGGCAGAATTTACGAAGAGCATTGAAGAGCTGAATATTAACAACCGAGAGGATTTTGAAGCATATCTTGACACTATTGCACTTCGCCCGGGCACAAGCGAATGGGATGCATATGTGCAGGATATTCTCGATTTGATTGAATATGCAAACGGTGATGCCACAACAACCTACTGGGGAGCACTTCGTTCTGCAAACGGCAGTAAGCAGCCGTTCAATCTTAAATATATCGGTCTCGGCAATGAAAACTGGGGAGAAATTTATGAAAGAAATTTCAGAGCTCTTTACGATGAAGTAAAGAAAGCTTACCCTGAAATTACCGTTATTTCTTCATCTGGCGCATGGCTGGATGGAGAACCCTTTGACTTCGGCTGGAGCTGGATTAACAAGGACTATCGCGACACTGTAGTTGACGAGCATTATTATACAAACAACGGATACCTCTTTGAGCACAATGACAGATATGACAGCTATGACAGAGACGGTGCTCATGTATTTGTCGGCGAATATGCTGTTACTCCGTCAAAGGTAGGAACACTGCTTACTAAATCCAACATATTCGGTGCAGTTGAAGAAGCCAGCTATCTTACAGGCATTGAGCGAAATGGTGATATTGTTGACATGGCATCCTACGCACCAACCTTTGCCAAGGTAAATGCACAAAGCTGGAATGTAAACATGATTTGGTTTGACTCACAGGAGCTTGTGCTCACTCCAAATTATTATGTCCAGATGCTTTTTGCAAATAACTACGGCAGTAAATATAACAAATCTGTGTTTGCAAACGAAAAAACTATTCAAAACGGAATTTATGAATCAGTAACCATTGACGAGGAAAGTGAAACAGCTTACATCAAGCTTGTAAACACCACAGGCAAGGCATCCTCTGTAAATGTTCAGTTAGAAAATTTCGGCAATATTAATATGATTTCTGCACAGTCTGTAAACGGAAATTATAAAGCATCCTGCAACGAAATCGGCAGTAATACTACATTTCCTACAGAAAAGCAGCTTGAAGCCAAAGATAATAAATTAACCGTAAATCTTAACAAATATGATGTTACTGTACTGCGTGTTGCTTACGGAAACAATGACGGCTCATCTTTATACACTTTGCCGAATTTTATCGAAACTATGACACAGGAAACAACAAATTTTGTTCCTCCTGCAATAAAAATCGGTGTTCCATGCGGCATAGCAGGCGGTGTTGTAATTATTGCAGTGGTTGTTGCTGTGGCAGTAATTATAAAAAAGAAAAAGGCAAAGAAGGCAAACGATAATTAATGAATATCACATTTTTTTCAAACGTAACAACTGCTGAGGAATGCTTAAAAAATATTCCTCAGCTCAAAGAACACAACTGCAATTTTGTCAGACTTGATGACAGACAGGTGCTGATTTCACAGTATAGTGATACGGAAATACTCATGGTAGATGCTATGGGTAAGGTGGACAGCGAGCTTATTGACAGTCTGCCCGAGCTAAAGCTTATTCACTCCGAGGGTGTTGGCTATCAGGGTGTTGATGTTCAATATGCATCAAAAAAAGGAATTGCAGTATGCAATAACAAGGGTGTTAATGATACTGCTGTTGCAGAGGATGCACTGCTGCTTATGCTTGCATGCCTGAAATCAATGATAACAGGGCATCAGAGCGTTTATGACGGCAGGCAGATTGATGTAAAAAAAGAATCCTTCGGCGTAATCCGTGAGCTCAGCGAATGCACAGTTGGTTTAATCGGTTTCGGCGACATAGCCCGCAAAACTGCGGAATTCTGCAATGCTTTGGGTGCAAGGGTAATTTATTCAAACCGCACACGCTACAAAGAGCTTGAACAGAAATACAATGTTACATATGTCAGCCGTGACGAGCTTTTAGCCGAAAGTGATTTTGTGTCTCTTCACACCGCCGTTACTCCAGATACTATCGAAATGGCAGATGAAGAATTCTTTGCAAAAATGAAAAATGATGCATATTTAATCAATACATCAAGGGGAGATCTTGTTAATAACAATGCTCTGCTGAATGCACTGCTTAACAATGAAATCGCAGGAGCAGGGCTTGATGTAATTTCACCTGAGCCTGTAACAAGTGACAATATCCTGCTGGACGAAAGAATAAAAAATAAGCTTATTCTCACACCTCATATCGCGGGAATTACACATCTCACAGTCAAAAAAATATACCAGAATATATGGGAAAATATTCTTCATCTTATAAATGGTGAAGAGCTAAAAAACAGAATTAATTAATAGGTTATATTATGAAAAAGATATTATCAGTATTTTTATCTGCCCTCATTGCCGCAGCAGCTTTTGCAGGCTGTTCAAGAGTTAAAGAGGTTACATTTTCTCCTGAGCTGAAAAGCGGTGATATAACTGTAGTTTCTTTCAACGTTGCAGGACCATGGGGAAATCTCAAACAAGGTACGTCGTCACAAAGAGTTAAACGCTTTGCTGTATATATGAATGCTGTTAAGCCTGATTTTATCGGAACACAGGAAATCAATGCCGAGTGGATTGAAAAGCTGGATGCTCTTATGAGCGATTACGACTCATTTGGTATTCAGCGAGGCGGTGATGACAACGAAAAAAAGAGCGAGATGAACGCAGTTTTCTGGAAAAAAGATAAATATGAATGCATTGAAAAAAATACCTTTTGGCTTTCGGAAACACCTGAAAAGGAAAGTAAATATAACGGAGCCGGCTGCAACAGAGTCTGCACCTATGTTATCCTGCAGGATAATGAGACAAAGCAATGCTATCTTCATATGAATACACATCTTGATAATGCAAGTGACGAGGCACGCGTATTCGGAGCAAAGGTCATCAAAGATAAAATTAATGAAATAAAAAATTCATCACAAAACAATTTTAAAATTATTCTCACAGGTGATTTTAATGATATAGAGGGTTCCAATCCGTATAATACCATCAGCGAAATTCTTACAAGCTGTTCAACTGTCGCAGAGGATAAAAAGAAAATGACCTACACTGACTGGGGCAGCATAACAGATGACAGCGGAGAACCGATAGATTTTGTTTTCACAGATGCTGAACCTGTTGATTACATGATACTTGACGATATATCAAACGGCTTTGTTTCAGACCATTACGGTGTTTTAGCAACGATAAGTTATTAGTTCAGTAATTTTTCTTACATATTCAGAAACAAGGTGACCATGTGAAAAAAATATTTTGTATTATTTTATCTATAGTTATGGCTGCAGGCAGTTTTTACGCTGTTTATAATACAGATATTACATCTGCCTATGCAGCTACATTTAAAAGTGAATGTAAAAAATTTTCAGTAAATACAGCTGATTTTAAAAGTCCTTCTCTTTTAAAAAATAATCAATCCTTTACACTTAAAGGAAAAATTACTGCAAACCACAAAATAAAGCAGATAATAATTACTGTTTATGATAGAAATCAGTTCAAAAACGACATAAAATTCAGTAAAAAAATAAATTCCAAAACGCTCAATTTAAAAAATTACAGTTCAAAAATTCATTTTGAAAAATTGACTTCCGGTGAAAAAGAGCTGAAAATAAGTTTGATTGATAATAAAAACAGAAAAGTTGTTATTACCAAAAATTTTACAGTTCTCGGCAAGGCTAAAGAACCTATGCACATTACATCAAAGTGCAAAATAAAAGCCTCAAAAGGAAACGTTAAGAATGTTACCGATTCTGATGATAACACTTCATGGAACAGCGGAACAATGACAATTACATTTCCAAAAGACAAAACTGTCGACGGTATTTTTATCAAGTGGTATCACATATCAAATAACGATTACACATTAAAGACATATTCAAAGAACGGAAATGTTCTTGATACGTATGACAAAAAGTCGACAAACATGCTGCACAAATATTACACTGTAAGCAAAGGTGCTGTCAAAGCTGTTATTAAGCTTAAAAAGAATGACAAGGGCATATGTGCATTAAGAGTGTATGAAAAAGAAAAAGTTGGCGTTTCTGTTGAGCGCTGGGAACCGAGAAAGACAGGCGATTGCGACCTTATGGTTATTTCAGCACACAGAGATGATGAGCTGCTTTTCTTTGGCGGAACTATTCCATACTACGCAAATGTAAGAAATAAAAATGTATACACCGTCTTTATGTCCGGAAACGACAGAGAACGAGTAAGAGAAGCACATGCAAGTCAGTGGTCTATGGGTATCAAAACATATCCTATATTTATGGGATTTGAAGGCGGTTATCATAACGGAATTAATGGCACGCTTAATGACTGGGGCGGTGAGGATTATGTTCTTGGATGTCTGGTTGAAAAAATACGTCATTACAAGCCTGATGTCATAGTTACTCATGATGTCAATGGTGAATACGGTCATCCAACACATAAAACAACTGCCTATCTTGTCAAAAAGGCAATTAAAATTGCAGCTGACAAAAGCAAATATAGAGACTCATACAAAAAATACGGTATATGGAATGTAAAAAAAGTATATATTCATATTTATGACAAAAATAAAATTAATATGGACTGGAATAAGCGTTATAAAGCAATTGATAATAAAACTGCTTTTGAACTTGCTTGTGTAGGCTACGATAAATACTACTCTCAGCATGGCAGCTGGAGTATGACATCGGATACTGTAAAAAAATATCCAAGCAATAAATTCGGATTGTATTATTCGAGCGTTGGAAAAGATAAACAGAAAAATGATTTCTTTGAAAACATAAAATAACAACAAAAAGCTCCGCAGGCTTCAATCACGAAATCTGCGGAGCTTTTATTTATCTAAACTATATTTTAACTTTAGTTACCAGCTTATTATCATTCAAAGAAAACAGCTCAGAAATCTCTACTTCCAGTTCGGTTGAGGTATCCCTAAGCACATAAGCTTTTTTTACCTCTTTTGTAACACCCGACTTAATTTCAACATCAAGCAAATCTGTATCTTCATCAAGAAGAATAGCTGTTTCCAGACCTACACCGTCCTGATAAGGCTTAGCTGAAAGTGCCACATCAAAGCTTGTTGCATCCTTTGAATTATTAGTAAATTCATATGTAATTAAAACAGCGTCTTTGCCTGAATAATCTTTGCATATCTCGGCACTCTTTACAACGCATTTATAATCACCGATTACATCACCTTCTAAAACAGTATCATCATTTTTATTGTCAGCCTCGATTTCACTTGACTGAGAGTATACAGTATTATCTTCAATATCTGCAATATCGTCACCGCCTGCTGCACCAAAAATTGCAGCACCCATAATTGCGTACATAATAATTACAAGGGCAATATTGATGATAAAACTTGCCAGTGCACATTTTCCGCAAACCTTTGCAGTCTTTGGTTTATCGTCTTTTTTAGTAAGGTATAATATCAAACCTACAATAGGTATAAGATATGAAAGTATCGCCAAGCCTACACTTGCTTTTTTCTCCTGCGGCAGATTATTTACAACAGGTTGATTATAATAGTTTCCCTGCGGCTGATTATCAATTTGCGGCTCATTGAATTGATTGTTATTTTCATTTGACATTTTTCTGTCCCCTTTCATTTTTATTAACACAATAATAACACATAAGTATTCTGTTGTCAACATATGTATTCATTATATTTGGAATTTTATCATACACTTAGTAGGGGTGATAAAATGTATGTACCAACATTAGATGCTCAGGCAGTAGGAAAAGTAATTTCTGATATAAGGCATGAAAAGGGTATGTCGCAAGAGGTGCTCAGCGGACTTGCAGATATAGGGCGTACGCACTTATCTGCAATTGAAAGAGGCGAAAGAAAACCTACCCTTGAAACGCTGTATCGTATTTCCTGTGCAATGGATATGAAGATGAGTGATATAGTAAAGCAAATAGAATTGTATCTTGAATAATTTCAATATTATTGCTCTGTAGCAAAATAAAAAAGACTGTCTCTTACAAGACAGTCTTTTTACCTATATTATTAAAAATTAAAGAGCCTCTGCTACAGCAACTGCACAAGCAACTGTTGCGCCTACCATTGGGTTATTACCCATACCGATAAGTCCCATCATTTCTACGTGAGCAGGAACTGATGAAGAACCTGCAAACTGAGCATCACTGTGCATTCTGCCCATTGTGTCAGTCATACCATATGAAGCAGGACCTGCAGCCATATTGTCAGGATGAAGTGTACGTCCTGTACCTCCGCCTGATGCAACTGAGAAATACTTCTTGCCCTTTTCAACACATTCTTTCTTATATGTGCCTGCAACAGGATGCTGGAATCTTGTTGGGTTTGTTGAGTTACCTGTAATAGAAACATCAACACCCTCTTTCCACATAATTGCAACGCCCTCTGTTACATCGTTTGCGCCATAGCAATTAACCTTTGCACGAAGTCCATCTGAGTAAGCCTTGCGGAATACTTCCTTAACCTCGCCTGTGTAGTAATCCATTTCAGTTTCAACATATGTGAAGCCGTTAATTCTTGCGATAATCTGAGCAGCATCTTTGCCAAGGCCGTTAAGAATTACACGAAGAGGCTGTTTTCTAACCTTGTTAGCTTTTTCAGCAATACCGATAGCACCCTCAGCAGCAGCGAATGATTCGTGACCGGCAAGGAATGCAAAACACTCTGTCTCCTCTTCAAGAAGCATTTTACCAAGATTACCGTGGCCGAGACCAACTTTTCTCTGATCTGCAACTGAGCCGGGAATACAGAAAGACTGTAAACCTTCACCGATTGCAGCAGCAGCGTCAGCCGCATTTGTTACACCCTTTTTAAGAGCAATAGCACAGCCTACTGTATAAGCCCACTTTGCATTTTCAAAGCAGATTGGCTGAATGCCTTCAACAATTTTATAAGGATCAAAGCCCTTAGCCTGACAGATTTCTCTGCACTCTTCAATTGATTTAATATCGTACTTAGCAAGTACTTCGAGAATTTGTTTTTCTCTTCTGTCATAAGATTCAAATAAAGCCATTGTTCTTCTCCTCCTTATTCCTTTCTTGGATCAATGATTTTAACAGCGTCATCAACTCTGCCGTATTGACCTTGAGCCTTTTCAAATGCTGTATTAGCATCATCACCGGCTTTGATGAAATCCATCATCTTGCCGAAGTTTACGAATTTGTAGCCGATAATTTCGTTGTCTGCATCAAGAGCAAGACCTGTTACATAACCATCAGTCATTTCGAGATAACGAGGACCTTTAGCAAGTGTACCATACATAGTACCAACCTGTGAGCGAAGACCTTTACCAAGATCCTCAAGACCTGCACCGATTGTAAGACCATCGTCAGAGAAAGCACTCTGTGAACGGCCGTATACGATCTGAAGGAAAAGCTCTCTCATAGCTGTGTTGATAGCGTCACAAACAAGGTCAGTGTTAAGAGCCTCAAGAATTGTTCTGCCGGGAAGGATTTCAGAAGCCATAGCAGCTGAGTGAGTCATGCCTGAACAGCCAACGGTTTCAACAAGAGCTTCCTGAATGATACCCTCTTTGATATTAAGGCTGAGTTTGCATGTACCCTGCTGAGGTGCACACCAGCCAATGCCGTGTGTAAAACCGGAAATATCTTTAATTTCCTTTGCCTTTACCCACTTTGCTTCTTCCGGAATAGGAGCTGCACCGTGAGCAACGCCCTGAGCTACAGGACACATTGTTTCAACTTCGTGTGAATAAGTCATTTGAATTACTCCTTTCAATTTGACTATGTTAAAATAATAATTTATTAAATTACTATTGTTTATTATACCCAATTTAGATTTCTTCTTCAATAGTAAATACGAAAAAATTGCCATTTTTTGCGTATTATATTTTGTGAATTATGCTGTAACAGCGCAAATTTCGGCATAAAAAACTTATTTTTCCGAACTCTCATCAGGCTAACAAAATATTGAATTTATTATTTGCTTTTGATATACTAATAATATAGTTATTGTCAATCATCAAAATCAGGAGAATTTTTATGAAAATAAAAAAAGGATTTGCCAAAAGAGAAATAGCCGGCTCAACTATAGTAGTGCCTGTAGGCACAGCAAACAAAGAATTCAATGGAATGATTACGCTTAATCACAGTGCTTCATTTTTCTGGGACTGCTTCTGCAAGGATATCAGCATTGATAAGGCAGTGCAGATGGTAGTAAACGAATATGACATTGATGAGCAGACCGCCAGAAAAGATATTGAAAATTTTGTTAATATGCTGAAAGAAAATAATCTTTTAGAATAGCAGGTATTCAAATAAAACACCTAATATTTTCTAGTCATAAAACATAAATTATTGTTTATCTGCATAAGCCTCGCTTATTGTATTATTGTTATTTATATAAATATATTTGTGCTGACGCACGGTCGTATCATTCTTTTGAGTCGCAAAAGAACGATA
>JAMPEQ010000024.1 GCA_023665085.1 Bacteroides sp.
GTGTGCCGCGCGCACAATGCGCACTGCGGCACAGGATGCTAAACAATAATTTATACAAATAGAATGGGCTGTTTTACAGCTCATTTTTTCATTTTTTAAAAAATTCGCAAATAAAAATATAGTCAAAAAAAGCAAATTAAAATATATGTTTTTATACAAAAAGACGAAATTATAAAAAAGCACAAATTAATCACTGTTATTATTGACTTATGTCAATAATGGTGTATAATAAAGTTTGGCAGGAATGCCGTATAAGACTATACAAAAGAGGTGCGTTATGGCTCGTCCGAGAAAGCATAGAAGAGTGTGCTTAATTCCTGAGCATGATGTGATCGGATTCAATTTAAAAAAGAATAAAAAAACGCTTTTTATGACAGTTGATGAATATGAATCTGTCAGATTGATTGACTATATAGGTCTTACTCAGCAGGAATGTGCCAAGCAAATGCAGGTAGCCAGATCCACAGTAACCGCAATATACGAAAGTGCGCGATACAAAATTGCAGACTCAATCGTAAACAGCAAAAGCATAAAGGTTGAAGGCGGAGATTTTGAACTCTGTCCAAACTCAAAGCACTGCTGTGGTCAATGCGGTAAAAACAGGTGCGGCAGATGTAAACACGGAAGCTGTGACAGATGCATAGGAATTTTTCATCCGCCGGGTAAAGAATGCTATGTAGTACAATATAATTAGACAATTTTGGGAGGATATATTAATGGAAGCATGGAAAAATTTTAAAGAAGGCGTATGGTGTGATGAAATCAATGTAAATAATTTCATCAAGCTCAACTATACAGCTTATGACGGAGATGCATCATTTTTAGAGGGGGCTACCGAAAGAACAAATATCGTTCTTGAAAAAGTAAAAGAGCTTTTAATAAAAGAAAATGAAAACGGCGGTGTGCTTGATGTTGACACTGAAAAAGTACTTTCAATTCTTTCACACGCTCCGGGTTATATTGATAAAGAAAGAGATATTATTGTAGGCTTACAGACAGACGAACCTCTTAAGAGAGGCGTATCACCTTTTTCGGGCTATAGAAATGCTGTTCAGGCCTGCCGCGCGTACGGATATGAAATTTCTAACAAAATTAAAGACGAATTCATTTACAGAACCACTCATAACACAGGTGTATTCAGAGCATATACTGACACAATGAAAAAAGCTCGTCACGCAGGTATTCTTACAGGTCTTCCTGATGCATATGCCCGTGGCAGAATTATTGGTGACTATAGACGAATTGCTCTTTATGGTATGGATTATCTTATTGAGCAGAAGAAACTTGACAAGAAAAAAATCGGAGAGGCTGATGTTCTCAACGAAGAGACAATCCACCTTCTTGAAGATTTATCAAAGCAGCTTGACTTCATGAATCAGCTTAAAGGTATGGCACTTGATTACGGCTATGATATTTCTAAGCCTGCAGTAAATGCTAAAGAAGCTATACAGTGGCTCTATTTCGGATATCTTGGTGCTATCAAGGAGCAAAACGGTGCTGCAAACTCAATCGGCAGAATTGCAGAATTCATTGACTGCTATATTGAAAGAGATATGAAAGCCGGAATACTTGACGAAAAAGGAGCACAGGAGCTTATTGATGACTTAGTTCTCAAACTTCGTTTAGTACGTCATCTTCGAACTCCTGAATACAACGACCTTTTTGCCGGCGATCCTGTGTGGGTAACACTTGCACTTTCAGGTGTTACAAGTGAAGGTAAATCAATGTGCTCAAAAACCTCTTTCCGTGTACTGCAGACTCTTTATAATCTTGGTCCGTCAGCAGAACCAAACATTACTGTTCTTTGGTCTGAGCATCTTCCGCAGGGCTTTAAAGATTTCTGTGCACAGGTTTCAATCGACACCGATTCTATCCAGTACGAAAATGATGATGTAATGAGAAGAATGTACGGCGACGATTATGCCATTGCATGCTGTGTATCAGCTATGAAAATGGGTAAGCAAATGCAGTTTTTCGGTGCGAGATGCAACCTTGCAAAAGTTCTTCTTATGGCGCTTAACGGCGGTAAGGATGAAATAGGTGCAGAACAGATTGCTCCTGTAGGTGAAGTATTTGAAGAAGAAGCACTTGACTATGACAAGGTACTTTCTGCATACAAAAAATACCTTTCATGGATGGCTAAGCTTTATGTAAACACAATGAATATCATCCACTATATGCACGACAAATATGCATATGAAAGACTTATGATGTCACTTCATGATACAAATGTTGAAAGACTCATGGCGTTTGGTGTATCAGGAATGTCAGTTGCTACAGACTCACTTTCAGCTATAAAATATGCAAAGGTTACACCCGTCAAAGATGAGCGCGGTATTATTACCGACTTCAAGGTTGAGGGCGACTTTCCTAAATATGGAAATGATGATGACAGAGTTGACCTTATCGGCAGAGAGATTATTGAATTTTTCTACAAAGAGCTTTGCAAAACTCCTGCATACCGCGGTGCCAAGCACACTCTTTCCATTCTTACAATCACATCAAATGTAATGTATGGTAAAAAGACAGGTGCTACACCTGACGGAAGAAAAGCAGGTGAGCCATTCGCGCCGGGAGCTAACCCAATGCACGGCAGAGATGCAGAAGGTGCTCTCGCCTCTCTCAACTCTGTAGCTAAGCTTGATTACGCTTGCTGTCAGGACGGCATTTCAAACACATTCTCAATAACACCGGATACTCTCGGTGCTGATAAAGAACAGCAGATTGAAAATCTTACAACAATGCTTGACGGATACTTTGCTCAGGACGCACATCATCTTAACGTAAACGTACTTAACAGAGAAAAGCTCATTGCTGCAATGAACGATCCTACTCTTTATCCATCACTTACAATTCGTGTAAGCGGTTATGCAGTAAACTTCAACAAGCTTACAAGAGAAAAGCAGGAAGAAGTTATTTCAAGAACTTTCCACACATCTATGTAAGGCATATAAAGCAGAAATTACAAGTGAAAACACATTTATTGTGTTTTCACTTGTTTTATGTTATTGTTAATTTAAATAAACGGAAATGCTTTTAAATGGTATAATGATAAATACTATAACGAAGGTGAAACAGATGAAAGCAAACATACATTCTTTTGAATCAATGGCGGCACTTGACGGTGACGGAATCAGATATGCAGTATTTTTTACAGGATGTCCCCTGCGCTGCGTATACTGCCATAATCCTGACACATGGCACAAAAGTGAAAATATCTGGTGTGCTGAAGAATTAGTAAAAAAAATATTACGTTACAAGCCTTATTTCAAAAATGGCGGAGGTGTAACATTTTCGGGCGGAGAGCCATTGCTCAATGCTGATTTTATCATTGAAGCCGGTAAGCTTTTAAATGAAAATGATATTAACTACGCTATTGATACATCAGGAAGTGTAAAGCTTACAAACAGCGTTAAAGCTGCACTGAATAATGCAGAGCTGGTAATTCTTGATGTAAAATTCTTTGACAGAGAAAGCTACAAAAAATACACTAAAGGCGAATTTGATAACTTTATTGCAATAGGAAAATACTGCAGTGAAAAAGGCATACGACTATGGCTGAGAACTGTAATTGTGCCTAATATTAACGATACTGAAGAACAAATTGAAAGGTATGCGGAATTTTCTAAACAATTTATTTTTGAAAAATATGAGCTTCTGGCTTTTCATACTATGGGATTTTTCAAATATGAGAATCTCGGCATAAATAATCCTTTGAAAAATACAAAAGCACTCGAAAAAGAACGTTTAAAAGAACTTCAATCACATCTTAACAACTGCATAGGCAATGAGTAGATATATGACATTAGCTTAGCCAAATGACCAACATAAAAGCATATTGCTAACAATCATATTTAATGATATAATATAACTTAATAAAGTTTGATATTATATAATAATCGTTTATAAAGAGATTTCAGCTGAGGAGATTAATTCTATGCGCACACAAAAAAAGAGCTGGCAGAACATAGCATTTATATTATTTTTACTGGTTATGATTTTTCTTCTGTTTCAGTGGTATTCAATTGCCAACAGTAACCGTATTGAAAAACAGAATTTGAATTATGCTATGGACTCTGTACATCAAACTGCTGCTGGCATCGACAATGAATTTACAAATGCACAGCGCAGAGTACGCAATAACGCATATTTTTTAAGTGTCGCTATGAATTCCTCTGAAATAAATATTGATATGCTAAAAGAAATCGAAAACAACACCGATTTTGACTCTATTCGTTTTATTAATAAAGAGGGTGTTAATCTGACATCTGACGGAACTATTGCAGACAGCTCAGACCGTGATTATTTTAAAAAAGGTATGAACGGAAAAAGCGGATGCACCATGGTGTTGAATTCGAGAATTACAGGAAAAACAACAATGGTTTTTTACGCTCCTGTACGTGACGGAGATAAAGTCGGCGGAGTATTGCTCGGATTATATCTTGCGGAGGATTATCTTCAGGAAATTTTGAAAACAAGCTACTTTGGTGAAAATGCAGATGTTTATCTATGCACCAGAAATGGTGAGGTTATTGCATCATCTGACGGCAGTAAAATTGACGGCTTACTGCCTAACACCTTGTATGAAAAAGGAATAATCGATGAAGAAACATCAAAAAATGTATGGTCCGTATTTAATGGAGCTTCTGATGAAGAGGCATTAATTTGCAGTTCAGGAAGTCTTACTGATAATCTATGTGCTGTGAAGATAGCAAACAGTGATTACATTCTTGTTCAGGCATTTCCGAAGAACGTAACACGATCAATGATTGATGATGCTAACTATATCGGTATGCTTCTTCAAGTTATTTTAATTGCTATTTTTGCTTGCTATATACTATTTTTACTTACTCGCGGACACCGAGATAAAAAATATCTTAAACAGCAAAACGAAGAAATGGGATATGTTATTAATGGAGTAAAAACACTTTTTTCTCGAATCATTTTTGCAGATTTAGAGACGGGAACATATAAATTCGTTTCAGGCACAGTTCCTGAAAAGCCTGAATTTAAACCATCAGGCAAATATGAGGACTTTGTTTCATACTTATGTGATTTTCTTGCTGAAGAATCAGATCGAAAGCAATTTGCACAGCATCTGACTCGGAATTCAATTATCAAAGATTTGGAAAACACCTCTGGCATTCAATATGAATATAAATTCAACAGAAGCATCGGTATTACCTGGGAGCATATAAATATTGCATGCCTTGAAAGAAAGAACGGTAAAGTAAGCAAAGTAATGTTTTTCAGGCAAAACATTACTGCTCTAAAAGAAAGAATGATTGAGGCACAAGCAGTGATTGCAAATGCCAATCGTAAAGAACGTCAGTATAGAATAGCCATAACCTCTTCAGCTTTCAGTACATTTGAATTTAATTTGACTCGTGATCTAATTAAACATGATATTACACGATTTGTGAACGGAAAACAAATTTCTCTGCTTAACAGAGTAAATCTCTCCGCCCCCTGCTCTGCTTCACTATGCTTTGAAAAATGGAAAAAGTTCATTTTAGAGGATTCAATGAAGGAATACGAATCTGTTGTTAACATTGAGAATCTAAAACAGCGTTTTGAACAAGGTGAAACAGAGGTTTCTGTTGAATATTGGGGGTGGGCATCCGCTGAAACTCAGATGTGTGTAAGACAATCCTTTATAATGACACGTGACGACCGGAATAATGATATTATGGTTATGGTTGTTTCAAAGGATATTACAGCACAGGTTAAACGACAGCACGAACAGACTATAGCACTTCAGGAGGCACTGCTGCAGGCACAGCATGCCAACAGTGCAAAAACAACCTTCCTTTCTAATATGTCTCATGACATACGCACACCTATGAATGCTATAATCGGATTCACAACAATTGCAGTCAGTCATATTGATAATAAAACACAGGTTCAGGATTGTCTGCAAAAGGTATTATCATCAAGCAATCATCTTCTAAGCCTTATTAATGATATTCTTGATATGAGCCGTATCGAAAGCGGAAAGGTACAGATAAATGAGCAGGAGTGCAATATATCTGAGCTTACACATAATCTTGTTAATATAATACAGCCTCAGGTAAAAGCTAAACAGCTTGAGCTGTTCATTGACACCTTTGATGTTACTAATGAGGACATAATAGCTGATCCTCTGAAGCTGAGCCAGATTTTTGTAAATTTACTGAGTAATGCAGTAAAATATACACAATCCGGAGGAACAGTAAGCTTCAGAATTCAACAGAAAACAACATTTCATCGTGGCTACGGAGATTATGTGTTCATAGTCAAGGACAACGGTATTGGCATGACACCTGAATTTGTTGAGCACATTTTTGAACCCTTTGAACGAGAAGCGAGCACTACCAAAACAGGTATTCAGGGAACAGGCTTAGGAATGGCAATCACAAAAAACATAGTAGATATGATGGATGGCACTATTTCTGTACAAAGTGAAAAGGGCAAAGGCAGTGAATTCATAGTAGAACTAAGCCTTAAGCTTCAGGATACAGAGTCAAATACAACTCAGCTTAAGGAGTTTGAGGGACTTCGTGCACTTGTAGTAGATGATGACTGTGACAGCTGTGAAAGCGTAGCAAGGATGCTCACGCAGATTGGAATGCGCTCTGAGTGGACAATTTCCGGCAAAGAGGCAGTATATCGTGCTAAGAGTGCTCATAATGCCGGTGATCCCTATCACACCTATATTATTGACTGGCAGATGCCTGAGATGAATGGTATTGAAACAACACGTCGCATACGTGCTGCAATTGGTAACGAAGCACCAATCATAATTCTCACCGCATATGACTGGACAGATATTGAAGAAGAGGCAAAGCACGCTGGCGTAACTGCTTTCTGTGCAAAGCCCCTATTTATGTCAGATTTGAAATCAGTTATGCTGTCTGCAAACAATATGAATGAAAAGAAAATCACAACTGAATGGACACAGGCTGATTTCAGCGGTAAGCGAATTCTGCTTGTAGAGGATAATGAGCTTAACCGTGAAATTGCCGTATCCATTCTTGAGGAAACAGGTTTTATAGTTGAAACCGCTCCTGATGGTACAGATGCAGTAGAAATGGTTAATCAGTCAGAAGAAAACCGATATGATGCCATTCTCATGGATGTACAGATGCCTGTTATGGACGGATACGAGGCAACCAGAACTATTCGTTCATTACCTCTCAGATACGTAAAAAATCTTCCTATTATTGCCATGACTGCAAATGCTATGGAGGAAGATAAAGAAAACGCTCTGAAGAGCGGTATGAATGATCATATTGCCAAACCACTTGACATTGAGCTGTTTATAAATATTCTGAAAAAGCATCTTGGATAAAAACATACTTAATGTAAGCGTTAAAAAAGCAGCTTAATAATAAAGTGTAAATATAATCGCCCAAACAAATAACCCGATACATCAAGTATCGGGTTATAGTTTTATATTAATTTATTTCAGATTCACATTATATAATCAGTCTACAGCTGCTTCACTTAAAAACATGCCATTAAGAGTCAGGCACTTTGAAAACTTATTCTCTGTGAAATACTTGCAGAAATCATAGCCGGCACCCTTCTGCACCTGAATAGGATTAATTGTTCCGTCAGAAAGTCCTTTAACAACTTCATCATATGCAGCCTGAATTTCTTTTGCCTTTGCATTTGCATCCTTATCAACAGATTCATCATTATCATCTTTAACATCTGAAACAAATGTTGCATATAAAGCCTCTGTTGCACAGCTTGCCTTAACAGGAGCACCGCCCTTAAATTCAGCTAAACAATCTTTAATAGCCTCACCATAATTATTTATGATAGTTGTATAAGCATCCTTTGTGTTTGCACCTGCAGCAATTACATTAAGGTCATAGTCATAATTCCATCTTGCATTGAATACTGAATCTGCTTTTGAATTTCCGCCTGCAAAAATTGCTGTTACACCATGATTATACATTGTTTCACAAACAGCAGCATATCTGTCAATCATATCAAATGAAGTGTTCCAGTAATACTCATTTTCCATAGCAATACCTGTGCTGTGACCATATGAATCAACATTTTCCCAATGAGAGAACATATATCCTTCTTTTGGTGTTGCTGCGGCAACTGTAACCTTATCACCGGCAACATAAGAGCCTGAGCCTGTTGAGTCGCCTTCTCCGCCCTCACCTGTAAGAACCTTTACGCTGAAGGTAGGAATATCACTTACAGCATATACAGGAACCAAGGTTATATCGCTATTAACATTCTTTACTTTTGTGCCTGCACTGTTGATGTCCTCAAGATTTTCGGCAGCTGATGTTTCCCAATGATCAAATATCATGCGATCCTCAGCAACAGGAGCTTGTACCCAGCATTCGCCGTTTTCTGCAACATTCTGAAGTGAAACTACATTTTTGCCTGAAGCGTCCATAACGCTTACAGTAGAATATTTACCTTCAATATCCTTATAGACTGCTGTAATTGTGCAATCGCACTTTTCAACAAGAAGATTCATGGAGTCTTTTGATTTAGAAGAAATATTAACCTTTTTATCCTTAACTCCGTCGGTATCACTCTTTGTCTCCCAGTGATCAAAAACCTGTCCTTCCGGTGCAGGATCAGCAGTTATTGTTACATTACTGCCTTCTGTATATGTACCTGAACCCTGACCATTTACAACATTAACATCAAATGTAGTTTCCTGCTGAGCATCAATCTTGTCATAGCATGCAGTAATTGTGAAATTATATTTATAATCAAGAAGAGGTGAATCATAATCAGCCCAATCAAGTGTAACCGGAATACCAAGCTTATCAGCAGTATATGCAGCACCCTGTACAAAGCCTGCACCATACTGTGATGAATTGCCTCTGCCAAACTCACCTAAGAAACCAAGCTCTGTATTACCGTTTAACACAGCAATACAGCCTGCAAGAAATCCTGCCTCAACTGCGTCAAATGACACACTCATTACATTCTGGACAAATCTATCTGTATCATCATCTGCTGAATGAGGATTTGAACCTAACAGAATAAAATTAACATCCGGATAAGAATTAGCAATTTCATAAGCACTTACTGCAAACATTTCACCCGGAAACACAATATACTGAGCACCATTTTCAGCAGCCAGCTCAACATACTTTTCTACATTCTCAACAGTAAGCTTATCATTGTCAAGAACAGGCTGATAATACTTATATGACATTGCATTGTCAGCTGCAAAGGAAGTAATCCCCTCCCATGCACTCTGGTTATAGCCGCCGTCATTAATAGTACCGCCGTCGGTTATAAGAACAATGTCACTTTTCTGATTTTCTTGTTTTGAACATCCTGCTGCGGCAAATGTACAGCCAATAATCAGCACTGCGCACAACAGAACAGAAATAATCTTTTTCATAGCTTTCCTCCAAAAAGATAATATCACTTAATTATAATAACAAAAAATAAAATATAATGCAATAGCATTTATTGATTTAATAAGTAAAAAACATTATAATATATATGAGGTGATAAAAATGCTTGAAACACAGCTTGAATATATCAGAACAATAACAGACTTCAAACCGGAAATTGCTTTGGTGCTGGGAAGCGGACTGGGAGATTTTGCTGATGAGGTTAATCAGGAATGTATAATAAACTACAGTGACATCCCTGATTTTCCTGTTTCAACCGCACCAAATCATAAAGGCAGATATATTTTCTGCACCATTGAGGGCAGAAAGGTTGTTATCATGCAAGGACGTGTACATTTATACGAAGGATATTCCCCTGCTGAAATTGTTATGCCTATCCGATTAACAAAACTTATGGGGGCAAAGATGTTATTTTTGACAAATGCCGCAGGCGGAATAGGCAGACATCTTAACATCGGTGATTTGATGGTAATTGACGACCATATTTCATGCTTTGTTCCGTCAGCACTCGTAGGAAAGAATGATGAAAGCATAGGACTGCGCTTTCCTGACATGAGCGAGGTGTATTCAAAAAAGCTCAGCTCTGCAATATTTAAAGCAGGAAACGAGCTGGATGTAAATCTTAAAAACGGTGTATATCTTCAGCTTCAAGGACCTAATTTTGAAACACCTGCCGAAATCAGAATGGCGGGATTGCTTGGTGCTGACGCTGTTGGAATGAGCACAGCAATTGAGGCTCAGGCGGCAAAGCACTGCGGATTTGAGGTGTGCGGAATAAGTGTTATATCAAACCTTGCATGCGGTATCAGCAAAACACCTATCACCAGCGAGGAGGTTAAAGAAACAGCTGACCGAATTGCACCGATATTCAAAAAAGTTATCAGAAAGGCAATCAGTAATTTTTAATGGAAAATTTAAGATACAATAATAAACTGGAAATTCTTGACCAGACACTTCTTCCAAACGAAGAAAAATGGGTTGAAATAAAGAATAAAGAGCAGGCATATAAGGCAATAAAGAAGCTTATGGTGCGCGGTGCACCTGCTATCGGTATTTTTGCTGGATACTCGATGGCACTTTTTTCAGAAGATAACGACATATATGAGCTGCAGAAATTTCTAAATTCTTCACGCCCTACTGCTGTTAATTTAAGCTGGGCAACTGCAAGAATAGTTAAAGCCTTTGAAGAAGGGAAAAATTTGATTGAAGAGGCGAAAGCAATTCACCTTGAAGATATTGAAATGTGCAGAAAAATCAGCGAATACGGACTTTCTCTTCTAAAAGACGGAGACGGAATACTCACCCACTGCAATGCAGGTGAGCTTGCAACAAGTAAATACGGAACAGGTCTGGGCCCGCTTATTCTCGGAAAAGAAAAAGGCTTCAATTTTAAAGTATTCAGTGATGAAACAAGACCTCTTCTTCAGGGTGCAAGACTGACTTCATATGAGCTTGAAAAGGCAGGAATTGATGTTACACTGATTTGTGACAATATGGCAGGCTTTGTAATGAAAAAAGGATTGATAGATGCTGTACTCGTTGGCTGTGACAGAGTTACGGCAAATGGTGATACTGCCAACAAAATCGGCACAAGCTCTGTTGCAGTGCTGGCAAAATACTATAACATTCCCTTTTATGTTCTCGGTCCGTATTCTACAGTTGATTTCAACTGCAAAAGCGGAGATGACATAGTAATCGAAGAACGTGAGGGTGATGAAATAAAGGAAATGTATTTTGAAAAGCCCACTGCATTAAAGGAAACAAAATGCCTTAATCCCGCCTTTGATGTAACTGACAATTCGCTTATAACAGCAATAATCACTGACAAAGGCATTGCTTATCCGCCATTTGATAAATCACTTAAGGAGCTTTTGAAATGATAAGATTTTACAACGGACGTTTGCTGACTCTTGATGAGAGCAAAGAAAATGAATTTGAAATAACAAATGAAGAGGTATGGGTTGACGGCTCAAAAATATGCTATGTAGGAAATGAAAGAGCTGACAAGAATAATTTTACCTTTGAACGTGAAATTAATCTTGAAGGCAATCTGCTGATGCCGTCTTTCAAAAATGCACACACCCATTCTGCAATGACCTTCGGCAGAAGCTTCAGTGATGATTTACCGCTTGACAAATGGCTTAATGAAAAAATATTTCCATTAGAAGCCAAGCTTTGCGGTGATGATATTTACAAGCTGTCGAAGATAGCTTTTCTGGAATATCTTACAAGCGGTATATCGGCATGCTTTGACATGTACTACTTCCCTGACGACATGGCAAAAGCCAGTATTGAAATGAGATTCAGAACAGTGATGTGCGGTGCTGTAAATAACTTTAAGGAGTCACCTGAGCTTTTAGAGGAATATTATAATACATATAACAATTATCATGAACTAATATCATACAAGCTCGGCTTTCATGCAGAATACACTACTGACTATTCTATACTCAAAAAAATTGCAAAACTTGCAGAAAAATACAAAGCACCTGTTTATATGCATTCCAGTGAAACCATGGGCGAAACTGCATCATGCATAAACAGCTATAACAAAACACCCACACAGCTTTTTGAAAAGCTGGGACTTTTCAACTACGGCGGCGGTGCATTTCACAGCGTCTGGGTTGACGATGATGACTTAAAAATATATAAAAAGCACAATATATACGCAGTAATCAACGCTGCATCAAATGCAAAGCTGGCGTCAGGCGTTGCTCCTGTTGAAAAAATGATAAGCAAAAATATTAATCTTGCAATAGGAACTGACGGACCAAGCTCAAATAACGGACTTGATATGTTCAGAGAAATGTACTTAACATGTGTTTTGCAGAAAATCAAAAATAAGGATGCTGCTTCTACAGATGCTGATAAAATTCTAAAAGCCGCTGTTACCGGTTCTGCAAGATGTATGGGACTTGAAAACTGTGACTGCATAAAGGAAGGCAAGATGGCTGATTTAATTGTGATTGATATGCATAAGCCTAACATGCAGCCGATACTTAACATAACAAAAAACCTTGTTTACAGCGGATCAAAGGACAATGTAAAAATGACTATGGTAAACGGAAAAATTCTTTATGAAAACGGAAATTTCACAGATATTGATATTGATAAAATCTACAGAGAAGCTGATGAGGTTGTAAAAAGAATTCAGGAATAAACACAGAAAAAGGACAGCAGTTTATGTCTAACTGCTGTCCTTTAATATTACAAATCAAAAAAATCATTTCTTACATCAGAATAACAAGCAAGGCGTGCCAACCTGTGAACACATACATTTTTAATTCTCCAAAAATTGCATACACAATCATATCCCGTATCTTTTGAAACGATGTAATATTCTTTCCCGGGAAATTTTTGTATGCATGCCACAAGGTATGACGAAAGTTGAAAGTCAAGTGCATTAGGGGTTCCTGTTTCAACCTTTACGTAAATCTTTTTTGCCTTGATTTTTTCAAGTTCTTTATGAAGCTCCATACTTATTTTGTATGCATTTTTGCTGTAAAAAATTATAATTTCATCTTCAGCAGTAAGACCGACCAACGATGCACACTCAAGCAGTCCCACGCACTCGTTCTCATAATCAATTAAAAAGCAAGCCATTTTTGCCTCCCGAAATAAAAAATGCACAGCCGAAGTGAAATTGTCAAGAGAAAGTATACAATAAAAAAGTGCATAATCATAATAAAGAGA
>JAMPEQ010000025.1 GCA_023665085.1 Bacteroides sp.
CGGCAGAAAAGACCGTTGGCATAAACAATCTGCTTAAATGCACAAAGACGGCACATTCTTTCGACTGTACCGCCTTCATACATAAAACTTCGTTATAGCACCTTCGCATTGAAGTGTTCCGTTTTTAATTATAAATGTTTTTTACATAATATAAAACAATAATTATTTGTTGATCTGCTTAGAATACTTAGCAAGATATACAGTTCTCATAAGGAAGCATTCTGCCTTTGGAACATAGTGCGGACGGTTGAAAATATTTGTATCAACCTGAGCCTCACATCCCTTTGACATAATGATATCAAGAGCCTGCAAGTCTCCCTCGCTGTTACCTGTTACAAGAGCACCGTTGCCAACAACAAGAACAGCATTTCTTCCGCTTACAGCTTTTCCTATTTCAGCAGCACAATCATCGGTATCGCCGTCAATCCAAGGAGCTGATTTAATATCAACACCTGCAATCTGAGCAAAGTCATCAATCATAGGAAGCATAGTTTCATCAAGGCATGAAACAGCAACTACATAAGGATCAGTAACATGCTTAATCATTGTGCATTTCTCTGACTCATAGATTGCTTTATGGATTTTTGCACACTTTGGTGCAACACCACCAACACCAAGACCTGTATTCATATCAACATCAATCTTCTTGCCGTTATCATATGTGAGAGTGAACATATCACCAACTCTTACAGAAGAGCCAAGATCACAAATCTGCTCAGGCATTTTACCTGCATCATTTTTATTAAGGAAATAATTTCTCTTAGCATCTTCAGAATATGTCTTATCCCATGAATGACGAAGATAGTTGTCCTTGATTACCTTTTCACAGCAACTTTCAAGTGTTTCTGCAACTTCAAAAGCCTCATCATATGTTTTGCCCATGCAAAGTGTACCATGATGCTTAAGCAAAATAGCGGGACAATCAGGATTAGCAAGCATACAAGCCTCTACTTTTTTACGAAGAGGATTTGTTGTAGACATAGCATAATCGGCAACAGGAACTCTGTCACCGAGAACAGACTTAAATTCATTATATACATTTTGAATTTCCATGCCTGTGATACTTACTATTGTAGCAGCCTTTTGGTGAGTATGAATAACAAAATCAACAAGCGGGTGATGCTTATAAGCATCAGCATGAACGCCCTTTTCTGATGAAGGTTTAATGTCACCCTCATATGAGCAGTCATCAATATTTACAACAACAATTTCATCAGGAGTAAGAGTCTCATATGCTCTTCCTGATGGAGTAATAACAAACTGAGTGTCGCTGATTCTGGCAGAAACATTACCCCACGTACGTGCGATGAGTCCGTTTTCAATAAGCTTTTTGCCGGCTTCAACAACTAGTCTTTTTGCTTCTTCAATTTCGTAAGCCATAATTTTCTCCTTATTTTTAAATTAAAACACTGATTAAATCAGCTAAAGGGAGCGAGAATACCCGCTCCCTAATTTGATTTTAATTAGCAATCAATCTTCTCGCACTGTGAAAGCACCTTGTCAAATCTTCTGATACATTCATCAATATCTTCTTCAGTATAAGCACTTGAAGTGTAAAGACGAGAACCGGCAAGAGTAACAAGACCTTCTGCCATATAAGCAGCACCCATGTACTGCATTTCTGTCTGACGAATACCTGTCTGCTTAAGTGTTCCAGGAATTGTCCAAGGCTTCTTCCAATCAACCTTGAAGTGCATTGTAGCAACAGTGTGTAAGTGGCATACTGAACCGATGTTATAGCATACAAAAGGAAGATCATACTTTTTGATTGACTCATTGATACCCTTTGTAAGTCTGTCAGCCATCTTGCCTGCAACCTGACAAGCATTTCTCTTTTCAATTTCCTTAATTACAGTATAGCCTGCACAGCATGAAATTGGAGTAGCTGCCATTGTACCGCCGCACATAGCCTTATGAATCTTCTTGCCCTCAGCCTTATCAAGACCAGCACCAAGATACTTCATAACTTCTTTATGACCGCCGATACCGCCTGCACCCGGATAACCGCCTGCAATAATCTTACCGAAGATTGAGATATCAGGATCAATACCATAATAACCCTGTGCACCTGAAAGACCGATACGGAAACCTGATACAACTTCATCACAAACAAGAAGTGCACCATACTTACGGCAAAGTGCCTGTACGCCCTTAGGGAAGTCCTTATCTACAGGACGAGTAGCTGACTCAGGGCCAATAGGCTCAATAAATACAGCTGCTGTGCCACCGCGGAACTTATTGAGAATAAGCTTCTTCTCAAGACTCTTAAGATCATTTGGGAAGAATTCCTGTGTGTGCTTGAAAACAAACATAGGAACACCGTGTGACTGAAGGTTAAGTGTACCAGGAACACGCATACCCCAAGCAAGCTGATCTGACCAGCCGTGATAAGCACCGCCCATTTTAATGATGTTCTTATGACCTGTAGCAAGACGAGCTACACGAACAGCACACATACAAGCCTCTGTACCTGAACCGAGCATACGGAACATTTCAACAGATGGAACGCACTCAGAAATCTTCTTAGCAAGCTTGTACTCGTATGGATGGAAAAGACCTGTTGAAGGACCGCAGTCATCAAGAAGCTTTTTAACCTCTTCTTTAACAACATCATCATTTGAGCCAATGATTGTAGGACCGCCTGCCTGAAGGAAGTCAAAATACTCGTTACCATCGATATCGTATAATTTGTTGCCCTTAGCCTTAGTCATTACGATTGGGAAAGGATAGTTGAAAGCAAGGTTGTGCTGAACACCGCCAGGAATTGTATTTCTGGCTTCGGTAATCATTTCCTTTGACTTTGCGCACTTCTTCTCAAAATACTCTTCCTCATAGTTTTTGAGAGCTGCACGGTTAATAGAATAAATTGGTTTTTTGATGAGAGCGTCAAGCTGAGCTGTAATCGCTGCTGCATCAGGATACTCTGTAATAGCAAATCTTGTATCCATAGGTAATTCCCCCTTAAATATTTTCGTGTGAGTGACCGCTCACCCTTGTAGGCGTGAGTGATTGCTCACATAATTTACATATTAAGTATATCACTTTTTAACGATTTGTCAAATGTTTTTAAGTTAAAATTTAGTTATTTTTGTTGCAAAATAATTAAATTAATGTTACTATAGCAACTGTAAACCACATATTTATCAAAGGATTTGTTGCAGTTGCACAAAAGCACATTTTATTTATTGTGCAACGTTACAAAATTAATAAAAAATGATTGAAATAAAATATCACAAAGAAGCCTTTGAAAGAATTGACGATGAAAGAAAGAATAAAATTCTTGAGGTTGGTATTGAAGAATTTTCTTCAAAGGGCTTTGAAAAGGCTAATATAAATGTTATAGCAAAAAACGCCGGAATATCTATAGGGCTTATGTACAAATATTTTTCTACTAAGGAAGATTTGTTTATCACATGCCTGCGGCACGGAATGAACATTTTGGAACAGGCTCTTAACATAATTCTCATAAGCGATGATAAGCTGTTAACCAAAGCAGAAAAGCTTATACGTACTATATGCTCTCATTCAAAAAAGCATTCAAACTATATAAAAATGTATAATGAAATATGTGCCGAAAAAGGCTCACTTGACAGAATACATACAATAGTTGAGGAAATTGAGAGCAAAAGAAGCTCAATTTATATTACTGCATTAGGTCAGGCTCTTGCAAAAGGTGACGTAAGATCCGATCTTGATCCAAGGCTTTTCGCCTATTTTCTTGATAATCTGCTTACTACACTTCAGTTTTCATACACCTGTGACTATTACAGAGAAAAATTCAAAAATTACACAGGAATTGATATTAACGAATCTGATGATGAAAAGGTTATAACTCAGTTATTGAAATTTATAGAATCTGCATTTACATTTAGTAAAAGCATATAAATAATAAAATTGTTGGAGGATAAACAATGAGCAAATATGTAATTACCTATGACATCGGTACTACAGGAATTAAAACATGCTTAATCGAAATTGATGATGCAATGAAAATTCTTGGATCTGCAACTGCAGGCTATGGTCTTTATGTTGATGATGAAACAGGCGTAAAAGGCGGAGCTGAGCAGGATGCTGACGAATGGTGGGAAGCTATGTGCATAACCACAAGAGAAGTTTTTAATAAAGTACCCAACGTAAAAAAGGAGCAGATTGAAGGCATAAGCTTCTGTTCTGCAATGCAGGGACTTGTGCTTGTTGACAAGGATGGCAACTGCATTCGACGTCCTATGACATACATGGATCAGCGTGCAAGAGAAGAACTGAAAAAAGGTATTGCTCACGGTGTACAGGTAGCAGGTGCAGAGGTGACAAAGGCTCTCAAGTACTTATACTATACAAATGCAGTTTCATCCTCTGTTAAAGATCCTATCTGGAAATACAGATGGGTTAAAGAAAATGAACCTGAGAACTTCAAAAAGATTTACAAATGGCTTGATATCAAAGAATATTTAATTTGCCGTGCCAGCGGAGAATTTGTTATGACCACTGACTCTGCCTTTGCTACACTGCTTTATGATACACGTAAAGGTCATGAGGGCTGGTGTAAGCCTATATGCGACATGGTTGGTGTTGATGTAAACCATCTTCCACCGATCAAAAAGTGCACCGAAAAAGTCGGTGAAATCAACGAAAAAGCAGCAAAGGAACTGGGACTTGCTGTGGGCACAGCAGTTTACGGCGGCGGCGGTGATGCTTCGCTTATCGGTGTAGGTGCAGGCGCAGTTGAAAACAATGATACACATATTTATTCAGGTACATCAGGCTGGGTTGGAACTGTTGTTCCTTCACAGGTTGTTGATGCAGGTGCTATGATGGCATCTATAGTTGGTGCCGATCCTGAATCCTTCAACTATTTCGGTGAACTTGAAACATCCAACAAATGTGTGGGCTGGGTAAAGGATCACCTTGCACTTGATGAAATCGGCGTATTTTTAAAGAAATACGGCAATGCTGCTGACAGCTTTGAACAGATTGAATTTAATATGTATGACTATCTTGAAGAAGTCATCGACACAATACCTGCAGGTGCAAACGGCGTAGTATTTACACCTTGGCTTCATGGCAACCGTTGTCCTTTTGAAGATCCTAACGCTGCAGGAATGTTCTTTAATATCCGTCTTGAAACAGGAAAAACTGAGCTTATCCGTGCAGTCGTTGAAGGAATTTGCTTCCATATGCGCTGGATGCTCGAGAGACAGGAAAAAAAGGTTAAAACATCATCAGCAATACGCTTCTGCGGCGGCGGTGCACTTGGTGAGACCACATGTCAGATTCTTGCAGATATTCTGCAAAGAGATATTGTTGTTGTTGAATCTCCTCAGAACATTGGTGCTGTAGGTGCTGCATGCTGTATCGCAGTTGGTATGGGAATAATCTCATCAATGAAAGATGTTAAAAAGTTAATTCCTGTAAAGACTACCTATCATCCAAATAAGGCTAACAAAGCTGTTTATGACAGAAACTTTACAGTGTTCAAAAATCTCTACAAATGCAACAAAAAGAATTTTGAAATTCTCAACGGATAACAAGACAAACAAAAGTTAAATAAAATAAATTTTAACTAATCATAAAATGCAGAGTGATATTTACATATCACTCTGCATTTTATTTACACAAAAATTGTTACAAAATCAAAACATAAAAAGTATTATTTGTGAAAGGAGGTAAAAATGATCGATCAAGAAAAGAAATTAAATGACGTTATAAAAAAGTATAAAAATATGGTATACCGTCTTGCATACGCACAAATGAAAAACTCGAGCGATGCTGATGATATTTTTCAGGAGGTATTTTTGAGGTATATAAAAAATGCCCGGTATTTGAAAATGACGAGCATGAAAAAGCATGGTTTATAAGAGTAACCCTAAACTGCTGTAAAACAAGCATGAAATCTTTTTGGAAAACCAAAATATCACCGCTTGACGAGAGCTATACAGACAGCTCTTTTGATGAGTTGCCTATTAACAATAACGATTTATCATTTGCTCTAAAACAGCTTTCTAAAAAACACCGAGCAGTGATTCACTTGTTTTACTATGAGGATTTGTCAACCAAGGACATTGCGTCCGCTCTTAATATGAATGAGAACAATGTGCGTATGAATCTTACAAGAGCAAGACGTGAATTAAAGAAAATTTTAGAAAGGGAAAAATATATATGAAGAAAGAATATAAACAATTATATGATAATATTAATCCTGCTGATGAGCTTATTGACAAATTATTTGAAGCACAAAACAAAAATAATTCTTCTAATATCAAAAAACAAATTTTAGTCACAGTAATGTGTCTTGCCATTTTGGCAGTCACCGGTGGACTCGGGATTAATGCACATATTAACGCTACCGCAGTAACTACTCAGTCCACAACCCCCAAAAAACATGAATATACACAAGGTATGGGTGGAATTCTGGTAGCATACGCAAAAAATGGCAATGAAAATTTAGTAAGTAAACTTGATATATCAGGACAGCCAAGCTTTTTTAAACTTACAATAATTGATGTATCCGACTTGACAGAAGATGAAATAAACAGCAAGATGGAAGAAATAAGAGAAAATAACCGTGATTTCGCCGACAGCAACACCAACGATGACGGAGTATATTTCCGACGCGAATACATGCCTGCGGAAAATACTGATGAAAAATCATATATATTTTCAAGAATTGCCGGCGGATGCTTCAAGCTTGACATAAATGATATGAGCAAGGTTAAAAACGTAACTATTTCTAACAAAAGTGATTATGGAACAGTAACTCTGAATTATGACAGCGGTGAAGACATAGCAAACGATTTTATACACTGTAATAAGGAAAGCAATCACACAATTAAAATTACAGGCGATGCTTTGCAGAAAAGCGTTTATGCAGGTATGATAGAGGATGGTCACCGTATCACTTGGGAGGTTGGCAATGATTTTTACAAAGAGCTGTTTAAAAATCCGAATTATGATTTAACCAAACTCAAAGATGAAATCAAATTCACCATAAATTTTGATGACGGAAGAGTTGCCGAAAGTATTATAAACATAAGCTTTGATAAAGACGGCAACATGATTATATCTGACGGCGGTTATAAATTAGATTAATCATTATATAAATTCTATCACATCAATAAAATTCAACTTTCAAATCCATTGATTTCATTGAAAATGATTTAAGTCTCATATCATTATCCATAATCAAAACAAAATCACCCAGTGATATTTTATTCTGATATTTATAACCCGCATCCACCTTACTTGGTGCTGACTTATCATTCAGCAGGACGGTATATGCATCATATATAACGATAGCTATATTATTCTGCGGCAGACTGCCCCCTGCCGTTTCACCAATCATATCATTATAGTTAAACACCATATTACTGCCGTCGTATATCATAACCATACCCTGTGCATTAGTTGAAGTGACCTTTACAGAAACACTTTTATCATTTTTACAAATTTCGCAGGAATACGAAAAATCCCCTGAGCTGACATTGGCCCTTTGATTAAAGGACACAGGAAGCTCAGGGGTTATTGTTTTTTTCAGTATTGATTCTTTACTGCATCCTGTAAAAAAAATTACTGATATTAAAGTTAGTGCAAGCACTGCTTTTTTCATGCTGATCAGTCCGTTTCATCACTCAAATTCAGACATCAAAGCACCAAGAAGAGACAGCATATCCTCAACTGTCATTCCACGCTGAGAAAGCTCTTCTGCACAGATATCACCGCAAAGTCCATGGATATACACACCTGCCTTAGCTGCATCAAAAGGAGTAAGGCCCTGTGCTATAAACGAGCCTATCATACCACTGAGCATGTCACCCGTTCCGCCCATAGCCATACCTGCATTGCCGGTAGTATTTACAAATACGCTTACACCATCTGTAACAACTGTATTTGCACCTTTAAGTACAACAATTACATCATTTTTCTTTGCAAAATTCTTGGCAGAAGAAATTCTGTTGCTTTGGATATATTCAACGTTATCCCCCATCAGCCTTGACATTTCGGCAGGATGAGGTGTAATTACAAGAGGTGCTTTTCTGTCCTTTAATATATCTATGAAAGGAGCTGCAGCATTTATGCCATCGGCATCCAACACTATCGGCACTTCACTGTTTTTTATCACCTGTCCTGTAATTACCTGAGTATCATCATTGTTACCGATACCGCAGCCTATTACAACAGAATCAGCCCATTTCAGTTCATCAAAAATATCATTAATTGAACCCATTGACATAGTCTTATCTTCATTTTCACAAAGAGGTTTGAACACAGTCTGACACATGTGTGACGTCATAACAGGATAAATAGACTTAGGAAAAGCACACTTAACAAGACCTGCTCCCGTTTTTAGTCCTGCTTCTGCACAGATAACTGCCGCACCCGGCATCAAATAAGATCCGCATATATTAAGCTGATGACCAAAACTGCCTTTATGTGAATTTTTATCACGTTCAGGAAAAAATTTTTTTACGTCTGCTTTTGTAATTGTGTGTGAATATTTATCATCGCTATCATAACAAGCATCAGGAATACCAATATTCACAGTTGTTACATCACCGCAGAAGCTGTTAGCCGGAGGAAGAACATGTGCAAATTTCAAAGTAGATATTGCAATAGTCAAATCAGCTTTAACCGCCAGCTGTGCTTCGCCGTTATCTGCATTTGTTCCGCTTGGTGTATCAATACTGATAACAAATGCATTACTGCTGTTTATCATGTTTATTGCACTATCAAAAGGGGCCTTAGGATAGTCGTGAAAGCCAATACCAAACAAACAATCTACGATAAAATCAGCAGAAGAAAAATCATATTCAGACAAAGAAAAAATCTTTACGTCTGATTTAACTGCATCATCAAAATAAATTTTTGGCTCTGCAATTTCAGGCATTTTATCAGCAAGAATGATTGACGCATCCACTCCCTGCTCTTTCAAAAGCTTGGCGATAACAAATCCGTCACCCGCATTTTTACCATTTCCGCATACCACAGCAGTTCTGCCGGCCTTTAATGCGTCCATTCTGCCTCTTATTATCTTCTTAAAGCAGGCAGTTCCTGCTCTCAGCATAAGACCTGCTTCGGTAAATTCTCCGTCAAATGCCCTTTGCTCAACTAATCTTATTTCATCTGCCGTTAAAATTCTCATAAAATCACCATAAAATCACAGTTGCAACAGCATATTCTCCGTCATGTGAAATTGACAAATCACTGTTGTCTATTCCGTTTAGATAAGGCTTGCCCTTGTCGTCATGCAAAACTTCAATTTCCGTTAAGGGAAGCTTAATTCCGTCACCTAACGCTTTAAAATAGGCTTCCTTAGCAGCAAAAATTCCTGCAAAACTTTCAGACCTTGTACAGTATTCCTTTTCGCATTGCGTAAATACTTTTTTCATGAATGAACTGCTTTTTATACTATTTTCCATTCTTGATATTTTTACAATATCAATACCGATTTTATACATTCTTTTCACCTAATGGCTTAATCACAAAGCTCAGAGTTTTGCCTTTCAGCTTACCAAGACAATTTTGTTTCGACGGTAAAGGTCCGCATGCATTTGATCCCGCACCAAGATCATCATAGTCAATATTGATACAGCAGGTTGTTTTCTCAAGCTCGTCTCTGTGTGATGCCTTGGCACACTGCTGTGAGGTAAATGGCTTTGCACTGAATACAAATGGCTTATTTATTGCTTCAATGCAAATACCTGTGCCTTCATCATCAGTAATCTCGGCAAACGATGTATTACAGCGTGTTGCACTTTCCTGAGGTTTAATATAATTTTCATACATACTATCAATATCAGTTTCGTAAATTCCCATTAATGCATGCTCTTTGTAATCTGATAAATTAATATCAGGACCAAGACCAAGATATTTGATATTTTTAAACTGTTTATTAAGTTCAAGCTGAACACTGAAACGCGGAATATATTTAATATTTCCGTCAGAAAGAACTTTATAATCAACTTTAATTTCACCTGAAGAATAAACATGTAAAACAGTAAATACCTTTGCAATAAATCTGACAGGAGTTTTAACTGTTGTTACATAAGAAATTTTAAGAGAGCTGTTATCACTTACACACTTAACATTTTTTACAAATGAAGAGGCATCTGCAAGCCTTGCTTTATTCCATGCAGTGCTTATGTACATATCATTGTCAAGAGGAGCTCTGTAAAACTGAACTGATAATCCTTTAGCATCACCATAAGGCACAGGATTTACAAGCTCTTTATCACCTATCATGTATGAATCTATAAACCCTGTTGATTTATCAAATATCATTGAGCCGTTGTCAAAATCAATGAACAGACGTTTTTCACTGTTTTGCACATAAGGTACTTTGGCTTTTGTTTCAAATTTAAATACTCCTGAAGAAAGTTCAATTTCCTCAGTGCCAACAGCTCTGCCGTTTTCAATATATTCAAACTGAACAACCTGATTTTTTGATTCATCATAATCAAATCGTTCTATATTATATTCAATAGACTCCTGAGGCTTAATTGAAATATCAAAGTTTCCCTCTTTAACAGATATTCCGTTTTGCAGAATCCTGTAATTTACAGTCATATCTGCATTTTTAAAATATCTGCAATTTGTTAACAAATACTTGTCACTGTCAAGCAATCCGGCTCTTACAGGTCTGTAGCAAGCTTTCATTTGCTTAGCACCCGAATGAGCTGTTCTGTCAGGAAAAAATAATCCATCTACGCAGAAATTACTGTCATGCTTAAGCTCACCATGGTCTCCTCCATAGGTATATTCATACTTTCCGTTTTCATGATATATTGCATGATCAACAAACTCCCATATACATCCGCCCATCATATTTTCGGCACTGTAAAAGCATTTTACGTATCTTTCAAGCTCACCTGCACCTACACCCATAGCATGTGCATATTCGCAAAGATAAAATGGTTTTTTATAATATTTTGCAGGTAAGCCTTTACCCTTTGCTATTTTTTCACAAATACCCGGATATGTATACATCTGTGAGAGCACATCATATGCCCAGCGTCTTGTTCGGCATACCCCCTCATAATGAATAGGAATTGAAGTAAGCTTTTTAAGCTGTTCATAACAATAATCCTGATTTTTATATCCGTGTGCCTCGTTACCTAAGGACCACATTGTAATACTTGAATGATTTTTATCTCTTTCAAACATACGATAAACACGATCCCAGTAATGCTGCTGCCACTTAGGATTGTGAGAGCATACCCATCGTCTTTTAATCTCTTCAAGACCATGAGTTTCAATATCAGCTTCATCAACAACATAAATGCCGTATTCATCACACAAATCAAGAAATGTAGGATCAGGAGGATAATGAGAAGTACGAATACAGTTGCAGTTGTATTCTTTTATAATACTTACATCCTGTTCCATATCTGCCACAGTCATAACATATCCTGTTTTTGAATTAGTGTCATGGTGATTCACACCAAGAAGCTTAATAGGCTTGTTGTTAAAATAAAAAACATTTCCCTTAATCTCGATATGCTTAAAACCGATATTTTTTCTTATCACTTCAATAATATTGTCTCCCTGTGATAATACCAGAACAAGATCATAAAGATAAGGCGTTTCTGCAGACCATTCATTTACACTGAGTGTTCCCATATCAACAATCTGCAAGTTATCAGTAGTTTGATTTACTGATACAGACTTAATAAGCTCACCATCATCATATAAAAATGCAGTCAGCTCACATTCTTCGCTTATCTTAAGTGAAGGCTTAACAGCAAGCGAATACTGATTATCGCTTATATACTTAATGTCAGCCTCAAAATCATAAATAGAATTGTCTGCTGTCTTGTAAAGCAGAACATCACGAAAAATTCCGTTGCATCTAAACATATCCTGAGCCTCAAGGTATGTTCCGTTAGACCATTTATGATTTACAACTACAATTTCGTTTTCACCTTGCTTTACAAATTTGTTAAGCTCGAATTCAGATGTATTGTGACTTCCCTCGCTGTAGCCGACATATTTACCATTTACGAAAAGCTCTAACGAGCCTGCCACACCCAAAAAGCAGAGGTAATAGTTTTTATTAACATCATCTATATTAATCATTCTGCGGTATATACCTGCAGGACAATCTTCTGGAATATGAGGAGGATTTGCTTTAAACTGATAACGCTGATTTACATAATAAGGCTTTTCATAGCCTGTATGCTGCCATGTTGACGGAACTTCAACCTTGTCAAAACTAATGCTGTCTGTATCAAAAATTTCAGGAATATCCTTGCAGTTTGAATAATAAACAAAATCCCATTCTCCTGACAGACATTCTGCCATAGGCGAACAGTAACGTTCATTTCTTATATCAACATTTTCAAGGAAATCAAGCGACGGATAGGGAATAAAATATGACCTCGGATACATCACATTATCTTTAAAAACATTAAAATTCTTAAAATTATCGGTGCAAATGTTGTATTTCATAGCTACAATCTCCTCATAGATCTAATTATTTTTATTATACATTATAATAGAAATAAAAGCAACAAAAGACTGAATGAGCTGATATACATTTTAAACAGATAAAATTGTGGGAACGCATATGGTATGTATGAAAACGGAAATGCTGTCTGCCTGTTGAGCATTTAATAACTCTACGCAAATTTTACAATGTCACATCAGACTATATTTTGGGCTTAAGTGACACAAAACAGTCTAATTTATTTTACAGAATTAAATAAATATGTTATTGTATAAGAAAAATCAACAAACTCAAGGAGAATAAAATGAACATTAATCCATTAATGCTGATGCAGATGAAAGGTGAAATCGACAGCTTTAAATCCCGTCATCCAAAGCTGGAATTATTTTTTGCTGATGCGGTAAACAGAATTGACACTGACAGCGTTCTTGAAATAAGCGTTACTTCACCGCAGGGCAATAAAATACGCACAAATATAAAAATAACACCTGAGGACAAAGCACTGCTGGAAAAGCTTGGCAGTATGCTGAATAACAACAATTGATATAATAAAAATCAAATTATTGTTTAGCATCCTGTGCCGCAGTGCGCATTGTGCGCGCGGCACACGTT
>JAMPEQ010000026.1 GCA_023665085.1 Bacteroides sp.
AATGATTTGTTCACTGTTGGGGATGTCATTTCCATAAGACCTGCTACTGTTTTTGGTGAACCTCATGTAATCAAGAGTGTGCGGTTAGGACAAGTATCCCCAATATAAGGCGGTGATGTTATATGCAGTTTTTGAAAATTAAGGATAATATGTCACTCTCAGAATTGACTGATGCTGTGGGGTCACGAAATGTAGATAGTGTATTGAACTTAAATTCTTTGACCAGAACTCCTAATATTGGAAAGCAGTTCAGAAATCTGGTTAATGACAAAATAAATGCAGTCAATACTGTACCATATCAAAAGAAATCAACAATATTGAATAACCTTACTTCAGATGCGGATGTGTTTGAAACAGCAGCATTGCAGAGTGAGGGCGGTTGGAAAGTGCTTGATTCACTCGGTACAATGCCCGGAATGTTGAAAATTCCTGAAACAATAACCCTACCGGATTCCGTAAGTCTTCTTGGTGGGTCGGGAACACCTATATCAAAAAATGTTTATGAAAAGGCGATGAGATTTCTTGCTGATGAAAAGGACATTGATCCAGTAATATTTAATGAGTACAGTTCAAGAAGAAGTTCTCAAATTATGGATATTACAACAGTATCAAATCCAATTCAATGGTTTAAGCTTCCGTGGGGAGAAATATCACTATTTTCTTCTCTTAGTGGTAAATCTATTGACTTTCCTGTATATCCAAAAGGATTTGATGACAGTGTGCATGCTACATATGATACAATGCCGGATTTACTTTATCAGTATGAACCCTGGCATATATATAAGAGTTCGGGACCTCGTAGTAATACTTATGATTTTGATATTCATCGGGATATGTGGTCCGGCGACCATAGAGACGGTAAATGCAATGAACTGATTAGATTCTGTCAATCAAACTGCTATCCTAAATTTCAAGGTGCAGCCGTGCAGACTGCCACGGTTACGCTATATATCGCAGGAGAGAAACACATAACCGGAATTATGACTGACGTAAAGGTGGTATGGGATGAAGAAAGTCCAATAGGTCTTGATGGATTCTATCTGCATTTAACTTTATCTATTAGCATCACAGAAGTATCTGATGAATCCTTAACATATGAAACTGTACAACGGAAAGGATTGATAGGATAATGAGTTATATTAAACCAATCTATTATGACACCTTATGTCCATATGGTGTTGTAGAACATACTGGTATTGAATATACAGTATGCCGTGATTTTGATCATATCAGCAGATACAAGGGACTGAGACAGATTGTACATAATCCGGAAGAATCTGATAGATTCATAGCATTAGAAACATCTAATCCAATTATAACAAATGCAAAGTTTCGATATTATGATGTACCTGCTACAGAGGAAAACAGGCTTGACCTTATAGCTTACAAATTTTTCGGATCTGCTCAGTATAGTTGGATCATAAGCTATTTCAACGGTATAGCTGATGGATTTACAGTTGTAGAGGGTCAGCGTTTGAAAATACTTGAAAACTTTACCGATTTGTTCAGTAAGGGCGAATTGTTAGCTTCTATTCCTGCATTGCAGTTGAATTTAGGTGAGGAATAATATACACAGTACCGAGTGTAAAATTTGTGCGTTTTGTATATTGTAATGTTGATTAAATAACGATATAATAATTATAGTCATACAATCAACCGATCTCAAACAGGAGGTTTTTATGAAAAAGTATATCAAAAATGCAACAGCAATAGCAGATAAAGTAAAGGTAGATACCCCCTACAACAGTTATGACTTTGATACTGAGGAGGAAGCACAGGAGTTTCTTGATTATGTGAATGCCGACCCTGACTATGGTGACCTGGATCTTGGTGACTTGATTGAGTGGTCGTTTTTCTATAAAAAAGAAGAGGGAATTTTGTAATAAGGGGTTCAAAATGATTATAACTCACTATGTTAAGGGTGGGATTCAAGTCAAATCTGATGGGTCATATAGCATTCAAAAAAGCAAGCGATTTCAGAAGATGTACAAAAAGCTTACCAGGTTGGGAGTTCCAAAAATAATAATGCTTATCAATTCCTCTGTTCAGCTATTGCAGAATGAATCTGATATGGATATTCTGAGAGCGAAATTGAGATTCCATAAGCTGAATAATTATATGATTGAAGTGGACGGAACAAAGTATAAAAATCCTTATGATATTCATATCCCAGGTGGCGGTTCAAACAATAACAATGATTTAGTGATATTGTTTGATTATGACCATGAGGCCAAACAAATATTGCTGATTGACATCGGCACTCATAATGATCTAAACCTAAATGGTTCAACGTTAATTGATAATGAATTGATATGCCTGTGAGACAGTATCTCAAGTGATGTGGTGGTACAAATGAGTCGAAGTTATAAGAAACATCTGTATTTCAAGTACCACATACTTAACGGAAAGCACTTTGCCAATCGTTGTGTCAGGCGTTCAAAGAATATCAAGCAACAACCGAATAACCTTACATAATAGTGATAGCTTTTTAGAGCTGTCACTATTATTTTTGTAATCATTTTGATACATATAAGGTGGTGATTTTTAATGAAGAAACAGCCTTTCTGTAACTTTAATTTATCTGGCGTTTCTCTTACAGAATTCGGATTAAAAATTCCGAGTCCCTTTTCTTCATTAGATATTACCAATAGTGAGATCACATCTATGACGGCATGGACACTCAACTGTACAGTTGGTGGAGATGCTTCAAAAAAGATAAATTCAGCTGCATTTGAAGCTTTGTTATATAGCGCTGCTCAATCAGCAAATAGTTATCCAAATTCAAGCGGGATTCCTGTATCATTTGTTTTTGGTTGGCTTGATGAATATGGAAATGTTGCAGAGTTTACTTCTTATCAAGGATTTACGCTTAAATTTACTGTATCAACAAATGGATTATATATGACATATAAGATAACAGGATATGCTTCTTTATCAATACAGAGTAGTATGCCTGTACTGCGTATACCTGCTGTAAGCGGATTTGTTCAGCCATCAGCTGTAGCAGAAGCACTGGCAAAGTCAGTAAAAGCTACATCATACTACCAACTTGATATAGACCATAATGATGCACCGACATTGATCAATCACGGAGCATTAACTACAAGTTTCAACAAATATGTACGAGGTAATTTCTCAGCAGAAGATGATTATGAAGATTTTCCGGGGTTGCTTCCATTGTCAAAGTCCTATAGTTCTTCACGAGATGCAGCCGGATTAAAGAACGGATATAAGTCATTAAGTCAAGTGATGAATAATGCGTCCGTAACTCCGATAACAGACTTTTTGAAAAAAAGCAATACTGATACAGCACCACAATGTGCATCGTTCTCATATTGGGTAGATGAGCCTACAATGACTAAACCTGGCATAATTCATTATAAAAGTAATGCCGGACTTCAATCTTCCCAGAGTTTAAAAGTTCTTGAATATGGTACATCAAACACCAATATTTTATCACTCCAAGGATCATATAATGGGGTTGCCTATAATATGTCAAATATGAATTTTTCACAAGTAGGTTTTACTGTAGACGGCAGCGGTAATACAATTGCTCAGGATACACAGGTTGTAAACAGTTGGAGCAGTTCTCTTGCAGATACATTTCAATCTGTAAATATCATAAATGATATAAATGCACTTGCAACTCAATTCAGCGGAGATTTTACAATTCAAATTCCAGGCACTATAAAAACATACAACTTAGCACAGCCTGTTTCATTGCTTGTAATGACTGGCGGTACATTGTCTCCTATAACTGGTATTTATAATGTAATCACAGTATCACATACCATATCCAATACTTTTATTACTACGTTGAAACTACAAAGGTTGATAATGAGCAGTGCCAATCAAGTTGCTTCATCACAAGGAATACTTATTGCAGGCAGTGCAAATTATGCTGATGATTACTACACCAGGAGAATAGCTATATACATTATTGGTATATAAATCTATTCCGGTATGATAACCGTATTTATTGTATAAGTTATCTTTTGCAGTTCCTATCCAAGGTAATCTAATTCCTTTATCTGAATCTACAATATTTGAAAATGCATAAATATCTGTATACATTTAATCACCTGTTATATGGCAGTTGTCATATGTTCAAAAGTCGGATACACTTCACCAAAATTCACCTTGTATGGGGTAATGATATTTTTTGTAGTAGTATATGAATTATCATAGTAAGAGATCGTAGTCACTATGCTGTTACAGTGCAATATGACATATATACGTCTCTGCGCTATATGCATCTGAAATCTGTTTCAATTGGAGCAGGTCAGATTGTACAGCAAGGATTTAATATCGGTATCGCTGATAAATATGTTCATTTTGAACATATAACTAAATCTAAAGATGATTCTCTATGGCCGGTAAGAATCGGTACTGAGACATATTACAAGCACAATCCATTAAAACTATTAGGTGGTGCAGTATGACAAAGGTTGAATATGCAGTACAATGGGCTATTGCCATTGCTAATGATGATTCACATGGATATGACCAAGGGAATCGTTGGGGACCGGATTATGATTGTTCTTCATTGATTATTACTGCTTATGAAAATGCTGGTATTCCAGTAAAGTCAAATGGTGCAACACGTACCTATGATATGAAATCAGTGTTTCTCAGAACAGGTTTTGTTGAAGTGAAAAGCTGGAATAAATCTACAGGAGCAGGGTTACAGCGTGGGGATGTTGTTCTGAATGTTAGTCATCATGTTGAATTATATATCGGAGACGGAAAACTTTTAAAAGCATCGCAGAATGAATTTGGTGGTTCTATAGGCGGCAAGGTTGGAGATCAGACAGGTACTGAAATTAAAATAGGCGGATATTACAATTTTCCATGGGATTGTGCCTTGCGGTATGCAGGGGTAGATGATTATACCGGTGGCAAATCATCACTTTGTACAACTGCTGCTGATTATGCAATAACTGGTATGATTGCTGAAGTCAATCCTGATTATAGAGAAATTGATAACTATATTATCACACTTGATAGAAATTCATCAGATGCTGATTATAATAAACTGAAAAAATTAGGTGTAGTTGCAGTTATGATTGAAGAGGGTTGTCTTTATGATGTGACGCATAAAGAAAAGGAAACATATGTCAACCCTAAAATTGATTCACAAGTGAGTGCTGCTGTTAAAAATAATATGCCATATGGGTTATATTCTGACGTAAAAGCTCAATCAGTAGCTGAAGCAAACAGAGAGTTATCATGGCTTAGAATTTATGCATCAAAATATATACCGCCTTTAGGAATATGGCTTACCTTGAATCTGACAAAATCCAAAGCAGTAAATGATATGATTATAGACAGATATAGAACAGTTTTAAATGGAGCAGGTTTTCACGGAAAAATGGGATTTTACGTTACAAGGCAACAGCTTGGTAAGATCACATGGTCAAAATGGAAAGATGATTTTCTCTTACTCCTTGTAGATCACGTTTCTGATATATCGGAAATAGAAACAATTTTAACACCGGAATTCTTTATGTTGAAAAAGAAGTGATAAAATGGGATTTACTCCAAGAACAACCAGACCGTCTGTAACTGACTTGCACTGGATTCAGGTTAGCAGTGGTGGTTATAACAGATGTATATCCGTTTATGGAAATTCTTTTATGCCAAACTGTACAGGATATGCTTTTGGACGATTTATGGAGATTATGGGAACAACTTCTTGTAATCTATCTACAGCAAACGCTGGTGAATGGTATTACTACACAGCAGACGGTTATGAACGAGGAAAAACACCAAGGCTTGGTGCAGTTATCTGTTGGAGCAATCCTGGAAAAGCCGGACACGTAGCTATTGTTGAACAGATAAATTCAGATGGTTCAATTTTAATATCTGAAAGTGGTTATCAGAGTGCTTCATATTTTTGGACAAGTACGTTACAGCCTGGTTATAAATACGGTTCAACCTATGTATTCCAAGGCTTTATATATAATCCAGGTGTACAGAATACATATAAGATTGAAGCATTTATCAAGGAAGCAAAATATCATATCAATGAGAAAAATAAAAGCTTGCTTGATTGGCTTATGCCTAAAAATAAACATAAGTGGACAGCTGCGTTTGTTGTAGGTTGTGCAAAAAAAAGTTGGCGGTCTGCTTGATGTAATAATTCCAGATTGTCAAAGTCCCGGCGAATTTGCCGAAAATGGTATTGACAGTGGAATGGGTACTTTTGTCAAATCATCAAAGGCACCAAAAGCTGGTGATATAATCCTGCTCCGAACCATATTAAAGCACTATGACTCAAAATATGAGTGCGATGATATTGGTATTGTCACAGATGTTGAAAAAAATGTTGTAGTCGTAGCACAAGGAACATCCCAAGGAATTGTTGAAAAAAAGACATATAAGACAAGCTCAAGAGAAATCAGCGGTTATTACAGACCACTTTGGTCAAAAGTAGATAACAACCAATCGTTAATGTTTGGGTATGGTCAGCTTGGTAAATTCTATGATACAGAAAATACTGAGGAGGATGCTGCAATTCGTGAAGTCGGATATATCTCTGCTGATTATAAGCCTACCACAACAAAGAGTAAAATCAGATTGTCTGTTATCAATTATACTACTTTAATGTCAGCGATTATGGATGATTTACTTGTACCTGGTTTAGTCTCAGGTTCAGTCGGGGATAATGTTATTCTGGATGGGATTGAAAATCAGAATGCAAGAATCGTAATTCAGCAACTGTTAAGCAAAGGGCTAAATGCAGCGTCAGCTATAGGAATTGCTGCTAATATTCAGCACGAAAGTGGGTTCAGAGCAGATGTAATTGAGTATGGATATTCCTTTTATAATGGCGGAGTAGGCTTGTGTCAATGGACAAATTCTCCGAGAACATCATCTATAGGAAGAAAGACAAATATGGTTAATTATGTAGGTGAAAATTGGAGAAATAATATTACAGGGCAAGTTGATTTCCTATGGAACGAACTTCAAACATCTTACACACATGTATTAAGCGATTTAAGTAATGTGCCAAACACAGAATCCGGAGCAAGAAATGCAGCCGATATTTTTGTAAGGAAATTTGAAATACCGAGTAATATAGATCTCACTACACTGGAGCGCCAGAAAACAGCTTCATCCCTCTGGTCTAAGATTGTTATACAGATGACTACTACTTCAACAAATGGTATATCATCTGGAATAAATAGTGGAAATATAATGAACGGAAATGTTATTGAGATTCCTTCATCTGTTAATCAGTCAGGAATTACCGGAAACTACACATATTATGACAGGGTATGGGCAGACAGAACTATTCAAAGGCAGATTTATGACAAATGGGTGTCTAAGGGAAAACCTCAGAATAGACGTATTGCAACACTTGACGGATATTATATGTGCGCTGTTGCACCGATATTTGGAACTACAGGAGATAGGATATCAGTTGTTCTTGACGATGGGACTGTAATCAATTGTATATTGGCAGATGCCAAGGGTAGAGACGCTCAAAGTCAATGGGGACATTTGTTAGGAGGACAAGTTGATATTATAGAGTGGGAAGCCTTGGTGGGGCATCCCTCAGAGATAGATCTTTCTGGTTGGAAAGGTAAGAAAGTCAGAAAAATAATCAACGGTGGAAAATACCAAATATAGCATGAAATCATTCACATGAAGAAAGCTGTGATAAGAAATGATTACATACGGATATGCGAAAGCTTATCATTATACAAATGACGGTACTCTGCTTGTCCAAGTGCGTATTCCGTCAATACATGGTGCCTACAACCAAAGTAATTATAGTGGAAAGACAATAAAGAATTATACTCTTGATAATGATTTACCATGGTATCCCTCTGTACTTCTTCCCCATTTGCCAAACGAGGGAGAAGTAGTAGCTTTATCATCAACCAATAAATCAAACAGCGATTTCCTTATAATTGGATTGACCGGTGGCAGCTATCATATAGGAACAACAAATTTAGAGGGGTGATATAATGACAAATTCTCTTGCGTTTCCTAATATGTTTAACATAGCAAACAACTGTGTGAGTGTATTAGAAGATAATACTTCTATTGTAAATAGAGTCAGACTGTTAATATTAACTGAACCAACAGAATTATACAACAGTCCAAATTTTGGAGTAGGTTTGAAACGACACTTGTGGCAATATAATACGGATAATGAGAAAGCTATTATCCGTGACAGGGTTGTTGAACAGCTTCGGTTACACGAACCTTGCTGCGATGCGGAAAAAACACAATTTGCTGATGGTCTTTTGTTTACAGGCAGTGATGAATTGTCTGCTCAAAATTTTAATCAGCTTAAAATGACAATAGCTGTACAAACTACATTTGGGGATACTTTAGAAATTGAATCGGCAGCAAACGAAATTTTTGAAAACGGATTGGGAGGATACTCAAAATGATGAATCAATCAGAAAAGCCAAGAGGTATGATTAGGTATACCAGTCGTGACTACAGCTCTATAATGGAAGAATTTTGGGGTTTAGTACCAAAACTTACAGAGTTGTGGAAACCGGAATCAAGTGCTGATCCCGGTGTTGTATTGGGAAAATTTCTTGCAAGTATTGCTGATATGCTCAGTGTAAATCTTGACTGGCTCGCAAATGAGATTTTTGGTTCATCTGTTTCGCAACGTAAGAATGCTGAAAAGCTTTTTGGGCTTATCGGGTATAATCTTGGATGGTATACTGCTGCAAGAACAGAAGTAACATTTACGAATAACAGCAGTGAGGGGATTGATTTGAATTTTGGATTTAACGGTTCAAATTTCTCTACTCTCAATGCTTATACAGATATTACCTCTCAGCAGAGGGTAATTACTTATAATATTCTCCCTATGACAAACAAGTATGGAGAAAAAGATACAAGAAGTAAACGTGTAATAATTTCTGAGGGTGTAAACGTTTTTACTGATAGCGATCCGGTAAGACTTGAACCAGGAGAAAGCGTTACTCGTGTAGCTATTGAGGGGGAATTGCGTAATTGGTCTGTAAGTGTTGAAGATGTAAAAAATAATAATTACATTATCAAACTGCCTTCACAGCATTTAGACACTACAGCTGTATGGATAAGAGCAAAGAACAGTAAAAATTCAGATGTAATGACGCAGTGGGTACAGGTTGATTCGCCTGCTGAGTTTATTGAGCCTGAACCGAGATTTGCAGTAACGTATGACAACTACAGTAATGCTCAGATTCAGGTATCAAATTACTTAAATGAACTTGAAAACTATAAAGACAATACATTGATTATCTATTGGATTGAATGTTCTGGTGTAATTGGTTCTGTAAGTGCAGATGTTCTCAGCAACTTTCAACCTGCTTTGCCTGATAAGAACCCAAAAGCTTCTGATGAAAGCTTGACTATATCCAATCTTGCAAATACGGTTGAACTTCCACATTCCTATACAGTAACAGGCAGAAGTCCAGAAACGGCAAAAGAAGCTTATTTTAACAGCAGAAAGTACATCAATACCTGGGATAGCCTCATTACAGTTCCGGATTTTAATCGTTTCCTTACACGAGAAGCCGGTGTTGACTGTGGTCTGATTATAGATTGTCAGAAAGCTTTAGAAATAAACCTTGCTATATATAATGATGCTAATCTTACCAAAGAAGAAAAAGAAAAGATGTATATTACAAGCACGGATTTTCCGCTTAATACAGTTGATTATTTTAACTGGCGCGAAATCATTAACTTAAAAGATGAAGATAAAGATAAGCCTATCCCATTTACTTGCAATTTTAAAACATATACAGCAATGTGTTATGTTATACACAATGATTTCAGTGACAGTACTGATTATGCACCAACTCAGTATAGTGACGCTGCACTTCCTAAAGGTACATCTGCAGAATTCAAGAATCAAGTAGCATATATTCAGTATAAAGCACCTTATACATTCTTAGACGCTATAAATGCAGATTTTCGCCCTCTGCAAGCAATGTCTGTTGAGTTGAATTTTGGATATGCAAGGATATTCCCTTGGTATGTTGTAGGGCAGATATATCCAAGAAAAATGGTATCTAAGGATAAAGCAAGCAATATTGTTGCTAAAGTTAAAGAAGCTCTTGCACTCTATTTTGCACCGGCTAATCGTTCATTTGGTCAAAAACCTACAATCATGGAAGTGGTTGAAGTTATAGAAAATGCACATCCGGAAATACGTTACTTTGATGCAGGAAGTCTGACAAATCCGATTATAAATTATGGAGAACTGCGTGAAATTGGATCAAGCTCTACAAAGGTTATTCAGAAATTTGATATTACATATTTCAATCCCATTTCTTTTGCAAGATATAAGGACTTAGGTACAGATCAAAATAATATAAGAGTTGCACCCGAATGGATTCTATCGAATTGAGGTGGATGAACTATGGATGTAAAAAATATATCTGTTCCGGGAATATATAAGGAGAGTGCAGATTTCAGATTCTTCTGCAAATGGTTTGAAACTTCTCTTGATAAGATTAAGTATAATACCGAAAACTTCTTTGATTTATATGATCCACTCAGATGTCCGGAAGATTTGCTATGGCTGCTTGCAGATACTATGGGGTATAAATTTGATGACAGAGAAAATCTTCCCACATCTTTTAATAGACTGGTTCTGTTGTATTTTATGTCTATGATTTATAATCGTGGAAGCAAGGATGGGGTAACGCTTGCAGCTGAGGTTAATCTTACTCAGTTTGTTATTCGGGACAGAATAAACGGTTATACAGATGAAAACGGAAATAAGGTTGAGGGAAAAGAGATTCTTAATAACAGATTAGAAGATACATCAATACCGGTTAATGCAGCTTATGTTACTCCGCATACATCTGAGGGTTATATAGATGTAGTCTACTTTTCTGAAGAAGTTCCTATAGATGCCTGTATAGAATATGTACGTCCGTTAGGTATGTTTCTGTTTCAGCATGCTGGGGTAAGGTTTGATGCTCGTACTAAAATTACAATTGACTCAAGACTTACTGATACAAGAGATTTGGGCTTGAGTGATTCTTTCGGACCAACGCAGGTTGGTCACTATCGACGTGAAGATTATGCACGACTGCAAAAGACTACAGAGATTGTTCAATCGATTGAGGGTAATACATACAAGAAATCGGTTAATGATACTGGGCATATACGACATTCTGTCTGGTCTCGGAACAGTGATTTTGAAGATAAGGAATATGGTGATAATTCTTATGAAAGCGGAGCAGGCAAGACTGCAAGACCTGCTCCAAACCCTGGATATAGAGCATTATATTCCTTACAGCTAAGTAATAACGAAGAAATAGTAAGGTCGTTGGTAGGGCCTATTTTCAGCTTAGGATTTGAACCTCAGTCAGTAGATGTTTCATTTAAAGATAATTATCTAAAGAATCCTCCTGCAACAGATGATTTGAATGAAAAAGCCTGTAATCTTCGTTATGACAGAACATTGGATGAAGAGCAGACTGATAAAAACCTCAGTGGTGTTTTTGATGTATCTGTTGTTAATGCTGATTCTGAAAATAGTTTGAACCCCAAACCTGCTGTTAATCCGATTATGGCGGCAATGGGTGACGCTATTTCCTTGAATGACGAAAATACCAAATATTCAAAATCAGACAAAGGAACAGGTGAAATTACTACTATAGATCTATCTGATGATATAGACGAATAATACAGATAAAGCCACTTTCAATACTAACCTTATATATAGGTAGTATGGAGGTGGCTTTTATGGCTGATGAAACAAAATTAGTCGGACAGGGTGCATGGAATCCAATTGAGTCAGGTAGTATGGAAGAACTCCGTGATAATAACGGATTTACACATCCTAATTTTCACAGACGTAAGTCAACTGCAACTGAAAACCGAAATATCAGTATCGGTATTTATGGATTGAATTCCTATCGTACAACAGAAACTGTTATACATGATGAAGACTCGAGAGATTCCGAAATACCATAATATCGAAGAGAAAGAGGCTGATAATTTGAGTGTTATAAAAGCAGCAAAAAATATGGGAATCAAACATAATGTGTCATTCCGAGTGTTAGATGTAACAACTGGTAAGCTTGTTAGAGAATATACCGGTCATAATCAAGCTACAAATTCAATGTTAATTGGGATAGCACATTATCTTAAAGGTGACGGAATTCTGAATCAGGGTAGTTCTATGCTAAGTGCATTTATTCCTAAGTATATCTCGTTAGGTACTATGGGTTTGATAAATCAGGAGCAAGATGAAGAAGGACTTCCCACAGGATTGGGAATAGGGGGATCTGATGATAGTGAAATTGACAGATTCACAGCATATATGCGTCAACGTCCCGGATATGGTGCTGATGGGTATGATGCAAATCACAATAACAGCAGACGATTTTTAGGTTTAGGTCCTGTATTTGGTACAAACTCAAATTTACCTGTTAACTGTGAGCTTATCTCAAGTACCTTTCCAAGATCTGCTATCACATATAGACAGATTGTTCCGGAAACAGAAGCAGAATTGCCGGAAACTATTGACGTTATATTCAGCGCTATGATTTCAACCGGTGCTTTAAG
>JAMPEQ010000027.1 GCA_023665085.1 Bacteroides sp.
AAAAAGCAGACACTTTTTTTGTGTCTACTTTTATTTTACTCTTTCACTTCGGCTGTGCAATAAAACGCATGCCCCACCTGTCGCCAAACAAAGTTAATCATACATTTCAGAAAAAAGTATATGAAAAACAGAGCATGCATTTTTATCAGGAGATAAAAAACATACTTTTCTCTGAAAAATAAACAATATTAACTTTGTTTGGCAATTAAAGTATACCATTATTGTAACACAAAGTCAATTACACGACAAAAAACAGCATGGATAAAGCTGAGATGCTATAACCATGCTGTAAATTATTATGTTTATTCAAAATAGTAAACTCTTGTTTCGTATGGACGGAGTTTGAAGCCGTTGCACTGAACTGTCGGATTATCATAATTGCAAAGCATAGGGATTCCCTTTTCAAGCTCAAAGCCTTTCGGTGCTTCAAATGGTACAGGCTCGGCGCTGAAGGAATTTATAACCAGCAAACGCTTGCCATCATAATTTCTTTCATAAACATAAAGTTTTGAAGAATTCTTATAATGCTCTTTATAATCACCATATATTGCCACAGGATTTTCACGCTTAAATCTAATCAGCTTTTTATAATGATTAAGGATTGAGTCAGGATCATTTGCCTCTTTTTCAGCATTAATTTCCTTATAATTTTTATTTACAGGAAACCATGGTGTGCCTGTTGTAAAGCCTGCATTTTCACTGTCATTCCACTGAACAGGAGTTCTGGCATTATCACGTGTTGATTTAACAGCCCACTCCCAGCACTTTTCTTCTTTTAAATGCACTTTATTTCTTGCAACATTATAATTATTTTTTACAAAGCAGTCCTCATATTCATCAAGAGAGTCAAGTTCAGTATTAAGCATACCGATTTCCTGCCCCTGATAAACAAAGGCTGTACCCTGCTGCAGCATATACATATTAGCAAGCATTTTGCCAGACTCTGTTCTGAAATTTTCATTTCCGTAGCGGGAAATAATACGAGGGTGGTCATGATTTTCTATGTAAAGAGTATTCCATGCCTTACCGTTAATCTTCTTCTGCCAGTTTGAAAAGGCACTCTTCATTTTTCTTAAATCAAAGCCTGTCTGAATATAATCAACCATAAAGCAATCTGCCTCAATATGCTGGAAATGGAACATAAGATCCAGCTCCTTATTGCTTTCGTCAATATATTTGAGAGCATTGCCGGGTGTCATCATGGGAGCTTCGCCTACAGTAAAGCAGTCATACTGATCTGTAACCTCTCTGTACTCCTTAAGGTATTTATGTATATTAGGGCCATCCATATAATGCTCTATACCGCAGGCAGCAGGAATAGGAAAACCGTTAGGCAGACCTTTGCGCTTAGAAATAAATGTAATAACATCCTCTCTGAATCCATCAACACCCATATCAAGCCAGAAGCGCATAATCTCCTTAACCTCTTCTCTGACCTTTGGATTATCGTGATTTAAATCAGGCTGTTTTTTAGCAAATACATGAAGATAATATTCTTTTGATTTTTCGTCCTGCTCCCATGCACCGCCTTCAAAACAGGAAAGCCAATTGTTAGGAGGGCGCTTGCCGTTAAATTTGCCCTTGCGCCAGATATAATAATCATGATAAGGTGAACTTGGATCTTTTGACTTAACAAACCAATCATGCTCATCTGAAGTATGATTTACAACCAAATCCATGATTACCTTGATATCTCTTTTATGAGCTTCGTCAAGAACTTTTTTGAATAAATCAAGATCACCATAGTCAGAATGAATATTCTTATAATCAGCAATATCATATCCGTAATCGGCATTAGGTGACGGATAAAGAGGCGAAAACCAGATACAGTTACAGCCTAAATCTTTAATATAATCAAGCTTAGACAAAACTCCCTCCAGATCACCGATACCGTCTCCATTACCGTCGCAAAATGAGCGCGGCCATATTTGATAGACAACTAATTCTTTATACCAATCCTTCATAAAATACTCCTTTCATTGATGCAAACTATAATTTTGCGAACCTCAGTCATTATTTATTTTGCTTTGAATGTATGGTGAATTTCCTGATTCAGACAAACCGTTTCTGCGGGCATATAAATCACTTTCTACCATAGCTCTTTTTTCCTTTGTATAATTTACAAATAAAAGAGGAATCACAAACAGCACACTGGCAACGGCAGGTGTAAGAATCACAAGCGGCCAAATCCATTTGTCAAAAGCAGCACTCTGTGTTCCCACATAAACTGCGGCATTATCAATTGCCTTATAATCAAGAAGATGAAGAGAAAGTGTTGCAAGGCCTGCAGTTATACCGCTGGAAATTTTTGTAAATGAAGTCTGCATTGAAAATGTAATACCCTCGGTACGCTTGCCTGTTTTCCACTCCATATAATCAATACTGTCGCAGAAAATAGATGTCTGTGCAATTGAGGAAGCACCGCTGGGAATACTGCCGATACCGATAACGAGCATTGAGAGCCACAGTTTATTCCCCTCAAAACCTATAAAGAATGCAATAATTCTTGCAATAAGATTAAACACTTGAATAAATATAAGAACATTTACATATCCGTTCAGCCATTTTTTCAGCTTATCCGCAAGCACCATGCCAATAAATCCCGGTAAGGCAGTAACGGCATAATATATTGTTGTCAGTCCGAGAGCACCGATAATTCCGTTGCCTATAAAATCAGCAGGTATTTCGTACTTGAAGAAATAAGTCACAAGATTTGCCCCAAATCCAAGTGCTCCGCAAAGATTTGCAAGTGTTACAAGCAAAAGCATCTTGTTTTTGAAGAGCAATAAAAAGCTTTCTGCCAGACTTCCCTGCTGTTCTGCCTTATTTACAGGAATACGCTCCTGAACACGATAGCATCTATAGCTGAGCATCGAACCGCCAAGACCGAAAATCAATGCAAAAACAAGTGTTATAAATGACATACTTACGCCCTTGCTGTTTGCAATCATTTCAAGCACCATGGGAATACCTACGCTGAAAGCACCATAAACAATACTTCCGACAGTTCTTGCCCACTGAACAAATCTGTCACGCTCATCCGAATTAGGCGAAACTGACGCTGTTATTCCCCATATTGATACATCCTGCACTGTATATGCTAGATCCCAGCATATGTACATAATAACAAAGTAAGAAACTCTTAGCCAAAGCAAATCCTCACTTGTGCTGAAAACAAGAAACAAAAGCACAGTAAACACACCGACCGGCAGAGGTGTATATTTTAAGAATGGTCTGAGCTTTTCGCCGTTCTTAAATGTATGTCTGTCAATAAATGAGCCTACAATGGGATCATTTATTCCGTCCCACACCTTCATAACAATCAGTAAAACAGATACAATAATTGCAGGGAACAAAGCTATATCAGTCATAAAGAAAGTAAAGAAGGAAGCACCAATTAAGGAATATACAAGGTTTTGCCCTGATAAGCCTATAATAAAATTGCCGAATTCTTTCTTTGAGATATAGTTTTTCTGCACTGTTTTTTCAGCCATCAAATCACCCTCTAATTCATTATATATCGATTATACTATAAACTTTTCAACAAAGTAAAGATAATTTTGTTTGTTTTGCACAATTTGTTTGATAATGAACAAAAATACAGGCAACTGCTTATTAACAGTAACCTGTATTAAAATAAATATTAAGTTTATCACAGCTGGAAATTTCTTATATAGCTTTCAATACAGCTTTCTATAATTTCCTCTGCCTCCTGCCTTGGCTTAACCTCTGTAACAGTTGTTGTTTTGCCGTGCTCAAGATTTTTGTAAACCTCAAAGAAATGCTTTATCTCATCAAAACGATGAACCGGAAGCTTATCAATATCTGTATAACAATTATAGTTAGGATCATTTACAGGAACAGCAATAATTTTTTCATCCTTCATTCCGCCGTCTTCCATAATAAGAACACCTATCGGAAAGCACTCAACTATGGTCATCGGCTGTATCTGCTCGCTGCACAGCACCAGAACATCCAGCGGATCATTATCACTTGCATAGGTTCTTGGTATAAAGCCATAATTCGCAGGATAATGGGTAGATGTAAAAAGAACTCTGTCAAGCTTCAGCATACCGGTTTCCTTGTCAAGCTCATATTTATTTTTTCCGCCCTTAGAAATTTCAATAACAGCATAAAATCTGTCTTTTCTAATTCTTTTTGGTGAAATATCGTGCCATATATTCATAATCATACCTCCCAGACTATTTTACATATATATTAGCACAAATAAATATTATTGTAAATCGGTATGTTTATTGACAAGTGCAAATATTTTAATTATCATATATCTATATTAAATTAGGAGAATTACTGTGAACAATACTGAAAAGTTTTTTATAAACTTATTATCATCACATCTTAATAACACAATGCCGTTAATGCAGGGTGAAATTGATTTTGGAAAGCTGTATCAGCTTGCGGGAATAAATGATGTTATGGCAATTACGGCAAACGAGCTGCTGAAAGTGAAAAATAGCAACAAAATTTCTGCAGAAATTCTGTCAAAATTCCGCCAGCAAATCGGATATACTCTTATTGAATTTGATAAAAAAGAAGCTGTCGGAAATAAAATCATTGAAATTTTTAATCAAAACAACATTGATTATCTTATTGTCAAAGGCTTTGTACTGAAGGAATATTATCATGTTAAAGAATACAGAACAAGCGGTGACATAGATTTTATTGTAAGAAAAAACGATTTAAACAAATGCAAAAAGCTTATTTTCGGCAACGGATTTAAACCCGAGGACAATGAAAGCAGTGACTATTTCGGCTCTTTTGTCTATGATAAACAGCATATAGAGATTCACACAGATACGGACTATGATCATCCGTATTTTGATAATATTTTTGATCTATGCACTAACGACGGAAACAGATATTATCTAAACGACTATGAGCATCTTTTATATGTACTCTGCCATATTGCAAAGCATTTTAACATGTATGGTGCGGGAATACGAATGTTTATGGATATAGATGTTTTAATCAGGCACATAAAGGATTTTGATTATGACGGCTTTATTGAAAAATGCAAGGCAATTGAATTAGACACCTTTGCGAAGGCATGCTTTTCTTTATGCAGATATTGGTTCAACACGCCTGTTTTGGCAGAATTTGATTTTGAAAAGCAGAATAATATAAGAAATCTTTTTGAAGAAGAAATAATCCGCGGCGGAAGCTTCGGATTTGAAAAAAGAGGTCTTGGCAGCTATTATCTTAATCTGGCAAATTCAGGAGGGCAAAACAAAACAGCTTTAAAAATCAAAGCTCTTTTCAAGCTTCTTTTTCCAAACACAAGATATTTAAAAGGCAATTTCAGCTATGCATACAAGCATCCGATACTAATACCTTTTGCATGGCTTCACAGACTGTTTCTGGCAGTTTTTAAAAGAAAGAAACATTCGCTGAATACTATTTCGGAAATAACAAAAAATAATGATGATCAATATCAAAAGCTGTTAAAGGAGCTTCATATTTGATTATGAAAAACAAATACGATATCCGATTTATTATATTCGCTGTTACCTTTGCACTGTCGTGCCTTACTGTAAGTACCAACAGAATAAGCGGATATTTCGGCTATTCTACTACAGACATACTTTTGCTCAAATACGCAGTTGTATTCTGCTGTGTATTTGCCGCAGCTCTTTTTAACAAAAGCAATGCACAAAAAATGGTTAATTTTACCTGCATCTGCAACATTGCTATTATATTTTTATTTATTTTTGATTTTTACATTTTTAATATAAGCGGAACTGAAGAATATTATCGCATGTGGTGGATTTGCATTATATTCATAGCAAACGCAGGATTTTACTCAGGTCTGGCATTATGCTTTGACAGTGACTTTTTTACCTTATCAAAAAAGTACTGGCTTGGCTTTACACCAACCTATTTTGCCACATTTTTAATTGTGTTTTTACGATTAAATACAAAATACTTTTCTGTTAATTTTGAAATAGGAAAAGGACTTTTTTCATATACGGATTATATGATTTCAAATTTTCACAGCAATACATGGCCTGTTTTTGACCTTGCGGGAAATATTGCATTCTTTATTCCTGTAGTATTTATGGTAAAATCCTTTTTTACAAAGCTTAATGATTTGACAGCTCTTTTAGTAAGCCTTACAGTGCCGTTCATCATTGAGGGATATCAATTTATTTTCAAATGCGGTGCAGTTGACATTGATGATATTATTACAAACTGTTCAGGCATAATAATAGGCTTTATCTTTTTGCAGATATTCAAAAAAATGTACAGAAACAAGACAGCAGTATAGAATTCACTTTCTATACTGCATTTTTATATTAAAATTCGGTAAAAATTATAATTTTTTATTTACTCTTGTTTTTCATAGTGTTATAATACAACCGCAAACTAAATAAGTGAGGTAAAAATATGGGAGGATTTTTTGCAACTGCATCAAAAGAAAACTGCATTTTCGATTTGTTCTATGGTGTAGACTACCATTCACATCTCGGCACACGGCGTGCAGGTATGGCAGTATACAGTGACGAATATGGTTTTGACAAAGCAATTCATAATATCGAAAACGCTCCTTTCAGAACAAAATTCAAAAAAGAAGCCAATGAAATGTTCGGCAATCTTGGTATCGGATGTATTTCGGACTTTGAAGCACAGCCTATTCTTGTTCGCTCACATCATGGTACTTTTGCCATAACAACTGTCGGAAAAATCAACAATGCGGATAAAATAGTTGATGATATAATTAAGTCAAACACACATTTCTTTGAAATGCAAAATGGTGATATTAATCCGACTGAGCTGGTTGCTGCAATTATTAACCAGAAAGAGAATTTTATTGACGGTATCAGATACGCTCAGGAAATTATCGAAGGATCGCTGAGTATGCTTATTCTTACAAACAAAGGAATTTTCTGTGCAAGAGATAAAATGGGAAGAACACCTATTGTTATCGGTAAAAAGGATACCGGCTACTGTGCAAGTTTTGAAAGCTTTGCATATCTTAACCTCGGCTACGAGGATTATAAAGAGCTTGGTGCAGGCGAAGTTGTCGTAATGACTTCTGACAGCATAAAGACTCTTATTGCACCGGGTAAAGACATGAAAATCTGCACATTTTTATGGATTTACTACGGCTATCCTTCATCCTCTTACGAAGGTATTAGTGTAGAAAGAATGAGATATAACTGCGGAAAAGCTTTGGCTAAAAGAGATAACGTAAAGCCTGACATTGTTGCAGGCGTACCTGACTCGGGTATTGCTCACGCTATAGGATATTCAAACGAATCCGGAATTCCGTTTTCTAGACCTTTTGTTAAATATACACCTACATGGCCTCGTTCATTTATGCCAACTCATCAAAGTAAGAGAGATCTTATTGCTAAAATGAAGCTGATACCTATTCATGACCTTATTGACGGCAAGAGCCTGCTGTTGATTGACGACTCTATCGTTAGAGGAACACAGCTTAGAGAGACTACTGAATTCTTATATTCAAGCGGTGCAAAAGAGGTTCATATCAGACCGGCATGTCCTCCCCTGCTTTACGGATGTAAATATCTTAATTTCTCACGTTCAACAGGAGAAATGGAGCTTATTACCCGAAGAGTTATCAAAGAGCTTGAGGGTGACGATGTAAGTGCTGAAACATTAAAAGAATATGCTGATCCTGACAGTGAAAAATATCAGAAAATGGTAGATAAAATTTGTGAAAAATTACATTTTACAACACTGCGTTATCACCGACTTGATGACATGATTGAATCTGTGGGCATTGGTGCAGACAAACTTTGCACATACTGCTGGAATGGTGAAGAGTAAAATTATAACAGAAAATAGAAAGAGCAGTTCATTACTGAACTGCTCTTTCATTTTTTGTATGGATTCCTGTGACCTACGCAAATTTATGTAAAATCGGTGCGCCGGGACGGAACACCCTACGAATACTCATGAACTGCAAAAATTGTAGGAAATGCCGTCCTCGGCATTCCGAAATCAATTCGGATATGTAAAAAGGTGTGCCAAGAATGGCACACCCTGCAATATATTAATTCTTTGTTGTAACAGTTTTAGCCTTAGACCAGCTTGAATAAATTTTTGTATTCTTTCCGTTTACTTTAACTGTTTTGTAAGTACGAATACGAACATAATACTTTTTCTTTGCCTTAAGCTTAGAAACAACCTTTGATGTAGTCTTGTTCTTGCTTACTGTTACAGTTTTCTTATTTTGGGTAAACTTGCTGTCGGTTGCATACTGGATTTCATATCCGGTAGTCTGTGCTGACTGCTTCTTCCACTTAACAGTAAACTTTTTCTTGCCCGCTGTCAGCTTTGATATGCTTGTATTCTTAGGATTAATTGTAAATGATTTTGTAACAGTGCCACTGTAATTACCTTTGAATTTTATTGTTACATTATACTTGCCAACATTCTTTCTGCCTTTTGCATATGTAACCGTATAATTGCTTGAAGCAATCTTATTGCCCTTGCTGTCTTTGACTGTTACACTCGGCTTCTTTGCCTTACCATCATATTTGTAAGATACTGACGATAAAGAAGTTGAGGCGATTTTTGCTATTGCCGATGTTTTCGTGGCTCCACAGTAAAAGCAAGTATATTTTACTGTGCCGTCATTACTTTAAGTTGCCATTTTATTTGTCATTTCTCTCCAGTAATGTGAACATGATAAACTAAAGTTATAATTACCTGTTCCATTATATTTTATAACACCAATATAGTATGTTCCAGGTTTAAGTGTCACGTTTCGAGATATATAACTTTCTTTGGTTTCGCTATTCCATTCAGTACAATCATAATAATTATAGATGGAGTTATAATGTGTATTGGGATTACATACTTCTTTACCATTTGAATCATATATATAATACGCTATTCTATAAATATATGCATTTGCTTTAAATATTAAAGATTGCTCTTTACTTATAGTAAATTTGTAAAAATCTTTATCATCATTTAATGCAATTTGTCCACAATAATTTTTCCCTATAGAAATAGAAACTGCTTGGGAAAGAGTATTGTTGCAATAAGTAGGCTCAACAAAGCTTTCTCGTGAATCTTCAAATGATATATTAAATTTATAGTTTCCATTTCCGCTATATTCATCGACTATAAAATAATAAACACCCCTTGTTAAATCAATCGTTTTTGAAATATAGGATTGACCTGTTTTATCATTCCACTCAGTACAATCATAATAATTATAAATAGAGTTATAACGAGTATTAGGATTATATATCTCTTCACCATTTGAATCGTATAATCTATAATTTACTCGATATATGTACGCTGTAGCTGAGATAGTAATTTTTCCAGATGTTTCAAGTACAAATTTGTATACATCAATGATATTTGAGTTAGTAATGCTTCCATTATTTGTTGTATTAAGCGAAATTGGTGTTGCATTTGAAATTGAATTTCCTGCCGTTATGCTCAGGATCATTACTACTGATAACAATAAACTAATAATTTTTTTCATCTTTTTCCTCCGATAAAAATATAATAAAAAATGCGCAGCCGAAGTGAAAGAGTAAAATAAAAGTAGACACAAAAAAA
>JAMPEQ010000028.1 GCA_023665085.1 Bacteroides sp.
TAAGCGGCAAATATATCAATGCAGATATAATAAAGAAAAACACAAATATTTCTGATATGGACGCTGCGAAAACAGCTGAATCAATGAGGGAATATGAATTAGAATATAGTAACGACTTCACATTTGAAACGGTTTTATCTACAACCAGAAATCTTGATTTACTGTGCCGAGCAAAAGAAAAAGGTTATTTCATAAGAGGATATTATGTATTAACATGTTCAGCGGATATTAATGTTGCCAGAGTAAAGTCACGTGCCGCAATTGGTGGACATGATGTTCCTGAAAACAAAATTCGTGAAAGATACCAACGAGCTCTTGCATTAATACCTAAATTTATTGAAGTTTGTGATATATGCTCTATATATGATAATTCTCTTGATAAACCATTCAGAATTTATAAGAAACATCATGGTGACATTATACAATCAAACGCAGTATGGTCAATTGATGAGATTGTTCAGCTTCTTAACGGAACGTACATTAAATAAATATTAAAAACCGCTGTACATTGTCCTGTGCAGCGGTTTTTCTTAAAACAATTTATGTGATTTTATCTTAATCTGTTTAGAAGATGATGACATTGTTCTGCCTATCACTTCATCAACTTTGTTATAAGCAAGAATTATGCCGTTTACCTTGTGCTGATAATTCGCATCACTCATTGCTTTTAAGCTTTCTGAAGCAGGAATGCACTCTACAGATTCAGTCCACATCACAACTTGTCCGTTAGCATTTATGACCTCATACTTCAAAATGATTCCCCTCTCGCTATCAGTAACCGAGTTGTTTCTTGATTGATTCACTGTAGCTAAAATATGTATTTCCAATCTGAATGTAAGGTATCTGATCCCCCCACTTATGATAATTGTCTGCTCTGAAGAACGTGACATATTCCGGAATTGTAACTCCGCCACCAAGAACTTCCTTTACAGCATTTACTGATTCCTCAGAGGGTGTATGTTCACGAACTTTATCTGCTGCTGAAAACTGATTTTCAGCAAAAATTACATTTTCCAAGGTGTCATCAGTTAAGAGCATACGGTTAAGTACAACGCTTGCTACGGCCTTTTTGCAATCATAATTTTCAATACCAACTTCCATATCAACAAGTGAAGCAAGCAATTTTATTTCACTCCATGTAAGAAATGCATACTTTCCTTCAATCCTTTGACCACAAAATGGACAGATCGGATCAATTTCATTAGTCGAATAGTTTGTAATTGAAAGAGCAGACAGATCAGGACAAGTTAATTCTGCTACAGTTTTCTCTTCAAAAGTTTCTACATCAGAAAAACTATGTGCAATTACAGCAACACTGCCGCCAAGAACAATTGCCGTTGTTATAACTCCTGCAACTGCTCGTCTAAAAACATATTTGTTCATGGTATTTGTTCTCACTTTCATTTCTATGTTATTGAGTAAGTTTCTATAAGCTTACTACATTAACATTAACGATTCAATGAAAACAAAAATGCCGATGAGATAACTTATCGGCATATCAGATTTTAACTCTCCTTTAGAGTTGCTGTATATGTCTTTCCGTCTATAGTAACTGTTACTGTGTCATCTTGCTGAACCGGATTTGCAGAGATATCAGTCTTAGGCTTTATAATTGACGGATAATCGATATAACATCTGTCCAGATCAACATCACCGTTTATACCGTCAACTTCTCCTTGTGAGGAGTATTGCCACATACCATAATCTTCAGAACAGTTACATTTATTTCCATATTCAGCAACCCATAGTGTAAACCGCTTTGCAACCTTTTCTGTTATATGTGTCTGCAACGGTATACGGGAAATGTATAAACCTGCAAAATAGCCTGCCTTTTCCAAAGCAGTGCAGAATGCTGTTACCATATCACTGCAAACATTTTTTCCTAAAGCAAGTGCAGAGGGTTCTTCCAAATCAAAGAACACAGGATATTCAAATGATTTTCCGTTAAGTACAGAAAGAAAAACCTTTGCCTCCTGTTCAGCTTCAGCAATGGAGCAGGCATAACTATACCAATATGCACCGCAGGGTATCCCCACTCGTTTACACTCACTGTAGTTACGCTCAAAGGTTGTATCGACCTGATTATACTCTTTGCCATAACCTGCCTGAAGAATTGCAAAATCAACCTTTCCAGACCTCTTGACCTTATTCCAATCAATATTACCCTGATATTTCGAAACGTCAATACCATTTGCACTAACTTTTCGAAAAGTTGGTTTTGATATTCCATAATATTTATAAAAATCATCGGTGACGGTATTATTTCCTTTTGTTTCATCTCCATACCATTTTGATTCGCTGCGTACATCAAGATGCGTAGCAGTATAGCTTGAATCAATATTTGCAATTCCGGTAAAACCAATGTCTTGAGCCTTGCAACAGACAATCTTACTGCTGATAGGCTTACCGTTTTTATCATAGCACACAACATCGGCAGCAGTTCCCTTAGTATGCTGCCCGATTCCATTACCGCCTGCATTTACATCATGAATTTCACAGCGATAACCGCTGTTTACAATTATTTTCGAGCAATTAAGCTCTGTAAAAAGATCTTCAAGCAAAAATATCAATTCTTCTGAAATCAGTATATTGTGAATATTACCACATTTACATCTGAATTCCTGGACATTGAAATGTTCCGTCAGTTGTATTTTATTTGTATATCCATAAGTTATTACAGCCATAGGGAATAACCTCCTATCTTATATCAGATACTTTTATCCAACCTATTATTCTTTCAACTTTACCTACACCAGATTGTGAGTCTGTTAAACGTATTCTGTCATTTACAACCTTATCATCCCAAATATAAAATTTACCCTTGATTCCACGGAAGTGTTTTGGTTCAACAGAAGAACTGTACAACAGTATAAGATCAGTTTCAAAAACATCACCAGTCTGGAAAGTAATTTCTTCTGAAAAAGATTCTGTATTGGGTTCTGTTACATCTGAATACGATGTAACAGATTCAGCAAATTCCACAGATGTATCAATAGATTCAGTTTCAATATCTCTTTTTTCTGTAATAGTTTCAGACTGCTCTCCGACTGTATTTTTTCTTGTTCTCCTGCGTGATTTCTTTCCTGGTTCTGCATCAAGTTCAGTAACTGTATCCATGATTTCTGTATTCTCAGCCATCATAATCACTCCTATTGAATAATTAGTTTATACCATAACATTCTTGTAAGAACCCTTACACGGGCTTGTCTTTCTGGTTCTTCAATGCTATTATATAAAAATATAAGGTTTTTCTTCTTTTTACTTTCATAAAAAGAATCATAAACTGCATTGCATACCTCTTTATCATCAATATAACAAAATGTTTCCCTTATATAATTTGCCTCATATTCATTTTGGTAGCTTTCAATATACTGTATATCGGGTTTTGTCTCTTGGATAACATGAGTGATTGCTTCTGAATGCAGTATCTTATTATTATATCTGGCTGACATCTCTCTTGCAGAAGCCGCTATCTTGCGCAGCTCTGTATATATATTTGTAGTGGATTCAAGTTGCCTGCGAAAAGTTTCACCATCTTTGAAAGACATTATAACAACTCCCTGCATATTGGCCCTATACCAATTTCTATTGATTCCGGATTAGTAAGGGGTCTGCCGCACCTACTGCATATTCCTTCATGATATAAGTGCATTCGTTCATCTGAATAATCAGGTTTGAACATAAGCTTCAGGATAAAGAAAACACCTTTGACAATGGGCGATTGTAAAGAAAACTTTGACGCCGTTGTAAGATGAAAATTCTTATCCTTGTACATACCTACATATACCCATTCACCATTATTTACAAGTGTTTTGACAAACATTCTATCATCATCCTCTTTACGATTTTCAGGAGCTGCAAACCAGTAAGTATGATGTACCCCTGTACAAGAACGCAAAGTAACAACTCCGTTTCCGCCCATTATGTATTTTGTAATTTTATCAGCACCTATCAGTTCATGTGACATTTTTGGATTTAAATTCATTACAATTCACTCCTTGCGGGATATTGATATATCTTTGTAATAATATTAACGATTTGGATAATACAGATATTAGATAAAAGGCCTCCGATGTGAAACCACCGGAGGTCTTTATTTTTTAATTATAATTTACAGATTATTTTCGATTAGGAAGCTTGCGAACAGCTTTACCGGCAGGTCGACGGACTGTAGATGAAGCAGCCACACGACGTGTATTTTTTCTTACTCTTGTAGATGACTCGACAACCTCATCAGTAGGTTCAGCTGTGCAAGTGTATGTTTCCTCGCCTACCCCGAATTCAACAGTTTCGCCGTCAGCAGTTACATCTACATCTTCACCGGATACCTCTGCAAGCAGTTCAGCAACATCAGAAGCTTCAAAAAGCAGTTCTGACGCTTCCTCGGATACTTCGGTTTCAGCCATTACATTTCTGTTTCTTGTCTTAATAGCACGCTTAGAACTCTGAATTTTCATAGAGAATCCTCCTCATATAATTATAGTAATTTCAGCAAGCATTCAGTTAAGTATAACAAGCTTACTGCTTTTCATGCCAAGCTCATTACGGATAGTTTCCAACTCCGCATTAGCCTCAGCCAATAACTGATCTCCGTCAAGAGATACATTAGACCCTTCGATCTTGTATTTTGAACGAGAACGACCAAGAGCTTTTTTCATATTAGCCTCACTCATTCTTACAAGATAATCAATCCAGGTCTGACCTGTAATTTCCGACACATCCTCATAAATAGGTACATATCGGATTGTAACCGTTGTAGGTATCGGCGAACAATGTGTACAATACACCACTTGATTTGGTAGATCATACTTCCATTGAAAATTTGTAGTTAAACAGTTCTGAACCTGTGACAATGCTAATTGCTGCATTATCGGATCGATATTCACTTGACCATCTTGTCCAACTAAACTTGTGACGTTTACGGACGCTGCCACTTGAAATACATTGCCAGATTCTAATGAACCCAAAGTAAGACCTAACCTTGGCTTGGATGCCTGCACATATAATACCTTTACAGTATTTATACCAACTGCCTTTAAATCTATGCGTGTAGAGTATGGCACGGTTTTATCTACCGGTGTTTTCATATACCGCTTAAGCTCTCTGAAAGCAATATTTACTGCTTGCTCAATCTGAAAATTTTCAACATTTTCATTCGCAGGGAGACCTAACATAAAAGCTACCTGCTCCACAATTTCTTGCATTTTCATATGTCAGACCTCCTCTACATTTAATAACGATTCAACGGAATCAAATCACGTATTGTTATCAGTTTTGGATTCAACTGTTTTCTCCTCAACAGTGACTGTGAAACCTTGGTCGGCAAGAGCTGTACCCGCATGCTTGTACCAGAACGCTTCCATATACGTTGCAACAGGGAATGTAACTTTCTTAGCGCCGGTTACATTTCCATCATCATCCTTTACATCCTCACCAATAACAGCAAGTTTGAACTGTGCAAGAGGTACAGGGAATGGGAATGATGTGGTTGCATATGGTTCCATAAGATCAATCTTGCCGAAACCGTCTACATTGGTATCATATACTGTCCCCTCATATGCCGGAGAATCAACATAAGAAGTTCCAGGTGTGAACAGTCTGCAAATGGGATTTGCAACCCTTATACTTTCGGCTTCAGGCCCATTATATATAATAGTAACTGTATAAGCCATAGTGGAAAACCTCCATTTAATTAGATTTTTATTGTAATGAAGGTATATATCAGAATATGCCTAAAATCTTACCGGAAACAACTGTGGCGGGGTTTACAACTTTCATTGCATACATTGTGGCGTAACCCTGCTGAACGCTTGCATTTGCCAGACCGATAGCCTGTGTGTCTGTGAAAGGCATATATTCGCCGAACAAAGCAGAATTTCTGCGTATGTCATCACTCTTACAACACATTACCCACTTATCAGGATCATAGGATGGTTCAACATAAATCTCAAATCTATCAAGACGGCCGAGCTTGTAAGGACCTACAGAATCCTCAGTATTGTCAGCAGTAAAGCCGTTAATCATCTGAATATACTCTGCAACGTTTGAACCAACAACAAGTCTATTAGGACGAGAAAGTCTTGTCTCCTGATAGATACTTGCAGCAGCCTGTCCAAGTTTAAGCTTGAACATATTCAAATAGTCAGAAGGAACTACAGAACCGGAAAGAAATCGGTGTAGCGTCCCAGTTGTACTGAAGTTTGTAACTTGCAGATGTTTCAAGCTCCTTAAAGCCTGCTGTATTGATTTCGGCAGTAAGTTCACCAAATGCTGCTTCTTTTGCAATGTCAGCAATATTAGCGCCGTACTCCTGCTGTGCGGCAAATGCAGAATAAATAGACCAATAGTTTGCGATCTCATGTACCTTCGCCTCAAGGTCAAATTCATCAAGCTGGAGATAGCCCTTCCCCATCTGAGCACCATATTCACCATCTGCATTAGGACCGACTGTTTCATTGTCATACTGATATGTAGCCTTTACTGTATCGCCGGCAGCAAGAGTTACAGCCGCAGTAAGGGTAATAGCACCAGTAGAATAATCAATAGTTCCGGCAGCAGTGCCGTCTGCATTAAGAAGATTGCCAAGACCATCATCAACAAGAGGGGTAGTAACACCTGCAAGATTTTTCTGAATTGTTACAGAACCGGGAAGAACAGGAAGATAAGCAAAGTTACCTGTAGTGAAAGAACCTTCTGCAGCTTCAACAACTTCATTCTTAATAATATTACCGGTAAAATTAGGATCAAGTCCCTGACGGTTCACCATAGGGCTTGAAATAATAGTACCAGCCTTAGTTTCGCCCTTTGTGTTCTCGGCAATATACTTGAAATAAGGCACATGCTGATGTCTGGATTTCATAGCGATAGAACCGAAAACATCGAGAATCAGGAGCTTTTGAACGAACAGCGGAAGCAGTTCCATGAACTCAGGTCTTGCAGCAATATTTGAAGTGTTTGTAGCGCCCATAATTGAACCATGCTTACGGCAGTTCATCTGTACCTGACGTGCAAATGCCGCCTGCTGAGGATTAAGGCCTGCAAAACTTCCCATTATGCGAGACTGCTTTCTCATAGCTTGTCTGCTTTTTACACCTGCTGTAATACTTGTTCCAGCAGTAATAGGTCTGCGGGCAAAAATACCTGTATTATTAACAGATGGACGACGTGTAGTCTTTTTTATAGCCATAATAGAATCACTCCTATAGTTTATTTTTTCAATTTAAAGAGATATGATTGCATCATCATCCATGTCATCAGCATAAAATGGTTCTACCATCACGGTTGATGGAATATTTGCAGTATTAGCGGCGCCGGATATTGCTTTTTGGAGCTCTGATACTGATGTTGTATCACTGAATGATATGGAATCCGGATTCACACCAAGAGCAGATGCATATATGCTCACATATGCTGACTGATAAGAACGCAGTACATTCTTACAAGCATGAAGTTCAGACCTAAGACGTTTATTATCTTCATCCAGGTTAGATGATTCGGATTCTATTCTGGAACTTGCAGTAACAGTTTTACGCAGTTCCTTTTTTAATCCGGATATAATTGATTCCTTATTCTGAAGTTCATCTGTACTTGATTCGATCCTTTGTCTATATATAAGGTTTGTTTTCTGAGCAGTTTTTAAATTGTCTACAAGACGTTCATTTCGTTCACGCAGATTGTCACAGGATGCAGAAAGTGCTTTTGTTCTTCGCCTCAAAGTATCGCATGACGCTGTTACAGAATCCAAACTCCTTGACATATCACCAACTTGTGCAGTGGTGATTCTTTCAATTGCTGCTATCTTTCGATTACAGGCAGATACAGTTGAAGCGTTATCACGTTTAAGCTTTTCGACCTGCTCAGCAAGTGCATTTGCATCAGCAGAAGCTTCAAGATAAAGAGTTTGAGATAAATAATGGCTGAAACATCAGTACAGTAATCAACAGTTGTTCTGAATTTTCACCTTCCCAGATGACGTTATCACCAAGATAAACTTTAGAAGCCGCTGAATCACCTAACATTATACTCTTTGATTTATTTAAAACCATTTAATCACCCTACTATTATATATAAAGTATTATCATCATGAATAGGCATACTATCATACTCAGCCTGTGTCAATACTTTTTGCGGAATCTGATTTTGCTTGATTTCATCAACAGTTTTCTGAAGTGCATAGATATTTTCACATTCAGATTTAAATTTAGCTAAGTCTTCCTCATTCAGATATAATTCATCACATTTTTCTTTAAAATGTGCTAATCCTTCATAATCAACATGCTTTTCAGACAATTTTATCACCTCAAAATAGAGTATCTATCTCAGAATTAGTAAGCGTCAGAGCTGTGCATTTATCAGATTCTACTGATAATATATCTACTGATCTAATCTGTATCTTCCATATGACTTGAACTACCTGATTTTTATTAACTTTCAGAATATGCTGTTTAAGAATCTTTCGGTTAATTACAGCCTGCTCCGCAGTAACACCTTTTTCAGGATTTTCCTGCATTATCCAATTCTTTTTATCCGGCGGAACTATTCTATAACCGGCAAGAAATCCATTCGGATTTGATTCACTATAAGATTTCTGAGACCATAATCCTGCTTCTGTAATGAAGATATAATCCTTTCCAGGTTCACGAAACTGTCTTAAAGCACCG
>JAMPEQ010000029.1 GCA_023665085.1 Bacteroides sp.
TCTGTTAATTCATCAGTATTTTCTAACGGTTTTGTATATTTAAACCATTCACCGTCCATATCTGTTTTGTAATAAATTGTATAGTCATTACAATTTGGATTAGGATTATATATACCTACCCTTGAACCTTCATTTTCATAATATAACTGAGGTTTTACAAAGTCATAATATTTTGTTTTAGAACTAATATGACCAACATTATCTTTGACTTTAACTGCAATGTAGTTCAATGAATCTTTTTCAATTTCAAAAACATTAGAGTCCTGCCATGTTTTGCCGTTATCAATACTATATTTACCTACACCTGACTGAGAATCCTCAGCTGTAACAGTAATAATTGTTTTATTCTCCTCATTTTGTGCATCAATATTTTTTATATATGGAGTATCATCATCAATATTATTAACTACAACAGTATCAAGAAGAATGACATTATTAGCAGAATCTCTGACATGAATATAATATGTACCATTTCTTGTGACGGTATAAGTACTTTCTTCCTGCCAAGTTTGACTTTCCTTATTACTGCTGAAAGAATATGGTTTGCTGTGCAGACCTGAACCTGCCAAGTCATCTGCAGCATCAGCAGTTAATTGAACACGTGTAGCCCAATCTGTAGAATTATCAACGCTTGCAGAACCGGAAGGAGCTATTTTATCTATTTTTAAATCAACAACTTTAGGCGATGATATATTTCCTGCATTATCTTTAGCATAAACATACAAAGTTGATTTATCAGAAGCAGTATAAGTGTTTGTATTTTGCCAGTTATACTTCCCTGCCTCGTGCGAAAAGCTGTACTGACTAACACCGGAAGCGGTATCAGTTGAACTTGCTGTTATAGTAACATCATCATTCTTCCAATCCTCTGTATTACCTGTAATGGTTGGAGTAGTTGGTGCTGTTTTATCAATTTTTATATCAACTTTTTTATATGCAGATGTATTTTGCGCATTGTCTTTTGAATAAATAAACACACTTGTACTTTCACTGAAGGTTTTGCTGTTTGCGGTTTGCCATGAATAACTGCCTTCAGCAGTAGAAAAGCTATAATAACCAACTCCCGAACAGCCGTAAGAATCTGTTGCTGCCTGATCGGTTGAACTCGCTGTTATTGTAACATTTTTATTAGTCCACTTTCCGTCATATCCTGAATATGCAGGTGTGTTAGGTTTAAGCTTATCAATATTAGTGATACTGATAGTTTTTGTAGTTGAATTGCCTGCTTTATCCCTTGCGGAAACATATAATTTTGTATTTGTACTATAGCTCTTTTCCTTAGTTGTTCCCCAGCTGGCTGTAGTGCTGCTTGAAAAAGAATAAGGTGTTGAGTGAAGACCTGATGCTGCATCAGTTGCAGAGGCTGTCAGCTTTACCGAACCATTTGTCCACGCAGTTGTTGACTTTGTTACACTGAGAGTTGGTGCAGTTGTATCGTTTGTATAATTAATTACTGTATATGGCCTCCATAATGATGTGCTGTACTCAAGCTGTGCGAAGGTTCTTAAATTGTATGCTGTGCTGTCAGTTTCATATTTAAGCAAAAAGCCGTAATTTGTTGTTCCTGTGTACCATTCCTGTACAAGACTTTTTATGTTGAACTTATACCAATACGGATTATTTTCTGCATCCGTTGATTTACTGTTAATATTTCTTGACGTAACCAGACTTGAACTATAAGTAGGACGACTTGACCACACTGTATTTTCATTCCATGAGCTTGTAATTTTATGCAGCCCGCATTTAAAGGTCGATGTTCTTCCTGTAAGCTCTCTTGACCAATAATATGCACTGTTTATTGTTGCATATCCCTTTATTTCAGATGGTTTTTGAAACTTGATAAGACTGTAGCTTTTTACAAACTCTTCAGAAAGGCCAACAGCATTAGCGTCAACGGTTGCACCCGTTGTTGTTCTGTTTTTATGTATCGGCAGATCATACATATTACTTATTTTGCTGGTGGTTGGATCAATTGTTACAGGATAAACTGTACTGCGGCTTGCAAGCCAATCCTCATCCACGTTTATTGTAAGAACATATTCATTATCGCTCATTTTATCAAGTGAATATATGCAGTTTATGTAATGCGAATTCATTTCGCCCTCAACATACTCACTGTCATAGGCATATGGTGCAGAAAAAGTCTGCACAACACTTTCATCCTCACTGCTCAGCAAAGAAACCGTACCATCATCATTTAGCACAGCGTTGCAGTTTTTAGTATTCAGTTCAAATGAAAAAGCATTTTTGCCGATATTTGAGTCAAGAACTATCTCATCTTTAATTCCGTTAAGCTGAGGATAAAACTTAAGATTTGTTCCGGCACCATATGCTCCGCTGTACTCGAAAGTTTCAAACTCTTCATTAAGCAGAACTGATGTGCTTTCTCTACCAGCTAACGATTTATAATCTGTCTGCGGAACAATAGAATAGCTGCCACCATCAAATTCAACAAGCAGACCTTTACTTATATCCTTTGAGAAGTTTATTCTGTAGTCATTCTGGCCATTGGCATAATCATAGCCTTTTGATTTCAGTTTTTTATCCTGCTGTTTTTCAACAGATATATCCTTTGTCTTAAGATTTCCGTTTTCATCAGTAAACGAAATCGGCTCAGAAAAAAGATACAAAGTATTTGAGCCATCCTTATTTTTCAAATCAATAACATTTCGGTCAGCAAGCATTGATTCTTTATTAACTGCTATTGCATCCTTTGTGTCAACAATTTCAGATGCATAAGCAGATAGCATTGACTGAATACCTAGCCAGCCTTGTAATCTGCTTGAGCCTACAGTTAATGCAACAAAAGTGCCAAATGCAATGATAACTGACAACAATATGCATAATGCTTTCTTCCATGGCTTATGCTGTGTAAAATTCAATTCATAGAAATCTTCCATTTAGTTTTCCTTTTAAAATAACTATTTTTATATTTATATGTAGTTATTATAGTTGTTTTTGACTTTATTGAGATATGTGTCAATTTATTATTTTACTTAATTCTTTTTGAATCTTTGCTATATTTTTTCAGACATAAAAACTTCATTCCTATTGATTCTAAAACTGAAGTCATAATACCGATAGAATATCCATCCATATAAATCAATTCTCTTTATTTAAACTGAATATATTAATGTTAATTTAACTAAAAAATTTTGCAAAAAACAATAAAAAAAACAAAACTGCACATTTTTTTGACAAAATTGTATAATTTTAATTGCTCGACAAGGAAAAAAATACAAATTATACCTTTCGTATATAGTGTCGAAATTTGTAAAAAGTAACAAAAAGTTTACACTCACTCTGTCAAACCTTCGCAATAAATCTTGTAAACGGAGTTAAACAACCTAACGGTACTATTAAATCGCTAACATCCAAACTGATTGCCAACTTCGTTAAAATCCAAACAGGTGCTACGCACCACGACGCTGTTTATAAGGATAAGAATGCACTGAATAAAATGATTGCTGTTTGATAAAAAAGTCAAAAGCTGTTTGCAAAATGACTTGTAACTGTTTGCAGTTCGATTTTGACAAAAAGAAAAAGCCTTAAAAACCGCTTGGTTAAGCAAAATTTAAGACTTTACTGTGGCAGGGGCAGAAGGACTTGAACCCTCGGCACGCGGTTTTGGAGACCGCTGCTCTACCAACTGAGCTATACCCCTAAATCTATTTAATTTTCAATGGATTTGCCGTGTTGAACTTTGTAATATTTTCAAAAGTTCACACCAACTTCATACTTAGGAATAGCCAACGGCAGACATATACTCTGCCAATAAGCTATATTCCTATAAAATGGTGGGCCATCAGGGACTCGAACCCCGGACCGACCGGTTATGAGCCGGTTGCTCTAACCAACTGAGCTAATGGCCCTGGTGTGCCACAGTAACTATTGTTCCTGCGACTTTGATATAATACCACCAAAACTTCCGATTGTCAATACCTTATTTCATAAACATTATTGATGCAGCAATTAAGTACTGACCTGCATAATACAGGAAATGATTAATAAACAAATGAACCGGCTTATCTTTACCGCGACCGAAAAAGGTATTTGACAAAACAGCATCAGAGAGCAGGAATAAAACTGATCCTACTGCCATCAGAATATATCCTTTTTCAAATGAGCTTACAAACACTGCTACTACTGACAGAACTGTAGTCATTGCCAAAAAAGCAACGTAAACAGCAACAATCTTTCTGTATGCACCATAATGAACCTTCATAAGATTTGCAGAAGCGACTGTTAAATATCCGATTACAGCTGAAACAACTGAAGATATAAGTACAAGCCACCATTTAATATTCAGACTATAAATAATTGCAGCAATATAAAAAATATGACCTACAAGAAAGAAGATAAATCCGCCCTTAAGATAAACTTTTTCATCCTTTTTATAGACACCCTTGAGATCAAGAAGAATATCACCAACAAGACCAAGTGCACCGCCCATAATAATAAGTGAGCCATAAGTATAAGCACTGCTATTATGTATTAGAGCAAAAACTGCAGTAAGCAAATAACAAAGACTTGACACCGATTTAAAGATCAAATTTTTAATGCTGAAACCCAATCTCCTCTGATAGCAAAAGATGAACGAAACAACAACGCCGACTGCAAGCACGATATAGTATAGCATACTAATTATCTCCTTTCGATGCAAGCTTTTTAAATTTATTTTGTTTATATAAATATATCACAATAAGTGGTATATCCGCAAGCAACCAGGCAGCAGGACCGGCATAGCATATAGCGTCAAATCCAAAAAATCTTTTAAAAACAAGCGCTATTGCTAATCTTCCGAACAATTCCCCTGCTCCTGCAATTGTATTAGCATAAGTAAAACCTAAGCCCTGCAATGTATTTCTGAATACAAAAAGTATTGCAACAAGGCTGTAACACTCTGCAATAGCCCACAAATAATGCTTTGCTGCATACATTATATCAGCACTGTATTCTGTCATAAACAATTTTACCACAGATGGTCCAAGTAATACAAGTATAATACTGCAGATTATTGAAATAAAAACATCAAGAACAAATATTTTTCTTACACTTTTAATAATTCTATCATAATTCTTCGCACCATAATTCTGAGATACGAAGGTCATAGTTCCAACGCCTAAGCTTGACATTGGTATATTAGTCAGCTGTTCAACCCTGCCTGCCGCTGTAAAGCCGGCTATAACATTTGATCCAAAGCTGTTTACAGCAGTCTGCAAAGTCATTGAGCCTACTGATGTAATTGTAAACTGCAGAGAAATCGGAATACCAAGCTTAAGCTGTTTCCATACAATTCTTTTATCAAAAATCATATCCTTTGATTTAATGGAAAACTGTTTGTTACGCTTAAAAATATATATTCCGGCTAATACAGCGGCTACAAACTGAGAAATGAATGTTGCCCATGCAGCACCGATTACTCCCCATTTAAAGCAACCAACAAATAAAATGTCAAGTCCCAGATTTACAAATACACTTGCAATCAAAAAATAGAGTGGCTTTTTACTCTCTCCAACAGCACGTGAAAGAGCATTGAAATTATTTAGTGACATCTGCACAGGGACTGCATAATAAAGTATGTTAACATAGGACTCTGACATATCAATAATATTTTCAGGAGTATCAATAAGTCTGAGCAAAGGTCTCGAAAGAAAATGTGACAGTATAACAATTGCAATACCAATTACGATTGAAAGAGAAATGCTGCTTGCAGCATACTTATTCATCTTCTTATAATTACCTGCACCAAAATTCTGAGAAACCGGTATAGTAAAACCTGATGTCAATCCAAGTGCCGTTCCGATAATAAAACTATTGATTGATCCAACATTCCCCACTGCTGCCAAAGCATCGGTTCCGACAAATCTTCCGACAATAATGTTGTCTACCAAATTATAATTATATTGCAGCATTGAGCTTGCCATTATAGGCAGAGCAAACATTATTATACTTCTAATCGGTTTGCCGGTAAGCAAGTTATTTTTCATTGCAAAGATAATCTCCTGTTATAACTGACTTTTATACACAATACTACTAATAATACAACAAGTCAATATCAAATATGCAATTAATTATAACAAACTTAATTTAATTCAAATATTCTAGATGATACTGAGCACTCGTCGAAGAATTCATTAAGGAAATCCAACATATACTGATGTCTTTTATCTGCCAATACTCTGCCTGAGTTTGTGCACATCTTATCTTTTAATCTTAATAGTTTTTCGTAAAAATGATTAATCGTAGTAGATTGACTGTTTCTATAATCTCCAGTGCTCATGGAGAGTTTAGGCTTTATATCAGGATTATGCATTTCTCTGTTATGGCTTCCTCCATAAGCAAAAGCTCTTGCAATACCTATTGCACCCATTGCATCAAGGCAGTCAGCATCACGAACACATTTTGCTTCAATAGTATCAGCAATAGTAATATTATTTTCTGAAAAAGATACTTGAGAAATAATATTCAATATATGATTAATTACATTTTGAGGTATGTCATATTTTTTCATGATACCCACTGCATTTGATTTATCATCATACGTATCCGAAGAAATTTTATAATCATCAACATCATGAAGCAAGGCTGACAATGACACAAAAAAACATCAGCCCTCTCTGCTTCTGCAATTTTTACAGCTAAATCATAAACTCTATAAGTATGAAAAAAGTCATGACCACTGTAGTCATTCTTAAAAAAGTCTTTTATTTCATCAATTATATTTGTTATTATTTGTTTTTCATTATTAATCAATTTAACCACCATGTTAATGTTATGATAACATACATAGTAAGGAAAGTCTACAAACAAAAAAGTCTTATTGTCTGGTTTATATTATATTATTTTTTAATCCTAATAAATAATCATCAACAACTATATGCGAATAAAAAGTTATAATTTTTTTATCAAAATACTTTTCAAATAATCTAATTACTTCAGGTTTACATTTTTTATTATAGTCATTTATGCGACTAATTAATTCATCATCAGCAGGTAAATTACAAGGCATGTCTACCCTATTACCTCTTGATAAAGCTCCGCTAATACATACATCCGCAGGCAAATCAAAAAAATTAATCAATTCTGCATTAGCTATTCTGTATTCCAATGTCTTTCTAAAATTACCGTCAATAATCCAACTATCATTTTTCATTATTTTCTGTTGCCTTCTAATAAATTCTTCTCTATCTACATGAGTGCAATCCTTACGCCAATATATCATATCGAGATAATATAGCGGTAAAGAGGTAAATTCAGCAAGCTTACGAGAAAATGTGCTTTTACCGGCTCCTGAACATCCGATTACAGCAATCTTTTTATAATTAAACATAATAATACCTAAAAAAAACTAAATTTTCAAGAGTTCATATACGTACTGCATATTGTCAAGAGGCACAAACTTGCAATCATCAATTAATTTAAAAATCTTATCAGATGAAGCCCACATAGAATCACAGGTTTCATCCTCCTGAAGTACAACATCCCCAATATCACAATCGTGTTCAAAAATCCAAACGTCACAAAAATCATGATAAACAGATCGTTTAAAAGACTTATACAAACGACCTTTATCTTTCCCAAGAGAAATACCAAGCTCTTCCTTAACCTCTCTTAATGCGCCCTGCAGACTGTCCTCACCAGCAATTACAGATCCGCCTGTGCATTCCCACATAAGAGGGAAATGCTTGTTAGGCGTTCTTTTAGAAATAAGCCATTCGTTTTTTGAATTCTTAATCCATACATGTACAACAAGATGATATTCGTTTTCATCACAAAAATGCCCATCTCGCCTTATAATCTTACCTGTCACATTCCTGTTTTCATCATATACATCCCAAATTTCACTCATAAAATATCTCCAACAAATTCAAATCAGTATTCATAGTCAATCTTCATTTCTAAGCTATCCGGCAAATTAAAAATTTCATCCTTAATGAAAATCGGATAAACCAATTGCTCTCCCAATTTTTCAAAAGAAATCCATTTGAAAAAATTAGTATTATTTCCCTCGTCTAATGAAAATTCATCTTCAAAATTATTAAAATCAGTATTATTTATATTAATCAAATAGTAAATACACAATTCATGAAATTTCTCGTTGACTTGCTCTTCAATGAAAAAATTTTGATGCAGCCAAATCGGTCTGAAATTATCTATTTCAATATGAAGCTCCTCGCGAATTTCTCTTTTTATTGCTGATTTTGAACTTTCATGAAGCATAACACGACCACCTGGCAAATAGTAACTACCACATTCCTTGTTATACATAACAAGAAGTCTGTCATTATCGATAATAACTCCTGCAACTCGGTAATTAAAATAACCATCATCTAGTTTTATTGTCAAATCCATATAACCTCCACAAAACAAAAAAGCTCTTGATATACAAGAGCTTGACTACTGTGTTCGGAATGGGAACAGGTATCACTTAAATAAATCAGTACCAGCTGATTAAAATAAAAATAACATAGAAAACAAATTTTGTCAACAAATAAAAAGCAAGGAAAACACAAAAAAGACGTTGTAATAAATACAACGTCTTAAGTGTCGGCATTACCTATTTTCCCAGGAGGCTGCCCTCCAAGTATTTTCGGCACAAA
>JAMPEQ010000002.1 GCA_023665085.1 Bacteroides sp.
ATTGATGACATCCAAAAGGGTGATACTGACTTGGATTTTGGTGACTAATGAAAAAGCAAATACTTATAATTTCAGTATTCGTTATTATAGTCAGTATTTTTGTGTCCTGTTCTGCTAACAGCAGTAGTGAAAGTATTTCAACTACTGCTGTTACGGACAGTAAAGGCACAACGCATTATTACGAACCTGTTACAGATAATAATGGTAATGTATCAACAACAGAAAAGGAACAAGGTGTTTTTGCTGAAATTGAAACACAATCAAACGGCAAGGCAGTTACCAAGAAAAATGGTACATATGTTACAAATGAACATACAACAGTTCTTCCGATTGAAAGCACAGCAAACAGCACAACTACCTCAACAACACAAAAATCAACATCTGATACCACAACGGATATTGGTGATGCTGATAACGAGGTTGAATTTGAGCCTGATAAAACCACATCAAACTCAAGACCGACTATAACAACTACTACTGAAAAAGAAACAACAAATACAACAAATACAACAAATACAACAAAAACTACTACAAAAAAAGAAACGCAACCAGCTACTGATAAAGACGGCTGGATTACAAAGTGGTATTAAAAACAAATTTACAACATAAAAAATCACTCATTTATTCGTTAAATGGGTGATTTTTTATTGTCAGACAATTCTTATTTTGTTCGACTTTATTTAGCTATGATTTATTAATATCCTTCGCATTTTTTAATACTAATATTCCTTGTATTATCATAAGTGCTATTGCAAAAATTCTTACAACACCTGAAATAATATCAAGAGCATTTGATATTTCACGAAAAGAACCTGCCAACTTAAGATTATTTAAAATTTTCATACTACACCTCCAGCCATACTGCATGAGCAATACCAGGAATAGAATTACCCTGCTTGCTGGAGGTTGGCGACATAAGCGCACCGGTTGCAACAAAAAGCAATTTTTTCAGTTTTCCCTGTTCCATCTGCTTAAGAATATGAGAGCAAAGCACTGACGCACTGCAGCCGCAGCCTGATCCGCCTGAATTTACATCCTGCTCTGCAAGATCAAATATCATCAAGCCACAGTCCTTATGATTATTTTTTATATCAATGCTATGCTCTTTCTTTAAAATTTCATAAAGAAGATTACTTCCTGTAAAGCCTAGATCACCTGTCAGAATCATATCAAAGTCAGCGGGTTTTGTTCCTGTATCCATAAAAAAGCTATACAAAGTATCAGCGCATGCAGGTGCCATTGCCGCACCCATATTGTTAGCATCGGTAATACCATAGTCAACAATTTTTCCTATATGTGCTGCTTTGACCTTAATTTCATTTTCAGCATTTTTACTTTTTTCAACAACTGCACTTCCTGCACCTGTAACAGTCCACTGAGCTGTTGGAGGGCGCTGACCGCCGTATTCAAGAGGAAAACGAAATTGCCTTTCACTTGAGCAGAAGTGACTTGATGTGCCTGCAACAATACAGTCTGCACCACTATCAACCAACATAGAACCTACCGAGAGCGACAAAGCCATTGTAGAACACGCACCAAACAAACCGATTGAGGATATATTCAAGTCCTTAAGTGCAAAGGCTGATCCCATACACTGATCAAGCAAATCACCGCTAAGGATATAGTCCACCTCAGAAGGACTTTTAGAAGCACTTGCCATGGCTCTTATAATTGCATCATGAAGCATTGCTGATTCTGCAAGTTCATATGACTGCTGTCCCATAGAAGTATCTTCAAAAATCGCATCAAAATTCTTTGCCAGAGGTCCTTCTCCCTCTTTTTTACCAACAACGCCTGCATGACCTGTAATAACAGGCGGAGTATCAAAAATCATTGTTTTTCCTTTTTTGTGCATAATAAAACACCTCGGTTATATTTTAACCGAAGTGCTTAAAATTATTTATCAAAAATTTTTATCAGCTGTTTATTCTTGACAACATTGTATATCTTTTCGGCGGAAGAGTTACTTTTCCGCTCTCACATGAAAAATCAAAAAAGCTGTATGAATTATTCCACTCATCACCGACAGTTATTGTAACAGGCAAATCATCATTATTAACAGCCACAAGAACTGAGCCGTTTTCATTATCTCTTGTATATGCTATAGACGAATTTTCACTATAGAAAATATTAAGTTCACCGTCAGCAAGTGCTTTTGTTCCGCGTCTTATTTCACCAAGACGTTTATACCATTTCAAAAGCTCATTATTGATATTATCCCAATCCATACAAGCTCTGTTAAAGGGATCTTTCATGCCCTGCATACCAATTTCATCACCATAATATATTGACGGCACTCCCGGCAGAGTAAACTGAATAAGCGAAGCCATTTTCAGCATAGAAACACCCTTGAGATAATCATATGCAGACAGAGTATTATGTTCATATTGCCAATGTCTGTCCTTACCTTCACTATCAGCTCCTGCAAGGCGGGTAATTGCTCTTTCGGTATCATGTGTTCCGATATGATTCATCAGCACATTAAGCACCTGCGGAGGATAGTTCTCAACAATACTCATAACACTGTCAGCGAAGTAACTGCTGTTGCCATAACGAACAAAATTGAGCACAGCATCTGCAAATGGATAATTCATGACAGAATCAAGTTCTTCTCCAAGAAGATATTTTCTGCGTTCCCCATAAGCAAATTTATTTGTGGCATCCTCCCAAACCTCGCCAATAATTATAGCATCACTGTTCTCCTCTTTAACAGCTTTTCGCAAATCATCAAGAAAAACATCAGGGAGTTCATCAGCAACATCAAGTCTCCATCCGCTTATTCCGCATCTAAGCCATTTGCGTAGAATGCCGTTTTTACCGCAGATATACTCACGATAACTTTCATCCTCTTCTATAATTTCAGGAAGAAGCTTTATTCCCCACCATGCATGGTAATTATCAGGATAATCTATAAATTTGTACCATGAATAATATGGACTGTTTTTGCTGTTATATGCACCGACATCATCATATCTGCCATACATATTAAAATATCTGCTGTCACAGCCTGTATGGCTGAATACACCGTCAAGTATAACTGATATTCCATATTTCTCTTTTGCGGTTTTACAAAGGCTCTTCAGGTCATTTTCATTTCCTGCGAGACTGTCAATTTTTTCATAATCGGCAGTATCATACCTGTGATTTGAGTGTGCCTCAAAAATAGGATTTATATATATACAGCTGACTCCAAGCTCTGCAATATATGGAAGTTTTTCTTCAATTCCCTTAATATCACCGCCGAAGAAATCATTATTCCATATACCATTCATCTGCTCTTCACACCAAAATGGATCTTCTCCCCATCTGCGCATTACACGCTGATCAGGAACATTGCTCTTCTTCTTTTTTGAATTATAAAACCTATCAGGAAATATCTGATAAATAATGCCGCCTTTAAGAAAATCAGGCGTCTTGAAATTTTCGTCATAAACAGTCTGCTGAAAATCACTGCCGTCATAGGAAAAATCCCCTATACCCGATCCGATATTCTTTATCATGCTTTTACCCCAAGGAGTATCAAGCTCAAAATGATAAAAGTACAAACCAGCAGTATCAGCACTGAAATGAAGTTCCCAATACTCTCGGTCGTTTCCGCACATACCTGCCCAGAACATACCATAATATGCTGTTTCTTCGCCCTCCTTAGTTATTGCAAGAGTTGCAGAAGAACAGCGGCAGTCTCTCGGAACGCAAAGTCTGAACTTGCATTTTTCATTAGTTGCCAATGCCGAAATTATTGACTTGTAGGATTTATTTCGTGAATTAAATACCTGCATAAATATCCCCTATTCAGTCAATGAGCAGAACCCAATATTATAAAAAATAGTTTTCTGCACATAAAATCGTTTTTCTCTAATAAAAGACACGGCATCATTTCCGTGTCTTTTATATTTATTATAATAATTAAATTACTTTGATTTTTTTGCAGTCTTTTTAACTGACTTTTTCTTATTATCTGTCTTTTTCTCTGCCATTGGCGCAGGCTTTTTTGATGACTTAGGCTTATCTGAAGCAAAGCTTACAGGCTTTGTATTCCAGATATCATTAGCATAGTCCATTATTGAACGATCCGCACTGAATATACCTGCTCCGCTTATGTTCATCAGTGACATTTTAGCAAAACGCTCCTTGTCTCTGAATGCATCTGCAGAAATCTGCTGCGCCTTCTGATAATCAGCAAAATCAGCAAGCGCCATATACTGATCAACATTTGTAAGAGAAGATGTAATTTCGCCAAACTGCTTTCCGTTCACACCCTGATTGATAAAATCAATTGCACCCTTTAACGCAGGATTATTATTGATATACTGCATAGGGTTATAGCCGTCTCTTCTGAGATTATCAACCTCAGGAGTAGTCATACCAAAGATAAAGATATTATCTTCACCCACTGCATCATAAATTTCAACATTAGCACCATCCATTGTACCAAGAGTAACAGCACCGTTGAGCATAAGCTTCATGTTACCTGTACCTGATGCCTCTGTTCCGGCAAGTGAAATCTGCTCACTGATATCTGCTGCAGGCATAAGAGCCTCTGCAAGAGATACGCTGTAATCTTCCATAAATACAATCTTAATTCTGCCCTTGATTTCAGGATCATTATTAACTACCTTTGCAAGTGCATCAATAAGCTCAATAATCTTTTTCGCCATAAAGTAACCGGGAGCAGCCTTTGAAGCAAATATATATGTTCTTGGCTGGAAGTCCATGTTCGGATTAGCCTTGAGCATCTGATACTGTGCGATAATATTAAGCACATTGAGCTGCTGTCTTTTATATTCATGAAGACGCTTAACCTGAACATCAAAAATTGATGTAGGATCAATCTCAATGCCATTTTTCTTTTTTACAATTTCAGCAAAATGCTCTTTATTAGCAAGCTTTATACCGCTGATTGTATCAAGCACCTGCTTATCGTCCTTATAATCACGAAGTTTGAGAAGCTCGTCACTCTTCGTGATAAATTCATCACCTATAAGTTCTGTAATAAGCTTTGTAAGCTTAGGGTTTGACTGGCAAATCCATCTTCTGAAAGCAATACCATTTGTTACATTCTTGAACTTATCGGGTGTAATTGTATAAAAATCATTAAACACTGTATCTTTAAGAATTTCTGAATGAAGAGCAGAAACACCGTTGACAGAATGAGAGCCTGCAACACAGAGGTTTGCCATTCTGACAACACCGCCTGAAATGATAGCCATTCTCTCAACCTTATCGGCATCCTGAGTAGCACCCCATACATATGCTCTGAAACGATTGTCAATTTCCTTTGTAATTTCATGAATACGAGGAAGAAGTCGTCTGTATAAATCCTCACTCCAGCACTCCAGAGCCTCTTTCATAACAGTATGATTTGTATATGCTACTGTCTTGGTGACAATATTCCAAGCACTATCCCAGTCATAACCGCATTCATCAAGCATTATTCTCATAAGCTCAGGAATTGCCATTGTAGGATGAGTGTCATTAATATGAATTGCAACCTTTTCAGGAAGATTATCAAGAGTGCCGTATTTTGTAAGATGGCGCTGAATGATATCCTGAATTGATGCTGAAACAAGGAAATACTGCTGACGAAGACGAAGAGACTTACCCTCAGGAGTGTTGTCAGCAGGATAAAGTATTTTTGAAATTGCCTCTGCCATAGCAGACTGCTCCATAGCCTTAACATATGAGCCTGAATTAAATAGTGCCATATCAAGCTCTGGCTTTCTTGCAGCCCAGAGACGAAGTCTTGAAACACCCTTACCCTTACCTGAAACATACATATCATAAGGGATAGCGGTAACTACATTACAATCTCTCTGCTCAACATGGTGATAATCACCATCCCAGCTATCATCAATCCAGCCTTCAAACTTAACCTCAACAGCTCTTTCCTCTCTTGGAACAAGCCATACTTCACCGCCCGGAAGCCAGAAATCAGGCAGCTCCGTCTGCCAGCCATCTACAAGCTTCTGTTTGAAGATACCTGCCTCATAGCGAATAGAATAGCCCATTGACTGAAAGCCGTTTGTTGCAAGTCCGTCAAGATAACAAGCTGCAAGTCGTCCGAGTCCACCGTTACCAAGACCTGCATCAGGCTCTTTTTCATAAAGCCAATCAAGCTTAACATCAAAAGAAGATAATGCTTCTTCAAATACATCTGTTAAATCAAGATTGTATAAATTGTTTTTTAAAGAACGGCCCATAAGAAATTCCATACATAAATAGTAAATTTCTTTTGAATCCTGTCCTTTTGCTTCATCTCTGAATTCACCGTTCATTTCAGAGAGCATATCTCTGACTATCATTGCAACGGCTTTATAATATTGCTCATTAGTAGCATTTTTAGGATCAACACCGAAGAAATGGCTCAGCTTGTTGCTGATGGCTTTCTTAGCCTGTGCAACTGTCAATTTTTTCATACAAATCCTCCAAAAATTATAATATTTATTATCTGTTTTTATATCTGCTTTGTTAATTATATACTAAAATGTCAAATATTGCAATAGTAACAACAGATAATAGAATGATATATAATATTATTATGCCTAATTTCGCTTTTTCTTTAAAAATTTTCCTAAAATCAAATGTAAAAGTTCTTTAATCTGATTTATATTTGCCAATACCATAAAGGCTAACAGAATTGCTTCGACAGCATAAAGTACAATTCCCGATTTAAGCCACAGCATCATGGCACTCTGAGCTATAAGAATTGCGGTTTCCAGAATCAAAGTAGGCATCTGGAAATTAATCTTTACATATTTTCTGGTGTTTATTCCCCTGGTAACAAATACCACAAGAAATGCACAAACAGTTGCAATTGCTGCACCATTTGCACCCATTCTTGGTATAAATATAATATTAAGGACTACATTTGTAACTGCACCTGACATGGCAGTAAGCAGTGCCATAAGTGACTTCTTCTCCGCCATATAAACTGATGCAAGGAAATTAACAATACATGAATATGTTGTAGCAATGATAAGAATAGGAACAAATTTCCACGAATCATAATATGACGGGGCAACAAGAATTTTAGTAAACAGCTGACAGAACAGGATAAGAGCTGATGCAACTGAAAATACACCGCCGCTGTAAACAGAAAATACCTTTGAAAAAAATCTTGCCTTTTTCTTATCTCCGTATTCATCAACAGCAGAAAGCTGCCATGCATCAATAAATATCTGTGAAAACAGTATTACAAAATTCGGTATTTTTGATGCCGCTGTATATAATCCGTTAGCAGATGAGCCTATAAAATAAGTTACCATATACCTGTCAGACACATTTATTATCCACCACAAAATAACAGTAGGAATAAGAGGAACGCAATATTTAAGCATCTGTCCCCAAATGCCTTTTTCAATAAGTCTTGGTTTTACATACTTATACAGTTTTGCCGATATAATATAAAAGATTATTGAGCAGGCATCAGAAGCAATAATTGCAAGAATATAGCCTGTAACACCCATCTTCAGCGGACTGAGGAACAAAAATGTAAACAGGAGTGTTGTTGCAGTGGCAATTATACCGTCAACAGCATAAAGCTTGACTTTACCGCTTCCGCGGACAAACTGCTGGCAAAGCTGTCTGAAGCCCGAAACAAGAACAAATACATATATCAGTATAATATATTCGCCCAGCTTAAAATCATTAATCTTTATAAGACTTATAGGATAAGCAAAAAACAGAAATGCAATAAAGCCAAGCAAAGTAGTTCTTACACCTACAGTGAGAACATCCTCTTTGTTTTTCGCCTTATCTAAAGAAAACCTTAATGCCGCACTATTCACCTGCAGTGTAACAATAGGTATAAGCACATTAACTGTCTGCTGTATAAGATCTGCCGAGCCGTAATCCGCTGTTGTCATCATGCGTGTAACAAACGGCATCAGCAAAAAGGATAGTGCCTTTGATGAAAATGTACCAATAGCAAATATTATTGTATTTGAAAACAGTTTTTTATACTTGTCCAATTCAGTACATCTCCTTTACTTAATATTTCCACTTGCCTTTATTGAATTTAATAATATTGTCTGATGACGAGGAGGTATAAATGCAGCTTCCTCTGTAGCTTACATCACTGTCTGCTTTAGCCTTGCCGAATAAAAATACATACTGATAGCCATAGCCTACACCGATAGTGGAGGTGCTGTCAGCCTTTGAGGTATAAAGCATTGTTTTGGTTTGCATAGAGTTCATATTAAGCTCTTTTGCATACATTGTGCCGCCGCTGAGCTCTGTATAATAAAGACGGTTATTATACACAACAGGATAATCTGTTAAAGAACACTTTTCTATAAGAGTTACTGTTTTTTCAGAGCCGAATTTCTGGCGAATTAAGTTATAGCTTCCGTCCTGCTGCTTTTGGTAATAATAAAAATAACCGCATTCCATATAAAGATTTACTATTTCATCATTCTTAGTATCATCTTTAAAATAACGCTTACTTCCATTCTTCATATCAACAGTAATGTATTCGGTATATTTTGCAACCTCATCATACTGAGTTACAAAAATTCTTGAAAGTGAAATACCCGCAAGCCTAACCTTTTTATCAACAGGTGCAGTATAAATCACATTTTTTTCAAAATCATTTGTTGTAATATATCCGACAGAGTTATCCGTTCCTACAAAATAAATCTTATCATTATACAGATACGCAAAAGATATATTATCACATACCGCTATTGCTCCTCCGCCTGAAACAGCACATCTCTTTAGCTTATTTGTATCTGTATCAATAAAATAAATATAATCACCTAAAACATTAAGACATGCATATTTATAATTGCTGACATCAACATCGCTGTTTACTTCTGCATTAGGCTCAAATCTGTAAATACCTTTTCCGGATATACTATAATAAATATAGTTTGAACTATAAGTTATTGCACCATTGGTTTTATTAAGCAGATTTCCAAGCTGATTTCCCTGAAGAGACGTGTCAAATGCAAAGTCATCAAACTCACTGTAATCGTAATTTTCTCTCCTAGTTGTAGAAGGTTTTGTAGTAGTTGTTGATGAAGTCGGCTTAGAAGTAGTCTGCCCCAGCACATCCTCTTTAACAAACACCATAACCTGTTCAACCTTATCCTGAGGAATGATGCTTTTTATATCATAGTCAGGATCACAGATTTTCATTGTAATTAAAAAAGCTGCAAATGCAACAGCAACTACGCCTATTATCAATAATATCGTTTTAAAAAAGCTTTTTCTGCGTCTTGCCCTGGCTCTCTTCTTTCTTTCTTTTGCTCTTTTCTTATCATCCATTATCTAATCTGTCCGTTTCCAAAAATCAAATACTTTGTCGTTGTCATTTCTTTTAATCCCATAGGTCCTCTCGCATGAAGCTTCTGGGTAGAAATACCAATTTCCGCACCAAGACCGAATTCGCCGCCATCAGTAAATCTTGTCGACGCATTATGGTATACAGAAGAGCTGTCTATTTTTTGCATAAAAATTCTTGCATTATCGATATTTTCAGTAATAATAGCTTCTGAATGACCTGTTGAATTATGATTAATATGATTAATAGCCTCATCAAGACTGTCAACAGTTTTCACACTGATAATATAATCAAGATATTCCATTGAAAAATCAATTTCATCCGCTGTTTTTATATCAGGGCAAACAGCTCTGGCACGTTCGTCACCGCGAATTTCAACATTTTTTTCATCAAGCCTTGCTTTTATTTCCGGAAGTGCCTTATCAATAATACCGCTATGAATTACAAGACTTTCGCATGCATTGCACACACCTATGCGCTGAGTTTTAGCATTAAATATTATATTTGCAGCCATATCAACATCTGCGGTCTCATCAACATAAACATGGCAGTTACCCGAGCCTGTTTCAATTACAGGAACAGTTGAATTTTCAACAACCGCCTGAATTAATGCCTTACTTCCTCTTGGAATAAGGCAGTCAAGATATTCTTTCATAGACATAAGTGCTATTGATGAGGCTCTTGACGTATCCTCAACAAGCTGGATTACGTCTTTGGGCAAGCCTGCCTTTTCTACGGCATTTCTCATGGTTTCTGCTATTGCCTTGTTTGAATTAATAGCTTCCTTGCCGCCACGAAGAATTACGGCATTTCCGCTTTTAAGGCAAAGACATGCAGCATCAGCTGTAACATTCGGTCTTGCCTCATAAATAATACCTATAACACCCATAGGGCAGGACACCTTTTCTATTTTCAGCCCATTTGGTCTTTCAACTGTTTCAAGTACTGCACCGCAGGGATCATCCAGCTTTATAACATCATAACAGCTGTCGGAAATACCTTTTATACGTTCCTCGTTAAGCATTAGTCTGTCAAGAAGTCCCTCGCTCAAGCCTGCTTTTTCACCGTTTTCCAAATCAATTTTATTCTGTTCAATTATATATGCCGAATTCTTTAAAAGAGCTTTTCCTATTTCAGCAAGTGCTTCATTTTTCTTTTCTGTTGTAACAGAAGTCAGAACTCCTGCTGCTTTTTTTGCTTTAATTCCTAATTCTCTTAACATAATTAACCTTCCTTTGCACAAAAGTATGTACCGATTCTTTCTCCTGATAAAGCTTTATAAATTGATGTAGGCTTCTCGCCGTTCATAATAATTACGGGTATTCCTGAATCATTTGCAATACCGGCTGCCTTTATTTTGGTAACAAAACCGCCTGTTCCCTTTTCACCGGCATCTCCTGCAACCTTATATATACTGTCATCAATTTGTTCTACAACCGAAATAAGCTCGGCATTAGGATTTTTACTTGGATTATCGTTATAGAGTCCGTCAGTATCAGTCAATAATATAAGCAGGTCAGCATTTATCAGCTGAGCCACCGAAGCACTGAGACAATCGTTGTCACCATTCAAAAGCTCCTCAACATAAACAGAGTCATTTTCGTTTACAATCGGAAGAGAATCGTAATCAAGAAGCTGATTAAATGTATCAAGCAAGTGATTTTTTTCTATAGGATGATCAAGAGTATCTGCAGTAAGAAGAATCTGACTTACAGTTATACCGTATTCAGAGAACAATTTATCATAAAGAAACATCAGCTCACACTGCCCTATTGCAGCGGATGCCTGAAGTCCCGGAGTTGTGGACGGCTTTCTTGCAAAGCCAAGCTTAACCGCACCAACAGCAATAGCTCCGCTGGAAACCAGCACAATTTCGTGACCTTCATTTTTTAAATCAGAAAGCACGGATACAAGCTTTGCCATTCGTGCAATATTTGTTTTCCCTGTTTTATGAGTAAGAGTTGATGTGCCAACTTTAACTACAATTCGTTTTTTTCCTTCGACCTTCGCCATAACATACTGCTCCATTGTAATATAATTATTAGTATTGTAACACATAACGCACAACAATAAAATATTTTTTTGTATATTTTTCAAAAAAACAGTAAAAATAGTCTAGGGTGAACAATTATGACTAAACGATCTTATGTAAGAATAATATCTTTTTCACTGGCAATAGTATTAACGCTGGGCTCGCTTGCTTTAATTAATATGACTACAGCAACCAGCTATAAAGCACAGCTTGAAAATTCTTATCAGCAAAGTCTTAATGAATTATCGGAAAATTTGGATTCAATAGAAACTAATCTGAAAAAAAGTATATATTCATCATCAGACAAAATGCTGCTTGAAATAAGCTCTGATTTGTATGCCGAATGCAGCGAAGCCAAAGAAGCATTATCAAGACTGCCTGTATCACAAATGAATTTAGGCTCAACATACAAATTCATCAGTCAGGCAAGCGACTATGCAAATTTCATTGCGCAAAAAATTGCATCGGGAGAAAAAATAAGTGACGAAGAGCATAAAAATCTTTGTACTCTTATGAATTATTCAGAAAAGCTAAACGACTCAGTAAGTGCAATGGCAACAGTTGCAAATAATGGAGGCGTTATTACAAACAGCAACCTTAAAGCAAGTGAAATAGAGGTAAAAACGCTTTCGACCAACATGTCAACAGCTGAAGATGCATTTAAGGATTATCCTACTCTTCTTTATGACGGACCGTTTGCCGATGCTGTGTTAAACAGAGAGGCCGCCTTAATTAAGGACAAGGACACTTTCAGTAAAAATGAAGCACAGGACATTGCTGCAAATGCTATTGGTGTATCAAGTAAAGAAATCAGCTTTGAATCCGAAGAAAAGGGCTCTATTCCCTGCTACGTATTCACCTATGGTCAACGAACAATAGGGGTTACAAAAAAGGGCGGATATATAGCATATATTCTTTATTCAGGCAAAATCACTAAGTCAACTATCAACGAGGACAATGCTGTTAATCTTGCAAAAAACTATCTGTCAGGGCTGGGATATGAAAACATGACACCAAGCTATCATATGACTGCGGATAATATTTGCATAATTAACTTTGCATATAAAACCGGAAACACAATCTATTACAGTGATTTAATTAAAGTCGGCGTTGCAATGAGCAACGGCAAGATTGTATCACTGGAGGCAGAAGGATATATAACAAACCATTTAAACAGATCAGATTTTAAGCCGTCTGTTTCAGAGGGAAAGGCAAAACAGCTTGTAAGCTCATATCTTACAGTTATTGACAGCAAGCAATGTGTGATTCCTAAAAACAACGGAACAGAAAAGAAGTGTATCGAGCTTCACTGTGAAAGCAAGGACACAAATGAAGAGGTACTTGTATATCTTAATGCAGATACAGGTGTCGAAGAGGACATTATGCTGCTGCTCTACAGTGACGGAGGAACTCTTACAAAATAAATGTATAAAATAATTAAAAACAGACAAACTATATTTTGAAAGGAAGTAACATTATGAAAAACAAAATTTTTATTATTGCAATGGCTGTTGCTGTAATTGCAACTGTCTTTATGGGATGTTCAAAGGATGACGGAAAAATTACTACAAATGACACTACAGTAACCACATCTACAACAAGAAGGGATACAACCAACAATACAGCAAATGACACAACCAATAATGATGATAACCAAGCCACTGACAGAAACGGAAATACTGATACTACAAACGAAATGGAATCACGAGCTGACAAAGTTGGTGATGACATTGGCCAGGGTGCAGACGACGTTGCTGACGGTGTCGGCGGAGCTGTAGATGAAGCAGGCAACGCTGTAAAAGACGCGCTGGATTAAAATTAAATAAATATGAGAAAATATAAAAAATATGCACCCCGAAAGCCGTCTGACTTTTGGGGTGCATAAAACTTTTATTATAAAGATTTTATAATTTCTTTCATCTCGTCCATATGAACTTCCATATCAGCTACTAGTGCAAATTGATTTTTTGCTCTTACTAGATTGTGTTCAGGATAAACTGTTTTAAAATATGTATCACCGTTAATATAATCTGTCAAAAATCTCATACCGCACTCAAATGTCATGAGCTTGGCTGAAAATGCAAGATTGTCAATTTCACACTGATTAAAGCTTTCTCCCGCCTGACTTAAAAAGCCTTTTGCATAAGCCTTAAAATAATCAAGATTTATTTTAACCTTATCAAAATTATCATCATCTTCTGCACAGGTATTTGCTCCGAAACGAATCGAGTCACCAAAGTCATACAAGGCAAGACCGGGCATTACAGTATCAAGATCAATAACACAGATTGCGTCATCCGTATCCTTATCAAACATAACATTATTAAGCTTAGTATCATTATGAGTAACCCTGATAGGAAGCTTACCGCTGTTAATCAAATCAACAAGCACACGGCAATCATTTTTACGAGCTTTGACAAACTCTATTTCATCAGCACATAAAGCTGCTCTCCCGCTTAAATTGTTTTCGACAGCAGGAATAAATTCATTTTCATATCTCCAAATTGTGTTATGAAAATCAGGAATTGTTTCTGATAATGTTGTTGCAGGAAAGTCAGAAAGATAACGCTGAAATTTGCCGAAGGCAATTCCGCTTTTTTCAAAAATTTCAGGTGTGTCAACACTGTCATGACTTATGCTGTTATCAACAAATATATATGCACGGTAACAAGCACCATCATTATCCTTAAAATACTTATTGCCGTCTACAGTTCTTATATAATGCAGTGTTTCTCTATTTGGATCACCATTATTGGCTTTTATCTTTTCTCTTAGAAATGAGGTAACAGCAAATACATTATCCATCAGTGCATCAATATTTTTAAATACATTTGTATTTATCTGCTGAATTATATACTTATTTTCTTTACCATTATCATCGAAAAAAGCAATATATGTTGTATTAATATGACCGGAGCCAAAAATTTTATAATGTACAAGATTGCCTTGGAAACAAAAATTCTCAATAATACTTTTTACATTATCCATACCAATTCTCCTTTGGATAAATTTTAACACAATTATAATAAATATGCAACAAAAAATCCCATAAGGCTGGCCATATAGGATTTTTAAGATATTATATACTTAATCTATAGAATTTATTCACTTCTAAGTGCATCAATCGGACTCATCTGTGCTGCCTTTTTAGCAGGATAAATTCCGAAGAACAATCCTACACCGCTGGAGAACATAAGTGCAACAAGAATAAGCCACCATGTTATATTAGGAGTTATATCAATAATTGAGCAAGCTGCAAATGCACCCGCTACTCCAATTGCAACACCTATTAAACCGCCAATAAGGCAAAGTATAATTGATTCAGTCAAAAACTGCATTGTTATTACTCTTGTTTTTGCACCAAGTGATTTTCTGATACCGATTTCCCTTGTTCGTTCAGTTACGGAAACAAGCATAATATTCATTACACCTATACCGCCAACAATAAGTGAAATTGCACCTACACAGGCAATAAACGCAGTAAGTACAGAAACAATTACATCAACAATTTCAATATATGTTGCCATATTCTGTGCTGTATACATATTATTTGAAAAATTTCCGTGAGCTGATTTAAGATAGTTTACAGTCGCATTTCCCACTGCATCATAATCCTGTCCTTCTTCAGCAATAACAAACACACTGCTGAGTTTTGCATCAGCACCTGTAATTTCAGTAAGCGTTGTACATGGCATAAATAATGCTACTATAACCTCATCCGTACCTGTAGAAAACATCTGTGACATCATATCATTTCCGCCGCCCATAGAGCCTGCCATTGCATCAATATTTGCCACTCCGCAAATCTTAATCTTCATTGACTTACCGCTTGAGCTGACAGTCACATATTCATTTGTAACATCCTGATAGCCAAATGCATTTTCTGCAGATGTTGTACCTATTACCGCAACCGGAGCATTAGCATCATATTCTTCATCAGTAAAAAATCTGCCGTAAGAAACATTGCTGGTCATAGCAAACTGAACATCACTGTTTACACCGATCAGCATTGCAGTTGCATCTTTAGCTGTTTTATCAATTGTTGCTCTGCCGAAGCCCATAAGCATTGGTGAGCAATGCTCAACACCATTAACCTTTTCCTTGATATTTTGAACATCATTAAGTGTAATATAATCACTATCAGCGGCAGAGGCAGCATCAACGCTGACCATAACTGCATTAGAGCCCATATCTTCAATAAGGCCGACAATGTAATCTCTTACACCTGTACCCGCACCGATAATCATAATTACAGAGCTGATACCGATAATTATACCCAGCATTGTAAGAAGACTGCGCATCCAGTTTGCTTTTATACACTTTATAGCGATTTTCAAACTTTCATTAATATTCACTCTAAAGTCTCCTTACTATTTATCTGCTGCAACCTTTACTTTGAAAGTATCATCTTCATATGTGCTTTCAGGAGCAGAAATAATCTTGTCTCCTATCTTAAGACCTGAAATAACCTGATAGCTTGTATCAGATGTAGCACCGATTTCAATCTGAGTCTTTGTAACAGTGCTTTCTTCATCATTATAAAGATATACATAAGAGCCTGTTTTCTCAAGCTTTATTGATTCAATAGGCACTACTGTTACGCCAATATATTCGCCTGTTTTAATCTGAACACTTGCAGTAAATCCTGGTATAATGTTTTCATCAGTGTCCTTAATTTCAATTTGACACTTTACACCTGCTCCTGAAGAAGTAAGACTTGAAAGACCGCTGATACCTGCCATTGAACCAACGCTGTCAAGAATTGATCCCTCTGAGCCTCCTGTTGCAGTAGGTGCAACAGAAACAACCTCACCGTCATACTCTCCGTAAGCTGTCTTGATATCAACGGACATACCAACCTTAACCTTATGAACATCATGCTCGCTGAGACTTACCTCAGCAATCATAGTATCAAGATTTTCAAGAGTAATTCCTGACTGAAGCATAGTAGCCTGTGTCTCAGGAGTTACATCAACTTTTGTAATTGTGCCGTCAAAAGCAGCAGTCCAGCCTGCTTCAAGATCAGCCTTCTGCTTTGTTAAAATATCCAATGCTTTTTTAGAGGCATCAACAGCTGTTTTCTGAGTTGAAAGTACAGTATCATTAGACTGAACACTAAATACAGCATACTGCGCATACTTAGCAGCAAGCTGAATTTCTGCAGAAGTAAGAGTAACATTTTTTGAATTTAATGCTGTGTCTGTTATAGCCTGAAAATCTATAGAAGCTACTGCAGCTTCAACCATCTTTACAGCCATATCACTTTCAATAAGAAGGTTTGCAGCGTCAATAACGCCCTCCTTCATTGCTTCAGACAAAGCATCTCCTACCTGCTTTGCGATTGCATTGCTGTCAGTTTCACCGTTGCCGAGTGCTTTTGAAATTGTATCTGCAATGATTTCAGTTGTTTTAGTAAGAGTACTTAGATCATTTGTAATCTGAGCAAGTGTTTTATTAAGATTTTCAAGCTCTTCTGCGAGACCGCCCAAATTAGAACCTGCCGAAGTAGTAGGGATAGTTACAGACGGCAAAGTAGAATTATCGTTTGAAACACTTGGTAAAGACGGCTGAGTCGGCTTTTCGGTTGATTCAGAAGGTTTAACTGTACTGCTTGCAACCTGTGTAGTTGTCTTAGCAGTAGTTTTTTTAGCTGTTGTTGAATTTTTTGCTGTAGTTTTCTTAATTGTTGTTTTCTTTGTAGTTGTAGTTTTTTCCAGCTTAGCTATCTTCTTTTCAAGAGAAGCAATTTCTTTTTTGAGCTGCTTAGCGTTGTTCTTTGCCGTATTATGACTTTTTTCTGCCGAATTATACTCTTTGAGAGCAGCACTGTAGCTTGACTGAAGCGAGCTTATTTCACCGTCAAGATTTGAAACATCAAAGGTTGCAAGAACATCACCCTTTTTCACTGTATCGCCAACCTTGACAAATACTTCTTTAACAGTTGCCACAGTACCAGCTTTATATTCTTTTACTGCACCTGATGTTACATCACCTGTAAGTGAAACAGTTTCGTAAATATCACCTGTTGTAATAGTATGTAATTTCTTTACCTGTACAACATCGCCTGAGCCTGCGAAAGCAAAAATTGCTCCGGCAAGAATTGCAATAACAAGTACAATACAAATCGGTATTATTACCTTTTTCTTACTCTTTTTTACTGTTGCCATAAAAATAACCTCTGCTTTTATAAATTTTTCTTTTTTATAATTTGCAAGTCAAGTATAATTCCATTTTGTATAATTGTCAACAACAAATTGTAATTATTAAAAAATTATTCATGAATTTATTATGCATTCAGCGCCTTCTGTCCTATATCTTTTCTGTAATGTGCATTTTTAAAGCAAATATTATCAACAGCTTTATATGATTTCTCAAGCGCTTCCTCAAGAGTTGAGCCTAAAGCAGTTACGCCAAGCACTCTTCCTCCTGATGTAACCAGCTTATTGTCAGCTATTGCAGTGCCTGCATGATAAACTGTTACACCTTCGAGCTGGCCTTCAGTTAATCCTGTAATTTCAATTCCCTTTGGATATGATTTAGGATATCCGCCTGATGCCATGATAACACATGTGCATGCATCATCAGACCATTCTATGTTTAAATCGCCAAGAGTTTCATTGTTGATTGCCTCAAAGATTTCCATAATATCTGTTTTAAGTCTCGGAAGAACAACCTGTGTTTCAGGATCACCGAAACGGCAGTTATATTCAATTACCTTTGGTCCTTTTGGTGTAATCATCAAACCGAAATACAGACAACCTTTAAAGGTTCTTCCCTCTTTATTCATTGCCTCAATTGTAGGAATAAAGATTTTTTCCATACATTCCTTTGCAACTTCATCCGTATAATATGGATTTGGTGAAACTGTACCCATACCGCCTGTATTAAGACCTTTATCGCCGTCAAGTGCACGCTTATGATCCATAGAAGAAACCATAGGCTTAACACATTTTCCGTCAGTAAACGCAAGAACAGAAACTTCCGGTCCTGTGAGAAATTCTTCAACAACAACATTGTTTCCGGAAGCACCGAAGATTTTGTCTTCCATAATTTCCTTAACTCCTGCAACTGCCTCATCAATTGTTTCAGGAATAATTACTCCCTTTCCTAGTGCAAGACCATCTGCCTTAATAACGGTTGGAAATTCATTCTTTTCTTTAATATATTCAATAACATCCTCGGCATTGTCAAAAACCTTGTATTCAGCAGTAGGAATATTGTATTTTTCCATTAAATCTTTTGAAAATACTTTTGAGCCTTCAATAATTGCAGCATTAGCTTTCGGACCAAATGTTGCAAAACCGGCATCGTTAAGTGCATCAACCATACCTGCAACAAGCGGATCATCAGGTGCTACAACAACAAAATCAGCCTTGATTTCTTTAGCAAGATTTACAACTCCGTTGATATCAGTTGCTGAAACATTATAGCAATCAGCATCGTAAGAAATACCGCCATTACCGGGACAGCATGCAATACTGTCAACCTTTTTTGATTCTTTTATTTTTCTGATGAGTGCGTGTTCTCTTCCGCCTCCGCCTACAACTAAAACTTTCATATTTTACCTCCAAACAGCTTATTAGGGATGACAAAAATCATCATCCCTTAAATTAACTACATATTTTTATTTATTATTCTGGTCTGCTCTTCACCTGTTTCAAGGTTAATAAAACGAGTAAAAAGAGAAACCTTATTCTCTTCGTTGAGATTTTCCCAAACCATAGCAGTAAAGCTGTCAATATCACCGTCAATCTCAACAGGAGTCGGCTCGCCTTCAAAAGAAGGAATCGGATCACCGTCACACTTATAAGTATGAATAAAATGACCTAAGCCTGCTTCTGCAGGATATTCAAAGAAATATCTTACGCACTGAGGCTTGCCGTTGTTTGACTTAAGAATAGACATATTATAGTCACCATTCGGCTTTACCACCGCAGAAATTCTTGGTGTATAATTTGGTGCATCAGGCTCAAACTCACGTGTAAGCAATGCATGACGATAGCAATGACCGTCTTTCATAAAATCATAGATTGTATCTGTCTGATCACCATTGGTAACAATCGTTACATCATCAAGCTTAAGAACAGGATTATAGATGATAAGTGACGGATCTTCCATCTTGCTTTCATCAAATGCCTTTGTGCGAATACCGCCTCTGTCATTTTCTTCAAAAATTCTGTTTCTGCTGTTAACACTTCTTCCCATAATGAAATAAGCAATAACAACATTCTTGTTGTCCTTTGATTTGCCGATAACTATACCGCGTCCCGGATAGCTGTTTGTATTTAATTCGGCTGCAAGTGATTTAATTTCCATATTTTCACCTCATACAATTTCAGTTTTATTTCCAACTACTTTAATTCTTCCCTCGCAGAAAAGTGAAACTGCTCTAGGAAGTATTTTCCATTCACATTCTTCCATAACTCTTTTTTGCAGAATTTCAGAAGTATCATCATTTTTAACCTCAACGGCTTTTTGAATGATAATCGGACCTGCATCACAATCCTCAGTTACAAAATGAACAGTAGCACCTGTAAGCTTTACACCGCTTTTAAGAACAGCATCATGAACATGAAGTCCGTAAAAGCCCTTGCCGCAGAAAGACGGAATAAGTGCAGGATGAACGTTCATCATTTTATAAGGAAATGCTTCAACAATCTGAGCATCAAGTATTGTCATAAATCCTGCATAAACCACAAGATCTGCCTCGGCGTCAATCAGTGCATCTCTTACGGCAGCGGTATATGTATGAACATCATCATATTCCTTACGTGCAATTACTTTTGTATTTATATTATTTTTCTTTGCTCTTTCAAGGGCATATGCATCAGGCTTTGATGCTATAACAAGGGTGATTTTTCCGTTTTTAATCTCTCCTCTGTTTTGAGCATCAATAAGGGCCTGAAGATTTGTTCCGCCGCCTGAAACAAGAACAGCTATATTCATCATACAAGCTCTACACCCTTTTCACCGTTTTTAATTTCTCCGACAACAGCAGCCTTTTCGCCGTTTGCATTAAGAATAGCAACAGCTTCATCTGCCTTGTCACTGTCAACAGCAATAATCAATCCGTTGCCCATATTAAAGGTGTTGTACATGTCGTGTTCGCTGATATTGCCTGTTTTCTGAATCAAATCAAATATTGGCAGTTTAAAACACTTATCTTTTTCAATAACGGCCAATGCATCATTATTGAGCATTCTCGGCACATTCTCATAAAAACCACCGCCTGTGATATGGCTGATAGCATTAACTCTTACGCTGTCCATAAGTGCAAGAAGAGGTTTAACATAAATTCTTGTAGGTGTCAAAAGCTCTTCGCCAAGTGTTTTGCCAAGCTCATCATATTTTACGGCAATTGTTTTCTCGTTTACATCAAATACTTTTCTTACAAGTGAGAAACCATTTGAATGAACACCTGATGATGCAACAGCAATAAGTGCATCACCTGCTTTAAGATTTTCACCTGATACAAGCTTGTCCTTTTCACCGATACCAACAGTGAATCCTGCAAGGTCATACTCTTCATTAGGCATAAGACCGGGATGCTCTGCTGTTTCTCCGCCTACTAGTGCACAACCGGACTGAACACAGCCCTCTGCAACACCTGCAACTATTTGTGCAATTTTTTCAGGATAGTTCTTACCGCAGGCAATATAATCAAGGAAAAATAATGGCTTTGCACCTGAACAAGCAACATCATTTACACACATTGCCACACAATCAATTCCGATTGTATCATGCTTATCCAGCAAATATGCAAGTTTAAGCTTTGTACCTACGCCATCAGTTCCTGATACAAGAACAGGATTTTTATATTCATTTGCAGCAATTTCAAACATACCGCCGAAACCGCCTATACCACCAATTACACCCGGGATATTTGTTCTTTTTACATGTGATTTAATAAGCTCAACAGACTCATAGCCCGCAGTTACATCGACGCCTGCTGCTGCATAGCTTTCACTAAAACTTTTTTCCATAATTATATCTCCTTCAGCTTTTTCTGCAATGCAGCATCCTTATCACGAACCTGCTGTGCCATTTCTTTTCTCATATTCTGTAACTTTGCCATAAGCTCATCATCACCCACTGCAATGATTTGTGCGGCCAAAATTGCAGCATTCTTAGCACCGTTCACTCCAACAGTTGCTACCGGAATTCCCGGAGGCATCATAACAGTTGCAAGCATTGCATCCATACCATCAAGTACCTTTGATGAGCATGGAATACCGATAACAGGCAGTGTTGTTGAAGCAGCAAGAACTCCTCCAAGATGTGCCGCCATACCTGCTGCAGCAATGATTACACCAAAGCCGTTTTCAATTGCCTTTGAAGAAAAATCATTAGCCTCTTCAGGTGTTCTGTGGGCACTTATAACCCTTCCCTCTGTTTCGATACCAAGCTCTCTAAGCTGTTTTATTGCCGGAGTAACGATAGGTAAATCGCTATCAGAACCCATTATAATTGCAACCTTTTTCATAGATGCTCTCCTTACATAGTCAATTTTATTATGACAAAAGTGTTTTGTCGCCAATATTATATATTATAATCACTATATTTTCAATAAAAAATGTGCATAATTTATTTTACAGTATCATATATTCTTTCATCAATTTTACCATAAGCTGCAAAATTCATGGCGTATTTCCAATCTTCGTCATCAATAATCTCATCGTTATTTATATCATAGATATTAAAACCTCTGTAATCCTCCTCGTCACTATCTCCGTAATATCCGTAAATAGTTCTGAACAACGCATAATCCTTGGCATTAATATAATTGTCCTCATTAAAATCACAGGATATTAAAGGAACATCCCCGAGATTATGATTTCCTTTCTGCACCTCAACAATTCTGTCAGGTCCTGCAAAATTTTCAATTCTTATTGTCTGATATGATGTAACATAAAAATAACCATTTTCATCGGTAGTAGCAGCAGCCCTTCCGTTGCAGTCATAAATAGTCACATCAGGAACAGGCTTTGATGAGAAACCCTTTCCGCCTATTTTATCAAGAATAACTACTCTTCCGTAGAAATCAGATGAAAGGCAGTCTTTAAAATCACTTGTATATTCAACTGCACAAAGAACGCAGGTATGTGTTGTATAACCACCTTCATTAAAGGTAGGCTCAAATACATTGACAACATAGCTATGCTCAATACTTATGGTGAATGCAAATTCCTTATCTCCTACAGTAATATAATCTGTATTTTCACCGCATGTAACTATTGAGTCCAGTCTGCTTTGATAGCTCATTTTATATCCTGCATATACTTTATTTTCGCTGAAAGGAACACTCTCAACATATCCGCTTTTATAAATAAAATCAATTGTTTCATTATTTATTATGGAAGCAATATCAAGTCTGCCCTCTTTGACAGCATCTGCTGAAAGATTAAAATTCCAGTCAACCCTGATACTTTCAAGCTCAGTACCCAGCGAAACACTGAAAACACCTGCAGAATTATTGCTGCTTACAATAAAGCAGTATCGCTCGCCTGCTGCAAGCTCATTGCTGACAGAAAAATTCAAGTCATCCTCAGATATGTCCAAACATTTTTTTATTATATTTCCATGAGCATCAGTCAAGGTGCAGTCAACATCAACATCACCCGATGAAGAAAATGTATAATAAGATGTATCTGAAGGCGTAAAATAGAATTTCATATTATCATCAATATTTCTGTCACTTCCGCTGTTGAAATATTCACGTGAAATTGTATTACCCTCAAATATTTCCATACTGTCAAGAAGTCTGTAAGCAAATCCATTAATCTTAACATACGTATAAGCAGGAGAATCTCTGTAAACGCCTATAGAAATATCATTTTTAGAATTCTGATCAGCTGAAGAAAAGCCTAAAGTAAAATTGCCCATATCCGAAAATGTAATATTTTTAGGCAAATCTATTACTTTTAACTCATCACACGCCAGAAAAGCCCTGTTATTTACAATCACATTCATATTCATACTTTCAAATTTAATACTGCTCAATGAAAGACATTTTTCAAAAGCAGATACACCAATATAATTTACAGATGCAGGTATATTTACACTTTTCAGTTTTATACATGAATAAAACGCATTATTTGAAATGGTTGTAATATTTTCACTCAAAGTAATTTTTTCTGCCATATTATTTCCGGATAAGGCAAAACTGCTTATTCTTATAAGTGATGATGGAAGTGAAATATTCTTTGCACATACGCAGTAGAGAAAATAATCTCCGAGACCTGTAATGCCTTCCTCTACAACAACATTTTCTACGGAGCCGTTACTGCGCCATTTATACCATGGCTGTGATACTGAATCATTTATATAGTTAGGAGTTTCGCCGGTACCGCTTATTGTAAGTGTTTTTGATGATGAATTGAATTCATAATACGTATTGCTTGTACCAAGACGTGTTCTGGCTATGTCGGTTTTCTGTTCACTTGCAAAAGAAATCACATTACATGAAAACAGCATCAGCAATGTTATAATACTCAGAAAACACGATATAATCTTTCTTATAGTACTCACTCCCTTTACATATAATTACCTACTATTATAATATCATATTAATCAAACTAATACAACACACTTATATTTACAAAAAGTTAGATTTGACTAACTCATTGTTTTATGATAATATACGCAAGTAAAAATTTAATAGACACATAAACGACACAAGTTTTGCAAAAAGCATATAAATCTGATTACGGCAGCTATGTGAAAATCAATCAATTCTATTGAATGGTTAGGCAGTAAATGATTTGTATATGTTTTTCACAGCTTGTGTTTTTTGTGTGCGAAAAGGAGAAAATTATGCCAAGAAATCAATTTCAGAGAATGGTTTTTGCCTTTCTCACAGTAGTAGTAACAGTTCACGCCTATGTTTTTTACAGCCTTTACGTTGTAAACGGCAGTACACTCATGGAAGTTACCGGTCAGAACAGCGTACTCGGTGCAATAAATGCACAGGGCGGAGTATACATGTTCGGCAGAATGCTTCCGATATGGGCTGTAATTCTGATTGAGTTTGCATGTGCTTATCTGTTAGAGTGCGTAATGGGAAGTCCATGCTCATTCAAGCTTGCCTGCAAGAACTTCAATCCTGAAAAAACTAATCCGGTTTTATTTGAAACAGCAATAATTTGTGCCACCGTAGCATTAATGTGCCCTGCAATGAGCCTGCTTGCAGCATTTATGTACTATCCATATTATAATGGCTTTAATGTATGGACATTGCTTGCCAACTGGTTAAAGCTGGTATGCTTTAATCTGCCATTTGCATATTTTTCACAATTATTCTTTATTCAGCCTTTAATAAGAACAGTTTTCAAATTTTTGTTCAGAAAAGATATAAAGAAAAGACAGCTCGTAAATCAATAAATTATGAAACCGCAGAGAACTATACATAAAGCTCTCTGCGGTTTTGATTTATAATATTATATCAATATCCAAGATTTTCGTTTACGATGATAATTTTTATTCTATCCTTATGACGCTGTTTTGCAGATATAACATAGTTACAGCAAATTCTGGTATCTCCTTGGCAACCCTGACATATTTCAGGATTATCGGATTTCAATGAAACACACTCACCTGTAACACTGCACGGAGTTGAAATATTCAATCTCCTTGTGTTAGGCGGAGCGGCTTTGCACTTCACCCTCTTAACAGCTTCATCAATATTTTTTACAATCTTGTTGATACCTACAACCATAATAACCTGCCTTGGACCATATACAATACAAGCTACTCTGTTTGAATTTCCGTCAACATTATAAAGCTCACCATTTTCAGTAACAGCATTTGAAGAACAAAAATAAGTATCGCATCCAAAAGCTTTTATGTAAGAATTGCGCAATTCTTCGCCCTGCAGACCTGTGCGGTCAATAAAATCATAGTCACCATTAGTAATAAGCTCAAAGATTCCCGTCTCTTTAATACTTTCGCTTCCGCCATTTGAAACACTCTCACCTTTTTTAAGAAGAGACTTTACAATAGGGAGAACCTCCTGCTTAGTTTCAACATAATAAGGCTTAAAGCCATTTTTTTCTAAATTTTTTAATACTTTTTCAATATCCATAATTACTCCTCATTATTCCAATATTTTCTGTCAAGCGAACGATACTGAAGTGCTTCAAAAATATGTTCAAGCTCAATATCAGCGCTCTCATCAAGATCCGCAATCGTTCTTGCAATTCTCAAAATTTTATCGTATGCTCTTGCAGAAAGTCCAAGACGCTCAAAGCTTTCTTTCAGCATAAGATTAGCGTCATCAGAAAGGATGCAATATTCCTTGGTCATTTTAGCAGTCATTTTTGCATTACAGCTTATGTTGGTTCCTTCAAATCTTTTTGCCTGTATTTCTCTTGCCCTGTCAACTCTCTTTTTTATTTCACAGCTGGATTCCTCCTGTCCCTTGTCAGCAAGCTGATCATACTCTACAGGTGAAACCTCTATATGAATATCAATTCTGTCAAGAATCGGACCTGATACCTTGTCCATATACCTTTTCTTCGACGCAGGTGTACAAGTACATTCTTTTGACGGATGACCGTTAAATCCGCAGGGACACGGATTCATAGCTGCCACCAGCATTATATTTGACGGGTATGTATATGATCCTGATGTTCTTGAAATATTAACCAATCCATCCTCCAGCGGCTGTCTTAAAGATTCCTTTGCACGCCTGTCAAATTCAGGAAATTCGTCCATAAAAATCACACCATTATGAGCAAGACTGATTTCACCCGGTCTGGGATTTGTTCCCCCACCTGTTAAAGCCTGTGCTGAAACAGTGTGGTGGGGTGAACGAAAAGGTCTGTTGCTGATAATTGCTTTACCCTTGGGAATTGCTCCGGCTATTGAATAAATCTTTGTTGTCTCCAGCTTTTCATCAAAAGTCATCTGAGGTAAAATCGTCGGCAGACGTTTGGCAAGCATTGATTTACCAGCACCGGGAGGTCCTACCATAATGCAGTTGTGGCCGCCTGCTGCGGCAATTTCCAAAGCTCTTTTAGCCTCATGCTGACCTTTAACATCTGAGAAATCAATATTATATTCAATTTTTTCATCTATGATTGCCGAATTGTAACATCCGTTAATTTCCTTTTCGCCTGATATGTGCTTCATAACCTCAAACACATTCTTTACAGGCAAAACATTTATACCGTCAAGCACACTTCCCTCAAGCAAATTGTCAAATGGTATAAAAACATTTTTTATATCATTTTCTTTTGCAAGCAAAAGCATTGGCAAAACACCTGTTACTGACCTTATTTCACCATCCAGTGAAAGCTCGCCTATAAAAGCATAATCATCTATGTTGCCCTTAAGCTGACCGCTTGCCTTAAGCATAGCTATAAATACCGGAAGATCATACAACGCTCCCTCTTTTTTTATATCGGCAGGAGCAATATTAACAGTTATTCTTGAAACCGGGAAATCAAGATGACAGTTTTTTACAGATGCCCTAACACGCTCTCTGCTTTCCTTAACACTGGCATCGGGAAGTCCTACAATGTCAAATCTCGGCAGTCCTTGACTTATATCGCATTCAACAGTAACCTCGAAGGCATTAAGACCGATGATACCAAGACTTTTTACTTTTGCAAACATATTTCATCACCATTTTAATTATAACAATTAATGTCATTATTGACAATACATTTTATAAGGTTTAAAATATAATAAATCTATAATTTAAAGGATGTGTTTTCTTTGGATATCAACGCACTATATAATGAATGGCTTGAAAAAGCTGTTGAGGACGCCGACTTAAAGGCAGAACTTGAGGCAATTAAAGGCAATGAAGAAGAAATATTAGACAGATTTTACCGTTCACTTGAATTCGGTACTGCAGGTCTTCGAGGTGTAATAGGTGCCGGCACAAACAGAATGAATTACTACACTGTCTGCCGTGCAACACAGGGACTTGCCGATTTTTTAAATAAGCATTTTGAAAATCCCACAATTGCTATAGGCTATGATTCCCGAATAAAATCAGATTATTTTTCAATCGAGGCGGCAAAGGTGCTTGCTGCAAACGGAGTAAAGGTATATCTTTATAAAGAACTGCAGCCTACACCATGCCTTTCATTTGCTATCAGATATTTTCATACATCAAGCGGTATTATTTTGACAGCATCACATAATCCTGCAAAATACAACGGCTACAAATGCTATAACTCAAATGGTTATCAGATGACTGACGAAGAGGCTGCAGAAACATATGAATTTATCCAAAAGGTTGATTATTTCACAGGAATAAAATCAATGAACTTTGACGAGGCGGTATCAAATGGTCTTATTGAATACATGGGTGATGAAATAATCGAAAAATTCCTTGATGAAGTTCAGAAGCAGTGCATAAATCCCGAGGTCTGTGCAAATGCTGATCTGAAGGTTATATATTCTCCTCTTAATGGCACCGGAAACAAGCCTGTAAGAAAAATATTAGACAGAATAGGCGTAAAAAATGTTCACGTTGTTCCTGAACAGGAATTACCGGATGGTAACTTTCCTACCTGTCCGTTCCCTAATCCTGAAATAAAGCAGGCATTTGAATGCGGTCTGAAAATGGCTGAGGAAATCAAGCCTGATCTTCTTCTTGCAACTGATCCGGACTGTGACCGAGTAGGAATTGCAGTTGCTGACGGAAACGGCGGTTACAAGCTTATGAGCGGTAACGAGGTCGGTGCTATGCTTCTTAACTACATACTCTCACAAAAAGCTGAAAAAGGCACTCTTTCAGCCGAAAGCATTGCTGTAAAATCATTTGTATCAACTGATCTTGCAGAGGTAATTGCAAAGAAATACAACTGCACCTTTAAAAATCTTCTGACAGGCTTCAAATACATCGGTGAGCTTATAACAGAGCTTGAGGCTAAAGGCAAGTCAGAAAATTTTGTTATGGGATTTGAAGAGTCCTATGGTTATCTGGCAGGAACTCATGCCAGGGATAAGGACGCAGTAGTTGCCTCTATGCTGATATGTGAAATGGCAGCATACTACAAAACTCAAGGCAAAAGTCTTGCCAAGATTATGGATGAAATATACAGCGAATTCGGATACTATTATAATCATGTTGCAAGCTACACATTTGAAGGTGCTGCAGGAATGGAAAAAATGGGTGAAATTATGGACAGTCTCCGCAGCAATGCACCTGATTCATTCGCTGGAATGCCTGTGACAAAAATTGACGACTACAAAACATCTGTGTCAACATGCACTGAAGATAACAATACAAGTGTAATTGAGCTTCCTAAATCAAATGTACTTGCTTACACTTTAACAAACGGGAACAAAATTATTGTTCGACCGTCAGGAACAGAGCCAAAAATTAAAGCATATATCACTGCTATCGGTACAGATAAAGAAAAGGCTCAGGCTATTGCTGAAAAGCTTCTTGCGGAAGCTGACAAAATCATGAAATAAAATCAGCAAAAGAAGAAACACCCAGCATAACAATTTTCAGTTAGGAAAGGTCGGTACAATGAATCAAAGGAAATGGGTTAAAATAACAGCAATCATTATGGCTGCATTGATGGCTGTAAGCGGTCTTGGAGTAGGAATTGCTGCATTCATCAAATAACCATACAGAAATCAATTCTTATTTGACAAATAAAAAAATCAAATGTGCTCTGCAATCATTACAGGATTTGCAGAGCATTTTACTTTTTCTGAAAAAGCACGGTATAATGCCTGTTTCAAGGATATTCCACGATGCGTGGAACAGTTCCGACAAGCGTACATTGTGTTTTTTTCTGCAATGTGTTAGAATGAAATCAGCAAAAACAAGGATGTGATAATGCTATGGACACAAAGCTGACAGGAAAAATTATTGCTGCCAAACGAAAAGAAAAAGGCCTTACACAAATTCAGCTTGGCGAACTGCTGAATGTAAGCAATCGAACAATATCAAAATGGGAAAAAGGTGACGGTCTTCCGGACATTGCAATTCTGCCTGAGCTTTCGCAGGTGCTTGAAATTACAATCGATGAACTGCTTACAGGTCAGGCTCCGCCGGCAAAGGAAATTCTTATTGAAAAAAGGGACACTAATAAGCTGATAAGGAATTTCAGAGGCTTCTATACTGTTTCACTCTTTTTTGCACTATTTGCTGCTTTTCTGGGAACAATTACCGAGGTTTATTGCATATGGGCATTTCCGATTTTATTTTATACCCACTGGGAGATTATGTTCGTTGCAGTATCATTTTGTGCAATGGTGGCAAGCGGTCTTGTCTATGCACTGGGACTGAATAATCTGCACTTTGAATACAGCAAAAAAGAGCTTGCTGTTATTGCAGGTAAAAGAAGTCTGGTACTTTATGCTATACTTTCACCCTTTCCGATAAGCTTTCTTGCAAGGATAATTGATTTTTCAAGATACGGAACATTCACGCCATACATTATCTCAATCATCCTAATTGCACTTATTATCTGCTTTGTTTTCGCAGTCAAAAATTTGAAGGAGATTACTAATGAAAAAGCCATCAAAAAAGATAACGATAAAAATGCTGATTAAAATAATATTAATTCTGCCTGTTATATATTTATTAATTACATTTGTTTTACCTATTCGACTGCACATTTTGAATATCGGAAATATGGCAGGAATAGTCATTTGTGCCGTTTTAATCGCTGTTATTATATTCTTTGACAGTATTATTAAATTCTTAAAAAGTCACTGGAACAACAAGAAGAACAAAACATTAATAAGTTCTGCTCTATGTATATTAGTTGTTGGCATAACATGCTTCAGTGCTGCACTTGGCAGTGTAATAATCGAATCAAAGGGCAGTGCCGACAAACAGGAAACTATAATCGTGCTGGGATGTGCTGTAAGAGGAAGCAGGCCAAGTGCTGCATTAAAAGCAAGAGTGAACGCTGCATACAAGTACCTCGAAGCTAATCCTGAAAGCGTTGCTGTATTATCAGGCGGTCAGGGAAAAGATGAAGATTTGAGCGAAGCTCAGTGTATGTTTAATCTGCTTACAGAAAAGGGAATTGATGAAAGCAGACTTTACATGGAGGATAAAAGTGTAAACACCTCCACAAATATAGAATACTCCAAAAAAATTATTGAAGATAATAATTTAAGTGAAAATGTTGCCGTAGTTTCCTCCTGCTATCATTTAAAAAGAGCGAAAATGATAAGTAAAAAACAAGGACTTGATGTGGCAACAATATCTGCACCATGCTCTTATTTGGACAAGTCAACGTTTTATTTAAGAGAAGTATTTGGTGTAGCAAAAGAATTTATATTTTGATATTTGGAGAAAATCATGAAAATCATTGCAAAAATATATACAGACCTGCCCGAAAAATTCGGTGCGCCAAGGCAGTCAGGTCTGGTTAAAGAGCTAAAGGGCAAAATAGTATTTGAGCCTGAATACAGAATGCCTGAAGCACTTGATGGAATAGAGGAATTTTCGCATTTGTGGATTTTGTGGCAGTTCAGTAAGAATATAAGAGAAGAATTTTCACCAACTGTCAGACCGCCGAGACTTGGCGGAGAAAAGCGCAAAGGCGTATTTGCCACACGTTCACCTTTCAGACCAAATCCTATAGGCATGTCCTGTGTAAAACTTGAAAAGACTGAATGCACAAAAAATGAGGGCACTGTACTATGGGTGTCTGGTGTAGATATGATAGACGACACACCGATATATGACATCAAGCCCTATGTTACATATACTGACAGCATACCTGAGGCAGTGCAGGGCTTTGCCGAAGAATTTGTCGGCTACTCACTTAATATTGATTTTCCTGAAAATCTGCTGAAAATAATCCCAAAGGAAAAACAGGCAGGAATTATCGGAATACTTAAACAAGATCCAAGACCTGCATATCAAAATGACAGCGAGCGGATTTACGGTGTAAAATATTCAGACTATGACATTCATTTTACAGTAAACGAAAACCGGCTGACTGTAATTGATATAAAAAAATTACAGATACAATAAAAAGGCTTTAAAATTCGGCAATAAAAAATGAAAGTGTGTAAGTTATTTTTTCTAACCTACACACTTTTATTTTTTATTCTAAGTATATTTTTAATAATCACCCAATGGCTACAGAGCCGTTATTGTTTTTTGAGCCCCAGCCTATCCATGTTTTACCCGGGTTAAGTGAAATTGCTTTGCCGTTTTCATCCTTAACAACAAGCATACCGTTTTCTACAGTCCATGTAATATCAATAACAGTGCCAAGGCTTGCAAGCTTACCATTTCCGCCTGAAAGTCCGTAATCACAATATGTTTCTGACTTGCCTGAACCTTTATAATTTTCTTTTACAACATAGTTTGTATTATCAAACAGTACAAGCAAATTTTTTCTTGCAACATCTGAAAAACCGATATTTGAATTAGAAAAATCTTCTGTATGATACATTTTATCTTCAGCAGAATATTTCCAGTCTCTTGTAGAACTCCTGCTTGAAAAGGTTAATCCAAGAGTATTACAAGGAGTATCACTTACCTTTTGATCTTTGGCATTAAAATTGAACTTAGTGTATCTGTTTCCTGCTTCTGTTCTGAAGCCCTTATCCTTAATAGCCTGTGCAAGCTTATCACCGTTTAAAACACCTGTATGCTCTACGCCATAAGAATTTCTTGAGCTGTCACGGCTGAAAAGATATGAAACATTTGATGATGTCATCTGATTGATATGGTCTACATCATCCTGCTTGAATACAGTGTTAGCACCAACATAGTTTCCCTTGCTGGAGCTCTGTCCCCAATGGATAAAAATAGCATCAAACATTTCGCTGAATCTGATAAAAGGAGGTCTTGCACTTCTCATAGGACCAATCTGTTCAGGAACATTGGTATAATCAGCATAGAACCAGAGCATTCTTGTCTCTCCGCCCTCAACTTCACCTTCAAGAATAATGTCAGGTGATTTTTTATCATCAATACCCCACTGCGGTCTTGCATAATAAGAATTTTCTACAACGCATGCCACAGGACGTACATCAACAGCTGAAGCATTGTAGCCCTCTTCGCCTGTAAGCGGATTTGTTATAACTACAGGTGCTTCGGTTGTAGTTGATGTTGTGGTTGATGCAGTTGTTGAAGGCTCTTCCTTGCCATTACCTTTTATTGCTATAACAGCAACAATCACAGCTATAACAACAACTAATATCACAGCTGCTATAATAATTATCTTCTTTTTGCTCTTGCCTTTCATTTCATCTGCCTCCTCATAATCATCAATGTCCGCCAATACCTCATTCTGATATTCAGACGGAGTATCATCAATTGTACCTATTACACCTGAAGCATCAAAGCTTTCTTCAACGGGCTTGTCCCTATCAATTGTAATACTGTCGATTTCTTCAGCAGGCTTGACAATTTCTTTTTCAATAAATACTTCGTCAGTTTCCGGCTCTGACGTATTTGGCTCTTCTTTTTCAAAGGTAAATGTAAGCTCAGGCTCTTCTGTACGCTTAGATGAAGAGTCTGAATTTGTATAAAAATCTTCGTAAGACTCTTTCCTGTCGATTTGCTTATTTTTATTTCTTATTTCTTTTATAATATCATCAATTTCATTGTTATCGCTCATATTTTTTACTCCCTAATTATCACATAATCATCAAGATATAGAATAATCTTTTTATTATTTTACCATATATCGCAATACATTTCACTATATTTTTTGAAAAATTCAAATTTTATTGATTTAAAAACTGCTATGTAGTAAAATAATATTAATAAACAATGAGAGGTATAAAAATGGCAAAAACAATTCCTATGATTATAACAAACAGTAAAATACTTGTTAAAGCAAAAGACTCTGATGAGTTCAAGCCCTTTTCAATGCCTGCAATATGTCCGTCTCCAAACATTCCTTTTTATCATGAATTTGCAGAAAAAATTGCCGAAGGGCAATATTATTTTAAAGAATTCATGAAAAAGCTTTACGGAAATAAGCTTTCAAAATACATTTTTGCTATTATTGTGCCTGACGACACCAGCAAGCTTGAGTCAATATTTATAAACGAATTTTTCGTAAATTCAGGTGCTTGCAAGGCGGTGGCACAAATGCCTATGGCTCTGGCACTTTCAAAGGAAGAAGACAAATACATTTCCATATCAAAGTCTCAGAGGAATGTCACACTTGAATATGTCAGAAACAATGAAACGGTTGTAAAAAAATATTATGACATACACACCTGCTTACCTGAAAAAGTAATTGAAGATTCAAGCGTACTCCATATTGATGTTGAATATAACGACATACCGATATTTGTAAATAATTTTAATCAAAATATGGATGAATTTCTTGAATTCGGCGAGATAATAACCCCTAAGCAATTTTTGGACAAAATATCAGTTATAGATGTTGAAAAAATTTAAATAAACAGACACCTCCTGCAAAAACTATTGCAGGAGGTGATTTTTTATGCCAAATAAAAAAGATAAGAAACAAGACAAGAAAAAGCCTGTAATTGATTTAACATCATATCTCAGTCCTGAAATAGTCAATGCTGATATAAACGGCAGTTATACAGGTGTTCCTGCTGAAACGTATTATAATGACGAATTGGTTGAACCAATACAGGATGCTGACGACTTATAATTCATTGTGTATATCAGAAGCATTACTGAATAGTTTGATGCTTCTGATATACACACTACACAAATAGGAGTAATAAAATGAAATCATTATGGGAAAACAATGTAAAAATGCCTGCATTTAAAAAGCTTGACAGAGATATCAAAACAGATGTACTTATAATTGGCGGAGGTATAGCAGGTATCCTCTGTGCCTACATGCTTAATAATGCAAACATTAATTATATTCTTGCAGAAGCGGATACAATATGCAGTAAAACCACAAAAAATACCACTGCAAAAATCACCTCTCAGCACGGACTTATCTACAGCAAGCTTGAAAAGGAATTCGGACTGGACTATGCCAAGCTGTATCTGAAAGCTAACGAAGAGGCAGTCAAAAGCTACAGAGATCTTTGCAAAAATATTGACTGTGATTTTGAAACAAAAGATAATTATGTTTACTATTCTCAAAATCAGTATAAACTTGATAAGGAAATTTCTACATTAAATAAACTGAACAGTTCTGCTGTATACGTTAATAACATTCCTGTACCTGTAAAAAATTTCGGTGCAATAAAGTTTGAAAATCAGGCTCAGTTTAATCCGCTTAAATTTATATCATCAATATCAAAAAATCTGAATATCTATGAGCACACACGAATTCTTGAGATAGATAATGGCATTGCAAAAACAGATAAATTTTCAATCAAAGCCGATAAAATCATTGTTGCCACACATTTTCCATTCATCAATAAACACGGCTTGTATTTCATGAAAATGTATCAGCACCGTTCGTATGTCATTGCTCTTGAAAACGCTGTACAAATTGACGGAATGTATGTTGATGACGATGATAAAGGAATGTCCTTCAGAAACTACAATAATTTTCTTCTTGTTGGCGGAGGAGGACATCGAACCGGCAAATCCGGAGGAAATTTTAACGAGCTTGTCGAATTTAAAAAAAGCCATTTTCCAAATGCAGATATCAAATATCAGTGGGCAACACAGGACTGCATGACTTTGGACGGTTCACAATATATAGGTCAGTATTCAAAAAACACACCAAATCTTTTCACGGCAACAGGATTTAATAAATGGGGAATGACCTCCTCTATGCTTGCAGCAAATATTCTGACTGATTTAATAATGGAAAAAGATAATGAATACGCAGAAATTTTTTCACCAAGCAGAACGATGATAAGACCCCAGCTTGCACTTAATTCAATTGAAACAATAACAAATATGATTTACCCTACAGTAAAAAGATGTTCTCATATGGGATGTGCATTAAAATGGAATAATGCCGAGCATACATGGGACTGCAGCTGTCACGGATCAAGATTTGACCGGCACGGAAATTTAATTGATAACCCTGCAAATAAAAATGCAGATGTTTAACTGCATAAAAAAAGAGCAAGAGAAATTTTCTCTTGCTCTTTTACTGTTTGTGTCAAATTCACGTATAATTATTTCTTTTTAAACTTGTCAAAAAAGCCTTCTTTACCATTATGCTTTGGTGCAACATAGTTTTTATCGAACTGCTTAAGTAAATCCTTTTGTTCTTCTGTTACGGACTTTGGAATATCAACAACTATTCGTACATACTGCTCGCCTTTGCCATATCCGTTTAGCCGCTGAATACCCTTGTTGCCTTTTAAGGTAATTACATCACCTGGCTGTGTCCCTGCAGCAATAGTCAAATAAACATCACCGTCAAGCGTAGGTATTTTAGCGTCAGTGCCTAATGTTGCCTCAACAAAAGATATATGCTTATCGTACCAAACATCATATCCATTACGCTTAAAATATGGATGTGGTTTTATTGTAACAGCAACCTTCAAATCACCTGACGGCCCGCCGTTCAAGCCTGTATTACCCTGTCCTCTGACATTAAGCACCTGATTATTGTCAACACCTGCAGGAATATCAATTGTAGATGTTTTCTTAACTCTTACCTTACCTTTTCCATTACACTTTTTACATGGAGTTGCAATAATCTTACCGCTGCCTCCGCAATGTGTACAAGGTCTTTGAGAGCTCATTACACCGAATGCAGTACGCTTTTGAACATTTATAACACCACTGCCGTGACATTCAGGACATGTGGTAGGAGATGTGCCCTTTGCAGCACCTGTTCCGCCGCAGTCACTGCAGTCAACAACCCTCATAACCTCTACATTCTTTTTACAGCCCTTTGCAGCCTCTTCAAAAGTGAGCGAAACAGCAGCCTGCAAATCTCGCCCGCGCTGTGGTGCATTTGGATTTCTTCCTCCTGAGCTGAAGCCGCCGCCGAAAATAGATGAAAAGATATCTCCAAGATCAATATCTCCGCCGTCAAATCCGAAACCTCCGCCAAAACCACCGCCGAAGCCTCCATTCCCTGCTCCTGCACTATAATTAGGATCAACACCGGCAAAACCAAACTGGTCGTAGCGTGCTTTTTTCTGTGCATCAGACAAAACCTCATATGCTTCGTTGCATTCCTTGAATTTTGCCTCTGCTTCAGGATTATCCGGATTAAGATCAGGATGATATTTTTTTGCCGTTTTTCTGTATGCTTTTTTTATTTCATCTTCACTTGCGCCCTTACTTACACCAAGGACCTCGTAATAATCTCGCTTATTCTCAGGCATATTCTGCCCCCTTATCTTGCTAATAGCCTGCCTCTATTCGAGACAGGCTTATAGTTTTTCAATGATTTATATTTTTGTAATTATACTACACAGATTAGTTATCGTCAACCTCTGTATACTGTGCATCTGAATATCCATCATCATTTGATGATGCAGCAGCATTAGGATCAAAGCCTGCAGCACTGGGATCTGCACCTGCTGCCTGTGTTGCCTCATAAAGCTTTTGAGAAACTTCATAGAACTTGTTTGTCAAATCCTCCTGAGCAGATTTAATTGCATCAATATTTTCACCCTGAAGAGCCTCTTTAAGAGTAGCTGTCTTTGTTTCAAGAGCGCTCTTATCCTCAGCTGAGAACTTATCAGCACTCTCTGAAAGGAGCTTTTCTGTCTGATAAACCATCTGATCAGCATTGTTTCTTACATCAACTGCTTCTCTTTTCTTCTTATCCTCTTCAGCAAACTGCTCTGCTTCCTTAACAGCCTTCTCAACATCCTCTTTACTCATATTTGATGAAGCTGTAATAGAAATCTGCTGTTCCTTGCCTGTGCCGAGATCCTTAGCAGATACATGAACAATACCATTAGCATCAATATCAAAAGTAACTTCAATCTGAGGCACACCTCTTCTTGCAGGAAGAATTCCGTCAAGGTGGAACATACCAAGAGTTTTGTTATCCTTTGCAAACTCTCTTTCACCCTGAAGAACATGAACTTCTACAGATGTCTGATTGTCTGCTGCAGTTGAGAAAATCTGGCTCTTCTTTGTAGGAATGGTAGTATTTCTTTCAATGATAACTGTATTTACACCGCCCATCGTTTCAATGCCAAGTGAAAGTGGTGTAACATCAAGGAGAAGAAGACCTTTAACGTCTCCGCCAAGCACACCACCCTGAAGAGCAGCACCCATTGCTACACATTCATCAGGATTAATGCCCTTGAAAGGATCTTTACCGCTGAACTTCTTAATAGCTTCCTGAACAGCAGGAATTCTTGTAGAACCGCCAACAAGAAGAATTTTGTCTATTTCATTCATTGAAAGACCGGAATCGCTCATAGCCTGACGAACAGGGCCCATTGTAGCTTCTACAAGATCAGCAGTCATTTCATTGAATTTTGCTCTTGAAAGAGTTAAATCAAGATGAACAGGTGTACCTGTGCTGTCAACAGTGATGAAAGGAAGGTTAATCTGAGCTGTTGTCATACCTGAAAGATCAATCTTTGCCTTTTCAGCAGCCTCTTTAACTCTCTGCATAGCCATCTTATCGCCTGAAAGGTCAACACCAGATGTCTTTTTAAACTCGCTTACAATCCAGTTCATAACTTTGTTATCAAAGTCATCACCGCCAAGTCTGTTATTACCTGCTGTTGCAAGAACCTCCTGAACACCATCACCCATTTCAATGATAGATACATCAAAAGTACCACCGCCAAGGTCATAAACCATAACCTTCTGGTCATCTTCCTTATCAATACCGAATGCAAGAGCTGCAGCAGTAGGCTCATTAATAATTCTCTTTACATCAAGACCTGCAATTTTACCTGCATCCTTAGTAGCCTGACGCTGAGCATCAGTAAAGTAAGCAGGAACCGTAATAACTGCTTCTGTTACAGACTCACCAAGATAAGCCTCTGCATCAGTTTTAAGCTTTTGAAGAATAATAGCAGAAATCTCCTGTGGTGTGTAGCCTTTACCGTCAACATTTACCTTATAGTCACTGCCCATGTGTCTCTTAATAGAAGAGATTGTTCTATCAGGGTTTGCAATAGCCTGACGCTTTGCAACAGTACCAACCATTCTTTCGCCGTCTTTTGAAAAGCCTACTACTGAAGGTGTTGTTCTGCCGCCCTCTGCATTAGCGATTACTACAGGCTCACCGCCCTCAATAACACTTACACAGCTGTTTGTTGTTCCTAAATCAATACCAATAATTTTTGACATAATAATAGTCCTCCTTATAATCAGTTGGCTGTTTTGACCATTGCAGGTCTGACAACCTTATCATTTAATTTATAGCCACGCTGGAAAACATCGGTAATCATATTTGCAGCCAAGCTGTCATCATCAACATGCATAATTGCATTGTGAAAATTCGGATCAAACTGCTCACCCTGTTCGCCGTAGGCTGTAACACCAAGTTTCTCAAGTGATGTCATCAAACCGTCATAGGTCATCTGCACACCTTTTTTTAGACCTTCATAGTCCTCTGTTTTATCTGACAATGCTCTTTCAAGATTGTCGATAACAGCCAAAAGCTCTTTTACAACATTCGCTGTTGCATAAGCATAGCTGTCACTTTTTTCTTTCTCACTGCGTTTACGAAAGTTTGCATATTCTGCAGTAATTCTCAAGAGCTGTTCCTTTGTGTCATTAAGCTCTTTAGTTACAGCATCCTCTTCCTGCTCGGAAGCTTCAGCATTTTCAGAGGTCTTAACCTCTTCATCTTCAATAGCGGTATTATCTTCATTTACTGCCTTACTGTCATTCTTTTTTTTAGCCATTTCGTACCTCCTTAGAGATTAATTTATCTACTGTTTCAAAAATATATCTTACTATAGGAATTATTTTTTTATAATTAATTCTGGTTGATCCAATCAGTCCCAAGCATGCTTTCTGATTATTACCATAAGTAAACTGTGAAACTATTGTCGATGTGTTTTTCATTTCATAAAAGGGATTTTCATCACCAATCAAAATCGTTGATTTCACTTTGTTGTTACTGAATTCCTTCAACAGTTTTTTCATCTGTCCTTTGTCTGCTAAGAAAGACAGGAGCTTGTAAACATCTGTTCCCAGCTCTTCATGAGAAAGAAGATTAGTTTCACCATCTATATTAAGAGTAGTATTTGAGGCTTCTCTGCATAATGAACAAAGTGAAACCAGAACAGGAAGTAAATCAAATACTCTTTCGCCTGCAATGAGCACTGAACTTTGAACTAAAGCAGGATTCACATCAATAAGCGGAGTGCCGATAAATAATCTTTGCATGACTTCGTAGAACAAATATCTGAAATTATCATCTATTCTGCAGGGCATATTAATCAAAGAGGATTTTATTTTACTTCCAAGAGTAAGCATAACCAGCATAGCCTTTGAGCTGCCTGCCGGAATCAAATCCACACCTTGTATACAGTCAAGATTATCTTCCATAACACAGCTGAAGCCTGCACAATGGGTATATTGACTGATAAGCTTTGAAGCATCTGAAAAGAGTCTTTCAGGATCTCCTGCATTTACAGAAAGAATTTCATTGATATTATTTGCATAATAAGCTGATATCGGATATTCCTCCATCAAATTATCAATATAATATCTGTAACAGGCTTTGCTGGGAACTCTTCCGCCGCTGGTATGACGCTGTTCCAGAAAACCTAGCTCAGACAGGTATGCCATCTCGTTTCGTATAGTAGCACTTGAAACTGTATATGGAAGAAGACTGCATAGAGTTTTTGAGCCCATTGGCTCTCCTGTTTGGAGATAATGCTCAACTATTAGATTGAGTATCGCCAAACGTCTTTCACTAATCATCCCTTCCACACCTCTTTTACATCAATTAGCACTCTGAAGCTCTGAGTGCTAACTCTGTATTTATATTATATCCAAAATTTCATTTTGTCAACACTTTTTTCAACAAATTCCAAAAAATTCATTATTAGGAAATAATATCTCATATATTTGCTATATATTATTTGCAGATATATCAAAAATAATATAAAAATAAAAAAAGCAAATTGTCTTAGCTGATGTGTAACAACACAGCTTTAAACAACTTGCTTTAATTTTAATATTAATATACATAAATTATACATTCATAAGAGGATTTTTTTCAGGACTCATGATTGAATTACTGTTTGTAGCAAATTCCAATACAGAAAAGCATGTTTTTTCCTGAGCTTCAAAATATGCATCCTCAACCATAAACTTCGGCTCAGGCTCTTCTGACGTTAGTTCAACAGGTTCATTATAAGCATATATATATCCATAAAAGGCCTGTCCGTAATGATATGCTACATTTCCATAAGACTTAGTATTAAAATATGTTCCGCCCCAGTGCGATTCAGAGATTGTTACTGTGCCGTCATCATCGATATCCTCAACAACTGCAACATGATTTGACCAGCATGCAACAGCACCGAGCTTCGCCTCTTGTCCGTATTCATAATAATCATTGTTTTTGTTAATGAACCACCACTCACCTGCATTGCCTCTGTTAATTTTAGGAGCTTCGCCATTAAGCTCATAAATTCTTCCATAAGCATATGCAACACAATTTGGCATTCCGTACCCCGTCTGTGAATAAACATTCAAAGCACTGGTATAATAAGGCTCTCCATTAGGTGCATTTAATCTTGGCTCATATTCTTCTGCAAATACTGTTGTAGGGAAAACTGTTAATATGATAATGGTAAATAAAACGGTTATAAAGCTGTTTTTTACGAAATTCTTCATAAGTACCTCCTTTTCCACAACGATTTGCATTTTAACATATTGAATGCATTTTAATCTATGGGAAATGTGACCAACAGTTTTGTAACCTTTTTGTCATATTTGTAACTTATCAACAAAATTTGACATTTGCCCTTGACAAAAATTAAGATTTTAATAAACTTCAGTACATTATCAAACGATTAAATAATAAAATCTTACTTTTATTTTGTGCAATATTTACACAAGTCAGAGTCTTATAAAGCAGGTATTTATAAAAAATATATCAAAGCTATGGTTAGACAATTAATAATAAATAATTATATAATATCAAACTCTTCATAACTTCATCATATATAAATAATAAAGACGGCTGAATTTCTTCGCCGTCTTTATTATTTATAAAATTTATTTTACAGATTAAACAAGTGCTGTATCACTATTTGCAAGATAAAGAGATGATGTATCAACGTTTGTTTCGTCAACATACCAACTATTGCCGATTTGTACAACATAAACCTCCTGTGTTGCTACAACCTTACCATCATCAAGGGCAACCTCAACAACGCACTTATTTACATCAGTGATATCTGATGATAAATCAAGCTTTTCAAAAGCACTAATCATATTTGATTTAGGAGTAACCTTTTCTTCTTTAGTAAAGAATAAAATTTTCTTTTCCTTAGTAGTATCTTCCAAACCAAAGCCATCAGCCTTTGACTCACCTGACTTTGCAAGAACTGCAGCTCTTTGTGCATACTCGTCAATATAAGCCTTAACCTCATCCTCGCTGAGAGCAACTGTATCCTTAACAGTTGTAGTGAATCTGTAAACAAGCTTATTTTCCTTAACAGTTACTTTCTTGCCGTCAACAACATTCTCTGATTCAACCTCGGTCTCAACACCGAACATCTCCTGATATTTACCAACTGTTTCTTCCTGAAGAATTGTTTTTCCGTCGGAAGCAATTGATCTGCTTGTGCCGGTAAGAGAAGCACCATAGCTGGATACGTTTGATTCAAATGCACCGAACATAAAGTCAGTATCCATATAATCATCCTTATATACAGTCTTTCTAACCTCTGCAAGATTTGCAAAATAGTTAGAAAATACAGCATCATAATTATCAAGACCATATGTATCAAGCAGTTCTACATAATAATCATACATTGTTTCATAAACTTCATCAATAGCAGCCATTTCTTCTTCAGTACCTGTACCTACAAATTCTGCCTGCTTTGCATCCTCATTTACGTAAGGAGACATATACGCATTTCTAATAAAGTCACCAAACTTCTGATTTTTTGAAACAAGTGCATTCTTGTATGCATTATATCCATCACCGGTCTGCACAATAGTATCAACATATGCCTGAGCAACCTTAGATGGTGAAAAAGCAGTGTATCTTGTTGTGAAAGCAAAAATTGTAATAACAACAAGGATAACAGCTACGAAAACTCCGGCAAATACAGCGTATGCACCGGCTTTGAAGCCTTTTTTCTCTTTTGTTTCAGTCATTTTTACCTTCCTCCTTACTCTGCAATTTGCTCTGCTGAATCATTATTGCCTTTAGCTTCTTCAGCCGCTCTCTTTTCTGCAAGAGCAGCAGTAATTCTTTCCTTCTTTTCACCAACCATATCATAGAAAAGGATAGGAACGAACTGAAGAACAACGAAGATAGCAGGAACTATTGTATAAATCATCAGGAAACGTGACAATACAGTGTCATTCTGTGATGCATATGCAACGTTAGGATCTTGTGAGAACTGATACTGTGACCATGTGTACACAAGCCATGGGCCAAGGAACTTTGTGAATGCAGATGCAATCTTTGAGAAAAGTCCGTAACCCGCATAAGCAAGACCTTCCTGTCGTTTGCCTGTTTTATATTCCATTTCGTCAACACAGTCGGCAATCATAATATTAGGTGTAACATTTGTATTACCATGCTGAATACCGCAGAAGAAGTTGAGAACTAAGAACGGAACAATAAGTGTTGAGTTAAATCCAATTCCTTTTGAAACAAGGAACAGAATTGCAAGTGACGATGCACCATAGCAGCAGAACAAAATAAATGTTTTCTTTGTTGAGAATTTTTTGAGTACAAAATTAACAAGCAAAGTACCAACTGCTGTACCAATACCCATTGGAAGCATGAGGGCAAGCTTCAAGCCCTTTGATCCAAGAAGGTAAATAGCTATGTAAAGTGATACTGTACCGTAAACACCACGTCCAAAGCCAAAGAGCTTTGTAAGCGATACCATAAGCAGATTCTTGTTTGTGAAAACAAGCTTGATTGACTCAACAAGTGATACCTTCTCTGATGTATAAGGAACACGCTCTTTGTTATTTGCAAAGAAAATCATAACAAAGATGATCATACCAAGTGCACAGATAGCTGTTGAAACGATAAGATCAAGGCCCTGACCTTCAGCGTTTTTGAACTGCTGAGAGCCCATAAGAGCTTTCATAACAGCACCTACAACAATTATAACAACCTGACCGCCTGACTGACCTACTGAACGCAGGAATGAAGCAATTGAAATTGCGGTTGATCTTTCTTTAGGATTAGGTGAACAAAGTGCACCGAAACAGTTTGAAGGTGATTCAACTGCACAGGAAACAGCTGTATAAAGACAATAAATTACAATCATCCATACAGCAGCAACACCAAGTGATGTTGTATTAGGAGCAACAAAAACAAGCATTGAAATAATTGCAAGCGGAATTGCACCAAATCCAATCCAAGGCTTTACCTTACCAAGCTTTGTCTTTGTTCTGTCTACAAGGACACCGATTATAAGCTCACAAATTGCACCGACAAATCCGGCAATCAAAAATACAGTCTCAACTATATGAGACAGTGAAGCTGAGTCAAATCCCTTGCCCTTGAATGCAAAGTCAGCAAAGAATGTTGTGGTATAGTCCGGCATCCATCCGGTGAGCAGGGCAACGCCGAAAAGTCCGATACCGAAGGTAACAATCTCTGATGGCTTCATGTACTTCTTTTCTGTTGAAACTGCTTTAGTTTCAGCAGAGGCTTTAGTCTTTGCCATAAGAATACCTCTCTTTTTAATAAATTTTTCACTTCATTATAGCACTATTAATATTATAAAACAACATATTTTTCATTTTATTTATACAAATTTTATATGTACTATTTGTCAGATATCACAGCATAAATCGACAAATAAAATCAGCAAATTTGACAAATTGCTTTCTTTGTATTATTATTGCAGAGAAGTGATAAAAGGGAGCTGATTAGTTGACAACTGTCTTTTTAAATGCAGATTTTATTTCTCTTAATGAAGAGAACGATATATATTCTGTTATGGTAACTCATGGTAAAAAAATCGAATACATTGGTTTCAGCACACCATTGTGCTATGACAGCGAAAAGATAATTGATCTCGGCGGAGCTGCTGTTTTACCGCTGATATGCGACAAGGTTTTGGATGAATACAAGCATTCCCAATGCTCTGTGCTTTCTGCGGGAGAACAGGCAGATTTTGTTGTATTTGACAAAAATCCATATAAATTTGATGATGCAAAAATCATTGATATTTTTGTAAAATCCAAGAAACAAAAAATATAGGCAACTATGTTTTTAATATAATTCATAAAACGAGGTAGATAATATGCTTAATAAAAGAAAAGTTGTTATCATCGGTGCAGGTCACGTTGGATCACACGTAGCAATGGCACTTTGTTTTCAGGGCACTTGTGATGAAATAGTTTTCATTGACAAGGATCATGAAAAAGCGATTGCCAACTGCTTTGATGTTGCCGATGCATGTCTTTTTTTAGGAACAACAACAAAAATCAGTGTTGGTGATTACAATGACTGCAAGGATGCCGATATCATTGTTATATCTATAGGTATGCCGAGAAAACCAGGTCAAACAAGACTTGATATGCTTGATGATTCTATTGTTATGTTAAAAGATGTTATTGATAACCTCAAGCCTGTTAACTACAAGGGTATCATCGTTTCAATTACAAATCCTGCAGATGTTATAGCTGACTATACAAGAAAGCATTTAGGCTTGCCGAGAGAAAGATGCTTCTCTACAGGCACTTCACTTGACACAGCAAGATTAAAAAGAACTGTAAGCGAACTTGCAGATATTGACAGGAGAAGCGTAACCACATGTGCAATCGGAGAACATGGCGATTCTTCCTTCGTTCCTTTCTCATCATTAACAATAGGCGGTCAGCATTATAAAAAGCTGCAGGAGGATAAGCCTGAAAAATACAATAAACTTACAGAAGAGTTTGTACTTGAAAGAACACGTTATATAGGTTATGACATAATAAATGGTAAAGGCTCAACTGAATTCGGTATCGGTGCGGCTTGTGCTGATATCTGCAAAGCAATCTTTCATGACGAAAAAAGAGTTATTCCGGCATCTGTTCTGCTTGAAAGAGAATATGGTATAAGAGGCACTGCCTGCGGAGTTCCATGCGTAATCGGAAGAAACGGTATTGAGGATATAATAGAGCTTCCTTTGAACGACAAAGAAAAAGAGCAAATGGCTCATACCTGCCAAGTTATTAAAGAATACTGTGAAAGAGCAGAAAAAGTTTAGAAAAAGATACTGTAAGTACAAGAAATTATGATATATAGTACTATAATTGGACGGTACAGCTTAAAAGCTGTGCCGTCCAATTTGTATTTTGCTCTTAATATTCAAGACATACTTTCATACTGAACACAAATAAATGTAAATCTCTTATAGTATTATAAGACTTTAAATAAATTTCGGGCTAATTATAATTTTTGTCAGCAAGTTTTGAAAAAACAGCACTGCCAATTATTAAAACAGCACCAATAATTTGTAATGGCAGCATCGTTTCCTTCAAAAATAAAACAGAAAACACAACAGCAGACAGAGGCTCTAAATATCCGCATATTGCAACTATTTGAACTGGCAGATCGTTAATAGATGAAAAATATAAATAACATCCAAGTCCGGTATTGATTAATCCGAGAATTATTATCGGCATTATATTTTCTTTACCAATATTAATATTGAATCCTTGTTTTATTCCAACAAATACCATAACAGTCAGAAAGCTGATAAACAGTTGCAGCATAGAGTTTTCAATCCCCGTAATAGTCTTTGCTTTCTTATTGAATATTACCATTAATGAATACATTATTGCTGACAGCAGTCCGCAGAAAATTCCCCACATATTTCTGCTGGTCTCCACTGCCTGATTGTTAACAAGAATGATACCGATTATTACAACTATAAAACTTGCAATTTTGTTTTTTGTCATTTTTTCATTAAATATAAGTGGTGACAATATCATGACTATAATCGGGCCGCAATAATAGCAAAGAGATGAAATACTTACACCGATTTGCTGATAAGCTTCATAAAGAAACATCCAGCTTGCACCCATTGCAATTCCTGATATGCAAAGAGAAACAAAATCCTTTTTATGCTTATAAAAAGTCAATTTGTTTTTTGACAGCACAAATAACAGTATCAAAAACAGACTGCCTGTAAATGTTCTCCATAACACAATTTCGCTGCTGTTCAAACTTATTCGGCTTGCAATTATTCCATTGCTGCCAAAAAGCAGCAAAGCAAATATGTATTTAATAAACGATTTTTTCATTTCACTTCTCCATTGATTTTTTTCATTGAATAGTATATCATAAATATATAGATAACAAAAACGAATATTTATCATCGTTATTATTACAAAATCAGATATTAAGAGGTGTTATTTTATAGATATGAATATACAAAAATATATGGCTTTTGTTAAAACCGTTGAATACGGCAGCTTTACAAAAGCGGCAGAAATGCTTGACTATTCACAATCAGGCATCAGCAGAATGATTAATGATCTTGAAAGGGAGTGGAAAGTAATACTGCTTGAAAGAGGTAAGGCAGGTATTAAACTTACAAGTGACGGACTCGAACTTTTGCCTTATGCAAAAAATATTTGCAATGAATATGAAAAACTTCAGATAAAGGTTAGTGAACTTAACGGCCTGCAGTCAGGAATTATACGCATAGGTGTTTTTTCAAGCGTTGCAACTCATTGGCTGCCAAATATTATTAAAGAATTTCAAAAAGATTATCCTAACATTGATTATGAATTGCTTCTTGGTGATTATACAGAAATAGAGGATTGGATTAACGAGGGCAGAGTTGACTGCGGATTTCTTCGTTTGCCCACAAAATCCGAATTTGAAACCATATTTTTGAAGCGCGACAAACTTATGGCAATAATTCCCGAAAATCATCCCTTAGTTAATTATGATAAATTTCCTGTCACTGCACTATGTAATGAACCTTTTATGTTGCTTGAAAAAGGTACAAAAACTGAAATTTCAGAAATATTTGAACGATACAATCTTAAACCTAATGTTCATTTTACAACTTGGGACGATTATGCAATTATGTCCATGGTTGAAAGCGGACTTGGAATCAGCATCCTGCCGCAGCTTATTCTAAAAAGAATACCATACAAGATCATTGCAAAGGAGCTTGACATTCCTGCATACAGAAATATTGGTCTCGCAATAAAAAACACAAAAAACTCATCACTTGCAGTAAAGCGCTTTATTGAATATCTAAAATACAGATAGTTTGAAAACTTTGTAAAAGACTCAAAAAGTGAATTTCGTTTTTATATTTTCTGTTTATTTTAAGTGGTCTTATATATCACTTTTTAAATTATTGTTGACTTTAACGCTTTTATGTGTTAAACTAGAATTATCAGATACATAAAATAATTTAGGAGAGGTATTTTTATGAACAAACTTGTAAAAAAGATCACAGCCGTTGCTCTTTCAGCACTGATGATCGGAGGAGTATTTGCAGGATGCTCAAGCGGCGAAAATGCAGATACCAAAACAGATGAAAACAAAACATATACAGTCGGCATTTGTCAGCTTATGAAGCATGATGCACTCGACAAGGCAACACAGGGATTTCAGGATGCACTTAAAGAAAAGCTTGGCGACAAGATTACATTTGACCTTCAGGTTGCAGGTGAGCCTAAGAACTGTACTCCTATAGCAGAAAAGTTCGTTGCTGCAAAATATGATTTAATTATGGCCAACGCTACACCTGCTCTTTCAGCTTGTTACACAAAAACAGCTGAAATTCCGATTGTAGCAACATCAATCACAAACTTTGCTACAGCATTAAATCTTGACTTTGAACCGGAAGGACAAAGCGGTGTTAATGTAACAGGTACACACGACCTTGCTCCGCTTGAAAAGCAGGCTGAACAGCTTACTTATTTCTTCCCTGATGCAAAGAATGTTGGTATTTTCTACTGCACTGCAGAGGCTAACTCAAAATATCAGGCTGACGGAATGAAATCACTTCTTGAAGCTGAAGATAAAACAGTAACTTACTACACCTTCAAGGACGCATCAGATATTCAGTCAGTTATCATCAAGGCTGCTAATGATTCAGATGTAATTTATATCCCTACAGATAATACTGCTGCTAAGAACGGTCCTGTAATCAAGGCTGCATGCGAGGATGCAAAGACACCTATAATTGCAGGTGAAACAGATATTGCAAAGAACACAAATGCGGTTGCAACATTCTCTATTGATTTCTATGACATCGGTTATGATGCAGGCTTAATGGCTTATGAAATTCTTGTAAACGGCAAAAATCCTGCTGAGATGAACATTCAGGCTCCTAAGAAGCTTACAGCACAGTACAACAAGGATGCTGTTGAAAAATACGGAGTAGCTGACAAGGTCACATCGGATTATGTTGAAATAACAGAGTAAGATTTTTGTGTTGACATTAATAATATAAAAACTTATAATAAAGATAGTTTAAAGAGCAATAGTTAATATTGCTCTTTAAAATTATCATTAAAGAAATTAGCCAAGCTAAATATAATTTGGCTAATCAGTGGAGAATACATATGGGAATTGATTTTAACTTATTTTTGACATCGCTGCCAGGAGCTGTAGCAACAGGTGCAATCTGGGGCATAATGGCAATCGGACTTTATATCAGCTACAAAATTCTTGATTTTGCTGATTTGTCAGTTGACGGATCATTTACAACAGGCGGTGCAGTATTTGTAATATCTGTTTTAAACGGACAGAATATTTTTGTTGCAATGATATTTGCATTCCTTTCAGGATGTGCAGCAGGACTTGCAACAGGTATATTCAATACAAAATTCGGTATTCCGCCGATACTTGCAGGTATTTTGACTCAGCTTGGATTATACTCAATAAATCTTAGAATTATCGGACAGGATTTCACCATTGCAGGTATTGATGTTAAAGCACTGGAAACTATTCCCAGAGGATTATACACACCGATTATCAGCAGTATGTACACAAACAGATCTCTGATTTCATTGGCAATTCTTGTAATTATGATTATTTTAGTTCTGTACTGGTTCTTTGCTACAGAGCTTGGTCACTCAATAAGAGCAACAGGCTCAAACAAGAATATGGCAAAAGCAAACGGTATTAATATTGACCTAACTACTATTATTGCTCTTGTAATTTCAAACGGTATTGTTGCTTTGTCGGGTGCAGCATTTGCACAGTATCAAGGCTCAGCAGAGGTTTCTATGGGGCAGGGTGCAATTGTTATCGGTCTCGCAGCAATAATTATCGGTGAAGTATTATTTAGTAAAATATTCAAGAACTTCGCGCTCAAGCTTCTTGGTGCCGGTCTCGGCGGTGTAGTTTACTATATTGTAATTCAGAGTGTAATAAATGTAGGCTTTAATACAAATGATATGAAGCTTCTTACCGCTCTTGTTGTTGGTCTGTTCCTTGGAATTCCCTATTGGAAATCACATGTTGACCAGAAAAAAGCAGGAAGCAGCAAGGCTAAAAATAAGGAGGTTAAAGAATAATGCTTGAAATAAAAAATGTTCATAAAACCTTTAACCCTAATACCATAAATGAGAAAAAAGCACTTAACGGAATTGATCTTGTTCTTAACGAAGGTGATTTCGTAACTGTAATCGGTGGTAATGGTGCAGGTAAATCTACAATGCTCAATATGATTGCAGGCGTTTATCCTGTAGACTGCGGAAGTATAGTCATTGACGGAACAAATGTAACAAAACTTCCCGAACACAAAAGAGCAAAATATATCGGAAGAGTTTTTCAGGATCCTATGAATGGAACTGCGGCAGACATGCAGATTATTGAAAATCTGGCACTTGCATCACGCAGAGGAAAAAGAAGAACTCTTAAGCTGGGTGTAAATCACAAAGAAAAAGAAAGCTATTCAGAGCTTTTGAAATCACTGGATCTCGGTCTCGAAACCAGACTTACATCAAAGGTAGGCTTGCTTTCAGGCGGACAGAGACAGGCTGTTACACTTCTTATGGCAACTCTCAAAAAACCTAAACTTCTATTGCTTGATGAACACACTGCTGCCCTTGATCCCAAAACAGCTAAAAAAGTTCTTGATCTTACAGAAAAAATTGTTGCAAGAGATAATCTTACTACAATTATGATAACTCATAACATGAAAGATGCTATTGCAATAGGCAACAGACTTATCATGATGAATGACGGTAAAATCATTTATAATGTTTCAGGTGAGGAGAAAAAGTCGCTTACTACTGCTGATCTCCTTGCAAAGTTCAAGACAACATCAGGTGAAGAGCTTGATAACGACAGAATACTTCTTTCATCTGAGGACTAAATCAAAATAATGCTATATATCAAAGCGGATACTGAATTAACTTTCAGTATCCGTTTTATTTTTTGAAGATATTATACAAGAAATTCAAAAATCAGTATATTATAATTATTAAGAGGGAGAGATAAAATTGAAAAACACAGTAAAAGAAATTAAATATGATAATTCGCTTAATGTTGAGGCATATCGCTTTGACGGCATTGTTCAGCCTTTTCCAAACCACTTTCACAACTACTATGTTATCGGATTTATAGAAAAAGGTTCACGATTTCTTTCATGCAAAAATACAGAATACATCATAAAGCCAAATGATATTTTATTGTTCAATCCAAACGACAATCATTCATGTACACAAAGCAATACTGAAATCTTTAATTACAGTGCAATTAACATTCCTATCAGCACAATGATGTCTTTAACGAAAGAAATCGTTGGCAAACAAACTTTAATAAATTTTTCGCAAAATGTAATAAATGATACCGATTTACTTATAAATTTAAAATCACTTCATCAAATGATTATGAATAATAATGAGCATCTTGAAAAGGAAGAAAAAATGCTGATACTTGTGTCTATGCTCATTGAAAAATACTGTAAGCCATCTGAAAAATATATCCCCGAATATAAGAATGAAATTGAAAAAACTTGTTCATTTATACAAAAGCATTTTACCGAGCACATTTCACTTGAAGAATTATGCAGACACAGTAATCTCAGCAAGTCCACCCTAATTCGTGCCTTTACAAAAGCAAAAGGAGTGACACCATACCGTTATCTTCAGTCTATACGGATTAGCAAATCAAAATCTCTTCTGCAAAACGGAGTAAATTCGATAGATGCTTCTCAGCAAACAGGTTTTTCGGATCAAAGTCATTTTACAAATTATTTTAATATGTATATCGGTCTCTCTCCGGCTATGTACAAGAAAATTTTTACAAAATCAAGTAAGGAAAATAAGAATGAAAAGTAATAATTTATCCGGTCACATATCTGCACTTATTACTATATTTATATGGGGAACAACATTCATTTCAACTAAAATTCTGTTAAACAGCTTTCAGCCTATTGAAATTCTGTTCTTTCGCTTTGTTCTGGGATTAATTATTTTGACGATAGCCTATCCAAAAAAGCTTAGGCTAACAACTATAAATCAGGAATTAACATTTGCCGCTGCCGGTCTTTGCGGAATAACACTATATTATCTGCTGGAAAATATTTCACTTACATATACAATGGCGTCAAATGTAGGTGTTATTATTTCTATATCACCTTTTTTCACCGCGATTTTATCATATTTGATCTCAAAAAAAGGAAATAAACTTCATCTGAATTTCTTTATCGGATTTGTAATAGCAATTTCAGGCATATATCTTATCAGCTTTAAAAATTCACAACTTGAAATAAACCCTGCAGGAGATATTTTAGCGGTTGTTGCCGCACTGATATGGTCGGTATATTCAATTCTTTCAAAAAAAATATCAGACTTCGGATTTAATATAATACAGACAACACGGCGAATATTTACATATGGTATTATTTTTATGATACCAACACTATTTTTCTTTGATTTTTAATTGAATTTTTCCGGATTTACCGAAATGAACAATATATTAAATATGCTCTTTTTAAGCATTGGTGCATCTGCTCTTTGTTTTGTTACATGGAACTATGCAGTAAAAAATCTGGGAGAATTAAAAACAAGCATTTATATCTATATAGTACCTGTCGTAACTGTTATTGCAGCAGCAGTAATTTTAAAAGAACAATTAACAATTTCCGCAATAATAGGAGCTGTACTGACACTTATGGGATTATTTGTTTCGCAAACCAAATTGACTATATTCAAACGAAAATCGAACAAAAGGAGTAATTCAAATGAACATTGAAAATAAAAAATGTGTTATGATTATTGACGAAAACCTTCCTGTTGGCATTATAGCAAACACATCCGCAATACTGGGCATTACAATGGGTATGAAACTGCCTGATGTTGTCGGTGATGATATTAAGGACTTAGATTGTAATATCCATAACGGAATAATAAAAATTCCTATTCCTGTTTTAAAAGGAGATACCGAAGCAATACATAATATACGAAAGAAGTTATTTTCAAAAGAATACTCAGACCTGACAGTTGTTGATTTTTCTGACTTGGCACAAGGCTGCAAAACCTATGATGAGTACATAGCGAAAATGGCAAAGACTTTTGAAAACAAATTAAAATATATCGGTATCGCTATCTGCGGAAGTAAGAAAAAAGTAAACAAACTGACCGGTAATATGCCGTTACTGAGATAAATTATAAAGCACTGATATCCGGCTAATGATATCAGTGCTTGTTGTTTTATTTATTTCTACCGCAATTAGCACAATCGCCATTGCATTCATTACAATAAAATATTTTATTTTGATTTTTTATAATATATATCAATACAAAAATTGATATTACAGCTATTAAAATAAGTACAGTTATACTTTGTCTATTCATTACACTACCCCCAGCAATGCAAGAACACCACGTACAATAAATGATGCAATCCATGCAATAACGCACTGCATTACAACCATAGAAAAAGCCCACTTTCCGCCCAGTTCACGCTTTACAGAAGCAACAGCGGCAACACACGGTGTATATAACAGGCAAAATACAAGAAGGCTTATTGCACCAAGCGGAGTAATAACCCCTGCAAGTGCTGATGTAGAGCCAAACAGCACAGATAAAGTAGAAACAACACTTTCCTTTGCCATAAAGCCTGTAATGAGAGCAGTGGAAATTCTCCAATCTCCAAAACCTAAGGGACTAAATATCGGAGCAATTACACCCGCAAAAGTCGCCAGCATACTATCCTTGGAATCCGAAACAATATTGAAGCGAATATCAAATGTCTGCAAAAACCATATAACTATTGATGCTATAAAAATAATAGTGAATGCTCTCTGGATGAAATCCTTTGCCTTTTCCCAAAGAAGCTGACCAACGTTTTTTACACTTGGCATACGATAATTCGGAAGTTCCATAACAAAAGGTACAGGCTCACCCTTAAACATTGTACCTTTCATAATACAAGCCATAATAATACCGCTGATAATTCCCAGAGCATACAATCCCGTCATAACCAAAGCCTTATAGCTTTGAAAGAATGCTGCGGTAAAAAACGCATAAATAGGAAGCTTTGCCGAACAGCTCATAAATGGTGTCAGCATTATTGTCATTTTTCTGTCACGCTCGGAAGAAAGTGTACGGCTTGCCATAACACCGGGGACAGTACATCCAAATCCTATCAGCATAGGGACAATACTTCTGCCTGACAAACCGATTTTTCTAAGAAGCTTATCCATAACAAAAGCCACTCTTGCCATATATCCGCTGTCCTCAAGTATTGATAAAAAGAAAAATAATGTAACAATTATTGGCAGAAAACTCAGAACACTGCCTACGCCGTTAAATACACCATCAATAATCAGAGAATGAACGACCTCATTTACATTAGCTGCTAAAAGAGCTTTATCGGCTGCATCTGTTAATAAGTTCACACCTATTTCAAGAAGTCTTGAAAGTCCTTCACCGATAACATTAAAAGTAAGCCAGAACACTAATCCCATAATTCCGATAAAAGCAGGAATTGCAGTATATTTGCCTGTAAGGAATTTATCTATCTTTCTGCTTCTTACATGCTCCTTGCTTTCTCTAGGCTTAATAACAGTCGCATTACATACTTTTTTTATAAATGTAAATCGCATATCTGCTATGGCAGCAGAACGGTCAAGTCCCCTCTCCTGCTCCATCTGAAGAATTATGTGCTCTATCATCTCCTGTTCATTTCGACTGAGCTGAAGCTTGTCGAGAACAAGAGCATCACCCTCTACAAGTTTGCTTGCCGCAAACCGAACAGGTATACCTGCTGCAGCTGCGTGATCTTCTACAAGGTGCATTATACCGTGTATACATCTGTGTATTGCACTGTCTCTTTCGTTATCCTCACAAAAATCACGTCTTCCCGGTCTTTCCTGATACTTGGCAATATGTACAGCGTGATCCACCAATTCACTGATACCTTCATTTTTAGAGGCTGAAATCGGAATAACAGGAACACCTAATATTGCCTCCATTTCATTAACCAGAATTGAGCCTCCGTTTTCTCTTACCTCGTCCATCATATTAAGGGCTATAACCATCGGCATATCCAGTTCCATAAGCTGCATGGTAAGATACATATTTCTCTCAATATTTGAAGCATCAATTATATTGATAATACCTTTGGGTTTGTCTCCCAGCAGAAACTCTCTTGTAACTATTTCTTCACTGCTGTAGGGTGACATTGAATATATACCCGGCAAATCTGTTATAAGAGTATTTTTTCGCCCTGTAATAGCGCCATCCTTGCGGTCAACAGTTACACCCGGGAAATTTCCTACATGCTGATTAGATCCTGTCAATCTGTTAAACAAAGTAGTTTTTCCGCAGTTTTGATTACCTACAAGGGCATATGTAAGAGTTTCACTATCAGGCAAAGGATTTTCATCTGCTTTAGTATGAAATTTTCCGCCCTCACCAAGACCGGGATGACAAATATCTGATTTTCGTCTGCCATCGTCTTTCACTGCATCAAGCTCGTATTCAGCACTTATCTCAATTTTATCAGCATCTGCAATACGAAGTGTAAGCTCGTATCCATGAATACGCAGCTGAACAGGATCACCCATTGGTGCATACTTAACCATAGTAACCTCTGCACCGGGTATTAATCCCATATCGAGAAAATGCTGTCTTAATGCACCTTCACCGCCGACCTTAAGAATAACGGCAGTTTTTCCTATCTGTAAATCTTTTAAAGTCATAATTTTACCTGCATCTTTAATTGAACAAAATAATATAGTTTAGTATTTTTAACATATATAATATATCTATTCAATAGTATAAAAATTATTATTGACCTATGAAATCAGCTTATCTAAATCTTGCTCTACTGCTGTCTAATATAGCTTCCGTTTGCATAATCTTTTGTAACAATAATCTGCTTATCAATACGTTCCTTTAATTGCGGTACATGAGATATTATGCCAACCAGTCTGTTACTTCCGCCTATTCCTACAAGAGTTTTAATTGCCTGTTCAAGTGATTCCTCATCAAGTGAGCCGAAGCCTTCATCAATAAACATTGTGTCAATTTTGATTCCGCCTGATTCTGACTGCACTTCATCAGAAAGCCCTAATGCAAGGGATAACGACGCCTTAAACGACTCACCTCCTGATAATGTTTTTATACTTCTCACAGTACCATTATAGTGGTCGATAACATCAAGCTCAAGTCCGCTCTGAATCTTGTTGTTTTCGGCCTGCGTACTTCGTACAAGCTCATATTGACCGTCACTCATTTTCATAAATCTTGTATTAGCTTTCTTTATAATATCATCAAAATAACTCATCTGAACATAAGTTTCGAGCATAATCTTCTCCTTGCCCTGAACCTTTCCGTTTGCAGTATTATCAAGAGCATTAAGCCAGTTACGCTTTTTTTCGAGTTCACTGAAACCTTTATATTTTTTAAAAATATTAGTTTTAACATTATTATTGTTTGAGAGTCTAATATTAATTTTTTGCCTTTCATTATCCAGTACAGAGTATTTTTCAGTAAAATCTTTAAGTTGTAATTGTATTTCATCAATATCAAGCTCTTTTGAATTTTCAAGTTGACGAATCAGCTCTGCCTGCTTTCCCTGAAGTTCTGCAAGCTGATTGTTAAGGCTGTTCAGCCCTTCACATGATTTTTCTACAGCGCTGTTTTTTTCAGATACAATGTTATTCAGACTGTTGATTTTTTCAGAAAGCTGAGCCTTGCTGTCAAATTCAAGCTTTTTACTAAGTTTCTTTATTGTTTCTCCAACAGCTCTTATTTCCGTATTCAGTGCAGTAATTTCCAAATTATTTTTATTGAATTTAATTTTGTTTTCATCTATATTTTTTTCAAGTTCCGGAAGAATTTTACTGATTACCGCCTTTTCTTTTTTCAGCCTTTCACTTTCCGTAAGTATATCTTCAGCACTTGCTAAAGACTTCATTACGCTATTTTTAATAATTCTTATACTGTTTTCAGCATTATCAAAATTGCTGATTTCAAAATCATTTGCAAGCATTTCATTAAGATTTTCAAAAGTGCTTTCCTTTTGCACATTTATCTCTCTTGCTTTATTTCCTGCTGACTCTCTTGCACTGCGAGCTTTTTCATCTTCATTCTTTTTTGCATCAAGCTCAGCTTTTGTGGGAGCTTTATCAGGTGCTTTTGCAGGATTTGGATGATGAACCGAACCACACACCGAACAAGGTTCACCTTCCTTAAGTGAACTCGCCAGCAAGCCTGCCTGTGAATCAAGATACAGCTGATACTGTATCTCATATTCATTATGCACTATATTATATGTATCACTTTTTGCTTTAAAATCATCTTGAGCTGATTTTAATTTTTCTTTTATAGTCTTGAGATCTGAAAATTTCACTTCGGCCATTTCGATTTTCTTCAAAATCTGCTCTTCATTTTCTTTTTTTGCTGTGCATTCAGCAATAACTGTCTCAGGGCTGCCTATAATATTTAATCTGCCGTTATATTTAGCAATTTTCTTTTCAATGCTTTCACAATTTTCCTTTAGAACAGTATTATCTCTTTCAAGCCCCTCCAGCTTTTTCTGCAAACTATTCAAATGCTTTTTCTTATCCTCAAGTTCATCATAATCCACCATACTCTGCTGGAGAATAGTTACTTTTTCCTTTGTGCTTTCAACATCTTCAGCGAAATCCTTTGCCTGCTTTAATAAACTTTCTGCAGCAGTTTTTTTATCGTCAAGTATTTTCAGAGCTTTATTATTTTCATCATATTTCTTTTTGTTTTCATTTGCCTTAGCTGCTTCATTTTTTTGTGTTTTCAGCTCATCAAGCCGATTATTATATTCGGATAATTTAGAATAAGCCTCTTCCTGCTTTACGCTGTCATAATCAATCAGCTTATCAAGAAAAGCTAAAATTTCTGCAACAGGCTTACCGTTTTTCTTTATATCCTCTAATGCAACAATCATCGGATTGTCTGAAGCACACTCTATACCGACAGCATACTGCCTTATGCTGTCGCTGTATTCCTTGCACTTTTTATTTACATCAATTGCTTCATTTTTTATTTTATACTGCATTTTTTCATAAAACTGGGTTTTAAATATTTCTCTGAATATTGCTTGACGCTCTGTAGTTTTAGCTAAAATGAGTTTCAAAAAATCACCCTGTGCAATCATTGCTATCTGTGAAAATTGATTTTTGTTAACTCCGATAATATCAATAATTTTATCATTAACTTCCTTTGGCTTTGTAATTACTGCTTTATCAGGCATTATCATCTCCGCCTCAGCGGACTGCTTAACTGTGCCGTTTCCACGCTTTGCAGGTCTATCATACTCAGGAACACGCTTAACAAAATATCTCTCGCCATTATTATCAAAGGTCAGCTCGACAAAGGTTTTAGTATCTTCCTTTGCATATTTTGAACGGAACATATTAGCTTTTCTGTTATCACCGCTCGGCTCACCGAAAAGAGCATAGGTTATTGCATCGAAAATTGTTGTCTTGCCTGCACCTGTATCACCTGTTATCAAATAAATTCCATTATTTCCAAAAATCTCAAAATTAACAGTCTCCTCATTAGCATATGGTCCGAATGCAGACATTACCAGTTTAACAGGTCTCATTTATACTTCCCCCTTTTTAAGCTCGTCAATCAAATTTTCTATGAATACTCTCTGCTCGTCGCTCATTTCATCACCGTTTTGCTTAGCGTAAAGTTCTTCAAAATATTCTGATTCAGACTTTTTTATTTTACTTCCGTCTACCGTTTCATTGCTGTTAGTACGCCTATTATTATAGTCGAGTTTCATGAGATTAGGATATACACAACGAAGTCTGTCAACAGCATCATAAACATCAAACTCATCTGTAAGTGTAATATGATAGTAGTCATCCGTGTTTAAATTTTCATAAAACTTTTTGCTGACCAGCTCATCATATGTACCTGTTATTTCCTTCAAATCACGCTTAGGTATCAAAGGAATTTCACTAATCTTAACATTTCTCTTTTCCTTAAAATCAACCACTGTTATTGATTTTTTATGATTAACCTCAGAAAAAGAGTATTTTAATGGTGTACCCGAATATCTAACAACATCTCTTCCGACTGACTGCGGTGAATGAAGATGACCTAATGCAACATAGTCAAAATCATCAAAAACATTTACAGCAACATTATCACTTCCGCCTACAGAAATTTCTTCAGAATCGCAGGAGGATGCACCTGCAACAAACTGATGTGTTACAAGTATATTTCTCTCCTCTGCATTTATTTGCATATTCTCAACAGCTGCTTTTACAGCATCGGTATAGCTGTCAATTTTTGCATTATTGAAAACCGCTCTTGCATTAGCTGGCTTAATAAACGGAAGCATATAAATATTCAGAACACCATATTTATCTTTAAGGCAATTTGCCCTGCAATTTCCATCATAAACAGGGGAAAAGTATATTCCTGCTTTATTTATTAAATCTGACGCAAAGGCAAGACGCTGGGCACTGTCATGATTTCCGCTTATTATAAATGTCTTAATATTTCTTTCAGACAATCTGCATATAAAATCGTTAAAAAGCTCAACAGCTTCTGTAGACGGCACGCTTTTATCATACACATCCCCTGCTATAACAACTCCGTCCGGATTGTGTTCATCAATAGCATTAAGAATTTTTATTAAAATATATTTTTGCTCTTCAATCATAGAAAAACCGTTTACTTTTTTACCTAAATGCAAATCAGCCAGATGAAAAATCTTCATAACTACCTCTTTATCTTCCAAAACCATATAATGTAAAATAATTATATAATATAAGTAAGACGTTTTCAATCAGATCACATATCTTTTTATCAAATACACGCTTAAGATTGTTGCTTTTTTTCAATAAATTTGTTATATTTCTATATAAGAATAAGAAAAGGAATTAAAATAATGTTTGTAGATATTGCTAAAATAAAAATAAAAGCAGGTGACGGCGGTGCAGGTGCAGTTGCATTTCACAGAGAAAAATACGTAGCTGCAGGTGGTCCTGACGGCGGTGACGGCGGAAAAGGCGGAGATATAGTATTCGTTGTTGATGACAATCTTGCTACTCTTGCTGATTTCAGATACAAGAGAAAGTACGCTGCCAAAAACGGTGAAAACGGAAGAGGATGCCGTCAATACGGAAAAAAAGCTCCGGATTTTGAAATTAAAGTACCACGCGGAACTATTATAAAAGAAATAAACTCGGGTGCAGTTATGGCTGATATGAGCAAAACAGACAGATTTGTCGCTGCCAGAGGCGGAAAAGGTGGTTGGGGAAACATTCACTTTGCAACACCAACCAGACAAGTTCCTCGTTTTGCAAAACCCGGAATGCCCGGTGAAGAATGGGAAATATCCTTAGAATTGAAGCTCCTTGCTGATGTAGGCTTGCTTGGATATCCAAGTGTTGGAAAATCCAGCCTTATATCTGTTGTCAGCCAAGCTAAGCCAAAAATTGCTGACTATCATTTTACAACATTAGTTCCGAATCTTGGTGTTGTATCCATGGGTGAAGGCAGTTCATTTGTTATTGCAGATATCCCGGGTCTTATTGAGGGTGCAAGTGACGGAATTGGTCTTGGTCATGAATTTTTGCGTCATGTTGAGCGTTGCAGACTGTTAGTTCACATTGTTGATGTAAGCGGATTTGAGGGCAGAAATCCCATTGACGATTTTAATAAAATAAACGAAGAGCTTGTTAAATTTAATCCTGAGCTTGCAAAACAGCCTCAGATTGTTGCAGGCAACAAAATCGACATGGCAGAGCCGGAACAAATTGAGGAATTCAAGAACTATGTTGAAAGTAAAGGCTTTGAATATTATTCAATCTGTGCACCTATAATGGAGGGTACTCAGGAGCTTATGAATGCAGTATGGAATAAGCTGCAAACTCTTCCGCCTATAAAGGAATACGAAGCTGAAGAAATACCTCTTGATGCTCTCATTAAGGACGACAAGGGCTTCAAAATAACTGTTGAAGATGATAATTATTATATTGTTGAGGCTGACTGGTTTCCTAAAGTTCTCAAGGGTATTGATATAGAAGATTATGAGGCACTGCAGTATATGCAGAGAGTTCTTGAAAAAAGCGGTGTTTTTGATGCACTGCGTGAACGAGGAATACAGGAGGGCGACATAGTATCTATTTACGATATTGAGTTCGAATATATACCATAATGAGATTTGTTGATAAAGAAGTAAATCCGAAGCAGTTAAGCCCGCTTAACCTTGCATTCATCGGAGACGGAATATATGAAATCCTTGTAAGAGAAACACTTGTATGCAATGCTAACAGACCTGTCAATGATCTGCACAAGGAAAGTGTAAAATATGTTTCAGCAAAGGCACAGACATCTGCTTTTGAAAAAATCAAAGATATTCTTACAGAAGAAGAAATGACCGTATTCAAAAGAGGCAGAAACTCCAAAGTCGGTCATTCGCCAAAAAGCGCCACTGAAGGCGAATACCACTGTGCGACAGGAGTTGAGGCACTATTCGGATATTTGTACTTAAAGGATGATATAAACAGAATAAAAGAATTATTTTCTAAAATTAACTCTTGACAAATGCTCTGCTTTGTTATATAATCATTCTTGCTGATGGGAGCATAGCTCAGCTGGGAGAGCATCTGCCTTACAAGCAGAGGGTCACAGGTTCGAGCCCTGTTGTTCCCACCAAAAAAAGACTTAACAGATATCACTGTTAGGTCTTTTCTTTTTATCTGCTTATCCAAAAATGATAGACTGTAACATCACTTCAATGATACAGTCTATTTTTTATTTGTATAAACTTTTTAAAAGTGAAATTTCCTTTGCATATCCATCCAGTTCATTAGGAGTTTCAAGATAAAACGGAAGATTTTTCAGTAACGGATGATTGATAATACGATCAAAAGCATCAATACCTATATACCCCTCACCTATTTTTTCATGCCTGTCCTTATGAGATCCTAAAGGATTTTTGGAATCATTAAGATGTACTGCCTTAAGTCTTTCAATACCTATAACCCTGTCAAATTCTTCAAGCACACCATCAAGATTATTTATGATATCATAGCCCGCATCATTAACATGGCATGTATCAAGGCAAACACCAAGCTTTTCGTTAAGCTCAACCTTATCAATAATTGTCTTAATTTCTTCAAAGGTTTTTCCGATTTCCGAGCCTTTTCCTGCCATAGTTTCAAGCAAAACAGTCGTAGTCATTTCAGGAAACAAAACTTTATTTAAAACATCTGCAATCAAATCAATGCCTGCATCCTCACCCTGTCCAACATGAGAGCCCGGATGGAAATTATAAAGCTGATTCGGAGTATACTCCATTCGTTTTAAATCATCCGTAAAAACATTCAATGCAAATTCTCTTGTCTCTGCCTTTGCGCTGCAACAATTCAAAGTATATGGTGCATGTGCAAGAATAACCGAAAACCCCTCCGTTTTTGCCAAAGATAAAAAAGCTGCAATATCCTTTTCGTCAATATCTTTTGCACCGCTGCCTCTGGGATTTCTGGTGAAAAACTGAAAGGTATTAGCACCTATTTCCTTTGCCTGCTTAAGCATAGCTGTATATCCTTTTGAAGAGCTTAAATGAGCACCTATTGTCAACATAAAATCATCCTTGTTTTATAATTCCGTTTGCAATATCTTCGTCCGCCTTACCTGACATTATATATTCAAGCAAATCAGCAACACATCCGTTATTGCAATGGCAAGCCTCAAACTTACAAATATTATGTATTGCAGACGGAGCTTGACCTGCACAGGCAGGCAATCCTACTGTTTTAAGCATATCCCAGTCATTATAATAATCACCGATAGCAGCAACATGACTTTTTTCTATGCCGAGAATATCAGCCAGCTTCATAATGCCGACACCCTTATGAGTATCCTTTTGAAGCATTTCATAAGAAAACAGTGATGATGACATGAAATTAGCATCGGGATTTTCCATGCTTTCAACAAGCTTTTGAAGCTTATTAATTACAAGAGGATTTGACCAGAATATAACTTTCATCCAACCCTCTTCAGGAACATCATCAATAGATTTTACATATTCATGCTTCGCCTTGTCAAAATACATTGTACCCTTTGAAAAAAGTCCGCTTTTAACTATATAGACATAATCGGCAAAATATATGCCTATATCAACGCGTTTAAATATATCATCAAATTCTTTGGAAATATATCTTACAAAATCCCTTCCTTTAGGACCTATCGTATTCTGCCAAAGCATTTTTCTTTTATTATAATCATAAATACCTGCACCATTCAAAATAACTGCAGGCTGGTTTGGGGTAATTCTATTATAGTTACGCTCAAGACTTGACTGAAGTCTGCCCGATGCAAGAGTAAAATTACCACCGCATTCAGTAAACTTTTTTATAGCATCATAATTTCTTTTAGGCAGTTTTCTGAATTTATTATTCAAAGTACCGTCAATATCAGAAACAACAAGCCAGTTTTCAAAGGTTTTTTCCATACCTTTTCTCCTCAAAAATATTTAAATCTAGTTTTTGTTTTCAAGTTTTCTTAAAAATCCACTGAAATAATCGGGAAGTTCCGCTTTGAATTCCATATATTCATTAGTTCTGGGATGAACAAATCCGATTTCGCCTGCATGCAGACACTGTCCGTTTAATGAAGCTATAACCTTTTTCGGACCATAAACAGCATCTCCGGCAAGAGAGTGACCGATATATGACATGTGAACTCTTATCTGATGTGTTCTGCCTGTTTCAAGAACGCATCTTATGTGAGTGAAATCGCCATATCTTTTAAGCACCTCGTAGTGAGTTACTGCATTCTTTGAATTTCGATCAGTAACAGCCATCTTTTTTCTGTCTTTAGGACTTCTTCCGATTGGCTGATTTACAGTACCGCTGTCATCTTTGAAATTACCATAGGCAACAGCCTGATATGCTCTGTGAAATGAATGTTCTTTAATCTGTTGTGCGAGATTAATATGCGACATATCATTCTTAGCAACAATCAAAAGTCCTGATGTATCCTTATCTATCCTATGAACAATTCCCGGCCTTATAACACCGTTTATTCCGCTAAGACTATCCTTGCAGTGATAAAGGAGTGCATTAACCAAAGTACCGTCATAATTATTTGCTGCAGGATGAACCACCATTCCCTTTGGCTTATTAACCACCAGCAAATCATCATCTTCATACACAATATCAAGAGGAATATTCTCAGCTATAATATCAAGTGGTTTTGCATCAGGAACAATTATTTCGATTTCATCTCCTGCTCTGCTCTTATAATTTTTAGATACTATAATACCATTCACTTTAACACTACCGTCGTTAATCAGCTTGGTCATGGCACTTCGTGTAAAATCATTTAAAATATCAGCAAGCAATTTATCAAGTCTTATTCCTGTATTGTCATCATCAACAATCAGGTTAATCTGTTCACTCATCCTTCTGCTCCTTTTTAAACAGGTCAGAAAGCAGATAAGCGACAAGACTTATTGTTCCGAGGGTTACTGCACAGTCTGCTATATTAAAAACGGCAAAATTCACAAATGTAGGATTAATAAAATCTATTACATAGCCAAGATAAATTCTGTCAATAAGATTACCAACAGCTCCTGAAACAATTACTCCCAAGCTCCAAAAAAGCCACAGATTTTTTTGCGCCTTCCCCTTAATCATATAAATTAAAAAACTTATTACAACAACTGCAGTGAGTGCAACAAAAAACCATCTGCCTCCGCTGAAAGCAGAAAAAGCAACACCTGTATTTTCAGCATATCTGAACTCAACAATACCTTTTATAAAAGTAACAGGCTCTTTATTCATAAGGTGTGATTTTGCAAGAAGCTTCGTAATCTGGTCAAAAGCTATTATAATCACTATCATAACAGCACACCAGATATTTTTATTTTTAATTCTCACAAAATCACCTCCTTAAAATAGATCTGAAACAATCAGTTAATTTCTTTCATAACATCTGCACAGCATGAACAAAGAGTTGGATGTTCGCTGTCAGCTCCGACAGTATGAGAGAATTTCCAGCAACGCTCACACTTTTCACCGTCAGCCTTGCTTACTGTAACAGAAAGTCCCTCAACATCACCCTTAACAGCACCCTCGCCATTTTCAACAGATACATATGATGTGATGAAAATTTCAGGCAGCTGTGCTTCAACAGATTTTAAGAAATCATAAAGTTCACCATCAGCATAAAGGGTAACACTTGCCTCGAGCGGCTTGCCGATAATTTTTTCATTTCTTGCAAGCTCAAGAGCCTTCTGAACATCAGTTCTTACCTGATGAATTCTATCCCATTTTGCAATGAAAGCATCATCTGTTTCAATATAATCAGCATTTGGAATATCATTAAATAATGGTGACTCACCGTTTCGGCTGCTGTCATGAGGCATTGCAAGCCAGATTTCGTCAGCAGTATAGGCAAGAATAGGTGTAAGAAGCAGTGTAAGAGCATCAAGTACCTTATATAAAACTGTTTGTGCTGCTCTTCGTGATGCACTTGCAGGTGCTTTTGAATATAATCTGTCTTTAAGAACATCAAAATAGAAATTACTCATTTCTACAACGCAGAAATTATGAATTGCATAAGCTGTTGTATGATAATCATACTCTTCATAACCCTTGCGTGCTGTTTCAATAACCTCATCAAGCTTCATGAGAGCATATTTATCAAGCTCTTCCAAATCCTTGTTATCAACCATATCCTTGTCAGGATCAAAGTCATAAAGGTTTCCTAAACAATATCTTGCAGTGTTGCGGAGCTTGCGGTAGTTATCTGAAATCTGTTTGAGAATTTCTTTGCTTATACGAATATCAGCATGGTAATCAGCACTTGCAACCCACAAACGAAGAATATCTGCACCGTACTGGCTGATTATTTCCTGAGGAGCAATACCGTTACCAAGAGATTTTGACATCTTTCTGCCCTCACCGTCAACAGTCCAGCCGTGAGTAATAATCTGCTTGAATGGTGTTCCGTTACCGCCTGCAACTGAAGTAAGAAGTGATGACTGGAACCAGCCTCTATACTGGTCAGCACCCTCCATATAAACATCTGCAGGACGCTTTAAATAAGGTCTTTTTGCACATACAGCCTGATGTGATGAACCTGAATCAAACCATACGTCCATAATATCCTTTTCCTTATCAAAGCCCTTGTCACTGCTGCAATGAGGGCACTTGAAACCTTCAGGAAGGAAGTATTCAGCATCATGTGCATACCAAGCATCTGAACCTTCCTCGCCGAAGATTTTGGATATCTTCATCATAACGTCATTATCAATAATCTCTTTACCACAGTCCTGACAGTATACGACCGGAATAGGTACACCCCATTTTCTCTGACGTGAGATACACCAGTCTGCTCTTTCCTGAATCATTGACTGCAATCTGTCTTTACCCCATTCAGGATACCATTTAACTTCCTCTGCCGCCTTAACTGCTTCATCTTTGAAATCATCGACAGAACAGAACCACTGGCTTGTTGCACGGAAAATTACAGGCTTATGGCAACGCCAGCAGTGAGGATACTGGTGTTCAATCTTCTTAAGTGCAAAGAGTGCACCGATTTCTTCAAGGTGCTCTGCAATAGGCTTATTTGCCTCTTCTGTAGAAAGTCCTGCAAACTGTCCTGCCTCTTCGGTAAGCTTACCTTTAGCATCAACAGGAACAATAATAGGAATTTCAGGATATTTTTTACAAACAATAAAATCGTCAACACCGTGACCGGGAGCTGTATGAACACATCCGGTACCGCTTTCAAGAGTAACATGGTCACCAACAATAACAAGTGATGTACGGTCAATGAAAGGATGCTGTGTTTTCATATATTCAAGCTCAGAGCCTTTTATAATACCAACAGTCTCATAATCTGCAACACCCTTTGCCTCCATAGCTGCAGGTGCAAGATCGGTTGCCATTACATAGTATTCATCGCCTGCTTTAATAAGAGAGTATTCATAGTTAGGTCCTACACAAATTGCAACGTTTGCAGGAAGAGTCCATGTAGTTGTAGTCCAAATAACAAAATATGTTTTGGTAAGGTCAGCACCCATGGCAGTAAGCTTGCCCATATCGTCTGTAACATTGAATTTAACATAGATAGAATGACATGGATCCTCGGCATACTCGATTTCTGCCTCAGCAAGAGCTGTGTTACAGTCAGCACACCAGTAAACAGGCTTTAATCCCTTATAAATATAGCCCTTTGATGCCATTGTGGCAAACACCTTAATCTGCTCTTCTTCAAACTCTTTTTGAAGAGTTATATAAGGCTTATCCCACTCAGCAATAATACCAAGTCTCTTAAATGATTCACGCTGTAAATTAACATAATTCATAGCAGTATCACGGCAGATTTTTCTAAGCTCTAAATCCGAAATATTGCTGTCAGCAGTGATGCCTGCCTTTTTTCTTGCCGCAAGCTCTGTAGGAAGACCATGAGTATCCCAGCCCGGAACAAAAGGAGACTGATATCCTGTCATGTTCTTATATCTTACAATAAAGTCCTTTATTGTTTTGTTAAGAGAATGACCGATGTGAATATCTCCGTTAGCATAAGGCGGACCATCGTGCAAAACGAAAAGCGGTTTACCCTCATTATGCTTCATAAGCTGTCTGTACTGGTCATTAGCCTCCCAACGTGCAAGAAACTCAGGTTCTCTTTTAGGAAGTCCCGCACGCATAGGAAATTCTGTTTTAGGTAAATTCATTGTTTGATTATAATCCATTATCTATTACTCCTTAAAGGTTTATTTTTTCTTTTTGAAAAAGCCCTTGAACTTTCCGTTGTCATCATCTTCATCTTCATCATATTCAGGTGGAATCAATGAAATTATTTCATCGGTATTTCCTGCTTCTTTATCAACATTGAAAAAGTTTTCAAAAGGCATGGCACTTTCAAATTCAGGCTCATCTGAAATTTCAGGAATTGAATTAACACTTTCATCAATAGGTGTAATCTCGTCTGCAGTAAATGCGTCAAGAGCACTCTGCACCTCTTCTTCACTTGGCTGAGTCTCATTTTCAAAATTATCTTCTTCAGCAATATTATGTGCGGTTGTGCTTTCAAGAGATTCTAAAATTTCATCAATTTCTTCCTCTTCTGCCTGTACAGCTGAAATGTCAGCAGATTTAGAGATTTCTTCATCTGTCTCTTCTGCTATTTTTTCTTCTGCTTCATTCTGCTGAATAATTTCTTCCTCTGCCACTGTTTCGTCTTCATCATTATCAGCTTTATTATCTTTACCCTGAACACCTATAATTTCTTCAATAGCTGCAAGCTTTTTTGAAAGCTCTTCATCAATTGAAGCAATCTCATTTTCCTTGTCAGACAAGTCTAACTGCTGATGCTTTAATTCGGAAATTTTTGAAAGCTGTGCATTGTAAAGTGCTGTCAGGCTTGCACTGAAATCATCAGAGTCAGCTTTAATCTTATCTGCAAGATCAGCATAAAATTCAGCCTCTGCTTTTGCCTTTGAAACAAGATCCTTGCTTAGAAGCTGTGCCTGAACAAGTGCTGCATTTCCAAGCACCTTTGCACCATTAATAGCATCATTGGCTTTCTTTTCTGCACTTGCGACAATATGTTCAGCCTCCTGAGTTTTTTCAGCGGTAAGCTGTGCTACGAAATCTCTTGCTTCTGCAATTGCCTTATCGGCCTTTTCCTGAGCATCTGAAACAATTTTTTGTGCAGAAACATTGCTTTCCTTTATTGCATTATCAGCATTTTCCCTTGCCTCACTGCTGATTTTCTTTGCAGTCTTCTGCGCATTAAGTATTGCCATTTTAATAGAATCTTCATCCGCTCTGTACTCCTCTATACGATTAGCCAGAACATCCATCTTTCTGTAAAGACCTTTGTTTTCCTCAACAAGAGCTTCATAAGACTCAATTACTTCAGCAAGAAATACATTTACTTCTTCTCTGTCATATCCTTGTGATTCAACAACTGTCAATTTCTTTTCACGCATTTGTTTTGGTGTAAGCATAATATATTCTCCTTATAGAAATAATTACATAAATATTCCGTTATTTTCCAATTCATCAAGCAAGTCACCCATAACATCCACATTATATGGAGTTACAAGATATATACCGTTAGCAACTCTTTTTATCTGCCCATTGCTGACATAAGCCGCACCCGTTAAAAAGTCAAGCAGTCTGCGTGCAATGTCATGATTTGTATGCTCAAGATTAAGAACTACCGCTCTGTTTTCAGTAAGATTGTTTGCAATGCCTGCTGCCTCATCATATTTTTCCGGCTGAGCCAGAACTACCTGAAGCTGAGTTGTTGTATGTATATTAACAACTTTGTCACTTTCATGTCTGCGAACGCGGGAACGCTCTGTATAACGCTCTTCGCTGCCTGATCTTGATGATCTTTCACGCTCTCTTCGGCTGCTCCTTCTTTCCTGAGGAGGATCTATATCAATCGAGGTATCCTCATCCTCGTCATATAATTCATCAAATTCATCGTCTCTGTCACCGACTACTTTTTTCAAAAAATCATTAAAGCTCATATTTTCTCCCTTTCTTCACTAAAAATATTTTCTTGCTCCGAAAATAGCAGAGCCTACTCTTACTATATTTGAACCATTGGCAACAGCAGCCTCAAAGTCACCGCTCATTCCCATTGATAAAATATCCATATTGATATTATCTAATTTTTTATCCCTTATGTCAACGAAAGATTGATGCATAGCTTCAAAATATTTTGAAACCTCTGCTTCGTTGTCACATATTGGAGGAATTGACATTAAACCTTTTATTTTTATACCGCTCATGTGAGCAATTTCTAAAAGCAGCTCTTCAAGCTGTTCAACGTAAATTCCGCTTTTTGACTCTTCCTTTCCGACATTAACCTCAACTAAAATATCTGTTGTTATGCCCTTTAAAGCAGATACACGGCTTATTTCCTTGGCTAGTTTAACTGAGTCAACCGACTCTATCATATCGACCTCGCCTACAATCTGCTTAACCTTATTTGTCTGCAGATGACCTATCAAATGCTTCTCAACACCATCAAGATGAAGGTCATCTTTCTTGCCCAGATATTCCTGAACCCTGTTTTCTCCTATTAAATCAGCTCCTAAATCAAGGGCATGATTAATATATACACTCTCAACAGTTTTGGTTACAGCCATCAGACGAACATCTTCAGGATTGCGTCCAGCCTTAATTGCTGATTCTTCTATTCGTTCTTTAATTGCCTTGTAATTATCTTCAATTGCCTTCAGACGTGTCTTGCTTGGAGTTATTATTTCCATTGTATAAGCCCTTTCCTTTCGTAATTATCTGGTCATAATATTTTATTGTTTTGGAATTTTCTTCATCATAATCAAAAACAGTAAAATCCTTGTTTGAATATAAAACATTGCTGTATCTCGGCACTTTTTCCTCTCCAACGAGAGCATAAACCATTTTCTTTCCATTTTTATCAATATGAATGGCTGACGATGGAACTTTAAAGCCTGTATACTCTGCAGTTCTTATTTCTATATTCTCAAGCCTCAGTGATGATATTGCACCATTCATCTGTGCACTCTTAAGTATCAGAACTGTCTGCTCCTGACCTAAATTAACATCCGTACCACTGACAACTGTGCAGTCAATAATCAAATCATTGTCCTTAATTTCAACAGAAATAACATCACCATTTTTTATATTAACAACTTCATCTGCATCTACGACACAGCATATATACCACTCATAACTGCTTATAAGCTTGCCTATTCCTGAAGAGGACTGCTTATTTTTCTCAGCCTCTTTTATGTATCCATTCAAAGTATCAACGTTAATATCAAGTAAATTTTCATAGTCAAATGCTGTTTCCATACCGTCAAGATATGAGGAATATATACCGGATTCGGAGGAAGTAATATAGCTGATAGGCTGAGCTGCATCAGCATTAATGCTGTTAATCTGATTTTCAAGTTCAGTAGTTTTTGACGAAAAATCAATTTTCTCACCAACAAGCATCTGATGCCTTGTCAGTTTATCATTTATATCGTCATTATAATCTGACAATTTGCTTATGCTTCCATAATTGCAAGCCTGAATATAACTGTTGATATCGGAAAGAGTATCCCTATCGAGAGTAGCAACATCTGTAACCGATGCTGAAACTCTGTTCTGAAGCTCAATATAATAATCAAGCTGATTGTGCAGCTCTTTAAGCTTAGCGTAATTCGCAGCACTTTCCTTTGATCCGAAATTCATTGCAATATTTCCGCCCACGCCGATTTTTTCACCGTCGCCTATGCATGATACAGTCAATTCACTCGACTGACCGTCAATTATATGCTCATCTCTTACAACAAGAGCTTTAGTCTCAATTGTATCATAAACAGTTGATTTAACTGCTGTTATTGTAGAAAAACTTGTGTCAGTTGCACTCCTGATATTAAATACTACATATACTGCAATAATCAAAATAACCATGAAAATTGCCAGAGTGTCAGCTGTTACTTTTTTTATTCTGTTTTTTTTATCTTCAGCCATTAAAAAACTCCTTACAAATTTTCACAGCCCTGCCTGCTGCCTGTTCAAAGCCCATAGAATCTACAGCAAGCACATATGCATTTTCTCTTCTTTTAAACCAAGTAATCTGCCTTTTGGCATAATGCCTTGTTTCCTTTTTCAAGTTTTCAAGTGCATTTTCAAAAGTTATCTCACCAGCAAAATAAGGCTTAAGCTCTTTGTGACCTATCGCCTGTCTGGATGTTCCCGTTGATTCTGACATCATCTTTCGTGCTTCATCAGCCAAACCCAGCTCTGCCATTCTGTCAACTCTCAGGTTAATTCTGTCATAAAGCACCTGCCTGTTATCATATTTCAAAACGAAATACAAGGTGTCATATGGTGAAATTTCTCTTTTTGAATTTACATTCTGTTGAGTTTTACTGACACCGGAATAATAAAGCTCAAGTGCCCTTACAACTCTTTTTTTATTGTTTTTATGAATATTCTTGGCAGCGGCTTCATCTGCTTTTATCAGTTCGTCATAAAGGGTATCAATATCCTTTTGCATAAGATAATCACGAAGCTCAGTATTAACATCAACATTCTCAAATAAAACATTGTCAACGAGGCTGTCAATAAATAAACCTGTGCCTCCGACAATTACAGGTATCTTACCGCGAGCAGTTATATCATCAATCTTTTTTCTTGCCAGCTCACACCAAAGAGCAACTGAAAAATTTTCATCAGGCGACAAAAATTCTATTAGGTGATGCGGTATCTGTGACGTCTCCTCCTTGGTAGGAGCTGCTGTAGCTATTGACATTCCCTTATATACCTGCATAGAATCAGCAGAAATTACCTCACCATTTATTGCCTTTGCAATTTCTATTCCTATTGCAGTTTTTCCTGAAGCAGTAGGCCCTGCAACAACAATAATTTTCTTTTTATTATCCTTGCTAATCATATTCAAACCCTGCCAAACTGCTTTTCAATATCATATTTTGATATTTTTATAAAAACAGGTCTGCCATGAGGACAAAATCTTATCTGTGGCATAGAAAGAAGCTTTTTCACAAACAACTCTTGTTCCTGAGGCGATGTAAAATCTCCTGCCTTAACAGCTCCTCTGCATGAAGCCGAATGATAAATCCAATCAATTTTATCCGGTGTGATATCCGTTTTATGTTCAAGCAGCTTCTGTGCAATTTCAGTGATTAAATCCTTAACATCACTGTCACCAACCAAAGCAGGAATCGATCTTACTATAACAGCACTACCACCGAATTCTTCTATTTCAAAACCGCACTGCAGGAGCAAATCTTCATTTTCGGTAACTGCATTGAATTCATCCTTGGTCAAATTCACGGCAACAGGTGACAAAAGCATCTGCACTTCAACAGTTGACTGAGCCTTAAAGTTTTCATAATTCATACGCTCATGAGCAGCGTGCTTGTCAATAAAATAAAGCTCTTTTTCAATTTCAATAATAATATAGGTTTTAAACGCTTCACCTATAAGACGAAAATTTATATCTTGATTTTTTTCTTCGTTATCATCAATTATATCTATATTACTGCTGCTATCAGCTTGTTCATGTTGTGACTGTATAATAATCTGTTCAAAGTTCGTCTTCTGCTCTTTATTTAATACCTTATCAGTTACAGCTGTTTCGGATAACTCTTCTGTTTCTAAAATTTCGGATTCATTATCAGATTCGTCAGCATCCAGCTTGTATTCTGCAACAGGTGAATTAACATGACTAAAACTATTGTAATGCACTGAGCTGAATGTTTGCTGAACAGGAGCAGGTGCTTTTTTCTTAAAGAAATCAAGCTTGGCCTTGTACTCTCTCTCATCCTTTGCAGGAGCATTGTATATCTGCTCTGCCTTGGCAGAAAAATCAGCCTCTTTTACTGTTCTGTCACTGTCAACAGCAGATTTCACACCATAGTAAACAAGATTAAATACAGGCTTTTCATTAGCAAAACGCACTTCTATTTTTGCAGGATGAACATTAACATCCACCAAAGCAGGATTAAGCTGAATATTCAGTACGCACATAGGAAAACGTCCTACCATTATCGTATTTTTATACGCTTGTTCCAACGCAGCCATAGCTGTTGCTGATTTAATCAGTCTGTTATTGATAAAGAAGAACTGCATTGATCTGCTTTTTCTTGATGACGCAGGCTTTGAAACAAATCCTGTAACACGCATATTTTCATATGTATAATCAACCTCAATAAGACCATCTACAGCCTCTTTGCCGAAAACTGAATATATAGCTGACTGAAGATTGCCGTTCCCCGATGTAATCAAAGTCTGCTTACCGTCTCTGATGAATCTGAAAGAAATTTCCGGGTGCGCTATTGCCATTCTGTCAACCACACCTGCAACTGAATTACCTTCTGTTACATCCTTTTTTAAAAACTTCATTCTGGCTGGAGTGTTAAAGAAAATATCCCTGACAACTATTGTTGTACCTTTAGGACAGCCTGCCTCATCAAAATCAAGCTCTTCTCCGCCTGCAATTTCATATCTTGTGCCGACGTTTTCATTTTCGCCTCTTGTAAGAAGTTCTACCTTTGACACCGCTGAAATTGATGCCATTGCTTCGCCTCTGAAGCCAAGAGTTGAAATAGAATTAAGATCATCTTTAGTAGATATCTTGCTGGTAGCATGGGATATAAAAACTTTTTTAATCTGACTTTTATCTATGCCGCAGCCATCGTCTGTAATTCTTATATAAGTTGTACCGCCGTTTTTAATTTCAACAGTTATATTCTTTGCCTTTGCATCAATAGAATTTTCTATCATTTCTTTAACGATAGACGAAGGTCTTTCAACTACCTCTCCTGCTGCAATAAGCTGATATATCTCTTTTGGCAATATATTAATTTCAGGCATCGAAAAACCTCCCTTCTGCAAATTTATGCAAATTCTTCAGCTTTTTTCTTTATATCATAAAGAGTTTGCATAGCTTCAATAGGTGTTAAAGTATTTACATCTATTGCTTTAAGTATTTCAATAATTTCCTGCCTTCCGTTAGCAAGGAAATTATACTGTATTTCATTTTCGTTTTCCTCTTCAACAATGCTGTCATCAGCCTTAAACTCAATAGGAACTGCATTCTTTTCAAGCTCTTTGAGGATAATCTTGGCTCTTCTGACAACAGTGTCAGGAACACCTGCAAGCTTGGCAACTTCTATACCAAAGCTTTGGTCTGCACCTCCGCGAACAATTCTGCGAAGGAAAGTAATATCATCACCGCGTTTTTTTACTGCAATTGAATAATTCTTTACGCCCTCTATCATACCCTCCATAGCTGTGAGCTCATGATAGTGGGTTGCAAAAAGTGACTTTGCACCCAAACTGTTTTTCTTGCAAACAAATTCAAGTACTGCTCTTGCAATACTCATTCCGTCAAAGGTTGATGTACCTCTTCCGATTTCATCAAGTATGATGAGTGACGAAGATGTAGCATCCTTAAGTATTGTTGCCACCTCGTTCATTTCAACCATGAAGGTAGACTGACCTGTAGCCAAATCATCACTTGCACCAACTCTTGTAAATATGGCATCGACGATACCTAACTTTGCACTTTTTGCAGGAACAAAAGAGCCTATCTGAGCCAGCAGAGAAATCAAAGCAATCTGCCTCATATATGTTGACTTACCTGCCATATTAGGTCCTGTAATAATCGAACAGCGATTTTCCGACATATCAAGCAGCGTATCGTTTGAAACAAAAGGTGCATCCTCCAGCAAAGCCTCAACAACAGGATGTCTGCCCTCTTTAATATCAATAACACCGTCATTTGAAATAATAGGACATGTATAATTATTATTTACTGCAACCTGTGCCAAAGACGAAAGCACATCAAGATTAGCAATGCTTTTTGCCGTTTTCTGAATTCTTGGAAGCTCACCTGAAATAATATCTCTTACAGAAGAGAATACTTCATATTCAAGTGCAACGCATCTGTCTTTTGCACCAATAATTCTGCCCTCAAGCTCCTTAAGCTCCTGTGTTATATATCTTTCGCAGTTTGCAAGTGTTTGTTTTCTTATGTATGTTTCAGGAACTAAATCCTTATAAGAATTCGTTACTTCTATATAATAACCGAATACTCTGTTATACCCAACCTTAAGCTTTGGAATACCCGTAAGCTCTCTTTGCTCGGCTTCTATTGATGCAATCACACCTGCACCATCGGTCATTATTGATTTAAGTGAGTCAATCTCTGCGTTGTAGCCATCTTTTATCATACCGCCCTCACGAACAGAAAAAGGCGGTTCATCTACAATTGAATTTTGAATGAGAGCACATACATCCTCAAGCAAATCAATAGAATTATAAATATCTTTCAGCAAAGCAGAAGCAGAAGCTGCCAGATTTGATTTTAGTTCAGGAAGCTTTTCGATAGTGTACTGAAGTGACTTAAGCTCCTTAGCATTTGCAGTACCGTATACAATACGCGTCATAAGTCTTTCAATGTCGTTTACTCCTGTAAGTGCCTCTCTTACAGAATCCCTCATCATAGGGCTGTCCACAAGCTGAGCAACTGCATTCTGACGCTTAACAATCTTAGGTATTGACATAAGAGGTCTTTCAATCCACGACTTAATCATACGCTTACCCATGGCAGTCTTGGTCTTGTCAATAACCCAAAGAAGAGAATGCTTTTTATCACCTGTCATCATTGATTTTGTAAGCTCTAAATTACGCCTTGCACTGATATCAAGCTTCATATACTGCTCATCATCATAGAAATCAATTTCTGACGGAGTTTCAATTTCATCTTTTTTTTGTGTATCCTTAAGATATTTGATTACAGAGCCCAGTGCAGATACGCAAGCCTTGCTGCGACCTACACCCAAAGAGGAAATTTCTTCTTTCTTAAGCGTATCAATAATAAGCTGTGTGCAAAAACTGAAATCAAAACTCTCATCATCAAGTACTTCAACACTTGCATTAATTCTTTTGGCAAAGGCTTCAAGATTGCTTAAATCAAGTGCTTTAGAATTTATTATAAGCTCTTTCGGCGAATATGTAGAAAGCTGATTAACAAGCTTGTTTTCAATATCATTTCCTGTCAATGCAGTAATATGGAACTCACCTGTTGAAACATCTGCAAAGCAGATACCCAGCTCTTTTTCTCCGTAACATATTGAGCAAAGATAATTATTCGCACCATCCTCCAGCATATTGCCTTCAATAACAGTACCCGGAGTTATGACTCTTATGACATCTCTTTTTACAAGTCCCTTAACCTTAGAAGGATCTTCCATCTGCTCACATATAGCTACCTTATAGCCTCGCGACACAAGCTTGGCAATATAGTTATCGGCACTATGAAAAGGAACACCGCACATAGGAGCTTTTTCACCCTGGCCGCAATCTCTGCCGGTCAGGACCAAATCAAGCTCTTTTGAAGCCGTTTTTGCATCCTCAAAAAACATCTCATAAAAGTCACCAAGGCGAAAAAACAAAATGGTGTCGCCATATTTACTTTTTATGTCAAAATACTGAAGCATCATTGGAGACAGCTTGCCATCATTCTTTGCCATATGTTTTCTTACCTCTCATCACCTGAATACCGGACAGCCGAATATTAATTCAGCTGTCCTCTACTCTGTTTAAATTTTTGCCGCTGTATTTTAGTGGCAGCCGCCGCATGTGCAGCAGTCATGTGTACAGCCGTCTTCTTTAGGAAGTTCACATGTTGCAGCATCCTGACCGTCAAAGAAAAGACCAATCATGCCGCTGATATACTTAGCAAGCTCTTCCATCTCTGCAGCTGCTGCAGAATACTTCTGCATATTTTCGCCTTCCATAATTTCGCCGTAGAGCTTTTCGTAATCCTTCTGAAGCTCGGCAATTCTTTCCTGAGATGCCTCTTCGCCCTTCTGAGCCTCCTGCTGATACTTAAGTGAGATAAGCTGCATTTCCTGCATCTGCTGCTGAAGCTTTTCATCTGCATCATTTGCAGCAGCCGCTTTCTGTAATGCAGTAAAACGCTCATCTTTCTGAATTTCCTTGCCTAATTCTCTAAGTGCTGATTCAATACTCATAATTATTTCTCCTTTACAAGTTCGCCCCTCATAACAAAAGTCAGAGGTTCAATTACTTTAATATTTTGAAAGGTTCCGATAAGGCTTTCGTCACCCTCAAATTCTATAATCAAATTGCCGTCATTTCTTGCAGCAATATAATTATCACCAAGCTTACCCTTGCCGTAAACATAGCATTTATAGGTTTTGTCCTTATGCAGTGCCATTTGACCTGCACTTATTTTTTCCTGTAAATCAGTAAGCTCCTTAAACCATTTTGATTTTTCTTCCACAGAAATCGGATCAGGCATCTCCGCTGCAGGAGTACCCTTTCTTTTTGAGTAAATAAATGTGAAAAGTGATGTTGCTTTTATTTCCTCAACAAGTGAAAGTGTCTGCTTAAAATCTTCATATGTTTCACCGGGAAATCCGACAATAATATCACTGGTAATTGAAAGCTCATCACCCATAAGGCTTTTTGCATAATTGATAAGCTCAAGATACTGTTCACGGTTATAGTGCCTGTTCATTGCCTTGAGCACTCTGTCACTTCCGCTTTGGAAAGGAAGATGAAGATGCTGTGCTACTTTATCGCACGAAGCCATTGTATCTATAAGCTCATGAGTACAGTCCTTTGGATGACTCGTCATAAATCTGATTCTGAAATCACCGTCAAGATCATTAAGCTCCCTTAGAAGCTGTGAAAAGCTCACCTGAGGAACTAAATCCTTACCATAGGAATTAACATTCTGCCCTAAAAGAGTAATCTCCTTATATCCCTGCGAAACGAGTTCTTTAAACTCATTCACAATATCTGTTTTTTCTCTGCTTCTTTCCCTTCCGCGAACATACGGAACAATGCAGTAGGTACAGAAATTGTTACATCCATACATAATAGGCAGCCATGCCTTTGCATCATTATCACGCTTTACAGGAACGCCCTCAGCAATTGCCCCGTCCATATCAGGAATTTCAAAAACACGTTTTCTTCCTGTCAGTGCCCTGTATAATAATTCAGGAAGCTGATGAATAACATGAGTTCCGAAAACAAGATCGACAAATGGATAAGACTGCTTTATTTTATCGGCAATATGCTTCTGCTGCATCATACATCCGCAAAGTGCAATTACAGCATCGGAATTTTCGCGTTTATAGCTTTTCAGTGAGCCTACGTTGCCAAAAACTCTGTCCTCAGCATGCTCTCTCACAGCACAGGTATTGAATACAATAAGCTTAGCTTCAAGTCTGTTTTCAGTAAAAGCATACCCCATCTGCTCAAGCATACCCTTAATTTTCTCACTGTCTGCAACATTCTGCTGACAGCCGTAAGTTATTACACATGCTTTTGGCTGATTACTGTATTTTGCTGATATTACAGAGCTGACCTTTTGAGAAAATTGATTTTGAATATTCAATTCTTCTTCGCTTACTACAGCTGTTTTTCTTGTCGAACTACTCAATTTATTTACCTCTTGGCATAGTTATTCATTATATGCAATTTATTATAACAAATTAGACTTATATTATCAATATATAATTATAAATATTTTAATAAAATATATTTAATATAAAGCAAAGCAAAATACCGAATGACATATTATACAGTAAAGATTGATTTTTATATAGAAAAATGCTAGAATATTGTAACTAATATACAAAAATACAGGTGATTTTATGCTTAACAAAAGAGGTGCAGGAGTTCTTCTCCACATCAGCTCCATGCCGTCAAAATACGGTGTAGGCGTATTTGACAGCAATGTAAAAAACTTCATTGACACTATTGCAGATATGGGATTTACATATTGGCAGGTATTGCCTTTCAATCCGCTTGACGATGCTAATTCGCCATATTGTTCACCCTCTGCCTTTGCAGGAAACTATCTTTTTATTGATCCGCAGGGGCTGGCTGATATGGGGCTTGTAAATGACAATGATGTAAATGAAAACATTTACGATGGAACACCCTACACAGCAGATTATGAATTTGCTGCTAAAAAAAGATTGGATCTGCTGAAAAAAGCTTTTTTAAACATAGATAACGAGCTTGCAAAACAGATAAAAGAATTTGAAATTGATAATCCGTGGCTTACTGATTACAGTGTATTTATGGCAGTAAAAGAGCAGGAAAATATGAAGCCGTGGTGGGAATGGAGCAATACCCATGCTCACTATTTTGAGTGTATCAAGGATATTTATTCATATGAAAACTCTGCTGCCTTTTGGAAATTTGTTCAATTTATTTTCTACAAGCAGTGGTATGAACTAAAAAAATATGCTAACAACAAGGGCATTGCAGTGATAGGTGATATGCCTATTTACGTTGCAATGGACAGCGTTGATGTATGGTCAAATCTGCCCATGTTTTTAATTGACGAAAAAACCCTCAAGGTCGAAAAAGTTGCAGGTGTTCCGCCTGATTATTTCAGTGAGAATGGTCAGCTTTGGGGCAATCCGATATATGACTGGAATAATATGAAAAAAGACGGCTACAATTGGTGGATTTCACGTCTTGGGCACGCATTAAAAACATACGACACGGTAAGAATAGACCATTTCAGAGCCTTTGCATCTTATTGGGAAGTTCCTGCAGATTCAGACACTGCCAAAGTAGGAGAATGGAAAAAAGGGCCAGGAATGGACTTGTTTGACAAAGTATTTGAAGTATACCCTGATGCTCCCATAATTGCAGAAGATTTAGGCGTATTTGGTGAAGATGTTGTAAAACTGCTGAGTGACACAGGTTTCCCGGGAATGAAGGTAGTCCAGTTTGGGTTTGATCCGAATTCCGATTCTTCTCATATGCCTCACAACGCTGTGCAAAACAGTATAAACTATGTTGGCACACATGATAACAATACTATTCTCGGATGGCTTTGGGAAGCCGGTGAGCAGGAAAGAAAATTCGCACTTGATTATATCGGCTTCAGCGGAAATAACTGGGGTGAGGGCGGCTACTACAGCCAGTCTTGCAGAAAGGTTACCGAAGCGGTATGGAAAAGCTCTTCAAACATTGCAGTAATTGCTCTTCAGGATATGTGCGGTTTCGGCAGTGATGCCAGAATGAATATCCCCGGTGTACCTGAAAAAAACTGGCGTTTCAGAACAACTACAGACACTATAAACAGCATTGACAAGGATTATTTCAGGCATATTAATTCACTTTATCGAAGAATGTATCCATCATTAGAAAAATAAAAAAACAGCACGGTTTCAGAGTTAAATCTTAACCGTGCTTTTTTTATAACTTAGGCATATCCCCACATTAACAGTTCCCACTTACCATTATCTGTCCTTGCAAGATACCATCTCCATCCGTCATAGTTTGAATCAAAATTTAACCATGAATGGATAATGGAACAAGTCCACTTTTCGTAGAACAAACATACGATGCAGATAACTGCATCGTATGTCAGCGGCATAATATAATTTAATCAATTATTCGAATCATTTAAAGAGCTTGCACCGCATGGTGAGCAGCTGCCATCTCTGTCAACAGGGAAGAATTCGTCAACAGGGAATTCAATTGACTGGAAGGTTTCACAAGGATTTGAAGTGTTGCAGTCACATTCCCTGTCAGGAATACAGTAATCATATGCAGGAATAAGAATCTGTGTATCTCTCTCCATCTGAACTATTGAGAAAAGACCAAGAGTAACTGTAACAGCCTTAGCTGTAGAGCCTGTTGTCATCGTATCCTCTATAGTATTCAAAATAGACTGCGGGAATGAAGTACAGCATGGAGAACTGCAATTACAAGCCTCGCAAATATCAGTTGAAAGAATTACAGGATCAACTGCCTGTACTTTTGCCACCGGATTTGTATACTGTGGCGCAACCGGACAGTCAAGAGCCTCACTGTTTGGATTAGATACGAATACCTTTACATCACCATCACTACCGTAAAGAATACACTTTTTATTAAACTGTGCAAAGCCTATAGCTACCTGCGGTGTTGTGCATGGTGCTGCATATGTGTCAAAGCAAAGCTTGAAGTAGAAAGTAATATCAACGCTGTAAAAGCCCCTGTTAAACGGCACTTCTTCAACATCAATACTCACCTCTTCAATTGCACAGTCCCTTGTTTTGATTGTAACAGCGTCATCAATCAAGCGCTGACTGCGTGAAAAAAATGTAACTCTTAAATCCTCAAGACAGTCTTTGCTTACACAGCTGTCAAATATACGCTTTGTATCAATGCAGACAGCCTCATTTACTCGTCTTTCACCTGTGTCAATAATTGGATTATCAGGCATAAAAAAACTCCTTCATTAAGTATTGAAGTAAACTTCAGTACATTCTATGAAGGAGTTTCTTAAATGTTCATCAAATTTATTTAGAAATTTCTGATAATTCCATTTCGTATATATGCGGAATATAAGTTGTATTGTTATCAAACTTTCTGTTTCCGCTGTTGGTAAGAGTAATAGTATTCCTGCCCTGTTTCAAATTAACATAACATGTAACCGTTTGGCAGGCAGACCAGTCATATGTGTTTCTGCAGTAAATATCCTGTGATTTTCCGTTTGCGGTAACAGTGACATAACGTTCAATAAGATCAACATTATAATCATGCTTTCCACCCTCATCATTATTGGAATAACGAATCGTAAGGGCATAGATACCCTCATTATCTGCATTGCAGTCAAATACTGCTTTTCCACCATCACAGGAAATACCTGTAAGATAATCATTTGCATTTACATCATCGGTTTCAATTTTTGCACCGCCTGACAGCACCGCATCTTTTACAGAAAGCAATTCACTGTCAAATTCATTACCTGTTAGACCAACAGTCAAAGAAATATCTTTGAAAGTTTTGACATCAATATAGTTCAGTCCCTTCATAAGATAAACGGCAGTGTCATCACCATTCATTCTGAACTTCTGATTATTGACATAGGCTGTACAGCTGTCTGCACCAACAGCAGTTATATCATAATAATCATCATATGGTGCTACAACTAAAAATGACTTTGTCTTTTCATCTGTTCGGTCACTGTCATTAAGCACTGCAATTTTCTCTGCCTCACTTTTCATAACAAGCATGCTGTCTAGCACAATTGTGCCTTCATTATGAGTAAATGAAATTGTATGCTCACCCTTTGTCAAACTATAACCATTTAGCACATAATTATCTGTATATTCACTTTTAATTGTATTATGAAACTGAACAGTGCTTTCTTCATCATCAATCTTCATATGACTTGTTGAAACTGTTCTGTGATCAGGGTTCTGCTTATTATTTTCATCATATTCGCCGTCATTCGAATTACCAAAGATAATATTCAGGTCATATTCACTATCTTCAGGTACAGAAAAAGTAAGCTTTACACCATCTCCATCCTTTTCCATTCCGCCTACCATACCGTCTTTTTCACCCGATGTGGCATAAGCACTTGAATATGTATAGGCATTGCCCATAAGCTCGCCGTTTTCAAATTCAAAGCGCTCAATAAATCTGTCGTTTTTATAGTTGTCATCAGTATCTTCAACAGTCTCAATGATAATATGATATGCACTTGACTCCTGCATATCATTCATATCTATGGTTAAATTGCTGTCAAGACTGTTATGATATGTTTTACTCAAAATTACAGGAGCTTCCACAACACCTGAAAGTCCTTTGTATAAAACCTCTTCAATAGTTACACATACTTTTTGATTATACAGCTTTGAAGAGTCCAGATTTTTAAGCTTTACTACCGCAGAACCGTCTCTTCCGCCGCAAATAAGCTCAATCTTATCCTCACTGTCATTAATGCAGGCAATGCCCATAAAGCCCTTAGAAGAGAGCTTTGCCTTGCCCTGCAGAGCTTTACCCAAATTAGACTTAAACAAATCCTGGTATGAGGTTTTGACAGTCTGTCCCTCCAAATCAGCATACCACCTGTAAAGCCACCAGTTTGAATTAGGGCTATTGGCATCTGCAGCCACATCGCAAAGATTGTTGGCCAAACGCCAATATGCATTGTCAGCATACACTTTACTGCTTTCAATCTGAGTTATATACTGAAGCATTTTTCCGGGCAGACCGTTATCGTTCATTCTTCCGTATTCAGTAACTATAATAGGCAATTCATCAATGCCTAAATTCTTCTCAATATTACGGTAATCATTTACATGACTCTGCCAGTGATATATAGAACTGTCGTTAAGCTCATGATAAATCATAACTTCTGGAATACAGTCATTGGCAGCACAGTATTCCATAAAATTTTTGATTTCACTGTTGTCATAATCACAGAATCCGGGACCGCCTATAGTTGAATCAGGCACAAGAGATTTTACTAAATCATATGTTATTTTCCATGCTTCAAAAAAATTCTTTTCACCCTGCGAATTATATTGTCCGTAAACTCCGTAAGTGCTGTCACTGCTATCTGCAGTTTCACCAAACCAAACACCATTATCGCATTCATTATACAAACAGTATACAAGTTTGTCACTATATGGCTTATTCTTAAGCTCATTGACCGCTTTTTCAACCTTAGGAAGATAATCGTTCTGCAAAAAATCCTTCCAGTTATAATTACCTTCAGAACGCATTTTTTCAATGCTGTCATGTTCATAATACCAGGTAGAATAGGCATCCTGAAGATAAACAACAATATAATCTGTATTATCAAGCTGGGAATAAACATGGTCAACATCACCTATAGGATGCTGAAGTCCGTTAATAACCTTTTGAGATACAGTAGATATATCTATACTCTCAGTCATATTTTTTGACGGTACACCCTCTTCAGCAATGCCATACAAGTAACCTGAAGCACCGGTAGTTACATTACCGGTTTTCTCACTGAAATCAGCTGTTAAGGACGGCGTATAAAACAACATAAAACCGCCGGCACTGATACCAAGCAAAATGACCATACATACAATTATACTGATAAATACCTTTAAAAACTTTTTCATTTTAATCCTTTATATAGCAAAGCTTAAGCGCCTTGCTGTCTACTTTAAAATTCACTTCACTATAGTCGAAATTTTCTCCATCACAGTTGCCAAGAAGAGCTTCTCCGTCAACAGACCAGATTCGACCTGATACTATGCAGCCCTGATGAACACGCTTGCTGTCTTCTTCCTTGAGTGTGCCGGCAGAATATTTTGGAATCAGCGGAACTGCTTCCGGAATGGACAAACCATCAACAAGTGCATAATCCAGTATGCCGTCATCCAATACAGAATCAGGTGCAGGACAAAATCCGCCGCCATAATAGCTCGCGTTGCATATTGCAAACAGAGCATAATCCTTGTTTTCACATGTCATCTTATATTTTTCGCCTGTCTCCTTGTCAATGCATGTAATATCATAATTTATTTTATAGTGCATTGGTTTAGCTATAACAGGAAATATAGCCAGATTATAAGCCTGATGGCCAAGGAAGTGAAATTTTCCTGCAATTTTTCTTCCAATAGTTTCAACTATTGTATCAAGACCATAGCTCATTACATTGATGCACTTTTCTCCGTTATAGTCAATCAGATCAATAGGCTTAACATCATACTTAATTTTACCATTATAAAAGCCAAATGCTTTTATAACATTTTCAACATTTATTTTCTTCGTACCATATATTTTTTTTGCAAAATCATTTCCTGTACCGAGGGGTAAAAGCATCAGCGGTGTATCTGTACCTGCCAGACCATTTGCAATTTCGTGAACCGTTCCGTCACCGCCGCAGGATACAATCACACAGTCCTTACCATATTTCTCGGAATACTTGCGTGCGATATTTTCAGCGTCACCCTTATACTTTGTTTTTTCTAATATCATTTCATCATCAATATGACGAAAGGTAGATTTTATTCTTGAAAAAATTTTCTGTTTGTCATCTTTTCCTGCAATAGGATTTACTACAAATATATATTTCAATTCAAATTCCCTCTTTTTAATACTTAGTATTATAGTGTTCAGATTACTCTTGTTCCGCCTACAGGACGCACAATAAGTATGTAACATGAACCTACTCCGAATACATCATCCATGGTATTTTTAAATTCATCAAGCTTGTCATCCTTTACAAAAGCCTGAATTGTACCTGCAAAACCGCCGCCGTGAACTCTGTATCCGCAAGGAAGAATTTCATCAGCAAGACAAAGTGCAACCGAAAGCTTCTGCTCTGTAGGATTAGCAGGTGAAAAAACATTTTGGTTATACATATATGATGATAAGCCTGACTCTGTAATATTCTCTAAAAACTTGTCAAAATCATTGCTTTCAAGAGCATTTACAGCACTGTCAACTCTGTTGTTTTCTTTAAAATAATGCATTGCTCTCAATATAGCTCTGTCATTAACTTTTTTTACAAGTGAAGGTAATTCAGACTTAAAGTTATCAAATTCAACCTCTCTCAATACAGTTTTGCCCATTGCCTTTGCAACTGCTTCCATTTCACCTCTTACAGCAGCATAATCATCGGTTAAATCACTGTGACTGCCGTGAGTATCAACAATGCAAAGATTATAACCGCTTTTAGCGAAATCAAAATCAATTTTCTTAATTACCGGTGTTTCAGTATCTTTAAAATCAATTGTTACAAATGAGCCTACCGAAGAAGCCATCTGGTCAAGGAGACCTGAAGGCTTTCCGAAAAATACATTTTCACTGTACTGAGCAGCCTTAGCAAGCTCTACAGCACTGATTTCACCATTGTTATATAAGTGAGACACTATATTGCCGATTAGCACTTCAAATGCCGCTGAGGAAGATAAACCGGATCCTCCCATTACATCATTTGTTGTGCAGGCATCAAAACCACCTGTTTTATACCCAAGATCATTTAATCTGGCAATAACACCCTTAATCATTGCAGCAGATTTACCACAGCTGCTTTTATCAACAGAAAGGTCGCTGATATCAATAGTATTAATTGAATGCCCCTCTGACTTTTCATTTACAGTTAATTTATCACTTTTTGCAGCAACTGCAATAGCATCAAGATTAATTGATGCAGCTAAAACCTTACCGTTATTATGATCAGTATGATTACCGCAAATCTCTGTTCTGCCGGGAGCACTGAGCACCATAACATCTCTGTCGTCACCAAAAAGTTCAATAAACTTTTTTGCAGTTTTTATGTAGCGTGGTTTTTGATTCTCTACAGCCTTTGCTGTAACATATACAGCTTTCAGCTCATTGTCAAGATTTCCCGCTTCAATCATTCTTATTAGCTCACTTGGTTTCATAATTTATTCTCCTCATAAAACTATTTTATATTTTTCTTTCTGCGAATAAATCAATAAGGTCTGATTCATTTGCTTTGATTTAATTCCATAGAAAGCATTAAACAGTATTGCTGAAATCCCTGTAAATGCCACAATTATTATTAATAATACAATAAACTGAACAGAAAACGGATTAAAAATAGCACCGCCGATTTTAGTGTAGATAAAAAGTCTCGGTGCATATCCCAGCACACTTAAACAGCTGTAATACACTAAATCATATCTCATAGAACCATAATATTTTGATACCATACCAAGCGGAATGGCAGGAATAAATCGTGATACGAATAAAACATACGGATTTCCGGTTCCCTTAAACTGTATCCAGTCACGAATGAATCTAAGCTGTTTAATGCCTAAAATCATTCCTGTCCAGCCTCCGCCTATAAATTTACCCTCCTGATATTTAACAATAAAAAAGAACAGCGAAAATACCAGATTGATTATTACAGCCTCCCACAAAGGAAATACAATACCCGATATTACGCACAAAAAGCTTATCGGAATAGGAAGCTGACATTTTGCAATATAAAGTGCAAAAATACATATAATTATCTCAACGTCACTGTCAAGTGCAACAATGGCATTATTTATTTCATTAAGCCATGTAATAAGTGTGTCAAATCTTACCTCAAGTCTAGAGTGATTATATAAAACTATTGACAAAAACACCAGAAGTGCTGTTGTAACAAGCATTACAATTACAGATATTAACTTTGTTTGATGGCGCTTTTGCTGTTTCACAGTGACATCTCCCAAAAAATAATCAGATATATTCTTTAAAATTTCCTAAAAATTCAAATTCAGGCAATTCGTCAGACAATGCACAGATTAAATCAAGTGTTGATTCATCCTTTACATTACCAAGAACATCAACATAAAAATAATAATTAAAATCAGCATCATTTTCTATAGGTCTTGATTCAATCTTTGTAAGGCTGAGTCCTGCCATAGAAAATCTTCCAAGTACTCGATATAAAGAACCGGTCTTGTGAGCGCATGTAAATATAAGCGAAATTTTATCTGCATCATTTGTTATAACCAGCTTTTTTGATATAACTATAAATCTGGTTCTGTTATTATTATTATTCTGAACATTTCGTTTTAAAATCTTAAGACCGTATTTTTTTGCAGCTGATTCAGAACAAATTACTGCAATATCAGTTCTTTTTGATTCGGAAACATATTTTGCCGCAGCAGCGGTGTTAGTGTAATTTACACCAGTAAAGTCAAAATTCTTGATAAAGCTATTGCACTGAGAAAGTGCCTGAGGATGAGAATAAATCTCATGTACATCTTCATATTTCGTATCAGCCTTGGCACACAGGCAATGCTCTATCTTTAAATCATATGCACCTACTACATAAAATCTATACTTCATAATTAGGTCATATGACTCATGAACAGAGCCGGCAGTAGAATTTTCTACAGGGATTACGCCATATTGAGCCTCACCTTTATTTACTGCCTCAAAAACATCCTCAAACTGCTTATAAAACTTTATATCAGCATCCGGAAAGAGCTTATTTGCAGTAACTCCGCTGTAAGCACCATCCACACCTTGACATGCAACGCATCCTCCCTTTGCAGACAAATTCTCGTCACCAAAGGAAGTCTTTATCGAATCACGAAGCTCTTTTCCTCCGCCGATAATTTTATGCTGCAAAGCTCTTGATGCATCCATTGTTGCAGCAAAAACCGTTTTTATAGTCTCTCCCTGATCACCGCATTTCTGAGCAACATTATCAAGTATCTGCTGTTCTCTTTCTGCGTTGAGCACAGGAAGTCCTCTCTCTACTTTATACTGAGCAACCTTTTCGGATATTCCCATTCTTTTTATTAAAAGAGGAATAAGCTGTTCATCAATTTCATCAATTTCTTTTCTGAGTCCTAATAAATCCATTTTACAATAAACTTTCCTTTTTATTCTCTTCTACATCATTAAATCGAGCAGACCAAAAGCTACAGCAGCCTCAATAACAGGCACTGCTCTTGGAACAATACAAGGATCATGCCTGCCCTTTATAACAAGCGTTTCCTCCTCCATAGTCTGAAGATTTACACTTTTCTGCTCCTTTGATATGGATGGTGTAGGCTTAATTGCAGTTCGCACAACAATCGGTGCACCACTGGTCATACCACCAAGCACACCACCATTATAGTTCTGCATAACTTTGACACTTCCGTCTTTTATACAATAAGGATCGTTAGCCTGTGATCCTGTCATATCAGCAATACTAAAACCTGCACCAAATTCAACACCCTTTACTGCAGGCACACCAAACAGAATTGATGCCAGATGACTTTCCACTGTAGAAAAAATATTTGCACCTATTCCTACAGGAATTCCAACTGCAAAGCACTCTATTACTCCCCCCACACTATCCTGATTCAATCTGGCTTTTTCAACAGCTTCACGCATTTTTAACTCTGCATCTGCTGAAATTGTTGCAAAAGGCTTTGAAGCTACTTCTATCAGCTCTTCCTTTGTAACCTCTGACATATCAAAGCAATCATCACATATTCCTGCGATACTTTTGATATGAGCACCAATAACTACACCCTTTTTTTCAAGAATCTGCTTTGCAACAGCACCTGCAAATACAAGAGGAGCTGTCAGTCTTCCACTAAAATGACCTCCGCCGCGGATATCATTTTTACCATCATATTTAACATAAGCAGGATAATCACTGTGTGATGGTCTGGGAACTGACATAATGTTTGAATAGTCACCGCTTTTGGTATTAGTATTCTCAATAACCATTGCCAGCGGAGCACCTGTAGTTACATCATCAAGAACACCTGAAATAATATTAGGAAAATCCTTTTCAAGCCTCGGTGTAGCAGTTTTATCCTTACCCGGTGCTCTTCGAGCCATTTCAAAATATATTTTATCCATATCAAGCTTTATTCCGGCAGGCAGTCCGTCAATTACACAGCCGATAGCTTTGCCGTGACTTTCGCCGAATATGGAAAGCTTTACTTTATTGCCGAAATTAGATGACATCTGCCTTACCTCCCAGCTTGTTATAATCTTCAAAAAATGATGGATATGATTTATTGATACTTTCAGCATCACTGATTTCAACTTCTCCATCAACAGCAAGTGCCGCTACAGAAAATGCCATAAGTATTCTATGATCATTAAATCCGTTTAATTTTGCATTCTTAAGAGCACACTGTCCGTTAATAATCATTCCATCGCCAGTCTCTTCAACATCAACACCAAGTAACCTTAGATTACTTACAACACTCTCAATTCTGTCTGATTCCTTATATCTTAGTCTTTCTGCACCTGAAATAACTGTTTTGCCCTCAGCAAATGAAGCCATAACTGCAATAATCGGTACTAAATCAGGAATATTAGCTGCATTAACATCAGCAGCCTTCAGCGTACCCTTTTTAACAACAACACTACTTTCATTAATCTGTACATCCGCACCAAAGCTTTTTAGAACATCTAATATTGCTTTGTCTCCCTGAGTTGAATTCATATCAAGTCCGCAGACCTCAACATCTCCGTTAATTGCTCCTGCAACAAGAAAAAAAGCAGCCTGTGACCAATCACCTTCAACATTATAATCTATTTTTTTATAATTTTGACCGCCATGAATAAGATATCCGAAATCTGTTTCTGTAACCTCAACTCCATAATCTTTCATAACCTTAACAGTCATATCAACATATGGCTTTGACTGCAGTTCAGTCGTAAGAACAACAGCACTGTCTCCGTCAAGATTTGCAAGTGCCAGCAAAAGTCCTGTAATATACTGACTGCTGACATCACCCGCAACCTCAAAATTGCCGTTTTTCAGCTTGCCGCTTATTGTCATAGGCAAATAACCGTTACATTTCACCTCAACATTGTGCTTAGGTAAAAGATTTATATATTCGCCAACAGTTCTTGAAAGCAGACTTCCTTCACCGCTAAAGGTTATTGTCCTGCCAAGCGTTGCAGCAACAGGTATCATAAATCTCATTGTTGAACCGCTTTCAATACAGTTTACCAAAGGCTCATTATTCTTAAGACTATTAATTACTCCGACAGTAGCCCTCATATCATTGGAATTGATAATCGGCTTAACAGTTCCGCCACCCGCTAAGTAAGAGCATATAAGAGCTCGGTGAGCCGCTGACTTTGACGGGGGAGCAACAACTCTGCCTTTTAATTCTGAACTATGTAAAAGTACTTTGCTCATTAATCTTCTCCAAACATTTTCGGTATATCACTAAATTCTACAGGCATAATAAAGCTCTCGCCGATTGACTTAAGCATTGCAAACTTAATACCTGAAGATGTACGCTTTTTATCAGCACTCATAGCTGAAATTATTTCATCAACACTATGAGTATCAAAAGTTTTCATATTGTTTTTTTCAAGCAGTCTAATTATTCTGTCAGCAGTTCCCGCTTCTGTGATTCCTGCTTTCTCACCGGCACGGCTTATCATAACCATTCCTATTCCTACGGCTTCTCCGTGAGAAACAGTTTTGAAATCCCACAATTTTTCGATAGCATGACCACAGGTGTGACCAAAATTCAGCAAGGCTCTTTCGCCGTGCTCCTTTTCGTCATTCTCTACAACAGCTCTTTTAATATCAACGCAATCAAATATGAGTTCTTCGATAAAGTTCTTTGGATCATCTTTTTCAAGCCTTTCAAACAAAGGCAAGGATTTAATGCATCCGTATTTTATAACTTCACCCATTCCATCAGCAAAATAGTGGTCTGTAAGCGTGTCAAGAACATTAGGATCAATAATTACTAATCTTGGCTGGTGAAAAGCACCGCACAAATTTTTTCCCTGCGGCAAATCAACACCTGTTTTTCCGCCGACAGATGAGTCCACCTGAGAAAGCAATGTAGTAGGAATCTGGACAAAATCAATTCCGCGAAGGAATATTGATGCAGCAAAACCGGCCATATCACCGCATACGCCACCGCCGAGAGCAACAACACCATCACCGCGTGTTAAGCCTTTTTCTGCCATAAATTCAACCATATCAATAACTGTTGAAGGCTTTTTTGATACCTCTCCGGCTTCAAAAATATATGTAAAGACAGTGTAATTCTGATCCTGAAGTGAATGTTTAACAGTTTCGCCATAAAGCTTATACACATTAGTATCACTTATCAGCGTAATTTTATTTCCACTAAGTACAGTTTTTGTCAGTTCCCCTGCCTTAGAAAGCAAACCCTTTTCTATTAAAATATCATATTTTCTGTTTACATTAACTGTCAGCTTTTTCATTTAACCAATTTCCTCTTTAATTCTGTTACCCTTTTCCATTAAATCATGAAGCTGTTTTTCGTCTTCATTTACAATAGCATATTTAAATTTCATTAAATTTGATACCAAATCATCTATTTCTCTTACCAAAGGTGCACCGTTTGCAATAAATAATTCAGTCCACATATCTGCATTAATTCGAGCAACACGGCTTACATCACGATAAGAGCCTGCAGAATATCCTGCATGGTACGGTGCTAGCGGTGACAAAACATAACTGCATGCAAGAACATGTGCAATCTGAGATGTAAACGCAATCATTTCATCATGATGTTCGGGCGTTGTTACAACTGTTCTGGCAAAGCCCATCTCTTGTGCCAAACCAACAAGAGCATCTGTTATATATTTGGGCGTATAATCATATGGTGTACAAATGAATGACGCATTATCGAAAAGTGTCGCCAGAGAATTATCATATCCGCTTACCTCACGGCCAGCCATTGGGTGTGCACCAACAAAATAAAAATTGAAATCCTTATTATCAAGTTCATTGCAAAGCCTTGTTTTTATTCCGCATGAATCAGTAACAATACTATTAGTTTTAAACAAATCTTTATACTTGATAATAAATGGTGCAATAGCATCAGGATAAAAATTTATAATAGTAACGTCTGCTTTAGGAATAAGATTTTCTATGCTGCCTGTCTCGTCGATTACACCATCTTCTATAGCTCTTGCAGAAACAGATTCTGTTCTGTTCCAACCCAGAACAGAATGATTTGTATTCTTTTTTAATGCTTTAGCCAGGCTTGCTCCAATCAAACCTAAGCCCACAATTAATACTTTCATAATAATAGATACACTTCCACAAATATAATCGTATATATAATAATATATAACTTATAATAAGTCAAATATCAATATGATAAATTTAGATAAATTTAACAAGTAAATATATTGCAAATATTTCTGATAACGTAAAAAAGAACCGATGATTTCTCATCGGTTCTTCGGCAGTTTAATTATTCAAAATAACTTCCTGTCTTCCAAGGATTATTAAGATCTCCATCTTCCAGGTCAACATCTCCGCCAGGGGCATTTGGATCTGAAGTCATTACAATATTTCCATAGGGAAGCTTGTAATCACGAATTTGAATCTCTGGTTCTTCATAAGTTTTTCTCATATTCTACTTCCTCCCTTTAGAATTAGTTATTTGTAATATCAACTCTTGGTGTTCCATATATTGTTGATATGCTGCCATCAGCACCCTTAACGATTGCATAAGGAGCATAGTTGAATCTAACGTTTGATGCCGGATTTGCAATATGTGAAGTGAATTGGTTACCACAGGTGTATACAGATGATTTGTAGCGGAAAACGCTGTCATTAGCAACAACATTTTCAACAGTCAAATCAATTACTGTTGAATCTATGCTGAATATAAAGCCGCATTCTACTATCTCAACATCCTCAGGTATAATAAACTGACCAACTAAAGTAAATTGGCTCTTATCAGCAGAAAGAACTACCTTTTCAAGTGAAGTTACGCTAAATGGCAAATTGTCCTTGTTAAAATAGACATCATCCTTAACAATTCTAACCCATTCATCAACATAACCATCTGGGACAGGTTCACCATAATCATTAGTAGGAACAGTTGTAAGAATATATTCAAATTCATTCCATGTAAGAGCAATTATATCTATATCCTCACATGCATAAAATTTATAATCCTTACCATAGTGAATTACTTTTAAATCATATAAACCAGTTTCCTCATCAGATACATATGAACACCAAACAGAAATATCACTATCATCATAGTCAATTCCATCGGCTTCCATAGCCTTTTTTTGTTCTTCTGAATACTTAACATCATCACTCAAAAGATTAACAGGCTTATTATAATTATATACCATTTCAATTGGCTCTAAATACTGATTACATACAGTAATTGTATATGAACCTATTGTCTTCTCTATATATTGAGCAATAATTGTTGTATCCTGTGTAATATTAATTTTCGAACCTGCTGATGCACCATTATTAAAGCTATCAAAAGTGTAACTTGTGAACTTCAATTTTTCATCACTAGGCATTGTGTATTCGCTGGTTACAGACTGAACATCAATAATCTTACCGAAATCAGTTTTAACTGTTACAAGATAAGTAGTATCAGAAGTACCATTCAAAGTTGCTGTAAGGAAGGTATTACCTCTTACAATAAATCCAAGTGAAGGTGCAGTAAGCATATACTTAGAAGCTGTCGGACCTAAATCACCTCTTGATGGAGCGTCATAGCTATATGTCCATGATGCTGATTCACCATCATAGTTTGCATCCGTATCAACTACATTAGTTTCATATGAACCATCACTGTTTACAATTATAGGTGTTCCGTATGGAATACCCTGAATTACCTTTGTACCTTCAGCAGTTTCAATACTAATATCATAGAGTCTAACATTAGTAGCAATTTCCGTAAGCGCATTACGAATAGCGTTTTCTAATTCATTCTTAGTTCCATATATAAGACCAGAAACAGATATATTAGCAGTAATATTTACATCTTTCTGGAATTCAAAATCAAGACTTGAAGCATCAAATCTATCGGTATCCATACCAGATTGCCTAGCCTCGTCTTTCATTGCAACAGCTGTTGAAAGATCAAGCTCCGGTGCTTGTAATCCATCAATCAAAGCTCTGATTTTTGCAGTTTCTGCATCAATAGCCTCCTGCTCGTCAGCCATTGTAGCTTCCTTCTGCTCATCTGTGTAATAGAAATAATTGTATGCTGCAATTTCATCAGCTACTTTTTGAAGGTCAGCAACAGTGTAGGTATCAGGTGTAAGAGCACCCATAAGCTCTGCTTTTGCAGTGTTGTATGCATTAAATACAGCCTGATTCAATGTAGCTGTATACTGAGCTGTGTAAACGATATCATCTCTGATTGGAGCATTTTTATCAAGCGCAGGTGACCAGCCACTGAAAGTAAATGTTTCGTTACCTACAATGTATTGTGGGGGATTAATCGCATCTACTGTTGAAGCAAAATCATTTAATGTCTGATCATAATTTGCAGTGAAGTGAGTAAGCTCATCTCCGCCGTTTGCATTCTTATAGTTGAAAGAAACATTGAGAGTCTTTACTGTAAGTCCCTGGTATGCATTCCAAAGAGTTGTATATCTTGACTGAACTCTCTGAGCAATTGTTGCAGCATCCATGCTTGCATAATTAAGATTAGCCTGTGCATTTTCTAATGCCTTTGTGAATGTGCTCCATGATTTAACAGTATATCTTTGCTCAGAATCAAGCAAACCATTACACAAATTAATAAGCTCAAATAAGCTTGAAACATCAATAACTGTTACATAAGATTCAATAGTCTGATTGTTTGTCTTAGATGTAAGGTAGTTCCATCCAACATATTGACTGGTAGGTTGTGTATTATATGCCATTGTAACACCGAAATATTTACCGGTCAAATTGATTGGTGTGCTTGTAGGACCTGTTGTTGAATCCAAAGTCTGCTTTGCGGTTGCAGGAATAGTTACATTCATATCCGCAGTAAGAGTAACATTTGCAGTTTCATTCTTTGCTGTCTGAAGCATAACAGCACCTTTAAGAGGGTTTGAAGAAAGACCTTCTGTTGTGCCGAGAATTTGTGTATATGCATCATTTGATGGATTATAGTCAGTAATCTGAGTTCCATCGGCGAGAGTTCCTAAAAATCCTCGGGAATTATTATTAGCCACTAATACTTTGAAGTTTGTAAGTGAGAAACCATCAACAGCAAGACAGCCTGCATATGTATCCTTTTCAGTCAAAGCATCAGGAGTTCCTGACATACCTTTGCCGTGCATTTGCAAACTCTGATCAGCTGTACCATTAATCGTGATACTGTCAACACCATTGTTATTTGTACTGCTATTTCCGCCGGGTGTATATTCAAACTTAAACTGTGATTCACCGTACTTAACAGTCATTGCATCGTGATTTGTTCTGAATATAACAGCTGAGCTCGGATAAGAGAAATCAAACCAATACTGATGTCCGCCGCTGTTTGCTGTCCAGTTAAGAGTTGTAATAGCGTTATTGCTTCCTACCTGAGCAATTGTTCCGTCAGGAAGCTGTGTAAATGAAATTTCAAGTGCATAATAGGCTTTATAAACCTTTTCTATCATAGCAACATATTCTTTGCTCTGTGCTGAATAATCAGTAAGCTCAGCATTTGCCATAGAATTGATGTATGTCTGTGCTTCCATAACAGCCGAATTGAATGTTCCATAGTTTGAATACATATTAGGATCAAGTCCATCAGCCAAAGCAATTGCATTATTCAAAGATACCACACCATTGGCTGTATCAACAACAGCATCAGGGCTGATTCTAAGTGACTTTGCTGCTTCGTTAACTTCAGCTGCCCAGCCGTCAACAACAGCCTGATTTGAGCCTACATCATCAAGAGCCTCTGTTGGAACACCGTAGTTATCAACACTGCCCCAAACACCTGTTTTTGCATTATTGATAACATTAACTACAGCATTATAAGAAGCAGATGTGAAAATATTATCATAGCTATAAATAGTATCAATAGCATTCTGAAGAGCAGTGGTATCAACCTTGCTTACATTTGTCTGAAGTGAATTATAAGCATCTGTCAAAGTATTAGCAACAGATGTAAGATTCTCAGTTGAATTATAGCCGGTTGAATCATTACAAGCAGCCATTATTGACTGAGCCTTTTCATAAGCTGCTGCAAAAGCAGACCATGATGCATCAGTATAACCTGTATTTCCACCCTTATATACTGTACGAACAGTCTCAGACATTGCTGTACGAAGAGCCTTATAGCCGTCACTGTTACTTGTATTCTTAGCATTATTTATAGCGTTTATACGATTCTTCATCTCTGTCTCACAGCCGCTATAATTGTTTGAAGATGTAAAGAATGACTGCACATTCAATGTTGTTGCATTATCCATTGCAGTTATGAATGAAGAAAGACCGCCTTCAGAGAAATTAGCAACATTAATACTCTTCATTGCTGCTCCTGCTGAAACAACATTTTCATTATATCCTTTAATATTTATGAATCTAATAGGAACAGTACCTGTAACAGTATATTTTAAGTTAGCATCGGTAGTAGTGAAAGTACTCTTTGAGTTTCCAAAAAAGCGGAGTGCAGGTGTAACTTCTTTAAGATATTCATTACTGCTTATTGAACCGGTATACTGAAGCATGTTAGAATAATAGCGAGTGTACGTTGTTTTGCTAAATGTACCTCCGCCTGAAAGTCTGTCAGTTCCTGATGCGCCATCATTATTTTGAGTTGAAGCAGAAATAGACCATGCCGTACCATTATAATTCAATGTATGGTCAAGAGTTGTACCATCGCCGCGATTCCATTTACCCATAAGACCAAGACCTGCCCCGCCGTCATCAACAATCGCACAGGCAAATCTATCTTTGCTCTTATCTTTACCAACAACAACTGCCATCACGCTTGTTGCAGGATAGCTTTCTGTGCCATCGTAAAGAAGAGTTGTCTCAGGATAATAAATATTCATATTAGTATTAGAAATAGTGCTTGATGCGCCACGGCTCGTTCCTGCATATCCTGTTTCAATCCAAAGCACCTTGTTGTATGGAACAGAGCTTGCATTGCCTGAGTCACCGCTCCAGATTTGCTTTGTTCCGGTTGCAGAACCATCAGCACCGGCAATGCTTGTGAAATTGCCGATGTTATTTACAGCATTTGTGAGAGCTGCAGCCTTACCGCTGAGAGCATTTGATTCACCGCCATATGTATAAGCATCAAGTGCTTTCTGACAGTCAACATAGGCATTATAAGCCTGCAAAACATTTGTATAAGCGCCTTCAGTCTGAAGCTTGGTCTCAAATGCCTTCATAGCATTTTCGACTTCAGTTACGGCAGCATCAGCAGCATAAGCTGTAACAGCGAACATAGGAACAGATGTCACAACCATAAGCACTGCTAAGAATGCAGACAAAATTTTCTTGGAAAGCTTTGTTTTCATAATAATAATCCCCCTTAAGAATTACTCTGCAATCAAACGATATATACAACTTTCAGCCTGCTGACCCAGGCTGTTTCAGCTGATTTTATCGAAAACGCAGAGTTTATTTAATTAAAGTTAACAATGTAAAAAGACGTAATACGCCCATTTATACATATAAAATATAGATTTATAATATCATAAGCTTAGACTGTTGTCAACGGCTAAATAGTAAAAATATAAACAAATTTTTTTACAAAATATTTACAATTATTACTTGTACGCAAGCTGATATCAAGCTGTATGTTTTTATTTATGTTAGTTTTTTGTTTAGTGCCCTGTGCCGCAGTGCGCGTTGTGCGCGCGGCACACGTTTAGAGGGGGTTATCAGGGGGAATTAGCGTAGGCTATCCCCCTGATTCGTTTTCTTGGTATCGTTCTTTTGCGACTCAAAAGAATGATACGACCGTGCGTCAGCACAAATATAAACATATCTATATATATAACAACAATCCAATAGCGAGGCTTTGGACACAAACAGTAATTTACCCGTGAATATATATTATATAATGGTATGCAAATAAATGATTTGCATTGTCCATTATGCAAGTTTATACAAAATCAACTGTATAAAGTGCATATTTTTGAATATATATACAAACTTTACAATTAGGGTTGCAAATGACGTACAACACTATTATAATGTATATCAGTAAAATAATATTAAATTTAAGGAGACATATAAAATGGCTAAAGAAATCAAAAAAGTAGTTCTTGCCTATTCAGGCGGACTTGACACATCTATCATTATTCCATGGCTTAAAGAAAACTACAATAACTGTGAGGTAATTGCAGTATCAGGTGATGTAGGACAGGGCACTGAGCTTGATGGTCTTGAAGAAAAAGCAATTGCAACAGGTGCATCAAAGCTTTACGTACTCGACTTAAAAGAAGAATATGTTGAAGATTACATCTTCCCTTGCCTTAAAGCAGGTGCTGACTATGAAACATATCTTCTCGGCACATCTCATGCACGTCCATGCATCGCCAAGGGACTTGCTGATATTGCTATTAAAGAAGGTGCTGATGCTATCTGCCACGGCTGTACAGGCAAAGGTAATGACCAAGTACGTTTTGAGCTGACACTAAAGGCTTTTGCTCCTGAAATGGAAATCATTGCTCCATGGCGTGAGTGGGATATCAAATCACGTGAAGAAGAAATTGAATATGCAGAGGCACATAACATTCCGCTTAAGATAAACCGTGAAACAAACTATTCAAAGGATAAGAATGTATGGCATCTGAGCCATGAAGGTCTTGATCTTGAAGATCCTGCAAATGAACCTATGTACAGCAAAGAGGGCTTTCTTGAGCTTGGTGTTGCTCCTGAGCAGGCACCTGACGAGCCTACATATGTTACAATTCATTTTGAGCAGGGTGTTCCTACTGCTGTTGACGGCGAGGATATGAGTGCTCTTGCAATTGTCGAAAAGCTCAACGAGCTTGGCGGTGCCAATGGTATCGGCCTGCTTGATATTGTAGAAAACCGTCTTGTAGGCATGAAGAGCAGAGGCGTTTATGAAACACCCGGCGGAGCAATTCTTTACAAAGCACATGAACTTCTTGAAATGATTACTCTTGACCGCGAAACATCTCATTATAAAAAGCTTGTTGCACAGAAATTCGGTGAGCTTGTATACAATGGATTATGGTTTACTCCTCTTCGCGAAGCTCTTTCAGCTTTTGTTGACAAAACACAGGAAACTGTTACAGGTGATGTAAAACTTAAGCTTTACAAAGGCAACATCATTAACGCAGGTATAACTTCCCCATACACTCTTTATGATGAAAATATTGCTTCCTTCGGTGAAGACGGCGGTGCTTACAACCAGGCTGATTCAGCAGGATTCATTAATCTGTTTGGTCTTTCAATCAAGGTTAAGGCACTTCTTGATGCTAAGAGAGAAAATAAAGACTAACTATATTTATACGCTTCAGGAGCGATGTAATCATCGCTCCTTATTTTAAAACAATTTATACAGGTGATTATATGGCTCAATTATGGAAAGGCAGATTTAAAAAAGAACTTGCCAAAGAAACTAATGATTTTAACTCATCAATAAAATTCGACTGCAGAATGTTCAAAGAAGATATTAAAGGAAGCATTGCTCATGCTACAATGCTCGGTGCAGCAGGAATTATTGATAAAGATGAAAGCGATAAAATCGTAATCGGATTAAGTGAAATTTTTGATGATATCAATGCAGGCAGACTTGAAATTGACATGGAAGCCGAAGATATTCATACTTTTATCGAGGGCGAGCTTACCAAAAGGCTTGGTCAGACAGGCAAGAGACTGCATACTGCAAGATCAAGAAATGATCAGGTAGCGCTTGATATCAGAATGGTGCTGAAAAAAGAAATCGACGAAATCAGCGCTAAACTGAAAGAACTCATTTCTGTTTTGTGCACAAAGGCAGAGGAAAACAAGGATACAATTATGCCCGGTTACACACATCTGCAGAGAGCACAGCCAATTACCTTCGCACATCATCTTATGGCATACGCGTCAATGCTCTGCCGAGATATTGACAGACTTAGCGATGTAAAGAGAAGGATGAATATACTGCCTCTTGGCAGCGGTGCACTTGCAGGAACTACCTACCCTCTTGACAGAAATATGGTTGCCGATCTGCTTGGATTTGATGATATATCTGCAAACAGTCTTGACGGCGTATCAGACAGAGATTTCTGCATTGAGCTTGCGTCAGCTTTGTCACTTATTATGGTGCATTTGTCAAGATTCAGCGAAGAAATCATAATGTGGTGCAGCTGGGAATTTAAATTTATTGAGCTCGACGATGCTTTTTCTACAGGATCAAGCATTATGCCCCAAAAGAAAAATCCTGATATTGCAGAACTTGTACGCGGTAAAAGCGGAAGAGTATTTGGTGATCTTACAGCACTGCTCACTGTAATGAAAGGCATTGCACTTGCATACAATAAAGATATGCAGGAGGATAAAGAGGCAATTTTTGATGCTGTTGACACTGTAAAAATGTGCCTCAATGCATTTACTCCAATGATTGACACTATGACTGTACTGAAAGAAAACATGAGGAATGCAGCAGCAAAGGGATTTATTAACGCTACAGACTGTGCCGATTATCTTGTTGGAAAAGGGCTTCCGTTCAGAGACGCTTACAAGGCAACAGGCGAGCTTGTTGCACTTTGCATTGACAAGGGTATGACTCTTGAAACTCTTCCGATTGAAGAATACAAGGCAGTATGCGACATATTTGACGAGGAAGTTTATAATGCGATTAATCTTGAAAAATGTGTGAATGACAGACGTGTTATAGGCGGACCAAGTGCAGAAAGTGTTGAAGCGCAAATTAAAAAAGCACTGGATTTTATCAAATAACTGATATTCAGACAAAAAGAATCGTCAAAATAAAGTTTAGTTAAGGAGAGATTTCAAAATCTCTCCTTTTTTACAGTATATGTTGTTGACTACGCATACAAAAGATAGTATAATTGTCTTATCTATTATATCGAAAGGCAGAACTTTATGAGCTATAAAATTGTCGTTGACAGCTGTTGTGATTTAACAGATGAAATGAAAAACTGGAACAATTTTGAGGTTGTTCCGCTCACTCTTCAGATAGGAGATTACTGCATATTAGATGACAGCAATTTTAATCAAGAGGATTTCATATCCAGAATGGTGAGCAGTAATGTTATTGCAAAGTCTGCCTGCCCTTCACCACAGGCATTTGCCAGTGCATGCAATGGTGATTATGATGATATTTACATTATCACAATTACCGACAGATTAAGCGGATGCTATAACAGTGCACTTCAGGGTGTAGAGCTTTACAAAGAGGAACACAACGACAGCAAAAACATCCATGTATTCAATTCACTGTCCACATCAGGAGTTGAAGCTCTTATGGCTCAAAAAATAAAGCATATGGCAGATTCGGGAGAAACCTTCGATGATATTGTTACTGCAGTAGAAAAATATGCCATTGAAAACTGCAAGCTCTATTTTTTGCTTGAAAGCTACGATATGTTAAAAGGTAACGGAAGACTTTACAATCTTGCCGCAAACATGTTTGAGGCTCTTAAAGTAAAGCTTATCGGTGTTGCAAGGGACGGCAAAGTTGCCATCGCAGGCAAGGATTTTATTCAAAAAAGAGTTTTCATAAAACTGGCAGATATGATTGCAAAAGACACCGAAGGCTGTGATTTAAGCAACAAACAATGCATACTCAGCCATGTCTGCTGTGAGGACAAGGCTGAAGCAATAAAGGCTGCTATTATAAGCAAAACAAATTATACAAATGATAATGTTACAATTATGAAAGCCAGCGGACTTAATTCATTATATGGCTCTGACGGCGGAGTTTTGGTAGCATTTAATTATTAATTTAAAAATTCTTTAAAAAAGAGGTATAAAAATGGAAATCAAGTATGAACTAACAAAAACACCAAAAGAAAAGCCACAGGGTAAATTGGGTTTTGGTAATATCTTTACCGATCATATGTTCATTATGGACTACAAGACCGGCAAAGGCTGGCACAATGCAAGAATTGTACCTTATCAGCCAATTGCTCTTGATCCGTCTGCACTTGTCTTCCACTATGCACAGGAATGTTTTGAGGGACTTAAGGCATACAGAACACCAAATGGTGATGTACAGCTTTTCAGACCTGACAAAAATGCAGAAAGAATGCAGTCTACACACGACAGACTCTGCATTCCGCAAATTCCTGTTGAGGACTTTGTTGATGCCGTAAAGGCTCTTGTAAGCGTTGAAAAAGACTGGGTTCCAAGCGAGCCTGACACAAGCCTTTATATCAGACCATTTACCATTGCTACAGAATCAGTTCTCGGTGTTAAGGCATCGGATGAATATCAGTTTATAATCATCTGCTCACCTTCAGGTGCTTATTACGAAGAAGGCATGAATCCTGTTAAAATTTATGTTGAGGATGAATATGTTCGTTCAACACCGGGCGGAACAGGTTATATTAAATGCGGCGGTAACTATGCAGCATCTATCATTGCATCTGAAAAAGGTCATAAACTCGGATTTTCACAGGTATTATGGCTTGACGGTGTAGAAAGAAAGTACATCGAAGAGGTTGGCTCAATGAACATTATGTTCAAGGTTGACGGGGAAATTTACACCGCACCTACTATTGGCACAGTTCTTCCGGGTATAACACGAATGAGTTGTATTGAGCTTCTTAAATCATGGGGCTACAAGGTTAATGAAACCAGATTTACAATCGACTTCATCATGGAATCTGCAAAGAACGGCAAACTTGAGGAAGTATTCGGTACAGGTACAGCAGCCGTAATCAGTCCTGTAGGAGATCTTACCTATGAGGGTGAAAGCGTTGAAATTAACAACTTTGAAACAGGTGAGCTTACACAGAAGCTTTATGACACCCTTACAGGCATGCAGTTCGGCAAGATTGAAGATACTATGGGCTGGATTGTTAAGGTTGATTAATAAATAAGTCAAATCTATAAATTTATGTTGTTAAAAGCCTTCTTGGAATTACCCTGCGTATGAGAATTTCCATTCAGAAGGCTTTTACTTTTGAATTTATTAATATGAGAAGAATAGAATTTGTTATTGATGATATAAATGACGGAATACAAATAAGAGATTATCTTAAAAATTTCGGAGTTTCAGCTTCACTGCTGACTAAACTTAAGCAAACTGAAAACGGAATAACGAAAAATGGTGAATTTGCAAGGGCAATAGACTATGTTAATGAAGGTGATGTTCTTGCAATTGCAATTACCAACAAAGGCACATCACCTAGAAAGCTTTATCGGGACGATGTTGAATTAATCTATAACGATGAGGATATTTTAGTACTGAACAAACCGCCGTATATGCCTGTCCACGAAAGCCGTAATCATCAGGGAGATACGCTGGCAAATGTTTCCGCCTGCTATCTTGATGAAGACACCTCATTCAGAGCAGTTTACAGACTCGACAGAGATACCAGCGGACTTGTGCTGATTGCGAAAAATGAGCTGGCAGCCTGCAAGCTGGCAGGTAAAATCAAAAAAGACTATTATGCAATCTGCCAAGGTGAACTCAGCGGAAACGGCACTATTGATTTACCTATCGGCAGAGTCGGAGACAGCATAATTAAACGCGGTGTATTTGACTATGGCGAAAGAGCGGTTACTCACTGGCAGGCAATTGATAATTACAGCGGAAATACGCTTCTTAAAATAAATCTTGAAACAGGACGAACACACCAGATAAGAGTGCATTTTTCTCATATCGGACATTCGCTTTTAGGTGATACTCTATACGATGGAAGCACTGACAGAATATCAAGACAGGCTCTTCACTGCAAGAAAATATATTTCACCCATCCAATTACGAGCAAAAAAATGGCCATTGAGTGTGATTTTCCCGAAGATTTCAAAAGAGTCATCCAAGCAATAAAATATTAAATTCCAAAACACTTGGAAAAGCTGAAAAAATATGCTAATATAAATAATTATAGAATATATAAATTTCATTTACATGGGAGTTGAAGCAAATGAAAACAATACCAAGCTTTCAGATTGATCACAACATTTTAAAAAAAGGTATTTACATCAGCAGAATTGATGAAGATATCACAACATATGATATCCGTATGCGCGAACCGAATAGAGAAAATGTTATGACAAATGCTGCAATGCATACAATTGAACATCTTTTTGCAACATATGTTCGCAATTCGGAATTTGGTGAAAATATTATTTATTTCGGACCAATGGGATGCAGAACAGGCTTTTATTTTCTCACACGCAGTCTTTCAGATGGTTACTGTATTAAGCTGATACAGGAGACTTTTCAGTTTATAGCAGATTACTGGGGCGTTGTTCCGGGGGCTACTCCAAAGGAATGCGGAAACTGTGTTGACCATTCTCTGCCTATGGCAAAAGAAGAAGCAAGAGCCTTCTTAAAGGTAATTGACGGCTGGACAAAGGAAGATTTAAAATACCCGACATCCGAAAGCGAAGAAGAATAACATAAATTAAAAGCAGAACAGTTTAGCTGATGTTGTAGTAACATTTAAAACTGTTCTGCTTTTTATAATATATTACTATTTATTTGGAATAATTTTAATATCATATTGATAATTGTGATGCTTTGATTTCATTGTAAACTGTGATTGGGCAGCAACCGAATCAGCACCATCCAATCCCAGCCAGCAGCTTGAATTACAGTAAACTATTTCATCCTGATATTTATTTTCATAAATAGGTACAATTTTAATCATAGACTTGTCGCTATGAACAACTGCATGAATAATTATTGTGTCTCTGCCGATAAATGATTTTTTTACCGTTGTATTGTATTCATTAAATTTATCAGACTCTGTAATTAAATACTCATCTTCAACATACAAATCATTTACATACTGCATACCATCATGTTTATCATCTGCTTCTATAACTCTTATCCCAACAAAACCGTTACTTATATTAATAATTGAGGAATCAGTAATACATCTGATATTATTGTAAATTTCGCTGAATACAACCGCTGAAACTATAAATAAAATTGAAATTAAAGCTATCAGGACTTTATTTGCTTTTTTATTTTTAGAATATAAGAGCTTATATGGTTTTTTGCTGTCTGTAACAGACACTGTTTCAGGCAAACTTTCTGCTTTTGAAAGCATTTTGCACAAATCAGAAACATCTGAAAATCCACCGCTGATTACATCATCAAGTTAAAAAAGAAGCTGAGCGGAATTATTATTTTCTTCTCTCATATTTTCAATATGTGACTTGACAACAATGTCAATATTTTCACTATTGTCTAAAATTTCTTTTATACTATTGATTGAAAAATTATATTTTCTTAGTATAACAACCTGATTTAAACGCTCTATATCCTTTTCGCTGAAATCAAAATTTTTTCTTCCCGTATAATTTTCATTGTATTTTGGAAAGATTAATCCGCTTCGGATATAATATCTTATTGTTTTATCATTTAATCCTGTTTTTTCACAAACCGCTTTTATTTTCAATACAATCACCTTTCTTTAACATTAATATACACTTTCTACTTAGGGAAAAGTCAACTGTTTTTATAAAAAAATATAAAAAATTAAGGCATCATCTTAGTTTAACTTAGGTGATGCCTTAATTATATAGTATTTTATTAATAATTCATTCAGATATTAATCCTGCATTCTTTACATATGTGATTTTGTCATTTTCAAATACTGCAGCTATACCGCCCTCATTATCAGAAAAGATGATTGATGATTCTGTATACTTTGCTATTCTTTTCAGCGTTCTTTTATCAGCATTCTCATATGAATTTGTTATAACAGATACTTTTGGACTTACGAGCCCTAAAAATTCTTTTTCTGTTGAATGACTGTAGCTATGGTGACCAACTTTAAGTAAGTCAACCCTGCCAACAAGCTCACCTATCTTAACCTCATCATGATTATAATTATCAAGATCACCCGTCAAAAGTGCTTTCTTGCCGTCTTTTTCCACAAGCACTACAAGAGAATTATCATTTTCGCCAACCTTGCGGCTGCCATCCTCATACTCTGTATTAAGTATAGTCAAAGTAAAATTGCCAAATTTAAAGGGCTCTGAGCTTATGTCAGAAATAATAGGGACCGACTTATTGTTAAGTGCTTCAACCATTTGGTCATAGACCTCCTGATTATCCCAGTCATCCACTTCATGATCATTAATGTTTTCTGCGTGATATTTCTTTAAATAAGCCTTGCCTATAAAAACATTTTCGTCACTTATAATTGTATCAAAACCGCCTATGTGATCTGAGTGACTATGAGTGCCAAGAACAAAATCCAGATGAATTTTTCCGTCCTCATCAGCTGCATTTTTTCTTAAAAACTCAAGTATCTCCTGCTCGTATCCTTTATATTCCAGTTCAGAAAATCCACGTGGATTATCATTATCCTCACCTGAATCAATCATAGCAAAATGCCCCCGACTATGAAGAATAATAGCATCCGAGCTTCCTGTATTCAAAAAATAAATTACATCCTTGTTCTTTGTATCTGTTTCTAAAAAAACAATGTCGTTTTCAAGTTTGTTATCCATAGTATTTTTATCTATCAATAAAAATGATCCTCCGAATAAAGCTATGCACAATATTATAACCGCTGAAATTTTTAATATCTTTTTCATATCTCTTTAATTATTACTACCCTGTTGTAATCAACACCGCGGATTTCCAAATCAATACCCACATTCATAAGATAAGATCCACTCTTTTCATATGTATTATTATCGATTGTAAGAGTATAACGCTTTGCTTCATCAAGACCGTCAAATCTCATAGGCATATGCTTTTTGAAAAACCTTGTACCATTTGCTGCAATGAATGCAACACTCATTGTCTTTTCATCATTTACATATTGATTAAAGAGAACTTCATCCTCATCAATATCCATAAGTCTGTAAAGATTTCCAAACTGAACAATATGTCTGATTTTCTTATACAGTGCAATATTCTTTTTGCAGATTTCTAAATCCTCGGGTGAATATTTCATAAGATTTCCGCCAACACCAAGAGCACCCTGCATTGCTATATTAAAACGAAAATCAAGTGAGCATGGCTTGTTTATTCCTGCAATATCAGTTACCCATGCACGCATTGTTTTTGCAGGTCTTAAAAGAGAATATCCCTTTTGAATAACCATTCGGTCTATACCGTCAGTGTTGTCACTTGTCCACACCTGATCATAATGCATAAGTGCACCATAGTCACATCTTCCGCCTCCTGAAGCACAGCTTTCAATTGCAACATCAGGGTGAAGAGCTTTAAGCTTATCAACAATATCATAAACTGCCTTTACATGAAGATACCAAAGCATCTGAGGGCAATCAAGATTTTCTGCACCTGTTTCCGAAAATGCTCTGTTCATATCCCACTTAATGTATTTGATATTATTTTCAGTAAGCAAATCGTTAAGACAATTGAAGATATATTCCTGCACATCAGTCCTTGTCATATTAAGTACAAGCTGATGACGAAGCTCGCAGGCTTCTCTGGTATCATAATGATATGCCCAATCAGGATGTGCTCTAAACAAATCACTGTCTTTATTAACCATTTCAGGCTCAACCCAAATACCAAAATCCATTCCCAGCTTATTTACATCATTAATCAGCTCTGATAATCCATTAGGGAATTTATCTTTATTAACAAACCAGTCACCAAGACCTGCTCTGTCATTATTTCTTTTGCCGAACCAGCCGTCATCCATAACAAAAAGCTCGACACCGATATCAGCTGCTATTTCGGCAAGCCTTGTTTGATTTTCAAGATTAACATCAAATCCTGTTGCCTCCCACGAATTATAAAGTACAGGAAGAATTTTGTCATTAAAGCTTTTAGGAAGCACATTATTAACAGCAAATTTATTCATCTGCCTTGTCATTTCACCAAAGCCCTGAGTAAATCCGCAAAATACCTTAGGGGTATCAAATTCTTCACCGGCTTTAAGCTCAAACTTGAAATCGAAATCACTCATTCCCAGAATAACCCTTGTAGTACTGAACAAATCTCTTTCAGCCTTAACCTTAAAATTACCACTGTAAGCCAGCACTGCAAAATACACATCACCCTGCTTTTCATCAGCATTCTGATAAGCAATAAAATATGGTGACTGATTGTGTCCGCTGCTGCCTCTTCTGCTCTCACTTACAAAAGAACCGCTTTCAAGTTTTGTATTTGTTTCAAGAAATTCTCCGCCCCATGCACCATTTGTGTTTTTGAATGTATAAGGCTTTTTTGATGGTAAATTAAATTCAGCACTGAAAAGCTTGTCAAAGAATATTGACGATGAAGAATTATTTTTTACAGTAGTCCATTTTGTAATAATATCATTGTCATCACTTATCTCATAATTAAGAATTATATTAAGTCCATAAACATCATCTGCAAAGGAAAGCTTAAGCTTATTCTCTTCAATCAAATAATCATTAAAACCAAGTGTAATTTCACGGCAGCCGTCAGCAAACTGTGCTTTTACCGCACTTCCCCTGTACATAGTTTTACCAAAAGGAGTATACTCCTGCTTGCAATCATCCAGCATTGAATGATTAGAATTTTCATCACCACGCACCTTAATGTCATAATCATTTACATCGCATTTTCTGCCCCAATGAATATGACGATTATATCCGAATTTATCAACACCCAGAACATAATGAGTATTTTTTGTTTCTAATACAAAAATATTATTTTCACATTTAATTATTGCCATGTCATCCTCCGAATTATAAATATTGACATTATATATTTTTTTCATTATCATTAAAATATCACATAACACACTATAAATAAATGTGAAATATCAATAAGAATGTTAGGATTATAACAATGATTGAAGATTTTAAAAACTTTGCTGCCATGGCAAAAGAAAACGATCCGATAAAAATTGAAATAGTTGGCGAAACATACTGCGATAAGCATTTCAGCATCGTACGTCCCGAATCTGATTTATGTGCACTTGAATTTATCATAGAAGGTACAGGAACTCTTGATATCAACAATCAGCATCTTGTACCTCAAGCAAATGACATATTCTTTTTAAGCATAGGAAGTAATCATAAATATAAATCAGATGCAAAAAATCCATGGCATAAGCTGTGGATTGTGTTCAAAGGTGATTTTGCTGACAATTTAATAGAATGCTATCTTCCAAAAGACACATATTTGTTCAAAAACTGCCCCGAGTTAAAACACCAGTTTCAAGAAATTGTTGATATATCGAGGCAGGAAAATTCTTATGACAGAATGGTAAGCAAAATTACTGTTATTTTAGTTCAAATATTTATGTACATACGAAACCGACTTATAATAGAAAACGAAGATTTACCCGATATTATAAGAAAAAAGCTTGATGAGTCCGTAGAAAGTCCATATAACCTTGAAAAGCTATGCCAAAATATAAACTACTCAAAAAATTATATAATTAATGTTTTTAAACAAAAATACAATATTACCCCATATCAATACTTTTTGGAACGAAAAATTGATTCTGCCAAAACATATTTAACTCATACAAATATTAGTATAGGAAGCATTGCAAAAACACTGCACTACGCAGATCAGCAATATTTTTCTTCAAGCTTTAAAAAGGCGGTTGGATGCTCTCCGCTGGAATACAGAAGAAAAACAAGGTAATAAATACCATAATAGTTGCATAAATAGTTATAATCCTAACATTATAAGTGATATTGCCTATTTCTTAAGGATTTATAATGTGGTATTTTATAAATGTAGATAAAAAAGGGGGGTATGGAAACATGGCAAAACCATTTTCCTTTTTTCTTGTAACAGATACACATTACTATGACAGCTCGTTTAAAAGTACAGGTATGGCATACGAGCAAAGAAGCATAACCGATCAGAAATGTGTTGCAGAAACTCCTGCAATAATTGATGCAGGGTTTGAGCAGATAGCACAGGATACGGACACAGATGTTATTCTTATTCCGGGTGATTTGGTTTATCGTGGTGAGTATCAAAGTCATGTAGGCTTCAGAGAAAGACTTTACAAGCTCAAAGAACAAGGAAAAAAGATTTACATTATCACGGCACGGCACGATTATTCCGGTAATCCTGTGGAATTTGACGGCGATAAGCTGATATCCGTCAAGGGAATGCCGAGAGAAGAACTAAGAGATTTCTACAAGGACTTCGGCTTTGACAGTGCGATAAGCGAACACAAGGAAAGCATGAGCTATGTTGCACAAATTGCCGACGGCATAAGACTGCTTGCACTCAACTGTGACGGTGACTGCAGAGATTTTAAAGGATTGTGGGATAATCAGCTGAAATGGGCACTTGATGAAATCAAAAAGGCTCATGATGCAGGTGATTACATATTTGCAATGACACACTATCCGCTGCTTCCTTTCTCTTCTGTAATGAATCTTATCGGTGACGCAAAGCTGACGGACTGGGAAAAGCTTGCAAATGAATTCGCTGATAATGGATTATCTTTAATTTTCACAGGTCATATGCATGCACAGGCTGTTACAGATTATACCACCAGGAACGGCAACACAATAACTGATGTTCAGACAGGATGCTTTGTAGGCTGTCCATGTGCATACCGAAAAGTAGTTATTGATGAGAAAAAAATAAATATCACTTCTCACACTATTAAAGATTTTGACTGGGATAAAAACGGAAAAACCGCTGAAGAATATTTCAGATGGCGTTTTGACAGAATGATTAACTGGAAAATGGATGAAATACTCCCTGCCCCAGCTAAAAAAATTCTTGATAAGTTTACATTGAAAAAACTTGGCAGACTGCTTTGCTTTAAGGTTGATAAGAGTATTGAAAACAGGCTTGCAAAAGATGTTGGAATAGAACTTGTGCGTAATATTTTTATTGGTGATGAGCCTTATGTCAAAGGGACTCCAATGTATGAGGCTATGTCAAAACTTTTAAAACGCCTTCATCCTATTACTCATATTATTGAGAAAAAAGCAGCAGCCAAAAATCCTATACTGGCAGATATTGATACCTTTGTTCTTTCTATGATAGGTGACGAAAGGCAAAGAGATTATACTGCAGTTATAGACAGATAATTTAAAAGAGGGTAAATTTTATGTCAGAATCAGTTTTAATTCAAAATGATAAAAAACATATAAAAGGAAAAGAATTTATACTGTATCTTGTTGCTGTATTCTTTTATACAATGATGACAGGCGCTGTAGGCTCATACCGCAGTGACTATCTGATTAACGTATTATCACTTCCGAATAAGAGCGTTACACTTTTTAACACATTAACCTCTGTTATTCCGTTTATACTCAATTTCTTTATAGCTATGTATATTGACGGCAGAAAAAAGGGTAAGGGCGGAAAATTCAGACCGCTTGCACTTCTTGTTGCAATTCCTACAGGTATATTCCTTGTGCTTTCATTTATTGCACCAAAGGGTATTACAGGCTCTACACTTATGATTTATCTTGTAACAGTTGCTGTTGCATGGGCAGTATGCACTAATTTTGGTGACTGTGTTAATAAGGTTGCAATCGTTATGACTCCTAATCTTAAGGAAAGAGATACGGTTATGTCATTCAGGGGTATTGTTTCAGCTGTCGGAAACTCTGCTCCTCTTGTTGTTGAGCTTGTGCTTGCATTCTTGGTTAAGGATAAGGGACTTCGTTATATCGGCGTTGCTTCACTTTGCAGTGTTTTCGGAATTATAACAATGCTGCTTGGCATGAAAACTGTTCGTGAAAGGGTTACCTACAGCAATGAAAGAAAGAATCCGCTTGAGGGATATGCAGATGTTGTAAAAAACAAATACGCTTGGATTATTATTATTTCCGAATTTCTTAAGAGCTTCAGAGGTATATCTACATACATGGGTATTTTCCTTGCGGAAGCACTTCTGGGACCGGGTAAATTCCTGCTGTTCGGTCTGCCTACAGGTATTGGAACAGCGGTAGGTATGCTTGTTATTAACTTCCTGCTTAAAAAGTTCAATTCTAAACAACTTTATATTGCCAGCGGTATTTATTCTGTTATTGCAAACTGCATTGCATTTGCAGTCGGTTATACATATTTCAAGAATCCAAACAATATTCTGCAGATTATATTTGTTGCAACTCTGTTTCTTATCGGTCTGCAGTTTGGTGCATCAAATCTTTTACCTACAATGTTTCAGGCAGATGTGCTTGAGGACATTGAGCTTAAAACAGGAGGTAAGCGTCTTGACGCATCACTGCCGTTTGTTGTCGGAATCGGCACAATGATTTCAGGTACAATTGCTTCTGCATTAGCACCGATTATCCTTTACGGTGACGGTTCAATTATTCAATATGTTCAGGCAACAAAGGCTATTCCAAACCCTATACAAAGTGAGCATGCTAAAATAATGCTTTTGTTCTTCTACACAATAGTTCATGGTATTATGATGTTCCTTGCAGGAGTTCCGTATTTCTTCTACAAGTTCACAGGCAAGACAAAGGAAGATGTTCACAACGCTGTTCTTGCGCAACGTGAAAGAATAGACAAAAAAGAAAATATCGGCTAACAATAATAAAAGCGTTTGGATTATATCCAAACGCTTTTATTATTGTTAAACCTTCAATCTTTAATAGCTTTACCTATTTTTTTAATTCTTATATGCTTATTCTGACGCATATTTTCTATATCCTCTTTTGAGGCAAGACTGCTTGAAAAAGCAGTAGCATTACCGCATACTGCTCCGAGCTTAAGAGCAGCTTCGTAATTGTTACTATTAATATACCCGGCAATAAATCCCGCAACCATTGAGTCACCGCATCCTACAGAACTGACTAAATTACCCTCAGCATTGCTTACAGCTGTTGCTCCGCCATTTTCATCAACAAGAAGTGCACCATTCTCAGCCATAGACACAAGAACATTTTCAGCACCCATTTTTTGAAGCTCTTTGGCATAATGCACTGCATCTGATTCGTTTTTTATTTCTTTTGAAAAAAGTCCGCCAAGCTCATGATGGTTAGGCTTTATCAAAAAAGGCTTATACTTGAGTATACTTTTCAATAAATCTCCTGCAGCATCAACAACAAAATTAATTTTTCTGTCAGAAAGCCTTTTTATAATTATTTCATACATATTATTCGGCAGTGATGCCGGTACAGAGCCTGCAAGGATAAGGTAATCATCTGTTTTTATTTCATCTAATTTTTCAAAAAGCTTATTAATATCATCATCAGTAATTTCAGGTCCGGATGCATTAATATCAAGTTCACTATCTGCCTTTATTTTCACATTAATTCGTGTATTTCCCGAATTAAGATACACAAAATCAGTTTTTATTTTTTCTTTTTTTAGAATTTTTTCAAGATATTCACCTGAAAAGCCTGCAAGAAAACCAAGTGCTTTATTTTCTATTTCCAATCTTGAAAGAATTGTAGAAACATTGATACCTTTTCCGCCTGCATAAAGCTCCTCATTATTTGATCTGTTAATATCATTTGAGTTAAGTTTTTCAACATTTAAAACATAATCAAGAGCAGGATTAAAAGTAACAGTATAAATCATTTTAGCACCTCAGCCTCATTATAAATTATTTTATTAAGCTATCGTTTGGCTGTCCAAAAATTTAAAAATTCATCTTGTAAATCTGGTATAACCCGTCAAAAATAAGATTTTCATCAAAAATTATTTTATTTATGCACATAGATGTTATTTTTTCTGAGAAACCGCCTGTAGAAATCAATGTTGTATCTGTAAAGCCTAAAGAATTTATAATTCTGTCTGCCATTGTATCGATCATTGCTGAATGAGCTGTTATTACACCGACTTTTATAGCGTCAACTGTATTTGTACCTATAACTTTATCAGTTGCCTCAATGCTTATTTCAGGAAGCTGAGACGCTGAAGATGCCAGTGCTTTTACAGATGTATAAGGACCAGGTGCAATTAAACCACCCAAATACTCATTTTTTTCATTAATTACTGAAAAAGTAGTAGCTGTACCTATATCAATTATGATCAAAGGAGTTTTGTATTTGCTTACTGCACCTGCTGCTGCAGTGATCAAATCTGCACCGAGCTTCTCGGGATTATCATATTTTATTGAAAGTCCTGTATTCAAATTTGAGCTGACAAATATTGGTGAAAGATCAAAAAGCTCATTACAAGCACGTCTCAGACAATCATTAATTTCAGGCACAACAGAAGAAATAATAACTCCGTCTATAAAAGTATTACAAACCACCTCTTTTATATGTAATTTATAATACTCTGCATTTTCTGATTTTTCAGTATTGTATCGGTATTCTTTAGTTAAAATTCCATTTTCTATCAAAGCACAAACAGTATTTGTGTTTCCAACATCGATTCCGAGTATCATAAACTATTCCTCATTCTTAGCATGATAGAGCATAAGTGCACTGTCAAGAATCTTTTCTGCAACCTGTTTTTTTGAAAGCACATCAAGAGCCGTTGTGTCATTATCAGTTATGATTGTAACTTTGTTGGTATCAACACCAAAGCCTGCTCCCTCATCTTTAAGATTATTTGCAATAATCATATCGCAGTTCTTTGACTGAAGCTTTCTTTTTGAATTTTCAATTAAATTGCTTGTTTCCATAGAAAAGCCGCAAATAACCTGATTCTTTCTTTTCATCTGACCTGCTGATTTCAAAATATCCTTGGTTCGAGTCAGGTCAAGAGTTAATTTGTTATTATTCTTTTTTATTTTTTCAGTGCTGACATCTTCAACAGTATAATCCGCCACTGCTGCCGCTTTAATCATAATATCACAATCACTAAAATTGGCCATAACTGCATTATACATATCATCTGCAGATTCAACATTGATAACATTTGCAAAAAGAGGCTGTTTGATGTTTACAGGTCCTGAAATGAGCGTCACATTCGCACCGCGCTTTACAGCAGTTTCAGCAATTGCATAGCCCATTTTTCCACTCGAATGATTTGTAATATACCTTACAGGATCAATTTTTTCAATTGTAGGACCTGCTGTAACAAGAATATTAACACCTTGCATATCTTTTTCAAACTGAATTTCCTGTCGGATATATTCAAGCAAAATATCCTCATCGGGAAGTTTTCCCTCGCCGACAGAGGCACATGCAAGTCTGCCTACGGACGGCTTGATTATTTCAAAACCGTAGTCTGTAAGCTTTTTTAAATTATCCTGAACAATTCTGTTTTTATACATATATGTATTCATGGCAGGAGCAACAATTATTTTGCAGTCTGCCGCCAGTGCCATGGTACTAAGCATATCATCAGCTATTCCATTTGCCAGCTTACCTATAATATTAGCAGAAGCCGGTGCAATCATCATAACATCCGCTTTTTGTGAAAGTGACACATGAGCAACATGAAACTGAAAATTCCTGTCAAATGTATCAACAAGACACTTATTATTTGTGAGCGTTTCAAAGGTTATGGGATTAATAAAGTTTGTTGCATTTTTTGTCATAACTACATGAACATCAGCACCTTCTTTGATAAGTGCGCTGGCAACATTCGCCATTTTATAAGCAGCTATACTTCCTGTAACTCCTAAAACTACTGTTTTTCCTTTTAACATAATGCACCTCATTAAGATATTTTCAGACACACTGATGACGCACTTTAATCTGCATAGCCTATTCCATATTCTTTAACAGACCGTGTTTTTCATACCTTGTTGTTTTGACAATTTTATTCTTATCATCAACAAAAACAACTTTAGGCGGATTGCTTTTAATCTCATCCTCATCCATCAAAGCATATGCCATAATAATAACCTTGTCATTAATCTGAACCTGTCTTGCAGCAGCACCATTAAGACATACAAGTCCGCTGCCTCTTTCACCTGCAATTGCATAGGTTTCAAATCTGTTTCCGTTATTAACATCAACTACCTGAACACGTTCATATTCGTATATACCCGAAGCTTCCAGAAGCTCTTCATCAATAGTTATACTACCTACATAATCAAGCTCAGCCTGAACCACGGCTGCACGATGAATTTTTCCTTTAAGCATATTAACAAGCATAATCTTTTACCCTTCTGTAATAAAGTTATCTATAAGTCTTGTTTTACCGATATATACAGCCATTGCAATCAAAGTATTATCTGAAATTTCAGATGTAACTGATATATCATTAAAATTAACAGCCTGAACATAATCAATTTTAGCCAAAGGCTCAGTTTCAATATTTTTTTTCATTGCTGATATCAATTCATCAGCATCTCTTAAGCCGTTTTCCACAAGCTTTTTTCCCATAAAAATAGTTTTACTCAAAATAAGAGCAGCTTTTCTTTCTTCCTCGCTGAGATAAGTGTTTCTTGAGCTTTTTGCAAGCCCATCAGCCTCTCTTATAATAGGACAGCCTATAATTTCAATAGGCATATTAAGATCAATAACCATTCTTTTGATAACTGCCAGCTGTTGAGCATCCTTCTGTCCAAAATAAGCTCTGTCAGGAGCTACGATATTAAACAGCTTGCTCACAACTGTGAATACTCCTCTGAAATGAATAGGTCTGCTCTTTCCGCACAGCTCTGCCGTAGGTCCGTTCATATCAACAAAAGAGCAAAAACCATTTGAATACATCTCATCAGGCTCAGGGTTAAAAATCAAATCTGCACCGGTTGCTTCACACAGACTTGTGTCTGCATCAAGATCTCTTGGATAGCTTTCAAGGTCCTCATTAGGTGCAAACTGCATAGGATTTACAAAAATACTTACAACTGTTTTATCATTGTCTTCAACAGACCTTTTAATAAGACTCTGATGGCCCTCGTGCAGATATCCCATTGTAGGAACAAAGCCAATTGAAGAGCCTTCTTTTTTCCACTTTTTTACATGTTCTCTTACTTCTTTAATCGTATTTACAACTTTAATCATGCTTACCACCTATACTATTAATATAACTTTTCAATAATTTCATCATCAATTTTATATGTATGCTCTGCCGACGGGAAAGAAGTATTCTTAACCTCAATATCATACTGCTTAAATGCATCTTTCATAATTTCACCAATATTTGCGTATCTTTTAACAAATTTCGGTGTAAAATCAGAAAACATTCCCAGCATATCCTGATAAACAAGCACCTGTCCGTCACAGCCGTTTCCTGCACCAATTCCGATTGTTACAATATCAAGCTTTTCTGTAATCAAAGATGCCAGTTTTTCCGGAACAGCCTCAATTACAACAGCAAAAGCACCTGCCTGCTGAACCGCCAGAGCATCCTCAAGAAGTTTTTTTGCAGCTTTCTCTGTTTTGCCCTGAACTCTGTTTCCGCCAAGAGCATTAACAGACTGAGGTGTAAGACCGATATGTGCACACACAGGTATCCCTGCATCTACAATTGCTTTAATTTGCGGACAAATTTCCTTTCCGCCCTCAAGCTTAACAGCATTTGCTCTGCCTTCCTTCATAAGTCTGCCTGCATTAATTACAGCATCATAAACAGATGCCTGATAAGACATAAAAGGCATATCTGCAATAACAAGTGCATCCTTAGCACCTCTTGAAACAGCAGCGGTATGATGTATCATATCCTCCATTGTTACGGAAACTGTATCTTCATATCCAAGAACAACATTTCCGAGAGAATCGCCTACAAGTATTGAATTAATTCCTGCATCATTCATAAGCTTTGCAGTGGAATAATCATACGCTGTAAGCATTGAAATTTTTGTTTTATCCTCTTTAGCCTTCATAAATGTTAAAACTGTATTTTTCATATTACCGAATATTGCTCCTCATTAAGTATTTTTTCTAATTCATTATAATCTCTGTCAGGATATTTTTCATTTGCAATTTTTATTAATTCCTTTGAAAGAATTTTGTATAAATCAGCATTATCAAGCACAGATAAATGCTCTCTGACTGTCTGAAGATCATTTCTGTCAACCGGTCCGGTTAAAGCATTGACACAACCGTTTTTACACAAGCTTTCTGCATTATTCAAAAACAGAGGATTAAGTACATCTATTGCAGTAAAACGCGAAAAACCACATTCCTCAAGCAAGCTCAAGGCAATGTGGTAAAGACCTATAACCAAATTACTTGACATTACAAGAGATGCATGATACTTATATTTATCCTTTGCTTTTATAATCTGATAAGGATTTTTGAGACTTTTAAAAATCTCCTTAATAACAGCCATTTCTTTATCACTGCCCTCAATGGTAAAAAAAGCGTTTGAGATTTTTTTAAAAGAATTATACTTGTCGCTGACTGCAAAGGCAGGATGTATTGAATATCCGTATGCATTTGCTGATTCAATATCCTCAAAAACCTCAGCGGACAATGCTCCGCTGCAGTGACATAATATTTTATCCCTTAAATCAAATTTCCTTAATTGTAAATAAATATCATAAATACATGAGTCAGGAGCAGTTATAAATATAACCTGACTATTTTCTGCAAGTTCTTTGATTGTTTTATAAGAATTACTGTGAGTAAACTCTGCTGCCTCGCAGGCATGCTTAAAGCTATTGCTGAAATAGCCTGATAAGTGCAGATTTTTCTCATAAAAATAGCGGCCAAGAGTAAATCCGACTCTGCCCGCGCCAATAAATCCTATAGATAAATTTTTAATGTTCATCATACCACCCCTTACATCAAAAGCAGACAAAAAAATTATGCCTGCAAAAATCCCGATCACATCAGTGTTTCGAGTTTCTACTCTTTACATAAGCAGTATGAATAAAATATTAAGCACGGTACGGTTTCATCAGAATACCATCCGCAAATAATATACAACAATATTTATATTTTGTAAAGTAAAAATCAATATAATTTAAAACAATATAAAATTATCATTCTGCTGAATTGAAATGTTTTATAATGGTAATACTATTGATTCGATTTTAAAATGAAAAGAAAAAATATTTCGCATTAATTATTAGGTGTATAATTATGTAAATATTGCACATAATTATACTTATATCGTAAAAACAATCTCCATAAATTGTATAAATTTAATAAAAGGTATTGACTTTTTACATCAAAGATATCTATAATGTTAATGTACTAAGAACAAAGGCGTTCCGATTATTCGGAACGCTTTCTCTGTTTTTTTAGATTCATGCACAAAGGGGTGTATTGTGTCGTTTTCTGCGGCAAAATACACCCTTTTTTCTTTTTATTAAAAGGTAGATTTGGATATTTTATCATTTTAGTGAAAAGAAAATCTCTTTTTATAGCAGGAAATGGAGGAATTATTATGGATGCTATTTTAGAGACAGTAAACACCGAAATGTTCGGAATATGGTTTTTAATCGGTGCAGCCCTGGTATTTTTTATGCAGTGCGGCTTTGCAATGGTTGAGAGCGGTTTCACCAGAGCAAAAAATGCAGGTAACATCATTATGAAAAACCTTATGGATTTTTGTATCGGTGCTGTAACATTCATATTGCTGGGCTTTGGTCTGATGATGGGCGAGGAGTGTCTTGGTGGTTTAGTCGGTATGCCGACACTTGCTGTGTTTACCGACTATGCAAACTTTGACTGGTCAAACTTTGTGTTCAATCTTGTGTTCTGTGCAACTGCTGCTACAATCGTATCAGGTGCAATGGCAGAGCGCACAAAATTTATTTCTTACTGCATATATTCAGCAGCAATTTCAGCAGTTGTTTATCCGATAGAAGCCGGCTGGATTTGGAATCCGAATGGCTGGCTTGTTACTCGCGGATTCCACGATTTCGCAGGCTCTACTGCTATTCATATGGTAGGCGGTATTGCTGCATTAATTGGTGCAATATTTCTTGGACCGCGTATTGGTAAATATAAGGTTGATAAAAAAACAGGCAAGAAGGTAGTAAAGGCTATTCCAGGTCATAACCTGACAATTGGTGCTCTCGGTGTATTTATTCTCTGGTTTGGCTGGTATGGTTTCAATGGTGCTGCCGCAACAAGTGTTGATTCGCTTGCATCAATATTTTTAACAACAACTCTTGCTCCGGCTATTGCAACGGTAGTGGCTATGATTTTCACCTGGATTAAAGATGGAAAGCCTGATGTTTCCATGTCACTCAATGCATCACTTGCCGGTCTTGTAGCTATCACAGCTTCTTGCGATTGTACTGATGCACTGGGTTCAATAATCATTGGTGCAGTATCTGGTATTCTGGTAGTTGCTGCAGTTGAATTTATTGATAAGAAATTACACGTTGACGATCCTGTGGGTGCCGTAGCAGTTCATATGGTAAATGGTATATGGGGTACTTTTGCAGTAGGTTTGTTCTCAACCGGTGCAGACGGTGTCGGCAAGGGCCTATTCTACGGCGGCGGATTTAAACAGCTTGGTATTCAGGCTGTCGGATTTGTAAGCGTAGCTGCATGGACAGTTGTTACAATGATTATCGTATTTTTTGTAATTAAAAAGACAATCGGTTTGAGAGTATCAGCTGAAGAGGAAATTACAGGTCTTGATGCTACAGAGCATAATTTGCCGTCAGCATATGCAGACTTTATGCCTGTATCAAGCGGTGCAATGCTCGCAGGTACTCCTGCAATTGAAAGTGCTCCGACGGCATCTGTTGAAAAGGCAGTTCCTGTTGAAACATACACAACAAAAACGGATGCTAAACTTACAAAGGTTGTTATGATATTCAATCCGGCTAAGTTTGAGGAAATCAAGGAGTCTATGAACCGGATTGGAATAACGGGTATGACAGTAACAAATGTTATGGGATGCGGTACTCAAAAAGGTCATATCAGAAAATACCGCGGTGTCGACATTGAAGAAATGAATCTAAATCCAAAGATGAAGCTTGAAATGGTGGTATCCGCCGTTCCCGTTGAAAGTGTTGTTAAAACTGCAAGAGACGTTCTTTACACAGGAAATATCGGTGATGGTAAAATTTTCATCTATGATGTAGATGATGTTGTAAAGGTTCGTACAGGCGAACATGGCTATGATGCTCTTCAGGGTGAAGACGATATTTAACCGGCCCTCTCTTATGCTTGGCAGAACATATAGTTTACATTTATACGATGTTTAGCTAAGCTGGTTGAACTCCCGATTTGTAAATCGGGAGTTTTTTATATTTATACAACATTATACTGCGTTTTATGTATAATAATGCATTTTTTATAAATTTTTATGTTAATTTATACATAAAATCACTTTAAAACTGCTATATTTTCTATATCCGAACTCATTGACTAACAATATATTCGAGGTGTAAAATTTAATTAACGGCTAAGCTTTATATTGTTCAGCTGTTCAATTTAGTTAAGGAGTAAACATTATGCTGAAAGAAGGAGAAATCAGAATTCCTGCAGGATGTGCCATTGCCGCAATTATAGACAAAAAAGGTAATCGAATAAACGGTTCTGAAATCATTAAGTCAATTGCCCTTATGCACGATCGTTCAAACGGTTTAGGCGGTGGTTTTGCTGCATATGGAATTTATCCTGAACACAAGGATGAATATGCAATTCACGTTTTCTTTGACACAAGCGAGGCAAGAAAACAGTGTGAGGATTTTTTATTCAGACATTTCAATATTGATGTTGCTGAAAGAATACCGACAAAAAAAATCGCTGCAATTGAAAAAGGCCCTGACATATGGCGTTATTTCGGAAAAGCGAACAGAGTAAGAATGAAAGATGCGCGTCTTGACGAGCAAGAATATGTTGCTCAGTGTGTTACAAGAGTTAATACCGATATTGAGGGAGCTTATATATTTTCAAGCGGAAAGAACATGGGTTGCTTCAAAGCTGTAGGATATCCCGAGGACGTTGGCGAATTCTACATGCTTGATCAATACGAAGCATATATATGGACAGCACACGGACGTTTTCCTACAAATACACCTGGCTGGTGGGGCGGTTCTCATCCATTCAATATACTTGACTGGTCAATTGTACATAATGGAGAAATTTCATCTTATGATACCAACAGAAGATATATTGAGCAATTTGGATATATTTGCACAATGCAGACTGATACAGAAGTAATTACTTACTTATTTGATCATCTGCTTCGTCATCACAATCTGCCTATAGAGGTAGCAGCTGATGTACTTACAGCACCTGAATGGGATGAAATTGACAGAATGGATGATGACAAAAAAGAATATTTTACAAATCTGCGATCTATTTACAGCGGTGCTCTTGTAAACGGACCATTCTCTGTTATCCTTGGTTCAAACAAAGGCTTGCTGGCAATTAACGACAGACTGAAGCTCAGATCATTAACCGCTGCAACAAAAGGAAACAGAGCATATTTTGCATCGGAGGAATCCGCAATAAGAATTATATGTCCTGATCCTGAAAAGGTTTGGTCAGTATCAGGTGCAGAGCCTGTATTTATTCCTCTTGAAATCGATGAAAAGGAGGCAGATAACTGATGATTAATTTTATTCCTCGAAGATTTACCGTAATTCGTGACAGAGAAAGATGTATTGACTGTGGCTGCTGCGTTCGTCAATGCTCGAATGAATGTCATTATTTTGACGATGACGGCAAAACAGTTCTTTGCAGCTCAGACAATTGTGTTGCCTGCCACAGATGTGTTGACCTCTGCCCTACAGGTGCACTTAGAATAGAAAAATATGTTTGTGATTATCGTGATAACGCAAACTGGACACCACAGTATCAGCAGGAAATCTGCCGTCAGGCAGAAACAGGATCTGTACTGCTTTCGGCAATGGGTAATCCTAAGCCATATCCTATATACTGGGATAAAATTTTGCTTAATGCATCTCAGGTTACTAATCCTTCAATTGATCCCCTTCGTGAGCCAATGGAAATAAGAGCAATTTTAGGCCGTAAGCCTGATAAGCTTGAGATTGAAAAAAAGGGGAAATCAATTACTAAGATGCCTCCGCAGGTTATTCTTGAAACACCTATTATGTTTTCTGCAATGAGCTTTGGATCAATTTCACTTAACGCACAAAAATCTCTTGCTATGGCAGCAAAAGAACTTGGTACACTGTTCAATACAGGTGAGGGCGGACTTCATCCTGACTTAAATGATTACCGTGATTATGCCATAGTTCAGGTTGCCTCAGGAAGATTCGGCGTTCATAAGGATTACTTAAATAATTCAAAATTTGTAGAAATAAAAATCGGTCAGGGTGCAAAGCCAGGTATAGGCGGTCATCTGCCGGGTGAAAAGGTTAATGTAGAGGTTTCAAATGCCCGCATGATACCTGAAGGATCTGACGCAATCTCCCCTGCACCGCATCATGATATTTATTCAATCGAAGATTTGCGGCAACTGATATGGTCATTAAAACAAGCAACTAACGGCAAAAAGCCCGTTTCGGTAAAAATTGCCGCAGTACATAATGTTGCCGCAATTGCCTCCGGATGTGCCAGAGCAGGTGCAGATATTGTTGTAATTGATGGTTTCAGAGGCGGAACAGGTGCAGCACCTACGAGAATACGCGACAATGTAGGTATTCCTATTGAGCTTGCCCTGGCAGCAGCAGACCAAAGGCTTCGTGACGAAGGAATTCGATCAACAATATCTCTTGTAGCAGCAGGATCATTCCGTTGCTCTGCAGATATAGTAAAGGCAATTGCATTAGGTGCAGATGCGTGCTACGTAGCATCAGCACCGCTTATTGCAATGGGCTGTCATATGTGCCAGACATGCAACACAGGCAAATGCAACTGGGGTATTGCAACACAAAGACCTGACTTAACAAAACGATTAAATCCTGAAATAGCTCATAAAAGAGTTGCTAATTTAATAAACGCATGGAATCATGAAATAAAAGAAATAATGGGCGGTATGGGAATTAACTCTATAGATTCATTAAGAGGAAACCGCCTTATGCTCAGAGGTATCGGTTTAACAGAAAAAGAGCTTGAAATACTTGGTATCAAGCATGCAGGTGAATAAGGAGGCAGAGCATGAAAAAAGTATTCGCAAGAGAAGAACTTTGCATAAACTGCCGATTATGTGAGGTTCATTGCAAAACTAATCATTCAAAATCAAAGGATATTATCAAAGCACATAAAACGGAAAATCCAAAGCCTGTCAGCAGGGTAACTGTTTATGGTGACCAAACTGCATCTGTTGCAGTAAACTGCCGTCACTGCGATGATCCTGCCTGCGTAAAGGCTTGTATTACCGGTGCTATGACAAAGGACAAAAAAACAGGAATCGTTTCTGTAAATGAGAACAAATGCATAGGATGTATGACATGCCTTGCAGTATGTCCTGTCGGATGTATAAAAACAGGAAATATTGCATACAAATGTGACTTGTGCGGCGGAGAAGAACCTGAATGTGTAAAAAACTGTCCTAACAGAGCTTTGCTTTGGCTGGAAGCAGGAGGTGCTGAATAATGAAATATGTAATTATAGGTGCATCTGCTGCAGGTCTCGCTGCCGCCGAAGGTATCCGAAAAACTGATAAAAAAGGAGAAATAACAATTCTCACAAAGGAAGCTTATCTTCCTTACAGCCGACCTTCAATCAGCTATTATCTGAAAGGCGTTGTTGAAGAAAAAAATATTTATCTTCGCAAAGCATCATTTTATAAAGAAAACAATATAAACATTATTACTAATACCGAAATCACAAAAATCATTCCTGAAAAAAAGATTGTTAAAGCAGGTAGAAAAGAATATCCCTACGATAAGCTTTGTATTGCCACAGGCTCAAAGCCTTTTATTCCTCCTATGAAAAATGCAGAGGGAAATAAAAATGCGTTGACTTTTCTTGATTTAGCAGCAACAAAAGAAGTAAAAAAAGCAGCTAAGGCTGATACAAGGGCCGTAGTTATAGGTGCAGGACTAATTGGAATGAAAGCTGCTGAAGGACTTTCAAAAATATGTAAAAGCGTAGATGTGGTTGAGCTTGCGCCAAGAATTCTTCCATCAATACTTGATGAAAAAAGTGCAAAATCCGTTAAAGCTCATCTTGAGGCTAACAAAATCAAATTTCATCTAAAGAACACTGTTATTGAAGCCAAAAGCAAAAATAATAAAATTACCGATGTTATTCTTCAAAACGGTGAAGTATTACCTTGTGATTTGCTTATTATGGCAGTTGGTGTACGTCCGGAAACAGACATTGCACAGAGTGCAGGATTGGAGGTTGACCGAGGTATAATAACAAATCCTGCAACAATGCAGACAAGTGACGAAAGCATTTATGCTGCCGGTGACTGCACAGTTTCCGTAGATATGCTTGACGGATCTAAAAAAATTATTGCACTTTGGCCTAATGCTGTACAACAAGGTGAAGTTGCGGGAAGCCAAATGGCAGGAGAAAATCTTACAATAGACGGAACCTACAGCGTTAATGCCATTGATTTTTACGGACTCAGAATATGCACATGCGGTCTTATCAATGCACAAGGAGAACAATACTCTGAAAAAATAAAATCAGAAGGAAAATCATACAAAAGGCTTGTATTTGATGGCAATAAGCTTGTAGGCTTTGTGCTTATAAATTCCAGCACAAATGCGGGTATATACACAAATCTCATTTCAAACAGAGTTGACATTAACTCTCTGCAAGAGGATATTATGAATGATCCTTCACTGTTTATGTTTGATAAAGATATTAGAAAAGCTAAGCTTTCAGGAGGTATGTCGTTATGATTATTGAGGCAGGACTTGAAAGATATGAAAAAATTAATGATATAATTAAAACACAGCTTCAAAAGCAGAACAAGGTAGTCGTAAAGGATGTAAACGGTCAGCGTTATATCGGCTGTGCTATGGATAAGGGAAAAACTATTGAGGTTCACGGCACTCCGGGAAATGATTTAGCATGCTACCTTAATGGTGGAAAGGTTATTGTATATGGTAACTGTCAGGATGCTGTTGGCAACACTATGAACGGCGGAGAAATAATAGTTCACGGTCATTCAGGTGACGCAATGGGCTACGGTATGCGTGACGGCCAGATTTTTATAAGAGATAATGTTGCATGCCGTGGCGGTATACATATGAAAGAATTTCGTCAGATGCATCCTACACTCGTTATCGGAAAGAATGCGGGATCATTTCTTGGCGAATACATGGCTGGCGGAACAATAGTTTTACTCGGATTAGGTCTCAAGCGAGGTGAAAAGCTGTTTGGAACTCACTGTGCATCAGGAATGCACGGAGGTAAAATTTTTGTCAGGGGCAGTTTTCCTAAAGAAAATCTTTCTCCAAATATCAAAATTATGAATCTGACTGACGAAGATAAAAAAGAGCTTGTTGCACTTGTTAAAAAATACTGCCAATGCTTTGAATGTGATTTTGATGAGGTAATGAAAAAATCCTTTAAAAAGCTTGTGCCTGCAACCTCAAGACCATATGCAAATCTTTACACACCAAACTGATTAAAGGGAGTATAAATTATGTTCAACAGCCTTCACGAAGAATGCGGAGTATTTGGCATTTTTGAAAACAAAACCACATATGTTGCACAGTCAACCTATCTGGCACTTTTTGCTCTTCAGCACAGAGGGCAGGAATCATGCGGAATAGCAGTCAATGATGACGGCGTGTTTTCGCATTACCGAGGAGACGGTCTTGTTCCCGATGTTTTTACACAAGAAAATCTGCAGAAGCTAGGCAAAGGCAATATGGCTATAGGTCATGTGCGATACTCTACCACAGGCGGTAAAAACCCTAACAATGTTCAGCCGCTTGTTATCAGGCACATCAAGGGTAATCTTGCAGTTGCACATAACGGAAATCTTGTTAACGCAACAGATTTAAGAAAGCATTTTGAGCTTGGCGGTGCTATCTTTCACGGCACTTCCGATACAGAGTCCATAGCATACTCAATTGTTATGGAACGTCTGGCGTGCAAAAGCACTGAAGAGGCAATCTGCAAGGTGATGGATCACATTAAAGGAGCGTATTCGTGCGTAGTTATGACAGCAACAAAGCTCATTGCTTTTCGTGATCCGAATGGTTTTCATCCTCTTTGCTTAGGTAAAACTGATGACGGAGCATATATAGTTGCTTCCGAATCCTGTGCGCTTGATGTAATCGGTGCACAGCTTATAAGAGAAATCAAGCCCGGTGAAATTATAACTATCAGCAAAGACGGAATTAAGTCAAACACCACACATTGCACAAACAAAGGCTCAATGTGTGTATTTGAATATATTTATTTTGCAAGACCTGATTCGGTAATAGAAAATTCTTCTGTTCAGCATGCTCGAATCAAAGCAGGTGAATTTCTGGCAAAAGAAAGTCCTGTTGATGCGGATATAGTTATAGGTGTTCCTGATTCAGGCTTAGATGCAGCATTGGGTTATTCTCAGCAAAGTAAAATTCCTTATGGAGTCGGATTTATAAAAAACAGATACATAGGCAGAAGCTTTATTCAGCCAAGTCAGTGTCAACGAAATGATGCTGTCAAAATTAAACTGAATGTTATAAAAGAAAACATCAAAGGAAAACGGGTTATTATGATTGACGATTCAATTGTAAGAGGGACTACCTGTGCCAGAATTGTCAGCCTTCTTCGTGAGGCAGGCGCAAAAGAAGTACATATGCGTGTCTCCTCTCCCCCATTTAAGCATCCATGCTATTTCGGAACAGATGTTGACAGCTGTGATAATTTAATTGCCTGCCAATATGACACCGTTGAAGAAATCGCAAAACAAATAGGTGTTGATTCATTGGCTTATCTTTCAGTAGATGCAACACATCATCTTGCCGAAAACTGCACTGTTGGCTTTTGTGACGGCTGTTTCACAGGAAATTATCCTGTTGATGTACCAAAAGATCAGGCTAAAGACAAATTTGAAACAAAACTAAATCAGTTTTCCTCATATTATGAAATTCTTGACTGATATTTATTCATAATATAAATATGTAAAGCATTCTGTATATACATACAAAACGAACAACAAAATGGGCTGTAAAAAACAAAAGGTTTTTACAGCCCATTAATCATTAAAATAGTCTATTAATAATTACTAACTTTGGTATTTATTTAATAAGAAGATTGGCATTTCGCTCAAGAATATCAATAGCCTCCTGACCGCATCTCTTAATAATTTCCTTAATACCTTTTTCATACTGCGGAGGTCTTGAATCAAGATTATGACAGTCAGAGCCAATCAAGTGAATTCTTCCGCTTTCAAGATACTTTATCAGTTTTTTTCTGACTCCCCTATGGGCATCCGAAAAAGAACTGATATTAACCTGCACCAAGCATCCGATATCAATATAATCATCCAGCAGATCAGGGTTTTCCATTAAGGCAGGATATCGTTCGATGTGAGCCAATACAGGCTTAATATGATGCTCATAATTAAGATTAAGCAATCTGTCATATGTACCCTGTCCAAAATCGCAGGAAAAAGGATGTTCAATCAAAGCATATCCGGAGTTATTTATACAAAGTCTTTCCAAATTTTCATTGCTGAACAAATACTTAGTTATATAAACCTCCGCTGCAGGAATAATTCTTGGACTTCCCTCAGGCAAAGCTTCTGTCAAAAGTTTTAATGACTGATTTCTTCTTTCCAGAAAATCATCAAGAGAAATTGAATCTGAATAATAATGCGGTGTTACAATAATCGCTTTTGCACCCTGCTGCTGAAGTTTTTTTATCATTGCAAGACTTGTTTCAATATTTTTCGCACCATCGTCAATACACGGCAAAATATGGCAGTGTGTTTCAACTAAATTATTTATAACCATGGTTAACTCCTTGGATCATAAGAACCATAATTTTTATAAGCACCATAGCCGTAACCATTGCCGTATCCGCCATATGAACCATATCCATATGCTCCGTACTGACCTGAGCTATAACCGCCTTTTGAATAAAAGCTGCCTGATTTTGAATCAGTAAAGTTTACAACAAAGCCTAAAATCTTGGCATCAATGAATTCAAGAGCAGACAAAGCCTTTTGCAGTTCTGGATGAGTAGATTTATTTGAGCGTACTACAAGCACAACACCATCTGACTCTCTTATAAGAGGCAGTGCGTCGGATACAACATTTATAGGTGGTGTATCAATTATGATATAGTCAAAATCTCTGCTTATTTCTTCAAGAAATTCAGCCATTATTTCAGAACCCAGCAATTCTGCAGGATTAGGCGGAATTGAACCTGCACACAAAATCGACAAATTGTCATACTCTGTAGGTCTGATTACACCAAACAAATCTGTTGAGCCTTTTCCTGAAATAACATTGCTCAGATGATTTGTAAGCCCGGGTGAATTAGCAACAGAAAAATAGTGATGAATTTTAGGCTTACGCAAATCTCCGTCAATAAGAAGCACCTTTTGATCCGCCTGAGAAATGGTAACTGCAAGATTTACGGTAGTTGTAGTTTTGCCCTCATTAGGTGCAGAAGAGGTGACAATTATTTTTTTACAGCCTTTTTTCATTACTGAAAACATTATATTGGCACGGATAGATTTATATGACTCTTCAATACGAAACTTAAGAGCATGATTAATAGGCGCATTCCCCAGAAGAAAGCGGGTAGATGTCTGTGTTGTTTTATTTTTCTTTTTAGCCATCATTATTCCCCTTTCTTTACCTTTGCCGGTGATTTTTGTTTTGAACTGCTTTTAGCCTGTCCGCTTTTCAAATCAAATTCAGGTATTGTACCAAGAACAGGTATACCATATCTTTCCGAAAGCTCCTCAGCTGTTCTGATTCTTACGTCAAGCAAGTCACGAAGAATTATGAATACAACTGCCAATGCTGCACCTGCTGCGAAACCAATCAGACATTTTTTTGGGTAGCCCAGACTTTCAGATGCAGAAGCTTTAATAGCTGAATCCTCTATCGAAGCATTTACAACACCATTATTGGTATCAAGCATTTTTTCCGGAATACTTTTTTCAAGCTGTTTTGCAATCTGATAAGATCTGTCAGCATTATCGGTTGTCACAGCAATTTTAAACATTGCTGTATTGCTGACCTTAGTGATTACAATTGAACTTTGAATATATGATGCGGAATACGTTGCATTATACTTTTTATTCAAATCATCAGCAACTGCCTGATTGAATTTATTTGTTTTAAACATTTCAATATAAGTGTCCAGCATATTGATTGCATAATTCATTTTACTGGTATTACTGCTTGCCTGTGCAACTTTTGTAGCATCATTAATATCCTGCCGTGAATCCTGTGCATATGCAAGAAATTCAACTGTTGATGAATATGTGAGAGTAGTAAAGTTTGCAGTATATATACCAGCCAAAAGAGCACCCACTAATGCCACAAGTATAATTGGTTTCCATTTTTTCAAAATCAAAGTAAGTATTTTTTGAACATTAGCATCCAAATTCATCAGCTTATCTCCTCAAGTTACTTATTATATATTATAATACTTTATTAATAAACTTTTGTCAATGAACTATTTTCACTATAAGTAATAACTGCTGATTCTATTGACAAATATAAAAAAATGGTGGATAATTAGAGAAAAATAATATAAGGAATTTAAGATAAATGGCAAATATTTTTTCTATGCAAAAATGGGGACCATACTCAAAAAAATATATGGGAATATCCAAAATCATTACAGAGCTTGATGATGTCGGTGCCAGGTTTGACTTTTCTGTTCATCCTACACTCTGGAACAGCTCAACACCTGTTCCTAATGTAACAGTTCCTTCAAATTATCATCTGTGGAACTGTAAAAGCGATTATACATATTACTCATACAGATATGAGCTCATGTGGAAGGATCAGGTTTATGCTGATGTTTCATACTCAAAAATTTGTGACGATACCTATTTGATGAGATGTGAATTCTTTAACAACACACCTCTTGATCAGAACTGTATTTTAAATATTTTTGGTGCTTTGGAATTTCCTTATTCAACATACTGTGATATAATTGCACCAGACAAATGTGTTATAAAAAAAGCCAATTATTATACCGAATACAACTATGCCGTACCGCGTCCATGGGACGAAGAAAATCCTGACGGAATGTTCAAAGGAATGTTCAGTGACAAGGAATTTTTCCAAGGCAAAGGTCTTGGTGACAGATGTGAAAATTATCATGTTCATTTCTTAAATCTAAAGCCTTTCGGATGTGAAAAAGGTGACAGGGTTTCATATGAGCTCGCTGTTGAAAAGAATGCTTTCAATCAGCCTGTAATTGCTGTAAGATATAAGACCGTAACTGACGGTGATGCAAAATTCACAATGAACGGCAGTGAAATCTGCTTTAAGCATAGTGAAAAACTGACCTTTGCATATTTCCCGTTTTCACAGCAGTTTACACTTGAAAGTCTTGGAACTGCAGGAATTGAGCTTGATTTTATTGCAGTTATTGAAGAAAAAGACAAAGATAAGCTTTATACTGTTGAAAAAACATATCCTTTTGTTCCTGAAATTGAAACACGTCAGGCAGGCAAAGGTCACAGAACGGTATTAAAATATAAAGATGTTGATGAGCCATTCTGCATTTTAACTCACAATGAAAATACAAGGGAAAGAATTCTTGAATCAGGATCACTTGAGGATGCTCTTATCAACAGACTTTCAAATGGAGACCATACATATGATGATTTAAAAGAAACCTTCTCAGGCTCTTTTCAGCGGAAGACCAGTGACCTCGGATTTTTCCACAACACACTGGTTAAATCAATATTTATTAAACCTGACAGTTCTCACATTGAGTATGCTGTTCTTACAAACAATGACAGCTTTGAACCTTTATCAAATGAGGAATACGAGCAAATATACAACAATGCAAAATCAGGCAGCACTGTAACAAAATTCAATGAGGCAGGAGAAAAATACAGTCTTTCAACCGAAATACTTAAATCAACTCTGCTTACTAATGTTGTGTACCCTGTTTACCGTCATGGCAAAAACGTTATTCATCATACTCCCGGTAAGAGATGGGACAGCTTCTATACATGGGACAGCGGCTTCATAGGCATGGGACTTTTGGAATTTTCTAATGATTTATGCCGTTATGCACTTGATATGTATCTTTGCGATGATACAAACAAGGACTTTGCATTCCTGCTTCACGGCTCACTTGTACCAACACAGTTTGTTGAATATTTAGAGCTGTTAAAGCGAACAGAAAACAAAGAAGATCTTGCATTTATGTATGATAAAATCAAGCTTTACTACGAATTTTTACGTGGAAGAAATCACGGTTCAACATGTGCAAAATTCAACAATGGTCTTCTGACAACATACGACTACTGGTATTCACACTGCGGTATGGACGATTATCCCGCTCAGGTAGAAATGATGAACAGAAAATCACAGAAATACACATGTCCGTGTCTTTCAACCGCACAAATAATCCGTGCAGGCAAAATTATGAAAATGGTTGCTGTTTCACTTGGCAGAGATGAAGATGTCAAGATTTATGACGCTGATATTGAGTATTCAACAAAAGCACTCAACGAACTCGCATGGGATGAAGAAACAGGATACTTCGGATACACTCTTTATGATGATAACGGAAATGTTACCGATATTATGAGAACTGCCGAAGGAGAAAACTTCAATAAAGGTATGGACGGCATATATCCTATTGTTGCAGGTGCAGTCAGCGGTGACAGAAAGAAAAGAGTACTTGAGCATATAAAAAATCCGAAGGAAATGTGGTCTCAGGCAGGTATATCCGCAGTTGATATGTCAGCATCATACTATTTTGATGACGGTTACTGGAACGGAAATGTATGGATGAGCCACCAGTGGTTTGTTTGGAAAACAATGCTTGATAATGGTGAAGCTGATTTTGCTTTTGATATTGCCGAAAGAGCACTGGATATGTGGAAGGCAGAAACAGATTTTACTTACAACACATACGAATGCTTCGGCATTGCAACAAAGCGCGGCGGATGGTTTCATAATTTCGGAGGACTTTCTGCACCAATCTGCATATGGGCAAACTGTTACTACAAACCACAGACCGTTACAACAGGATTTGATATCTGGACTGATTATCAGCACACTACAGACAAATCAGCCGAAATATCTTTCAAATATTATGGAGAGAATGAAAAATACACAATAATCGTTACACTTTCCGATGAAGCAGAATACACTGTATTTCTTGACGGAAAGGGAATTGAATTCAATGAAAGAATCAATGGCTCACTTGAAATTACGCTAGACGGCAGTGTAAAAGCAGGTGTGCTTGTAATAAAAGAAAAGTAGGGGGATTTAAAATTGGCAGGTAAAATTTACGGAAGTAATAATGAACCTCTGAAAATTCAGTTTATAACAGACACTCATTATTATTCAAGAAAAAACGGAACTGAAGGAAAAGCTTATGAAAACGATGAGTCAAAATCACAAATGGTGGTTAAAGACAGTGATATCGTATTAAAAAGAGCTTTTGACATGCTGTGTGAGGACAAATCAACAGATATTGTTGTTTTATCAGGTGATACTACAAGAAACGGAGAACTTACCTCTCATGAAGAATTTATTGAAATGCTTCGTGATTTAAAAAAACGCGGTAAAAGAGTATATGTTATAACAGCTACTCACGATTTCCGTCCCGGCGGTATTTCAAAAGGCTTTGATGGTGACAAGCAGATTGAAGTTCCTGCCGTTGAAGAAAGACATGATTTATGGGATATGTACTATGAATTCGGTCCGAACGAGGCTATATCAACACACAAGGACTCAATGAGCTATGTTGTTCAGATTGCTCCCGGATACAGACTTTTTGCACTCAACGATGATACAAACTACAAGCCTGAGGGCGAACGCGGATCAGGATATAGTGATGACTGCATGAATTGGATAATGGAACAGCTTGAGGATGCTAAGGCAAATAACCAGTTTGTTATTGCCATGACTCACCATCCTATGATTTCACCATCACCTTTCTACTCAATCATAGGCAAAGGCGATATGCAGAGAAATCATGAGACAACAAGAGAAATTTTTGCTGATGCAGGTCTGCAGGTTATGCTTACAGGTCATACTCATGTTCACAATATCAGCTACATCACTACAGAAAAGGGTAATCGTTTTTACGATATTGCCTGCGGTGCTGTTATCGGTTGTCCGCCTGTTATGAGAAATGTTATCATTGATCCTAAAAATGCTAAGGTTGATGTTGACACTATATATGTTGATAATGTTCCTGGACTTGATACTGACGGAAAATCTTTCCCTGATTACATGAAAGGCTTTTTCTTTGGTATGATTGCAAAGGTAATATGGGCAATGGGCAATGATATTGATACTCTTGCGTATATGACACCTGCATTCTCAATCCCCGGTGAAAAAGTTAAAAAGTTAGGCTGGATTATCAAACCTATCGGTAAATTCCTTAATAAGCTTACGTTTAAGAAAATATGGAAGCTGTGCAAAAAAGAAAGTGGCTTGAAGAAAACAGATATCGCTGATATTGCCGACAATAAGGTTGTCGATTTTATTCTTGAGCTTGTACAAAATCTTTACTGCGGAGATTCACCATACACTCCCGACACAAGAGAATACAAGCTTACCTGCGGTTTGCTTAACATAATTGATTCTTTCTTAGATACGATTCATTTAAGCATAGGAAAATTCCTCAAGGGTGCCGTAAGTGTCCGCAGTCTTGTTGAACCATTATTATGGAAAGACTGTGAATTCAAGGACGAGGAGGCCTCTCTTCCTCTTTATCCTCTGTATGACAGTGAAAATCCTGCACCGAAATCAGAGAAAAAAGCGAAGCTTAATGACACAGTAAAGAAAAGCAAAAAAGGTCCGTTAGTTCTTACAATGCTTATTCTTATTGTAATACTCATCCTTGCAATTGTGGTAGGAATTATCTCACTGATTGTATGGGCTGTTATAGCAATAATTCATGCTGCCGGCGGAAGTGCCGCTATTGGATTTTTGTTTGCATAAACAAATAAAAAAACACCGAGTTTTGCAAATTATAAAAATTTCTTGCAATATATACACATACTTGTTATAATAACGAAGTGGAAAACAAATTTATTTTAAGGAGAAAATTTATGGCAAACGAAAAGAAAAAAATCAGTCTCGGCGGTCTTGACAGTGCTGCTGAGGAAAAAGGATCATTCATCAAAACTGTATGGCAGATTGTAAAGTTCCTCATCGTTTCAGGTCTTGTAACAATCATTCAGCTTGTACTTGCAAATGTACTTCCTCTTATTTTTGATGGTGTTACAGCTACACTTCCTGCATTCTTACAGGGCATTTTTGATCCAAATGTAATTTTTGATGCATCTACAAAAGAAGGTGTTGAGCAGGTTGGCAAGTACGTAATCGGCGGTGCTATCGAAAACGGCACAGTTGTAGGCGGTATTGTTACTTGGGGTTACCTTCTTCCATTCTTCCTTTCAAACCTCATTGCTAATATTTACGGTTTCTATCAGAATAAGAAGACTACATTCAAGTCAGATGCTCCTTGGTACAACTTCGCTATATACATTGTACTTATGATTGCACTTATTCTCTTCTCAACATGGTTCCAGGGCTGGCTTGTTGGTATTATTGCTAAAGCTCCTTGGGAGTGGCTTAATGCACTTGCAAGAACAATTGCAGGTCTTGCAGCCGGTTTTGTTCAGATGGTTGTTCTCTTCCCAATGGAAAAATTCGTACTTCTTAAGGAAAAGAAAACTGAAGAAGAAGCTAAATAATTATTTTACAATAACAGTTAAAGGACATTCCGTTTGGAATGTCCTTTTTCATATCTATTCACTCATTTCCGAAAGAGTCTCAACACTTTTCAAATTCTTTTGTATTATTTCATTTCTGTGATCTGCTTCGTCAAGTACCCTTCCTGCCTCCTCTACCTTTTTCTTTGCCTTTGAAAGCAAATCACCGAATTTTTCGTATTGAGACTTAGCATTTCCAAGCACCTTCCATACCTCATTTGCTTTCTCATTAATCGCAATAGTTCTGAAGCCCATTTCAAGAGAGTTAAGCAGTGCTGCTATCGTTGACGGACCTGCTATCATAATCCCCTCCTGCTGAAGCTTTTCTGCAACTGCATTTTTTGATGACATTATTTCTGCATAAAGTCCCTCAGTTGCAAGATACATAATAGCAAAAGGGGTAGTATACGGCTGGCAGATATATTGCTTTATTGACCTTGCTTCATTCTTAATTCGATTTTCAAGTGCTCTGCGTGCATTTTCTACACCCTCTGTATCAGCCTTTTCAGAGGCAGATGTCAGTCTTATGTAGTCCTCCATAGGAAATTTTGAGTCAACAGGCAAATAAATATATCTGCCATTTTCCTGATTCGGAATTTTCACCGCAAATTCTACCTGCCCGTTATATTTGGGATTTGTCTGCACATTAGTTTCATACATATTTGGTATGGTCTGATCAAGCAGTGTACCAAGCTGTATTTCTGCCCATGTGCCTCTGGTTTTCACATTCGACAAAACTCTGTTCAGTCCTGATACAGTCGTTGTTACTCCTGCAGAAAGCTCTTTCATTTCGCCAAGACTTTTATATACATTTGACAGTTGCTCAGATACTGTCTTAAATGATGAGTTAATTCTTTGATTAAGCGTGTCAGTCAGCTTTTCGTCAACGGTTTTTCTCATCTGCTCAAGCTTTTCTTCATTTCCCTTTTGAAGCTCTGCAATAGAATTACTGATTATATTAGCCTGTTTTTCACTGTTAATATTCAGTGTATTCATAATGTCTATTTTCTGCTCGTAGTTTTTATTTGTAAGCGTATTCATCTGTGATGAAAGATACTCAATTCTATCATCCGTACGCTTGCCACTGACAGCAATCTGCTTTTCAAGTGACATTACATCTTTTGAATTGTTCTCCGATTTATTATGAGCTTTAAACAGTAACACTATCTGTAAAAAAACTATTATTCCGCAAAACACAAGTATGCAAGTAAGTAAAATTCTATCCATAAAATCTCCTCCGCTTAGACAATGATTAGTCTAACCCAATAGCCAAATAATCAGTTTTCCGAATCTAATATCAATTTTTGCCTTGATATACTGACGTATATCAAGGCAAAGCTAAACTTCATTTTATTCAACTATCGTTTTCCTTAGTGTATCAACTGTGCTATTGTAGCTTTCAGCAACCTTAGGAAACAGCTCACAGGCTGTTTTATTGTCTTTTCCACGCAGAGCCTCTGTGATTTCACTTGCTGCTTTCCCCAGTCTCTCAATACCGAGATTTGCACAGATTCCCTTAAGTGTATGTGATGCCCTGAAAGCACTTTCATAATCATTACGCTCCAATGCAGCCTCAAGCTCACTGAAGCTTGTATCGTTCAAAAACATTAATAAAAATTTTTTAACACGCTCTTCTGTAAGCAATCTGCCCATAACATTATTATAGTTGCCTCCAAATGCGTCAAAACATTCTTTTAAATCCATAATAGCTCCCTCAATTTTCTATTGGAGTAATATCAACATTGACACGATTTAAATTTTTATCGTGAAATGTATATTCACCCTTGCCGTTTTCTTTTGAATAATAAAGCGCACAGTCAGCGTCATTGAACAAATCATCGTAATTATAACCTGTTTGCTCAGTTGTGGCAATACCGGCACTTACCATAACATTATAAGCATCGCATTTAATATTGTTCAGCTGTCCATGAATTCTTTTTACAATATTTTTTAATATTTCAACATCGCGGTATTCAATGAATATCAAAAATTCATCACCACCGATACGTGCAGAAATATCCTCTTCTCTCGAAATTTTTGTCAATGTATCGGCAACACTTTTTAAAACTCTGTCGCCAAACATATGACCGTGAGTATCATTTGCATACTTGAAATTATCTAAATCAAATATAATCATAGCATAATTTTTTTCGGTTTTATTGAGCAGATTATTGATTAATTCCTTTGCATGCTTGTGATTGTAGAGATTTGTAAGAGTGTCTGTAGCAGCTTTCTTTTCAAGACTCTGCATTTTTTGATACTCATCCTCAATATCAACAATTTTTCCGATTACGCTCAATATTTTCGGCTCATCATCATAGCTCCAGTTTGCTCTGCAATATACACGATGCATTCTTAACTCATTATTAATATTGATTTCAATTGTAAATTGTGAAACAGGAGAATCATGACTTGTTTTTTTGATTTCTGTTTTGAACAAATCAACAACAGATTGACTGATAAAATTTATTAATTTTTCGTTTTTCAGCGGATTTACTATTACAACAGGAAGATTGAATTTTTCTGCACACCATTCGGATATTGTAAGAATAGACGGTGATACAGTATATTCAAACTGTATTTCCTGTGATATTGATGCAAAGAATTCGTATTTAATACGTTCCTGTTCAAGATAGTTTATCGAATTGTCTAAAACCGAAAATTCATTTTTTACAAGCATCTCATTTGTTATTTTCTTTACTTCATTCAGATGTTTCTTTGAATATGAATTAATCTTGAGCTCTTTTACCAGAAAATCACTTACATCTTCAAGGCATTCTATTAGAATAGGATTAAAGCAGCCGCACTCGCCATTTTTTATCATTTGCAGTGCTTTTTTTGGAGGTATAGCATCTTTATAGCAGCGTTCACTTGTAAGTGCATCATAAACATCTGCTATAGAAACAACCTGAGCAGAAATAGGAATGTCATCACCGCTTATTCCCGTAGGATAACCTTTGCCGTCATATCGTTCGTGGTGATAAAGACATATTTCACGTGCCACAGATACTAAAGGCTCATCAAGGTATTCAGTCATAGAGCTTAGCATACTTGCACCTGTTTCGGAATGGGTTTTAATTATTTCAAATTCCTCAGGCGTTAGCTTTCCCGGCTTGTTTAATATTTCGTCAGGAATAGAGATTTTTCCTATATCATGAAGGGACGAGGCAATTACAATTGTAGCAATATCATTGTAGCTTAAATTATATTTATCAGTTTTTTTGACAAGGCTTTTAAGCAATGCTTCAGTAATAGTATTAACATGAAGTATATGCAGTCCGCTTTCGCCGTTTCTAAACTCAACAATATGACTTAGTATATTAATCATAAGGTTGTTGGTTTTTTCTTTTTCATATACCTGCTGGCTTACAAGATCAATAAGATTTCGCTGCTTGGTATAGAGCATAATTGTATTTGCAATACGCTTTCTGACAACATATGCATTGAATGGTCTGTTAATGAAATCTGTAGCACCAAGCTCATATGCACGCTCAACGTAAGTAGGTGAATTTTCGGATGAAATCATAATAACAGGGATGTTATTAATCCATTCGCCGCTGTTCATAACGGCAAGCACCTCGAGACCATCCATATTCGGCATAACCAAATCAAGCAAAATCAAAGAAAGTTTATTATTGTATTTTTTTATCATCTGTATTGCTTCAATACCATCGGATGCCTCTAAAATTTCAAAATTATCCTCAAGTATATCGGCTAGAATTGTACGATTCATTACCGAATCATCTACAATAAGGATTTTGTATTTTGTATTTTTCTGCATAATCTTAACTCCGAATAAATGTATTTTAATATTACTAAAAATAATAACTGCCTGATATGCTTTATACTAAGTATTAAATAATATTTTTATTATACAATAAAGAAAATATATTTTCAATACAATAACAGAATCGGCTGATTTTTATGCTGTTACTTATGCTGTGCAAAATGAAGAATAACAGTAATAATATTCAAAATAACTACAGCAAATACTCCGTATGAAACACTACAACCACCCGCTGCCGCAGCAATACTGATAACGCTGAAAACAGTTGTTGCGATAACAGAAATAATCAAATTTCTTTTAAAACCATTTTTTGTAAATGAAAATAATGACAAAACTGCTGAAATAAGAGCAAAAAGAACTACTGATGCAAAGGCAGCAAGACAAATAATTTGTGTGCTGCTGCCGAAAACGGCATTAGCATCAGAAACAATATTTTTAATTAATGAAATAAGTGTAATACTTTGGTTGTCAACCTTAAATACAGGCATAAGCAAAGCCACTATCGGCAAAACAAATGATATAAGCCTGATGATTGAAACAGCAGAACCTATGGAGGACTGTTTTATTCCATTAATCAAATCTTCAACAAACCTCCATTCTTTTTCAGCCAGTGCAGCATCCTCTGCCAAGCGCTTATCATAGTTATAGTGCATTATATTAGCATTGCAATACGGGCAGTTTGGTTTAAAATAAAACGTTTTTAATTTTGCATTGCATTTTGGACAATTATTCATTTTCAGTACCTCCCGCTGACAAACGCTTTGCTTCTTCCTCTCTGCGTAATTTTAAATCATTACGTATTTTTTCAAGCTTTTCACCCTTCAAATCATAGAAGCAGTAAGGAATAAGCGACATAAGACCAAGTATTTTGGGAATAAATGTGAAGAGTGCCCATATACATAAATCAGTATGCTCACCCTTAACTGCAACAGTTTCTCCTGCAGAACCGACAACAAAGGAAAGACTGATTACAGGCAGCAGAGCTGTACCGATTGAGGTTGAAACAGAGCCTGTTAATTTACCTACAAATGTCAAAACAGAAAAGCTTACTCCCTCGTTTCGTTCACCTGTTTTCCATTCCATATAGTCAACTGTATCGCCAATCATTTCTGTTGGTATAACCATATTTATTGTCTGGAAGAAACAGAAAATGAAATTCTGAATCATTAAAAGAATAGAAATGACAACAACATTAGTATTATAGAAATTAAGACCGCAGAGAAATACAGCAGTGCCCACTACTGCACCGCATATGATATTCATCATAACAATCTGTCTGTTATCAAATTTTTTCTTAAGCTTAGGGATAAGCATATATGCAAGAAATCCCATTATTGTTCCTGGTAGATTTATCCATAATACAGCAGAATTAAGATTAAGAACTTCGGAATAATAATAAGTTTGAAAAACGCCTGAAATTCCACCCAGTGCACCGATAACATTTGAAATGATAATTAAAAGAAGCGGTTTATTTTTAAACAATGTTTTAAATCCATCAATAACAGACGGTTCTTTAACTGTTTGAATAACTCTTTCCTTGGTTTTCCAGCCTGCTAATGAAAACAGTCCCATACCTAATGTTCCTGCAATAACTGCAAGAATAAGAAAATCCTGAGACAAAGTAAGCTTCCACACTCCGTTATTGCTGAAATCCATCATTACCACAAGCAGAGTAGTTGACAGATTGCCAAGTATACTTGAAATAAATCTTGCAGTTGAAATAGCTCTTGTCCTGTCTGCCGGAAGCGGTGAAATTGCAGTGCTCATGCTCCAAAACGGAACATCGCCAAGTGTATAGAAAAATTCCCATATAAAGTATGATATATACATATATACAATTTTTATGGCAGTTGATTTTGTGTCTGCAAGAATTTCAGGTCCGGCAAATAGCATTATTGTTGTAATTGATAATGGTATTGGAACAAGCATAAGATAAGGGCGCAGTTTTCCGTATCTTGTTCTTGTTTTATCAATTAAGCTACCCATAAGCGGATCATTGACAGTATCCCATATACCTAAAAATAAAATCATTGTTGATACAGCTTCAGGCGGTATACCGAAAACCTTGGTAAAAAACAGAGAAAGGTAACCCCCTGCAACAAGATTATATCCAAAGACCTGACCTGCGTTTGCAAAACCATATGCCAGATTTTCTTTAACGCCAACATAACGTGTTTCTGTTCCCATAATAGATTTCTCCTTTATTTCCATTCCCCGCTGTAGTATCTATTGTGCTCAATATATTCATCAACGAGCTCACATGCAAGTGAATAAGAATTAACAAGAGGATGAAGAGTAAGTGCCTGAATTGCTGCTGTTTTATCCTTATTTCTGATAGCTTTTGACGAAAGACGTTCATATATCTTTACACGGCGGACAAGCTCAAGGTTTTGTTCATCAACCTTTCCGATATGATGCGGTTTACATCCGTCTGCACTGACATCACATGTAACCTCTACGACATCATCTGCCTTAAGTCCGTCAATAGCATTTTCATTTGGTATACACATAATCATAGTGCCTGTTTTACCACTCTGTGCTGTTTCAATAAACTTAAGTGCAACGCCTGCATAACCGCCGTCATCCTCCTCATATATATTAAATTTCCATGGGACTGTACGCTTAACTCCGGTTTCACTTGCCATATAACTGCCTTCACGCATACCATACCATTTATTAAAAATATCCATACAGCCTTCAAAATCATTTTCAACATCCATTTTTGAAAGCTCTTCAGTCATATGTCTGTTAATATCCCGTATCTGCTCGCCGCGTGTTTTGTCAGCCTTTAAGATATTTTCAACTGCCTGCTCTCTGTAATAGAAATAATAAAGATATTCATTGAGCACAGCCTTTCTGTCCTTAAGAAGTGCCTTGCTGAAATATCTCATATCTGTTTTTTTATATGCATCGTCATTTTCAATAAGCTCATCCATTATCTCTTTTCCGTTAAGAGTAATACTTTTGAAGTAAGATAAGTGGTTGAGTCCATAAACCTCACCTGAAATATTATCGGGATTTTCATTATACAAAAGAGCAAATGAACGGAGCATACCAGACGGAGCATCACAAATTCCGTATGTAAAATCATATCCCATATCACGCAAAGTCTGTGACACTATTCCCGCAGGATTAGTGAAATTAAATACTTTTACGTTATTCTTAGAATATTTCTTTATAAGTTCACAGTATTCAGCAAGGGCAGGTACACTGCGCATGGCAAAAGAAAAGCCTGCTGCACCTGTTGTCTCTTGACCGAGAATACCTTTATTAAGGGCAATTCTTTCATCCTTTGCTCTCATATCATCCTCACCGACACGAATTGTGGTAATTACATAATCAGCATTTTTTACTGCCTCTATTGCATCAGATGTAAGTATAAATTTTAATTCAGGGCAAAGAAGTTTGGCTACATGAGATGCCATTGTGCCGTAAATTTTTAGCTTTTTCTCATTATTATCCATAAAGCAAAGCTCGTCAATATGAAGTCTGACTGCCTTTTGTGCTATGCTTTTTGCAAGAAACATAGAACGAACTCCGCCTCCGCCGATTACTGTTATTTTCATAATAATATTCACATCCCTCTATATTCTACTTAATTAAACAGTTATATATTTAGTTTCTAAAAACAGTATAGTGCTTTTTTTGCATTGTGAGAAGACACCAAACCGACAAAAATATAAAAATAATGTCGTTTAATATGTAATTTTCTTGAACGATAATTTGTTTTTTGCTATAATTATTTTAAACTATCATCATATGACAGGTGCTATTATGGCTATAACTTTTTACTATAATAACAGCAAAATACAGATATTTAAGATTTTCTCCGGAACAATAGACGAAATTGTTCAGATGCATTCACATACAAAACACGGATACGAGCTGCACCTTATAGATTCAGGTAAAGGAATTTTAGACACAGAGGACAATCGTTATAATTTATCAAAAAATGTGCTGTATGTGACAGGACCTCGTGTATTGCATAAACAGACACCTGTTTCAGAAAATCCAATGCATGAGCTGTGTGTTTATCTCGAAATACCCAATTCCAAAAACACAGACAGTACTGTTCAGTATTTTTCAAAGCAAAATTTTTGGATTGGTAAAAGCAATGCCTCTATTCGACAGATATTCAGACAAATGAATGAAGAAAGCGAAAAAGACAGTCTTTTTAAAGAAAGCGTTTTATCTTCTCTTGCTATCAGATTGATTGTTGAAATGACAAGGCTATATTACCCTGAAAATACAAATACATTGTTATCAAAGCATGATACAGATTTAAACGAAAGCCGTTCATGGATATTGGACCAATTATTACTTGAGGATTGCAGTAATGTAAAATTAGAAGATTTTGCAAAAGGAATGGGCGTCTGTCCGCGTCAGGCAGAAAGAATTATTAAAAATTATTATGGCTCTTCATTCAAAAAGCTTAGATATGAATCTAAAATGGCAAGGGCTGCAACACTGCTTGAGCAGGAAAATATATCTATTGAAGATTGCTCTGCCAGATGCGGATATTCTTCTTTTTCCGCTTTTTGCTCTGCATTTAAAAGAAAATATAAAATTACACCTAAGGAATATCAAAAACTGCATAATATATAGGTCAAATTTCTTCTGATTACCTACTGTTTTTGCTCTTTTTTCTTTTGCCGAAAGCTCTTGCCATAGTATTGTTTTAGCAGTCTTTGAGTTTGTCTTGGGCATACACCTATTTTCTCTGACAATTGAGTAAGTGTTATGTTTTTATTATACAAAAACGCATTTTCAATGATTATAAATCTTTTTTCGCACAAATTATCACTGTCAACACTATCAATTACATTATCGGGAATATAGCATCTTACTATCTGAGTAAGTATTTTCATAGCAAGACCTGCAACTGCACTTTTATAGTCAGGCCTTTTTTGACGGTACTCACTGAGCATTTCCTGAGCAGAAGTATAGTCAAAATCTTCTGCTATATAAAAAACTTTATTTAAAAACTCAGAAGCAAAAATATTATCAGTCCTGCCCTCAATTTTTTGAATATATATAAAAATATCTTCTATAGGATTAGTTAAATCACTTTTCTGTGAATGATATAAATTAGGACCTGTTACAAAAAAATCTCCTTTTTTTAGTGAATATTCACCATCGTCCGTGATTAATGTACCAATACCGCCTGTAATAAAATGAAGCTCATAGCTGTTTTTTGAGTGCGAGTGGCGGGCTATTTCTTCTTCAAGTCGGCCTCCGCCGATATCGGCAATATTAAATTTTATGCTATTCCATTCAAATGAAATCATAAAATCACCAATAATAGATTATCACAAACACGACATTATTTCAACAATAATGTCGTGTTTTTCAATAAAATTTGTGATAAAATTATTATACAAAATACTTAAGAGGTAACTAATTATGAGTAAATTAAAAAAGTGCTTATGCTTTGCATTATCAGGCTGTATTGTTTTTTCACTTGCTGCGTGCGGTAAAACAACCGGTGCCGATATTGACGGAGTCTTTGACAATGAAAACAAAATATCATACTGCACAACATACGATGAGTTATCCGAAAGTGAGCGCAATAAAACAAAAATCTGGCGACAGGGTATGGTATCAGGCAACGGTCTGCAGGGTGTTGTTACAAGCGGCTCACCATACAGTGACTCTCTCATTTATCAGAACATACATTTTATAATGCCAAATGAAAATTCACGTTCCTGCCCTGTTACATCTGACGAGCTTGAACAAGTAAAGAAGAACATAATTAAGGGCGAGGATATTGTTGACAATGCAAGCTATGACGATGTTTACAGTTTTCATCCGGGCGGTGCACTGAGAATTACGCAGGAAGAGCAGAGAGCAAAAAACTACATCCGCTACACCGAATATGAAACTGCTGAGGTTGGTGTTAAATACACAGATAAAAACGGCACATGGGAAAGAAAAACCTTTACATCAAAGGCGGATAATGCAACCATTACAAAAATTGAAAAATCAACAGAAAACATCAAGGTTAATCTTACGCTGTCATATGATGATATTTCAACTATGGCAAATTTCGGAGACGGAACTGAAAAGGATATAAAATACAAAAAGCTTGTTGATGCTGACTGTGATACGATTTCCTTCGCTGCACATTATCCGAATTACGATAACAGCGAACTGAAAAACGGCGGTTATTCAACTTTAACTTATGTAATTACAAATGGCGAAAAAACTAAGGCTGAACTTGAAAAAAATACAGATGAAATTCAGTTCAAGAGCAGCAAAAACGAAGGTATAAAGATAACAGATGCTGATTACGTGTATCTTATTACAATTTCAGACAGAACATATGAAATGGGCAGCTATAATGATTTTGATTCACAGGAAAGCTTTGATTTAACTGACGAATTATCACAGACTGCAAAGACTGTTGCAGAAAAATACACAGCTGACAGCATATTTAATTATGATTCTGCATTAAAAGCACATCTTGATATATATCAGCCTCAGTTTAATGCAGTAACACTCACTTTAGATAATGGCACAAGTACCCTTTCAAACGAAGCGCTGATAAAAAAGCAAAAAGGAAAAAAAGAAATAAACAGTGCCTTTGCTCAAAGAGCTTACTATTCAGGCAGATATGCATACCTTTGCTGTGCCGGTTACTCTACAAGCCGATTAGCAGGTATGTGGACAGGTGAATTCAACCCTGGCTGGGGAAGCAAATACACCATGGACGCAAATGTAAATCTGCAGACCTCGTCTATGAATTCAGGCAATATCTCCTCTGCTCCTATCGGATATACATACATGCTTTTACGCCAGCTTCCTGACTGGGAGGAAAATGCCTATGCAACTCATGGCTACACAGATGCAATTCAAGCTCCTGTTCACAGTGACGGAGACTGTGCAGTAATTACAGAAACCTGCTATCCATATCCGTTTAGATATTGGAATGCCGGTGCAAGCTGGATGCTTCAGCCATTATATGAAACCTTGCAGTACTATGGAAATATTCAGATTCCTTTAAGTGATGAATTTAATCTAAACGAACTGAAATCTGTACTTTCTGTTACTGCTGAAGATCTGACTGACGATGATATTAAGAATATTGAAGATAAAGGATATCTTGATTTAGAAAAAGAAATTCTATTACCTCTTCTTATTAAATCAGCAAATTACTGGGAACAGCTGATGTCTGCAGAATACTATACAGATTCAAATGGTAATATCCACTATGAAGATGGTAAAACAGAGCTTGAAAATGATGAATATTACTGCATTCTTCCAAGCTATTCACCTGAAAACAACCCTGCAAATTATCCAAGTCCGTCAGATGCAAACTGTGCGATTGATATTTCAGCCTGCAGAAATAATTTAGAAATGCTCATTAATGTCGCAAATAACTCTTCACCGCAGATTGATGTATCAAAATGGCAGAATATGATTGATAAGCTGCCTCCGTATCTTTATGACGAAACAGGAGCATTAAAGGAGTGGGCATGCAATCAGTTTGAAGAAAATAACGAACACCGCCATTTAAGCCACCTATACTGCGTATGGCCGCTTGTCGAAACCCAGAATAATGAAGAGCTGAAAAATGCCTGCATTAAAGCGATTGAAAACAGAGAAAGTGAAAATGAGGCAAGCCACGCTCTTGTACACCGCTCACTTATTACTGCAAGATTAAAGGACCGAGATGAATTAACCACTGCATTAACTAACCTGATATCAAGCAAAATTTATTATAATTCGTTGATGACAAATCATCACACAAATGCAAGCAGTGCTTACTGCACTGACTATGCAATAGGTTATCTTGGTATAATAAATGAAAGCCTTTTGTATTCAAATACGGGCGAAATCGAAATTCTGCCTGCACTGCTTAAAAGCGGTTTTAATAGCGGAACCATAACAGGACTTCGAGCAAGAACTCAGGCGGAAATAACCGAGCTCACATGGGACATTGAAGCAGGCACGGCATCTGTTACCATAAAATCTGATATTGATCAGACGGTTAAAATTTCCTGCGGACTGTCTGATGAAGTCAAAGAAATTACGTTTAAAAAAGACGAAAGCAAAACAATAAACTTCAGTTTATAATATCTTAGAAACATAAAAAATCCCAGATATGATAGTTATTAATCTAACATATCTGGGATTTTTCTTTGTGTGTTTTTCTTTTATGCCTTATTCTATCTAAAATCAGCAGCTTTGATTTTAGAAATAGCTTATAGCTGATTATATCTTATTTATAAAGCGGTCCGTAATTTTTGCAGGCACGAAAATCTGCTGACTGAGTATCCTCTGTGCCGAAAGCAGACCAAGCGTGCGGACGGAAAATTTCAGTATCATCAACATTGTGCATATTTACAGGTATTCTGAGCATTGATGCAAGTGTTATCAAATCTGCACCAACATGACCATAAACTGTTACACCATGATTAGCACCCCAGTTCGCCATTACGCTGTAAACATCACGGAATGCACCCTCACCTGTAAGTCTTGGAACAAACCATGTTGTAGGCCATGACGGATCAGTTCTTTTATCAATAGTGTTATGAATTTCATCAGGCAAGTCAACAGTATAACCCTCTGCAAGCTGCATAACAGGACCTATGCCGTCAATAACATTAACTCTGAGCATTGTGACAGGCATTTGAGCACTGCAGCGGAAATGGCTTGAAAATCCTCCGCCGCGGAAATATTCGTAGTTTGCTCTGCACCAATCAGTTGCATCAAGACAAGCCTTGATATCCTGCTGTGTCATATCCCAGAATGGCTTCATACAGCCATCACCATTATCATTTTTAGCAGCACCGCTGCCGTCGAGTGCAGTTGCACCTGAGTTGATAAGATGAATAAAGCCGTCCTTTGCCAAGCCATCAGGACGAATACCTGTTACGCGCTCACAAGCATCAGGACTCCAGTATGTGCGAACATCATGGAAGCATGGAGCTGAATGTGAAACAAGTGTACCCAGCATCATTGAAACGCCATTGAGTGTGTCATTCTCTGTTGCAAAAGGTGTAGGCATTTTAGCACCGTTCCAATCAAATGTTGATGCCATAACAGCCTCAGTGAAATCTGCATTTGGCAGCCAGTCGGTCCAGTTACGCTGTCCCTGAAAACCGCCCGCAACAGCATTTTTGCCGAGTGCCTCCTCATGCCAGCCCATTTCGTCAAGCTTTTTATTACCATAAAGAATGTCACGCATGACCATAGTCATTTTAGTAACAAACTCCCAGTCCTTATCAGCAGGAACAACCTTTGATTTTCTGATAATCTCAGGTAAATCCTTACCTTCATTAAGGTCAAAGCCTTCTTTACAGTTTTCTTTAATCCACTGAAGAGCCTTGTCATATTCCTCATGATCATAAATCTCAAGAGTTATTCGGCGTACAATTTCGGTCATATCAACCCACTCTGCACGGATTCCGAAATAATTTTGAAACATATCTGCATTACAGTATGAACCTGCGATACCCATAGCAACACCGCCGAGATTAACATATGCCTTATTCTTCATCCAGCCAACTGCAACTGATGCCTTTGCAAAGCGCAAAATCTTTTGTGCAACATCTGCAGGAACTGTTGTATCTGTCATATCCTGAACATCATGTCCATAGATAGAAAATGCAGGGAGGCCCTTTTGAGCATATGCTGCCATAACTGCTGCAAGATAAACTGCACCGGGTCTCTCAGTTCCGTTAAAGCCCCAAACCGCTTTTATTGTATGCGGATCCATATCAAATGTTTCTGAGCCATAGCACCAGCATGGTGTAACTGACAGTGTGGCTACTACATTTTCATTTGAAAACTGCTCGGCACACTTTGCTGCCTCTGCACCTCCGCCTATAGTCGTATTACTGATTACACACTGAACAGGTGTTCCGTCAGGATAACGAAGTGTTGATTCAATAAGCTCCTTGGCAGCTGCAGCCATTCCCATTGTCTGCACCTCAAGACTTTCACGAACACCGCCCCAGCGGCCATCAATAGTTGGTCTTATACCTATTTTGGGATAATTCATAAATTTTACCTCTCATTATTTATTTTGTTCACTGCAAATAGCAGTGCAGAATTTTGTATATGCGTTTTTCCATATATCAGTATTTTCAGGCTTATATTGCTTAACACTTTCCTGTAATTTGATAAGTGCCCTGCCCTCATCAATATTTTTAATATCACCGAGTGCAATAAGCTGCAGAAGAATATTACCGAGTGCTGTTGCCTCCGTCGGACCTGCAATAACAGAAATACCAAGACTGTCTGCCGTCATCTGACAGAGAAAACTATCCTTTGTCCCTCCGCCAAGAAGATGCAGAACATCAAACTTTCTGTCTGTATTCTCTTCAAGCTGATTTACTGCAAATTTATATTTCATTGCAAGGCTTTCATAAATACAGCGCACTAATGCACCATCACTCTCAGGCACAGGCTGGTTAGTCCTTTTACAGTAAGCCCTGATTTTCTCAGGCACTGAACCTGCTGATGAAAATTCGGCAGCATCCGGATCAATAAAGCAGGAAAAAGGCTTTTCTGCTCTTGCAAGCTGTTCCATATCGTTAAAAGAATAATCACTGCCCTGTGCTTTGAAATTTCTGCGTATTTCCTGAATAAGCCACAGACCGCTGATATTTTTAAGGTAATTGATCTTACCATTTGCACCAAGCTCATTAGAAAGCTCATCTTCCATACTCTTTTCAGTAAGCACAGCCTCGTCACATTCACAGCCGATAAGAGACCATGTACCGCAGGAAAGAAAGGCACTGCATTTCTCACTGTCCGCAGGCATTGCAGCAACTGCACACTGAGTATCGTGTCCTGCCACCTTGATAACCTTGATGCCCTTATATTCTCCTGCAACAGCTGAACTTTCAGTAATCGGCTGTAAAATATTCGTATCAATTCCTGACAGCTTTGCAATTCCATAATTCCAATTGCCGTTATTAAAGTCATACATCTGTGATGTTGAAGAAATCGTTTTTTCTGATGACTTATAACCACACAGTGCCCATACAAATAAATCGGGCATAAAAAGAAGCGTTTTAGCATTTTTCTTTTTTTCGGCAGTCAGCTGAAAAAGTGTGTTAATCGGCATAATCTGGTTGCCGGTTGCTTTATATAAATCATATGGGAATATTTTTTCTAATATCCTATCAACCATACCGCTTGTGCGTATATCACGATAATTGACAGGCAAGCCTATCAATTCATCATTTTCATTGAGCAGACCATAGTCAACTCCCCATGTATCAAATGCAAGTGCATCAACATCACTGCACATATCAATTGCTTTTTTCACCTCACCTAAAAGATAAGGGAAATCCCAGCAAAGATGCTCACCGTCAGTTGTCGGTATATTCTCAAACCTGTGAACCTCTCTGTATTTAAGGTTTCTGCCGTCATACTCTGCCCTTATTGCCCTGCCCGTTGATGCACCGAAATCAAATGCAAGAACTGTACTCAATAGGTGACAACCCCTTTCTTTAAAAGAACATTAGCATAGACAGCAGTCTCGCCTGTTGCAATTATAAGATAGGCTTTTTTGGCTCTTTCATAAAAATCAAAGCGCTCTATCATTTCAATATCATGGTGGTCAGGCTCATACTTGTTTAATAACCTTTCATATGATTCCCATATCTCAGGTGCGGGACAGCTGTCTCCTTTAACAACCTCCATATAAGCCACCGGCTTTTCTGTGTAGCTGTCAAGAGGAATAAGACTTAATACGGCATCTAAAATTTCTGCAGTTCCATGACCGTCAGCCCTGACAACAACTGCATTTTTACCAACACTTTCACAAGGGAAATTGCCGTCTGCAATAACAAGCTCATCACCATGTCCCATTTCACAAAGCGCCTTTAAAAGCTCAGGTGAAAGAATCGGTGAAATTCCTTTAAGCATATCTGTTCCCCCTTAATCTTTCTTATGCAAAATCGGATCATCAGGATTAAAGGTCTTATATCCCGGATGTCTGCCTGTCACCTGATAATATCCTCTGAGATCAATCAGCTTTTGTATGTTCTCTCTGCTGATATCATGGCTTCCACCGAGGATAACTGCGTTGATAGTAATTTTTGCCCATAGCTCAAGGCTTTCCATTCTGTAAAAAGCAGTTACAACATCACTGCCGACTGCAAGTGCACCATGATTTTCAAGCAGCATTACATCGTGTTCCTCGAGATAAGGTTCAATGGCATCGGGCACTTCCGTTGTTGACGGTGTTCCATACGGAGTAAGCGGAACAGCACCCATAACCGCAACATCCTCAATCATATTGTACATATCCATTGCCTTATGTGCCACGGCAAAGCCTGTTGCACCGGGTGGATGTGCGTGAATAACACTCATAACATCGTCACGCTTATCATAACATCTGAGATGCATTTTAATTTCACTTGAAGGACGCAGTCCCTCAGCAGCCTCCAGCACATTTCCCTCATGATCAATGCGAATCAGCTTTTCAGGAGTGATAAATGATTTGCTCATACCTGTAGGCGTAGCAAGAATAGTTCCGTCATCAAGCTTAACACTAACATTGCCGTCATTAGCTGCAACCCAGCCAAGCTGCCACATTTTATGACAAATGTCACATATCAGCTCTTTTTGTTCTTCTATATTGCTCATTGCTTTTTCCTTTCCGTATCACTGTATTGACTTATTTATTTACAAGTGATATCCTAATTGTATTATAATGTATATTATTATTTATTTCTTGGTTAATAAAGCCAAAATTGTATGACAATATTCACTTTTATGAGATAGGAAAAATCTATGAATTACAGTTTACTGCACGAGGATAAAAAAAGAGGAACATTTGATTTTCCGATTGAGCTATATTATGTTGATTCTTCATATCCAAGATATCAGATGCCGCTGCATTGGCATCTTGAATATGAGCTTATTTTAGTATTGAGCGGCAGTCTGCACCTAAGTATTGGCGGCAAGCAGTATTTGCTTGAAGAAGGTGACAGTGCATGGATAAGTGACGGAGCTATACACGGAGGAGAGCCTGAAAACTGTGTTTATGAATGCGTTGTTTTTGACCTTGCAGCATTGATAAGAGATACACCGCTTTGCACAAAATCGGCAAAGGAATTTTTAACACACAGCAACTCTTATTCCGGCAAGCTGAAAAAAGGCAGCATATGTGCACAGCTTGCTGATAAAATATTTGAGGCCATGGAAAAGGAGCAAAACGGATATGAATGGGTAACAATCGGTCTTTTGTGGCAGCTTATGGGCAATATGCTCAAAAACAATAATATTGTCGGCTCAGATTATAACCAGAGCCGACAACAAATTACAAAGCTAAAAACAGTACTTGCATATATCCGAGATAATTATGAAGCACAGATAACTTTAGAGGAGCTTGCTCAGCTAGCGGGAATGTCACCACGATATTTCTGCCGTGCGTTTTCTGCAATGACAGGCAAAACACCTATAGCATATCTTAATTATTACAGAATAGAATGTGCAGGTGAATTTCTAAAGCTTACTGACAAAACCATCACCGAAATCGCAATATCCTGCGGTTTCAGTGATATGAGCTATTTTTCAAAGCAGTTTAAAAGATATAAAAATCTTACTCCGTCACAATACAGAAAATCAAATTTCTATTAGATAACTAAAAACAAGGCAGTGGTACTGAAAAGTTAAATTACCACTGCCTTTAATCGTGTATATAAAATTAAGATGCTCTTTCACAGCAATATCAAAATATAAATTATTTTAGAACCAACTGAGGTGTCATTACTGCCAGAACACTTAAAACAACACTTGCTAATACATAAACTACAGCACTTACAACAGATCCGCCATTTAACAGCTCGGCAGTTTCAAGTGAAAATGTAGAAAAGGTAGTAAAGCCCCCACAAATTCCGACTTTTAAAAACAACAGCAATTTAGGATCTATGTTTTCATTTTTTGATACAGCAAAGGCAATACAGCCGATTGCAAACGCACCTGCAATATTTATTATGAAGGTATTAACAGGAAACGATACGGGATTTTTAATCGGTATCAAACTTACCAAATATCTTAAAACTGCACCGATAAATCCTCCAAAACCTACCAACACACAATTCAGCATTATATTCAACCTCAACACAAATATTTTAATTAATATTATAGCATAGAAATCAGCAATTTCAATATTGCATATCTCTCAAAAAACGTTTTCAATTACTGTAAATACAATATAAAAATAAGAAATTTAAAATAAACACAAAAAAGTGATGTAATGTACACTAAAAAATGTTATAATGATTTTAATTATAGAAATAATAGCTAAAATACAAAAATTCTTTAGTTTGGTATCTACTATTTAAAAAATTGTTATAAATTCATATGACTCAAAACAAAAAAGTACAGAAGAGGTACACAGATGAAACAAAAGCATAAATTATTTTATCTGCCGATTATTATTTCCGCTTCATTGATTGTCTGTTTGGCGGTAATGTTTTATATCGGACAGATGAATGACACAATTTCAGAAAATATTATGAATTCTATAAGTGAAATTGCGGAGCATGATAAGGAAACCATCCAAACATATATTGAAATTTGCTGGACAGATCTAGATGAAATAAAAAAGCGTTTTACAAGCTTTGAATGTAAAACTATTGAAGATGTTGAAACAAGGATGAATCTGGAGTGTGCATCAAGCAGTTTCAATCATATTTATTTGGTTGCCAAGGATGGTACTGTCTATACAGATAAATATGTTGTCTATAAACCGGAAAATAATAACACGGACAGAGACTTGAATTTTCTTCCCTATTTTAAAAACGGTGAAGAAAAAATTGTTGTTCGCTATGACGATAAGATAGAGGGCGCTTGGCTGTCAAGAGACAGTATCTTATATGGAATACGAATTGACGGATACAGTGTAGAAGGAATAGAAATGGCTGCACTGATTGGAATAAGTGATATTTCATCTATTCAAGATAATATGGTTATTGAAAGCTTTATCAAAGATGGTAAGAGCCGCGGTCACAGTGCACTGATTGATATGAACGGAAATTACATTATCAATGTTAACCGTGATATTTACTCAGACGAGCAAAATAATCTTTATGAGCATCTATTGGCTGCAAAGAACTCTGAGCTTACTAATGATGAAATTCATGAGAAACTTCAAAACAGGGAAACATTTGGCTTTTACCATTCCCATGCTAAAGAAACAGGCAAAGAACTCTTTTATTTCATACCACTTGATGATAATTTTGATTTATATTTTATCATGAGCGTCAATCAGGAAGTATTTTTGGAACAGACAGAAGCACTTATATCCCTCAGTATTACAATGGCAATAATAACGGTGTTCACAGTTATTGTTATGCTTCTCATTATTATGAAACTTCAAACAAAAGCAATACGAACAACAGAATCAGCAAAATTGCAGAAAGATTTTCTTTCTAATATGAGCCATGAGATACGAACACCTCTGAATGGCTTAATTGGCATGAATCATCTTATCATGTTAAACATTGACGATGAAAATCAAAAGCCCCAGATTAAAGAATGGCTTAACAAATCTCACAGCACAGCAAACTATCTGCTGTCATTGGTCAACGATATTCTTGACATTTCAAAACTCCAAGCAGGAAAAGTAAACATAACATCCAATCCAATGCTTATTTCATCATTGATTGACGAGATTTCTGCAATGCAGGCTGACAACATAAAAAACAAAGGCGTAGAATTTATTGTTGAAAAAGACATTACAGAGCCTTGTATAGAGGGCGATATAATTCGTACAAAGCAAATTCTGATGAACATTGTCGGAAATGCGGCCAAATTCACACCTGAAGGAAAACGCATCAAGCTATCTGTCAGTCAGAAAAAAACAGACAATGAAAATGTAATAACAACATATCGATGTGAAGACACAGGTATTGGTATATCAAAGGAATACATTGATAAAATTTTTGATTCTTTCAGTCAGGAACGCAGCAGAAATACCAACGGCATAAAGGGAACAGGTCTTGGTATGGCAATCAGCAAGCTTCTTGTAAATGCGATGGGCGGAGATATAACAGTTGAAAGTGAGCTTGACTGCGGAAGTACATTTACAGTTACAATTCCCTCCAAAATCGTGCATGATATTCCGAATGAGTTAAAAAATCAGGAAAAATCAGAAGAAATCAAACACAATGCACATTCTGCATATAGAACAGATGGAAAACCACTAAAAATCCTCGTAGCAGAGGATGTAGAGCTTAATGCGGAAATTCTGTTGGAAATTCTTAAAATCGAAGGCTTTGAAACTGTTCTTGCAAAGAATGGACAAGAAGCACTCGATATATTTATTCAATCCAAAAGCGGAGAATTCGACATCATTTTGATGGATATGCAGATGCCTGTTATGGATGGATGCACAGCATCAAGAAACATTCGTAAACTGGATAGAGCCGACGCGAAAACCGTCACAATTTATGCCTGCACTGCCAATATGTTCCAGGAAGACAGGGACCAGGCGATTGCCAGCGGTATGAATGACTTTTTAACAAAGCCGATTGATGTTAAACTTTTGCTGGAAAAATTACAAAGAAACGTATCAACTTACGAAAAAAAGGAGTAAACTATGAAAAAAAGAATTATCTCTATATTTCTTGCAGTTATGTTATGCAGCATTTTTTTAACCGGCTGCGTAAGCGAAGAAAAGCAAACAGTAAATCTTATCATTAAAGTTCCGGGACTGTCTATGAACTCTGTAAGCAATCCTGAAATTTCTTATGCAAAAACCTTTATGCAGAAGGCCGGTGAAGCATTTTCAGCACAGTATGAAAAAGCCGATGTTACATTTCAAATAAAGGAATTTGAATACGTAGATGAATTAGAGGCAATTACAGGCAGTTTTGATACTGATGATGCAGCAGATATTCTTTATGAGGGATATTTCAATATGGCATCCTATCTGCATACAGGAAGAGTAGTTCCGCTGGATGACATCATCTCTGATGAACTGCGCAATGACATTGATGATGCATCTTGGAAAATGAGCATGGTAAACGGAAAGACCTACATGATGCCTTTTTTAAGCATGCAGAATATCCTTATTTATAACAAAGAATTTTTCCGTGATTGCGGTCTTGATAAATATCTTACGGACAAAAGTACAATACAAAACTGGACACTGGACGAATGGACAGATATTCTTGATACGCTTGCAGAAAAGCTTCCTGAGCATGTTTATCCAATGATGATGTACGGCAAAAACAATCAGGGAGATACTCATATTATGTCTTATATGCGGGCTTTCGGCAGTACAATTTTTAACGCTGACGGTTATTTTGACTTTGAAAATGAAAAATCAATCAAGGCATTGGAATGGATACAGTCAGGCGTAGATAAAGGCTGGTATCCGCCCCACCCCGAAAACCTTGAGCTATCTGATTGCACCGAGCTTTTTACAGGCAATCAGCTTGCAATTTATGTATTTAACAATGCGAACTTTATACTTTATGATAATATGGAAGATTATGGATATGTAAATTTTCCGGGAAGCATAGCAACCTCCTTCATAACCGGATTTGAGGTATTTGACAATGGCAGCGAAGCAAAGGTTCAGGCTGCAAAAGATTTCATTCGCTTCATTTATGAAAATGACGAATGGCTGGATCTTTCTGCCGGAAATATCCCTGTAAGCAAAAAAGTGTCATCTAAATATCAAAATCAGATTACAATGCTGGATGAGTTTACTAAAAATTCTGATAATGTTGTAGATTTTATGAACAACAGCCCTAACTGGCAGGGCAAAGATACTTCTGTGCGAAGTGTATTTTGGCCAAATATCCACGAACTGCTTTCAAAGACAATTACCCCGCAGGAATGTGCAAAAAAGCTGAATGAATCCTGTAATACCGCCCTAAGCGAAGGAAGAAAAGAAAGTGCACTTCATAAATAAGCACAACATTGGCTACACAAATAAGAGGCAGGAGCACCGCACTAATGCAAGTACTCCTGCCTCTTATTAATGCCTTTAGGCAGTTGAGTGCTGGGAGACACGAAACAAAAAAAGAGAGTGAAGTAAATTACAACTTCACTCTCTTTTTTCGTTATAAAATTTTATATTATCTGAATTTTTATTATTTTCCATTATCTTCAAATTCATTTATCTATTGCCGGGATTTTGTTTTATATACGTCAATTTTTTATTAAGCCTTTTTATTAGCATATATGAAATTAATAAGGTCACAATTTCTGCTATTGGAAATGTGAGCCATATCATCCAGCTGACTACCTGTGATTTTAATACAATTCGTGCAAATATCCATGCAACAGGAAGCACAAATATAAGCTGTCTTGAAAGTGAAACGATTAATGACTCCACACCTCTGTTAAGTGCTTGAAAAACACCCTGCAGGGCAATATTAATGCCTGCAAACACAAAGCTTATTGTAATTATACGCATTGCACTTATAAATACTTTTTCCGTTTCACCAGTCAGACTAAATATACGTGCAAACGGATTTGCAAAAGTCTCAACAATAACTGTGCCTATTAACATAATTATTGCAGTATAAAGTATTCCGTATTTTATACCATCATTTATACGCTTCTTACTTTTCATACCATAAGAAAATGAAACTATCGGAGTAATTGCATCACGAAGTCCGAAAGCTGCAAATAATACAAACTGCTGAATTTTATAGAATAATCCATAAGCTGTAACCATTGATTCGCTGACAGCAACAAGAATAATATTAAGCCCATAAGTCATTACAGACATAAGAGCCTGTGCAATAATAGCAGGCAGTCCCACAGAATATATATCCTTTATAACCTTAGCAGACGGCTTCAGATATTTCAGCTTTTTTGAGATGTTCTTATTAACTTTAAAATGAAACAATAATGCCAAAAGCCATGATGCACACTGACCGATAACGGTTGCAAGTGCTGCTCCTTTTACACCCATTTCAGAAAAACCTAACCAACCATAAATTAAAATAGGATCTAATACAATATTTATAACAGCTCCCGCAATCATTGCAATCGTTGAATGAATTGAATGCCCTGATGCCTGCAGAAGCTTTTCATATATTCCGAAAAAAATAATTCCAGGTGATACAATACAGCAAATTGAAAGATAGCTTACTGCCATATCATAAATTGTTTGATTTGAAGTCTGCGTTGATATATAGAATTTAACACCGAAAATACCGAAAAGCAAAAATACTGCATAAATTATAATTGCAAGAAACTGAGCATTTCCCGCTACTTTACTTGCTTTCTCTTTATCACCTAAGCCTAAGTTTTTAGCAACAAGCACATTTGTTCCTATTCCTGTACCTATGGCAATAGCTACCATCAGCATTTGAAACGGAAATGCCAGTGTTAATGCATTTAATGCACTTTCTCCATTATCTGCCATATTAGAAATAAATGCACTGTCAACAATATTGTAAAGTGCTTGCAGCATCATTGATATAATCATAGGAATACCCATTGACAGCATCAATTTTTTTACAGGCACAACTGCCATTTTTTCATCTCTTTTGTCCATAACTACCTCCTAAAAACAAAAAAAGATGCATAGCCATTACGATTGGAATTACGCAATAAGCTACACATCTTTGTATTATTATAATGTCTTTTCAAAAATTGTCAAAGGCAATTTTGCACAAATTTAATCAATAAAAATATTTAAATTTATATTTCTGAGAGACACAATAATGTCCATACTGCTAAAAATCTATGACCACATGATAGATGAGATTTTCTAGCAAAACAGAAAGTAATTAGCAGAATATGCAAACCAAAAAACAAAAAACAGTAAACGGATAAAAGAAAAGAGGCATGTTCATTTGCTAACGTCATGTAATAAGCAATTGAAAACAACAATCAAATATTGAATTATTGGCATTTTCCGCATCTGCTGCAACCATTACAGGTCAGCCTCATTCCGCAATTTTGGCAACGTTCTTTAAAATATGGCTTGTACAGATTTTCCTCAGATATTGGATATCCCCAATTATCTGTGAGTTTAAAATCTATCGGTTTTCCTTGAAAGCTCAAGCCGGATTTATTAGCCTGCTAATTCTGAATACTGCCTTCCAGCTTGTAAAGCTTCCCGTCCTTTACAAATCTTCTGCCGGTGCAGCAAAATTTCAGCACAGGCTCGGCTATCACTTCCGGCCTGATGGTGATTAAGATATATTCCATAATAATCACATAACACATTCAACTTATGACTCATTCCGGGAAGAAGACGCCTACCCATCTGCACAGTACAGAGATAGTGTATATACGATTTCCACTCAATTCCATAATCACTCAGACACCTTTTTAAAACTCCCATATCAAATACAGCATTATGCGCTACCAACAGTCCGCTCGACATTAGAGGTTCTATTTGCCTCCAGACCTCCGGAAAGGTCGGTGCATCTGACACCATTTCATCATTAATCCCTGTTAGCTGCACATTAAAATAATCAAAATATGTTTCCGGATTGACCAAAGAATAAAATTCGTCAGCAATCACACCTTTTTCTATCACAGTTATTCCAATCGCACTCATGCGATTGCTCATGCGGTTCGGCGTTTCAACATCAAACACAACAAATCGTGACATAGCCGTACCTCCTTATTTTTTCTGCTTTGATGCCATAACCATATGGCTCTCATCAATCCATCGGCAAATATTATCAAAATAGACAGTTCCATCGAGCAATATTGGAACCAAATTTACTCGACAGATATGGCAATCACAAAATATTTTTAAAATTACCGGCACTTTACAATTTCCAAATATTATACCCAATATTTTTTTCGGTCAATAAGTAGGGGAATAAAACGAAAACTGCTCACCAAAAAAACAATCGAGATACTCAAATAATAGAGAATGTGCTTGGACAAAACAGAAAACGATCATCATAACATGCAAATTAAAAAAAGACAAAAAGAAGTAAACGAATAAAAAACACAAAAAAGAGGTAGGGACACTGCAATTAATACAGTACACTACCTCAATTTGTTAATTAAAAAACCAAATATATCATTTTTCATATAACAAGGTTCATATTCTATATATTAGCCAAATACGAGTAGAATCTAATACCCTAAAATAATTTAGTTATTAATTACCTAATAATTCACTTTGTTTCTTTTTACTGAAGCTGTTTATGACTAAGTTATATGATTTATCCAACATATCTTTTAAGACATCATCAGGCACATTACCATTTGGATTAATAGAATTCCAATGAATCTTATTCATATAGTATCCGGGAATTATATCTTTGTACAGCTTTCTTAACAACTCACTTTCATCGGGATTCAGTTTTAATGTTATGTATTTTTCATTATTACTGCTATCAAGGCATATTGCGACAAACATCTTTTCTCCTATTTTATAACGAATCCAATTCCATTCAATTTTCAAATCCTTAGTTACACCGACTTTATTCATTAAATAGTCGTCAATCCAATCATACTTCATAAAAAATTCCAAACCCTTATAAATTTCTCAAGTTATTAATATCTCAGAATACTCTGATGATGCACAATTTTTCAATTTATCGACTACAATTATACCATAAGGACAAAAATAATTCAAAAAAACTATAAGTATTAATATTTATGCTTTCTGTTTAATAATATATCTCTTTGATGGTTTTACAATAAGCATTACAACCAAAATAACAATTGCTGTTACACCGAGGCTAAGCGGATACACCTGCATAATTCTTGCAAAGGATGGTGATTGCTGAAATATAGTGAACACCCAAACAAGACGCACACCGCAAATTCCGACGACTGAACAGGCAGCAGGAATAAACGAAACGCCAAAGCCACGCAAATACCCCGATAATCCCTCCTGCAAAATACTAAACAAATATGCAAATAAAATATACTTCAAGCGTATTTGTCCTGCAGAGATAACATCAATGTCGGTATTGAAAATACTCAGCAGCGGATGACTGAACAGCAAAACAAATCCTCCTACTGCAACTGTGCTTATCAGGCTTTGGAGCAGAGAAAGACGCAGTGTTTTTCGGCAGCGGTCATTTTTACCGGCCCCATAGTTTTGACCAACAAAAGTGGTACAAGCCTGACCAAAAGAGTTCATTATGTAATAGACAAAAACCTCAAGATTAAATGCTGCTGAGGATGCCGCCATAATTGTTGTGCCAAGGCTGTTGACAGCAGACTGAATAATGATATTTGCAAATGAGAATACCATTCCCTGAACACCGGCAGGTATTCCGATTTTCAAAATTTGTCCGAATACCGCCTTGTGTATCCGCAGCTTTTTTATGCTGATTTTAATTGGCAAATCTGTTTTTATAAGTGAAATTAACAATATGAGTGAGCTTATAAGATTAGAAAGCACGGTTGCTGTTGCTACACCATCTACATCCATACCAAGCACAAGCACAAAGAACAAATTGAGAGCTACATTAAGTACACCTGAAATAATCAATGCAATCAGCGGTGTTCTGGTATTACCACAGCTTCTGTAAATTGCGGATTCAAAGTTATAAAGCAGAATTACAGGCATACCAAGCAAATAAATTCTTAGATATTTAATAGACAGTGGATACACTTCAATCGGAACATCAAGCATATTTACAATGCTTGGTGCTAAAAATTCCCCTAATACTGCAAGAAAAAGTCCTCCGAGCAAAGCCACAATTACAGATGTGTGCACAGCTTTTGATACTTTTGTATTATCCTTTTGACCGATTGCTCTCGCGATAATTACATTGCTTCCTAAGGAAATTCCAACAAAAAGATTGATAAACAAGCCAATAACAGGAGCATTGCTTCCAACTGCTGCCATAGCCTCTTTGCCTGAAAACCGCCCTACTACTGCTATATCAGCCGCATTAAAAAGCTGCTGTAAAATACCTGTTACAGCAAGCGGTATTGCATATTTAATAATTTTATCTCCCAATGAGCCGTTAATCATATCCATTTGCTTTTTCATGTTACATTATTTTCTCCTTTTTCATTAGGTACAAATGCTTCAAACTGCATTTCTTTTAACTGGTTCACAAAATGAAAGGCATACACTTTATTTTTATAGCGATATAATATCATAAAATTATAAACACATCAATACCGCTTACTTTACAAATATTTTTTCCACTGGTATAATATAAATAATCTATTTTAAGTTAAGGATAATAATTATGAACACGATTACACTGAACACAAAATGCGGCAAAATTGTCGGCATACAGGCGAAAGATTACACAGAATTTCGTTCCATAAAATATGCCGATGCAAAAAGATGGGAATACCCGAAGCAAGTTACAGAATGGAACAGCGAGTATGATGCCACCTGTTTTAAGGACTGCTCCTATCAAAGGCGTGCATTTGAGGAGGATTCTGTCTGCAATAAATTTTATCACAAGGAATTTCGCAGAGGACTTTCCTTTACCTACAGTGAAGACTGCCAGTATCTCAATATATGGGCGCCAAAAAATGCAAAGGACTGCCCTGTTCTCATTTATATTCACGGTGGAAGCTTTACTGGCGGAAGCACGGATGAAGGACATCTTAACGGAAGCGAGTTTGCGAAAAACGGTATTATTCTTATTTCAATGAATTACCGTCTTGGTCCTTACGGCTTCTGTTCACACCCCGATTTGAAGAATGATGAGGGTGTATGCGGCAATTACGGACTTTATGACCAATACACTGCAATCAAATGGGTTAAGGAAAACATTTCTGCCTTTGGTGGTAATCCTGACAAAATCACGCTTTCAGGTCAAAGTGCAGGAGCAATGAGTGTTGACATTCAAATCTCAAATCCGATGTGCGCAGGTTGGTTTTCAGGTGCATATATGATGAGCGGTGCCGCAATGCAGAGAGGACTGTTAAAACCCTTAAAGCCCGAAAAAACACGTGATTTTTGGGAAACAATCATAAAAAATGCCGGACTTAATACCATTCAGGAGCTGAAAAATGCTGATGCTAAAACGCTTTATTATGCATGGTATGAGGCTTGCCAAAACTCAATACTCACTATGCCGTACACCTTTCCCGTTTATGACGGCAAGTTGCTTTGTGAGGACAGCTTTAAAATGAATCAGCTGCCTGACATTCCTTATGTTTTAGGTGTTACCATTACAGATATGATTCCGATTGTGCTTAAAGGAATTACCAAAAAATGGATAAAATCTGCTGCCAAAAACAACAGCAAATGCTACACTTATCTTTTTGCACGCAAGCTTCCGGGCGACGACCGTGGAGCATGGCACGCTTGTGATTTGCTTTATGCGTTCAAAACACTTAATTTCAGCTGGCGTCCCTTTGATAAAACCGACTATGAAATTGCAAACCAAATGCACAAATCCCTATGTGCCTTTGCAAAAAACGGTGATCCTAACTGCAATGCTCTTCCGAAATGGAAAGGCGGCGGCAAAAAAGTAATGGTATTCTGTGATGAAACCAGAATGTCAGGCTGGAAAACTTCCGAGCTTATTAAGAACACATTTACAAGCGGAGGATTTATTTAATGAAATTCGACCACAAATTCATACTGAAAACATCGGATGCACACTGCAGATTATACTGCTGTAATGACATAAATGCACAAATTGATTTTATAGATAAAAGCTGTATTCGAGTTGCTGTTTATAAAGATAAAAAAAATATGCTGCCTACTTTCAGTATAAATCCTGCAGGAAACCATTCCCAAAACGGCAGAACAAGACTTGACACTGACGGCTTTATGATGTACACACCCGAGGTTATTTCGCATCAAAGCTGTGAGGAATTTTTCCTTGAAGATAATATCAAAATTGAGCTGAACCTCAATAATTTCCTTTTAAGCTATGTGCAGAATAATCAACTGCTGTTTTGTGACAGAGCACCTCTTGCTTATAATTTTGAAAATGAATTTGGCAAGGACAGCTATCACTACATTTCAAGAGCTAATGGTGAAAAGATATTCGGCTTGGGCGACAAGGGCGGTGAGCTTAACAAAGCAGGCAGGGCATTTCGTATTGAAACAACGGACTGTATGGGATATGATGCCCGCTCAAACGATCCCCTTTATAAGCACATTCCTTTTTATATCTGTGAAAACAGTGTGGGCTGCTATGGTATATTTTACGATACAAGTGACACAGCCTATATCGACCTCGGCAAGGAAATAAACAATTATTACGAGCCATACAAATATTTCAGAACAGCTGATGACTGCCTGGTTTACTATGTATTTTTCGGCACAAAGCTTTCTATCCTCCAGCAGTTTGCAAGACTGTGCGGAAAGCAGGCATTTCCTCCGAAATGGAGCTTTGACTACTGTGCAAGCACTATGGCATATACAGATGCACCTGATTCTGAAAAGCAGATGAACGCTTTTCTTGATAAAGTCAAAGATCTGGGGCTCAGTTGTTCGGGTTTTTATCTTTCATCAGGTTACACCTCAATTGGTGCACAAAGATATGTTTTTAACTGGAATACGGACAAATTCCCAAAACCAAAAGAATTTATCAAACATTTCTCAGACAATGGCATAGAAATAATACCTAACATCAAGCCAGCTTTCTTATGCGACCATCCAATGTATAATGAAATTGCGAAAAAAGGTCTCTTTGTTAAAAACCCTGACAACACACCATTTATAACTCGCTTTTGGGACGGCAATGGCAGCTATCTCGATTTCACTAACAAAAAGGCTTTTGACTTTTGGAAAGTGCAGGTATGCGAAAAGCTGCTTAATAATGGCATTACTGCAACGTGGAATGACAACAATGAGTTTGACATAAAGGATACAGATGCTGTTGCCTGCGGATTTGAAAACGGCAGTGTGAATGCCGAGCGTATCCGCAGTATCCTCACCTACTTAATGGTAGAGGCATCATATCAGGCTCAGATTAAAAAAAGACCTGACCTGCGTCCGTTTCTTTCTACAAGGAGCGGTGGTATAGGTATTCGACGACTGGCACAAACCTGGTCGGGTGATAATCGCACAGCATTCAGTGATTTACGTTACTGCCATTATATCGGACTTACAATGTCACTGTCGGGACTGTATTTCTATGGCCACGATTTGGGCGGATTTTCGGGTGATATGCCGTCAAGAGAGCTACTTCTCAGGTGGATTCAGCACGGCATATTTGAACCGAGATTTACCATTCATTCCTGGAATGCAGACGGCTCGGCAACAATGCCATGGAGCTATCCTGACATCATTGATGATGTTAAAAAAATATTCTCTCAAAGAAAGCAGTTAAAACCGTATCTGTATAACTGTGCCTATAACGCAGTGGAAAAGGAAATCCCGATTAACGCACCACTGTTTTTGTATTACGATGATGAAAACATAAACACAAACAGCAACTCCTTTATGTTCGGACGTGATATATTAGTCACCTTTGTTTTTGATGAGGGAGAAGAAAAAATCGCTGTATACCTGCCAAGGAGTGACGACTGGTATCTTGACGGCAAGCTTTATGAAGGCGGTCAGGAGACAACACTGACAATATCTTCCAATGCAAAAATGCCTTATTTTGTTCGCAGCGGCAGTATCATTCCTACTGACGAAGGAGAATACGGCTTCAGCACTGACGAAAAGCTGATTTTTACTGTTTACCCTACCAAGTCAGGTGAATTTCAATCGGAATTTTTTGATGATGACGGTCTTAGCTTTAAATATCAAAACAATGATTGTATTAGGCTGAAATTCACTGTCAAATGCACAGATGACAGTGTTAAGGTTTCATATAAAAATGACGGAAATAAGCAAATCACTCCTGATATACAATTATGTAAAGGCGATAAAAGAAAGCTTATCATTGAATCATAAATAAATTTAATATACAAAAAAGACTGCCGCATCAATGTATTAGATGCGGCAGTCTTTTCCATTACAAAACATTTAATTATTTCTCATATTATCAAGCTTATCATGCAGTATCTTAAGTTGTTTCTTCGAAAGCTTATAACAGAATGTAAGCAGAACAAACATAATTACAAGCATAACAGCAGGAACAATAGTTGCAGAGTCATAAAGCTTTGTCAGCACCTCAGGTGGCTGTGACGCAAGCTTTCCGTTATATCCAATAATACCGAGTATTGCCGATGCACCTGCACCTGCAATCGTCTGTCCAAGCTTTCTTGCAAAAGAATAGAAGCTATAAGATGTACCCTCTTCACGCCTTCCTGAAAGAAATTCCTGATAATCTATTACATCCATAACAAGTGCCCATACTTCCAGAACCAGAAAGGTCTGGCCCGCACCTGAAAGGAATACAAGTGCAAGGAACACATAAGGATTATCAACCAACGGTGTAAAGCGCATAAGATACATAATTACATTTATAACAGCAGCAAAAGCAAGACCAAAGGCACAAATTTCCTTTTTGCCGAATTTTCTAATAAGCTTTCCCATAAACGGCAGGAACATCGCCATTGGCAGATATGTGCATATTGTTACAATGCTATACAGTCCCGGCTTTTCAAAATAGTTTTTGAAAAGATAATTATACACAGTCTGTGTGTACATCTGGAAACAGATAAGCAACATTGAAACCACACAGAGCACAATGAACGGCTTGTTTTTAATAAGTATACCCATCGTTCTGAACATACTATAGTTTTCCTGCTTCTGCGCAGGGGGAAGCTTAACTCTCTCCTTGGTGAGTTTAAAGTGACCGATAAAAACAAGAATTGAAACCAGGCAGAGAATACCGACTGCAAGGGAAAGCTTTGTTGAATCAAGCACCTTTGCAGATGTACCATTCGCACTGATAACCGTTGAGTAAACTACAAGAGGCAGTAAAATCTGTGCAGGCAGTCCGCCGATACCTGCGCCGATTGACCTCCACATAGAAAGGGATGAACGTTCAATTTCATCATCGGTGATTACAGATGCCAGTGAACCGTAAGGAATATTTACACCCGTATAAAGCATACCGTAAATGATATATGTAATGTAAGCATAAATCAGATACTGATTATCGGACAGCCCGGGAATTTTTGTAAACATAAGAAATCCTGCAACTGCCATAGGAAAGGACGCCCACAGAATATACGGTCTGAATCTGCCGAATTTTGTAGGCTTTCTGGAATCGATGAACGATCCCCACAGTGGATCATTAATCGCATCCCACACACGTGCAACAATCATCAGCACAGTGATTTTTCCTGCAGAGATACCAAGAACATCAGTGTAAAACATATTCAGGAATGCTGAAACCAAACCAAAGGTCATAAGACCGCCCATATCGCCCATTGCGTAGCCAATCTTATCCTTGAACTTAATTCCATGTGTGCTCATTTGTTGACTCATAATTTTACCCCCTCATATTAAGTGAAACAAGTATTATCGGCAGCACGTTCAAAAAAGAAATGCTTTGCAGCAAGTGCTGCAGGACCGATAAAGGTGATTTTATCATTGAGCTTTGAAAGCTCAATTGTATCAGAATTAAAATTGCTGTTGTACCTTCTGCATTGCCGTGAAAGCTTGTCGGCAATGATTTTATTTTCAAACACCGTACCGAAAAGTATGATTTTACAGGCATTCAGAATGGTAGCCGTATTGGTTAAAGCGATGGACACCAAATCAATTTTATGATCAATCAGATTGCTTATATCTCTGTCACTATCATAGCTTTTTATAGTTTCATCAAAGGAAAGCCTGTTGGCAAATTCCTCAGTAATTGCCATAGAGGAAACCTCTGTTTCAAGACAGCCGTAACGGTTACACCTGCAGCGTCTGCCGTTTCGGTTAATAATATAGTGACCGATTTCCGCAATGCCTGCATCGCTTCCTGAAAGGAGCTCACCGTTTGCGGCAATGGCAGAGCCTATACCCGGTCCCCATTTTAGAAACAGCACCGACTCCTCATAAATTCTGTGTCCGTAAATCAGCTCTGCCACTGCAAAGGCACGAACATTATTATCAATCACAACAGGGAGTCCTATTTTTTCTTCAAGCTTGTTTATGACATACTTATTGTCCCAAAGGCCTGTTTCACTTTTTTCAACAGAGCCAATCACACAAATCGACGTGCATAAAAATCTATTTTTATTTTTTGCTGTATTTTCAAACAACTTTTCTGAAATAGAAAGCATCTTGTCAACATTTTTTATATCACAAAAGCTTTCGCTTTCATACCTTCTTCCATCAAGCCCTGCAACAGAAACCGTGATTTTGTCAAGCTCGGCATTTATACAGAGTGCGTAATAATCATCAAGCCTTAAGGACAGCATAATTTTCCTTCTGCCTGCCCTTGCACTGCCGCTTGTATCCTCTCCCTCTTCTGCAATCAAACCGTCATTTATAAGCTGATTGCATAGCTTTGTTACAGCCGCAGGCGTAAGACCAAGCGCAGTGGCAATATCCTTTCTGCTCATTGCACCATTGGTGCCAAGCAGATATAAAACACTGCTGATATTTCTTGATTTAATTTCCTTTAAATTTAAACCATTCTGCTCCATATCCACCTCACTTTATAAGCAGTGATATTCCGCTTATCAGCATCAGAGCATAAGTAAGCTGCAAAAATACATTCCTGCTCATTTTCTTATAAATCAGATTTCCAATAATAAGCGCAGCCGCCAGCACCGCCAATGCCGCTGCAAGCATAACAATCAGCTCACCGCTGAAATATCCCGATTTGATGTCACCGAGCATAATAATCGTATTAAGAACAATCCATACCGATGATACTGTGGCACGAAATTCACGCTTATCCTTTATAATTCCACCAAGATATGTAACGAGAAGCGGTCCACCGCAAACAAACATTCCGTGAACGACACCCGATATAACAAGCAGTGCCGCCGATATAACCACAGGATATTTTTTATCCTCTTTTTTTGTGTAAAATCTGTAGGCATTTATCACCGCAAAAGCAATCACCACAATGCCCAGAATTTTATACAAAACAGCTCCGTCAGTGCCGATAAGCCTGTTAAGATAAAAGCCAGCTGCAATTCCTGCAAGCATTACTGCCGTAATTTTTGCAAATTCCTTTTTATTTACATATTTATAATCTTTAGTCACAATATATACAGAAGCAGCTATCCCCAGCACATTCAATATTGGCTTAGCTGTGTCATATCCCACAGTCATTACAGAAAACGGCATGGCAAGCACCGTGCCTGCAAAGCCTGTAATACATTGGATAATATTGGATAAAAAAACAATTATAAGAAAAACAATTTTATTTATCATCAGTAACAGAATACCTCAATATCAAGCATACCTGCAAGTGCCTTAAGCTCCTCGTAAACATCCCCGTAGATAACTGCGAAGTGCGGCTCCCAACCGTCTATAACCGCTTTGTTGATAATATCAGCTGCATTATTTTTAGTCTTTACAACAAGAGAAGTTCCGTTAAACTGTTTTGGTTTATTAAGAATTTCACCATTTGAAATAAACACTCTGAACTTGCCATCAGCAGTTCTGCCTACTCTGAAAACAGTTGCACAGTCATTTGCTCTGCAGCCAAAATCAAGTGTAGGTCCTATTTTTCTGTTACAATGAACATCAGCGCAAGCTCCCGTATCCTCTCTCGCAAGAGAGCAGGCAGCCGTTCCGCAGTGCCAGAAAGTGATAGTATTTTCTTTTTCATTCATAGAAACAGGATCACCGAAAAATACGGGCTTGTTTGTCAAAAATTGACCTATATACATTGACAGTCCACCGTAAGTATCAGCCTCACAGGCTGCCGGAATGCCCATGTCATTCAGCATTGCCAGAACTGCACACACAGGTGTGCCGAAGGCGGTAAAGAAATCAGGCCAGCAGCGTGAGGACACTGCACCTATATGATTATCTCTGCAGTATTCGGCATAAACCTTATAAAGCCTTGCAAAATCATTTCTGTTTTTAGCAGGTGTATTTTCAAGCCCCTTTATTTTGCCCTTAGCATCTAAAAGATATTCTGCAACATCCTCGTCGCTATAGCTCTTTGCTATATCAATAAGCTCTCTTGCCTCGATGGAATTAAGCGTCACACCAAAGACTTTCAGCATTTCAAGATCATTTCCCCGGCCAAAGCCAAAGCCCTGCGGTGTATGACCAATCTGCAGGAAATTCAGGGAACACATAGCCTTTTTCAGCCTTGCAGCCCTGATAACTGCAGCTATTTTATTTAAAACAGCAGTCTCATTTGGTGCACCGAAAATATATTCAAAGCTCCTGCCATAATTTTTTAATGTATTGCCTGCAGAAAATGCACCTGTTAGTGAATTGAGTCTTAATCTGCCGCCGTCAATCACAGGCTCACGAAGAGTCCACAAAAGCACAGGACAGTCAAAATGTTTGATAATTCCACTTATATAAGCACTGTTTGCAAAGGTTATATTCTGCACGATTAGTAAATCAGGCTTAATACTGTTAAGAAAAGCATTAAGCTTGTCAATGGAAAGCAGCATCTCATCAGGGATTTTAACACTGCTGTCAATACCTTTCAGCATATTGGCAGAGCTTTCAAACTCTTTTTTTGCCGATTCAAGATGAAAGGTTGGTACTCCTATCGGAACATAAGCATATTCAAATTCATAGTTCATAATTTCACCTAATATTTAAGTTCTTTATTCTCACCGATTAAGCCTGCAAATGCACCTTGCTTAATCAGTGGTTCACGGTCCTTGTGTGCAATTACCCATTTATTTTTCTGCAAAAGCAAGGTGCTTTCTGCATTTTCCGGTATATGTGCTTTCTCGATAGGGGTGTTCGTTCCCTTCAAAAGCACTACCACTGTTTTAAATCCGTCGTCACTGGTTCTGCACGGGCTAAGGTGCAGCGTTGTCTGATACATTTCAATCGCAGTGCCTGCAGGAACAAAAAACACCTTTTCATTACCGACATAAAACTTATTATTCTTAATCTGTTTTTTAAGTCCCAAAACGAGCATTAAATCAGTAGCTGCAATATTTATTTCAGAACATTTATGATATTCAAATCCATTATATGTGCAATTTTTTCCATTGCAGTATCCAACTTGAATCGGCATACCGCCATAGAATATATTTTGAATTTCATCAAAAAGCTTACCTTGCTCCATATTGGTGTCTGACGGAACATAAACATTATTTTCAGCGGGAATTTCCGTTTCATTCTTCATATAGTCCATCCAGTCGGAAAAATCAAAACCATCAATAACAGTGCCATAGTCTTCAAATCCCTTATCAAATACGGAATATATTTTAACATCATTAACCTTATTCAAATGTTTAATAATCATAATCGCCTCTCACGATTTTGTAAGTTGCACGCCAATCTTCCTTGCCTATTCCATTCTCAACACCCTTGTCATATATTTTCTTAACATATTCCATAACAGGCATTTCAAAATCAGCCTGCTGACTCAGGCGCTGACAGATACCAAGGTCCTTATGCTCATTTTCAAGAGAAAAGGCCGTACTCCAATTTTCATTTTTAATATTCTGCCACTGGGCATCCAGATAAAAGCACTGTGCTCCACCATAAGAAATTGCCGTGTAATAGTCATCAACACTAACGCCCATTTTCTGTGCAAGGAGCATGGTTTCATTAACTCCATTCTGTATCTGTGCACAAAGTGCATTGTGGCATATTTTCATAACAAGCCCCTTACCGTTTTCACCCATACGAATAATATTGCAGCCCATATAAGAAAGGATAGGCTTAATCACAGGGTAAAGCTCCTCGTCACAGCCAACGAGTATTCCAAGTGTGGCGTTGATAGCTGCCGGCTTTGATTTTACAACAGGTGCATCTGCAAACTGTGCTCCGGTTCTCTTTACCATTTCAGAAACCTCAACAGAAACCGATGGATCAATTGTGCTCATATCAATACAAATTATCCCCTCACCAAGCTTTGGTAAAAGCTCAGTATAAACAGCCTTGACATGTTCTGACTTGGGCACCATTGTTATAATTACATCTGCATTTTCTGCAACCTCAATATTATTTTTGCAAGAAACTGCACCAATTTCAGCCAGCTTTTCAACCTGAGTTCTGTTTAAATCATTGACATAAACCGTGTCATTATGCTTTTTTACAATATTTTCACACATAGACTCGCCCATTATGCCGAGCCCGATAAATCCAATTTTCATTGTTAAGTCCCCACTAAACTTGTATTATTCTGTTATCGTTTTATCCCAGGCAGACTGGAACTTATCAAGACCGTAATCTGTAAAAGGATGATAAAAGCTATCCTTAAACACCTGCAGTCCTGCAGTTACAATATCAGCACCTGCAACAGCACAATCAACAAACTGCTTGCCATTTCTTACTGCAGCACAAATGATCTGTGTTTTACCTATAAATCCATAGTTTTCATAAATGGTAACAATATCCTGAATATATTGTGTACAGTCTTCCCCGCTGTTTTCCTTCCAACCAATAAATGGGGAAACAAAAAGAGAATTATTTTTTGCGGCAATAAGTGCCTGTGACGGTGAAAAAACAAGAGTAAGATTTGTTCTTACACCCTTTTGCTCAAGACGTCTTGCTGCAGTAATACCAGCCTCTGTGCAAGGGATTTTAATAACAAAATTCGGGCTCATTGCTGCGATTTTGCCGCCCATCTCAACCATTTCGTCCGCATTATCAAGGTGCGGGTTAATCTCAACGGAAATCGGGAACTTATCCCAGCCCTCAATACCTTTTTCCTTTACAAACTCTGCGAGCTCACCGATTACGGTATAAAAGGGCTTACCTGAATTCATAATGTGATTTGGGTTCGTTGTAACACCGTCAATTCCGAAGGTGTCATAAGCCTCTCTGATTTCATCAATTTTTGCACTGTCTAAAAAATATTTCATAGTGTCCTCCAAAAAATTAAATTCTATTTAAAGCAATAAGGTTCTCAAAAGCCTTTGCCTTTTTTCTGATAAATACAGGCGGTGCTCCCAAGGGCGCTTTAATTGTGTGCATTCCGCCACCGTATTCCCTTTCGCTCCAGAGGTGTACCCATTCATCTTCAGGCAAATACACCTCTCTGCTCTCGGCATTTTCCTTCAGCACAGGAGCAACAAGAATATCCCTGCCAAGCAGGAACTCGTAAGCCTCGTTATAAGCTCTTTTTTCATCATAATAAAAGAACAGCGGTCTGATAACACCTACACCATTATCAGCATTATACGCAGTACATTCCTTTATATACGGCTTCAGTGCTTTATGAAGCCTGCTCATTCTGGCATGATGGTTTAATGTAATTTCACTGTAATCAAACTGTGCATTTGCATATGGATTAAGGCCTTCATGTCCGCGCAAAACCGGGGTAAAAACATTCATTTCACACCAGCGCATAAACAATTCGTCAGAACGTTTCAGATTTAAAAAGGTTGTATATCCTCCTATGTCGGAGTGTGATAGTCCATATCCGCAACAGGTCAAGGATAACGCCGCAGGGATAACACTGGGCAGACCAAAATCAACGGAATAATCAACATGATTATCACCATTCCACATCATAGTTGAATATTTTTTAGTGTCGGTATAGCCTGCTCTTGTGAAAAACATAATCTCGCCAAGCTTTCCGCTTTCCTCCACCGCTTCACGATTAAGCTGTGCCCACCGTGCAGGCCAGGTGTTATGAATAAGCTCGGGATTTTCACCACTGTATAGTACACAGTCCGTGGGCAGATATTCACCAAAATCAGCCATCCAGCCCGAAAAACCGAAGGCAATCATATTTTCCTTAATTATATTCTTAATCCACGCACAGGCATCAGGATTTGTAAAATCCACCATTGCTGCAGGAAAGGTTGTTATTTTAACATAATAATCATTGCCATCCTTATCCTTAACGCAGTAATCCTTATCATGTGCTTCCTTATAGAGTGACTTTTCCACTGCAAGAAAAGGATTGATGTAGCCCAGTACCTTAATGCCCTTTTCATTCAGCTCTTTGATTTTTTCATCAAGCGCAGGATACAATTCCTCATCCCACTGCCAGTTCCACTGAAGCTGCTTACCAACGGCAGTAACACGGCGGCCTTCCCAGTCCTGTATCCACACACCGCAGACATCAGTATTACAGGCAAGGCAGGCATCAACCTTTTGCATCATAACATCCGTTCCGCCCTGAATACCAAGGATTGCACCATCATAAACCCAGTCAGGCAGCTCTGGCTGTCTGCCAAGAAGAAGTGTTAAATCATTTATTACCTCTTCAAAATCATCACCGAAACCGATAAAAAACGGAGCAATACTGTCCGTTTTAATAATATGAAAATCACTGTCGGTAAAGTCAAATTCAGTCCTTGCCGTTGTTTCACTGTGAAAATAATATTTTTCGGAACTTAAGAATGTCGGCTCAGCATAATAAGTTTCGTAACTTGAAAACTTCTGCTTTTTCGTAGTGTTTCTGATACCGAATACTTGCTTTACAATCTTTTTTGCAGTCTGCAGTCCGTTAATGTGCTCTGCAACCCAAGCATTAACCTTTTTACCCCTGAGGTTAAATTCCGTAAAATTCTCTCCGCAGCCGTAAACACTTTCCGTATGTTTTGCAGGGAGTTTAATCCACAAGCGATTATAATCACCGTTTGCAACAGGCACAACCTTAATGCGATTGTCATTCTCAACAGTCGCAATAAACTTAATGTCATACCCTTTAATGACAGCTTTGTTATCCTCAACCTCAACGGCCTTTACGGTAATATCCTTTTTAAAATCAAGCTTTTCCTTGATTTTAAATGAACCGTGCCACATTCTATAGTCATTCATTCCCTTGCCCAGTGAACAGATATAATCACCGATTTCTACTTTAAAAACAGTTCTACCGTTATTGCAAAGCTCTGCACCCTTTGATGTACTACGAATTTCCAAAGCCAGTCTCCCCTTGAACAATTGATTAACTCTGTTAATCAATTATAAAATAGTTATCCCCTCTTGTCAATATTTAACGCATATTCTACTCCTTATTTGTATGCATAAACAAAAGCAGAGAACTGATAATTTCAGCCTCTGCTCAAATGAATATACAATTATCGGGAAAATTTTTTAATTTTATTCAGTCTTGTATTTAAACTTAAAATCTGTTCCTTGGTGAATTTTACGCCCAGCATTGAAAGAGCTCGCTTTAATGCAAAGCCCTTGGCAATTTCAATCATCGTTTTGCTGATTTTAAAGCCTGCAATAGACATACCCTCGGATTTCTTTTTGTCCTTTTTATTTGCTTTGCCGCTGTTTTTCAAAAATTTAAGCAGTGTTGGAACTACGCTCAGCAATACGAGCTTACCACGGAAGGTTGCCATAATATCTCCCAACGTATCGTTTATGGAAAGATAGCCGGACGGTGTTGTAATTTCAAACCAGTTTATGACGTCCCCCTCTTCTGCCATTCGGTATTTTTCATTAAAGGTACTCACCTTTCTAATTGCGGCAGAATCCTCACATTCTCCAGCTTTGGCGGTAAGCTTTATTTCACCCTCATTTTTAACATCAAAATAGAAAAACGGATATTTTCCTCTTTTCTGTTTTCCGATACTTTTGCCATTGGCAAACAGCTCAACCTCATTCTGATTTGTATAAACAGTAACTCTTGTAACATCCTCAACCCTGTCAACATATCGCTTGGAGCATATATGCACAAAGGGATCATCAGACAGCCATGCTTTATAAGCATAAAAGGAATCCTTCCTGTATCTTCTGTCAAAGGAAACAAGACCTTTGTGATTCATTCCGTTTTCTCCGCCCTCGCTGCGTGCATCGGCAGCAAAATCAAACATATTCCACACGTGCGTTGCCCAAAGGTACTTTCTGTCCATAATCTGCTTAATAAGCTCCTCGTGATAATATGCCTGATATTCCTCAGTATAGTCACCCTGCTGCGGATCTGATGTATGCCAGTCAAGTGCTTCACAGCCATATTCACTGATACCGATTGCCTTATTAGAATATTTTTTATGAAAATTGTCAAACCAAGGTCCATACATTGACACATTACCGCCATACCAACCAAAATAATGATTATATGACAACACATCGGGAATATGAACATACTTCTCATCGGGACTGCACATTGTGACTGCAGCAAGTGTCGTAGGTCTTGTTTTGTCAAGAGAATGCACTAAATCATTCAGTATTTTATGATTTTCAATAAGACTTTTATCTGACGCACCGCCCATGGTGATTTCATTTGAAAGTCCCCACACAGCTATGCACGGATGATTATAATTCTGGCACACAAGTTCACTCATCTGCGATTTTGTGTTTTCAAGTCCATTTGGCAAATGCTTTGAAATATACGGAATTTCAGCCCATACAATCAAGCCCTTTTCGTCACACAAATCATAAAACACCTGTGAATGCTGATAATGCGCAAGACGGACTGTATTTGCACCCATTTCACAAATCAAATCAATATCCTCTTTATGGTGCTCAATCAGGAGTGCATTGCCAATTTCAGGTCTGTCCTGATGACGTGAAACACCTCTCAAAGGGTATTCGCGGCCGTTAAGAATAAAACCATCTTGCGGATTAATTTCAAAGCTTCGGATACCAAATCGAGCTGAAATTTCATCAACTGCTTCGCTATCAACTATAAGCTCTGCCCTTGCAGTATAAAGATATGGATCCTTTGTTCCGTTCCATAAATGGGGATTTTCAATTTCAAAGGTAACATCGTTGCCTGTTAATACACTACCATCAACAGTAACCTGAACCACACCGTCACCCTTGACATAGGTTTTTACATTAACATAAGCCTTATCACCCTTGACCTCAGGCGTTATCATAATGCCGGAAGCCCCATAATAATCAAGATCAAAATGATTTTTGCTTACACCGATTATGGATACATCTCTGTAAATACCGCCGTAAAAGGTAAAATCAGCCTGCTGGGGATAAACGCTGTCATTCACACTGTTATCAACAGCAACCACAAGGAGATTTTCTTCCTTTATTTCATCTATCATTGCTCGGAAGGTGGAATAGCCGCCGTCGTGCTTGGCTATACTTTTGCCGTTAAAAAACACCTCTGCTGATGCATTAACACCATCAAACTGAAGGTAAATCTCTTCCCCTGCAGGGAAATCCTTTTTATGCAATTCCTTGGTGAAATAGCATTTTCCTCTGTAATAATCATTACCGCCGTCCTGACCGTCAATGCCATTCCAGGTATATGGCAGATTTAACATTTCCCAATCCAAAGGCAATGAAACAGGTGCTTTGACAGCAGTCTTGCTGAACAGCCAATGCTTGTTAATTATCTTTATCTCTCTCAAATTTATCCCTCCGATACGCTCTATATACGATGTTACGCTCTCTTTAACAAATACCTCACAGGTATCGCGATAGGTGATTTCATTCTTCGTAACTTTATTATAACATACTTTAAACTAATTTCGAAAAAGTTTTTTATCTACAGTTAAAAAGTAAGAGCGGTTTAAAATTCAAACTGCTCTTACCTCAAATTCTGATAGCAAATAATAAAAAGGAAAGCCGTTCGTGCATGAATGTACGAACGACTTAATGATTATTAAATTGTAGCTGCGATTACTTTCTAATGTAGGTAAAAGCACCTGTTGCAGTGGACTGATAGTCTGCAATCTCTGTAGGAGTGAGGGTTGTTGAATCATCACCCTTAACAAACCATTCATTATCTGCGCTTGCTTTTGGCAGATAGCCGTCATCACCGACAAACTGGAATTTTGTGCCGAGGATTACCTCTGTCAAAGCAGTGTCATTTAAGAACATCTTTTTTCCATTGAGGTAACTTCTTTCAAGGAGTAACAGTCACAAAACATCTGCTTCATATTTGTAACATTGCTTGTATCTATAGTGTTAAACTTAATGGAGGTAAGATTTCCGCAAGAATCAAACATCAAGCTTGAATCAATAGGAAAGGTTACAGGGTAATCCTCTTTTGCAAGGATATATGCAGTATCACCAACCTGAAACAGCTTGATGCCCTTGCGAAGATTATCTGCAGATGCCGGGGCACCCTTAGCCTCCTGAACATAATTTGTGTTATTTTTCCAATCCTCATCTGTAAGACCAAGTGCAGCCTTCTGATTATTAAAACTGTCAAACACGATTTTTGTTGTGCCGTTGTTTTTCAAATTATACTTGGTAACAAAATCCTTGTAGAGCACAGGAGCATTTGCTGTAATTTCGATATTCACTGTGCCTGCGTTTTTTGTTTGCGCAAATTTTGCAAAGGTAAAGCTTGTGCATATTGTAAGTATAACAGCTATAATACAAATGAAAGCAGAGAAAAATGCTCTGTTTTTCTTATTCGATTTTCCCATAGCATTTTCCCCTTTCTTAATCTATCTGTTCAAACTGAACATCAGAAATATTTTCATACAAATCACTATCTGCATCATCAAGAGCGGTGAAAGTGATTGACCTGTTTGCTTTTTGACCTGCTTCAAGATTTTCTGCATCAAATACAGCAGTATTGATTTCATCAGTGGTTGTTACTGCCTGACTGCCAATACTCACGCAAATCTCAGGCGGAAGATTGCCGACAACTACTGTGTACTGCACTGCCATTTCCGAATCATTCAAAACCTCAAATGCATATTCACCCGAAGTGCCCTCTGCACTGTCAAGTTCAATAACTCCGGGCTGACCTGCACCCGCTGTGGCAGAAACGCTGAAGCGTGCCATACTTGCTGAATCAGAGCCCGTTGCTGAAGCTGTGTACCGTGCAAGACTCACACCGCTTAAAAGCAGAGTAACCACGAGCAGATAAATGACGATTGCTGATATCGAAATTTTGAACCTTTTTTCTTTATTAACATGTATGGAGTTTCGTTTTTGTTTCTTCTCCATAATCTACATCCTCCTGAATTTTGCCCGAAGGTATGCACATCAGCAAACCTCCTGCAAGAACAATACAAAGCATACCCCAAGGTGATTTCAGTGCTGAAATAATCAGCCCTGCTTTTGGAATTATCGTAACCACACAGCCAACCACATTATCCTTTGAAACAGGATCCTTATCAGTTGTGTTATTTGCATCACCCTGTGTAATATAACAGCCGTCCTGTGTGATTTCCTTGATACGATGTGTTACAAGGTTTGTACCTGTTTTGTAAGTAACAATATCGCCGACTGCATAATCATTTTTTTCGTGGATAACAACCATATCATCCACCTCAAATGCACCTGACATACTGCCTGACATAACAACTGCTGAGGAGTATCCGAATATCGACGGCTGATCTCCTGTCACAGTTTTGGCTGCCATTAAGTACAGATTACATACCAAAATCACTGCCAACAAAACTATAAGCACCAAGCGAATCATTTTAACCGTAACTTTTATTCCCCGCATTTTTTATCCCTTCTTTTGTCAACAATTAAAAATATGAGCACAACTGCACTTATACACATCAGTGAAACATAAGCACCCATTTCTGACGGAAGCTGCCACATATCATCAGCACCTGTGTGCGGTGACACATAGGAATTGCCATCCTCAACAACGATATACATACCGATTGTTATATCCATATCATCTTCCACGGCTTGGTTACCTGCCCGCTTCGTGTTTTAAAAACAAAAATAAGAATTACGCTTCTTATGCGGCAACTGGCTGGCATATCATTTCTGACTTAGCCCCTTTAGCTTTGCGTCACCGACTTTCATCGGCTTTGCTATTGAAATATTCAATTTCGATTACAGGTACATTTACACCCACCAAATTCACTTGTCAATACCTTTTTTGAAATTTTTTGAAATTTTTCAGGGGGGGGCAACTTTCCCCTATGTTTACATTAATTGTAAACCATATTTTCCCTAATGAAACAAAAATGTTTGATGTATAGATTTATATTGAAATACACAAAAACAGTAAACGAATAAAGTAAAAAAGAGGTAGGAGTAGTTCATAAACCAAACCACCCACTACCTCATAATATTGTGACAAACTCAAAGCTAATTTACAAAATCAGTTAACGAAGATTTCTGCTTTGATTTATTTAACTGTTTCTCCCAAGTTTTAAATAATTGAGATTTAAGAAAATTAATCAAACTATTCAGTTCAAGTTTCTCATCAAACTGCTCAAGTGCGTTATAGTAATCTTTTCTATCTTCTTCGTAAATCGTAATAGGAGGATGATTATGAATAAGCAAAATGTAATTCATCAAGAGTCTGCCGACTCTTCCATTGCCATCTGAAAACGGATGTATATTTTCGAACTTAGCGTGGAAATATGCAGCGGCAACCAATGCATTTTTATCATCGATATCCGTTAACTCATCAAGCAACTCACAGATTTCTTCTTGAACATCATCTACAGGTGCACCAACTTCATTCTTGCCTGTTACATAATCGTGGTGCTTATATTCACCCGGTCGCTCTCCTATCTGATATCTTCGTTCATCATAAGTACCATTAGTTAAAATCATCTGAATTTCTTTCAAAAATTCTTCATCAACAATTTGCTTATCATCAAATGCTGATAGCATTCTTTCATAGGCAGCTTTTGAATTCTGAATTTCGAACAATGTTTTTGTTGAGCCAGTGTATGAGGTCACTCCATCTTTATCAAACACCTCACGGGTATCATGATAGGTGATTTCATCATTCTCAATCTTACCTGAGTTATATGCAAAGTTAATTGAATATGAGCTTAACATAGATTCCAATTCATTGGCATTTTTTATATTCTGATTTTTCCAAAATTCTAAGATAGATTCGTATGTCATAGTAGCCTCCAAATATTTCTGATTACATTATAACATAAAAACGATGAGTTTTGAAAAAATTTTTATTCGTACCTAAACAAAATACTAAAAATTATGTTGATACAAAATTATTGACAGCAAAGGAAAATCCTGCTAAACTAAATAGTGTTGGCAGAGGAAACCAACATTATACATTACAATTGAATATTTTGTACTAATTTATTTTTATAGTTTAACCAATGAGTTAAAACTAATTTTTCGGGTTTAATGTACGATTGGGATAGTCGGGCATTGAGGCTTTACATATTTACATAGCAATTCCTCACACAAGGGAGTAGTCTGTGTAAAAGAATGTATAGGTTTCAGTGCCCGACTTTTTTGCGTTCTGAAATCTATAAAACTTTAGAAAGGAGGTCTGATAACATTAACGGAAATTATTTTTTGTTGCCTAACAATATCTTTGATGAAGATATGAAACCGAGAGATTTTGCAGTGTACAGTTTTCTTGTCAGCAGAAAATATAGCGTAAATGAGTGTTGGTATTCAGTTGAACATATTGCTGAATATTGCAACATCAGTATTAATACTGCACGCAGAGCATTACACTGGCTTGAAGAAAACGGTTACATTGAAATCAAGAAATCTTTTCTCGGTGGAGTACAGCAAACGAACTTGTATAAGGTTCACAGAATCGCTGCCTGACATCAATTTTGGTAGACAAACAATACAAAAGCCGTCAAGCAAAAATTGAAAAAGAAATCCTCTTTGAACAAACTACTCGAAACAGATACAAAAATTGATTTGTGGGCATTTGTCGAGGTCAGAAAAACAAATAAAAGCAGGTTGATTTTTACTGTTTTAGACCAAAGCAAACACGATAGTGGTGCTTTGGTATCTGCGAGTTTCGGCTTTGTATTACGCTCGCCATATGGCAGCGAAATAAAGCCATTGGGCTAAGCCCAAACCCCTATCTTTTCAAAACAAACTCCCTCAATATTACAAGGTCGATTTTCAAGCAGGTTAAAGTCAGGCGTATACTGTGACGCCCGACGAATCACATCGGACGGCAGAGCCGACCGAATTTCAAGGAATTTTAGAATTATTTATTAGGCGCTGTGATAGGTGCATACTGAAAACTAACAAAATCAAAACATTTGTCAATATCACAACAAGATTGCAATATTCTTGAAATAATGTTAAAATTAATTGATAAATTTATAGCATAAGATGTTGGAAAAGAGGCTATTATGTTTACAATAGAAGAACAATTCAAAAATTGGATGTTAGCTCAAATTAACCAAAGAGGTCAACTGTTTTCAAAAAATACTGCTACAGCGTATGCTTATTCACTTAACACATCATTGCCATTGTTTAACTTTAATAATTATAAACAAAAATCCGTATTTGAAATCACAGATGCTGAAATTTGCGAAAAATTATTTAATAAATGTCTACATCATCCTAATTTCAGAGAAATTAACATGAAAAATGATAATGGAGCATTTAATAATGCTATGAAATTATATATAAGATTTTTACAAGAAGATAATTTTATTCATAATAATGCTTCAAATATTAAAAACACAATCAAATCACCACAAACCAGTAAAAACAATATCCAACTACTTATTCCGACACCTGAATTAATAATAAAGTATAATGAAAAATGGTCTAAATTAGACAAATATCCTGAACAAGAAGATATTTTAACTGATTTATTTAGTGATGAAAACAATTCAAACTTCAAGATAGTTTTAACTAAAACTATTTTTCTTAATGAATTTTACAGTACACATCTTGATAATGTTGTTGGAATGGCAAAACATATAGTAAATTTAGGCATTAATGAAAAGTTAAACAACAACGATATTTCACTTGTTGAAGATATTGCATTTACACCAAGTGAAATGAATAATGCTTATTCATTTGCATCAAAATATTGCAGTTGGCATAAACCTTATATCTATCCCATTCTTGATAGTTATGCAAAAGGAGTTTTATACAAAATGAATAAGGAATTCAAATTTATGCCGCAATTTACACGCCAAAACATTTCCTCGTCATATACTTTTTACTGCAATATATACAAGAATTTTATTCAACATTTCAATTTGCAAGATTTCACTTTGAAACAGATTGACAGATTCCTTTGGTTATTTGGAAAGGAAAATGAAATAAAAATTTAATACATCTCATAAAAAATCCAACGAGTTACAACTCGTTGGATTTTTTCACTTTCTTTTGTTACCAAAAACAAATCTATTAAGTTTTTTGTTATAGTGATGAGCTACAATTAGTGCTGCTGTCTGTCGATTTTTTCTTTTGTTTTGCTTTTTTCGATATTTTGCAATCTTTTTTGTTTGCTTCTGTCGGCGAATTTGATTAGCTGTCGAGCTCATATCCACCTCTGCACAAGCCTCCAGAAAAGCCCCAAAGCTCCAATCAAACTTAGTTTTCGACATATAACACACCTCATAATTAATATTTATATTCTTACAATAACATATTATTGCAGTAATGTAAATAACACCTGTTATAGTAGTCCTATTATTCGTACTGAATACAAAACAAATAAATTTCATATCAACTGGACTTATCCAAATCTCTGTAGTAATGTATATGTTGATTGCAAGGTCAAAGAAAAGCGAGAAAAAATGCAGAAAGATTATGGATGATAAAATCCGTGACTACTACATTCAGAAAGAAACAGAAAAACACAAAGGCGTATTCCCTGATATGCTCTTCAAAGACTTTGCAGACAACTGGTACGAACTGAATGTTAAGAATGCTGACTGCAGCCAAGTAAACAAGGACAATTACAAGAACTATGTTTACACGCATATCATCCCCTACTTCGCTAACTACAAGTTATGCGACATACACGAGGATGATTGCCAACGATTTCTAAATCAATATGTTGGCAAAAGCAAGGCTATGGTATCTAAATTGCGTATGACCTTAAGACGAATTATGCGTAAGGCTAAAAAGCAAAAATTAATTCCTGATAATCCTGCCGAGGATATTATCCTACCTCAAGTCACTCAAGGCAGTCGCAGACCGATAACGGATGAAGAAAGAGCGATGATTCTTGAAACTGCTAAAACTCACTATGCAGGAACAATGGTGTTGACAATGCTCTATTGTGGACTCAGACCGATAGAAATTCGCAGAATGGAATGGACTTGGTTAGATTTTGAAAACAGTATATTAACTGTAGGCAAATCAAAAACGGAGGCTGGCACAGGCAGAAAGATACCGATTCCACCACAGTTGAAATCAGCGTTAATCGAGCATAAATTAAAAGGACAAAACGATAAGTATGTATTTGTGAGAGTTAAAAACAATAAATTACCTATGGACGAAAATGCGTTTTACCATGCTTGGCACAACTTTTGTAGAGAAATGGACATAGCAAACGGTGCAACAGTATACAGAAATCAAATAACAAAATCAACGCTTGCACCAGACCTTGAACCATATCTGCTCCGACACACCTTCTGCACAGATTGCCAAGCTGCAGGTGTGCCACTAAATGTGGCAAAAGAATTGATGGGACATAGTGACATATCTGTAACAGCAAAAATCTACACCCATATGGTTGATGAGGTGTTCGAGCAGAACAGAAAACGATTAGCAGAATATGCTAATCAAAAGGAGCATAAAGCAGTGAACGAATAATAGAAAAAGAGGTAGGGGTGCATAATTCACAGTACCCCCACCTCAAATTTTGGTGACAAACAATATATAAGGCAAGGAATAAAATTCCCTGCCTTATTTTTCGAGCTATTTGGTACACATTAATAAAGAAGATAAACCAATAATTGTGATTAATTAACTATCTAACAATGAACATTGCTGTAACCTTTTGTTTAGTACTTATGCTGATTGTTCCAAGCAAAGTTTCAGCTTTACCTGTTGTAAGATTTACAGAATAAAGTTCTGTTATTGTTTGATCCTTAGCAGTTGTTGCTGCCCAATAAAGCTTACCGTCAGGTCCAAAAGCAAAAGAATTATTTGACGCTGTAGGTCTGCTGCCATTAATTGCAGTTGTCGCACCTGTAACATATTCGCCAAGACCTGTTGTTTTATCAAGCTTATACAAAGCACCCATCATACCAAGTGCATAGAATTGACCATTATCATCACAAGCGAATGAATATGCAGCAGCTTGGGCATTAAGTCCGAAATAGGTTTTAGTAGTAAGCTGTTCCTGCTTGCCGGTAGTAACATTTATCTTAAACATCTTTGTCATAGATAAACCATAAAGATTACCAGTTATTTCGTCAAAAGCAATATACTTAATAGCTGTTGAACCTTCGCCGCCTACTTTTTCATAAGTTGCTTTTCCGTCTTTAACAGCCTGCATCGGGTCAAATTTAACTACCTGTTTACCTGTTGAAGCGGTGGCAGTAGTAGGAACAAGCGCATATACATATCCATCTCGCTTATTATATACAGCAGAGATGACAGAATCGCCTGTGAACTCTACAGTTGTATTATTCGGATCATCAACTGAGAATGAAATCCAACTTTTACTATCAGCAGAATAAGCGTATGCTTTTGCTTTTTCATCTGCAGTAACATTAACTACACATTCTGCACTTGCTTTTCCGTCCGATGATTTAGCAGTTATAATAGCTGTACCTGCTGCAACAGCAGTAATTGTTCCGTCAGCAGAAACCACTGCAACAGATGTGTTATCAGATGTCCAGATTACATCCTGCTTAACAGCTGTACTTATAGGAAGAACAGTTGCTTTCAGTTTTAAGGTATCACCAATACCAAGAGAGGTTGATGTGTTTGAGAGCTTAACATCCGTTGAATCAATCTTATCAGGAGTTTCTAATTTACGAGTGCCGTCAATATAGAAAAAGGTTATCTCCGCACCTTCTTCACCAACAGGATACATCCTTGTTGCCTGTGCATTTTCAGGATTGATAATATATATACACTGCTCAGTCCGTGTAATTCTGCTCCAATAAAGCATTCCGCTATCGGCATCATAAATCAAATCACTTCCGTAATTGGATGTTGTACTGAGATTTGTCATACCAACCTGTGTAAGCACACCATTTGTACCAATCTTAAAGAGAGTGCCATCAATATTGAGAGCATAAATGTTTCCATTCTCTCCCGCAGCAATTACATGAACAGAAATGAAATTACCTTCTGAATCAGTTGTTTTACCGATTTCGTACCAACTGCCATCGGTAAGATTAATTTGAACAAGCCGACTGCCGGAATAAGTAATTCCGTACATTATTCCTGTTGAAAAATCAAATGCCATATCAGAAAGTCGTTCGTTACCTTTACCGATTACTGTTGATTTTTTCGTATTTGCATCAATTTTCACAAAGCTTAGGTTGTCAGTATAACCGTAAATAGTGTCACCAACCTTATCAGCAGCAATAAGTGTATTATCAAGTCCTGATAATTCTTGATAATTTTCGCAGTCATCAATATCAAATGTAATAAACTCATTAAGTGTAACTTCACTCATAAGTCTGTCATTTTTAATGAAAGCATGAAATGTTCCGGGTCTGTTTAAAACAGTGATTGTAATATCATCCGTAAAGGTATTATTCTTATCCTTAGCAGTAACTGTAACTACTGCACTGCCTGATGAATTTGCAGTAATATTTCCGTCCTTATCAACAGAAACAACGCTGCTGTCAGATGAAGCATAAGAAAGCACTACATCCGTAGCATAAACAGGATTATAGCTTGTTTGTAATTTAAGCTCTGCACTTTCAATTAATGTAAGTGAATCACCCTGTACAATGTTGATTCCGTCAAGTGCAACCTCAACTCTTTCCGGTTCATCCGGTGAATCACAATAAAGTGAAGAAACCTCACTGCCTGCCGCACCAATCATACCGATTGAACTTGCTTTACCTGTATCAGGATCAACTAAGCACAGTGTTAAATCTCTGCCCTGACCTGCCTTAGCCCATACCTGAGCCCAGTAAATGACATTGTTCTCAAAATCATAGGTCATTGACTGTTCAAGAACTGTTTTCTTCCCTGTACTGCCAATCAATTTAAGCTTGCCTTTATCCGAATCGTACTTAAGAAGTGAAGCATTTGCTTTTTCATCACCATTCTGTCTTGCAACAACATAAATATTGCCTTTTGCATCAGCAGTCATTGCAGTCATCGCCCATTCATCCTGCTCAAAAACACAATAGAGATCACCACTGTTCGGATCAACGATACTGATTGAAGTACTATCTGTTATAGCATAGAGAATACCTGTTTTATAATCAAATGCCATATCATCTACATCGTGTCTTGTTGATCCCTTATTTTCTGCTTCGCCTGTTTGAGGATCAATTGTATAATAATAGCTGATTCCGGTAGTCGAACCCGTATTGCTGTAAGCATAAATTGTACCGTGATGATAAGTACCTGCCGAAACAGTAATTTTACTGCGATTAACCGGGCTGTAAATCATAGGCTGAAGAGGATTAATGTTAATCCATGCGTTATACTCATTTGTATCATAATCCTGCATAAGAAAACCCTTGAGCCCGTCAATAGGCTCCTTAACAGTTATTGTTAATTCACAGCTAAATGTTTTTCCACTCTGTTCATCCTTAGCAGTTACTGTTATTTTTGCAGTACCGGTATTATGTGCAACAGCAAGTCCGCCCTCATCAACAGTAACGATATCGTTTGCACTGCTTTTCCAAGTCAATCCTCTGCTTGTTGCATTGTACGGAACCATTGCAGCCTTAAGTTGAAGCCTTCCGCCCTTAACCATCAAACAGTTGTCGTTTTCGAGTTCAAGACCGGTAAGTGGTACATAAGGTATTTCAGTAACAGTACCCTCATTAGGTATAGAGAAAAGACCTGCAACCTGTGAGCCTACTTTACCGATAACACCTGCATAATAGATTGACGCAGAATCCAAATCAATCACATAAAGTGAAGAATTTTGTGAACCTGCAACTTGAGCCCAATAAATATAACCTGTATTATAATCGTATGTCATTGACTGAACATATTCAACAGCAGGAATAGACATACCCTTTCCTTCAGGAGCAACAGATGTGCTGCCGTCTGCATGATTGATAGTTACAAGCTGTCGCTTATCATTGATTGCATAAAGCTTACTTTCCGTAAATCCGTTTTGAGCATTTCCCGCAGTAGGAACACTTGTCATAGCAACAATTTTGCTGTCAGGTGTACCAATTGTTTCGGTTGCACCGGTGTTCATATCAATTCTTACAAGGTCTGTAGTATGACCTGTGCTTGAAATACCATACATAGTATTGCTTGCATAATCATACGTCATTTCAACGATTTTATCCTCAGACCTGCCTATAGTTGCATAAATCCATTCCTCAGGATCAACCTTATAGAAATAACCATTGCTGTCATAGCAATAATACCAGCCGTCAACATATTCACCTGCGTAAACGTAACTGAGCAGTTCTGAAAGTTTCTTATATCTGATAGGGTCTTTTGCATCAATCTTTATTGCAGATCCTGTTGCTCCGTCATGCCAATCATAAAGCAAATAACCATAGAATGGCTCAGGATCCTCAATAACTTTAACCTTTACGGTTGCTGTTTGATTTCCTGCCCTTGCAGTAATTATTGTATCACCATCAGCGACTGCTGTAATTCTTCCGTTTTCAACCGTTGCAATTGACGGATTTGCAGTAGACCATTTTATTTCCTTATCCTTTGCATTCCAAGGAATTACAGAAGCATAAACTCTTGTTTGTTGACCTGAGAACAGAGCGACCGAGTTCTTATCAAGATTAATATCCGTAACCTCATCAGCAGACTTAATATCAAGACTGCCGTCATAAGGAATAAACAGCGAAGAAATTTCGCATTTTTCATCAAAGCTGCCGACAATTTCCGTTGAAGCATCATCCAAATTCACCTTGTCCAAATGGCTTATAAGTTTAGCTGTAGTCTGATTATAGCAGAATGCATACCAATACATTGTATTTGTATTATGGTCATACGCCATTGACTGACGATAATTAAGAGTTACCCACTGCTCGTCGTTCGTTTCTGATACCTTACCGATAACGGTAGGCTCAGCTGTTTTTGTGTTGATAAGGCACAGCTCACCATCCTTGCTGATTGTATACAGCTTACCATCAGTTGTACAGCCCATTGTTACCATACCTCTACCGAAGGTACCAACATCAGTAATCTCACCTGTATAAATATCTATAGTTGATAAATGGCTCTTTGAGTCACTGAAAGTAATGGCATACAGCTTTTGATCTGTATAATTATATGCAATATCATAAATATCCAAATCAGTTGAACCAAGCTTACTCTGTGACCACGCTCTGCTTCCCGGTGTATAAACACTCAGTTCACCGAGTGCATTAACAGTAAATATGTGACCGTCAAGATATTCAGCGGCATAGATACCGTTAAGCTCTGCTGCAACACTGCTGTCTGTTACATCTGTAAGAGGTGCAGTTACCATAGCAGCTGAAAGTTTTGAGGTTTCACCCATATTAAAACCATAGATATTTCCTTCTTTAAGAGGAACAGGCTCTTTATAACCATCATTTTCAAGACCAAGGTCAATATCAAAATCAGCCTGATTCATTGCATAATCCGATATGATCATCATAAAGTCATCATCATATCCTGTTACATCAAATGCATAGTCGGTTATTGTTTCACCGGCTTTTGTCTGATTTATTGCAATACGGTCGTATTCAACTGTTCCGGTTATATTTTTAAACATAACTGCTGCAATATATTGATTATCTCTAAAGCTTGCTTTAAGAATTGTTCTGCCGTCAGCAGTCTTTTCAATCTTTGTCGAAATCAGTTCTGGAGCCTTTGTATCAATTGTTATAGGATACTCTAAGGTCTGGGGCTTACTCTCATAATCAATTACTGCATTTATTGTGAGTTTCACCTTAGTTCCGTCAGGAAGCATATCACCATTTTCATCTCTGCCATTCCAAAGTTTCGGAGAACGATAGAGCATATATGTCATACTTGAATCACGATAATAAGATTTTGATACATTCTTATCTTCATAGGTGTAAAGCTCATTGCCGCTCTCATCAGTGATTTTGTATGAGATACTTCTTGCGTTTCTTAATAAACTTGTTTCAAATACATCCAGCCCGTTAAGGTCTGAAATTGTATTATGCTCAGAATTATATTCTGTTTCAACATACGGATTAACGCCTAAGATTGATTCCTCTGTCCATAAATATGTTCCATAAGAATTAACTCTGCCTTCTGTGCTGAAATGATGATTTACTGCATCAAAAACAGGTGCTGTTCCCCAATCTCCATAAAATCCCATATAAGGAAGTGAAAGATCAAGTGCATCCTCATTTAATGAAGTTAAATATGAATATCCTTCAACATATCCACCATTTGGATAATACGTATCAAGCACATTTTTTGCATCACTGCTTAAAGTGATATTTACTGTTACAGATGCCTTGCTGTTTGCAGGAATAATCAATGCTCTTCTGTCAGTATCAAGTGAATCACTCAATCCGCTTATATTATCAAGAAAAGCCATAATATCATCTTTGTCCAGCATATTTCCATCGCCGTCAAAATCTGCCATTGCACTCTCACGGTTGCTGAGATTATCACTTTGTGCTAATTTCCAAATATCTCTTGTATCAACTTCACCATCACAGTTTGTGTCATAATAAAAGCCTAAATTATTACTGGTTTCTGTTGTAGCTGCGTCTAAAGCAATATTCGTGTCTGCAATAGTAAAATAGCTCTCCCCGTCCTCATCTGTCTGCGCCTTATAACCATTTGTAAGAACAGATGTATTTGGTTCATAAGCGAGCGAGTCAGATGTAAGATTTGTAACATCATAAGTAAACTTATAAATGCCATTCTTTTCAGCATCATCAAACAGTTCAACCTTTGGTCTGCCGCCGTTTTGCTCTGCAACACTCAAATAAGCTTCGGTCGCAACAGCAGTTCCGACATTTAACAAGCCTGCACCCTGTTTGCGAGGTGAATATTCGTTATTGTTATCATCTGTAATCGGAACAGCAGTACTCATAAGTAATTGATTTGTTAGTGCATAAATCTCTGAATCCTCAAGATTCGGATATTTTTCATTAATATACTGTCTTACAAGTGCGGCTGCACCTGCAATTTGAGGAGTAGCCATTGATGTACCACTCTTTGTACCATATCCCGAACCATTAACTGTTGAAAGAACATTTCCACCAATAGCAGTAATATCAGGCTTGAGCGTTAATGAGGGTGTTACACCCCAGGAAGAAAAGCTGCTTGGTGCAAGGGTTTCATCTGTTTTGCCAATACCGATTGTCAGAGTCTTAGTACCGGACTTAAAGCATTCAATCATATATTCGCCCATTACCTTAGAAATGGAAATACAAGGAATATTACCATCACCGTCATTTATTTGCATAGAAGTTGTGCCGTCTACACTATTATAAACAATGACACCAACTGCCCCTGCCTGCTGTGCGTTTTCCTGCTTTTTCATAAAGGTAATTCCGCCGCCTCTTTGAACAAGCGCAATTTTGCCGCTAACCTCTGCCTCATTATAATCATCAACAGAAGCACCATAATTGCCCACAACAGCAAAGCCGAGTGATTGACCTTCTTCAAAGTTTTTCAAAAACTTTGTTGCATCACTATTAGCAGAATCATTGAATGTGATTTTCTTATCTCCGACAGCAAAGTATTCAGCTGCATTATCAATACTTGCAACAGTTGTTGCATTTGTATATGTACCTGGATTTGATACAACACCATTATCGGGATTAGATGTAAGATTTGCATTTGTGCCTGATGGATTGCCATACGCTGCGGTATAGTCATTACCTGCTGCAACTGAAACAAGAACATCAGATTCAGTTAAGCGATTAAAAATATGGTCTATATCCTCTTCATCTTCAACAAAACCTGCAGTTGAGCCAATACTGATGTTAATTGAATCACAGTCCAGACGAATAGCATCTTCCATTGCAGCTAAAATATCTGTAAAATATGCTCCGCCGCCATTTCCGAATACTTTCATTACCAATATCTGCGCATCAGGAGCAACACCGCAAATGTCAGTATCTTCAGTTGGTCTTGCTGCTGCAATACCTGCAACATGAGTTCCGTGGTCTGATGCATTTCTGTCATCATGGTCAATACGAGTTGAATTATCAATATAATTAAAGCCAAATGGTATTTTAGAATTAACATAAAGCTTATCTGCATTTATTGATGACAAATTCTTGTATGCATTCAGCTCCTTAAGAACATCATTGATTTTTTCTTTATTCAAAGATGTATCTGTAGTTTCAAAACCATCGTCGCTGAAGGCAGGATGATTAATATCAAGACCTGTATCAATAATTGCAATTTTTGTGCCCTTACCTGTGTAATGTCCCTCAGCCCACGCAGTATTTGCTCCATTAATTGTGTTTGTACTGTCTGCAACAGGGACATCGTACTGCGCAGCAAGAATAACATCCTTAACACCCGAAAGCTCCTTGATTTCATCAAGGTCACTATAATGAGCAGTAATACCTATGCCGCAAACACCAATCGTATAATAATAATTTGTTTCGGCATCATCAAAATTCATTTCAACCCTGCTTGCAACACGATCTTGCTTTAATTTCATTAAATATTCTGAGATTGAAGCTTTTGTGCTGTCTATTTCAGATGCCTCGTAGCCGCTTTCAAGGAGCGATTTTTGATTTAATACAACAATTGCATTAACGATTTCATCCTCATCGGGTTTAAGAATATCATCATCTTCATTTTCAACTAATGTAAGCTTATCCTCACTTTCTCTAAAACCATGAACACGGCTCTCATCAGTTGCAGGAATTTCTGTATACAGAGATTCGCTGTTATTCTCGTCAGCTTCATTATCATTTTCTTCAATATTATAATATGTATCAAGTTGTTCTGAACTTTGTAATACAGAATCATCTTCGTCTGCAGGAGTTAAGGATGATGCAAACGCAGTAAGATTAACTGAGGTAAAAATCATCGTGAGTGTTAGTATAGCTATAATAACACGATACAAATTTTTATTTATCGTCATCATCTTTCCTCCTTTTTGTCAGTATAATAAAAAGCCAGATTAATATTGCTGCAGCTAATGCAATAAGAATAGGAATCAAATATTTCCATATACTCACTTTGGCTTCGCTTTCTACAGCATTTTCACCTGTAACAGACTGAGAATTTTCAGTTGTTGTTTCTCTGTTACTTGAGTCATCGGTCAATGCTGTTGGATTTTCTTCTTGTGCATCAGTCGATTGGCTGTTGCTGACACTATGTGATTTAGTCGTACTACCGTTTTTATTTGAAACGGTCTTTTGTGTTAAATTATTCGCCTTGTCTGCTGCAGAACTGCTTGATTGTGAAACAGTTTGGCTTTCACTTGAACCCACAGGTGCTTTGTTTCTCTTTGTTGTTGAAATCTCTGCAGAAGTATGATCGGGCTGTTTTTTAGTGTTGTTTTCATTCACTGATTTTCCTTCAATCGTTACATCTGAGCTTGCTGCTGAAATTTCTAATGCCTTATAATCAGTTCCGTAAACAGCACTGTTTTTAGAATCAGCATCAAGCTTTAATGACTCTGTTACAAAGCCCTTTATATCCGCCTTAGCTTTAAATTTAACATCAACCAAATCCCCTGTTGATATTGGACTACTGTTATTGTTGGAAAAGGCAACAATTATTTTACCTTTTGTTTTTGTATTTATAGACGCATAAACACCTTGTTTCTCTCTTCCGTCAGATAACTGAGCACTTACTAACTCAAGATTATCTCCATAAGTAAAGGTTAATTTTCCGTTAGTCACGGTTTCCTGACTTACAGTTATAGTTGCACTCAACTGATTACCTGCATTAATTTTAGATTTATCAAATTGAATTGCAAACGGAGAAGATGCAGCAAATGCTGTAATTGCAAACACCATAAATAACATAATTGCAGTCAAAGATGTTATTCCGATTTGTTTAATTCTCCTCATTTTGTCCTCCGATATTTTAATAATTATGCTTCTGCAAGTGCCTTACCAAGTGATTTACAGGCTTCTTCTGCTTCTAAATCAGGTGTTTCGTTACAAATAACACTATCACATACAAGAATTGCTCCGTCTGCCCTGCAGGAATCCTCCCAGCTACGCATCCATTCACCGTCGCCCCAGCCGTATGATCCGAACAAGGCAATTTTTTTACCATTGAGTTTTGACTCACAACTTATAAACATAGGCTCAAATTCTCCATCCTCAAGCTGTTCACAGCCCATAGACGGACAACCAAATGCAATGGCATCAAAACTGTCAACCATATCTGAATTAAAATCACCCGGTGTAAACTTGTTAACCTCAGCTCCGGCTGATGCTGCTCCTTCGGCAACCTTTACCGCCATTGCTTCAGTGTTACCTGTACCACTCCAATAAATTACTGCAATTTTACTCATAAGTAAAATCTCCTTTCAAAAATACATTTATATGACAAACAGATTTCATCTGTAATATCCTAATTTTAAACTGCAACTGTTAATTACATAATACTTTGATTTATTACCATAGCATCGTGCATATCCAAGCAGCAAATGCACAAATAAACGGATATGCAATAATGCGTATTATCTGGCTTTTTAGATTAAAGCCATACTTTCTGTATGCTTCACATCCCTCTATTTCAGGATAATAATGCTGAAAGAAATTTGAGCGGGTTACCAACAACCAGTCAAAGCAGATCATATCGAATGCCTTATATGCATACAGTATAATCAAAAATCTTGCAAAGAACTGCCGAAATCCAAAATCATTTCGCACGCCGTCCCATACAGCCAAAACTGCAGCTGCCACTACCATAAGCAGGCTTAAAATCAAAAGCACCCAACCAAGAAAATGTTGTCCTTTAAACCGTTCTGGTTTGGGTTGCATCAGCCTTTGTGCTTCCTTCGGCGCAGAACCGAAGAATCTTTTGTCCTGCACAAACGCAACTGCCGAATACAGCATAAGACAAATTCCACCTATCGCAAGTAGTGCAAGTAATAATGTTACCATATATATCTCCTTTCCTAAAATAAAATTTATATGACAAACAGATTTTTATCTGTAATATCCCAAATCAAACTGCAACTGTTAATTGCATAATATTTCGTTTTTCTTCGCTCCAAAGGCGAGTATAAACCTCCCTGCATTTTTTGTATTTAGCAAAGGTGCGGATTGCCTCACACTCATTGCAATATACCTTCCAGCAGCCCGTGCATTTGCAATTCTCTCCTGCATTATCGATAAAACCGATAACATCCCCCAAAGGATAATCAAGAAAAATTCCGATTTCGTGCGGAAATGAATTATATTTCTGCAGTCTTGCTTTCAGCCTGTTAATGGCATAATCAACCTCTGTACTTTCATATCCGTAATCTGCCAGAAACTCTTCAACACCGGCTTTGTGCAAATCCTGCTGTAATCTTGTTTTACGGCAAACATAAATCAAAGCAAAGTGCTCTTCCTTTTTGAGCAAAATCAATTCAATGCCTTTATCCTTGAAATTTGAATTCCACATATCGATATACTCCGAAATATCCTCTTCATATTCAAAATGATAGGTAAAAAGATTAGCTGTTTTTAAGGATGCAAGTGTCGGAGCACAATGCTCAATCAAATATTTTTCAATCATAATATGCCTTTCCATTTGAGTTAGCCACCGCTAACTCAATTCCAATTATTTAGTCAGCAATAATATTTGTCTATTGCTGACTAATTTAAAATCTAAAAATATAACTGCTAATATTATTTTACACCGATAACTGTATATATAAATTTAGTAATATCCTGTGCGTCCTGAATTTTAAAACCTGCTGCACACATCCTATTTTGTATATCATTATTACTGTAGGCAGCATAATCACCTGTATTGAAATGCTTAACAATCAGTTTGTTGTAAATGGCATACATAAATTTCGGACAGCGGCCCATCCCTGTGTCAGAAAGAATATACAATCCTCCCGGTTTGAGAACACGATATGCCTCTGCCATTGCTTTTTCAGGCTTCGGATAATGATGAAAACTCTGAATACAGGTTACAACATCAAACGTATTATCATTATACGGCAATTTGTCAGAATATCCCTCAGTCAATGCCACACTGTCAGACAGCTTACTTTTCGCAACCTTTAACATTTCAGGTGATAAATCAAGACCATAATAATCAGCTGCCCTTTGCTTTTGCAGAATATCAATAAGATACCCTGTACCGCAACCAATATCAAGCATAGTATTATACTCTATGTTGTTCAATTTTTCTGCAACATCCCTACAGCTGATTTTAGGATATTTTGAATAATAAGCCGTATTGGTTTCATCATAAATTTTTGACTGTCCGTCAAAATGCTTTTTTGATAATTCTAAATAATCTTTCATAAATTATCTCCCCTTTTTAGAAAAGGAATACAGATATCCGACTTTGTTTTTCAGGGGCATCACACTATTTCCTGCATCGAAAAGCCGCCATACCTTCTACTGTATTCACTTCTACTTCTTTATACATAACTTTCAGACGCTTATTCAGACTTTCTGCCGTCTCATAGGGTGGTGTAAAATATCCTTTTGGTGTATAAATTTTTTCTACAAACCAATCCGTTCTTTTGTTTTCACCCTTTACATAAAAGCATCCGCAGAAAATACCTCCCGGTTTCAAAACCCTGAAAATTTCACTGTATGCCGTTTCTTTATTCGGAAAAGCGTGAAAACCATTGAGAGAGAGTACAAGCTCAAAGGTATCATTGTCAAAAGGAAGATTTCCTACATCCCCTTGCATAAAGCGAACATTTGAAATACCTCGCTTTTTTGCCTGACGCTTTGCTCGCTCCATCATATCCATAGAATAATCAAGACAAGTAATATCTACATCCGTTAAATTTTCATATATCGGCATTGTCAGTATGCCTGTACCAACAGGAACCTCAAGCATTTTCCCTGAAAAATTTTGCGGAATACCTGACAGTGCAAGCTCCAAATAATAGTCATTTTCCTGCTTATTCATATTCCATATCAACTTACAAACAGCCTTTCCGGCAAGTGTGGAACAAGTTATCATACCGTCATAAAATGTCGCTTCACCACCGAGATTTTTATATGCGTTTTGAATTTCATCGTGTCTGCTCATAGGAAGACCCTTTCTCTATTTCAAATATCATTTTTTCGCCTGACATATTCCTATTGTACCGCTCACTTTTGCAGCACCGCAATATTCCGATATCGAAGTTAGCGTTAGCTAACTTCGTGTTAAAAAATATAGGCTTTTGCCATATCTTTTAATCAATATATAAATTCAGTGATTTATATTTAAACCACATATAAGTTAGCACAGACTAACCAATTTGTCAAGCAAAAATTTAAGAGGCAGGAATATCCCACCTCTCAAGTATTAATTTTATGCAATTGTCCAATTCTGTGACTGTGTCTGCAAATCAACCATACACTTAAATATTCCATTATCCTTCAGCAGATTTTCAGGCGAACCCTGCTCGGCAACATAGCCGTCTTTAAGGACAACAATTTTATCTGCACCCGCAACCGTTCTCATTCTGTGTGCAATTACAAGAACTGTCTTATTCTGAATAAGCCTTGAAAGTGCAGTCTGAATCAAGGTTTCGTTTTCAACATCAAGTGATGCAGTTGCCTCATCAAGCAGTATGATGGGTGCATTTTTTAGAAATGCTCTGGCGATAGATATTCTCTGCCTTTCACCGCCTGAAAGCTGACAGCCGTTTTCACCTATGTCCGTATTATAGCCATTTGGCAGTTTCAATGCAAACTCATCAACATTTGCAAGCTTAGCGGCTGCAATTACTTCTTCATCCGTTGCATCCTTTCTGCCTACACGGATATTCTCCATAATAGAATTATTGAAAAGCGTTACATCCTGAAATACGATGGAATAAAGCGAAAGGAGTGTTTCTGGCTCAACTTTTGAAATATCCATTCCGCCAACAGTGATACTGCCCTGACTGATATCCCAAAAGCGTGACGCAAGTCTTGACACAGTCGTTTTTCCTCCGCCGCTTGGACCGACAAGTGCAGTAATTTCACCCTGCTTTGCTGTGAACGAAACATCATTCAGCACTGTTTCACCCGTATTATATGCAAAGCCTACATTATTAAATTCAATATCATAGCCTTTGTTTGAAAGCTGAGCACCGCCTGTTTGAACAGGATGGAAAAGGATTTCATCCATTCTTTTCACATTCGTACGAACGGAAATAACAGCGGCAAGATTTTGGAGGGCAGTCTGCAATGGGTCATAGAGCCTTGATACAACAAGAAGATACATAAAAAATGTAAGTACGCTGATTTCATTTTTAATAAGCAGTGCTGCCCCTGCAAGAGCAGTAGTTGCAATCCCAAGCTTGAGAACAAGACCTGCCGTTACCACAAATGCCGCAGTAATAAATTCATTTTTTACCGAACGGTTTTCAACAGCCTTTATCTTCTTTGTTAATCCGTCAAGATAAGAATGCTCTGCATTATTTGCCTTTAAATCTCTTGAGGTTTCTATACATTCCTGAATACCGTCAGCACAAGCCATTTTAACAGCCATTGCCTTATCATTCAGCTTTTCCTGCACCTTTGCAGAAAAGCCGACAATCGCAAATGCAACAGGTAAAACCCAAAGGGCTGCTATCGACATTCTCCAGTCAAAGAAAAACATACCTATTGCAATAATGGTTGTAGAAATGAGTGAACCGATAAGACCGGGAACATAATGCGAGCCTGTTTGCTCAAGCGTTGCGCAGTCTGCCATAATGGTACTTGTCAGATCTGCCAAATCCTTTTTGCCAAAAAAGGAAAGGGGAATTTTACGCAGTTTTTCAGCGAGTGTAATTCGCCTTACACCTGATTCTATATAAGTTGAAAGATATGTTCCGTTATACTGAAACCAGGTTGACAGCATAATCAGTACAATACAGATAACACAGCCCACTGCATAAAATGCAATTCTGTTTTTCTCAACACCGCCTTGAAGCAAATCGCCAACAAGATAATACAGCAAGCTTACAGGCAGCATAAATGAAATATTCTGAAAAACGCAGGCAGTAATACCCTTTACCAAGTCTTTTGCACCTTGCTCTGAAAGTGCATATTTTCGCTGTAGCTTTTTAATCATATTGCTGTACCTCCTTCCTTTGCAACCTTCCACTGTACTGAGTTTTGATAGCTGTTCCACATTTTTGCAAACAATCCATTTTTGTTTATCAGCTCATCGCAAGTGCCTTCTTCAGCAATACTGCCGTTTTCAAGAACAAATATTTTGTCTGCATTTGCAACAGTTGAAAGCCTGTGTGCAATCATAATTACGGTTTTACCCTTTGAAAGCTCATTCAATGCCTGCTGAACACGAACTTCATTATCAGGGTCGGCAAAGGCTGTTGCCTCATCAAGAATAATAATCGGTGCATTTTTAAGCATTGCCCTTGCTATAGCAATCCTCTGCTGCTCACCGCCTGAAAGGTAGATGCCATTTGTGCCGATTACCGTATCAACACCATTTGGCAGCTTATCAATAATATCCATACACTGTGCCGATTTCAAAGCCTGCATAACCTCGCCTTTTGCAGCATTTGGTCTGCCCATTCGCACATTATCAAGAATGGAGGCTTTAATCAACTTGCTGTTTTGGAATACAAAGGATATTGTGTTCATAAGCTCCTCTTTAGGAATATCCTTTACATCAACGCCACCGATAAAAACTTTGCCCTCCTGAGTGTCAAAAAATCTTGAAATAATATTGGCAAGGGTGCTTTTACCGCCGCCGCTCGGACCGACAAAAGCAACAGTCTGCCCTGCTTTAATGTCTGCAAAAATATGTCTGAGTGCAAAGTTTTCACCGTCATAGCTGTAGCTTACATTTTCTATATTTACGGCTGAATCAGTCGGATGCTTTGGCTGATTTGTTTCTGTCAGCGGCTCTAAGTTAAGCACACTGTCAATTCTTTTCAGTGCATCTTCAACAAGCATTTCGTTTTCACTCTGGTACATAATCTTTGTTAAGGTTACCGAAATTATCGGGGTGAGGATTATATAAAACAAAAGATTAAGCAAAAATTCATTTGTTACGCCATCTCTTGTAAAATAAATACCTGCTGCAATTAAAAATGCAAAAACAGCATTGATTGCCGTTGTGTATAACAGCATCGGCATACGCATATTCTTTGTATATGCAATTACCCATTTCTCATATCTCTCAATAGACTGCTTGAACTTTTTGAAAGAAAAAACAGTCTGACCAAAGGTTTTAACAACGGGAATACCACGCACATATTCAACAGCCTCGTTTGACATATCCTCAAGTGCATTCTGATATTCATTCATTTTGACCTTTAAGTCCTTACCCGTCATAAAGCTCACCATTATAATAAATGCCAGAACAACAGGTATAAGACTCAGCAATCCAAGACGCCAGTCAAATGCAAGCAATAAAACAATAAGTCCGAGTGGTGTTGCAATTGCTCCTGCCTTGTCGGGAAGATTATGGGCAAGATATGTTTCTGTTGATGCACTCGATTCGTCAACAATTTTTCTCAGCTTGCCACTGCCAAAGCTCTCCGTAAATCCAAGCGGCAGCTTAACAATATGCTCCATAGCTTGTATTTTTATATTCGCCGCAACACGAAACGCTGAAATATGTGAGCACATAAGCCCTGCAATGTAAATCAAAACTGACAGCACAGAAAATAAAACTGCCATCCAGCCGTTATGTGTAAGATTTTCAGCTTTGCTGAAATCGGGAGAAACCTCCAGCACCTCCTTAATAATTTTCCATATATACCAAAATGGCAAAAGTGCAAAAACTGCACTGATTGCTGATAATATCCAGGAGGCATAAGTAAAATATTTATGCCCGCCTGCATAGTCCATCAGCCTTGATAAATTTGATTGCTTTTTCAAGCATATCCCTCCTTAAAATTTTATTTATTAACACCAAAGTGCATATACAACATCAAAAAGTTAGTCTTTGCTAACTCATGTATTAAAAATTAAGGGGTTACTGCCCCATAATTTTTTTCCAGCCTGCTGTGTCAAATTCTCTTAGCTGAGTTGCGAACATTTTCGCACGCTCTTTCGGCATATTGTGGTATAAAACTTCAAACATTCCGTTGAACATTCCGCTTACAATCATATGAGCAAGATCAGCATCAACCTCATTCACTTTTTTGCCAAGCTTTTTCAAAGTATCAATATAGCTGAAGGTTGCATTGACTTCAACCTCAACCATTCGGTCAACAAAGTTCTGATACGATGTTCCGTCATTACAGCAGATAAGTATTTTAACCTCATCAAAATGCTCATATATATAGTCAATAATCCAGTCGATACAATCCTTGGATTCAACACCCATATGTTCAGGTTGCTCTTCGTCGGGTAAATCTGCAAAAGCAAGTTGTGCTTTCATAAACCTGCTCATAATTGCCGCCGCATGAGGCTCAACAATAGAGGTATACAAAGCCTCCTTGCTTGAAAAATAGCCATAAAAAGCACCTGTGGTAACACCTGCCTCTTTAACAATACTCCTCAGCGAAGCTGTCTTAAAGCCCTTTTCCAAAAATTCCTTTTTACCTGCATTTATTATATTCTGCAAGGTAGCTGCATCTTCGTTACTCATACTACACCTCATATGTAACAGTGTTATATAACACTGTTACATTATCATATTTCACCCCATTTGTCAATATATAATTACCAAAAAATAATGGCGATAGAAAACTCCCATCGCTATATCCTCAATAGTAACAATATATAAGCAAAATACTCAATAGCCACATTTCACCATTCATAAACAGCAAGGCTGTTATTTAAATTTTTCGCTATTACTTTTCCTATCTTTCCGATGAGTGAATACTTTTCCATCTCATCCCAAAAACTGTTCTCTTTTATCAATTTAAGCTTTGCATCAAGCTCAAGCAGCTCATTTCCGTCTTTTGTACCCCAACCGAACCTAGCATTCGTATGCTTTACCGTATCGTGTCTTTTTTCCTTCATCATCATTGGATGCATCAACTCCGCAAGCAAAAATCCCTTATCAAACGAATTAGTAATATTATTCAAAATTTTCCTTACCTGCTCCTTTGAAAAATACATAAGCAGTCCTTCTGCAATTACAATCACGACCTTATCTTTAGGGATATTTTCAAGCCAATCTGTTTTAAGGATATCCCCTGCAAGCATATGCTCACGCTCTGTTTCCGTAAAGACCTTCTTTCTCACCTCTATGGAATCCGGAAGGTCAACATTAAACCACTGAACCTTTCCATTATCCACACGAGAAAAGCGATCATCCATACCACAGCCGATATTAACACAAACTGCATCGGGATATTTTTTAAGAATGCTTTTCACATCCCTATCGAACATAATAGTCCTTGCCACTACTCCCTCATGTGAAAAGAATTTATCTATATCCTTAGTGTCAACTGCCAGTGTTTCTAAGATTTCCACAGCTTTTTCATCATGAATACGTGCATTCTTTCGTTTTGTTTCATTCGCCCTGATTGCAAGGGGAATTAACGCTGTTTCCTGAACATCACCTAACTGCAAATTCATTTTGTTTCCGTCCTTAATAATATTATTTTTATTGTATACCGGCACATATTAAAACTTGTTATCATTCATAAAATAACTTGAATAATACAATCATTAACATACAAATACATCTGCTCAATCTTTTGAACTTTCATTTGCTGCAATTATTTCTTCAAGAAAACGATCGGGATGTTCCCCTGCAAGTCCGCCGTGTCCCACATCCGTAAAAATTTTAAGATTGAATGCATAACCTGCATCCTTCCAGCTTTGTATGTCCTTTGCAAGTCTGCGTTCCACAGTGCTGTTCACACCATACCAGATATGCATATCGGTATTTTTAAAAGCATTAAAATCTGTTTTCTTTCCAATCAGGCAGTAATCCTGATTACGCCAACTGTTCCAGGTTGCTTTGGTGTAGACCAATCGTTCTGCTTCTTCATAGGTTCTTCCTGTAATTTTTGCAAGAAAATTTTTTCGCAGTTTTCCCGCCCTGCCCATTATAATATAGAAAAACCCTGTAAAGAAAAAGCAGTACAAATTCTTACCCCATTCAGTTTTTATATCAGGATAATCTCTTGTTGAAAATCCATCAGCAATGGTCGTGGTAATCGTCAGGCGTTTATCCTGCAATATCTCCATAAGCACTCGGCAGCCATATGATACAGCATAAAGCACATCTATTTTTCCGCTATAATTGCTTAAAATATACCCGGCAGTCTTTTCTGCCTCATCTGCGACAGAAACAAATTCCTTTTCAGGCTCTGAAGGATTAAAACCATCATAAGCCACTAACACCACATGAAATTTTTGAGCCACATATTCAGCGGTTGGCAGTGCACCCAAATAACTCACGCCCCCACCGTGCAGCATCACCATAAGTTTTTCATTTTCTTTTCCAAATTCAAAAAATTTCATATCATTGTTCCTCTGTCAAAAAATTAAAACAACAAGCCCTGCCGCAGCAGCTGCTCCGACAATCCATATTAGAGTCAGAATACCACGCTTTTTCAAAACTTGTCCCCAGCTTTGCACAAACGCAGCATCCTCAAGCCCGGGTAAAATCCAAAACTTGCTGTGTCCTACCCAAAGTCGGTCAATCACAATACCGTCATACCAATTCATAACCTCTAAAATGAGAAGTGCCTGCAAGTAGGCTGTTTTGAAATCCTGCACACCATTCCATAAACCGATAATCAGCAGCAAAGCTACGAGCATAACAAATAAAAACGGAATCATAAAACACTTTTTCTTTCGTGCTGTACTTTTCCTGTCAGCAATACCAATGGCAAAAGCACGCTCCTGCACAGGTTTTGGATAAAAGTATAAAACATTAATTGCTTTGCCGCCTGTACCAAGCGCTACCATTACAGTAAAAAGCAGGCAATAAAGAATAAGCTGTAATACAAGCATTTTTTAACTCCTTGTCTCAAAATTTAAACTTAGCATAATAAAAAACACTCAATCAATTGCCACTCTCGCAACAATTTTTAATTTCATCCACCCACTGTTTCGGATAACAAATAAGCAATTCCTCATGTTGTAAATCGTGACGGCATATATTCGGGTTTTTAAAATGCTGTCGGTAACGCTCCTCGTACTGTTCACCCATTTTTACAGAAAAAAAGCAATGAACCGTTGTATCAGGAACAAAAATATCATTTTCAATAGGTGTAACCAAATCCGAGTAGAATTGATTATAAATACTCTCCTTGCTGACAAATGCCATACGGGTAGAATTCATACCAAACATATCAATCATTTTTTCATAGTAGTCACGCTCTTCAGCAGGCTTTTTCTCCAGTCTTTTTTGCATAAAACCCGGAAGTTTGCCTTTTTGGAACATACCATACAAAACCTTTGCAATCAGCCATGCTTTCAGCTTGGCTGAAACACCATTATCCTGGTCAAAATCTGAACTGCCAAGAATACCGTGGTCAATGTGTACCTTTCCACGCTGAATCAGCAATCCTACAAAACTGCCGCCCAATGAGCATCCATAAACTGCTCTAATATGTCCATTGTAATTAGTCAGTATGTAGTCCTCAATTTTTGCTGTCTCGGTAAGCATATCCAAAAACTCAGATGCTTCAGTTTCATCAAAACCGTCATAGGATACACAAACCACCCGAAAATCTTTTTCTAACAGAGGAATCACTGATTCAAAATTAGATTTCCAGTGGCAACAGGTGCCGGGAAGCAGCAGTATCACTGGTGCATCTGTTTTGCCAAACTCATAAAACTTCATAATTTTACACCTACAACTATCATTTAAACCCGAGTTAGTTATTGCTAACTCAGGTTTATTATACTATTTCATTAAGATTTTGTCAATTTGTATTAATAGCGCAAAAATTATTTATATAAACTAAAGATAACAGGTACAATCTAATATACTTTTATTCCTATTCCTCAATAAACTGCCATTCACAAAATCTGTCTTGCATACGGCTGTCATCATATGTTTCATCTATGTACTGTTCAACCGAATTACGAGGGGAAATGCCTCTGTGTCTTTCTGACCAACGAAAAATACACGCTGATGTGACTAACAGATTTATTGCCATAAATACACTCAGGCAAATGCAGGTAATATCATATACATCCCCATGCATTTTAGAAAATAATATTTGTAACGGAGGCACGCACCACTTGGAAAAGACAATTCCTGCAATTCCCCATCCAACACTGAAGTTCGGACAAACTAAACCGTCAATATTCAAAAATTGCCTGCTGTAATCCCATGCCTGCATTTGAAGTCCGTATTTTAAAAGTGCACCGCAAAGATATTCAACCACGGTTGCAACAATTGCAAACACAAAAAACTGCAAAATAATATTTTTCTTTTTCAGCAAAATTGCACCGATATATAACACAACCGCTCCAATGCCGTAAATGATGCAGAATGGTCCCCATATGGCTACTGTATGCGTTTCCCAATGACCTTTGGTGATTACACAAAATACACCTTCCATCAGAACACCCAACAGACTTCCTATTATAAACAGGCAGAACAAATCGGAATAAACAATTGTTTTTTGTGTTTTGTTCATAAGCATTCACCCCTCTTAAAAATCACACTTCTGTCACTATATTGTCACATATATTTATATTTCTTTCTCTTGGCAAACAGGAATATAATTGAAATAGCGAATGCGAAAATTTCTGCCACAACATCGGCAAACCAAATTCCGTCAAGCTGAAATAAAATCGGCAGAATCAAAATGGCTGCCATCTTGAAAATGAAAGTACGCAAGAAAGAAATTGCTGCCGATACACCGCCATCATTGAGTGCCGTAAAGAAAGACGATGCAAAAATATTAAAACCAACAATAACAAAGGATACCGTAGAAATTCGCAGTGCACGCACTGTCATATCAAACAGCGTGGGATTATAGCCCACAAAAAGCTTTGCCAAGGGGACGGCAAGCAGCTGTGCTGTCACAACCATTATTGCACCGGTTATAAACATAAGGGTGTTGCTCTTTTTCAGCAGACTTTTTAGTTCAATATGATTACCTGCACCATAATGATAGCTGATAATCGGTGCACTTCCCATTGCGTAACCGATAAAAATTGCAGCTAAGATAAACTGCACATACATAAGCACTCCGTAAGAGGCAACGCCGTTTTCTCCCGCATATTTGAGCAGCTGAAAGTTATATAAAATTCCGATTACTGCGGAAGTAGCATTTGATACCATTTCGGAAGAACCATTCGCACAGGCTTTCAAAATCGGTTTTATTTCCAGCCTTGTTTTTACAAGTTTAAGAAGACTTTTATTCGGGCGCAAAAAATATATAAGTGGTATAATTGCTCCCACACACTGGCTCAAGCCTGTGGCAAGTGCAGCCCCTGCGATACCCCATTTAAACACGGCAATAAACAGAGCATCCAGCACCATATTCGTTACACCTGCCGCAACAGTAGCCAACAGACCGAGATTGGGCTTTTCTGCTGCAATCAAAAAGCTTTGAAAGGAATACTGCAGCATAAAGAAAACCGTAAAGCCCATTGTAACAGAACCATACAAAACACAGAACGGCAGCATTCCTTCTGTTGCCCCCAACAATAAAGAAACAGGCTTCATCACTGCAATCCCGATAGCAGTAAGAGCTATTCCTACAATAAGTGATACCAAAATCATCATAGTAAAATAGCGGTTAGCCTTTTCTTTTTTCTGTGCTCCTAATATTTTTGCAACCAAAGCACTGCCGCCGCTGCCGAGCATAAAGCCCACGCCTCCGAGTATTGTGTTCATCGGCATAATCAGATTGATTGCGGCAAATGCAGTGTCACCAACAAAGTTGGAAACAAACAGACCGTCAACAACACCGTAAATGGAAGTAAACACCATCATAATCACTGACGGAAAAACGAACTGCAAAAGCTTTTTATAATTAAAATGATCGGATAATTGAATCTTCATAAATAGCATTTCCTTTGACTGTTTATTTTTTACTGATTTTGAATTAATCCGTCAACTGCGAATGCTTCTTTTCATATTCTTCCTGCATAAATTGATTGAGTTTGCGAAAAACCGAAATGAAAAGCTCTCTTTCTTCCTCTGATACTCGCGAAAAGGAGATTTGCTCAATATCCTGTGTTTCACCGATTACTTCATCGCAGAATTGCTTTCCGATTTCAGTAAGCACAATCTGCTTTTTGTTACGGGTGTTCGGAATTACCTCAAGTGTAATCCACTCTTTTTTCAACATCGCCGCAATAGAGCTGTTAACCGTTTGCTTGGAGTATGACCAGTTATTGCACAAGTCAATTTGCGAAACCGGTTCATCATAGTTGTATAATATATATAATATCCAATATATACTGTCAGTAAGACCATAACTGCGTGCTATGCTATGGTAAATCTCGTCACTCTCATTGCAAAGCTGATTAATTTCAATCATTTGCTTTTTTATTGTATTCATATATTATTCCTCCGCATAAAATAAAGAGTCTGATTTCGGACTTATTATATGATAATCCGAAATCAGACTCTTGTCAATGCATTTCTAAAAATTTTTACAGTCAGTTAAAAAGAGGTAGGAGCACTGCATAAAATGCAGTACCCCTACCTCATAATATGGTGACAAACAATATATAAAGGCAAAATACTTTATTTTGACTGGACTTTGATAACAAGGTGTGATATATGTTGTGTTGCAGAAATGCACGCCCGTTTGTCGCCAGCAAACAATACAGTAAAGGCAAGGGATGGAAATTCCTTGCCTTTATATTTTGATATTAGTTAAGACGATTAAGTATTTTGGACAGCAAAGTTATAATCCAAACCAACGCAACTGCCGACAAAACAATTTTCCAGATTATAGTCAACCCGGAAATAAAGATAATTGTTGCTAAACAAAATATGCTTATTAATATTGCTAAGACATAAGTCATTATTTTAAGAATTTTTTTATACTTGTCTGTTTCTTTTACTTTAGTATCAATATCCTTTACTAACTCCATATCCTCTTTTAATAATATATCTAACGATATATTGTATCTATCACTTATTTTTATCAGTGTTTCAATATCGGGATAGCTTTTAGAATTTTCCCAATTTGATATTGTCTGCCTTGTTACATTAAAGATTTGTGCAAATTCTTCTTGTGACATATTATTGTCTTTTCTGATTTTAACTATATTACTTCCCAAAGACATAGCCAATTCTCCTTGAAAAAACATTTTATTACTATGATAAATATATGTCAATCAAAATATCTTTTCAATACAGAAAAATCACCGCAAAGTTTCTTTGCAACTATATTTTATAACTAACTATATCATCATCTCTCAAAAGTCTCTCACTAAAACGCTCCCAATCGCTCTCGTTCGGTTTTGAAAATGAGAGATTTCAGGTCTCTGAAAGTCTCACACAAAATCTCAACAGAAAAGGCAAAAGAAAAATCGCCCTTAAATCAACCACAGATTGAGGGCGATTTTGGACTATTTAAGGCAATTTCGCATAGAAAAAGCGTTGACATCTAAAATGTCAACGCTTGCTGTCTAATAACTACAAAAAGATGCATTAAGCATTTTGATGTATGGATTTGGACCCTTTTAATTTATATATTATACATAAGAACGAATTTAAATTTGTGTTACTTATTATCTTTATTTTTTATATTATGATTTTCTATTTTGAACTTTTCAGCTTTTGTGTATAATTTTAATTGAACATATAAAAACCTAAAACACACATAAAATCAAGAATACCTATAACTATCCAATCTTAAAGGGTTCAGGTTGCTATAGGCACCTCAATTCAATGGTTATTATTCTGAGTGTTATATGGAATTTTAGATTCGCATATTTCAACATTTTTCAACCAATATTTACTTTTACAATAAATCTCAAGTTTTTTCTTTTGAATTGAGCTATCCTTCATTGGTGCAAGAGTTATCATAGTGATTGGCAGATGCCCCTGACAAATTATTTTCAAATTTTCTTTTTTGAAATCATTATTGTTAAGCACCTTTTCTACTATATTGTATATTTTTTCCTGATCGTTCCCTTGTGGAATAATGATAGGTGTTTTATATAAAATCTCTGCATATGTACGATTATTTAATAGTTTAATTATTGCCTCTTCCAATTCCTTTTCATTTTCTCCATTTATTCCACAAGGACGATCGTTTTTATCATTATCTCCAAATTTCACTTCAATATACGGTGATTTCGTTCCATCATTCCTTTCTCTAAATTTAACACATCTGTCAAGACGATGATTTTTATTGATGAAAGCAAGTCTTGCCTCACTTTCCTGCTCAAATCCACTATGTTTAAAATAAGGGGCAAGCAATCCCGGGTCTGCTACAATTGATGATATTACAGAATTATATATGGAATTATTGTTTTTATTTACTTCATCACAATATTGTACATAAACAGGAAAATTCGGATACAGATAAAATGCAGATTTATCATCACCACAAAGCAAGCTATAATCAAACAAACTTTTTTCTGATTTATTAATCAAATCAAAATGATTTATAGCACTATTTTCGTAATCCTCATTTGAATCTATTGCTTTTAAATTTATATAATCCTGTCCAAAATAGAATTCTAATGAAGCACCGCCATTTGAGCAATAAGCCAACCACTGACTGTATTTATCTCCTGCTGATTTATCTCCTTGATAAAAACTGCAAATGTAAGTATCATAGGTTTTTTCTATTGACATCATTTTGTTTTCCATATAATCATTTGACAGTTCTGAGCAACCTAATCGTAACAAGTCAGAATCCAAAAATTTGTAAAGAGAATTGATATTAGTATATGTCACATATTTTGTATTCGGTGTGATATCCTTGTTATCATACTTAGAAATAGAATTCATATTTTCAAATTTAATTTTTATTTCATTTCTTTTACATAATAATTCTTTAACATCAAAATCCTGTATTTTTTTTAACATCTTTTCTCCGCCTTTGTCAACACATCTATTTTTTTTGTATTTTGCTTTCAATTTCCTTAATAAATGCTTCATTATCATTACTATTTCTTTTTATTTCTTTTCCTCTTCTATTGAAGAATTTTGGTTCTCCACAATCATAAAACTTTTCACATGTTTTCTTCCATCTGTCCACCATTTCATTAGTACAATCATATGTTGTATACATAATTACATCGTAACCCTTCTTTATAAAGGCAGAATATAGTCCTATAGAAAATATTGGGAATTCGGTATCATTCATTAATTTATTCAAATCACCTTCCAACAGACACATATCCAGTGCAATAATGAAATTTTTATCTATGTTGATTTCATCCACAAAATCATCCAAAGAATAATCTTGTTTGAATTTGTCAAAATTGATATTATCATTAGTATAATATTTTTTTAATATTTTTTTATTGATTGTTTTCCACTGTGTAAATAATACATCTTTGTCATTATTGAAATCATCAACAATATCAACTTCTATCTTTTTTACAGTATTTGATTTTTCCTCAGAATAATTTTTATTTATGAGCGGATAATGTTCGAGAATTTGTTCATCAGAAAAGCAATCTTCTGAAATCATATAACTTGAAAATTCATGTTGTATGTCACTTTTCAGTTTTTCTACAGATAAATTAAAATTATCCAAAGACAAATTATTGTCCGTTCTCTCAAAATCACCTAAAATAACAATTGATGATCTTATTCCTTTTCTCCAAAGTTTTCTAATTATAGGGCTGATTAACAACCCCGTTTGATCAGGACCATCATCAATAAATACAATATTAGCTTTTATTTCCATTGAAATTAACTCCTTTTCTTATAATAGGTAATCTGGTTACAAAAGAATCATCTTCATATGAATAAATATTATCAACAATAATTTTTTCACATTCTTTGTGAAGTTTTAAAAAGTATTCCTTCGCTGCCAACAACGACATATGACCATCAGAAAAATCAAGAGGATCTTTCATCTTCATCTTGAAGTATTCTAATTTCATCTTGTTTTGATCTATACTATATCTATCGACTTTATTTCTTATAACTAACCAGTCAAAAGTTGTACTTTGCGGACATTCTTCAACACAAAACTCGACAATGCATATCCTATCATCAAAATCATATAATCCTGAAGACTCACGCAATAAATTTGATTCTATGCTTTCCTTCTTGCTCATATTATCCTTGTGGCAATAATATTTGTTTATCAAATCAATAAAATCATTGCTTGAATACGAATAAATATTATATCGTAATGCATCTAAGCAAATACGATATATAATATTCTTTACAAACTCTAAATTATAACCATACTGTTTTTCATTGTGACTCTCAACAAAAATATCAAAATCATCATTGAACCATTCTTCTGTTGATATGCAATTATTTTCCTTTTTCTGTAAAACTATTATTTCCCTAAACAATTTGAAAAAGGGATCATCATTTTCAAATGGATTGATTTGACTAAGTTTTTTGAAGGCCACATTTCTTCCATCCTCATAATTCACATCAAGATAAAGCTTATAAGTGTAGTCCTTAGTTTTGTTTTTGCTGTCCGAAACCACCTCATCAAAAGTCTTAATTATATTGTTAAAAACTCTGTTATATAACCTTGCTATAACTGAGTTACAATAGTTTCTGGCAAGGACCCAATTTTTTATGCTGTCATAATGTGCACAATAAACCTTTTCAGTTTCATTAATCAGGGAGGTCACCTCATCATAGTCCTTTTTGTGGGAGGTATGACTTACCACCCTTTCATTTTCAAGAATAATACTTGTATCAAGGAAACGATTATAACGTTGCATAACATCACTTGTAAAGTCTTTTTGAAAATAATAAATCAAACTATTTCTATAACTAAGAATATCTCTCATAAGCATATAAGGAAGCGTCTCGTCAGAATTATCATTAAAGCTAAAATACAAATAAACAGGAACAATTCTCTTGATTTTTTGCTTAATCTTTTCATCTTCAATATTGTTATCAAAATCAATAATGCAATAAGAATTACTTTTTAATGCATCGAAAAGATATGAAATGCAACAATTTTTTTTCAATTCATTTTCTTCATATTTTCCAATATAGTAACCATAGTTTCTAAAATTATTATGATTATTTAGTGCTTTGATGATTTCGTTTTTTACCACATACTTATAATTCGAAATTGCTTTTGATTTATTGTGAGCACTTATCAAATCATTCTTTATATCGATCTTATCAAAATTACTAATAACAAATTCAAAATCCCTTATATCGTCATCATTATCAAACGATTTATGGTAAGTCAACAACGCAATGTGAATTTTGCTTTTATCAATTTTGTATTTTTGGTTTATCGCATTCACTAATAAATTGATAAGGTCATTATATCTCTTATTAATAATATTTACACCTTCATCACAAATTACATCGTTATTTGAATTACTTAAAAAACTATTTAATTTAGTTTCTTCACTATAATTTTCATATTCATCTCCATGATAATTGTTGTCAATTTTTCTTAAATTTATCCACCTTTCCATAAAGTAATCTTCAGTTATACCATTCAATTCATACATTTGCTTAACACCATCATAAAGTATTACTCCGTTTAGCAAAAAAATCTCGTTGCAAAAATTTTTAAAGATTTGAATTACATTTTCATTTATATTTTCTTTTGATACTTCAGATAAAATAAACTCTGAAAAAGTCTTTCTGTTTTCGGCCGTTCTCTGTGGTATATCAGCAATCAGGTCAGAGTATTCATCTTTTCCATTTACTAAAAGATGTTCTAATCTCAAGGCTCTTGTTTCGTCTGAACCTGAATCAACAACTTTCTGTATAAATATTGAATACATCCTGAAAAAATCCTCTTTTAAAGAAATGTCAGCACCATTATCATTAACATATTTCAAAGTGCTTATGATTGTAATCTTTCTCAAAAGATATGTACTATTCAAATCAGACAACGCTTCATAGATGTAATCTTTAAGAAAACACAATTTTTCATTATCCTCTTCAAATAAATCAATTATTTTTTTAGCGATATCATATGCCTTAAGATTATCTGTCCCTGACAAGGATAAGCTATTTTTTATTACACATTCAGCTATAATAATCATAAACTTCAAAATAGCTCTTTTGAGTCTTTGATTATAAATGAAAAATGGTCTTGAAATAATTTTTATCAAATTGCAAATTATATTCTTTCTATCTGCAAATTCAAAATAATGTTCTGCAAGTTCATTTTGTACATTATAAAATCCATCTTCATCATTTTTTGCTATCATTGGCATAATCAAATGGATGGAATCAAACAATATTCTAACATAAGGCTCGCTAATACCTAATGCCTTTATTGACTTTATATCAAACTTTTTAAGAAGAAATACTTCGAAATAAGTATAAACGAGTTTAAAAAAATTAACTTCTTCATTTTGCTGAATATTAATATAATTCTTAAATGTATGTGACAACAATAGCCTCATGTATGATTTGCATTTTTTATTATTATCGTCATGGGAATTACAGAATTCATTTTCATAAACTATAGATTTTTTATACCAATAATCAGCTGCAAATTTTGTTGAACTACGCTTATAAAATCTATTTGCTTGCTGTTGCAATTTGCATCCTACACAGGAGTCTCCATGCGTCCTCATATTTGATACATCTATATGGCAAAACGCATTATAATCCAATTCGTTAACTATATATGATTTTATGCTTGAAGCGGATAATCTATTAATCAACACAAAGCATCTGTCAAAAAGATTTGTTGTATAATTTTTCAGTATTTTTTCAGGAATTAGTGATTGAAGCAAACTGCTAGCCTTACGAAATGTTTCTCCAGTAATCAAATTATCATCAACAAATGTAAATCTGACCGGCTTAAATGTTTCATCCCCATACTTGTAATAATCGTTTGTCAATCTTTCAATAAGAAGTTTTATTTCATTATGCTCACATATAAAATTCGAACGAAAAACCTTATCCTCATCAACACTTATAATTTCAGCACAACCATTGAAATAGTAAGAATTTACATATTGAGAAAATCCAACATTTGAATTATGAACAGGTGAAAATATAATTTCTATACAAGGATAATCAGCAATTAAACGTTCTTTATCTCTGCCACTTAATTTCTCTAACCATTCTCTAACATCTCCGGATACATAATCGAAGTAACTCTGAGTATCAATATAATATTGGAAATGATTTTTTCCTCTGTAAAAATGGCCGTAATTAACAAAACCCAGCAAAGTTGTGAGTCGTTTTAATTCATCTTTATCGGTATTATCTGTTTGATGTAAATCTTGATTTAGATATAATTGCTGAGAAGGCACAGTTGATGTCTGATCAGTTTCAATAAGTGGTATCTCATCTATAACATTTTTTGGAAAACATTCTTTACATGTTTCCGGTTTATTCCATACAGAATTGCCATTTAAAATGTAATAAATCTCTTTTTGGGGTAAATTCTTAAACTTTGTTTCAACATAATCTTCATTAGGGGAACCATAGTATTTTTGCTCTAAATCAGAGTCTTTTTCTGTATCTCTAACCCAGAACACTGTATAATTTTTAACCAAATCAAGTTTTTTGTCACCCTGATTAATAATAATCTTTGACCACATTTTTGAAAATGTCGTAAGTGTGGAACTAATTGGAACTATCTGAATAATCTTGATTTTTGATGTTTTTTCAATCTTATCAAATGAAAATCTATCATTAATATGCACATCAATCTCTTCAGAGTTTTCGTCACTTTGAGAATTATAAATATAAGTAGCATAAAAAATACGATTATTATTAAAACGCAAATTTGCAATATTTGTTAAAGATGTCAGTATAGCTTGAGAATAAGCTGAATAGCCATAGAACAAAACATAATCATTATCAAAATCTACAACTTTATTTTTAATCATGTCCTTCAAAATATAGAATGCAACATTATTTGCAACAATTGTTCTGTAAAACAAAAATGACATTTCATAGAATGAATTCATATGAACCTTATTTCCAATTCGTATATGATTATTCAATAATTTATAGCCCCTGCCTTTAATTAATTCCTTTTCGGCTAATTTGTTTATTGTATTAAAAAATATTTTTCGATCCTTATCAAATGGGACCAAACATTCAAATGGAAATAAATCGTATTTAATATTATCACTATACTCCATATTGAAATTGGAAATAATATCTCCTGCAATTCTGAAATCAGAAGCATCATAACCTTCTGAACCATTTTCAAGTGATACTACATAAGAATTTCTTATTGCAGAATAATATGAATCTCCGAAAAGGTGCACCTGAACAGTGTTATTTGAGTCAACCAAAAATAGCTGCAACCCATTCGGAAACTCTTTCATAGGTATTTGTGTAGTTATCTGAATAAATATATTAACAAATTTCTTGCTACAATTATGTATTGCAAAAAACACTTTATCTGCTGTTTCACTTTTATCGGTAAAAAAAACACCAATAGCATTTATCAAGCCTTTTGCAAACACTTCATTTTGAAACTCTGCTGTTAAATAATTTTCTTTAATGATTTTTTTAAAATCAAGAATATAATAAGTTTTTTCCCCATATGTAGTTTTAATACCTTCTAAAAGTTTAAGCCAGTAATTTGTCCATACAGATAAATATTTGTATTTACTTTCGGAGTTTATTGTTCCCTCTTTGTTTAACTTTGATATAAAAGCATTAATTTTATTTTTTAAGTCAATTGATACTTGAGTTAACTCTATCTCTTCATAATCCAAATATGCATTGTAAGTTGCATAATTCTCCACAAAATATTTGTTAGTTATCCGCGATATACTATAACTTTTCTGCATTCTTGTTTGATTTGTAGGAAGTTTTATATAATAACTTGTTCCGGGAAAAGAGCATCTAAGCATTTCATCTTCACTGTTAAATGCGTTTATATCGTTTTCATTTTTGGAAAAATAAACATTATCTGTTGTTGCATTATTAATTACATACTTATCTGTACTCAAAACGCAAAAGTTACCACTACATCTTTTCACTGCATTTGAAAACAATGTCATTCCTATATGAGCAGAAGAATCTATAGATCTATAATTTCGCCAATCGTTAATTTGATTTTCATCAGCATTAGTAAAATCATTAAACAAGCAATCAAGCGTTATACTTTTATCTTTTGGCACTTTATCCTTATTATTAAAAATGTTTGTAATGAAACGATTATTCATTTCATTCGAAATATTATCAAACACTTCTCCCATTATGGATTCAGAATTCAACATATCTTTAAAACATTTTGTGATACCCTTATTGCTAAAATCAGAAACACAAATACTAAGTTTTTCATCCTCCAAATAAAAAGAAATTATGGAAATTTTGGAAGTTGAATGTTGCAAAGAATTTTGTATAATTTGCTTTATATTTTCTCCTATTTCATTAGATATAATACTTGTGTTCTTTATATCATCTTTTATATAGATTTTCCCTTTAGTTGAAAAAATCAAAGCAAAAATTGCAAAAGATAATATATTTGAATTATGGAAGCAAACCTTTAACAATTCTGCATAATCATTAATAGTTGAGCCTTCACATTCATATAATTTATCTCTTAAAACATATATAGCCGTTTCAAAAATGTAATCTGTTATTGAAACAACCGGTTTGTTGCAGTTAGCAAAACCAAATCTGCCATTTTTTCTTAATTGACAAGCAGCATCTATATACTTATCAATTATATGAATTACGTTATTACCATCTGTAACTTCACAATTAAAAAGAAGTTCGTAATTATTTATAATAAACTTATTATCATCTTTATTCTTTAGAAGTTCAAAACGTTCATCTTCATTTCCAATTTTATTAGCATTAACATATTCAAAACTACAGTTCATTGTATTTCTGTTAATGTTCCCATTGAATATAATCATTGGAAATTGATCTTTGACTTTGTTGATATTTCGAAATTCTAAAGCTGAAACTGTATTTATTGTTTGCAATCCATACCGATAATTTACGCCAAACATAAAATTATTTGTTTCCTGAGCTAAACATCTGAAATATGAAGAACATAAATCATACGTATTATTGTCATAAGCTTCTTTCCTATCCGAGATATAATTATTAGAATCATAAAATTCCGGACAGAAAAACACACTAAATTGATTATCAAAGTCTTTATTCAACAATTTAAGCTTATATATAAAAAGTCCAACAAAATGCATAAATTGAACATCATTATAACAATTCATTATTCTAATATGAATTTGTAGATTTTTTAATTCTTCAGAACATAATAACTCTTCCCAATTTCTGAAAATGTCTGTAAGTTCGCCTTTTTCTAACATGTCCTCTATTTTTGAATTGATAAGCTTTGCTTCCGTATAGAAAAATTTCCATTCGCTTTCAGCTATACATTCAAAAATTTTTCTTGATTCTTCTGAGCTTAAATGATCTCTACAATTAAAGATTTTTTCCAGCAGTTCCATATTTCTCACACAATCAATTCGATTATGAATATCAATACTACAAAGATTCATGTTGTCCTCCCCCAAAATCAATTGTTTATAGCATATAGTTGTTTTTTCACATAAAAATTTAATAATTATAGTAATAGCCTTAAAATCACAAATAAACTCTATCTACAATTAGTACTACACTATATTTTACGGAATCTTACAATAAAACCGTAAATAATCAATGGTTAATTACCCAAAGTTCAATCACTCCGATGCAGATATAAGACTTTACCAGCTTAAACAAAACTAATGAAACATTAAAGTCAAAACACCCAAGAAATAAGATGATTTCGTCTTAAAAATCAAAAAATAATATAAAATACTAAATTTTTAATATAGCTTTTGTTCGCTTATTGTCAATGCAAAATGCAAAACTGCACATTTTTTCGACAAAAATGTATCATTTTTACATCTTGACATTCAAAAATATCGAAAATTTTGTCTTTCATATATATAGTGTCGAAAATTGTAAAAGGTAACACAAAAAGATTAAAATATTTTTAATCATCATATCATGCTATACTTTTCCTGAGGAGATGATAGTATGAATAAATATACTGATAAACAAAAACAAGATGTAATTACTCACTATGCTAATGGAGAATCTGTTGCTCGTATTGTTACCGATTCTCAAATACCACGCAGCACAATTTATTCTTGGATTAAGGAAAACAGAGTAATAATTCCAACAAAAAGAAAGAAGTCAATTTAAGATCGAGCACTTGAAAAGAAAGTTGCTCGTATAGAAGGTATTGTTGAAATACTTCAAAGTATTTTGCACAGCAAATTCTCCATTAGATATAAAACTTGCTGCATTGGAAGAATTGTATGGACAATACAGTGTACATATGATTTGCGATGCACTCAAAGTTCCTCGTGGTACTTTCTATAACCATATATTCCGTAACAAACGTGATAACACTTGGTACGCAAAGCGTCGTGAAGAATTTAGAATCAGAATTCAGAAAATCTATGATGACAATAATCAAATCTTTGGTGCAGCGAAAATCACAGCAATAATGAAAGAGGAAGGTTATCGAATCAGTATTGGTATGGTTCGCGAATTAATGCACGATATGGGACTTATCAGTATAAGGCAAGATGCAAAAGATTTATATGATAAAGAACAGAAGAAATACAAAAATCATCTTAATCAGGAATTTACATCAACCCGTCCAAATGAAATATGGGTAAGTGATGTTACATACTTTCGATGGAAAGATAAAGTATTCTACATATGTGCTATTCTTGACCTGTATTCGAGATTGGTTATTGGTTATCGAATCAGTCACAAAAACAGTACTCAACTCACAAAAGGTACATTTAGACAAGCTTATGAAAACCGAAAACCTAACAATAACCTTCTTTTTCATACAGACAGAGGATCAAATTATCGATCAAACACATTCTGTTCATATCTAAAATCATTAGGAGTAACTCAATCATTCTCAAGAGCACATGTTCCCTATGACAACTCTGTAATGGAATCATTCTTTTCCTCATTAAAACGAGAAGAACTTTACAGAACAAAATACCGCTCTGAAAATGAATTCAGAACGGCAGTCAAAAACTATATGGAATTTTATAATGAGAAAAGACCTCATGCGAAAAATGGATACAAGATACCGGCAAAAAGAGAACTTGAATTTTCCAATAAACAATCCAATAAATCAAATAATTCACATTATACAAAAGAGTTCAGATTCATCGTTTTTTATCTTTTGATTTTCCGTTTCAGACTTTTTTTAATTTTATGTCCAATTAAAATCTAATAATAAAATACTCAAAGCACGCATAAAATCAAGGAAAAATAAAGAAAACCTATAGTTGTCCAACCTTATATGGTTCGGATTTGCTATAGGTTTCCAGTTTTCAACAGTCATATACTAAAGTATCTGATGGAAGTGTTAACAATGGTCTCATCTTAGGGAGTTCTTCTATTTTTTTCATTGCATAATCAGCAGTATAATCACGGTTAATTTTAGATAATTTTATCGGATTAAATATAGAAACATTATTTTTTATTTTAATACCATATTCCTCTAATGTGTTTATTAAACAATTAAAATATTTACTATCAATTTTAAAATCATTTGCAGTAATCTCAAAAACACTAGACGAAAAAGTTTTTTGCTTATTGATTTTTTCTATTTCATTTGAAATATCTGGAATATCATCATAAGGATAAATTAAACTACCCTGTTCCATTTCATTATAAATCCAATCACACAATTCTTCAGTCAACCTAAATTTATACTTATCAAAATATTTATCTTTCAATAAATCATAATTTGCTTGTGTCAACATCATATATGCGTGTTGATGACTACATCTCATAAATGGTTGATATCCGACTGGAGTTATTATCTCAAATGCAGCACTTTCCCCTTCTATACACCAACGAAGATCCGTAATTTCAGATGGTGAACGATAAAGAAGACCATATCTTGAATCTCCACCATTATCAGAAATATAGTGTCTAGAATCAATATGGACAAAATCATCGTTTTTTAATGGATGCCAATGATTATCACTACCATATTTACAACAAGCAAAAAATAATGCCGTTTTTAAATCACTGGTTATATCCAACATCGACGTCTTAAATCCATAATGCTGAGATAATGCCATATAGTTGATTTCTGAATAATTCCAATATTTTATTGCATCAAATTGGTCAAGAGTTTCCCAACATTGATACAAACGCATCCTATCAATAATTTTCCGAATTTGTATTGGTGGACTATTATCAATTGTTCGATAAAAACTCGCTTTAGAGACACGATAAAAAGCATTCTCTCCACGATAGTAATAACGACCATGTTGCTGTGTCATTACACTGCCTGTCGCTGGAAATTCTAATAAATATCCATTATTAAAACTTTGAACAAGCATATCCACTATGACTTCTAACAAATTTCTATTACCAATTAAACTCTTATTTATTTTGTATAATTCCTTCTCACATAATCTGTTTTTTGCAAATATATAACGAAATAGAGCTTCATCGTTTTTATTTGGTAAAACACCTAGAATGTTAGCTATTTCAATAGTATTATCATTATTGAAATTAAATAGATTCAATACCTTTTGAACATTTTTGAAATAATTTTCTTCTTCAATTAACATATCATTAATATTATCAATATCAATAAGCGGTATATCATCACAACAGTTTACAATTTGGCAATTAGTTTTATATTCTTCACAATCAAAATACGATAATAAACAATACTCTGGATTAGCAAATTTACCATATAACTCTTGAAGATTGTTTGATATAATATTCCAAAATTGCTGATAACTAAAAGAAACCTTAGCTGAATCCTGTAACTCCTTAGGTAATGTCTTTTTAAATTGTTGTGCCTGAAATGACTCTCTCATTTTTTCTCCTTATTCAAAACATCTAAATATCCAGCAGTTATAATACCTGATGGAAGGGCAATAATTGCAACACCTACAAATGCTGAAAGCATTGTAAACAATCTGCCAATATTTGATACAGGTGTAATATCACCATAACCTACACTTGTTAATGAAATTGCAGCCCAATAGATTGCATCAAAAAAATTGTTGAATGTATCAGGTTCGATATTAAACATAACAAGCGCTGTAAACATAACATAGAATATTGCCATCGAAAGCACGGCTAATAAAGATTTAGACTGCGTCTTCAACACCTCAACAAGTCTTGATATATTCTTTGAATATCTGAATATTTTAAAACTGCGAAATACTTTTAATGTTCTTACAATTCTGAATAACCTTAATACTTTAAATCCTGCATTTATTGGTATAAGTGATGGTAATATTGATAGCAAATCAATTATTGCCATTGGCTGAATCGGATAAAGAAAATATGATTTTACACCTTTATTTAATTTAACCTTTGCAGTAATCAATCTTAATATGTAATCGGCAATAAATACAGCAACTGTAATTTTATCAATAATACTTAAAATAATACTGTCCGATTTTATTGCTAACGGAATCATACTTGCAATAATACAAATCAGCATAACAATATCATAAATTGAACTCAACTTTGAACTTTCGTTATCAGATGGTTCAATTATCTCATATAAAGTCTTTAACATTATCATTCTCCTTTTTGCACAAAACCAATACAATGTTTAATTATCTCGTATCTGAATTTCATATCATTCCACATTTCAAAATCGCAAGCTATAAAAGGATGAGCCATAGTGTACCCGTTTTTACCTCGTTTTGATGTTAATCCTACTGCATTCACTGCATCAATCCATTTTGATGGTGTCAATGTATAAGACGGAGAACGAACATCTACCATCAATTTTTCAAATGCAGATTCATCAAAGTCAGGATTATTATTTCGTTCCCACTCCCCTAAGAATTCAACAGTATTTCTGCTTCGCAGCCAACTTTGGATTAAGTAACTTGGATTTTCATCATTAAATTTTCGTGCAATATCTGTTAATGATATATAATCATCTAAAGGATAAAGATATTTTTGTACTGTTTTTTCAAGATAATTACTCATTTTTGACTCATAAATTTCGGCTTCGCCACTAATTATCAAGTTCAATAAGTGATCTCTAATCTGAATCCAATCATCTTCATAAATCCCAACTTTTTCATCTAATCGTTTCAATATTTCTTCTCTGGTTATGAGATATGCCCAATGCAATTCTTCTTTAGTAGCTCTTGGCATAATAAATACCTCTCATCATTTCGGTTAGTATTTCGTGAGTTAGAGGTTTTCATAACATACACATCACAAAAATCGGTAAATGATATAATACCTTTCGTATACTTATAATTATTTAATACTTTATTTAAAACATCTCTGCTCCATTTTGTCTTTCCTGTTGGAGAAGAGATATCATTCTGTAATAAATATACTTGTATCTCCTCTAAACTGTTTCCACCTTTATATAAATCAAAAATCCGTTTTACAACATTTGCCTTTTCAGAATCTATTTCTATAAGACCTTGTTTATTACGCTTAAAGCCATAACAAACTTTTCCAAATTCCTTTGACTCTAATTTTGATAATGTCAATTCACTTCAACCTTTCTTTTATTATAATTTGATTTTACACTATTTGCAACGCTAAACATAAATATTAGTGAGATTATATCTGAAGATGTTTTTTGTAAATTTTCATATTAGTGAGTTTTGATGAAGATATTTTCTAATACTATACGGAATAATAAAGAAAAAAGAGCTGATTCACTAAAAAATCGGCTCTTTACAGTTAAAATTCATATATTAAACACTATAAAAAAGAGACAAACACTAAAAATTTGTGTTTGTCTCTTTTTGGCAGAGGTATAAGGATTCGAACCTTAAATGACGGAGTCAGAGTGTAAAAATCACTTTTTGAAAAATACCATTTCAAGCCGAATTTTCACTTTTAACTCTCTCAAAAATCTCTCACAGAAAAATTCTGTATAAATCTAATTAAATGACGGTGGGTTAACCTCTGTTTTAGAAAACAGATTGTCATTAGGTGATGGCTCAGACATACTGAAATACATTTTCGCTGCCTTTGTTGTTCCGAAATCTCGGTTTGAACCGCTGTTTTGAACTTTGTTAAATGCCTCTCGAAACATTGCATTATGTGCCTCTTCACGATTCAAAAGGAAATCAATCGTTTCCTTAACCTTTTTATCATCAATCTGTCTGTAAAGATATTCATAAACAACTTTGGCTCTTTGTTCAGATGCAATATTTGAAAGCAAATCAGCACAAAGATCTCCTGTTACCGTTACATAATCACCTGTCCAAGAATATCCTGATGCATTGATAAGACCAGGATTAAGTCCGAGCAATACATGCGATTCAATTTCACCTGCAGGTACGGTTGATGCCTCAACATCATGACCATTTAAAAGATTTATTGTCTGTGCCACCATTTCCATATGGCCAAGCTCTTCAGCCGCAATATCCAGAAACAAATCCTTAATTTCAGGATCCTTGATACGAAAACTTTGTGACATATACTGCATTGCTGCCTTTAATTCACCATTTGCACCACCGAGCTGCTCCTGCAAAAGCGCTGCATACTGCGGATTTGGCTTTTCAACCTCAACAGGATGAAATAATTGCTTTTCATGTTTAAACATAACAAAACCTCACTTTCTCGATATAATTGTTTGTATATTTGGATTTTATATACACATTTTAAAATATTTAATATTTATCTACTAAAACAAAAACAGTGAAAGCTTTCTTGCCTTCACTGTGATATTCGATATCAAATTTTATTAAAAACATTTTTCAAGATCCAACGATTGTTCCGCCATTCGGATGAAGTACCTGACCTGTCATATAGCTTGAATCATCTGATGCAAGGAAAACATAGCATGGTGCAATTTCGCAGGGTTGACCTGCACGGTGCATTGGCACCTCCGATGTTTTTGAGCCGAAAGTGCGTACCTCCTCAGCAGAATAGGATGAGGGGATCAATGGTGTCCATATCGGACCGGGAGCAACTGCATTCACTCTTATTCCCTTGCTTACAAGCGACTGCGAAAGTGATCGTGTAAGTGCCACAATTGCACCCTTTGTTGCACTGTAATCAATCAAATCCTTATTTCCCTGATACGCTGTTACCGATGTAGTATTTATAATGGATGAGCCTTTTTTCAAATACGGCAATGCTGCCTTTATCAGATAAAAAAATGAAAAAACATTATTATGAAAGATAAATGATAACTGTTCATCCGAAATATCAAGAATACTTCTTTGAATAAACTGAACGGCGTGATTATTTATCAGAATATCAAGTTTTCCAAAGCAGTTTATTGTTTCACTAACACATTTCTTTGCATAGGTAGGATCATTCAAATCTCCTTTTAGTAAAAGACATTTTCCTCCAAGTTCTTTTATATGCTTTTCTGTTTCCTCTGCATCTTTGGTTTCGTCATAATATACAATTGCAACCTCAGCACCTTCTCTGACAAAACTGTATGCAACTGCTCGACCTATACCACTGTCTCCTCCTGTTATCAATGCTTTTTTGCCCTCAAGTTTTTTACATTGATTTCTGCAGCATTCAGATACAGGCTTAGGATTCATTAAGTATTCCATACCCGGCTGTCTGTTTTGATGTTGTGGTGGAAATGACAAAGGAAATTTATTACAATTATCCGTGCCGTATGATTTGTCTTTGTAATCCATCAGCAAACCCTCCTTATTTAATATACTATGATATTAAATAAGGAGGGTGAACTTTGATTTATTTTTAAAAGACCAAGGAAAAAATCTGATTATTACTAAATTAATATCAAATTTGGTAGACAAACAATATAAAACTCTACTTAAATGCTTTTTTCTTTATTGATTTCAAATAATTCTTTGAAAGCTCCTGTGGTTTATAAAAGAAATTACTTTCAGATTTCGTAAGTAAATTGTGTTCACGCTTTTGCTTTAACAATTCCATTGAACATACAAAATCTGCAATCTGCAGCAATTTATACTGCTTTGGTGAAACATGTCTGAAGTCAACATTTGAAAACATTGTATTCAGAATCGTGTTTATTATAACACCCAATTCCTGCTGACCATAATCATAGTAAACAATTATCTTGTCAAAGTCAGTAAAATAATTCAAATTTTCTCGGATAAACTGCGATAACAGTTTTGCAATTTTAGCAGACAACTTCATTTTGTTATCTGCCTCTTTTTTATTTACAACAATATTAAAATATGAAATATCACAGGACATTGTGAAGCGAAGCATTTTATTGAGTATTTTTCTTCTGTCATCAATTGACAAATTATAATAAGGATACTCTTTTCTTATCAACGGATGCGTATGAACATATTCATCTGCAAAACCACAATACTTAAGCTGATTTTCAAATCTTTCTATATTTGAACTAATATCATTTGCCTGATTATGGAATACAAAGGTAACAATGTAGTATGGTGAGGTATTAACTACATCACCAAAATCACCCGATTCATCAATAAAAATGCTTAACTTTTCCATCACAATTCTCCACAATGAAAATGGCGGGGAATATACTCCCCGCCTACGGTGGCCCCAGAGCATAAAGCCCAAGCCAAAGTTATCTGTAGTTGCAACAGATACACAAGTAGTATCTCCTTGCATCTTTATTATATGCGAAATATATAAATTTGTCAACGCATAAAATTATTTTATAGTCTTAATTTTTTTATTAGTAATAACTATTATTGCAACAAATGCGATTGAGAATAATACCACTATTCCGATAACAGTAAAAGTATTTACATCAAAACCTGTTGCAGGGCTCTTTGTACTATTGTTTTTATTTACATTATCTTTTGAATCCAATAAATTGGTTGCATTAGTACTTGAAGTTGTATTTTCCTTATCTGCAGGCTTTGTCTGAGATTCTATAATTGGAATTTCAATTGTTTCCTTTGCCCCACAAACTGAACAAACTCTTTCTTTAATACCACTCTCAGCATCAGTTGCATCTTTAATGACATTCCATTCTTTGAAGGCGTGATTAAGAACTGGTATTGTTTCAACAAATTCTTCGTTGCAAATTGTACAAACTGACTTCTTTTCTCCTGTTTCATTACAAGTAGCTTCCTTTATAATTTGCCACTCATCAGGAGTATGTCCAAGTGCAGGAATAGTTGTTACAACTTCAAGATTACAAACTGCACATTTAGCTTTCTTCTCTCCGTTATTTGTACAAGTTGCCTCTCGAACAATAATATCATCTCCAAGAGTATGACCATTTGCAGGGATAATTTCTGTATCAATTACATTACCGCACTCAATGCACTTTTTCTGTTTTTCTCCTGCATCTGTGCATGCAGGTTCTTTAGTAATGATAAATTCACCTGGCGTATGAGCCTTTATAGCAATAGCCCTTGTTTCTTTCTCACCACAATGACATGTGCGAGTTTCAACGCCTTCTGTTGTACAAGTTGCAGGAGTAGTTACTTTCCATTCTCCAAATGTATGTCCTGTTGCAGGAACTGCACGAATTGCAATTGTTACTCCGCACTGTGTACATTTCTGAACCTCTTCACCGAGTGCAACACAAGTAGGTGCTGTTGTTACAGTCCAATTTCCTGCTGTATGAGCAGTCTTTGCAACAGTCCTTGTTTCCTTTTCTCCGCAATGACATGTGCGGGTTTCAACGCCTTCTGTTGTACAAGTTGCAGGAGTAGTTACTTTCCATTCTCCAAATGTATGTCCTGTTGCAGGAACTGTTCGTGTTGCAATTGTTACTCCACAATCTGTACATTTTTGAACTTCTTCACCGGGTGCAACACAAGTAGGTGCTGTTGTTACAGTCCAATTTCCAGCTTTGTGATTACTTGCCGGAATAGCATTTCCTGTGTTTATTACTACATCACAGCTTGAACAATGTATATCCCCGGTATAACCCTTGTCTGTGCAGGTTGCATTCTTCTGGTTTGTAACATATGTTCCGCCGACATGATTCCTGTGATTAAAATTCTCTCCTTCAAATGTGTCTGTTCCTTTTAAGCCGCAATATGAACAGCTCTTATAGTATACAGCTTTTGAAACACAGGTTCCGTCATTTTTCAAATATTCAGGTTGTTCATTATTAACATAATTATGATTTGCATATGGCAATTCGGCATTTGAGCCACTGACAATTATTCCGCAATCATTACAAATAACATATTCACTATTTCCGTGAGTATTACAGGTTGAAGCTTTTGCAGGATAAGTTGTTGTAACTTTGTGAGCACACTCAACATTTACTGTACAGGAATCTGTGAACCCACCATCTTCTGTAGTTACTGTAACAATAGCTGTACCTTTTTTTATGCCTGTCATCTTACCGTCTGCATCGACTGTTACTACTGATTCATCACTGCTTTTCCAAGTTAAATTCTTATTGGTAGCATCATCAGGTGATACTGTAGCATTAAGTGTTTCACTTTCCCCTGTTTTAATTGAAAGTGTATTCTTATCGAGTGATACTCCTGTTACAGAAACAGGTTTTGCCATAATATCAATACCACCTGGAATGACTTCAAAATTAACATCTTCTTCTGCTTTATTGCTAATATCACCTTCATCATACAAAATTGATATAGGTACATTACCAATTTCAGCATTTTCTAAAATTTTAAAACTCAATGTTAAGAACAATGAATCTGTTGAATCATTATTTTTAACAAAAGTCAAATAAGGTAAATTATCATATGACACATTCGCACCTGAAGCAAATTCTCCGCAAAGTTCAGCACTATCCAAATTTATTCTTTCAGCATCATAATCGATTTTTATTGACGCAGTGCTAAATCCCGGATTATTTTCAAGAGTAACATTAATGTTAACATTATCTCCTCGATAACCTTCTGCTGTCCCTATTATCATATTGCGAGAATTTCCAATTGCCGCAACACTTGATATAGTTGGTACAATCGTTACAATCAGTAACACCAATGCCAATAATGATGATATAATCTTTTTATTCATTCTAATAGACCTCCTTAGAATATTTCAACATCTTCATGATTTATATACTTTAGTAACCTTGTTAAGTCTTTTGTATTAACCTTTCCGTCCCCGTTAACATCAAGAGCAAGTTCATTGCATTCAACATCTTCATGGTTAATATATTTAAGCAAACGAGTTAAATCTTTCGTATTGACCTTTCCGTCATCATTTATATCACCGGGAATATAATTAACTATTGAAATATTACCATCAATAACACTAAAGTTAACATCCTGCTCATTACTGTTTGAGATATCTCCTTCAGAATATTCCAGCGAAATATAAGCATCTCCGGCTTCAGCAGTATCAAGAATTTTAAATGTTAAAGTCATCATTTTAATGTCCGAATTAATATCACTTGATTTTACAAAAGTTAAATAAGGTAAATTATCATAAGATACATTCGATCCCGAAGCAAATTCATCACTTAGCTTTGCTTCAATAAGCTGTAATTTTGTTTCATCATATATGAACTTAACTGATGCTGTACTGAATCCGGGATTATTCTCTACAGCAACATTTAATGTTATCGTTTCTCCGACACGGGCTGACTTTGATTCGAATCTAATCACAGGTAAATTTTCAATAGGTTTAAAATTGTTAACTGTAATTTTGAATGTTGTTGATTTTTCATCATAAGATACTGTTACCGTCTTTGTACCTGCACTTGACATGTCGGGTGAAGAAACGGTAAAGCCATCTGCTATTATTTCTGTTGTGCCGTCACTGTAATTTAATTTGAGTTTTAAGCCAGACTGTTCAAATTGTTCTCCGAGCTCATAAGTCAACTTCGTTGGTTTGGAAGCTATTGCAATTGAATTTACAGCCACTTCATCTTTTTCCCAAACAGCATACAAGACAACTGATTCGTCCCTTGTATATTTTGCACCAGGTAAATAGTCAATGGTATTGGTTTCCGAATCAAGAGTCCAACCCTTAAAAATATATCCCGATTTCAAAGGAATTTGATCACTTAAAATCAAATCAACACCATTCGTTTTTTCTTGGTCATCAGAAACATTGCTCGCACCCTCTGCATAATAAATAACTGAATATATTTCCTTTTCCCATTGAGCATATAAGGAAGTATCTGCACTGATAGCAGATGTAATATCTAATTTTGTTCCTCCGCTTGAGGCAGTATACCATCCATTAAATGTATAACCTTCTCTTGACGGAATCGGATAACTTTCAAAAGTTGGATTGTTGTAAACAGCATATAAAGTTACATTTGCATTTGGTGTATATGACGAACCCGATTTTATCGTTGTTCCGGTACCGTCAGCCTTTGTATTCCACCCAATAAACTCACAATTGAACGAATAATATTGTGTGTCAACTGTTCCACCATTAGCATTAAATTTAACGGTGTATGTTTTGGTTGGTTTTTCATTTGTTACAGTTACAGATTCACCATAGGTCTGTGATTGAACTCCTGGAGCATTTTCACCCGAATTTGCATTATATGTAATTGTATAAGCCTGCTTTCTCCAAACAGCATAAAGAGTTATATTTTTATTATTTGAATATATACTTCCTGCAGAATATGCTGCTGAGGTGGCAGATGCTGTTTCTCCCCAACCAACAAATGTGTATCCTGTTCTCGTAGGTTTTGTTGAACTAAGTGTCAGATTTGCACCATGATTTTTTGTTTGAGCAGAAGGTGCACCGTTTCCGCCATTTGCATTGTAGGTAACTGTATATGTTTGAGTCAAATCTGAAGTGTTAACCCAAGCACAGCGTTTACCAACATCAGCCGGATAAATTATCTGTGTCTTATTTCCGCTGGTTGCTACAATTTGAATTTTGTTTCCAGAGTCAATCCAGCCGATATTCGTACTCATATCGGTTCTCAAATATGTTTTTGCATATTTTGGAGCCGTCGTATTTTGTGGTGTAGTAGATGAATTTATAAATACAGATTTATTTACATAAACAGTTTTGGTTGTTCCATCACTCCATGGACAACTCACCTGTACCTTACCGTTTGAATATACAGCAGTAATTACACAATCATCAGTCGGATAAATATATCCCGGAGATGATGTAAAATTAACATCGTTATAGCATTTTACCTTTTCTGTTGAAATAGTTCTGCACTTAAACGGAACATCATATCCGCTTGATTGCTGTGCGGGAGGTAAAACAGCCCAGCCAAGAACATAATATCCACCACTGCTCATTGGCATAAATATTTGTGTAGCAGAACCTGATGTTCCTATCGTATAGCAAACATCACCCGGATATATTCTGTAAATTTGAGTAGACATTGAAGATGTTGAATACAAATTGATATAGCTGGTTGCCGTATACTTAGTCAATGAAGTGGATGGTGATTTAATAAAATTAGAAATCTTAGTATATGCAGTTCTTGTTCCTCCCGTATCCATAGGGAAAGTAACCTTACACCATCCATTTGTATACACTTCATTTATCGTACAAAAATCAGTAGTATATATTTCACCGCCTCGTGTAGTTAAATCACTTGTTTTAACTTCAAATTTTGATGAAACACAAGGATAAGCCTTAAAACCCTTTACTGTATTGTATTTTGAATCAACTGTCATCGTACATTGTGAACAAGAAGAAACTGTCTTATATGCCCCGGTGTATTTAGTGCCACCACAAGAACACTTTTGATATACCTTGTGAGGATGTGCAGCTTCATAATATGAGCCTGAATAGGAATGGACATGTGCACCACCACCAGATAAAGCATATGGAGCAACATATACATTATATAAATTATTAAACTCGGATTTTTTAAGACTTCTATCCCAACGTATTAAACACCTCCCGCCATAATTACATTCGGCAAAATAAACAGTATTGCCACTAACACCTGTTACAAATACTGTATGACCAGGGTTACTACCATTATAATTAATAATATCTCCCGGCTTTATATTATCTAAATTATATGCCCTTCCCCAATTTTTCGGATTGCTTCCGTATGCATCATAACCCAATTTACAGGCAAATCCAAAACATTGCCAACCAATTTTTGTACCTCCATATGTATAAGCATTACAGGTACTAGTGGAGGAATGTGAAGGGCATGGTGTAGAAGTATATCCATTTTCGTTATTTGATGATGAACCAACATGGTTCCAATACTTACCCTGTGGAAATTTTGCTTTTAATTGTGATATAGTTAGAGTAGCCGCATTTGCTGTCATTGTTCCTGCTGGTAAAACAGAAAATAACATAACAAGTACCAAAAATACAGATAATAATTTCTTTGTTTTTTTCATTATTTTTCCTCCTTAGAAAATTTCAACATCTTCATGATTTATATATTTTAACAACCTTGTTAAATCCTTTGTATTAATCTTTCCGTCACCATTAACATCAAGAGCAAGTTTATTACATTCAACATCTTCATGGTTAATATACTTAAGCAAACGGGTTAAATCCTTTGTGTTAACTTTTCCGTCATCATTTATATCTCCCGGCAGATAGCTGACAATTGAAATATTACCATCAATAACTTTAAAATTAACATCATTTTCCTGACTGTCAGAAATATCACCTTCAGAGTATTCTAAAGAAATATATGCATTTCCAACTTGGGCAGTATCAAGAACTTTAAAGGTTAAAGTCAGCATATTGATATCGGAATTTATATCACTTGATTTAACAAAAGTTAAATAAGGCAAATTGTCATAAGATACATTTGCACCTGTTTCAAATTCATTACTCAGCTTTGCTTCCGTAAGCTGTAATTTTGTTTCGTCATACACAAACTTAACAGAAGCTGTACTGAAGCCGGGATTGTTCTCAACAGCTACATTTACTGTTATTGTTTCTCCTGCACGGGCAGACTTTGATTCAATTCTGATTACAGGTAAATCTTCAATGGGTTTTGAAACATTAACCGTAATTTTAAAAGTGGCAGATTTTCCGCCATAGGAAACTGTCACTGTTTTTGTACCTTCACTTGACATATCCGGCAAGGATACGGTAAAGCCATCTGTTATTACTTCTGTTGTGCCATCATTGTAAAGTAATTTTAATGTAAGCCCTGACTTGTCTAACTCTTCACCCATTTCATAAATCAGCTTTTGGGGCTTGCTATTAATTGATATAGATATCAGTATTTTTACCGAATCATTAACAGTAATATTAAACGATGCCGTTTTTCCTTCATATAAAACAGTTACTGTTTTTTCTCCGGCTGCTGACATATCAGGCAATGACAATTCAAAACCGTTCGATATTATTTCTGTTGAACCATCACTGTATTCAAGCATCAAAGCTAAACCTGCACTTGTGAAATTTTCACCGACACTGTATTCTGTTATATCAGGCAGGCTTTCTATTGAAATATCTGTAAGTATTCTTTGAGGATTATCCGTTTTCAAATCCACCGAGGAGCGTGGAATCCACCCTAATTTGTATCCGCCTCCATAGGCTTCATCTATCGGATAACAAATTTGTAAGGCAGCATCATATTCTCCTAAAATATATATCGTATCTCCGATTCCAGTCCACCAATTGTTACATTGCTGCAAGTCTTTTTTTGTATAAACATCAATTTTATTTGTTGTAATATATGGAGTAATTTCATATTCAGTATCATATATAAAATTACTTAATGGTGTATATCCTGTTAACGTTCCACCTGAACTAAGAGGAAATGTTACCTGAGACCAACCATCACTGTATATTTCATTTACAGTGCAATAATCTGTTGTATATATTTCGCCGCCTCGTGAAGTATAATCTATTTTCTTAACCTCAAAATTTTTACTTGCACAAGGATAGCCTTTTATCGGACAGAATTGATTTAGATATGCTTCCTCTTCAACCTTTGACAGATCATCCTTACTTATCCAGCCAAGTTGATAACCCCCTGTTGTCAAAGGATAAAATACGCAGTAAGCGTCACTTGCTTCATCAGCAAAATGAATAACTGTTCCCGACTGTATTCGACCTGCGATTTCTGACATAGTACTCTTTGAATATACTGTAATATTTGATTTAGCAGTCTCTGAATCTTTTAAAAATTTGTCATTAAAGAATAATGATGTTTTCACATACCCATGATCTAACCCTCCGGTATCAATAGGGAAATTAACATGACACCAGCCATTATCAAAAACTGCATCAATAAAGCACAAATCTGTTGGATAAATTTTATTTGTTTTTGCAGCACCATTTATACTATCGTAGACTATGGTTTTTTCACTCGATTTTGTGTATGCGTTAACAGGCATTGGAATTTCAGTTAACAACCGATTTGTTTTTTCTAAATCATCCCTTATTATTTCATTGCTTTTGGTAACAATATTATAGGTATTCTTGTTATAAGTTAAATAACCATTGACATCAGTATGGTTAGATTTATCTAAAACAACCTTTTGACAAATAGGTGGAGTCGATTCATATATTGTAATTGTCTTATCGGTAACATCACCAACCCAAACAACATGTGCTCCACTTGTACAGCTCAGAGCATCTCCGGGCTGAATAGCTTCAGCCTTCACCTTAGTGTATGTCCTTGAATATGTACTGTCTTGTAATGTACCAACGCCATCATATCTCGGATTGGTGCCATTCATAAATTTTCCACCGAAAATCTCGCTGACTAAAGTTGCACAACAGTTCCCATAGGCAGGACCCAGTCTATAATCCGAAACGGAATTACAATACCTTGATATTGAATAATTATCTGAAGACTTTGTCTTATATTGTTCTAATGACAAAAGGCTATCGAAGCCAAGTTCCCAAGAAAAAAGAGTATACGGCATACCTCTGACCTTTTCGCCTGCTTCAAAATAATTTCTGCCATTATAAAGATTATCATTCCAAGTATAAATTCTTTCTTTTGGTGTCCATTCATAATTTATAACAGCATCAGCTCTACTTAACATAGAAGAAAATGTTGTTACCATTGCGTTTTCTGAAACCGCAGTTGCTTGAACAGGCATTATAACATTAATTGAAATAAGTATTACCAGCGATAAGAAAACAGATATTGTTTTTTGGAATCTTTTCAAACTTTATTCTCCCTACTTTTTTCATTTATCATCCACATAAATGAAAAATGGATAAAAAATATAATAACCGTCAGGGATTACGGCATTTTGTGACCATAATTCTGACGGTTATTGTTTTATTTATAACTATGAAATTAAACTCATTTCAAACTGTTTCATACTCTTTTGCTTTAGTTCGAATGAGGAATGAACATATCTGTTGAGTGTAGTTTTTACATCTGAATGACCGAGTATTTCCGATAAGGTTTTAACATCTACACCAGCTTCAACACATCGTGTAGCAAATGTGTGACGGAGTGCATGAAAATTAGTCTTTTCTAAACCTGATTCTTCAATTATCTTTTCAAACTTAATTTGCATTAAGCGTGGTTCAGTATAATTTAATTTATCTGTTGATAATACATAACCTACATTCCTGAATTGATTTATCAATGGTAACAAACATTGTGGTGTAGGTATCAGCCTTTTGGAACTATCACTTTTAGGAGTACCAATTTTAATTTCTGTTTTATTATCTATTTTCACTCTTGTCATAGTTTTGTTAATTTGAATATAGTCGTTAGTTATATCATCCCATTGTAATGCACAAAGCTCACCAACTCTGATGCCAGTATATAGCGCAAGCAGAATTCCAAATTTGTAAATATCAATGTTTAGATTAAGATAAGTTGTTAATTGTAATTGCTCATTTACAGACAACACTCTCATTTCCTTCTTTTCTTCTTTAAGATAACGGATTCTTGGAGTGGCTATTTCATATTCTTCTTCAGCATACTTAAAAGCTAAACCTAACATAATCAAAATATCATTAATACTTTTTGCAGACAAATGCTTTTCTTTAAGTTTGTTTGTGAAATTAATAATTGTGTAATTAGAAATCAACTTGACTAACACTGAACCAACCTCATTAACTATATGATTTTTACATACACTCTCATATTTTTGATAAGTGTTAGGCTTAACTTGGTTTTTTATACTGTCAAGCCACTCTGCAATCAAAACATTAACTGTTAAATTCATTGAATTACAAACGGCTTTAGTGGGATGCAACAAACATTGCTGTTGCTTAGCTTTAACATCCTTGTAATTATCAGCATAAACAGAGCCATACTTTTTCTTGCCGTCAGGTAAAACCTCTTTAACATATCTTGCTTCCCATCTGCCGTCTTTACGCTTGTAAATATTCTCGCCTCGTCTTGGCATATCATCACCCTTTCTGTGCAAGCACAGATATATTTTAGTTTATCAGTCTTTCAGTACCAAATTTTTGACCAGAAATAGATAAAAACAGTACAAAAACATCTACAAAAATCATTAAAATTTATAAAACATATTGAAAAAAAGATAATTATTTGATATACTTTTCAAGTAAATGTACATATATGGTACAATTCTTATTGAAATTGTTATTCATTTATGTGGATGTTCTACGAAAAAGTAATTGCCGTTGGTATTGTCACCAACGGCTTATTTTTTCTGTATGTTAACTCTGTTGCAGATTGATTGCAAGTCTTGTTTTTTTATATTGACATCAATGTAAAACTTTGCTAAACTAAATAGTGTTGGCAGAGGAAGCCAACATTATACATTACAATTGAATATTTATTTTTACTTGTAGTTTAACCAATGAGTTAAAACTAATCTTTAAGTTTAATGTACGATAGGATCATTAAGTCGGACATTGAAACGAATACATATTTACATAGCAATTCCTCACACAAGGGGGTAGTCTGTGTAAAAGTATGTATAGGTTTCAGTGCCCGACTTTTTTGCGTTCTGATGCCTATAAAAATTCAAAAAGGAGGTCAAATAAGATTAACGGAAATTATTTTCTATTACCCAATTGTATTTTTGACGAAGATATGAAACCGAGAGATTTTGCAGTGTACAGTTTTCTTGTCAGCAGAAAAGATAGTGTGAATGAGTGTTGGTATTCGGTCGAACACATTGCAGAATACTGCAACATCAGTATAAATACTGCTCGACGAGCACTACACTGGCTTGAAGATAATGGTTACATTGAAATCAAAAAATCTTTTCTCGGTGGAGTGCAGCAAACGAACTTATACAAGGTTCACAGAATCGCTGCCTGACATCAATTTTGGTAGACAAACAATACAAAACCCTTTCACTGCGAAAAAGTGAAATACAACAAAACTAATCGAAACAGATATAAAACTCGATTTGTGGGCATTTGTCGAGGTCAGAAAAACAAATAAAAGCAGATTGATTTTTACTGTCTTATCCAAAGCAGATACGATAGTAGATGCTTTGGTATCTGCGAGTTTCGGCTTTGTATTACGCTCGCCAAATGGCAGCGAAACAAAGCCATTGGGCTAAGCCCAAACCCCTATCTTTTCAAAACAAAAACGTAAAATTGGAGGTAAAAAATTATTAGTGATAACAGAACTGAAATATTAAATTTCAGAGTAAGTAAAGAAGAAAAAAGAATAATTGAGGATAAGGCATTTATCAAGTACGATACACTTGCTCCCTATCTTCGTGACTGTGCGTTAGATAAAGAAATACTTGTCATTCCCGGATTGAGTGGAATACAAGATGAATTAAATGCAATCGGTAATAACTTAAATCAATTAACTCGTGCAGTCAATAGCGGTATGTGTTCTGCTGTTGATTTATCTGAAATGCGAAAGGAGGTCGCTGGTATTTGGCAATTATTAAACTCAGCTCTGCAAAAATATCTGCTCGTATAGGAATTGATTATATCTGCAATAAAGAAAAAACTTTAGGCAAATTGATAAGTGGTAAAGACTGTATGCCCGAAAGTTGTTACGATGAATTTGAAATGGTACGAAATAATTTTAACAAGCAAGGCGGCAGAACTTACTATCATATGATACAATCCTTTGCTCAGGATGATGACATTACACCTGAAAAATGTCACAAAATCGGTATGCAAATGGCTGAACATTGCTTTCCAAATTTCCAAGTTCTTGTTGCAACGCACATTGATAAAATGCATATGCATAACCACTTTATTATTAATTCCGTTAGTTACAAAGACGGAAAGAAGATGGATATATCACCTCAGGATTTAATCGATATAAAAAATTATTCAAATAAACTTTGTCAGGAAAATGGTTTCATAATTACTGAAGCAAAAACAAGACGAAATGAAAATCCGAAATGGAAACTAAAAATCAGATATTGGGCAATAAAAATGATGCAAGAGTCTTGTGATATGGATGAGTTTGTTTGGAAAATGAGTATGCACGGAATCAATATTAAATACGATCCGAAATATAAATATATGACCTACACAGACAGTGAAGGTCATCGTTGCCGTGATGCGAAGTTATTTGATGAGAGGTTACTAAAAAAAAATCTTGAAATGTATTTTGATTTAGGCGGCTGCAATTCAATTCTTGCAGAGGACATACTCGATTATCAAACACCAACAACAGGAAACTGTACTGACGGATTGACTGCAAATATTTTTGAAATGCTTTCAAATCTACCAACAATTGAACAAAACGAAGATTACTATGATGGTGGTATTGAAGATATTGAACTTGATAAAATCGTTGAGAAAATGCGTGCTCACGGATTAAAAATCACAAAAGCACAGCTTGCTCATTGCAGAAATGAATATGACAATCAACAACAAAATCAAGGAATTGGAATGTTTATGTAAGGAGGCATTATGAAGAAAACAAAAGCAGAACTAAAAACTATGGCAAATGAAATCTCAGCACAATACGGTTGTTTTCTCAATATTACCGAGGTAGGTAAAGTGCTTGGCATCAGCAGAGAAACAGCGAGAAAGTTAGTTTCAAACCTATCGTGTGCAGAAATTGGTAACACCAAAAAATACTACATTTACGATGTGCTTGAATTTGTTTACAAATAATCTCTATATTAGCTGGACTTTCCAAAATCTCTGTGGTAATGTGTGTTGCTGAAAGGAGGGTGTCAAATGCCGAAACTTATTGATTATTTTACTGTAACTGAACTTGTTTCAGTCAAAAAAATTTCAGATATGGATTACAAAAAATGGAAATGGCGTGAACAGTATCTCAACTACCAATGTGAACTTTTCATATTTGAAAGTGAAGAAAAACGCAAAGGTGAAAGATATTTGTATTTCACCGACCATCACAATTATCTGAAAACATACTATGGAACATACAAAATCAGTGATAACATTATCACAATGACAACACAAAACAGCATTTATAAATTCAAAATTATACACAAATAGGAGGTGCGTTTATGTACGAACTATACGATAAGAACGGAAACCTTATCTGTTATCGTATGACAAAACGAATTAAAAATGATAGTGGCGAGTACGATGTGCTCACTGCAAGGTCAAAGAAAAGCGAAAAAGAATGCAGAAAGATTATGGATGACAAAATTCGTGACTACTACATTCAAAAAGAAACAGAAAAGCACAAAGGTGTATTCTCTGATATGTTATTTAAGGACTTCGCTGATAATTGGTTTGAACTGAATGTTAAAAATGCTGATTGCAGCCAAGTCAACAAAGATAACTACAAAAACTATGTTTACACACATATCATCCCCTACTTTGCTAACTACAAGTTATGCGAGATACACGAGGATGATTGTCAGAGATTCCTTAATCAATATGTCGGCAAAAGCAAGGCTATGGTATCCAAATTAAGAATGACTTTAAGACGAATCATGCGTAAGGCTAAGAAACAAAAGTTAATACCCGACAATCCTGCTGAAGATATTATCTTGCCAAAGGTAACACAAGGACAACAGCGGCCGATAACGGATGAAGAAAGAGCGATGATACTTGAAACTGCTAAAACTCATTATGCAGGAACAATGGTATTAACAATGCTCTATTGCGGACTCAGACCGATTGAAATTCGCCGAATGGAATGGAGTTGGATAGACTTTGAAAACAGTATCTTAACAGTCGGTAAATCAAAAACCGAAGCAGGAACAGGCAGAAAGATACCGATACCACCTCAATTAAAATCAGCATTGATAGAGCACAAACTCAAAGGACAAAACGATAAGTGGGTATTTGTAAGATGCAAAAATCACAACTTACCACTTGACGAAAATGCATTCTATCATGCATGGCACAATTTTTGCAGAGAGATGGACATTGCCAATGGTGCAACGGTCTACAGAAATCAAATTACAAAATCAACTCTTGCATCAGATCTTGAGCCATATCTACTCAGACACACCTTCTGTACAGACTGCCAAGCTGCAGGTGTACCACTCAATGTTGCTAAAGAACTTATGGGACACTCAGACATATCCGTAACGGCAAAAATCTATACTCACATGGTTGACGAGGTGTTTGAACAAAACCGAAAACGATTAACTGAATATGCAAATCAAAAGGAGCTAAAAGCAGTAAACGAGTAAATACAAAAAGAGGTAGGGGCACTACACAAAATGCAGTACCCCCACCTCAAATTTTGGTGACAAACAATATATATTGGCAAAGAACATTTTCTATTGCCGTTCTTGGTATAAACAACAAACAATTGATTATCTTATAATTTTTCTTTTAATGTTTCAATTTTCTTAATTCTACTAATATTATCCAATTCAAGATATGCCAATAAAATCATTTGATATAATTCATCATACCATTTTTCAAGTGTCGTTTTTTTCATTTTAGCAACATATTCTTTATAATGCTTACTTTCCTTATTCTTATTATTGTGCCTGATATTAAGATTGTTTAATATAAAAAATATATTGTCGGTTAAGATTTTATCAACCTTCGCTAATTGTTGCCTTTTTGGTTCTAAATCAGTTGCAAGAGCAAGCAAAATAGATTTTTTAGCTTCAACATCACCTTTTAACGCATGATGATTGTACCTTATAACTTCACATGCTAAATTTTCTTCTATAATTTCAGATACAGATGTTGCTGTTTCATTCTTTGGTACTATTATTGCACAATCGTATTTTGGTAAATATTTTGCTTCGTAATTTATCCAATCTAAAGATGAAGCTAAATTTTCTTTAGCCGCGTAAACAGTATCAGTATAATAGTCTTCACTATTCTCGTTTTTATCTAAAAGGAATAGCATATTGGAAGCATATTCGCAAAAATTCAGAAAATGTTCCTCTGTAAACTCTTCTTCAGACAAAGTACAATTTAAATCTAATTCAGCTTTCATATCATATGTCCCAATACAGTTAGTTCTCTGTACCCATGTTTTGAAAAGTTTTTTATCTATGTAATTTTCTATAGAACAAAAATTATAATCACTATCTGTTTCAGGGAAAACCGCCCATGGAATTCCTATAGCGTGTTGATCTTCAAATAATAATTTTAATCGATCATAATCATCGTATAAATTCCTATTATTTTTTATAATATCAAAAATACTTTTTCTCATTTATTCGCCTTTCAATTATTAATTCCAATATTTAGATTATTACATAAATTTTTATGAATTTCAATAGAAATTAAATTAACCATTATATCATCTCTTAAAAGTCTCTCACTAAATTGGCAAAGTTTGGCGAGTTTGTGAGTCTCAGAAAGTCTCACAGAGGTCTGCTATACAAAATTCAAGGTAAACACAGAAACTAAAAAAGCACCTTTTCAGGTGCAAAAACGTGCCAAAAGGCGAAAGAAAATGGACAGTTCGTTATGAACTGTCCAACTTTGGCAGAGGTATAAGGATTCGAACCTTAAATGACGGAGTCAGAGTGTAAAAATCACTTTTTGAAACACACCATTTTAAGCCATATTTCCATTTTTGAGTCTCTCAAAAATCTCTCACAAAAGATTTAAGGGATTAATTTGTTTTTTCGTCAAGATAGTTTTCTATTGCATTTACAATTTCTTTAGCCATTTGGTAATATTCTTTAGCTGAGTCTAAATCATACTGAATAACCATATCATAATCGCTGTCTTCACGAGCCTCCTGCAAATCACCAATCATATCAGAAAGTGCAGAATCAAACAAACCTGTTTTTATATAATTCTTTCTGAAATATGCAATAACACCTGAATGCTTTTTTGAATCAAAGCCAGCTAACAATTCAACCGCTTTCATTGCATGAAATGCAGCGTAATATGAACGATTTACAACTGAGTTGTAATCGCCAAGTTCAATATATCCGGGTATAAAGTTAATCAATTCTTTTGCTCTGTTAAATTGTAATTCAGACAATTCTTTTAATTCCTGATCAGGCAATTTTTATACCCTCCGATTCAACATTTTTATAAAACGGCAAATGATTTCTGTAACGATTAAAGGTTTCTGTATCCACAATATTAAGCGAAACAACAATATCATATTCAAGTGATAACGAGCTTGCAAAATGAACAAATAATTTCCTATACTTTAATCGTTCTTCCTTTTTGCAAATCACTCTTACCATAACATCTATATCAGACTCATCATCATAGTCACCACGAGCATAAGAGCCGTAAAGAATAACAGCATCAAGCTTGTCACCAAGAAGCCGCTTTGCTTCCTCGGCAACAGCAGAGGCTATAATATTCACTTCACGCTTTGTGCACATAAAATCACCACCGATAATTATCTTACTATTAGTATACATAAAAATTATAACAAAATCAACTTTATTATAAAAGAGCGAGCAAAGATTTTGGAAGAATACTGACAGTAAAATAAATTTTGCTTAATGCGATAAAAGAAAGCCGTTCGTACGGGGAGGTACGAACGGCTTAAATTGGTTATTAAATTGTGACTGCGGTTACTTTTTGATGTAGGTAACTGCATCTGTTGCAGAGGACTGATAAGTTACAATCTCTGCAGGAGTGAAGGTTGTTGAATCATCACCCTGAACATACCATGCAGTACCTGTTGCAGCAGTTGGCAGATAACCCTTTGTGCCGACAAAGCGGAATTTTGCACCAAGTGTTACATCTGTAAGTTTTGAACAACTCTGGAACATATTATCCATTTTTGTTACCTTGCCTGTGTCAAAACTTGTTAAATTGAGCGTTGTCAAATTGTTACAACTGCTGAACATATACGACATATCTTTTACATTGCTTGTGTCAAAACTTGTTAAATTAAGTTCTGTTAAACCTTTACTACAACCTTCAAACATATGCGACATATCTGTTACATTACTTGTATTAAAGTTGCTCAAATCATATGTTGTCAAACCTGAACAACTATTGAACATATACGACATATTTGTTACCTTGCTTGTATCAAAGCCTGTTACATCAAGTTCTGTTAAGCCTAAACAACCACCGAACATATGCCTCATACTTGTTACATTGCTTGTATCAAAACCTGTTACATCAAGTGTAGTTAAACCTTTACAACTACCGAACACAGTCGACATATCTGTTACCTTGCTTGTGTTGAAGTTTGTTACATCAAGTGCAGTTAAACCTGAACAGCCACAGAACATATATGCCATAGTTGTAACATTGCTTGTATCAAAACCTGTTACATCAAGTGAGGTCAAACCTGAACAACCATTAAACATATAATCCATTTTCGTTACCTTGCTTGTATCAAATTCTGTTATATCAACTGCCGTCAATCCTGAACAACCACTAAACATATTCGTCATACTTGTTACCTTACTTGTAACAAATTTTGTCACATCAAGTGTTGTCAATGCTGAACAACCATTGAACATAGATGCCGTATTTGTTACCTTTCTTGTATCAAAGCCTGTTACATCAAGTGAGGTCAAACCTGAACAGCCACTGAACATACTCGTCATAGCTGTAACATTGCTTGTATCAAAACCTGTTACATCAAGTGATGTCAAGCCTGAACAACCATTGAACATAGACGACATATCTTTTACCTTGCTTGTGTTAAAGTTTGTTATGTCAAGTGCAGTCAAACCTGAACAGCCATTGAACATAGATGATATACTTGTTACATTGCTTGTGTCAAAATTTGTTACATCAAGTGATGTCAAACCTGAACAGCCATTGAACATAGATGATATACTTGTTACCTTGCTCGTGTCAAAATTTGATACATCAAGTGATGTTAAACTTGAACAGCCATTGAACATAGCCGACAGGCTTGTTGCCTTACTTGTGTCAAAATTTGTTACATCGAGTGATGTCAAACTTCTACAGCTATAAAACATCAGTGACATAGTTCTTGCCTTGCTTGTATCAAAATTTGATACATCAAGTGTTGTCAATTTTGAACAGCCATTGAACAACCATGACATATCCTCTACATTACCTGTATTCCAGTTTGATACATCAAGTGATGTCAAACCTGAACAGTTATAGAACATATTATACATATTTGTTACATTACTTGTTTCAAATCCCGATACATCAAGTGTTGTCAATTTTGAACAGCCATTGAACATATATTTCATATCTTTAACATTGCTTGTGTCAAAACCGCTTACATCAAGTTTCGTCAATTTTGAACAGCGATAGAACATATATGACATATTCTCAGTATTGCTCGTGTCTATTAATTTGAAAAAAACAGATTCAAGGTAATTACATTTTTCAAACATACTATCTGAATTTTGCGGAAATTCTACTGCACAGCCTTTTTCAGCAAGTACATATGCTGTGCTGCCTTTTTGAAACACCTTAATACGGTCACGAAGATTAGTATCGCCCTCCTTTGGTTCCTGTGCATAATTTGTGTTATTTGCCCAATCCTCGTCTGTAAGACTAAGCATTCCCTTCCTGTTATTAAAACTGTCAAATACAATACTTGTTATGCTGCTGTTATTCAAGCCATACTCTGTAACAAATTTCTGATAAAGCACAGGATTAACAGGCGGATGCTGAACATAAGTTGTTGCTGCGGTTACATTTTTTTGATTTACTGCAATCTGTGCAGGAGTTAATGCGTTTTCATCATCACCCTGAACATACCAATCATTGCCTGTTCTTGCATTCGGCAGATATCCGACTGTACCGACAAATTGGAAATTTGTACCGAGGGTTACCTCTGTCAAAGCAGTGTCATTTAAGAACATATTTTCCATTGTTGTAACCTTACTTGTATTCCACTTTGACAAATCAAGTGCTGTCAAGCCTGAGCAACCACTGAACATACTGTTCATAGCCGTTACCTTGCTTGTATTCCAGTTTGATACATCAAGTTCGGTCAAGGATGAGCATTCGATGAACATTTTTTCCATCGTTGTAACATTGCTTGTATTCCAGCCTGATACATCAAGTTCGGTCAATAATGAGCAGCGTTGGAACATACAGCACATATCTGTAACTTTACTTGTGTCAAATCCCGACACATCAACTGCGGTCAAGGAGTAACAGTCACAAAACATCGTCCGCATAGTTGTAACATTGCTTGTATCAAAACCCGATACATCGACCGAAGTCAGCGCCTTACAAAGAGTGAACATTGATGCCATATCTGTTACCTTGCTTGTGTCAAAATTTGACACATCGACCGAAGTCAAAGAGGCGCATTCGTAAAACATCTGCTTCATATTTGTAACATTGCTTGTATCAAAACCCGATACATCAACTGAACTCAGTTTTGGACAAACATTGAACATAAGTGCCATATCCGTTACCTTGCTTGTGTTAAAGCTTGACACATTAACTTTTTCCAGGGATGCGCAATTCTGAAACATAACACGCATCGTTGTAACGCTGCTTGTGTCAAAGCTTGATAAATCAAGCGATGGCAAGGAGGAACAATGATTAAACATTTTCCACATCGTTGTGACATTGCTTGTATCTATTGCGTTAAACTCAATAGAGGTAAGGTTTCCGCAAAAATCAAACATCAAGCTTGAATCAGCAGGAAAGGTTACAGGATAATCCTCTTTCGCAAGGATGTATGCAGTATTGCCCGACTGAAAGAGTTTGATGCCCTTGCGAAGATTATCGGCAGATGATGGAGCACCCTTAGCCTCCTGAACATAGTTTGTGTTATTTTTCCAATCCTCGTCTGAAAGACCAAGTGCGTCTTTCTGATTATTAAAGCTGTCAAACACAATTTTTGTTGTGCCGTTATTTTTCAAATCATATTTGGTGACAAAATTCTTATAAAGCACAGGTGCATTTGCTGTAATTTCAATATTCACTGTGCCTGCGTTTTTTGTTTGTGCAAATTTTGCAAATGTAAAGCTTGTGCATATTGTAAGTATAACAGCCACAAGGCAAATAAAAGCAGAGAAAAATGCTCTGTTTTTCTTATTCGATTTTTCCATAGCATTTTTCTCCTTTCTTAATCTATCTGTTCAAACTGAACATCAACTGAAATGTCCTCATACAAATCACTCTCTGCATCATCAAGAGCGGTAAAAGTGATTGTGTCCTTGTCATTCTGACCTGCTCCAAGATTTACTGCATCAAATACAGCAGTATTGATTTCATCAGTGGTTGTTACTGCCTGACTGCCAATACTCACGCAAACCTCAGGCGGCAGGTTGCCGACAACCACTGTGTACTGCACTGCCGTTTCGGAATCATTCAAAACCTCAAATGCATATTCGCCCGAAATACCCTCTGTATTGTCCAGTTCAATAAGGCTTGGCTGGTCTGCACTTGCTGTGGCAGAAACGCTGAAGCGTGCCATTCTTGCTGAATCAGAGCCCGTTGCTGAAGCTGTGTATCGTGCAAGACTCACACCGCTTAAAAGCAGAGTAACCACGAGCAGATAACTGACGATTGCCGACAGCGGAAGCCTGAATCTTTTTCCCTTATTAACATGTATGGAGTTTCGTTTTTGTTTCTTCTCCATAATCTACATCCTCCTGAATTTTGCCCGAAGGTATGCACATCAGCAAACCTCCTGCAAGAACAATACAAAGCATACCCCAAGGTGATTTCAGTGCTGAAATAATCAGCCCTGCTTTTGGAATTATCGTAACCACACAGCCAACCACATTATCCTTTGAAACAGGATCCTTATCAGTTGTGTTATTTGCATCACCCTGTGTAATATAACAGCCGTCCTGTGTGATTTCCTTGATACGATGTGTTACAAGGTTTGTACCTGTTTTGTAAGTAACAATATCGCCGACTGCATAATCATTTTTTTCGTGGATAACAACCATATCATCCACCTCAAATGCACCTGACATACTGCCTGACATAACAACTGCTGAGGAGTATCCGAATATCGACGGCTGATCTCCTGTCAGGGCTTTGGCTGCCATTAAGTACAGATTACACATCAAAATCACTGCCAACAAAACTATAAGCACCGAGCGAATCATTTTAACCGTAACTTTTATTCCCTGCATTTTTTATCCCTTCTTTTATCAATAATCAAGAATATGAGCACAACTGCACTGATACACATAAGTGAAACATAAGCACCCATTTCTGCAGGCTGCTGCCATGCATCATCAGCACCTGTGTTTGGTGATGTATAGGTATTGCCGTCCTCAACAACGATATACATGCCGATTGTTATATCCATATTTTCATCTACGGCTTGGTTGCCGAGGTAAGTATCAATGGTGTCCTGCACATCACTGTTCTGATAATCCCAGTTCCAGCCAATGTCAAAATCCTGAATCATACCACCGCCGACAGTTCCGCTCACAGCACGGATTATGTCATCGCTCTTTACACCGTCAGGCAAAAAATAATTCTGAGTATCAGCAAGATTTTCACCTTTAAGATAAGCCTTAACAGGCAGCTCCTCAACTGATTTGATACTGTATAGTACCGCTGTATAATGAACAGGCTTGCCGACACTGTTTTTCAATCGAATGATATTGTTTGAACTACTGCCCGGTGCGATGATTTTACTGCCGTCATCAGACCTTGCATTCTGATATACTGTATCAAACAGCGAGAGCCTTGCCGCTCCGTTTTCATCAACACCATCTGTATTACTCCAGGTCAAATTACCCTGCGTATATGTAAGAATATGATTTGGAGATTCACTCCTGTCTGCCCAGGTAAAATTGATTACAAACGGAAAGGTAACAACCTCTAATATAAATAAAATCAGCACAACCGGGAGCAGCCAGCCTTTTTGCTTTTTCAAAAAAGTATTCATATTAATTCCTTTCCTGTAGTATTTTGGTCTAATTAAATCGGTTCTTAAACCTGTGTCAATGCCCTAATTACAGGGCACTCATACAGACTCAAGAAAGCAGCCCCGTCCTGCTTATGAACGGGACCGCATCTTCTGTAAATAATATTAACGATTTGCTGCGAACTGTTTTAACTGAAATTAGTTATTCTGAGTTACAGTAGTTGTAATATCAAGCTGGATGTCTGCAGCATTACCGGCAGCAGCCTGATTACTGAGTTCAGTATCTTTAATATTATCGTTGCCTTCAATAGACCAAGCCCATGTAACTACAGGTGCTTTAGCCTCTGCCATATCTGCATTTGCCTCATAATCTGCACTGTCTGCGTGAATTGCATCCTCAACTGCTTTCTCAAATTCTTCTGCAGTGTCAAATGCCGTACCCTTAATTATATCACCATCAACTGTAATTTCGATTGGGCAATAGAATTCATCGTCGATTTCCCAGTTTGCAAGTTTAAGGTCTGCTGTATAATCAACATGTACCGCAACCTCAGGTTCACCTGTGATTTCCATAGCAGTTACCGTGCCCTTTGTGCCCGGAGCAACAATTTTATTGCCATTGTTAGAAACAACAAGTTCATTGTTATACTCTTCTGCGAAAGATTGACCATTTGCTGTAACAGCCACGCCGAACTGAGCAACCCTTGCACTGTCACCTCCATTATCAGCAGCTGTGTATCTGGCGAATGTGCCGCCCGCAAAACAGCTTGTTACCAATGTAAGTGCTAATGCAACTGCTGCAACCTTCATACTCTTTGACTTCTTTGTTGTGTTTACCTTCTTTATGTTATTTGCCTTTCTCATAATAAAAATCTCCTTTAAATTTAAAATTATTTTTGGGCTCTACTTATTTGCCCTATTATTTTTCGGGACTCTCCTTTTATTTGTCCCTTGTTTTAGTTATTAAGCAAATTAGCTTGCAGGATATGTGTCACTGCGCTTTTCCTCATTTAATTTTCGCAGTCTGTCTATCTCTGCCTGCATCTGGATCGCTTTTTCATTTTCAGTACAAGCGTACCTCTGACGGCGAATGATATCATACATAATGAATACCAACACCGGAACACCGATGAACAAAACCATTCCGAGCGGCTGCTGTAAGAACATAGCGAAATTACCAAGCTTTGGAATACGCTGTTCATATATTCCCACAACATTATCTGCTGTTACCGAGTTTGCATCTTCAACATTATTTGCATCACCCTTTGTTGTAAACAACAACTTTCCGTTTTCATCCTTTTCAATGGATTTAATCCTGTGTGTAACAATAATGTTTTTATCCTTGAAAGCGATGATGTCGCCCTCTTTCAGATCCTGAGTGTCAACCTTATCAATCAAAACAAGATCGCCTACCTCAATGTGATCCGCTGCAGTTCCACTCATTGAGCCTGACTGCACCACCAACGGCGTTACACCCCAAACAGACGGTGGACTATCCGGATAAATTGCACCTTTTACAATGATTGTCAGATTGCTCAGCAGCATAAATCCAAAAACAATGCAAAGGATTATTCCGATAACGGATATTGTTAACTGTAAACCACTCTTTTTTTCTTTTTGTTCCGTGTTCATAATACTTATTCCTTTCGTGCTGCCTTTATTGTTTTTTTGCAAAATAAAAAGCAGCCTTTTTCCTGCTAAGGGAAACCGGCTGCTCGCTCTGTGTTTTTGGCACAAAAATAAAGAATTACGCTTCTTTAACGGCAACTGGCTGACATATCTTTCGACTTAGTCCCTTTAGCTTTGCGTCACCGATTTTCATCGGCTTTGCTATTGAAATATTCAATTTCATTTGTGAATCAGTATGTTTTCAAAATTGTCACTTAAAATGTGATGTAATCATAAAAAAGCGACCTCCTTCCTGCTAATGGTTACCTGGCCGCTTCGTGTTTTGAAAAACAAAAATAAGAATTACGCTTCTTATGCGGCAACTGGCTGGCATATCATTTCTGACTTAGCCCCTTTAGCTTTGCGTCACCGACTTTCATCGGCTTTGCTATTGAAATATTCAATTTCGATTACAAACGCATTATACACCCACCAAATTCACTTGTCAATACCTTTTTTGAAATTTTTTTAAATTTTTTCAGGGGGGGCAATTTTCCCTTCTGTTTGCATTAATTGCAAGTCTTATTTTCTTGTTGACAGAAAAGTGGAATTTTGCTAAACTAAATAGTGTTAGCAGAGGAAGCCAACATTATACATTACAACTAAATATTTTACTTATTATTTTTATAGTTTAACCATTGAGTTAAAACGAATCTTTTAAGTTTAATGTACGATACGGGAATTAAGTCGGACATTGAAACGAATACATACTTACATAACTATTCCTCACACAAGGGAGTAGTCTGTTTAAAAGTATGTATAGGTTTCAGTGCCCGACTTTTTGCGTTCTGAAATCTATAAAATTGAAATTCATTGGCTCAAAGTAGATTACTTAACGGCTAAATAAGTGGGAGGTGTCATAATGCAAATTTTTAATAGCATATAAAATTTTTTCAAAAAATGGTTTACAAAACATTTTTAAGTGTCCTTATATATGGAGAGAATTTTCGATTTGAATTTTTGACAGTTTTGAATATGACCAATGTGGTCATATAGTGAACGGTAATATATAAACAAGATAAATAAAACAAGTTACAAACCCCTGTGTGACGATATAACGAGATTTTGTTTCACTGTAAGCACCGTTACTAATTCAAAATAAAAATCGATTGTGGCAAAAATAAAAGAAAAAAATTTAAAAATTATGGCCCTTTTACTGCTTTGCCACTGCCTACTATATTGGAAGGTGTATTTATAAACAATCTGTAAATAAAATTTTTAAAGCGTGATATTTTGATATTTTAATGTCCGTATAGTGAAGAGTAATTTAAAATCTTCATATTTTGCTTTTCTCGTGGCTATAAGTGAGAGGTGCTTTTATAAATTATTTGTAAACAAATTCGCAAATGGTAGTAAAAAGTGCTTTCTCACTGCCTACTACGATGAGGGGCAAAATCTATAAATCAAAGCGAGGTGATAACATTAACGGAAATTATTTTCTATTACCCAACACAATATTTGATGAGGGGTTAACTCCAATGGAGTTTGTGGTTTACAGTTTCTTCATCAGCAGGAAGGATAAGCATGGACAGAGTTATTATTCTATTCCTCATATAGCAGAATACTGTGGCATCTGCGAAAACTCTTGCCGTAAGGTAATCAAAGATTTGGTTGACAAAGAACTTGTGGATGTGTCCGAAAGATATATGGGAAATGCACAGCAGAGCAATATATATACCGTCCACAAAATATGAACCATCTCCGGTTCATGAGATGGTGACGAACAATATAAAAACCCTTATCAAACCAAAAACAAGAAAAAAGTTCAAATAAGCAAACTACTCAAAACAGATACAAAAATCGGTTTGTGGGCATTTGTCGAGGTCAGAAGAACAAAACAAAAGCGAATTGATTTTTACTGTCTTATCCAAAGCAGATACGATAGTAGATGCTTTGGTATCTGCGAGTTTCGGCTTTGTATTACGCTCGCCCAATGGCAGCGAAACAAAGCCATTGGGCTAAGCCCAAACCCCTCGTCCAAACATATTCCGTGATTAAATATGTTGAATAACATATAACAATCACTGCATATGTTTCTCCTCTCAGCGAAAGTACAAGTATCTTTCGCTGTAATAAAATAATGTAAATTGGAGGTACAAAACTATTAGTGAAAACAGAACTGAAATATTGAATTTCAGAGTTACAAAAGATGAAAAAAGAACGATTGAAGATAAAGCATTTATCAAGTACGATACACTTGCTCCCTATCTTCGTGACTGTGCGTTAGATA